>NZ_JALAMO010000005.1 GCF_026790065.1 Bacillus sp. N13C7 | reverse complement strand
TACTTGACAGGGATAAGACCACCTTTTGGGGCCTTTTTCTTTTTATCTTCTCACTTGATAAGCGAAATGATAAAGGCTGTTATCAGTGGATACCAGTCTTGAATCTCCTGAATAAACTCTGAATGGAATAATGTCATAGTAATGAACGGAAACAGATGTGTAATATGTGTAGTATCCAGCGGCTGGTCCTAAATACATTGGAACATCAAAAGTTCCGTTTGCATCAGTTGTTCCTGAAGCTGTTTTTGTTGTGTTTCCGACCTTCGTATCTGCTTCAAATCTTACCGGAGCGTTTGGCACCGGCTGCCCGTTTTGGTCGAGTAATTTGCCGCTTATCGTAATATTGTACTTCACTCGCCAAAATTGACCTTGTCCGTAATTGATTTTACCGTAAACCCCCCCATCTGTACTGATATTTGTAATTGAAGCCTTATAAGGCGCCTCAGCAGCGTCTGCTTGCTGTGCGGGGCAAACGCTTGTCAACACAGCTGCCAAACACAGCATAAACAATAAACCGATTTTTTTCATAAGACATCCTCCTTTAAAATAGGGTTCATATACAATATCGGAATAAATTGGATGATATTTAGCGCATTTTGGAAAAAATAATCAATGCTTTGACAAGATAAAAACTTGACAGTCTCAACAAAACCGTGTAAACTAAGTTATCGTAAAGGGATTTGACTTAACAAAGGGGAGAGCTCAAATGTCACTCGAAAAGACAACGAGAATGAACTATCTGTTTGATTTTTATCAGTCGTTGTTGACGTCAAAACAGAAGAGCTATATGTCGCTTTATTATTTGGACGATTTCTCCCTAGGCGAAATAGCCGAAGAATATGAGGTTTCAAGACAAGCTGTTTATGATAACATCAAACGAACAGAAGCGATGCTTGAACAATATGAAGAAAAGCTGCTCCTTTTGAAAAAGTTTCAGGAGCGTAAAGAGATGTTTAATAAGCTGAAGGAGCTTGCTTCCGGTTCAAAAGAAGAGGAAGAAATTACAGCTCTGATTGAAGCGCTTGAGAAATTAGATTAGGAGGCGGCAAACTATGGCATTTGAAGGATTAGCCGACCGACTGCAGCAGACGATTTCTAAAATCCGCGGAAAAGGGAAAGTCAGCGAACAAGATGTTAAAGAAATGATGCGTGAGGTTCGTCTTGCGCTGCTTGAGGCTGACGTTAACTTTAAAGTAGTCAAGGATTTTGTTAAAAAAGTAAGTGAACGCGCTGTAGGCCAAGACGTCATGAAAAGTCTGACGCCCGGCCAGCAGGTCATTAAAGTTGTTAAAGAGGAACTGACTGAGCTGATGGGCGGCGAAGAGAGCAAAATCGCCGTCGCAAAAAGGCCGCCGACTGTTATTATGATGGTTGGTCTCCAAGGTGCAGGTAAAACGACAACAAGCGGTAAGCTTGCGAATCTGCTGCGCAAAAAGCATAATCGCAAACCGATGCTGGTTGCTGCCGATATTTACCGTCCAGCCGCTATTAAGCAGCTGGAAACGCTCGGCAAACAGCTTGACATGCCTGTTTTCTCTCTTGGTGATCAGGTCAGTCCTGTAGAAATAGCGAAACAGGCTATTGAGAAAGCCAAAGAAGAACATTATGACTATGTTATTTTGGATACGGCAGGCCGCTTGCATATCGACCATGAACTGATGGATGAACTGACCAACGTCAAAGAAATCGCAAATCCGGAAGAAATCTTCCTGGTTGTCGATTCAATGACCGGACAGGACGCTGTAAATGTTGCCAAAAGCTTTAATGAACAGCTCGGCTTAACCGGTGTTGTGTTGACTAAGCTTGATGGAGACACACGCGGCGGTGCAGCCCTTTCTATTCGCGCAGTCACAAACACGCCGATTAAGTTCGCCGGTTTAGGCGAAAAGCTCGATGCATTAGAACCGTTCCATCCTGAACGCATGGCATCAAGGATTCTCGGCATGGGCGACGTGCTGACATTGATTGAAAAAGCACAGGCCAGCGTTGATGAAGACAAAGCCAAAGAGCTGGAACAAAAAATGAGAACGATGAGCTTCACATTGGACGATTTTCTGGAGCAGCTCGGGCAGGTCAGAAACATGGGGCCGCTTGATGAGCTTCTGCAAATGATGCCGGGTGCAGGTAAAATGAAAGGCCTGAAAAACATCCAGGTTGATGAAAAGCAGCTGAATCATGTGGAAGCGATCATCAAATCAATGACTGTTCTTGAAAAAGAACAGCCGGATATCATCAATGCCAGCCGGCGGAAGCGGATTGCGAAAGGAAGCGGGACGTCCGTGCAGGAGGTCAACCGTCTGCTTAAGCAGTTTGAAGAAATGAAAAAAATGATGAAGCAGATGACAAACATGTCAAAAGGCAAGAAAAAAGGGTTTAAGCTACCTTTTATGTAATCGGTTATACATGATAAAACCGTTGTTAAGAAAAAACACTTTACAAACACTTTTATCATTGTTAATATACTATCTTGTTGAAATATTTTCGGAGGTGCTAGTAAAATGGCAGTAAAAATTCGTTTAAAACGTATGGGAGCAAAAAAATCTCCTTTCTATCGTATTGTTGTAGCAGATTCTCGTTCACCACGTGACGGCCGTTTCATTGAAACAGTCGGAACTTACAACCCGGTTGCAAAACCAGCGGAAGTAAAAATCGACGAAGAGCTTGCTCTTAAATGGCTTCAAACTGGAGCGAAACCATCTGATACAGTTCGCAACTTGTTCTCTAGCCAAGGAATCATGGAAAAATTCCACAACGCTAAACAAGGCAAGTAATGACTGATCAACACTTGGAAGATTTGATTGTCCAAATTGTGACGCCGCTTGTTGATCATCCAGATGACATTCGCGTCATAAGAGAAGAAACCGATCAAAAGATTGCGCTGCGCTTATCTGTCCATAAGTCAGATACCGGTAAAGTTATCGGAAAGCAAGGCCGGACTGCAAAAGCGATTCGAACAGCTGTATTTGCAGCTGGCGCACAGTCTTCTAAGAAAGTTCAATTTGAGATATTTGACTAAAAGGGAGAGGGCCGGCACCTCCCCTTTTTTTACACGCAAAAAAAGGGTAAACTGATAGAAGCTTAGGCAAAATAGAAAAGCCTGGGCCAAAAAAGTTTTAAAAGCAGGGAGCTTGGTGTGATGCAAATTATTCACCGTGTAGCCGTTATGCAAGTCTTAACCGAGCACAGCAAAGAAAAGCTTTTAGCTTCTTTTGCCGAAAAGAAACAAATGCTTGAACGAGAATGCAGCCAGCTCTATTTTCAGCTTAGAAAACATGAGAAAGAACAGCAAAACCCAGATATGATTGAACAATTTAAAAAGGCAATAGAAAAGCGAAAAGATAATATAAAAATCATCGATTTTCAAATTGCTCAAGTACATACATTGCCGCTTGGCAGTGAGATGAAAGAAAAGGAAGTCGATGCGCTGCTGACAATCGAAGCCGGGGATGACTGGCATGAGAAAACAGCAGCAAACACCATCGTCATAAAAGACGGAAAAGTAATTGAAATTCGCCAGAGGTGATCATATGACAAAGCGATGGTTTAATGTAGGTAAAATCGTAAACACCCACGGGATTAAAGGCGAGGTGCGGGTGATTTCGAAAACAGATTTTGCGGAAGAACGGTACAAGCCGGGCAACAAGCTGTATTTGTTTATGGACGGACGTAACGAACCAGTAGAAGTAACAGTAAACACGCACAGACTGCATAAGCAATTTCACCTGCTGCAGTTTCAAGAAAGACAAAGCCTGAATGAAGCAGAGGAACTTAAAAACGCAATCATTAAAGTGCCTGAAGAAGATTTAGGAGAGCTGAATGAGGGAGAATTTTATTTCCACGAAATCATAGGGTGCGAAGTATTTACCGAAGACGGTGAACTCATTGGAAAGGTCAAAGAAATTTTGACGCCTGGGGCTAATGACGTTTGGGTTATCGGGCGAAAAGGGAAAAAAGATGCACTCATTCCTTATATTGAATCAGTGGTCAAACATATCGATGTCAGCGAAAAGAAAATTGAGATTGAACTTATGGAAGGATTAATAGACGAATGAAAATCGACTTTTTGACGCTGTTTCCCGAAATGTTTGAAGGCGTGCTCGGCTCATCCATTCTCCAAAAAGCCCAGGAAAAAGAGGCGGTGCAGTTTCAGGTCGTAAATTTCCGGGAGTATTCTGATAACAAGCATAATACTGTTGATGATTACCCTTATGGCGGCGGCGCAGGCATGGTTCTCAAGCCTCAGCCTGTTTTTGACGCCGTCGAGGACCTGACATCAAAGGCAGCTGCTCCTCCGCGTATTATCCTCGTCTGTCCGCAAGGTGAGCGTTTTACCCAAAAAAAAGCTGAACAATTAGCAAAGGAAGAGCATTTGCTGTTTATTTGCGGCCACTATGAAGGCTATGATGAACGCATTCGCGAGCATCTGGTGACAGATGAAATATCCATTGGTGATTTTGTCCTGACGGGCGGTGAGCTTCCTGCAATGATGATTGCAGACAGTGTCGTCAGACTGCTTCCGGGTGTGCTGGGCAAAGAAGCTTCTCATATTGAGGATTCATTCAGCACCGGCCTCTTAGAGCACCCGCATTATACAAGACCGGCAGATTACAAAGGTTTAAAAGTGCCTGAAACACTCCTGTCAGGAAACCATGCAAAAATCAAAGAATGGCGGAGTAAAGAATCGATCAGAAGGACCTATTTAAGACGCCCGGATCTTTTAAAAGACTACCCCCTTACAGAGCAGCAAAGAAAATGGATTTCTGAATGGGAAAAAGAATAGATTTTATTGCACAGGCTATGAAATTGTGATAAGATACTATTTGTGGCTTAAGCGGGCTTATCCGCTGCAGCTTGAAAACGATGTTCCGCTGTGCCGGGTTTTGTGGCCAAGAGCATCTGTTGGAAGGAGTTGAAAACGATGCAAAAACTAATTGAAGATATCACAAAAGAACAGCTTCGCACTGATCTTCCTGCGTTCCGTCCTGGTGACACTTTACGTGTACACGTGAAAGTTGTTGAGGGTAACCGTGAGCGTATCCAGATCTTTGAAGGTGTTGTGATTAAGCGTCGTGGTGGTGGAATCAGCGAAACGTTCACAGTTCGTAAGATTTCTTACGGTGTTGGCGTTGAACGTACTTTCCCTGTACACACACCAAAAATCGCGAAAATCGAAGTTGTACGTTACGGTAAAGTACGCCGTGCTAAACTTTACTACCTGCGTGAACTTCGCGGAAAAGCGGCTCGTATTAAAGAGATCAGACGATAATGATAACGAACGAAAAGAGCTTGTTACCTGTAACAAGCTCTTTTTTTATACAGAATTTGAAAATGCCGGACAGGCATCGTAAAATACATAAAGGGCAACAAAGAATCTTGCATACTGAAGAGATAAAGGCGGTGTTCGGTCACATGACAATCCAATGGTTCCCAGGCCATATGGCGAAGGCAAGAAGAGAAGTAACCGAAAAATTAAAATTAATTGATATTGTATATGAATTGGTAGATGCCAGAATCCCAATGTCATCAAGAAACCCAATGATTGAAGACATTCTAAAAAATAAGCCGCGAATTATGCTGCTAAACAAGGCCGACAAAGCAGATGCGGCAGTTACACAGCAGTGGAAAGAGCACTTTGAGAACCAGGGGATCCGCTCTCTGTCCATTAACTCTGTAAACGGACAAGGCTTAAATCAAATTGTGCCGGCGTCAAAAGAGATCCTCCAAGAAAAATTTGACCGGATGCGGGCAAAAGGTGTGAAGCCGAGAGCAATTCGCGCTTTGATCATCGGCATTCCGAACGTTGGAAAGTCAACGCTCATTAATCGGCTTGCAAAGAAAAATATAGCAAAAACAGGAGACAGACCTGGTATTACAACATCTCAGCAGTGGGTGAAAGTCGGAAAGGAATTAGAGCTCTTAGATACACCGGGGATTTTATGGCCTAAATTTGAGGACGAGCTAGTCGGCTTGAGACTGGCAGTCACCGGTGCTATTAAAGATTCAATTATCAATTTGCAGGACGTGGCGGTGTTTGGCCTTCGTTTTCTTGAAGAACACTATCCTGAACGGCTTAAAGAGCGCTACGGCCTTGATGAGATCCCAGAGGACATTGCGGAGCTGTTTGATGCAATAGGTGAAAAGCGCGGCTGTCTCATGAGCGGAGGTCTCATTAACTACGATAAGACGACTGAAGTCATCATTCGCGATATCCGCACTGAAAAGTTCGGCAGGCTGTCATTTGAACAGCCAACTATGTAAAGGCGCGCAGAAATGCGGGTCTTTATTTTTTCCTGGCCGAACCGATACATACAGTAAGGAGAAGAGAAAGTGAATACATTAACCGTAAAGGACATTAAAGACCGTTTGCAGGAAGTGAAAGATGAACAAGACCCTTTTATTGCCCAATGCGAAAAAGACCCGAGAAAAAGCGTTCAAACGCTTGTAGAGCAGTGGCTTAAAAAGCAGGCGAAAGAAAAAGCGCTGAAGGAACAATGGGTGAGCATGACTTCCTATGAAAGGCTGGCAAGAAACAAAGGATTTCGCTTGATTGCAGGTGTTGACGAGGTCGGCCGGGGGCCATTGGCAGGACCCGTTGTCGCCAGCGCAGTCATCCTTCCAGAGGAATGTGAAATCCTTGGGCTGACAGACTCCAAAAAGCTTTCAGAAAAAAAGCGTGAGGAATACTACGAGCTTATTATGAAGGAAGCATTAGCGGTCGGAATAGGAATTGTAGAAGCCTCTGTGATTGATGAAATCAATATATATGAAGCTTCAAAGATGGCAATGATGAAAGCGATACACGATATGTCAGAAACACCTGATTATTTGCTTATTGACGCAATGACGCTGCCGCTCGACACGGCTCAGTCATCCATTATAAAAGGTGATGCCAAAAGCGTGTCAATTGCGGCAGGTGCGTGTATTGCGAAAGTAACGAGGGACCGAATGATGAGCGCCTATGCCAAAACATATCCGATGTATGGGTTTGAAAAAAATAAAGGCTATGGGACAAAAGAGCATCTCGAAGCTCTCGCTGCATACGGCCCAACTGAATTGCACCGCAAAACTTTCGCTCCTGTTCAAACTTTCAGATAAACCAATGGACAAGGAGGCACCTTTTTTTAAATGAATATACGAAATGATGTGCAAAAGGCGCTGCAGCACCTTTTTGGAAATACAGCAGTCCCGCAGGAAACAGCAAATGTCAGCGATGCGTTAAATGGGAAGAAGCGTCTCCTTTTAGGAAAAGTGCTTCGTTTATTAGGGGACCAGCATGCGCTGATCCAAGTCGGCAATCAAACTGTTCAGGGAAAACTTGAAACCCAGCTTCGTCCTCAGGCATATTATTGGTTTTCCTACGAAAAAAATACGGCAGAACAGATAGGACGTCTTCAGGTCGTTCAAAGCTTTGACCAAAATCCGAAAACCATTCAGGATGCAGCTGGCAAGCTTTTACATGCCATATCATTGAGACCGTCAAATACGGCTCTCATGATGACAGAAGCAATGCTGAAGAGCAAATCACCCGTAACAGAAAATGATATCAAAACAGCTGTCCGCTGGATGGATACGCTGCCTGCACAAGACACAAAAAAAGCGATTGAAACGGTTCTGTTCGCTTTGAAGCGTGACCTTCCCATTCACCCCGAGGTTTTGAGCGGTGTTCATGCTGTAAAATCGCCTGTTCCTCTGCATCAGCACGTATCCCAGCTGCTTCAGGCAATCAATCAAAGCCCTCAGCAGAGCCAAATGATGGCAAAGCTAAAGGAAGCTGTTACGGTACTTCTTAATAGTGAGATCGATGTCCATGCAGAACGTCTGATTGATAAGCTCAGCTCTCTAACGGACAATAACAAAGCATCTTCTTTAGGCAATACAGTTGGAAACAAGGAGCTTAGCGCACCAGCCGGCTCCCCTAGAGAGGCCAATTTGCCGCCTGTAAACCACACGGCGGAACAGAGAAGCCAGAAAGAGCCTGTTAAAACTTCACCAGACATTTCAATCAAAGAAGCTAGCCAGCTGCTGACAAAGCTGACGGAATCTGCTGAAAAAAACAGTCTTGACATTGTAAAAGAAGCAGCAAATTGGATTAAAGCGGCTGCCTCGTCGGGTAACCGTAAGTCACCTGTTACTTCAGCAATTCTACAGGCGGCACATGTAACAGATCAGGAAGCTGAAGTCTTTTTAAAAGCTGTTCAGCAGACGGCACCTAGTTTGGCCGATAAAGCAGATGTTCTTTCTTTCTTATCCAAAGTGAAAATGGCAATCGGTGCAAGGGACGAGCTTGCATTCATTAAAGCGTTTGAACAAGGAAGCTCAGTCACACCTGACGATATACAATCCATCAAGCTGGCCCTTCATGCCGCAAGAGCGTCGCATGATGTAGCAGATCCTGTCAAACAGGAAGCCGACCAGCTCTTTCATAAATTAAACGGCCAGCTTTTTATGCAGCAGGACCATCCGTCACACAGCCAAATTGTGATGTCGTTTCCGCTGTTTTCGAAGTCTGGAGTTCAGGACATGACTGTTCTTTTTAAAGGAAAGAAAGAAGCGGATGGAAAGCTTGATCCTTCCCATTGCCGCCTTTTGTTTTTGCTGCAGCTGGATACGTTAAAAGAAACGGTTGTTGATTGCTTGATACAGCAAAAAGTCATGACCATTACAATTGAGACTGATTTCGAGCTTCAGGCTGCGATTGATCCGATGGTGCCCGCGCTAAAACAGGGTCTCAAGGAAATGGGATACAGCCTTTCAGGAGTAAAAGCTAAAAAAAGGAGTCTAACTGAAGAAAAGGCTGCAATCGATCAATATATAACAAGCATCAGCAATCAGGAAGTGGATGTGAAAGTATGAAAGAACAGACGCCGATTAGAAAAGCTGTAGCCCTCCATTATGACGAACGAAAAGACAAGGCGCCGAGAGTGATTGCGACAGGAAAGGGCCATGTAGCCGACAATATTATCAAAGAAGCGAAAAAAGCAGGGGTTCCGATTCAAGAAGATCGGACCCTTGTCGAATTAATGCGCCATTTGACTGTAGATGATCAAATTCCGGAAGCCCTTTATGAAACGGTAGCCGAAATTTTTTCGTTTATTTACCGGTTGGACGAGAGTGTAAAAAACAAAAAATAACTAAAATATTCTCCATTCTCTGTTTGAAATTTATGTTTTTAATAAAATAAAAGTTTGAATGTTTAGAAGGATTTTAAGATTTTGCATCGAACTCTAGACAATTCTTCCAGTATTATTATAGAATGAAAGCGCAGTCTATTTTAGTTTTGTTACATAAGTTAGGAGGATGGGAAATGAATATCCATGAGTACCAGGGAAAAGAAGTCCTCAGAAAATATGGGGTATCTGTTCCTGAAGGTAAAGTGGCTTTTACAGCAGATGAAGCAGTTGAGAAAGCAAAGAGCTTATCCAGCTCGGTTTATGTCGTAAAGGCTCAAATTCATGCTGGCGGTCGAGGCAAAGCCGGTGGGGTAAAAATAGCAAAATCATTAGACGAAGTGAAAGCGTATGCCGAGGAACTATTAGGAAAGACCCTCGTTACACATCAGACGGGTCCGGACGGCCAAGTAATAAAACGCTTACTTATTGAAGAAGGCTGCGATATTAAAAAGGAATACTATGTGGGGCTCGTGCTTGACCGCGCCACTTCTAGAATCGTTCTGATGGCTTCTGAAGAAGGCGGAACGGAGATTGAAGAAGTAGCGGAGAAAACACCGGAAAAAATCAAAAAAGCTGTCATTGATCCGGCTGTCGGCCTCCAAGGCTATCAAGCCAGAGAAATCGCATTCGCAATTAATATTCCAAAGGAGCTTGTGGGAAAAGCTGCTAAATTTATGCTTGGACTATATAAAGCCTTTGTTGAGAAAGACTGCTCAATCGCCGAAATCAATCCGCTCGTTGTAACAGGCGACGGAAATGTGATGGCGCTTGATGCGAAATTAAATTTTGACAGCAACGCGTTGTACAGACAAAAGGACATTTTGGAGTACAGAGATTTGGATGAAGAAGATCCGAAAGAAATCGAAGCGTCCAAATATGACTTAAGCTACATTTCCCTAGATGGAAATATCGGCTGTATGGTAAACGGTGCGGGACTTGCAATGTCAACAATGGACATTATCAAGCATTATGGAGGAGAACCGGCCAACTTCCTTGATGTGGGCGGCGGTGCAACCGCAGAAAAAGTCACGGAAGCATTTAAAATCATTCTTTCTGATCAAAACGTTAAAGGGATTTTTGTCAACATTTTCGGCGGCATTATGAAATGTGATGTTATCGCAGAAGGGGTTGTTGAAGCGACAAGACAAGTCGGTTTGACATTGCCGCTGGTCGTCCGACTTGAAGGCACAAACGTGGATCTAGGGAAGAAAATCCTTAGTGAATCAGGATTAAACATAACATCTGCGGAATCAATGGCTGACGGCGCGCAGAAAATCGTATCCTTAGTTTAGGAAAGAATGAAAGGCAGGGGACCAGATAATGAGTGTTTTTATTAATAAAGATACAAGAGTTATTGTACAAGGGATTACAGGTTCTACCGCTTTATTTCATACGAAGCAGATGCTCGAATACGGCACAAATATCGTAGGCGGTGTAACACCTGGAAAAGGCGGAACTGAAGTGGAAGGAGTTCCGGTCTTTAATACAGTGGCTGAAGCAGTTCAAACAACTGGCGCTAACGCCTCTGTAATATATGTGCCGGCGCCTTTTGCAGCAGATGCGATTATGGAAGCGGTGGATGCGGAGCTTGATCTCGTGATTTGCATCACTGAGCATATTCCGGTTTTGGATATGGTCAAGGTCAAACGCTTCATGGAAGGCAAGAAAACGAGATTGATAGGGCCGAACTGCCCTGGTGTCATCACACCTGAAGAATGTAAAATCGGCATTATGCCTGGATATATCCATAAAAAGGGTCATGTAGGCGTTGTATCGCGTTCAGGAACATTAACATACGAAGCGGTGCATCAGCTCTCAGAAGCGGGCGTAGGACAATCTACAGCTGTTGGAATCGGCGGCGATCCTGTAAATGGAACAAACTTTATTGATGTCTTAAAAGCGTTTAACGAAGATCCTGAAACACACGCTGTCATTATGATTGGCGAAATCGGTGGTACTGCCGAAGAGGAAGCAGCAGAGTGGGTAAAAGCAAACATGACAAAACCTGTAGTCGGATTTATCGGCGGTAAAACAGCACCTCCAGGGAAACGCATGGGACATGCCGGGGCCATTATTTCCGGCGGAAAAGGGACAGCTGATGAAAAAATCAAAACCCTTAATGCATGCGGCATTGAAGTTGCAGAGACACCTTCAGTAATGGGTGAAACCTTAATCAAGGTGCTGAAAGAGAAAAACTTATTCGAAACTTGCAAAACACATTAATAAAGAAGGGACAGCCGTCTAGGCTGTTCCTGCTTTTTCTGTCAAAAGGAGGTCAATATATTGGATCAGGCCGCAGCCTGTTTAATGATTTGCAGAATCAATCAATTATTATCCCCATCCCTTCTATTAAAATGGTGGAAAGCCGATCCGTCTATGTCGCTGACATCGCCTGTGTTCGAAACTGTTACTCGCGGTAAAGTAAAGGCAGCTGCATTAAAAAATAAAATAGAAGAATATTATCCAAAGCTTCAGCGTGTACTTGCTGTTTATCATGAGCAAGGCATTAACACCATCCCGATTTCTTCAAAGCAATATCCTTTCTGGCTGAAAACCATCTATGATCCCCCTGCCGTCCTGTTTGCAAAGGGTGATATGACCCTTCTTTCTAAAGGAAGGAAAATTGGAATTGTAGGGACAAGACATCCAACAGCTTATGGGATACATGTTGTCAATCATCTTACAAAAGAGCTTTGCCGCAAAGATTGGGTGATTGTCAGCGGATTGGCGGCTGGGATAGACGGAATGTCCCATGCTGCAAGTATTGAGGCGAAAGGCCGGACAATCGGCGTCATTGCAGGCGGATTTCAGAACATTTATCCCCGGGAAAACCTTCAGTTAGCACATTACATGGCTAAACACCATATCCTTCTGTCAGAGCATCCACCGGAAACCAAACCCCAAAAATGGCATTTCCCTATGAGAAACCGTATCATTAGCGGATTAAGTGAAGGCGTTATTGTCGTGCAGGGTAAAGAAAAAAGCGGTTCGCTGATTACTGCATACCAAGCATTGGAGCAAGGGAGAGAAGTATTTGCCGTGCCCGGTTCATTATTTGATCCTTACGCCGGAGGTCCTATTAAACTGATTCAGCAGGGGGCTAAAGCCATATGGTCAGCAGAGGATATTTTCGAGGAGCTTCCTGAGAGAAACGTTCAATATACGGAACCCTTTTGAATTATCGTTTGACAAACGGCATTGTAATATTTAATAATAGTGAGGATTTAAAGTTGCATATTGTTTTGTATTTAAATAATGACGTTCATCATAAAGAATGAATTGTTGAAAGCCAAATAAAGACAGCTGCAAAAATAAAATTGAAATACTTGAAAAGAGAGAGAACACCTCTTGAGGGGGATGAAAATGTCTGATTATCTAGTCATCGTGGAATCGCCCGCTAAGGCGAAAACGATTGAACGTTACTTAGGTAAAAAATATAAAGTAAAAGCATCGATGGGACATGTCCGGGATCTTCCAAAAAGTCAAATGGGAGTTGACATAGAACAAAATTTTGAACCGAAATACATTACCATTCGAGGTAAAGGACCTGTACTAAAAGAGCTTAAAACCGCTGCAAAAAAAGCCAAAAAAGTGTTTCTTGCAGCTGACCCCGACAGAGAAGGGGAAGCGATTGCATGGCACTTGGCACACAGCCTTGATTTGGATCTCAATTCAGACTGCCGCGTGGTATTTAATGAAATTACAAAAGACGCCATCAAGGAATCGTTTAAGCATCCCCGCATGATCAATATGGATTTAGTGGATGCACAGCAGGCGAGACGTATTTTAGACAGGCTTGTCGGATATAAAATCAGTCCAATCCTATGGAAAAAAGTCAAAAAAGGGCTTAGCGCAGGCCGTGTGCAATCTGTTGCCCTCCGTTTGATTATTGACCGTGAAAAAGAAATTAACGACTTTAAACCTGAGGAATATTGGACAATTGACGGCACGTTCTTAAAAGGACAGGAAACGTTTGAAGCGAGCTTTTTCGGAAAGAACGGCAAAAAACTTCCTTTAAATAGTGAAGCTGATGTTAAAGACATCCTTTCTCAGCTTAAAGGCAATAAATATACAGTTGAAAAAGTAACGAAAAAGGAACGCAAACGTAATCCGGCATTGCCTTTTACAACTTCCACCCTGCAGCAGGAAGCGGCCCGCAAACTCAATTTCAGAGCCAAGAAAACGATGATGATTGCACAGCAATTATATGAAGGAATCGATCTTGGAAGAGAAGGAACTGTCGGTCTGATCACGTATATGAGAACGGATTCAACGCGTATTTCAAATACGGCGGTTGAAGAAGCAGCTGCATTTATTGATCAGTCATACGGCAAAGAGTTCTTAGGCGGCAAACGAAAGCCTGCTAAAAAGAATGAAAATGCTCAGGACGCTCACGAAGCAATCCGCCCGACGTCAGTTCTCAGAAAACCAAGCGAATTAAAAGCAGTACTTGGCAGAGATCAGATGAGATTGTATAAATTAATTTGGGAGCGCTTTGTAGCCAGCCAAATGGCGCCTGCAGTTCTCGATACAATGAGTGTCGACCTGACAAACAACGGTTTGACATTCCGTGCAAATGGAAGTAAAGTCAAGTTTTCCGGGTTTATGAAGGTGTATGTTGAAGGAAAAGACGACCAACTGGAAGAAAAAGACCGGATGCTGCCTGATTTGCAAGAAGGCGACACGGTATTATCAAAAGATATAGAACCGGAGCAGCATTTTACCCAGCCGCCTCCGCGCTATACTGAGGCTCGTCTCGTTAAAACCCTTGAAGAACTCGGTATCGGCCGTCCTTCCACATACGCTCCGACGCTTGATACCATTCAGCGGCGCGGCTACGTGGCTTTGGATAATAAACGCTTTGTTCCGACTGAACTAGGGCAGATCGTCCTTGACTTGATCATGGAATTCTTCCCTGAAATCATTAATGTTGAGTTTACGGCAAAAATGGAAAAAGACCTTGATCATGTTGAAGAAGGCAACACGGAATGGGTTAAGATTATCGATAACTTCTATACCGATTTTGAAAAACGGGTCAAAAAGGCCGAAGCGGAAATGAAGGAAGTTGAAATCGAACCGGAATATGCAGGAGAAGATTGTGAATTGTGCAGTTCTCCAATGGTATATAAAATGGGCCGGTATGG
Organism: Bacillus sp. N13C7; assembly: GCF_026790065.1. Lineage (GTDB taxonomy): Bacteria > Bacillota > Bacilli > Bacillales > Bacillaceae > Bacillus. The sequence continues at coordinate 347,825 of NZ_JALAMO010000005.1, read as the reverse complement.
TAAATTCTTAGCTTGCTCCAACTTCCCGGACTGCCGGAACACAAAACCGATTGTAAAACAGATCGGCGTGAAGTGCCCGAGCTGCGGTGAAGGAAATATTGTGGAGCGAAAATCGAAAAAGAAACGGGTTTTTTACGGCTGTGACCGTTATCCGGACTGTGAATTCGTTTCCTGGGACAAACCAATTGAACGAAAATGCCCGAAATGCGGAAAAATGCTCGTCGAGAAAAAACTCAAAAAAGGCATACAAGTCCAATGCGTGGAATGCGATTATAAGGAAGAACCACAGAAGTAGCGGTGAGCAGGGTCTTGCTCACCTTCTTTGTGTGTTAAAAGAAGGCCTTGAATAATAAACTAGGAGATGTGAAAGATGAACCAACAAACAGTGAATGTAATCGGAGCCGGACTAGCAGGTAGTGAGGCAGCGTGGCAGCTTGCCAAACGGGGAATTCAAGTCAAATTATATGAAATGCGCCCTGTTAAACAAACGCCTGCGCACCATACAGATAAATTTGCCGAGCTTGTGTGCAGCAACTCTCTGCGCTCCAACACGCTTGCTAACGCTGTCGGTGTATTAAAGGAAGAAATGCGGGCGCTTGATTCAGCTATCATCGCGGCTGCTGACGAATGTTCCGTTCCTGCCGGGGGCGCTCTCGCAGTTGACCGCCATGAATTTGCCGAAAGTGTGACAAATCGGGTAAAAAATCATCCAAACGTAACTGTTATTAATGAAGAAGTCACAGAAATACCCGAAGGCCCTACCATTATCGCAACGGGTCCATTAACGTCAGAATCGTTGTCTGCCCAGCTGAAGGAGCTGACTGGAGAGGACTATTTATATTTTTATGATGCAGCGGCGCCGATTGTAGAAAAAGACAGCCTTGATATGGATAAAGTATACCTGAAATCCCGTTACGATAAAGGGGAAGCAGCGTATTTGAACTGCCCGATGACAGAAGAAGAGTTTGACCGTTTTCATGAAGCATTAACATCAGCAGAAACAGTCCCGTTAAAAGAATTCGAAAAAGAAATCTTCTTTGAAGGCTGCATGCCGATTGAAGTCATGGCAAAACGGGGAAAGAAAACAATGCTTTTCGGACCAATGAAACCCGTTGGTTTAGAGCATCCTGTTACAGGAAAGCGCCCTTATGCTGTTGTTCAGCTCAGACAGGATGATGCTGCAGGAACACTCTACAATATTGTAGGGTTCCAGACTCATTTAAAATGGGGGGACCAAAAAGAAGTTCTTAAATTGATTCCAGGGCTTGAAAATGTAGAAATTGTGAGATACGGCGTGATGCACAGAAATACATTCATTAACTCTCCAAGCCTGTTAAAGCCGACTTATCAATTTAAAAACCGCAGTGACCTGTTCTTTGCAGGCCAAATGACGGGAGTAGAAGGATATGTGGAATCAGCTGCTTCAGGACTGGTAGCAGGCATTAATGCGGCTAAACTTGTTTTAGGAGAAGAGCTTGTCACTTTCCCTCAGGAAACAGCAATAGGCAGCATGGCTCACTATATTACAACAACAAATCAGAAGAACTTCCAGCCGATGAATGCAAACTTTGGGCTTTTAAAAGAATTGCCTGTTAAAATTAAAAATAAAAAAGAGCGGAATGAACAATACGCGAACCGCGCAATTGAGACAATTCGAACAATTTCGAAAATAATATAGGTATTGATTGCAACTTGAACGCGATTTGTGATACCATTTAAAAGCCCTTTCTGGGGAGGAATTAGGCATGGAGAATGTTAAGAATTTCGTAAAGTTATTCGTTGAATATTTACAAATTGAAAAAAATTATTCACAATATACTATTGTGAATTATGTGGATTCAATTGAAGAATTCGAGACTTTCCTGCGCGTTCAAGGTATAAATGGATTTGAAGAAGCTGCATATCAAGATACTAGGATTTTTTTGACAGAAGCCTATGAAAAAGGTTTATCGAGACGAACAATAAGCAAAAAGATATCTGCATTGAGAAGCTTTTATAAATTCCTGATGCGAGAAAAGCTTGTTGAAGAAAATCCGTTTCAGCTTGTTCACTTGCCGAAACAAGAGAAACGGATACCGAAGTTTCTCTATCAAAAAGAGCTTGAAGAACTGTTTGAAGTTTCAGATATAAGCCAGCCGGCCGGAATGAGGGATCAAGCGCTGTTAGAGCTTCTTTATGCCACCGGAATGAGGGTCAGTGAATGCTGTTCCATAACTGTCAGCGATGTAGATTTATTTATGGACACTGTGCTTGTTCACGGTAAAGGCAAGAAGCAGCGCTATATCCCTTTTGGGTCTTACGCCCGCGAAGCGTTGGATAGATATATGAATAGCGGAAGGCAGTGCTTGCTGATAAAAGCAAAAGAACCTCACGATCTATTATTTGTGAATCAAAGAGGCGGACCGCTTACAGCCCGAGGTATCAGACATATTTTAAGCGGGCTTGTCCAAAAAGCGTCCGGCACTTTACATATCCATCCGCATATGCTTCGACATACGTTCGCCACTCATCTGTTAAACGAAGGAGCGGATTTGAGGAGCGTTCAAGAACTGCTCGGGCATTCCAATCTGTCTTCGACACAGATATACACGCACGTTTCGAAGGAAATGTTGAGAAACACATATATGTCTCACCATCCAAGAGCTTTTAAGAAAAATTAAAGGAGGCCCTTTATGTCATCTTTTCATGCGACCACAATATTCGCCGTCCAGCATAAGGGACGAAGTGCAATGTCCGGAGACGGCCAAGTGACGTTTGGTCAGGCTGTTGTCATGAAACATACTGCGAGAAAAGTAAGAAAACTGTTTAATGGGAAGGTTCTTGCTGGGTTTGCGGGATCTGTTGCAGACGCTTTCACTTTATTCGAAAAGTTTGAAGCTAAGCTTGAAGAGTATAACGGCAACTTAAAACGGGCGGCTGTTGAGCTTGCAAAAGAATGGCGCAGCGACAAAGTGCTTAGAAAGCTTGAAGCCATGCTGATTGTGATGAATCAGGATACCTTGCTTCTCGTATCGGGAACAGGCGAGGTGATCGAACCAGATGACGGCATTCTCGCGATTGGATCAGGAGGCAATTACGCTTTGGCAGCCGGAAGAGCTTTGAAAAAGCATGCCGGTGAAAGCATGTCTGCAAGTGAGATTGCTAGAGCCGCGTTAGAAACAGCAGGCGAAATTTGTGTTTACACGAACGATCAAATCATACTGGAAGAGCTTGAATAGAAAGGACTTGAGGCGCATGGAAAAAAATCCGTTAACACCAAGACAGATTGTAGATCGGTTAGACCAATATATTGTCGGTCAGCAAAACGCGAAAAAAGCTGTCGCCGTGGCATTAAGAAACCGCTATAGAAGAAGTCTTCTGGATGAAAAGCTGAAGGACGAGGTCGTTCCGAAAAACATTTTAATGATGGGGCCTACCGGCGTTGGAAAAACTGAAATTGCCAGACGTATCGCCAAGCTTTCAGGTGCGCCATTTATTAAAATTGAAGCAACAAAATTCACCGAAGTCGGCTATGTAGGCAGGGATGTTGAATCAATGGTCAGAGACCTTGTGGAGACGTCCGTTCGGCTTATAAAAGAAGAGAAAATGAATGAAGTAAAGGAGCAGGCAGAAGAAAATGCCAACAAACGCATTGTTCGTCTGTTAGTTCCTGGGAAGAAAAAACAATCAGGCGTGAAAAATCCGTTTGAAATGTTTTTTGGCGGCAGCCAGCCGAATGGTGAAGATGAGGCAGAGAGTCAGGAAGAAGCAAACATTGAAGAAAAAAGAAAACGCATGGCGCATCAGCTGGCTTTAGGAGAGCTTGAAGACTACTATGTAACAGTAGAAGTCGAAGAGCAGCAGCCTTCTATGTTTGATATGCTGCAGGGCTCGGGTATGGAGCAGATGGGCATGAACATGCAGGACGCATTGAGCGGACTAATGCCAAAGAAAAAGAAACGGCGCAAAATGACCGTCAGAGAAGCCAGAAAAGTCCTGACAAATGAAGAAGCAAGCAAACTCATTGATATGGATGAAGTCAGCCAGGAAGCTGTTCAGAGAGCAGAAGAGAGCGGCATTATCTTTATCGACGAGATTGATAAAATTGCAAAAAACGGCGGCGCGTCATCCTCTGCCGATGTATCAAGGGAAGGCGTTCAGCGGGACATTCTCCCGATCGTTGAGGGTTCTACTGTTGTCACTAAGTATGGATCAGTAAAAACAGACCATGTGTTATTTATTGCAGCAGGAGCGTTTCATATGGCCAAACCATCTGATTTGATTCCTGAGTTGCAGGGGCGTTTCCCGATTCGTGTAGAACTGAGCAAACTGACGGTAGACGACTTCGTGAGAATTTTGGTTGAGCCGGATAATGCGCTGCTGAAACAATACCAGGCTTTATTGCAGACAGAAGGTATATCTCTTGAATTTTCTGACGAAGCTATTCATAAGATTGCTGAAGTTGCTTATCATGTGAACCAGGACACAGATAATATCGGTGCGAGACGCCTTCATACAATACTTGAACGTCTATTAGAAGATCTGTCGTTTGAAGCTCCTGATGTAACAATGGAGAAAATAACGATTACACCACAGTATGTCGAAGAAAAGCTCGGAACGATAGCCAAAAACAAAGATTTAAGTCAATTTATATTGTGAAAAATTTAATAAGAGGAATGTTTAGGAGGATTATTTATCATGGCTTTATTACAAAAAACAAGAATTATTAACTCCATGCTGCAGGCTGCAGCAGGAAAACCGGTAAACTTCAAGGAAATGGCGGAGACATTGCGGGATGTAATTGATTCCAATATTTTCGTTGTAAGCCGCCGAGGCAAACTCCTTGGATATTCTATTAACCAGCAAATTGAAAATGATCGTATGAAAAAAATGCTTGAGGATCGCCAATTCCCTGAGGAATATACAAAAAATCTGTTTAATGTCCCTGAAACATCTTCTAACTTGGATATTAACAGTGAATATACTGCTTTTCCCGTTGAGAACAGAGACCTGTTCCAAGCTGGTTTAACAACAATTGTACCGATTATCGGAGGCGGAGAAAGATTGGGAACACTCATTCTTTCACGTTTACAGGACCAATTTAATGACGATGATTTAATTCTTGCTGAATATGGTGCTACGGTTGTTGGAATGGAGATCCTGAGAGAAAAAGCAGAAGAAATCGAAGAGGAAGCAAGAAGCAAAGCTGTCGTGCAAATGGCTATCAGCTCTCTTTCTTATAGTGAGCTTGAAGCGATTGAACATATTTTTGAAGAGCTTGACGGAAACGAAGGTCTTCTCGTTGCAAGTAAAATCGCAGATCGCGTCGGCATTACCCGCTCTGTTATTGTGAACGCACTCAGAAAGCTGGAAAGTGCGGGTGTTATCGAGTCAAGATCATTAGGAATGAAAGGTACGTATATCAAAGTTCTTAACAACAAATTCCTAATTGAGTTAGAAAATCTAAAATCTCATTAATGACAGAAAGAACCCCTTAAAAAGGGGTTCTTTTTTATACTCAAATAAAGGAAATTGATAAGCTTTATTTCCTGGGTTTAAAGTCTTTCTTTGTAATAATTTTAATAAAGCTTACAATTATCTTCAAAAAAACTCAAAAATGTCGAAAATAATAAAGAAAAAACAGAAATTCTGCTATTTTCAGGCTTATATCAAAGCGGGAAACATAGTTCAAATAATCTAGGACTATATACCTAGTTATAAAATAGATAATTGTGAGCACATTTTTTTACACGATCTTCATAGACTTTATGCCTGTTATTTCTTACAATAAGCATATAGTTTTACAATTCTCGACAAGGATATTGAGGGTGAAAAAAACTGAAATGGAGGTAAGTGGATTTGGGCTTATTTTCTGGAACGATACAAAATCTTGAAAATGCCTTGAGCAGAGCGGATATTAAGCAAAAAGTCATAACTAATAATATCGCTAATATAGATACACCGAACTATAAGGCAAAAAAAGTTTCTTTCCAAAATTTATTAGATCAAGAATCCTCTCGTCTTGATGCGATAAAAACAGACTATCGTCATGTTGATTTTTCTGATACTGATTCGAATTATTCAATCGTAACAAGCAAGAATACATCGTATCAGCAAAATGGAAACAATGTTGATGTTGACAAAGAGATGACAGAATTAGCGCAAAATCAAATCAACTATCAAGCTTTAGTTGAAAGAATGAACGGCAAATTTAATTCGCTGAAGACCGTATTAACAGGAGGAAAATGATGACAGCTTTTCATAGCTTAAACGTTTCAGCATCAGCTTTAACTGCTCAGCGTGTCAGAATGGACGTGGTGTCGTCTAACTTGGCTAATATGGATACGACAAGAGCTAAGCAGGTGAACGGAGAGTGGGTGCCTTACAGAAGAAAAATGGTTTCTCTTCAGTCAAAGGGTGAATCGTTCTCTTCTATTCTCAATTCACAGATGAGCGGAAGCGGCAATGCTGGAAGCGGTGTGAAAGTTTCAAAAATCACAGAAGATGATTCGAATTTTAATCTTGTTTATGATCCGACAGACCCTGATGCAAATGCTGAGGGATATGTACAAAAGCCTAATGTTGATCCATTAAAGGAAATGGTTGACCTTGTCAGCAGCACCAGATCATACGAGGCGAATGTCACTGCGATGAATGCCACAAAGGGAATGCTGATGAAGGCGTTAGAAATCGGAAAGTAAGGTGAATGAATGTGATTAATGCAATTTCTCCTTTTCAGGTTCAAAATACTCAAAACACTCAAAATGCAACAAATCAAGTAAACAATAGCCAAAAAACAGATTCTTCAAATCAAACAAGCTTTTCGGAGCTTTTAAAAAACTCTATTAGTTCGTTAAATGAGTCCCAAATAGCTTCTGACAACATGACTAATGCCTTAGCTGCAGGAAAAGATGTAAATCTTGATGAGGTCATGATAGCCGCTCAAAAAGCAAGCATCTCTCTGACGGCTGCAACAGAGTTCCGCAATAAAGCTGTGGAAGCGTATCAGGAGATTATGAGAATGCAAATGTAGGGGGTCTGACGATTAAGAGAAAGAGTGGAATGACCGGGGGTTAACATGAATCGTACTCTAATGCAAATGAAAAACAAAACGAGTGAGTTTTGGAAAAACAGATCTAAATCACAAAAGATTTTAATGGTTAGTGCTTTAGCGGCAGTTATTATTCTTGGAATTATTATTAGCGTTTTTGCTTCAAGCACAAAAATGGCGCCGCTGTACAAAGATTTGTCTGCCGAAGAAGCAGGCAAAATCAAAGAAGAGCTGGATGCGAAAAAAGTGCCGAACGAACTTTCGAATGGCGGTACAGTGATTAGCGTTCCGGAGGACCAGGTTGATTCATTGAAAGTCCAGCTGGCTGCGGAAGGACTGCCTAAAACCGGATCGATTGACTATTCATTTTTTGGGCAAAATGCCGGGTTTGGTTTGACAGACAATGAGTTTGATATGGTGAAAGTGAAAGCCACACAGACAGAACTGTCAAATTTGATCAATGAAATGGACGGTATCAAAAATTCAAAAGTAATGATTAACCTCCCGAAAGACGCTGTGTTTGTCGGTGAGGAGCAATCTGCAGCATCTGCATCAATCGTTCTGCAGATTCAGCCGGGCTATACACTTGATCAAAGCCAGATCAACGGATTGTATCATCTGGTATCGAAAAGTGTGCCGAACTTAAAAGAAGATAACATTGTCATCATGGACCAAAATTCTACATACTACGACAAATCAGACAGCGATGCAGGGTCCTACGCGGATAGTTATTCTTCACAGCAGGGAATTAAGTCCCAAGTTGAAAAAGACATTCAAAAACATGTTCAGTCACTGCTTGGAACGATGATGGGACAAGATAAAGTCGTTGTCTCCGTTACAGCGGACATTGATTTCACGAAAGAAAATCGTACAGAAGATATAGTCGAACCTGTTGATAAAGAAAACATGGAAGGCATTGCAGTCAGCGCGGAAAAGGTATCTGAAACATACCAGGGTGACGGTGCAGCCAATGGCGGAACCGCCGGAACCGGGGACGAGGATGTAACTAATTATCAAGCTGACGGTGAAAATACCGAAAGTGGGAACTACGAAAAAAGCAGTAATAAAATCAATTATGAAGTGAACAGAATCCATAAAGAAATCGCTGAAAGCCCATATAAAATCAGAGATTTGGGGATTCAAGTCATGGTAGAGCCGCCTGATGCCAAAAACACAGCGTCGCTATCAACTGAAAGACAGGATGATATACAAAAAATCCTTTCAACTGTTGTCAGAACATCACTGGATAAGGACGCAACACAAAACCAGAACCTTTCTGATCAAGATATTAATAATAAAATTGTGGTCTCCGTTCAGCCGTTTGACGGAAAAGTCAATTTGGATACAAATACGGAGAAATCATCTGGTATCCCGCTATGGGCATATATCGTAGGCGGTGTTTTAATCGCAGCGATCATCGTTCTCATTATTATGCTTGTCAGAAAGAAACGAGCGCAAGAGGATGAATATGAGGAGTATGAATATGAGGTTCCTCAAGAACCGATTAATCTGCCTGATATCAACGAAGAGGAAAATGAAACAGCGGAAACAGTCAGACGAAAACAGCTTGAAAAGATGGCGAAAGACAAGCCGGAAGATTTTGCAAAACTGCTGAGAAGCTGGCTGGCCGAGGATTAGGAGGAATTAGAAATGGCGAGACGTGATCAAGATAAGCTTACAGGAAAACAAAAAGCAGCCATTCTCATGATTTCCTTGGGGTTAGACGTGTCAGCTTCTGTATATAAGCACTTAACCGATGAAGAAATTGAAAGGCTTACCCTGGAAATATCAGGTGTTCGAAGTGTCGATCATCAAAAAAAGGATGAAATTATAGAAGAATTTCATAATATAGCCATTGCGCAAGATTATATTTCTCAAGGCGGTCTAAGCTATGCGAGACAAGTTCTTGAGAAGGCGCTTGGTGAGGACAAGGCGGAAAACATTTTAAACAGGCTGACTTCTTCTTTACAGGTTAAACCGTTTGATTTTGCCAGAAAAGCAGAGCCTGAACAAATTTTGAATTTTATACAGCAAGAGCATCCGCAGACGATGGCTTTAATCTTGTCTTATTTAGATCCTGTGCAAGCTGGGCAAATTTTATCGGAGCTGAATCCTGAAGTGCAGGCTGAGGTCGCGAGAAGAATTGCGGTCATGGACAGAACGTCACCAGAAATTATTAATGAGGTGGAACGGATTCTTGAACAAAAATTATCTTCTGCATTTACTCAGGATTATACACAAACAGGCGGAATTGAAGCTGTTGTGGAAGTGTTAAACGGGGTAGACAGAGGAACAGAGAAGACGATCTTGGATTCATTGGAAATTCAGGATCCCGATCTTGCTGAAGAAATTAAAAAGCGTATGTTTGTCTTTGAAGACATTGTTACACTTGATAACCGCGCCATTCAGAGAGTCATTCGCGATGTTGAGAACGACGATCTGCTCCTTTCATTAAAGGTTGCGAGCGAGGAAGTCAAAGAAATTGTATTCAGCAATATGTCCCAGCGTATGGTTGAAACCTTCAAAGAAGAAATGGAATTTATGGGCCCTGTACGTTTGAAAGATGTAGAAGAGGCTCAATCAAGGATTGTAAGCATCGTCAGAAAGCTTGAAGAAGCCGGTGAAATTGTAATAGCAAGAGGCGGAGGGGACGATATTATTGTCTAATATCATTAAACAAGAATCATCTTTTTCTCCACAAAAGGAAAGAAGAAAACTCTCTATACAAGAGGTGCGTATCGAGCATTCTCACCTTTTGCAGGCCGAAGAGCAGCCAGAAGCGCTTATGGCCAGAGTGAAAGAAGAAGCTGACCGGATTTCTCAGCAGGCCAACAGCCATATAGAAAATATTCGCCGCCAAATTGAACAGGAAAAAAATGAATGGGCTGCTGAAAAACAAAAGCTTATCGAGGAAGCAAAAGCTGAGGGCTTTGAACAAGGTGTGGCATTAGGCAAAGCAGAGGCGCTTCAGCAGTATGCTGAGCTGATCGACCAAGCGAACAGCATAACTAAAATGTCCAGAAAAGCTGTTGAGGATAAGCTTGAAGATGCTTCTGAAGAAATCGTTGAGCTTGCCGTTGCACTGGCTAAAAAAGTATGGCAGCAAAAATCTGATGATAAAGAGGCGTTTCTCCTGCTGGTGAAAGAGGTTGTAAACGAAGTAAAGGAATATGACGATATATCAATATATGTGGATCCATATTACTACGAGACGGTTTATCAGCAAAAAGATGAAATCCTGCAGCTTCTTTATAAAGAATGCCGGCTTGGCATATATGCTGATGAAAAAGCTCAAAAAGGATCCTGTTATGTAGAAACTCCTTTTGGCAGAGTAGATGCCAGCGTAGACACTCAATTAATGCAATTGAAAGATAAACTTCTGACAGCGCTGGAAGCGGGTGCAGCTGAATGAAGACACAGAGTCTGATCGATTGTATAGAAATAACGGACTCGTATAAACGATACGGAAAAGTGAAACGGGTGATCGGCCTGATGATTGAATCAAAAGGGCCTGCTAGCTCAATTGGCGACGTGTGCCTGATTTATGCAAAAGGGCAATCCGGTAAAGTCATTAAAGCTGAGGTTGTCGGCTTCCAGGAAGAAAATATTTTGCTTATGCCTTACTTAGAGGCTGCAAGCATTGCGCCCGGCAGTATTGTAGAAGCCACTGGTGAATCTCTTCGGGTTAAAGTGGGAGCTGGACTGATTGGACAGGTCATTGATGCTTTTGGTGAGCCGCTTGACGGAAAACTGCTGCCGAAAGGGCTATCGCCTGTATCGACAGAGCAATCACCTCCCAACCCGATGAAACGGCCGCCTATCCGGGAAAAGATGGGTATCGGGGTCAGATCAATCGATAGCTTGCTGACAGTCGGTAAAGGCCAGCGGATAGGGATTTTTGCTGGGAGCGGTGTCGGTAAAAGCACATTAATGGGGATGATCGCCAAGCAGACAGAGGCTGACTTAAACGTCATTGCACTTGTCGGGGAACGCGGACGTGAGGTTCGTGAATTTATTGAAAAAGATCTGGGAGAAGAAGGGCTGAAACGATCGATTGTAGTTGTGGCCACCTCAGATCAGCCAGCATTAATGAGATTGAAAGCGGCATATACAGCGACAGCTATTGCTGAGTATTTCCGCGATAAAGGCCAAAATGTCATGTTTATGATGGACTCTGTTACAAGGGTGGCAATGGCGCAGCGTGAAATTGGGCTGGCTGCCGGAGAACCACCGACGACAAAAGGCTATACACCTTCTGTGTTCGCTATTTTACCTCGTTTATTAGAACGAACGGGTGCAAATGAATACGGAACCATTACAGCGTTTTATACGGTATTGGTAGACGGGGATGACATGAATGAGCCGATTGCTGACACTGTTCGCGGTATTTTAGACGGACATATTGTATTGGACAGGGCGCTTGCCAACAAAGGCCAGTTTCCTGCAGTTAATGTGCTGAAAAGCATCAGCAGGGTGATGTCAAACATATCGACAAAACAACACCTAGACGCAGCAAATAAATTCCGTGAACTTCTATCGACATATCAAAATTCAGAAGATCTCATTAATATTGGAGCTTACAAAAGAGGATCCTCCAGGGAAATTGATGAAGCGATACAATTTTACCCGCAGCTTATTCAATTTTTAAAACAGGGAACGGACGAATCAGCATTATTGGAAGAAAGCATTGCGGCATTAACTAGTTTGACAGGAAATGAGGAATAAACGTGGCCTATCAATTTAGATTCCAAAAGCTGCTGGAACTAAAAGAAAATGAGAAAGATCAATCCTTATCAGAGTATCAGCAATCAGTTTCTGAATTTGAAAATGTTGCTGAAAAATTATATGAGAATATGAGCAAGAAGGAATTGCTTGAACAAAATAAGGAAAAGAAATTAAAAAGCGGCATGAGTGTACAGGAAATGAGGCATTACCAGCAATTTGTCTCAAACCTTGATAATACGATTTATCACTATCAAAAACTTGTCATGATGAAAAGAAATCAAATGAATCAAAAACAAGAAATTTTAACAGAGAAAAATATAGAAGTGAAAAAGTTTGAAAAAATGCGTGAAAAACAGTTTAAAATGTTTGCTCTTGAAGACAAAGCTGCAGAGATGAAAGAAATGGACGATATTTCGATCAAGCAGTTTATGATTCAAGGCCATTAGGAGCGAATGTAATGTCCGGCAAAAAGAAAGAATCAGGTAAGTTCCGTTCGGTTTTGCTTATCGTTATCCTCCCGCTGATGTTTCTTTTCATCGCAGGGGGGATTGTTCTTTGGGCTGCTGGTGTCAATGTCTTAAAGCCGATACAGGAAGCTGCGGCAAAAACGCCGGTTCTTAAAGAATTGGTTCCTGAAGCCGAAAATACTAAAGACACAGCATCAAGTAAGGATAGCAGTAATACAGCAGCTCTCGAAAAGACGATTAAGAATCAAAAAAGTGAAATCAGTATATTGAATAAAGATTTAGAGACGAGTAAATCTGAAATCGACAGGCTCAACCAAAAGATCCGCTCACTGGAAAAGACGGCGGAAGATCAAAAAAAGTCGTCAGAAAATAATAATGAAGGAACATCAGGTTCGAATTCATCTTCTAAGGATGACAAAGTGATTAGTGTTTATAAAAGCATGGACAGCGGAAAGGCTGCTAAAATTATTACCCAATTAAAGGAGCAAGAAGCGCTGAAAATATTGAATGGTCTAAGCAAAAAGCAGCTTGCTGACATATTGGCGAAAATGACTCCTGAGCAAGCGGCAACCTATACAGAAAAAATTGCTGCCAGCCAAGAATAGGGGGAATTAAAGGTGAAGCTGCTTGAATTGGCGGGACCTTTGCTGCAAACCACAGCGGGACCTGCGGCTAAAAGCCTGAAAAATAACCAGGGAGTTTTTCAAAACTGGCTGATGTCTGAGGCTGGATTGAAGGAAATCTCAGAAGAAGGAAAGGGAACTCCTAATTCCAGCGACCAGCTTTTGGCAGATTCGCTTAAAAAGATCAGTGATTGGCTAAAAGCAAGTCCCGAGGATCAGGACAAACAACACGCTGAACTTCTGCAAACATTAAGCAAACTAACAGGAATGCAGTTGGATACAACTGCTCAGCAAATGCTGGAGAACTTGTTGCAGACAGTTGAACTAAAAATGTCCGGCGGGACGGATGAATTACTTTCAGAAGCAGGGAAAATCATTTCAGAAGGTAAAACAGCCCTGGATGCCAATGATTCTGCTGCTGACACTAATGGAGAACTGAAGTCTGATACAGAGCAATCAAATCAAGAGAATGAAGGATCTGAGGACAAGAAAGAACTTATCGTTCTCCAGGTGTTCATTAGTCAGCTGCTGGAAGGGAATAAGCTGGCTGAACGCGGGAATGGCAATGAAGCTCATGTTGTTTATCAGAATGGAGATCAATTTCTTTCTTCTCTTGAAAAAAAAGGCGTATCTCAGCAGCTTATTCAGGATCTTAAACAGCAAATATTCACTAAAGATGAATCGAGCTCAAAACTTTACTCGATGACAGCGTCAGAGCTGAAAAGCTTTCAAAGCTTAATGGAACAAATGTCTATGCTTCCTCAAAAAGGGACTAAAGAATGGAATGTAGCAGAAAGTCAGCTGAAAGCTTTCTTGTTAACGAAATCATCCGAATCATCGCAAGACTTTGGAAAGCGTGTCCTCGCACCGCTCCCGCAAAGTTCATCCAGCAAACGTGCTTTGGATGTATCAGGAAGTATTCAGCCTGTAGATAGTAAATCAGGGCTCCACATGCTCTTTTCAGGGTATCGGGGCATTGGAGGAGTTCAAACATTTGATCTGCATCAGCTCTCATCAGATTTACCGACCGCAGAAACCAAAACGGTGGCTGATCAAGTGATCAATGCGTGGAAGCAGATGAAATATACGCCTTTCGGCAGATCGACGGGAAGTTTCACCATTCGGCTGAACCCCGAACATTTAGGATTTGTCACGATCAAGCTGACAAATGAAAATGGGATGTTCCAGAGTAAAATTATTGCATCTAGCCAATCAGCAAAAGAACTGCTTGAACAGCATCTTCCTCAGCTCAAGCAATCATTGCCGAATATGGCTGTCCAAATTGACCGTTTTACTCTCCCGGTTCAGAGCGCAGATCAGCCGATATACGGCCAGCTCTCAGATGAACAGAAACAGCAGCAAGAGGGGCAGAAACAGCAAAGACAGAAAAAACAATCAACTGATTTTGACGATCTGCTCGATGAAGTGTCGATGGTTGAAATGGAGGAAGAAGAATGACTTCTATAAGTTCAGAATATAAACTGCCTGAAAAAACGAACACTGTGTCGACTAACAACAGCAGCTTGGGGAAAGATGAGTTTTTAAAAATATTAATGACCCAAGTCCAAAACCAAGATCCGCTCAACCCGGTTGATGATAAAGAATTTATCAGTCAGATGGCGACTTTTTCGAGTCTGGAGCAAATGATGAATCTGAACACTACAATGACTCAATTCGTCGAAAAACAAGATCCGTTTACCACATACCTAGACTGGATGGGCAAAGAAGTTTCTTGGACTGCTGACGGAGGTGCAACAGAAAAAACAGGCACGGTAAGCTCAGTAAAGCAGTCAAAAGGAAAATATTATCTCGTTCTAAGTGATGGTACTGAAATCAGTCCGTCGCATGTGTTGTCTGTAGAACAATCTTCTAAATAAAAAATCTGGAGGAATACATTATGTTACGTTCACTTTATTCTGGAATCAGCGGTATGAAAAACTTTCAAACAAAGCTTGACGTTATTGGTAACAACATTGCCAATGTGAATACAGTTGGTTTCAAAAAGAGCCGTGTTACCTTTAAAGATATGGTAAGCCAAACGATTGCCGGCGGTTCTGCGGCTGGAGGGGCAATTGGAGGTACGAACTCTAAGCAAATCGGTTTAGGTTCATCTTCTGGCACAATTGATACAATTCATTCAACAAGTGCGACACAAAACACAGGAAGAACACTTGATTTAGCGATTGACGGAGACGGTTACTTTAGAATTGATACAGGCGACGGAACGGCTTATACAAGAGCAGGAAACTTCTATTTAGATAATACCGGAACACTGGTTACCGGTGATGGCTACCATGTGTTAAATATGACTGGGGGCACAATTCAAATTCCTACTGATGCACAAAGCTTCAGCATTGGTTCTGATGGAAAGGTATCAATCGTTGATGCAGGCGGTAAGACTCAAGACGGCGGGCAAATCGGGATTGTTACATTTGCAAACAGTGACGGTTTGGATAAAATCGGAAATAACTTGTATCGAGAATCTTTAAACTCTGGAACGGCGAGTGCAGCTAACCAGCCTGGTGATGGGGGTACAGGTTCCCTTAAATCAGGGTTTCTCGAAATGTCTAACGTTGATTTAACTGACGAATTTACTGAAATGATCGTTGCCCAGCGCGGATTCCAATCAAACTCGAAAATTATTACAACATCTGATGAAATCCTTCAAGAACTGGTTAACCTTAAACGTTAAGGAGGGAGGGGAGGCGAGTAATCGCTTCTCCGCTGTTTTATGATTAAAGTAACCCGTTTGAATGGGCAGCCCTTTACACTGAATGCGCTATTTATTGAACAGATTGAATGCTTTCCGGATACTACAATCACTCTGTCAAATGGTAAGAAGTTTGTAGTAAAAGAAGATGAAGAAGCTGTTCTGGAAAGGATCGCATCTTTCTACCGAAACATACAAATATTTTCAATGGATCAAGGAATAGAGGAACCGGAATGAAGAAAAAATTAATGATCATTTTACTAATTATTCTTATCATAATTGGTGCTCTCGGTGCTGCGGCTTATTTTGTTCTAGGCGGTAAGTCCGAAAAAAGTGAAGCGAAAAAAAGTATTGATGAAATCGTTGCATCTTCTGTTGATGTAGAAGAGATCACAACAAATTTAAAGTCTGATAATATTATCCGTCTTGCTATTAAACTTGAAACTGATTCTGATAAATCAAAAGAAGAGCTTGAGAAACGTGACTTCCAAGTGAAGGATGCAGTAATATCACTGCTGGCAGATACGAATGCTGATGAGATTGAGGGAGACAAGGGAAAAGAAACCTTTAAGAAGGAACTAAAAGATAAAATAAATAGCTACCTCCAAGAAGGAAAAGTAGAAAAAGTGTATATTACCTCCTTTAATCTGCAATAAAGCATAATTTGACAGAATACGGAGGTGAGGAAAATGTCAGGAGAAGTTCTCTCCCAAAATGAAATAGATGCACTGCTTTCTGCAATATCAACTGGTGAAATGGATGCTGAAGAGCTGAAAAAAGAAGAAAAGGAGAAGAAAGTAAAGGTCTATGATTTCAAACGTGCGCTGCGTTTTTCTAAGGATCAGATCCGCAGTTTAACGAGAATTCATGACAATTTTGCAAGACTTCTTACTACTCACTTTTCTGCTCAGCTCAGAACCTATATTCACATATCTGTCAGTTCTGTTGACCAGGTCCCGTATGAGGAATTTATCAGATCCATCCCGAACATGACGATTTTGAATCTGTTTGATGTCCATCCGATGGAAGGCAGAATTATGATGGAGGTTAACCCGACGATTGCTTATACGATGATGGATCGCGTCATGGGCGGTATTGGCATCAGTCATAATAAGGTGGACAGCTTGACAGAAATTGAAACAAAAATCATTTCTAATTTATTTGAAAATGCACTGGGGAATTATAAAGAAGCTTGGCAGTCAATTGCTGATATTGAACCGGAAATGACTGAGTTTGAAGTGAACCCGCAATTCGTTCAGATGGTATCCCCTAATGAAACAGTCGTGGTCATCTCACTCAATACCCAAATCGGTGAAATCAGCGGTGTCATTAATCTCTGTATTCCGCATATCGTCCTCGAGCCGCTCATACCGAAGCTTTCAGTCCACTATTGGATGCAATCAGATAGAAATGAGCCAAAGCCTGAGGAAACAAAGTCGCTTGAAAAACGTATCATGACAGCACAAATACCTGTCGTGGCCGAGCTCGGCACATCTGAACTGACAATAGAAGAGTTTTTAAGTTTAGAAGTCGGAGACTGCATAACTTTGGACAAATCAGTCACGGATCCTCTTACTGTATTGGTCGGAGATAAGCCGAAATTTTTAGGACAAGCCGGCCGGGTGAATCGAAAACAGGCAGTGCAAATTTTAGATCACGACATAAGAGGTGAACAAGATGGAGAATAATAGATTATCTCAAGATGAGATTGACGCGCTTCTTAATGGCACTGGCAGCACGCTGGATGAGCCAGAGGTTCTGGAAGTACATGACTTATCGGAAATGGAGCGTGATGCGATCGGTGAAATTGGAAATATTTCATTCGGCAGTTCTGCGACAGCACTATCAACACTTTTAAATCAAAAAGTCGATATTACGACTCCAAGCGTAACTGTCATTCCTAGAAGTAAAATCAGCGATGCGTTTCCTGAACCGTATGTAGCGATTGAAGTGAATTATACGGAGGGCTTCAGCGGCAGCAATCTGCTGGTCGTGGAACAAAATGACGCGGCGATCATTGCTGACTTAATGATCGGTGGAGACGGAAAAGGCGCGGACCCTTCACTGGGTGAAATCCATTTAAGTGCGGTTCAAGAAGCAATGAACCAAATGATGGGATCTGCAGCCACATCAATGTCTACTGTATTCAGTAAAAAAATTGATATTTCACCGCCTCGGGTTGAACTGCTCGATGTCACTGAAGAAAAGGGAACAGACCGTATTCCTGATGATGAAATGCTGGTGAAAGTTTCTTTTAACTTAAAGGTGGGAGAATTAATAGATTCCAGCATTATGCAGCTTTACCCACTGACATTTGCAAAGGATTTAATTTCAAGCCTTATGAACTCAGGAAGTGCAGAGGAAGACACAACGCCGCTGCCTAATGTTACATATGAACAGCCGAAGGAGCCTGTGACGCCAGAGCCGCGCATTGAACCGCAGCAACAGCAACCACAACAGCCGCCGAAAAGGCAGGGAACAGCGAAAAAAGCAGCACCAGTTCAGGTTTCACCGGTTGAATTTTCCGCTTTTGATCCAAACGAGGCTTCGCAAGCTCCTATTAACAATCTGGATATGCTTTTGGATATCCCGCTTTCGATTACTGTTGAGCTTGGCAGAACGAAGAGAAGCGTAAAAGAGATTTTGGAGCTTTCTGCCGGAAGTATTATTGAGCTTGATAAATTAGCCGGTGAGCCGGTAGATATTTTAGTTAATCAGCGTATCGTTGCCAAAGGTGAAGTCGTAGTGATTGAAGAAAACTTCGGAGTACGAGTCACTGACATTTTAAGCCAGGCAGAGCGCATTAATAATTTAAAATAACGAAACACAAGGAGAGAGATAGATTATGGCACACAGAATTTTAATTGTAGATGACGCAGCATTTATGCGAATGATGATTAAAGACATTTTGGTGAAAAACGGTTTTGAAGTAGTAGCGGAAGCTGAAAATGGAGCACAAGCAGTAGAAAAATATAAAGAGCATTCTCCTGATCTTGTTACGATGGATATCACGATGCCGGAAATGGATGGTATTTCTGCATTAAAAGAAATTAAACAAATTGATGCACAGGCAAGAATCATTATGTGCTCAGCTATGGGACAGCAATCGATGGTTATCGATGCCATTCAGGCCGGTGCTAAGGATTTCATCGTAAAACCTTTCCAGGCAGACCGGGTGCTTGAAGCAATTAACAAAACATTAAGTTAAAGGGTGTACGACTGTTGAAAAAGAGTCAATATTTCATTGCTTTTATTTGTTTTTTCGTTTTATTCAGTGTACATCCGATTGCTGCTGACGCGGCAGACTCTGATAATTCAACTGTAAACGAATGGTTTCAAAAAAAAGATGAAAAAAATGCAGATAAGTCAGAGCAAAAGGAAGAAAAAACAACACAAACTGCTGATGAGACGGAGGGAGCGGCTGCTCCTTCTGTTTCAGCTTTTGATTTTGTGAAGATGATTTTCGCTTTACTGTTTGTTATCGTGCTGATTTACGCGCTGGTTAAGCTGATGAACAAAAGAAATCGGCTCCTCAAGCCTTTTCAATATGTTGAAAATATTGGCGGCACATCGGTCGGACAAAACAGGTCAATCCAATTGGTCAAAGTCGGAAACAGCGTGCTCGTCGTCGGCGTAGGGGAAACAATCCAGCTGCTGAAAGAAATTGAGGATGAAAAAGAGATTGAAGTCATTCTCAGCCAGCATGAAGAGGCGATGTCAAGCAAAATAGAGTGGCAAAAGCTTGTGAAGCCGCTGAAGGGATCTGAGAATCAGCCGCAGCAGAAACTGCCTTCATTTTCAAAAGCATTGAAAGAGCAGCTTGAAGAGTTAAAACAAAACCGTTCTGAAGGAAAGAAGAAAGGCCCACGTCATCATGAATGAGTTTATAAATATTTTCAGTTCAAGCGATCCGGAAAACGTAAGTTCAACTGTTAAATTACTATTATTGTTAACTGTATTTTCAGTGGCGCCTGGAATATTGATTCTTATGACTTGTTTTACTCGCATCGTCATTATACTGTCATTTGTCAGGACTTCACTGGCGACGCAGTCTATGCCGCCAAACCAGGTTCTTATCGGGCTGGCGCTGTTTTTAACGTTTTTTATTATGGCTCCTACTTTTTCAGAGATTAATAAAGAAGCGCTGACGCCATTGATGGACAACAAAATCAGCTTGGACGAAGCGTATACAAAAGCTGAGGAACCGATTAAGGAATTTATGAGTAAACACACAAGGCAGAAGGATTTGGCGCTGTTTATGAATTACGCGAAAATGGATAAACCCGAATCATTAAAGGATATTCCGCTCACAACAATGGTTCCCGCTTTTGCCATATCGGAGCTCAAAACAGCGTTTCAAATAGGTTTTATGATTTTTATTCCATTTTTAATTATAGATATGGTAGTGGCGAGCGTTTTAATGTCAATGGGAATGATGATGCTCCCTCCAGTTATGATTTCTCTGCCCTTTAAAATATTACTTTTTGTTTTAGTAGACGGCTGGTATTTAATTGTGAAATCTTTGCTTCAGAGCTTTTAGGGTAGGTGCTAAACGTGAGTTCAGAATTTGTAATTTCTATGGCGGAAAAAGCCGTATACGTAACACTGATGATCAGCGCGCCATTGCTGGCTATTGCTTTACTGGTCGGTTTAATCGTCAGCATCTTTCAGGCGACAACTCAAATACAGGAACAGACTCTGGCGTTTATTCCGAAAATCGTGGCGGTTCTTCTGGCCCTGATTTTTTTTGGACCATGGATGCTATCGACCATTCTTTCATTTACAACAGAGCTGTTTTCTAATTTAAATCGTTTTGCAGGGTAATGTAGCGATGAATTCGATTATTGATTTATTTCCTGCTTTTTTATTGGTTTTTATTAGAATCTCTGCTTTTTTTGTAACGATTCCGCTTTTCGGACACCGGAATGTGCCAGCTGTTCATCGTATTGGATTTGCTTTTTTTCTCGCGGTTATTTGTTTCAGCACCATTGATAAGCCTCCCTCTTTGGAGATAGATGGGCAATATATGCTCCTGGTGTGTAAAGAAGCTTTGGTTGGTCTTTGTCTAGGCTTAATCGCTTATATGATGATTGCCGCAGTTCAGATTGCCGGCTCTTTTATAGATTTTCAAATGGGATTTTCAATTGCGAACGTTATCGATCCGCAAACCGGTGCACAAAGTCCGCTGATCGGGCAGTTTATTTATACGATGGCACTTTTGTTTATGCTGAGTGTCAATGCCCACCATTTGCTGCTGGACGGCATTTACTACAGCTTTCAATACATTTCAGTTGATCAGGCGTTTCCGAATTTCGGCGATGAAAAGTTTGCTTATTTTATAGCGAAAAGCTTTAATGCAATGTTTATTATCGCTTTTCAAATGTCAGCTCCGGTGGTGGCCAGTTTGTTTCTTGTTGACTTAGCATTAGGCATCGTGGCTCGAACTGTTCCGCAATTAAACGTATTTGTGGTCGGTCTGCCTTTAAAGATCGCTGTCAGTTTCATCATGCTCATTTTTTGTATGTCCGTTATCTTCGTCGTTGTTCGGAATGTCTTCAGTTTAACGATTGAAACGATGCGGAATCTTTTAGCATTGGTCGGTGTTTCTTAATGAAGCAGCTTAGAATTGACCTGCAGTTTTTTGCGGGAGAAAAGACTGAAAAAGCCACTCCGAAAAAACGAAAGGATACACGAAAAAAAGGGCAGGTAGCAAAAAGCTCGGATGTCAATACTGCGGTTTCTTTACTAGTAGTTTTCCTTTCGCTTATTGCGATTGGCCCGTATATGAGAGATAAGCTTCTGTCATTTATAGAAACATTTTATACCGATTCGCTCACAATGAAGCTCTCTGAATCAAATGTCCATACACTGTTTATCAGTTTATTGAAAGATACGGGCATGATCCTAGCACCGATTTTGCTTGTCGCTCTTGTTGCAGGGGTCGTAAGCAACTATATGCAGGTTGGGTTCTTGTTTTCTGCTGAAGTCATACAGCCTAAGCTTGAAAAATTGGACCCGATCAAAGGCTTTAAACGAATATACAGTATGAGGGCGATTGTAGAGCTGATTAAATCCATATTGAAAATTGCAGTTGTCGGTTTTGCGGCATTCGCTGTGCTTTGGCTGCATTACGGAGAAATTCTCCGGCTCCCGCTTCTGACACCCGAAGAGGCACTTTCTTTTGTTTCAAAACTCACCCTGTGGATGGGACTGAGCGGTGCAGGAGCTTTGTTGATTCTTGCGGGACTCGATTATTTATATCAGCGATTTGACTATGAGAAAAATATCAAAATGTCAAAACAAGATATAAAAGATGAGTACAAAAAATCTGAAGGTGACCCGATTATCAAGTCTAAAATTAAGCAAAGACAGCGGGAAATGGCGATGAGGCGGATGATGCAGGAAGTTCCAAAAGCAGATGTCATTATCACAAACCCGACTCACTATGCGATTGCCCTGAAATATGATGAAGAAAAAATGGACGCTCCTTATATTGTTGCAAAAGGTGTTGACCACCTGGCGTTAAAAATCAGGAAAATTGCTAAAGAGCATGATGTCATGATGGTAGAAAACAGACCGCTTGCCCGTGCGTTATATGATCAGGTGGAAATCGACCAGGCAGTGCCGGAAGAATTTTTTAAAGTCTTGGCAGAAATTCTGGCCTACGTATATAAGACAAAACAAAAAGTATATTGAATTTTTCGATTTAAAAGGAGAGAAAAAACAGCATGTCAACAAGAGATTTATCCGTTTTAATAAGTGTGGTCCTCATTGTGGCGATGCTGGTGATTCCATTTCCTCCATGGCTGTTAAGTATTTTAATCATTATAAATATTTCTCTTGCGTTGATCGTGCTTCTCACCACAATGAATATGCAGGAAGCGCTTCAGTTTTCGATTTTTCCGTCACTGTTGCTGCTTTTAACCCTATTTCGTTTGGGCTTGAACGTCTCAACTACCCGTTCGATTCTTTCACATGGTGAAGGAGGAAAAGTCGTCGAGACTTTCGGAAATTTCGTTGTCGGCGGAAATGTATTAGTTGGACTTGTCGTATTTATCATCCTGATTATTATTCAGTTTATCGTCATTACGAAAGGTGCTGAACGTGTTTCCGAAGTGGCAGCAAGGTTTACGCTGGACGCAATGCCTGGGAAGCAAATGAGTATTGATGCTGATTTAAACGCAGGGATGATTACCGAACAGGAAGCGAAGCACCGCCGCGAAAAAGTGGCAAGAGAAGCAGACTTTTATGGAGCAATGGACGGTGCCAGTAAATTTGTAAAAGGCGACGCGATAGCCGGAATCATTATCGTGCTGATCAATATAATATTCGGTATCGTGATTGGAATGCTTCAGCAAGGCATGTCCATTCAAGAGGCCGCTTCGCACTTTACGATGCTGACTGTGGGCGATGGAATTGTTTCGCAAATTCCGGCGCTGTTAATTTCTACAGCTACGGGGATTGTCGTAACAAGAGCTGCCTCTGAAGGAAACTTAGGGCATGACATTACAGGCCAGCTATTTGCTTATCCAAAGCTTTTATACGTCGCAGCAGCTACGATTCTGCTTCTTGGTATCTTCACTCCGATTGGCATCTTTCTGACGGGACCGCTTGCAGGGCTGCTTGCTTTCGGCGCTTATACGCTATCTAAATCAGGCAAGGAAAAAGAAGAAGTGGACGAGATTCTCGAGGAAGAGGCTGAGGTTGATGAGCTAAAAAGCCCTGAAAGTGTTGTTCAGCTTCTCCACATAGATCCGATAGAATTTGAGTTTGGGTATGGTCTGATACCGCTTGCTGATGCCAATCAGGGCGGTGATTTATTAGACCGAATTGTGATGATTCGCCGTCAGTTAGCCCTGGAACTCGGGCTTGTCATTCCTGTTGTGCGCATCAGAGACAATATAGCGCTGCAGCCTAATGAATACCGATTAAAAATTAAAGGAAACGAAGTAGCAAAAGGCGAGCTGCTGCTTGATCATTATTTAGCAATGTCGCCAACGCCTGAAGACGATCTCATTGAAGGGATTGAAACAGTGGAGCCGTCATTCGGATTGCCGGCAAAATGGATTAGCGAATCGGTAAAGGATGAAGCTGACATGCTTGGCTATACAGTTGTCGATCCTGCTTCAGTTGTTTCAACCCATATTACGGAGAAAATTAAGCAGCATGCCCATGAATTGATCGGAAGACAGGAGACGAAACAGCTGATCGACCATTTAAAAGAAACGTACCCGGTCCTCGTGGAAGAGGTTACGCCAAATCCATTGTCTGTCGGTGATATTCAGAAGGTGCTGGCTAAGCTTTTAAGAGAAAAGGTTTCAATCCGAAATTTAGTAACGATCTTTGAAACGCTTGCTGATTATGGAAAACTGACAACAGACTCTGATCTTTTAACAGAGTATACAAGACAAGCGCTGGCTAAACAAATTACAGCCCAGTTTGCCAAAGAAAATGAAGTGTTGAAGGTTGTTACTTGTTCGGGCCGTGTAGAAAAGGCGATAGCAGACGGTGTACAGCAAACGGAACACGGGAATTACTTGTCGCTTGAACCAGATATTTCAGAAAGTATTGTGCGCTCTGTCGCTAAAGAAGCCGAACAGCTCTCATTACGTCAGGAAACTGCGATACTTCTTTGCTCGCCGCCTGTCAGAATGTATGTGAAGCAGCTTCTGGAACGATATTTCCCTGATCTTCCGGTACTCTCCTATAACGAACTTGAGGCGAATGTTGAGGTACAAAGCATTGGAGTGGTGGATATTTAATGAAAATAAAAAAATTTACTGCTGCTTCAATGCAAGAAGCGGCACTTCTCATCAGAAAAGAGTTAGGTAATGAAGCGGTCATCTTAAATTCGAAAAAAATTAATAAGCGAAAATGGTTTGGGCTCATCAACAAGCCTGCTGTTGAAGTAATAGCCGTATTGGATCAAGACTTTCTTGAGAAAAGAGCCACCCAGAATACAGCTGAGCCGAAACAAACATTAAAAACTCCGGTCAGCAGTCCGAAAATAGAGGAGCGGACATATCCCCCTCAATTTCCGGCGCAACATGAGCCGGGTGATTTTTCAGCTTATCAATCTGTACTTCCTGAGCCGCTGCGAAAAGCAGAAAAGCTATTACAAAAAACGGGGATTAAAGAGTCAACGAAGACGAGCGCTTTGAAGAAATTACTGCGCTGCTCTGTGGAAGCGGGCGGTCTGACGGAAGAAAACGTGGTCGGCAAACTTGAGGATATACTATGCGGTACACTGCCTTCAGCGGATAAGTGGCAGGAGCCTATTCATTCAAAGTATATCGTTCTGTTTGGTTCAACGGGGGCAGGTAAAACAACAACGCTGGCTAAGCTCGCAGCCATATCTATGCTTGAAAAACAGAAGAAAATCGCTTTCATTACAACAGATACGTTTCGGATTGCAGCTGTTGAACAGTTGAAAACATACGCCGAACTGCTGCAGGCTCCTCTGGAAGTTTGCTATACAAAAGAAGAATTCCAGCAGGCGAAAGAGTTATTTTCTGAGTATGATCATGTGTTTATTGATACAGCCGGAAGAAACTTCAAGGAGCAGCAATACATTGATGAATTGAAAGAAACGATTCCTTTTGAGGGCAGCATTCAGTCATTTCTCGTTTTATCCGCTACTGCAAAATATGAAGATATGAAGCACATTGTCAAACGGTTTTCATCCGTCCCTGTCAATCAATTTATTTTTACAAAAATAGATGAAACTGCTTCCCTAGGTTCTGTATTTAATATACTGGCAGAATCAAAAATAGGTGCCGGGTTTATAACAAACGGCCAGAATGTGCCTGAGGATATTCAGACTGTATCCCCTCTTGGTTTTGTAAGGATGCTTTGCAGATGAAGAGATTTGACCAAGCAGCAACTTTACGGGCGAAAATGGAAAAGCGTCAGCGCGTTCTGCCAATGGTTTATTCACAAAAAGCGAAGACACTTGCTGTCATCAGCGGCAAGGGCGGTGTTGGAAAATCCAATATTACCTTAAATATGGCCCTTGCACTGCAGGACAAAGGTAAGAAGGTACTGCTCATCGATCTTGATATCGGGATGGGGAACATTGATATATTAATGGGAAATTCGTCGTCAGCCACAATTATCGATGTATTGACCGATCGTAAACCGTTAATGCAGTCATTATCCGCTGGACCAAAAGGTTTGCGGTATATATCAGGAGGAACCGGTCTGGATGTAATGTTTCAGCTGGATCAGAGACAATGGACGTTATTCGCCAATGAGCTTTCTTATGCGCTAAGCCAGTTCGATTATGTACTGTTTGACATGGGAGCGGGATTATCAAAAGATCAGTTGCCTTTTATTTTATCGGCAGAAGATATTTTGGTCATCACAACTCCCGAACCTACTGCTATCATGGACGCATACAGCGCTGTCAAGTATTTGGTGTTGACAGAAAATAAGCTTTCAATGAAGGTCGCTGTCAACCGGTGCCGTGATCAAAAAGAAGGGCTGAACGCTTTTACCCGCCTTTCCCGTACAATTCATATGTTTTTGGATGTTCAGGTTCAGTTTGCTGGTTCCGTTTCTGACGATCCGATCGTGAGCAAAGCAGTTGTCGAACAGGTTCCTTTTTTCATAAAAAGTCCTCAGGCAAAAGCCAGCCGGTCAGTCCGTCTTTTAGCGGACGCCTTGTTTGAAAGAGAAGAAACAAGACACAAAGAAGACAAACAGACATTTATAGAGAAATTATCTTCTTTTTTAATGAGGAGGGCTTAATTTGATTCGTGTGCTTGTAGTTGATGATTCAGCTTTTATGAGAAAAATGATAAGTGATTTTCTAACCGAGGAAAAGCAGATAGAAGTAATCGGAACTGCGAGAAACGGAGAAGAAGCGCTTAAGAAGATTGAATTACTAAAGCCGGATGTTGTTACTCTTGATGTTGAAATGCCGGTCATGAATGGGACAGACACACTGCGCAAAATTATTGAGATTTATAACTTGCCGGTCATTATGGTGTCAAGCCAGACCGAAAAAGGAAAAGAGTGCACAATTAATTGTTTAGAGATCGGTGCCTTTGATTTCATTACAAAGCCATCAGGCTCTATATCTCTGGATTTGTACAAAATTAAAGAACAATTGGTTGAGCGTGTCGTCGCTGCCGGACTTTCCGGCCAGCGGAAACATCCAGTGTCACAGGCGGTCCGGCCTGAGCCTATCGTGCGGCATGTGAAGCCTGAATTAAGCAAACCGAAAAACGGCACGGGCAGACAAATTGTATGCATCGGCACGTCGACAGGCGGCCCAAGGGCGTTACAAAAGGTGATACCGAAGCTTCCTAAGGATTTGAACGCGCCAGTGGTTGTTGTTCAGCACATGCCCGAAGGCTTTACTGCTTCTTTGGCTGAGCGGCTCAATCATTTATCCGACATTCAAGTAAAAGAAGCAAAAGATGGTGAAGCAGCTCTTAATGGCTGTGTCTACATAGCGCCGGGCGGTAAAAACATATCCGTTATCAAAAGCAGCGGAGGACTTCAGATCGTGCTTGATAATCTCGATACGCCGAGCCGTCATAAACCATCAGCTGATTATTTATTCCGTTCTGTCGGTAAACTGGCAGACTATGAAAAAGTGGCTGTTATCATGACCGGAATGGGCAGTGACGGCACTGCTGGCTTAAAGGACATGCTTATGGGCGGCAATGTGAAAGCCATTGCGGAGTCTGAAGAATCTTGTGTCGTATATGGGATGCCGAAAGCAGCTGTTAAAGCGGGCCTCATTCATGAGATTAAACATGTGGAAGATATCGCAGCATCCATCACAAGCTGTGTGAAAAAAGAGAGGGTGTGATTCAAATGGATATGAATCAGTATTTAGATGTCTTTATTGATGAGAGTAAAGAACATTTACAAACATGTAATGAAAAGCTTCTCCTTTTAGAGAAAGACCCGACTGACCTTCAGCTCGTGCATGATATATTCAGGGCTGCCCACACGTTAAAAGGGATGAGCGCAACGATGGGCTATACGGATTTAGCGCATCTCACTCACTTACTTGAAAACGTGCTGGATGCAATTCGAAACGGGGACATGGCAGTTACCTCAGATTGGCTGGATATTTTGTTTGAAGCTCTGGATCACCTGGAAGCAATGGTTCAGTCTATTATTGATGGCGGGGATGGTAAAAGAGATATCTCAGAAGTGAGTGCCAAGCTTGATGTGAATGGTGCGCACGCTGAAATGGCTGCCTCGGCGGAACCTGCAGAAGCACAGAGTTCAGCATCTGATTGGGAATATGACGAATTTGAACGGACTGTCATACAAGAAGCGGAGGAGCAAGGTTTCAAACGTTATGAAATCAAGATTTCTCTTAATGAAAACTGTATGTTAAAAGCAGTTCGTGTCTATATGGTGTTTGAAAAACTTAATGAAGTCGGAGAAGTAGCCAAAACAATTCCAAGTGCAGAAGTGCTTGAAACAGAAGATTTCGGTACTGAATTTCAAGTTTGTTTCTTAACACATCAATCAGCGGAAGAAATTGAGCAATTAATCAATGGCGTGTCAGAAATTGAGCATGTTGAAATCATTCAAGGGGCTCCTTTAACATCAGCTGAAAAGCTGGAAGAATCTAAGCCGGAGGATTCACCAGCAGCTGTACCTGCGAAGCAGGAGAAACAAAAACAGCCTGCTAAAAACGATGAACAGGCGAAGCATACAGCCGGCGGATCTAAAACAATTCGTGTCAACATTGACAGACTTGATTCTTTAATGAACTTATTTGAAGAGCTTGTCATTGACCGAGGGCGTCTCGAGCAGATTGCAAAAGAGCTTGAGCACAATGAACTGACCGAAACGGTTGAACGAATGACGAGAATTTCCGGAGATTTGCAATCAATTATTCTTAATATGAGAATGGTTCCTGTCGAAACCGTTTTTAACCGTTTCCCAAGAATGATTCGCCAGCTTCAAAAAGAGCTGAATAAAAAAATCGAACTCTCGATCATCGGTGCGGAAACTGAATTGGATCGAACAGTGATTGATGAAATCGGAGATCCTCTCGTTCACTTGATCAGAAACAGTATTGATCATGGCATCGAGTCACCGGAAACACGGTTGGAAAAGGGGAAACCGGAATCAGGTAAAGTTGTGCTTAAAGCGTACCACAGCGGCAACCATGTCTTTATCGAAGTCGAGGATGACGGTGCAGGCCTTAATCGCAAAAAAATCCTTGAAAAAGCGCTTGAACGCGGGGTCATTACGGAAAAAGAAGCTGAAACCTTAGGAGACAATGAAATTTACGAGTTAATCTTTGCTCCAGGGTTCTCAACTGCCGATCAAATTTCTGATATCTCCGGCCGCGGTGTCGGACTTGACGTTGTGAAAAATAAACTGGAATCTCTTGGCGGTTCAGTCAGTGTAAAATCTGCAGAAGGCCAAGGTTCACTATTCAGCATCCAGCTTCCGCTCACCTTGTCCATAATTTCAGTTCTGCTGATCAAATTGGAAGAAGAGACATTTGCCATTCCGATTTCTTCTATTATCGAAACGGCAGTTATTGACAGAAAAGACATTTTGCAAACGCATGACCGTGAAGTGATTGACTTTAGAGGGCATATTGTCCCTGTCGTTTATTTAAAAGACGAATTTAAAATAGAGGATACAAAACAAGATGCCGAACAGCTCCATATCATTATCGTGAAAAAAGGCGATAAACCTACTGCATTTGTGGTGGACTCCTTTATTGGCCAGCAGGAAGTTGTGCTGAAATCACTCGGAGATTATTTAACAAACGTCTTTGCAATTTCCGGAGCTACTATTTTAGGAGACGGAGAAGTAGCGCTCATTATTGATTGTAATGCATTGATTATTTAACCATTCGAGGAGGTGTCTCACATGACTGCAGAAATTAAAACAGGCGAAAAAATGATTGTCTTTATGGTAAATGGAAAAGAATATGCCATTTCCGTCACTCAGGTGAAATCAATTGAAAAATGGCAAAAGCCAACGAGAGTGCCTGGCGTCGAACCCTATATTTGCGGGGTAATCAATTTGCGCGGGGTAGTGACTCCGGTTATTGATTTACGAAAGCGCCTGAATTTGCCAGAGTATGAAATTACCGATGAAACACGAATTATCATTATTGCTTATCGTGATACTGAAATCGGCTGGATAGTAGATGAAGCGAATGATGTGATTACCGTACACGAAAGTGAAATCGAATCCGCTCCAGAAAGCATCCAGAAAGATACGGATGTGTCGATCGAACAGATTGTGAAACAAGAGAACAGGCTCTTAAATATTATTGATGCGAACGCGGTTTTGGATAAAGAATCATCTCAGTCCGCTGTGCCCGATCAAGCTTAATCTTAAAGGGGTTATGACATGAGTATTTTTAATGTAATCAAAGAAGAGCAGATGGACATTTTGCGGGAAGTCGGCAATATTGGCGCCGGCCACTCCGCCTCTGCAATGGCCCAGCTGTTAAATAGAAAGATAGATATGGAAGTCCCGTTTGCAAAGCTGTTATCTTTCGATGAGCTTGTCGATTTTTTCGGCGGCGCCGAGATGCCGGTTGCAAGCATCTTTTTAAGAATGGAAGGCGACTTAACGGGCTCGATGTTCTTTATAATGCCTTTTTATCATGCGGAGCAGTTTATCAGAGAGCTGATTGGAAACCCCGATTTTGATATAGAGGACTTAGGCGAAGATCATATGAGCTCATCCGCTTTGCATGAACTGGGCAATATTTTAGCAGGATCATATTTAACGGCATTGGCGGATTTGACGAAACTCCAGCTTTATCCCAGTGTTCCTGAAGTTTCATTAGATATGTTCGGAGCTGTGATCAGCGAAGGGCTGATGGAGCTCAGCCAGGTTGGAGAACACGCTATTGTTGTGGATACGTCAATTTTTGACCAAAGCCATCAGCAGGAGCTGAAAGCGCATATGTTTATGCTGCCGGACTATGATTCATTTGAAAAGCTCTTTGTCGCCTTGGGTGCATCATTATGAGTACAACTGAGGCTGTTGTTGTAAAGGTTGGAATAGCTGACGTAAAAATCGCCCGCTTCCCGGACACCATCCGGACCTCTGGTTTGGGCTCCTGTGTCGGACTGGTGCTTTATGATAAAGATAAGCAAACGGCGGGGCTTGTTCATGTTATGCTGCCTGATTCAACATTATCGAAAACTGCCGAACTCAATCGGGCTAAGTATGCTGACACCGCCGTGAAGACCACGATTGATATGCTGGTAGAAGCAGGATGCCGGAAATTTGCTTTAAAAGCAAAGCTTGCCGGCG
Source organism: Bacillus sp. N13C7 (assembly GCF_026790065.1). Taxonomy (GTDB): domain Bacteria; phylum Bacillota; class Bacilli; order Bacillales; family Bacillaceae; genus Bacillus. The sequence continues at coordinate 317,000 of NZ_JALAMO010000005.1, read as the reverse complement.
GATCAGAGATGTTTAAATTTAAATCGACAAATGATTTGATGAAGATCGGACCGAGAAATGTATTAGCGATAAAGGAACAGCTGTCTTTATATAATATTCCTATTGTTAGTGAAGATACGGGCGGCTCAAGCGGCCGGACGATAGAATTTGAACCGAAGTCCTGCATGCTGCATATTCGAACTGTTAAACAAGGTGAAAAAACGATTTAATTAAGGTATTAGGGGGATAACAATGCAATCCTTGAATTATGAAGATCAGGTGCTTTGGACGCGCTGGAAAGAGTGGAAAGATCCTAAAGCCGGTGACGATTTAATGCGCCGTTACATGCCGCTTGTTACATATCATGTAGGCAGAATTTCTGTCGGGCTGCCGAAATCCGTGCATAAAGACGATCTTATGAGCCTTGGTATGCTTGGTTTATATGATGCCCTTGAAAAATTTGACCCCAGCCGGGACTTAAAATTTGATACCTACGCCTCGTTTAGAATTCGCGGCGCAATCATAGACGGGCTTCGTAAAGAAGATTGGCTGCCCAGAACCTCACGTGAAAAAACAAAGAAGGTTGAAGCAGCAATTGAAAAGCTTGAACAGCGCTATCTTCGGAATGTATCGCCCGCAGAAATCGCAGAGGAACTCGGAATGACGGTACAGGATGTCGTGTCAACAATGAATGAAGGTTTTTTTGCAAATCTGCTGTCAATTGATGAAAAGCTCCATGATCAAGATGACGGTGAAAACATTCAGGTCATGATCAGAGATGACAAAAATGTCCCGCCTGAAGAAAAGATTATGAAGGATGAATTGATTGCACAGCTTGCCGAAAAAATTCACGAACTCTCTGAAAAAGAACAGCTGGTGGTCAGCTTGTTCTACAAAGAGGAATTGACATTGACAGAAATCGGACAAGTATTAAATCTTTCTACGTCCCGCATATCACAAATCCATTCAAAGGCACTATTTAAATTAAGAAATCTGCTGGAAAAAGTAATTCAATAAATGAATTTCATGGTTAGCGAGTGAAAAACATGTCAACACTATTATGGCTTTTAAGCTTTACGCTCCACGGCGTTCTTCTGTACGCTGTCATTATTCTGTATACAAGGCTCGCGGCTGTGAAAGAAACAGAAAAACAGCAAAAGAAGATACTTGAAGAGACAGAGAACACCCTGGCGGCATTTCTTCTTGAATTAAAAGAAGAAAATGAGAAACTGATAGAAAACACCGGTCCCCCTACAAGGCAAGCAAAAGAAGGGACCCAAAAGCCAGACTTTCAGCACTTTGAAAACGATTCAGAGCAGGATGCAGTTCAGGAAGAAGAGCATCTTCCAGAACACATTGAAGATCTGATTACTGAGGTTGAGCGTCAGGAAGAGAGCGTAAACAGTGATGTACCATCATTTGAAGACCAGGTCATAGAATTATATGAGCAGGGATATTCGGCCAGTCAGATAGCTCAAAAGCTGAAGAGCGGAAAGACAGAAATCGAGCTATTTTTAAAATTTCGCTCCAAAGGTGTAAAGGATTCTTGATTGTCGGATAAAGCTGTGTTATATTATGTCTTGGTGTTAAATACACACGCTTAACGATTTATGCAGAGGGTGCTGCAGGCGGCAGTTCTGCACAAAAATGACCTAAGCGGAGGAAAAAAACCATTATATTAGGAGGAAATAACATGTCAGTCATTTCTATGAAGCAATTGCTTGAAGCTGGTGTTCACTTCGGTCACCAAACACGCCGTTGGAACCCAAAAATGAAGCGTTACATTTTCACGGAGCGTAACGGAATCTACATCATCGACCTTCAAAAAACAGTTAAAAAAGTAGAGGAAGCTTACAACTTCACTAAAAATCTTGCTGCTGAAGGCGGAAAAATCCTTTTCGTCGGAACAAAAAAACAAGCTCAAGATTCTGTTAAAGAAGAAGCTCAACGCTCTGGCATGTACTATGTCAACCAACGCTGGTTGGGCGGTACATTAACAAACTTTGAAACAATTCAAAAACGTATTAAACGTCTTAAAGACATTGAAAAAATGCAAGAAAACGGTACGTTTGATGTACTTCCTAAAAAAGAAGTCGTTCAATTGAAAAAAGAATTAGAGCGTCTTGAAAAATTCCTAGGCGGAATTAAAGATATGAAGGATCTTCCTGATGCATTATTCATCATCGATCCTCGCAAAGAGCGCATCGCTGTTGCGGAAGCTCGCAAATTAAACATTCCTATCATCGGTATCGTAGATACTAACTGTGATCCAGATGAAATCGATGTTGTAATCCCAGCGAACGATGACGCTATCCGCGCTGTTAAACTTCTAACTTCTAAAATGGCAGATGCAATCTTAGAAGCGAAGCAAGGCGAAGAAGAAGCGGAAGTTGCTGAAGAAACTGCACCAGAAACAGAAACAACAACTGCGTAACCTATTCAAAAGGTGATAAGAGGGACTGCCTTTTATCACCTTTTTTCAAGAAAATGTGTAATATACATACTCTTGTTTTAACATATAAGGAGGAATACAAATGGCAATTACTGCACAGCAAGTAAAAGAACTGCGTGAAAAAACTGGCGCGGGCATGATGGATTGTAAAAAAGCGTTAACTGAAACTGGCGGAGATATGGACAAAGCAATTGACCTTTTAAGAGAAAAAGGGATTGCGAAAGCAGCGAAAAAAGCTGACCGTATCGCAGCAGAAGGTTCTACTCTTATTAAAACTGACGGCAACAAAGGTGTTATCCTGGAAGTAAACTCTGAAACTGACTTCGTTGCGAAAAACGAAGGCTTCAAAGAGCTTCTTAACACGTTAGCTGACCACCTTCTTGCAAATGCTCCTGCAGATGTTGAAGAAGCGATGGGTCAAAAAATGGAAAACGGTTCTACTGTTGAAGAATACATCACAAGTGCAGTTGCTAAAATTGGTGAGAAAATCACTCTTCGCCGCTTTACAGTTCTTACAAAAGACGACAGCTCTGCATTCGGTGCTTATCTCCACATGGGCGGCCGCATCGGCGTATTAACTGTTCTTAACGGTACAACTGACGAAGAAACTGCGAAAGATATCGCAATGCACGTTGCTGCGGTTAACCCTCGTTACATTTCTCGTGATCAAGTATCTGAAGAAGAAACAAACCACGAGCGTCAAATCTTAACTCAGCAAGCCCTTCAAGAAGGCAAACCTGAAAACATCGTAGCGAAAATGGTTGAAGGCCGTCTGAACAAATTCTTCGAAGAGATTTGCCTTTTAGACCAAGCTTTCGTTAAAAACCCAGATGAAAAAGTAAAACAAGTTGTTGCAGCGAAAAACGCAAATGTTCAAACTTTTGTCCGCTATGAAGTTGGAGAAGGTATCGAAAAACGTCAAGAAAACTTTGCTGAAGAAGTAATGAACCAAGTGAAAAAATAATGGTGAAAAGATTTCGCGGCCAGGTCGCGTCTTTTCAGGCAGTATAGGGGACACACTTTGTGTTCCCTATTTTTAAAACTATATTTACAAACCTTTTTTTCTCTTGCATAATAGAAAACGGCAATGTTTACACTTGGAGGTTATCATGGAAAAACCAAAATACAAACGTATCGTATTAAAGCTTAGCGGGGAAGCATTGGCAGGAGAACAGGGAAACGGAATTAACCCGACTGTCATTCAATCCATTGCAAAGCAAGTGAAAGAAATCGCTGAGCTTGAAGTCGAAGTGGCTGTTGTAGTAGGCGGCGGCAACTTATGGCGCGGAAAAACAGGAAGTGACCTGGGCATGGACCGTGCAACGGCTGACTATATGGGAATGCTGGCGACAGTGATGAATTCGCTTGCGCTTCAAGACAGCTTGGAAACACTCGGAATCCAGTCCAGAGTGCAAACATCCATTGAAATGAGACAAGTTGCTGAACCGTACATAAGAAGAAAAGCGATACGCCACTTAGAGAAAAAACGTGTCGTTATTTTCGCTGCGGGCACAGGAAACCCATATTTCTCAACTGATACGACAGCTGCACTGCGGGCTGCTGAAATTGAAGCAGACGTTATTTTAATGGCTAAAAATAATGTTGACGGTGTGTATAATGCTGATCCTAGAAAAGATGAATCAGCTGTTAAGTATGAGTCACTATCTTATCTTGACGTTCTGAAAGACGGCCTGGAAGTCATGGATTCAACAGCGTCATCTTTATGCATGGACAATGACATTCCGCTTATCGTCTTTTCTATTATGGAAGAAGGAAATATCAAACGTGCCGTTATCGGTGAATCAATCGGAACGATCGTGAGGGGGAAATAACGTGTCAAAAGAAGTATTAACTCAAACAAAAGAAAAAATGGAAAAAGCAATTGCCGCTTATCAGCGCGAATTGGCTACTGTACGTGCAGGCCGAGCAAATCCATCTTTATTAGATAAAGTAACGGTTGAATATTACGGAGCACAGACACCTTTAAATCAGCTGTCTTCTATTAACGTGCCTGAAGCTCGTATGCTGGTCGTTACGCCATACGACAAAACAGCAATCGGCGATATCGAGAAAGCGATTTTAAAAGCTGATTTAGGCCTTACGCCAACTAGTGACGGCAATATGATTCGTATTGCGATTCCGGCATTAACAGAAGAAAGACGGAAAGAATTAGTGAAAGTTGTAAAAAAATATGCTGAAGACGCAAAAGTAGCTGTCCGTAACGTCCGCCGTGATGCTAACGATGATCTCAAAAAACTTGAGAAAAACGGAGACATTACTGAGGATGAACTGCGTGCTTCAACAGAAGACGTTCAAAAACTGACAGATGAATATGTGTCAAAAATTGACAGTGTCACAAAAGACAAAGAAAAAGAAATCATGGAAGTTTAATGAAAAACTATGTACAATAGATAATAGTGAAAAGACCCTCTCATGTTTACAGGGGGTTTTTTTGTTAATACTGTTGATTACATTGGTTATCAGCAGGGAATGCAACCTTTTTGGGTGACGGAGGAATCTCATGCTCAACATACTCAAAAATTGGAAGAATCAGCAAACTGCGGCTTCCAACTTAGAACGTTATACAAAAGAAGACATACTTAAGGGAGAAATTCCTGAACACATCGCCATTATCATGGATGGAAATGGCCGTTGGGCTAAAAAACGCTCTCTTCCCCGAATTGCAGGCCACCATGAAGGGATGAAGGTAGTAAAAAGTACAACAAAGCTTGCGAATGAACTAGGTGTCAAAGTATTGACATTGTATGCATTTTCAACAGAAAACTGGAAGAGGCCGAAAATGGAAGTCGATTTTTTAATGAAGCTTCCGGAAGAATTTTTAAATACGTATCTTCCAGAGCTTGTGGAGGAAAATGTACAGGTTCGGATCATTGGAGATGAAACAGCTTTGCCGGCGCACACATTACGTGCGATTGAAAAGGCTGTACGGGATACGGCGCAAAACGACGGAATGATCCTCAATTTTGCTCTCAATTATGGAGGACGTACTGAAATTGTCACCGCTGCAAAATCACTCGCGGAAAAAGTGAAGGAAGGCTCCTTGAATATTGAAGACATCGATGAATCGCTTTTTTCTAATTATTTAATGACTGAATCTTTGCAGGATCCTGAACTTTTAATTCGAACGAGCGGTGAGATTAGACTGAGTAATTTTATGCTATGGCAGGTTGCCTACAGCGAATTTGTGTTTACTGATGTCTTGTGGCCTGACTTTAAAGAAGATCACTTCTTACAGGCGTTAGGAGAATTTCAGCAGAGGGGCCGGAGGTTTGGCGGAATTTAGAGGATGGTGGACATGAAACAAAGAATTTTGACAGGTGTTCTGGCAGCAATTGTATTTTTATTTTTGGTTATTGTCGGGAATTTGCCGTTCACCATATTAATTTATGCTATGGGCAGTGTAGCGCTTTTTGAACTTTTACGGATGAAAAAGCTGAAGCTGGTTTCACTGCCGGGTTTGATCAGTCTTTTATTATTATGGATGTTCTTATTGCCAAGCCAGTATTCGTTTTTTGAAGCGAACGGCATTTCAAAAATGGAAATTGCTTTGTTCGCGGTACTGCTTTTGCTGACTTACACAGTGTTGGTGAAAAACACCTTTACCTTTGATGAAGTCGGATTTATTACGCTTGCAACAATTTACATCGGAATGTGTTTTCATTATTTTATAGAAATCAGAAATCTTGACCAGTACGGGTTAACATACATTTTTTACGCGTGTGTTGTCATTTGGTCCACTGATTCCGGTGCATATTTTGTCGGGAAATCGATTGGGAAGCGAAAACTGTGGCCTGAAATCAGTCCGAATAAAACAGTGGAAGGATTTGCAGGCGGAATTGTCATCGCACTTATACTCGCGACGATTTTTCAGCTTGTTGTACATCTTCCGGTCCCGTATATCTATCTGCTGTTGATCACGCTGTTTTTATCTGTTTTCGGACAACTTGGGGATTTAGTGGAATCCGCCTTAAAAAGACATTACGATGTTAAGGATTCTGGAAAGATTCTTCCCGGGCATGGCGGTATCTTGGACCGTTTCGACAGTTTCTTGTTTGTCATGCCTTTCTTGTACTTTCTGCTTGCCCTTTTTTCATAAAAAAGTCTAATATGAATATAAGGCTGATCATGCAGCAAAAAGAATAGGAGTAGTGGCACTTTGAAAAATATTTGTCTTTTAGGAGCAACAGGATCAATCGGCGAACAGACACTTGACGTATTGCGTACACATCAAGATCAATTTCAGCTGGTATCTATGTCGTTTGGCAGAAATATTGATAAGGCCGTTCCAATGATAGAGGCCTTTAAGCCGAAGTTTGTCTCTGTCGGTGATCTGGATACATATCATAAATTAAAACAAATGTCTTTCTCTTTTGAATGCCAGATTGGGCTGGGAGAAGAAGGGCTGATAGAAGCAGCAGTGATGGAAGAGGTTGACGTTGTGGTCAACGCCTTACTCGGAAGCGTTGGCCTTATCCCGACGTTAAAGGCAATTGAACAGAAAAAAACAATTGCGCTTGCAAATAAGGAAACTCTTGTCACTGCAGGGCATATAGTAAAAGAACATGCTAAGAAATACGATGTTCCGCTGTTGCCTGTTGACAGTGAGCATTCAGCAATTTTTCAAGCTCTCCAAGGCGAACAGTCTAAAAATATTGAACGCCTCATCATCACGGCGTCCGGCGGAAGCTTTCGGGACAAGACGCGAGAGGAGCTCGAATCAGTAACAGTTGAGGATGCATTAAAACACCCGAATTGGTCAATGGGTGCAAAAATTACAATTGATTCGGCTACAATGATGAATAAGGGATTAGAGGTGATCGAGGCACATTGGCTTTTCGATATACCATATGAACAAATTGATGTGGTTTTACATAAGGAGAGCATCATCCATTCAATGGTTGAGTTTCATGACAAAAGTGTGATCGCGCAGCTTGGCACGCCTGATATGAGGGTTCCAATTCAATATGCGCTCACCTATCCTGACCGGTTGCCTTTACCAGATGCGAAAAGGCTTGAATTATGGGAAATCGGCAGCCTTCATTTTGAGAAAGCTGATTTTGACAGGTTCCGATGCTTACAATTTGCTTTTGAATCAGGTAAAATAGGAGGAACAATGCCGACAGTCTTGAATGCGGCAAATGAAGTAGCTGTCGCTGCCTTTTTAGCTGGCAAGATACCGTTTTTGGCTATTGAAGACTGTATCGAAAAGGCACTATCCCGCCATCAGATTATAAAAAAACCGAGTCTGGCGGACATTCAAGAAGTGGACAAAGATACCCGGGGATACGTCAATTCAATACTCACATAAGGTGGTATGTTCGTGAATACAGTTATAGCGTTTATCATTATTTTCGGAACGCTCGTTTTCTTCCATGAACTGGGCCATTTATTGCTTGCCCAAAGAGCGGGGATTCTCTGCCGTGAATTTGCAATCGGCTTCGGTCCAAAGATTTTTTCTTTCAAAAAAAATGAAACAGTTTATACGATCAGGCTGCTTCCGGTCGGCGGGTTTGTCCGCATGGCCGGCGAAGATCCGGAAATGATTGAGGTGAAACCCGGTTACACGGTCGGCCTTCTGTTTAATAAAGAAGATCAAGTTGAGAAAGTCATCATCAATCAAAAGGAAAAATACCCGGATGCTTTAGTCATTGAAGTGGAAACCGCGGATCTAGAGCATGACATGAAGATCACCGGCTATGAACAAGGGAAAGAGGATGAGCTTTCCAGCTTCACTGTCAGCGAAACTTCTTTTTTCATAGTAGATGGAGAAGAAGTACAGATCGCGCCGTATAATCGCCAATTTGGTTCCAAACCTGTGTGGCAGCGAATTAAAGCGATTGCTGCAGGGCCGATTATGAACTTTATTTTAGCTTACGTCATTTTAGTAATGCTTGGGCTGATTCAAGGCGTACCGTCAAATGAGCCTATGCTCGGGCAGCTGACGGACAATGGACGGGCGGCCGAAGCAGGGCTAAAAGAAGGGGATTACATCCAAAGCATTAACGGAGAGAAAATGAGGTCTTGGACTGACATTGTCTCTGCTGTAAAAGAAAACCCGGAAAAAGAAATGGACGTTGCAGTAAAAAGGGATAACAAAACGCTTCATATTTCAGTGACTCCGGAAGCTGTTAAAGATGAGAACAAAAAAACAATCGGACGCTTCGGTTCCTATGCGCCGACTGAAAAAGGCGTTCTCTCAGCAGTTGCTTACGGTGCGACATCAACAGTTGATGTCACCAAAGCCATTTTAACCAACTTAAGCAAATTGGTGACAGGCCAATTTAAACTTGATATGCTGTCAGGCCCTGTCGGCATATATGATATGACAGACCAAGTGGCAAAAACAGGGTTAGTGAACTTATTCCAGTTTGCGGCGTTTTTAAGCATTAACCTTGGTATTGTCAACCTGCTTCCGATTCCGGCACTAGACGGAGGAAGATTGTTATTTCTATTTATTGAAGCGATTCGGGGCAAACCGATTAACAGAGAAAAAGAAGCATTCGTTGTGTTTATCGGGGTAGCTTTCTTAATGCTTCTTATGCTGGTCGTCACATGGAACGATATCCAGCGGCTGTTCTTGTAAACGAAAAGTAAATCAATCAGAGGTGCGAAGAAATGAGACAAAGTTTGACGCTTATTCCTACGCTCCGTGAAGTTCCAGCTGATGCCGAAGCAAAAAGTCATCAGCTTCTTCTGAGAGCAGGATTTATCAGACAGAATACGAGCGGGGTATACAGCTATATGCCTCTTGCGTATAAGGTGATTCAAAACATTCAGCAGATTGTTCGTGAAGAAATGGAGAAAATTGATGCCGTAGAAATGCTTATGCCCGCATTACAGCAGGCGGAGACATGGCAGGAATCAGGCAGATGGTATACGTATGGCCCTGAACTGATGAGACTGAAAGACCGTCATGGCCGTGAATTTGCTTTAGGGGCAACGCATGAAGAAGTTATCACTTCACTTGTTCGCGATGAGGTTAAATCCTATAAGCGTCTCCCTCTGACACTGTATCAAATTCAGTCTAAGTTCAGAGATGAAAAGCGTCCTCGCTTCGGTTTGTTAAGAGGCCGCGAATTTATAATGAAGGATGCGTATTCTTTTCATGCATCTGAAGAAAGCCTGGATGAAACGTATCAAAAAATGTACGAGGCCTATTCTAATATTTTTGCCCGCTGCGGTATTAATGTAAGGCCTGTTATTGCCGATTCAGGTGCAATGGGAGGAAAGGATACGCACGAGTTTATGGCGCTTTCTGCGATCGGAGAGGATACGATTGCGTATTCTGATGAATCACAGTATGCAGCGAATATCGAAATGGCTGAAGTTCTTTATCAAGAAGTCCCTTCTAATGAAGAGCCTGAAGCTTTAGAAAAGGTCCATACCCCTAACGTGAAAACAATCGAAGAACTGACTGCGTTTTTACAGGTTTCCGCTGAAGACTGCATTAAATCAGTATTGTTTAAAGCAGATGACCGTTTTGTCTTAGTGCTTGTAAGAGGAGATCATGAAGTTAACGATATTAAAGTGAAAAACTTGCTTCAAGCAGAAGTTGTGGAACTTGCTTCACACGAAGAGGTTATTCAGCAGCTTGGAACAGAGCCAGGCTTTGTCGGCCCTGTCGGTGTTAAACAAGAAGTTGAAGTTTATGCCGATCTTGCTGTGAAAGCAATGGTTAATGCTATTGCTGGTGCGAATGAAGGAGATCATCATTATAAAAATGTCAACGTGAACCGTGACGCGCAAATTAAAGAATTTGCTGATCTTCGATTTATTAAAGAAGGTGACCCATCACCAGACGGCAAGGGCACGATCCGTTTTGCGGAAGGAATCGAAGTCGGACAAGTCTTTAAGCTCGGAACACGCTATTCAGAAGCGATGAATGCGACATACTTAGATGAAAACGGACGCGCGCAGCCAATGCTGATGGGCTGTTACGGAATCGGTGTGTCAAGAACGCTGTCTGCTATTGCTGAACAGCATCATGACGAAAAAGGATTAATTTGGCCAAAAAGCGTTGCGCCGTACGATCTTCATATTCTTGCTTTGAACATGAAAAACGATGGGCAAAGAGAGCTAGCAGAAAAGCTGTATGCTGATTTAAAAGCGGAAGGCTATGAAGTGCTCTATGACGATCGTGCTGAGCGCGCCGGCGTAAAATTTGCTGATTCAGATTTAATCGGCCTTCCAATCCGCATCACAGTCGGAAAACGGGCTGACGAGGGAATTGTCGAAGTGAAAATCCGCAAAACAGGTGAGTCAACTGAGATTTCAGTAGACGAATTATCTGCATTTATCAGCAAGCAGTAATCACCATAACGATTTATCAAAAAACATGTTAAAATAGAAATAATAGAAGGTACCTCATTGCCTGAGGTACCTTCACTTATGATGTTTTTAGGGAGGGATACTGTCTGAATGGAACAGTTATCAGTCAACAGAAGGCAGTTTCAAATTCTTCTGCAGCAGATTAATATGACAGATGATACCTTCATGACATACTTTGAAGATGGCGAGATTAAAAAGCTGACGATACACAAAGCCTCTAAGTCTTGGCATTTTCATTTTCAATTTAAATCTTTGCTGCCTTTTCAAATATATGACACATTAACAACGAGGCTGACGCAATCGTTTGCTCACATTGCAAAAGTGACATCTTCAATTGAAGTGCAAGATACAGAGGTCACCGAAAGTCTTGTACAAGACTACTGGTCACGCTGCATTGAAGAACTGCAAGGCATTTCGCCGCCGATTATCAGTCTCTTAAACCAGCAAAAACCGAAACTGAAGGGCAATAAACTGATTGTCAAAACAAAAACAGATACGGAAGCGGCTGCTCTTAAGAACAAATACAGTTCCATGATTCAAGCGGGCTACCGTCAATTTGGTTTCCCGGACCTTCAGCTAGATGCTGAAATATTTATATCCGAGCAAGAAGTTCAAAAGTTTCGGGAACAAAAGCTTGCAGAAGACCAAGAGCGGGCCATGCAGGCGCTGATTGAAATGGAGAAGAAAGATAAAGAAAGTGATGAAGAACAAGCGCCATCAGGCCCTCTTGTTATCGGCTATCAAATTAAAGATAGCGAAGAAATCCGGACACTTGACAGCATCATGGACGAAGAACGGAGAATTACGGTTCAGGGTTATGTATTTGATGTGGAGACCAGAGAGCTGAAAAGCGGACGCACGCTGTGCATCTTCAAAATTACAGACTACACAAATAGTATCTTAATCAAAATGTTTGCACGTGAAAAAGAAGATGCGGCACTGATGAAGTCTCTGAAAAAAGGAATGTGGGTAAAAGCACGCGGAAGCATTCAAAATGACACTTTTGTCAGAGATCTTGTCATGATCGCAAATGACGTTAATGAAATAAAGGCGAAAACCCGTGAGGACACGGCACCAGAAGGAGAAAAAAGAGTGGAATTGCATCTTCATTCCCCAATGAGCCAAATGGATGCTGTTACGGGTATCGGAAAGCTTGTCGAACAGGCGAAAAAATGGGGGCATGAGGCCATCGCTTTGACTGACCATGCTGTCGTCCAATCCTTCCCTGATGCATATTCTGCCGCCAAAAAGCATGGGATTAAAATGATTTACGGGATGGAAGCGAATCTCGTGGATGATGGCGTGCCAATTGCTTATAATGCCGCACATCGTCTGCTCGAAGAAGAAACATATGTTGTTTTTGACGTAGAGACGACGGGGCTGTCTGCTGTATACGATACCATCATTGAGCTGGCTGCAGTAAAAGTAAAAGGCGGAGAAATTATTGATAAATTTGAGGCGTTTGCAAACCCGCATCGTCCGCTTTCCGCCACAATCATAGAGCTGACCGGCATCACTGATGATATGCTTCGCGACGCTCCGGATGTTGTAGATGTAATTAGAGAGTTTAGAGAGTGGGTCGGCGATGATATCCTTGTCGCCCATAATGCAAGCTTTGATATGGGGTTCTTAAATGTAGCCTATAAAAAGCTTCTTGAAGTCGAAAAAGCCAAAAATCCAGTTATTGATACGCTTGAGCTTGGCCGTTTTCTCTATCCGGAATTTAAGAACCACCGGTTGAACACACTTTGTAAAAAGTTTGATATCGAACTCACCCAGCATCACCGTGCAATTTACGATACTGAGGCAACCGCTTATTTGCTTCTGAAAATGCTGAAAGACGCAGCTGAAAAAGGTATTCAGTACCATGATGAGCTGAATGAAAATATGGGTCAGTCCAATGCTTATCAAAGATCAAGACCGTATCATGCAACTTTACTTGCCGTGAACAGCACGGGGCTTAAAAATTTATTTAAGCTTGTGTCACTTTCTCATATTCATTATTTTTACAGAGTGCCTCGCATTCCAAGATCTCAGCTTGAAAAATACAGGGAAGGGCTTCTGATCGGTTCTGCCTGTGACAGGGGAGAGGTTTTTGAGGGAATGATGCAAAAATCGCCTGAAGAGGTGGAAGATATCGCGTCATTCTATGATTACCTTGAGGTTCAGCCGCCAGAAGTGTACCGTCACTTGCTGGAGCTTGAACTGGTCCGCGATGAAAAAGCGCTGAAAGAAATCATTGCGAATATCACGAAACTGGGTGAAAAGCTTAATAAACCGGTTGTAGCCACGGGGAATGTTCATTACTTGAATGATGAGGATAAAATCTACAGAAAGATTTTAATATCCTCACAAGGCGGGGCCAATCCGCTAAACAGGCATGAGCTGCCGAAAGTGCATTTTAGAACGACAGACGAAATGCTTGAAGCTTTTTCTTTCTTAGGCGAAGAAAAAGCGAAGGAGATCGTAGTCACCAATACCCAAAAGGTTGCTTCTTTAGTTGATGACATCAAGCCGATTAAAGATGACTTGTATACACCGAAAATCGAAGGCGCCGATGAAGAGATCAGAGAAATGAGCTATCAGCGCGCAAGAAGCATTTACGGGGAAGAGCTTCCTGAAATTGTCGAAGCGCGGATTGAAAAAGAGTTAAAGAGTATCATTGGCCACGGATTTGCTGTTATTTACTTGATCTCTCACAAACTTGTAAAACGTTCACTAGATGACGGGTATCTCGTTGGTTCCCGTGGTTCCGTAGGATCTTCATTAGTTGCGACGCTTACTGAGATTACTGAGGTAAACCCGCTGCCGCCGCACTATGTTTGTCCAGAGTGCCAGCATTCTGAGTTCTTTAATGACGGTTCTGTCGGTTCCGGTTTTGACCTGCCTGATAAGACATGCCCTCATTGCGGAACGGCTTTGAAAAAAGACGGCCACGATATCCCGTTTGAAACGTTCTTAGGATTTAAAGGGGACAAAGTACCTGATATTGATTTGAACTTCTCAGGGGAATATCAGCCGCAGGCACACAATTACACAAAAGTATTGTTCGGGGAAGACAATGTGTATCGTGCAGGAACAATAGGCACAGTCGCAGAAAAAACTGCTTACGGTTATGTAAAAGGCTATGCCGGAGACAATAACCTTCACATGCGCGGGGCCGAAGTTGATCGGCTTGTACAGGGATGTACAGGTGTTAAACGCACGACTGGTCAGCACCCTGGGGGGATTATCGTAGTTCCGGATTATATGGATATTTATGATTTTTCACCGATACAGTTCCCGGCAGATGCCACGGGTTCAGAATGGAAAACGACTCATTTTGATTTCCACTCCATCCATGATAACCTGTTAAAACTCGATATTCTCGGACACGATGACCCGACCGTCATTCGGATGCTTCAAGACTTAAGCGGAATTGACCCGAAAACGATTCCAACGGATGATCCGGAAGTAATGAAGATCTTCCAGGGAACCGAATCACTCGGTGTGACAGAAGAGCAGATCGGCTGCAAAACGGGCACCCTTGGAATTCCTGAATTCGGAACCCGGTTTGTCCGTCAGATGCTTGAAGATACAAAGCCGACAACGTTTTCCGAGCTCGTTCAGATTTCAGGCTTGTCTCACGGAACTGATGTATGGCTCGGCAATGCGCAAGAGCTCATCCACAATAATATTTGTGAGCTGAGTGAGGTTATCGGCTGCCGTGATGACATTATGGTTTATTTAATCTATCAAGGCCTTGAGCCGTCCCTTGCCTTTAAAATCATGGAATTTGTGCGTAAAGGAAAAGGGCTGACGCCTGAATGGGAAGAAGAAATGAAAAATAACAATGTCCCAGACTGGTATATTGATTCTTGTAAAAAGATTAAATACATGTTCCCGAAAGCCCACGCCGCAGCTTATGTATTAATGGCTGTCCGCATTGCTTACTTTAAAGTGCATCACGCGCTATTATATTATGCGGCTTATTTTACAGTTCGCGCAGACGACTTTGATATCGATACAATGATTAAGGGTTCTACAGCTATCAAAGCAGTAATGGAGGATATTAACTCTAAAGGGCTTGACGCTTCACCGAAGGAAAAAAACCTTCTCACTGTTTTAGAGTTAGCGCTTGAAATGTGTGAGAGAGGCTATTCATTCCAAAAAGTCGATTTATACCGCTCCAGCGCTACAGAGTTTATTATTGACGGCAACAGTCTTATCCCGCCGTTTAACTCCATACCTGGATTAGGAACGAACGCTGCATTGAACATTGTAAAGGCTCGTGAAGAAGGCGAATTCCTCTCAAAAGAAGATTTGCAAAAGAGAGGGAAAGTGTCGAAAACGATTTTAGAGTATCTAGATCGTCACGGCTGTCTGGAATCACTGCCTGATCAAAACCAATTGTCACTGTTCTAACAAGGAAAGCAGAATTTCTCCTGGAAATTCTGCTTCTATGCATACATAAGCGAAAAAAGTGCCATCGTAACATTAGAGTTTCTGTCATTTGCTTAGGTATGAAGGTAAGCGTATATCCATTTGCAATAAAAATATGGTTATGGTATAGTTTTATTGGAAATGCTAACGATTACCGAGGCAAAGAGTGGGGAAACCCGCTCTTTTGTATTGAACAAGAGAATTTTGTCTCGACATGTTCATCGTTTACTTTTTAGCCCCTGCTCTTTTGAAGCAGGGTTTTTATGCAGAGTGACGAGACGAATATGAGATCGACAGCACAAGGAGGAAGAACATGAGCAAAAAAGTGACTGACACCGTTCAAGAAATGGCTCAGCCAATCGTAGACAGCCTTCAGCTGGAACTCGTTGACATTGAATTTGTCAAAGAGGGTCAAAGCTGGTTCCTTCGCGTGTTTATTGATTCCGATGACGGTGTGGATATTGAGGAATGTGCCAAAGTAAGCGAAGCTTTAAGCGAAAAGCTTGATGAGGTAGACCCAATCAGCCAAAATTACTTTCTTGAAGTCTCATCTCCAGGAGCTGAGCGTCCGCTAAAGAAAAAAGCCGATTTCGAAAAATCACTAGGAAAAAACGTGTACATTAAGACGTATGAGCCTATTGAAGGCGTGAAAGTGTTTGAAGGTGAACTGGCTGAATTTGATGGACAAACAGTGACAGTTGAGATCACGATCAAAACAAGAAAGAAACGGATCAATATTCCGTATGACAAGATAGCTAATGCAAGATTAGCTGTTACATTCTAATGAATACAAATGTTTTAAGGGGGGAGACCGTTAAATGAGCAGTGAATTATTAGATGCTCTCACGATTCTTGAAAAAGAAAAAGGCATCAGTAAAGAAATTATCATTGAAGCAATCGAAGCTGCGTTAATTTCTGCTTATAAGCGGAATTTTAATCAAGCGCAAAATGTACGGGTGGATTTAAACCGTGAAACTGGCTCCATCCGTGTATTTGCAAGAAAAGATGTCGTTGACGAAGTATACGACCAAAGACTAGAGATCTCTATTGAAGAGGCGCAGGGCATCCACCCGGAATATATGGTCGGCGACGTCGTCGAAATCGAAGTAACACCTAAGGATTTCGGGCGTATAGCTGCTCAAACAGCGAAGCAGGTCGTTACACAGCGTGTGCGCGAAGCTGAGCGCGGTGTGATTTATTCTGAATTTATCGACCGTGAAGAAGACATCATGACAGGTATCGTCCAGCGTCTGGACAATAAGTTTATTTACGTGTCTTTAGGAAAAATAGAAGCCTTGCTGCCTGTTAATGAGCAAATGCCAAATGAAACCTACAAGCCTCATGACCGCATTAAGGTATATATCACAAAAGTAGAGAAAACGACGAAGGGCCCGCAGATTTATGTGTCAAGAACACATCCAGGCCTGTTAAAGCGTTTGTTTGAAATTGAAGTGCCTGAAATTTATGATGGAACTGTCGAGCTGAAATCTGTTGCCAGAGAAGCCGGCGACCGTTCAAAAATTTCTGTCCGCACCGATGATCCTGACGTGGACCCTGTCGGCTCATGCGTAGGCCCTAAAGGCCAGCGTGTTCAGGCGATCGTCAATGAATTAAAAGGTGAAAAAATTGACATTGTCAACTGGTCCAGTGATCCTGTAGAATTTGTCGCGAATGCACTCAGCCCTTCGAAAGTGCTGGATGTCATCGTAAATGAAGAAGAAAAAGCGACAACTGTTATTGTTCCTGATTACCAGCTGTCTCTGGCGATTGGCAAAAGAGGACAAAACGCACGCTTAGCTGCTAAACTGACAGGCTGGAAGATTGATATTAAGAGCGAAACGGACGCGAGAGAACTTGGAATCTATCCGAGAGAACTTGAAGAAGAAGACGATGAGCCGCTCTTTACGGAGCCTGAAACTGCTGAATCGGATGAATAAGAGGTGACCTTAGGTGAATAAACACAAGAAGATCCCGTTACGCAAATGTGTAGTGACTGGTGAAATGAAGCCTAAAAAGGAACTGATCCGAGTTGTACGTTCGAAAGAAGGCGAAATCTCAGTAGACCCGACCGGAAAAAAGAACGGACGGGGTGCTTATTTAACGCTTGATAAAGAGTGCATCTTAGCAGCAAAAAAGAAAAACACTTTGCAAAATCAATTTCAATCACAAATCGATGACCAGATTTTCGAAGAATTGCTGGAGCTGGCGGAAAAGGTGAAAAAATAAAATGTCTGGAATGGAATGGTTTCCCTTGCTGGGTCTGGCCAATCGAGCTCGTAAGGTCGTGTCAGGCGAGGACTTGGTAATTAAAGAAATCAGGAATGCGCGTGCAAAGCTTGTCCTGCTTACAGAGGATGCATCTTCTAACACAGCGAAAAAAGTAACTGACAAGTGCAATTATTATAAAGTCCCTTATAAAAAAGTCGAGAGTCGCGCGGTTCTTGGACGCTCTATCGGTAAAGAAGCCCGTGTCGTTGTCGCCGTCACTGACCAAGGTTTTGCGAATAAGCTGATCAGCTTGCTCGATTAATATTTTTGGGGGTGAACGAATGGCTAAAATGAGAGTATACGAATATGCAAAAGCGTTAAATGTTTCAAGTAAGGAAATTTTGACCGCACTGAAAAACATGGATTTAGAAGTGAATAATCACATGGCCATGCTTGAAGAAAAGGCCATTAAACAGCTTGATGCCAAATATAAAAAAGGCGGCGCAGCCGCTAAATCTCAAAAGCCTGCAGAAACGAACAAAAACAAACAGCCGCAAGGGATTAATCAGCAATCAGCTGGAAATCAACCAAATAAAATTCGAGACGGAAAGAAGAATGACGTGCAGAATAATCAATTTAACAAAAACAAGAAAAATAACAACAACAAAAAAAATAAACGCAACAACAACAATAAAAACCAATATCAGCAAAAGCCTGTAAAGCCGAAAAAAGAGCTTCCTGAGAAAATTACGTTCTCCGGTACTTTAACTGTCGGTGCACTGGCTGAAGAGCTTGGCAAAGAGCCTTCAGAAATTATTAAAAAGCTGATGCTTCTTGGTGTAATGGCTACCATTAACCAAGAGCTTGATAAGGACACAATTGAACTCATTGCATCAGAATATGGTGTAGAAACAGAAGAAGTTATTGTGCTTGAGGAAACAGAATTGGAGAAATACGAAGAGCCTGATAATGAAGAGGATCTTGAAATTCGTCCTCCTGTCGTGACGATCATGGGTCACGTTGACCATGGGAAAACGACGCTTCTTGACAGCATCCGTAAAACGAAGGTTGTTGAAGGAGAAGCAGGCGGAATCACTCAGCATATCGGTGCTTACCAAATTGAAGAGAACGGCAAAAAAATTACGTTCTTGGATACTCCGGGACACGCCGCATTTACAACAATGCGTGCACGCGGTGCAGAAGTAACTGATATTACAATTCTCGTTGTAGCTGCCGATGACGGTGTAATGCCGCAAACAGTAGAAGCGATTAACCATGCAAAAGCAGCTGAGGTTCCAATTATCGTTGCTGTGAATAAAATTGATAAAGAATCCGCAAATCCTGACCGTGTAATGCAAGAACTGACGGAATACGGACTTGTCCCTGAAGCCTGGGGCGGAGAAACGATTTTTGTGCCTCTTTCCGCTTTAACTGGAAAAGGCATTGATGAACTCGTTGAAATGATTTTGCTTGTCAGTGAGGTAGAGGAACTGAAGGCGAATCCGAACCGTCAGGCAAAAGGAACCGTTATTGAAGCAGAACTTGATAAAGGCAGAGGATCAGTTGCGACATTGCTCGTACAGACTGGAACACTGCATGTCGGAGATCCGATCGTAGTCGGCAATACTTTTGGCCGTGTCCGTGCAATGGTCAACGACATTGGACGCCGCGTGAAAACTGCCGGCCCGTCAACTCCGGTTGAAATTACCGGTCTGAACGATGTCCCTCAAGCGGGAGACCAATTCCTTGTCTTTAAAGATGAAAAAACAGCACGTTCTGTCGGGGAAGCACGTGCTGCGAAACAGCTTGAAGAGCAGCGCAGTGATAAAGCGAAGCTCAGTCTTGATGACTTATTCGAGCAAATTAAACAAGGTGATGTAAAAGACATCAACCTCATCGTAAAAGCTGACGTTCAAGGATCTGCTGAAGCTTTAACGGCTGCACTTCAGAAAATTGAAGTGGAAGGCGTTAAAGTGAAAATCATCCATACCGGCGTTGGCGCGATTACTGAATCTGACATTATCTTGGCATCTGCTTCCAATGCAATAGTTATTGGGTTTAATGTGAGACCGGACGGAAATGCTAAGAGTACGGCTGAAGCTGAAAATGTAGATATTCGTCTTCACCGTATCATTTACAAAGTAATTGACGAGATTGAAGCTGCCATGAAAGGTATGCTAGATCCTGAATATGAAGAAAAAGTAATTGGTCAAGTAGAAGTGCGCCAAACATTCAAAGTATCTAAAATTGGTACAATTGCCGGCGGATATGTTACTGAAGGAACTATTACGCGCGACAGCGGTCTCCGTTTAATTCGTGACGGCGTCGTCATCTTCGAAGGCGAAGTAGACGTTCTGAAACGCTTTAAAGATGATGTGAAAGAAGTTTCACAAGGCTATGAATGTGGTATTACAATTAAGAAATACAATGACATTCGTGAAGGTGACATCCTTGAAGCGTTTGTCATGCAGGAAATTGAAAGAACGTGATCGGATTTGCGGAGTGTGAATGCATCATTTATGATGCGGGATCACTAAAAGAAAAGCGTGCCGTTCTGAAGCGGATCTTAACCAGGGTTCAAAATAAGTTCAATGTTTCGATTTCGGAGATTGGCTATCAGGACACTTGGCAAAGAACCAGCTTCGGAATCGCCGCTGTTTCTTCCTCTCGCGTTCAAACAGAAAAAGAGCTGCAGCGTGTTTTGGCGTTTATCGACTCTTTTCCTGAAATTGAACGGACGATCACTAGAACAGAGTGGTTTTAACTTAGAGGTGATTGAATTGAGTATGAGAGCAAACCGTGTCGGCGAGCAAATGAAAAAAGAACTCGGTGATATTATCAGCCGCAAGCTGAAGGACCCGAGAATTGGTTTTCTGACAGTAACGGATGTACGTGTATCAGGTGATTTACAAATTGCAAAGGTGTATATCTCGGTTCTCGGTGACGAGAAAAAACGGGAGGAAGCGCTGAAAGGGCTGGCAAAGGCGAAAGGATTTATCCGTTCTGAAATCGGCAGCCGCATCAGACTTCGAAAAACGCCTGAAATTGAATTTGAGTTCGATGAATCAATCGATTACGGAAATCGTATCGAAACACTGATTCACGAATTACATTCAGAGAAACCATCTGAATAAAAATGGAGAGGATAGGCGTATATCGTCTGTCCTCTTTTCTGCGTTTTTAGAGAAAAAAGCTTAAAAGAAGGAGTGAAAGACAAATGGTTAACGGAGTTCTCCTTTTACATAAACCTGTTGGCATGACATCGCACGACTGTGTCATGAAGATCCGAAAACTGTTAAAAACAAAAAAAGTAGGACATACGGGAACGCTCGATCCTGAAGTGTCAGGGGTGCTTCCGATTTGTGTAGGAAGGGCCACAAAAATTGTCGAATACTTAACTGAAAAGTCAAAAACGTATGATGCGGAAATAACGCTTGGCTTTTCAACCACAACAGAGGATCAGACTGGCGAAACGGTTGAAAGAAAGCCTGTCAAACAAGACATTGATAAAACGGAAGTAGAAAAGGTGTTAAACAGTTTAAAGGGAAAACAAGAACAAATTCCTCCTATGTATTCCGCTGTAAAAGTAAATGGCAAAAAATTATACGAGTACGCCAGAGCAGGGATTGAAGTAGAACGTCCAAAACGTATGATTACCATTGAAGACATTGAGCTGACGACAGGGATTAAGCATAGCGAAGAAACAGCGAGTTTCCGGTTTACAGTGACATGCTCAAAAGGCACCTATGTAAGGACGCTGGCGGTCATGATTGGAGAAAAGCTTGGATATCCGGCTCATATGTCTCATTTAATCCGGACGGCATCCGGAGATTTTTCCCTCGACGAATGCTTTACCTTCGATGAACTGGAAGCACAAGCCCAATCCGGAACCGTGGAAGAGCATACAGTTCCTATTGAACGTGCGCTCAATCATTTGCCGAAATGGATCATAAGTGATACATTAGCTAAGAAAGTAGAAAATGGGGCTTTGCTTGAGACGCCCGAGCAGTTTTCTGAGATGACAAGTGAAGACCGAATTGCCGTCTTTACTGAATCCGGAACCTGTTTGGCGATCTATTTCCCCCATCCTGCAAAAAAAGGGCTGTTAAAGCCGGCAAAAGTATTGATGCAAAAAAGCGAACAATAGAAAAAAGGTGACCGTTCTGTGAAGACGATACATATTACACATCCTCATCATTTAATAAAAGAGGAGCAAGCAAAATCAGTGATGGCGTTAGGCTATTTTGACGGCGTTCATCTCGGGCATCAAAAGGTAATCGGCACAGCGAAGCAAATAGCCGAAGAAAAAGGCCTGGCACTTGCTGTAATGACCTTTCATCCCCATCCTTCTCACGTTTTAGGAAGGGATAAGGAGCCGAAGGATCTGATTACGCCTCTTGAAGACAAAATAAACCAAATTGAACAATTAGGCACAGAGATTCTGTATGTCGTTAAATTTAATGAAGTGTTTGCTTCTCTTTCTCCTAAGCAGTTTATCGACCAGTATATCATCGGCCTTAATGTGCAGCACGCAGTGGCAGGCTTTGACTTTACGTATGGCAAATACGGCAAGGGAACCATGGAGACCATGCCGGATGATTTAGACGGAAGAGCTGAGTGCACAATGGTAGAAAAATTAACGGAGCAGGATAAAAAAATCAGTTCTTCGTATATCCGTACCGCGCTTCAAAACGGTGATGTGGAATTGGCGAAAGTCCTGCTTGGACAGCCTTATTTTATAAAAGGAATTGTCATTCACGGTGATAAAAGAGGGCGGACCATCGGGTTTCCGACAGCCAATATCGGTTTAAATAACAGCTATATCGTTCCTCCGACGGGTGTATATGCCGTAAAAGCGGAAGTGAACGGCGAAGTCTATAATGGCGTTTGCAATATCGGCTATAAGCCGACGTTCTATGAAAAACGTCCGGAGCAGCCTTCAATTGAGGTTAATCTGTTTGATTTTGATCAGGATGTATACGGAGCCGCTATAAAAATTGAATGGTATAAACGGATTCGGAGCGAGCGGAAATTCAATGGCATCAAAGAATTAACAGAGCAAATTGAGAAAGATAAGCAGGAAGCCATTCGTTATTTCAGCAATTTGCGGAAATAACATGCAACGCACACAAATTTTATTCTAAAATATTTGCATATAGGCCCGATTTTTAGTATGATAGTTTTCGTAGTCTTAAAACCATTGCTTGGCAATCCGAAGTCACCGACGGTTGCTAGGTAACTGGGGCTAAATATGATTTGGAGGTGAAACAGGATGGCAATTACTCAAGAGCGTAAAAACCAACTCATCAATGAGTTCAAAACACACGAATCTGATACTGGATCTCCAGAAGTTCAGATCGCTATCCTAACTGACTCAATTAACAACTTGAACGAGCATTTACGTACTCACAAGAAAGACCACCACTCACGTCGCGGTCTTCTTAAAATGGTAGGTAAGCGTCGTAATCTTCTTACGTATCTACGTAATAAAGACGTAACTCGTTACCGTGAGTTAATTAACAAACTAGGCTTACGTCGATAATCGTAAAAAGCGGGAGGATTCCCGCTTTTTTATCGTATTAAAGCGAAAATTCTTATAACAAATCATTGAAATCCTTTTACATACTACTTTGACATTGATATGTTCAATTCATTTCGTTCATAATAGGAGTAATTGATTATTTCACACAACGAAGAGAGGAGTTCGTAATCGTATGGGACAAGAAAAACATGTCTTTACCATAGATTGGGCCGGAAGAACGCTTACCGTTGAAACCGGCCAGCTTGCCAAACAGGCAAACGGTGCTGTGATGATCCGCTACGGTGATACAGCAGTGCTTAGTACAGCAACCGCTTCAAAAGAACCAAAACCGCTTGATTTCTTCCCGCTTACTGTAAACTATGAGGAAAGATTATATGCGGTAGGGAAAATTCCGGGCGGATTTATTAAAAGAGAAGGACGTCCGAGTGAAAAAGCGGTTCTTGCCAGCCGCCTAATCGACCGGCCGATCCGTCCTTTGTTTGCCGATGGATTCCGTAATGAAGTTCAAGTCATCAGCATTGTCATGAGTGTTGACCAAAACTGCTCTTCAGAAATGGCTGCCATGTTCGGTTCATCTCTAGCCCTTTCTGTATCGGATATTCCGTTTGAAGGCCCGATTGCAGGGGTTACTGTCGGACGCATTGATGATCAGTTTATCATTAATCCGACAGTCGATCAGCTTGAGAAAAGTGACATCAATCTTGTCGTTGCCGGCACGAAAGATGCCATTAACATGGTAGAAGCGGGAGCGGATGAGGTTCCTGAGGAAACCATGCTTGAGGCCATTATGTTCGGCCATGAAGAGATTAAACGCCTGATTGCATTCCAAGAAGAAATTGTCGCAGCAGTCGGCAAAGAGAAATCTGAAATTACGCTCTTTGAAATTGATGAAGAGCTTAGCGAAAAAGTAAAAGCTTTAGCAGAAGAGGATTTGCTGAAAGCTATCCAAGTTCATGAAAAGCATGCCCGCGAAGATGCCATTAATGAAGTGAAAAACGCAGTTGTGGCAAAATTCGAGGATGAAGAGCATGACGAGGAAACCATCAAACAAGTCAAACAGATTCTGTCCAAGCTTGTTAAAAACGAAGTGCGCCGCCTGATTACTGAAGAGAAAGTTAGACCGGACGGCCGCGGTGTCGATCAAATCCGCCCGCTTTCTTCAGAGGTCGGCCTCTTGCCAAGAACGCACGGATCAGGTCTCTTTACAAGGGGACAAACGCAGGCCCTCAGCGTATGTACGTTAGGTGCTCTGGGAGATGTGCAAATCCTTGACGGCTTAGGTGTAGAAGAGTCGAAACGGTTTATGCATCACTACAACTTCCCGCAATTCAGCGTTGGGGAAACAGGACCAATGCGCGGACCGGGACGCCGTGAAATCGGACATGGAGCACTGGGTGAGCGTGCGCTTGAGCCAGTTATTCCGTCTGAAAAAGACTTCCCTTACACAGTCCGTCTTGTATCAGAAGTGCTTGAATCAAACGGTTCCACGTCTCAAGCAAGCATTTGCGCAAGCACACTTGCAATGATGGATGCCGGTGTGCCAATTAAAGCGCCAGTTGCGGGTATTGCAATGGGGCTTGTCAAATCAGGTGAACACTACACGGTTCTGACTGATATTCAAGGCATGGAAGATGCGCTTGGAGATATGGACTTTAAAGTAGCCGGAACGGAAAAAGGCGTAACGGCACTGCAAATGGACATTAAAATCGAAGGTCTTTCCAGAGAGATTCTTGAAGAAGCGCTTCAGCAAGCGAAAAAAGGAAGAATGGAAATTCTCAACAGCATGCTTGCGACTTTAAGCGAATCAAGAAAAGAGCTTTCTCAATATGCGCCTAAGATTTTAACAATGGCCATTAATCCTGATAAAATCCGCGATGTCATCGGGCCAAGCGGAAAACAAATCAATAAAATCATCGAAGAAACCGGTGTTAAAATTGATATTGAACAGGACGGCACAATCTTTATTTCTTCAACAGATGAAAGCAGTAACCAAAAAGCGAAAAAAATCATCGAAGACCTTGTCCGAGAGGTTGTAGTCGGCCAGCTTTACCTAGGTAAAGTAAAACGAATCGAAAAATTCGGGGCTTTCGTTGAAATTTTCAGCGGAAAAGACGGCTTGGTGCACATTTCAGAGCTTGCGCTTGAACGCGTAGGAAAAGTTGAAGATGTTGTGAAAATCGGAGACGAGATTCTTGTCAAGGTCACTGAAATTGATAAACAAGGACGAGTCAATTTGTCCCGTAAAGCGGTGCTCCGTGAAGAGAAAGAAAAAGAAGAACAACAATCTTAAATGAAAACATAAAAGGAGCCTGGGAGACCCGGCTTCTTTATTTTGAAGCTTTTAAAACGCAGGCGGGTTCTACCTTGTCCTTCACCTTCATAATGTGAGGTGAGGGGGGACAGAACATGTACAAAAGATTTGTACCGTTTGCCGTTTTTCTATTTCTTTTTTTTGTCTCATTTGAGATGATGAATAATCCGCACACACTTGATTACATAGGGGCAATGAAAAAAGATACGGTGACTGTCACGGCGTCCAAAGACCCGTTGTATGAAGAATTGCTTCAAAAAGCGCCGGAGTATGAAGTCAAGCCCCAGGATGCCAGAATAGATAAGGTGTGGAAAAGCATTCCCGGCTATAATGGATTGAAGGTCAATATTGAAAAATCATATAAAAAAATGAAAAAGCACGGCGAGTTTCGGGAAAGCGATCTGGTGTACAGCCAAGTAAAACCAAGCGTTCATCTGGAATCTCTTCACCCAGAACCTATTTATAAAGGAAATCCTGACAAACCGATGGTGGCTTTTATAATTAATGTGGCATGGGGAAACGAATATTTGGAAAAAATGCTCCCTGTTCTGCAAAAGCACCAAGTTAAAGCTACGTTCTTTTTAGAAGGCAATTGGGTGAGCAATAATGAACAGCTCGCTAAGAAGATTGCGGAAGACGGACATGAAATCGGAAATCATTCATACAATCATCCGGATATGAGCAAACTGACTACAGGAAGAATTTCCGAGCAGCTCGACAAGACAAATAAACAAATAGAACAAACGACCGGCGTTAAGCCAAAGTGGTTCGCTCCGCCGAGCGGAAGTTTCCGAAAAGCGGTTGTCGACATTGCAGCTGAGAGACAGATGGGAACAGTCATGTGGACAGTTGATACGATCGATTGGCAAAAACCGGCTCCGTCTGTGCTTCAAACGAGAGTGTTAAGCAAGATACATAATGGTGCCATGATTTTAATGCATCCGACTGACCCAACGGCGGAAAGTCTTGAAGCGCTGATTATAAAGATTAAAGATAAAGGATACGCGCTTGGAACAGTCACTGAACTGATGGATGAAACCAGACTGTTGAAGTAACAGATGCAGGCAGCTTGTCTTTGAATAGGAGGAACAAATTTGATAAAACGATATACGTGTCAAAATGGTGTAAGAGTTGTGCTGGAAAATAACCCGACAGTCCGTTCTGTTGCGATCGGCGTATGGATCGGTACAGGTTCGCGGCACGAAACGCCGGAGATAAACGGGATTTCTCACTTTTTAGAGCACATGTTCTTTAAAGGGACGAGCACAAGATCTGCACGCGAGATAGCAGAATCTTTTGATCGTATTGGCGGTCAGGTCAATGCGTTTACTTCAAAGGAATATACCTGCTACTATGCAAAGGTGCTTGATGAGCATGCAAATTACGCGCTGGACGTATTAGCAGATATGTTCTTTCATTCAACGTTTGATGAAAACGAGCTGAAAAAAGAGAAAAATGTAGTGTATGAAGAAATTAAAATGTACGAAGATGCGCCGGACGACATTGTGCATGATTTACTGAGCAAAGCCACTTACGGCAATCATTCTTTAGGGTATCCAATTCTTGGCACGGAGGAAACACTTGCTTCCTTTAACGGCGACTCCCTCAGACAGTACATGCATGATTATTATACGCCGGACCGAGTGGTGATTTCGGTAGCGGGCAATATATCTGACAGTTTTATCAAAGATGTGGAAAAATGGTTCGGGTCATACGAGGCGAAAGGCAAAGCGACAGGTCTTGAAAAACCCGAGTTCTACACGGAAAAACTGACGAGAAAAAAAGAAACAGAGCAGGCTCACTTATGTCTCGGATTTAAAGGCCTTGAGGTTGGCCATGAACGCATTTATGATTTAATCGTCCTGAATAATGTGCTCGGTGGCAGTATGAGCAGCCGGCTGTTCCAAGATGTCCGTGAAGATAAAGGCCTTGCTTATTCTGTTTACAGCTATCATAGCTCTTATGAGGACAGCGGAATGCTTACCATTTACGGCGGAACGGGTGCAAATCAGCTTCAGCAGCTGTCAGAAACAATCCAAGAAACCCTTGCCACATTAAAACGAGACGGCATTACCTCAAAAGAGCTGGAGAACAGCAAAGAGCAAATGAAAGGAAGCTTGATGCTGAGCTTAGAAAGCACAAACAGCAAAATGAGCCGAAACGGGAAAAATGAACTGCTGCTCGGCAAACATAAAACATTAGATGAGATCATCAATGAATTAAACGCCGTGAACTTAGAGCGTGTCAACGGCCTTGCCAGACAGTTGTTTACTGATGATTATGCACTGGCACTCATCAGCCCTTCCGGCAATATGCCGTCCTAAAAAAAGGAAATGCCTGCCCCGAAACGGGGCAGGCATTTTTTTATTTTTTTGATCATACATAGTACAAGGGGGGTGACAGACATGCGGCTCAGTGAATTATCAGGAAAGGAAATTGTAGACATCAAAAGAGCTGAACGGCTGGGAGTGCTCGGCCAGACCGATTTAGAAATCAATGAACAGGATGGCCAGATTACAGCGCTCCTCATTCCGACAGTTAAGTGGTTTGGTTTGAGAAAACACGGTCATGACATTCGTGTCCCCTGGCATCATATTCAAAAAATCGGTTCAGATATGATCATATTAGACGTACCTGAGGAAATGTCTCCTCGACAAGAGTAAATGAAAAAGGCCCAAAATGGCTATGGTGCGGGCTCTAAAGGTAATTCCTGAAACATCGGCTTCGGCAGCCGATGTTTTTTTATATGTAAAAAACGCATGTTTTAATTCACCGGTATTTCCTTTTGAACATAAGATGAAGGGGAGCTTAACAACTAGAGATCCAGTATATACAAAGAAGGTGAACGTTTAGAATGTTAACCGGATTGAAGATTGCAGTTATCGGCGGTGACGCTAGACAGCTCGAAATTATAAGAAAGTTCACTGAACAGCAGGCTGACATCTATCTTGTCGGTTTTGACCAATTGGATCACGGTTTTACCGGAGCAGTAAAATGCAATATTGATGAAATTCCTTTTCAGCAAATAGACAGCATCATTCTTCCAGTATCTGCGACAACGGGAGAAGGTGTCGTTTCGACTGTATTTTCAAATGAAGAGGTTGTGTTAAAACAGGAGCATCTCAACAAAACGCCTGCACACTGTGTCATTTTCTCAGGGATTTCTAACGCCTATTTAGAACACATTGCAGCTCAAGCAAACAGAAAACTTGTTAAGCTGTTTGAGCGGGATGACATTGCGATATACAATTCGATTCCGACAGTAGAAGGAACGATCATGCTGGCGATTCAGCATACGGATTATACGATACACGGATCTCAGGTAGCCGTTCTCGGTCTGGGACGCACCGGAATGACGATAGCCCGCACATTTGCTGCGCTCGGAGCGAATGTAAAAGTGGGAGCAAGAAGTTCAGCGCATCTGGCGCGTATTACCGAAATGGGACTCGTTCCTTTTCACACCGATGAGCTGAAAGAGCATGTAAAAGATATAGATATTTGTATCAATACCATACCGAGCATGATATTAAATCAAACGGTACTTTCTAGCATGACACCAAAAACCTTAATATTGGATCTGGCCTCACGTCCCGGGGGAACGGATTTTAAATATGCCGAAAAGCAGGGGATTAAAGCACTTCTTGCCCCAGGTCTTCCAGGGATTGTCGCTCCTAAAACAGCCGGGCAAATCCTTGCAAATGTCTTAAGCAAGCTTTTGGCTGAAATACAAGCTGAGGAGGGGAAATAAGCATGTCGTCATTAAAAGGAAAAAGAATCGGGTTTGGGCTGACCGGATCACATTGCACATATGAAGCCGTTTTCCCGCAGATTGAGGCACTGGTCAACGAAGGGGCTGAAGTCCGTCCGGTTGTCACATTTAACGTGAAATCGACAAATACCCGATTTGGAGAGGGCGCAGAATGGGTCAAAAAAATTGAAGAACTGACCGGATATGAGGCCATTGATTCGATTGTAAAGGCAGAGCCCCTTGGGCCGAAGCTGCCTCTTGACTGCATGGTCATTGCTCCTTTAACAGGCAATTCAATGAGCAAGCTGGCAAATGCGATGACAGACAGTCCGGTGTTAATGGCGGCAAAAGCGACAATCCGAAACAATCGGCCGGTGGTTCTTGGCATCTCGACAAATGATGCTCTCGGTTTAAACGGAACCAATTTAATGAGACTAATGTCAACAAAAAATATCTTTTTTATACCATTCGGGCAAGACGATCCATTTAAAAAACCGAATTCAATGGTGGCCAAAATGGATCTGCTTCCGCAAACGATTGAAAAGGCGCTATTGCATCAGCAGCTTCAGCCAGTTCTAGTTGAGAATTATCAGGGAAATGACTAAATTTACAGAAAATCTTTCCCAAACTAAAAAATTCGGTCATCACCCGCATATTCTATGGTAAAATAAAACGTAAAATCATAGTCAAATCAATTCAATGATGCTGATTGGCGGAAGGAGTTTTACAGATGGGAAGAGGTTTACACGTAGCTGTTGTCGGAGCGACAGGAGCTGTAGGGCAACAAATGCTTAGAACACTTGAAGACAGAAACTTTGAAATGGACACACTTACATTGCTATCCTCAAAACGCTCTGCGGGGACAAAAGTCACGTTTAAAGGCCAAGAGCTGACTGTTCAAGAAGCTTCTCCTGAGAGCTTTGAAGGGATAGATATTGCTTTATTCAGCGCCGGCGGAAGCGTATCACAAGCATTGGCACCAGAAGCTGTAAAACGCGGCGCTATTGTTATAGATAATACGAGTGCATTCCGTATGGACGAAAATACACCGCTTGTCGTGCCTGAAGTGAATGAGGCAGACTTGCATGAACACAACGGCATTATTGCCAATCCTAACTGCTCTACAATCCAAATGGTTGCGGCTCTTGAGCCGATCCGCAAAGCATATGGCTTAAACAAAGTCATCGTATCAACTTACCAGGCGGTATCAGGAGCGGGAAATGAAGCTGTAAAAGAGCTTTACAGCCAAACACAGGCCATTTTAAATCAAGAAGAAATTGAGCCTGCGATCATGCCTGTAAAAGGTGACAAAAAACACTATCAAATCGCCTTCAACGCGATTCCGCAAATTGATAAATTCCAAGATAACGGCTATACGTTTGAGGAAATGAAAATGATAAATGAAACGAAAAAAATCATGCACATGCCGGAGCTTCAAGTTGCGGCGACCTGTGTAAGACTGCCAATTCAAACTGGGCACTCAGAGTCCGTCTACATTGAGGTAGACCGTGATGACGCTACCGTTGAAGATATTAAAAATCTATTAAAAGAAGCTCCGGGCGTGACACTTCAGGATGACCCAAGCCAGCAGCTTTATCCGATGCCTGCTGATGCCGTCGGCAAAAACGATGTGTTTGTAGGCCGCATCCGCAAAGACTTGGACAGAGCAAACGGTTTTCATTTATGGGTTGTTTCTGATAACCTATTAAAAGGCGCGGCATGGAACTCTGTTCAGATTGCAGAAAGCCTGAAAAAACTAAACCTCGTATAAAAGAGAGAATTTCCCAAAGACGAATAGAAGAGAGTAAGGCGCTATCAGCCTGCTCTCTTCTGTTACGTCCGAATAATTTGGAGTGAAAACAGTGAAGATAATTGTTCAAAAGTTTGGCGGAACTTCTGTAAAAGATGATAAAGGCCGCAAACTGGCTTTAGGGCATATTAAAGAAGCAATTAGTGAAGGATATAAGGTTGTCGTTGTCGTTTCAGCGATGGGCCGGAAAGGAGACCCGTACGCAACAGATTCTTTGCTGGGGCTGCTTTACGGCGATCAGTCAGCGATTTCTCCACGGGAGCAGGATTTGCTTTTATCTTGCGGAGAGACTATTTCCTCTGTCGTCTTTACCAGCATGCTGCTTGATAACGGTGTGAAAGCAGCTGCACTGACAGGAGCGCAGGCTGGCTTTTTAACAAATGACCAGCATACCAATGCGAAAATCATTGAAATGAGACCAGAGCGTTTGTTCAGTGTGCTCGCGAATCATGACGCAGTCGTCGTCGCAGGATTCCAGGGCGCAACTGAAAAAGGTGATACAACAACAATCGGCAGGGGAGGAAGCGATACGTCCGCAGCCGCACTCGGAGCAGCGGTTGATGCAGACTACATCGATATTTTCACCGATGTTGAAGGCGTGATGACCGCTGACCCGAGAGTGGTGGAAAATGCGAAACCGCTTCCTGTCGTGACGTATACGGAAATTTGCAACCTGGCGTATCAAGGGGCAAAAGTCATTCATCCGCGGGCTGTGGAAATTGCAATGCAGGCAAAAGTACCGATCCGCGTCCGTTCGACTTATTCGAAAGATAAAGGCACGTTGGTGACATCGCATCACTCTTCCAAAGTCGGAAGCGATGTTTTCGAAAGGCTGATTACGGGAATTGCCCATGTCAAAGATGTCACACAGTTCAAAGTGCCAGCGAAAATCGGCCAGTATAATGTTCAGACTGAAGTGTTCAAAGCGATGGCGAATGCGGGAATCAGCGTTGATTTCTTTAACATTACACCTAGTGAGATCGTCTATACGGTGGCCGGCAATAAAACAGAAACGGCTCAGCGTATTTTAATGGATATGGGCTATGATCCGATGATAACGAGAAACTGTGCGAAGGTATCAGCGGTCGGAGCAGGCATTATGGGTGTTCCTGGTGTCACGTCCAAAATTGTATCGGCTCTTTCAGAAAAAGAAATTCCGATCCTTCAGTCGGCTGACAGCCATACGACGATATGGGTGCTCGTCCATGAAGCGGATATGGTTCCTGCTGTAAACGCTTTGCATGAAGTGTTTGAACTTTCCAAGTAAATGTGATTGAATCATGATGAGGTGAAAAAAATGAATTTCGGAAATGTGTCTACAGCGATGATTACGCCCTTTGACAATAAAGGGAACGTAGACTTTCAAAAACTGTCTACACTGATTGATTACTTGTTGAAAAACGGATCGGATTCTTTAGTAGTGGCGGGAACAACTGGAGAGTCTCCAACCCTTTCAACCGAAGAAAAAATTGCGCTTTTTGAATATACGGTAAAAGAAGTGAACGGACGTGTACCTGTGATTGCGGGTACTGGAAGCAACAACACGAAAGATTCCATTAAGCTGACAAAAAAAGCTGAGGAAGCGGGCGTAGATGCGGTTATGCTTGTTACGCCGTATTACAATAAGCCTTCACAAGAAGGGATGTACCAGCATTTTAAAGCAATTGCGGCAGAAACGTCTCTTCCGGTTATGCTGTATAATGTGCCGGGCCGTACGGTTGCTTCTCTGGCTCCTGAAACGACGATTCGTTTGGCGGAAGACATTCCGAATGTTGTTGCGATTAAAGAAGCGAGCGGAGACCTCGAAGCAATTACCAAAATTGTTGCGGAAACGCCGGAAGACTTCTCTGTCTATTCAGGAGATGACGCCCTGACGCTTCCTATTCTCGCAGTCGGAGGAAGAGGAGTTGTTTCAGTGGCGAGCCATATTGCAGGCTCTGATATGCAGCAAATGATCAAAAATTATACGAATGGGCAAACAGCTAATGCGGCACTGATTCATCAGAAACTGCTGCCGATTATGAAGGAACTGTTTAAAGCGCCTAACCCTGCTCCGGTCAAAACAGCGCTTCAGCTAAGAGGCCTTGATGTCGGTTCAGTGCGTCTGCCCCTTGTCCCGTTAACCGAAGATGAACGGCTGAGCTTAAGCAGCACGATCAGCGAACTGTAAGAAAAATTTCATACAGTGAAACAAACGCGGTCATTCTCACATTCAGCTGAGTTTGACCGTTTCTTATACATATTGGTTTTCCCTAAACCTTCTGCTTTATCTTGTTTTCTAAATTTACTTTCAGTTATAATAGGAACAAGTGATGATGGACGGGTATGAGACTAGGAGGATATAGATTTTGAAAAAGAAAAATACAGAAAACGTTAGAATTATCGCCCTTGGCGGTGTCGGAGAAATTGGGAAGAACCTTTATGTCATCGAAATTGACTCAGACATATTTGTTGTTGATGCCGGCCTTATGCACCCAGAAAACGAGATGCTCGGTATTGATGTAGTAATTCCTGACATATCATATTTGATTGAACGGGCTGAACGCGTCAAGGCAATCTTTTTAACGCACGGGCACGATGAAAATATCGGCGGCGTTTTTTACTTATTAAACAAGCTGTCCGTTCCAGTGTATGGGACAAAGCTGACGCTTGCACTGTTAAGAGAAAAATTAAAACAATACGGACATAACCGAAAAACTGATTTAAGAGAAATTCACTCAAAATCTGTCATTACATTTGAATCGACTAAAGTATCGTTCTTTAGAACGATTCACAGCATCCCTGATTCCGTAGGTGTAAGTTTTAAAACATCACTTGGATCTATTGTATGCACAGGAGACTTCAAATTTGACCAAACACCTGCACTTAATCAAATGTGCGACATTGGCGAGATCGCCAAGATCGGCAATAGCGGCGTGCTCGCCCTGCTTTCTGACAGTGCAAATGCGGAACGTCCGGGTTATACCCCATCGGAAGCAGCTGTCAGCGGAGAAATTTCAGACGCGCTTTATAATTCTGATAATCGGGTGATTATTGCCGTTTTCGCATCCAATATTAACCGGATTCAGCAAGTCATTCATGCAGCGGCTCA
Source organism: Bacillus sp. N13C7 (assembly GCF_026790065.1). Lineage (GTDB taxonomy): Bacteria > Bacillota > Bacilli > Bacillales > Bacillaceae > Bacillus. The sequence continues at coordinate 283,088 of NZ_JALAMO010000005.1, read as the reverse complement.
AAATGGAAGAAAGATTGCCGTTGCCGGAAAAAATCTTCAATCTGTCCTGCAGCTGGCAAGAAAGCTTGGATATATTGAAGCAGATGATGAACTGTTTATTTCCGTGCAGGATGTCAAGAAATATCCGAAGCGCGAAGTGGCGATAGTTACAGCCGGCAGCCAAGGTGAACCGTTAGCTGCCCTGACAAGAATGGCAAACAAAGCTCATAAACAGCTGAACATTGAAGAAGGGGATACGGTTGTCATTGCGTCTACACCAATCCCTGGGCAAGAACTCATTTATTCAAAAACTGTAGATCTTCTCGCGAGAGCCGGTGCACAAGTCATCTTTGCCCAAAAACGTGTCCATGTGTCTGGCCACGGCTCACAAGAAGAGTTAAAGCTGATGATCAATCTGCTGAAACCAAAATATTTAATTCCAGTAAACGGCGAATACAGAATGCAAAAAGCTCATTCAAAAATCGCTGAGGAAATCGGCATGAAGCGCAGTGACATCTTCTTAATTGAAAAAGGAGACGTCGTTGAATTCCGTGGGCAAAACGTGAAAATCGGGGATAAAGTTCCGTACGGCAATATTTTAATTGATGGATTAGGTGTCGGTGATATCGGCAATATCGTGTTGCGAGACCGCCGCTTACTTTCACAGGACGGAATTTTAATCGTTGTCATTACACTTGATAAACAAAAGAAACATCTTGTATCAGGGCCAGAAATTATCACTCGCGGTTTTGTTTATGTAAGAGAGTCTGAAGGCCTTATCGTACAGGCTACTGAGCTTGTCCGTTCCATCGTGACAGAAGCGACTGAAACATCAAATGTTGAATGGTCAACGCTGAAGCAGGCAATGCGGGATGCTTTGAACCAATTCCTATATGAAAAAACCAAACGTAAACCGATGATCATCCCAATTATTATGGAAGTATAATGTCTGACTAAAGACCGGAGCAGTTCCGGTCTTTATTTTTTGCCCTTTCAGCCGGGATTGAATTGAGTATCTTTGTTCATAATACAAAGAGAAACTCGGAAAGGGTGAAAGCGAGATGGATCATCGTATGGAAAACTCAGAAGAAGAACGTACTGAAAAAAATGATGCGAAAGACAGCATTATGAATAAAATACAGCAGCTTGGTGAAACGACGCTCCCGCAGCTGCCCCAAGATACCAATATTCATTGTCTGACCATTATCGGACAAATAGAAGGTCATGTTCAGCTTCCTCCGCAAAACAAAACAACAAAATATGAGCATGTTATCCCGCAGATTGTGGCAATTGAACAAAATCCTAAAATTGAAGGCTTACTGATTATATTAAATACTGTCGGAGGAGATGTAGAAGCCGGTCTCGCCATAGCTGAAATGCTCGCGTCTTTATCAAAACCGACCGTTTCCATCGTGCTTGGCGGAGGGCATTCCATCGGCGTTCCGATAGCGGTATCCTGTGATTACAGCTATATCGCCGAAACAGCAACAATGACGATTCATCCCGTTCGGCTGACAGGACTGGTCATCGGTGTGCCACAAACGTTTGAATACCTGGATAAGATGCAAGAAAGAGTTGTAAAATTTGTGACAAGCCATTCAAATATAACCGAAGAGAAGTTTAAAGAGCTGATGTTTTCAAAAGGAAATTTAACACGTGACATCGGAACAAATGTAGTCGGCAAGGATGCAGTTGAATACGGACTGATCGATCACGCTGGCGGTGTCGGACAAGCGATTAATAAGCTGAATGAACTGATTGAAGAGGCGAGACGAGAAGAAGGACGGATGATTCAATGATTTTGTATACCGTGATGCCGCAGGAAATTGTATTTGCGGAACAGAACCAACAGACGAGCCCACATGAGCAGATTGAATATAAAGGTGTGCCGCTCCTTGTCGAGATGAAAGGCAATGAAGCGGAAGTCATACAAATCATGAGCACAAATCCAATGCATTTTCTCCACCCGGACATTTCTCCGGGACAAAAGCTGAAATTAAACGTATAAGATTCCACCCCTTTTTTAAGGGCAAAATATGCTATAATAGGGGAATCCTACAGAAAAACCGCAGCCTGTAAACGGCTGCTTTCTTCATTATGTATGAACTTACATTTTTTAACGCAGTAAGGTGATGAGTGTGGCAAAGAAAAAACGAAAATCAAGAAAAAAACAGGCGAAACAGCTCAATATCAAATACGAACTCAACGGGTTGCTGTGTATCGCCATTTCAATTATCGCGATTCTGCAGCTGGGGGTAGTCGGGCAAACCTTTATTTACTTGTTCCGCTTTTTTGCTGGAGAATGGTTTATTTTATGCTTGTTAGGTTTATTGGTGTTAGGAGTCTCGCTGTTTTGGAAGAAGAAAACGCCTAGCTTATTAACGAGACGAAAGGCCGGGTTGTATTGCATTATTGCAAGCATATTGCTCCTTTCTCACGTGCAGCTGTTTAAAAATCTAACGCACAAAGGGTCGATAGAATCCGCAAGCGTTGTTCGCAACACATGGGAATTGTTTTTGATGGACATGAATGGCAGCTCCGCTTCACCTGATTTAGGTGGAGGGATGATCGGTGCGCTGCTGTTTGCGGCTTCACACTTTTTATTTGCGTCGACTGGTTCTCAAATTATGGCGATTGTAATGATTTTGATCGGAATGATTCTGGTCACAGGGCGCTCACTTCAAGAAACGCTGAAAAAGTGGATGAGCCCGATTGGCCGCTTTATAAAAGAACAATGGTTTGCATTTGTTGATGATATGAAATCCGTCAAAACGAATATGAAGTCATCGAAAAAAACGAAATCGCCGAGCAAAAAACATAAACCGGACCGCAAAAAAGAGCAAATGGAACCAGAGCCTTCTGATGAAGAGGAGGAACCAGAAACAGCATCGCCTCTTATTCATTCAGAGCCGATTATCTCAAGCTTTTCAGATCGAAATGAAGATGAAGAGCCTCCAGTTATAGATAAGCGCTCCGAACCTGTATCAGAGCCGCTTCAGGACATCCAACCGGAGACAAGTGATCAGGAAACTGTTTCTGCTCCACCAATGACCTTTACGGAGCTGGAAAATAAGGATTACGAGATGCCGTCACTGGATTTACTGGCAGATCCGAAGCATACCGGCCAGCAGGCTGATAAAAAGAATATTTATGAAAATGCGAGAAAGCTTGAGCGAACCTTCCAGAGCTTTGGCGTAAAGGCGAAAGTGACGCAGGTTCATCTCGGGCCGGCTGTAACAAAATATGAGGTGTATCCTGACGTCGGAGTGAAGGTTAGCAAAATTGTCAATTTAAGCGATGACTTAGCGCTAGCACTTGCGGCAAAAGATATCAGGATCGAGGCGCCTATACCAGGAAAATCAGCAATTGGTATTGAGGTTCCGAACGCAGAAGTGGCGATGGTATCACTGAAGGAAGTGCTCGAGTCTAAATTAAATGACAGACCGGATGCAAAGCTTCTAATCGGACTCGGCCGCAATATTTCAGGTGAGGCTGTGCTCGCTGAGTTAAATAAGATGCCCCATCTATTGGTTGCAGGCGCAACAGGAAGCGGGAAAAGCGTCTGTGTCAACGGCATTATTACAAGCATTTTGATGCGTGCGAAACCGCATGAAGTGAAAATGATGATGATCGATCCTAAAATGGTAGAACTGAATGTCTACAACGGGATTCCACATTTGCTTGCCCCAGTTGTAACCGATCCGAAAAAAGCCTCACAGGCTTTGAAAAAAGTCGTCAATGAAATGGAACGGCGATACGAATTATTTTCTCATACAGGTACAAGAAATATTGAAGGTTATAATGATTATATAAAGCGCTCCAACAATGAAGAAGGAGCGAAACAGCCTGAGCTGCCTTATATCGTTGTCATTGTGGACGAGCTGGCGGATCTGATGATGGTCGCTTCATCTGATGTGGAAGATTCGATTACGAGATTGTCCCAAATGGCGCGGGCTGCCGGCATCCATCTCATTATTGCGACACAGCGGCCGTCGGTTGACGTTATCACAGGTGTTATCAAAGCGAATATTCCATCACGAATTGCATTCAGCGTTTCTTCACAGACGGATTCCAGGACGATTCTTGACATGGGTGGCGCTGAGAAGCTGCTCGGACGCGGCGATATGCTGTTTTTGCCTGTCGGCGCTAATAAACCTGTCCGTGTGCAGGGAGCATTTTTGTCGGATGACGAAGTGGAAAAGGTCGTCGATCATGTGATTACGCAGCAGAAAGCGCAATATCAGGAAGAAATGATTCCTGAGGAAACAACGGAATCTCATTCCGAGGTTACTGATGAACTTTATGATGAAGCGGTTGAATTAATCGTCGGCATGCAGACAGCATCTGTTTCAATGCTGCAAAGAAGATTCAGAATCGGTTATACGAGAGCGGCGCGCCTGATTGACGCAATGGAGGAACGAGGGGTTGTCGGGCCGTATGAAGGCAGTAAACCCAGGGAAGTCTTATTATCAAAAGAAAAATATGATGAGCTCTCTTCGTAATGAAGGGAGTTCAGTTTTCTGTAGTTGTCAATAATATCATTATGTAAACTAACACCTGGCTATTTATTTTTTCGACAAAACATGATATAGTTGTCCCAATTGTTCAATAATTTTTATCGAAAGTGGTTTACGGAGGGGAAACATGTCTACAAAAGCTGATAATCGGCACTTGTATTTAAAAGTAATTGAACGAATTAAAGAGGATATTAAAAATGGAATCTACACCGAGAAGGAAAAGCTGCCTTCTGAATTTGAGCTTTCTAAAAAGCTGGGCGTCAGCAGAGCGACGCTTAGAGAAGCCTTGCGGATACTGGAAGAAGAGCATGTGATTATCAGAAGGCATGGTGTAGGCACTTTTGTCCATTCTAAGCCGTTATTTCTTTCGGGCATTGAACAGCTGAACAGTGTAACCAAGATGATAGAACAGGCGAATATGACGCCTGGCACGATTTTTCTATCATCGCAAGTGCTCATGCCGTCTGAAGACGACGTCAAGAGATTTCATTTGGCAGAAGGGCAAGAACTTTTTTACCTCGAACGAGTCAGGACAGCTAACGGCCAGCCGATTGTATATTGTATAGACAAAATTCCGATGGATATTTTGCCGAATTCTTTTTCTCATCAGCAAGAATCTATGTTTGATTTGCTTGAGAAAAATTCTGGCTCCGTGATCAGCTATGCAGTGACTGATATTGAACCGATCGGCTATCATGATACCATTTCTCCAGTGCTTGAATGCGATCCGGAAACAGCTCTTTTGCTGTTAAAACAAATCCATTACGATCAGCACGACCAACCGGTGCTTTATTCATTAAATTATTTTAGAGCGGATAAATTCAGATTTCATGTTTTACGTAAACGATTCTAAAACGGACGCCTGTGATGTGTCTGTTTTTTTATTTGCGCTGATTCATGTTTCTTTGTACATACTTTGACGCTGATTAACGCAACATATAAGGGATGACAAGAAAGTGAATGGGTGAAAATGTTGAGAAAGAAAAATGGAATGAAAACGATTATTGCATTGTCTTCCGTACCGCTTGTAATGACACTCGGGAACTCCATGCTGATTCCCGTTCTGCCGATGATGGAGAAAAAACTGTCGGTGACTTCATTTCAAGTGTCTTTAATTATCACCGTATATTCAGTGGTGGCAATTATTTGCATACCAATTGCGGGGTATCTGTCAGATCGATTTGGGAGAAAGAAAATATTGCTTCCTTGCCTCATCATTGCAGGATTAGGGGGGGTAGTGGCAGCTTTTGCTTCCACCTATATGAAAAATCCTTACGCTATGATTTTGGCGGGCAGGGTTCTTCAAGGGATCGGTTCTGCAGGTGCAGCTCCTATCGTCATGCCGTTTATCGGCGATTTGTTTGAAGGAGACGATGAAAAGGTAAGCGCCGGTCTTGGCGATATTGAAACCGCCAACACGTCAGGGAAAGTACTGAGTCCCATACTTGGTGCGTTACTGGCTTCTTGGTACTGGTTTGTTCCGTTTTGGTTTATTCCGTTTTTCTGTTTGGTCAGCTTTTTACTCGTGTTGTTTTTGGTGCCCAAGCCTGAAGAAGATGAAGATGCGCCTGCGGTTTCTGAGTTTATCAAGAGTGTGCGGAAAATCTTTAAACAGGATGGGCGCTGGCTTTATACAGTTTTTATTATCGGGTGTGTGATCATGTTTTTGTTATTCGGCGTATTATTTTATTTATCAGATACGCTGGAGAACAAGTATGCCATTGACGGGGTGGCAAAAGGCGGATTGCTGGCAATACCACTTTTATTTTTGTCAACCAGCTCTTTTATAGCCGGCAAAAAGATCGGCAAAGATAAAGGCCGAATGAAATTTTGCGTGGTGACAGGAATGATTATGTTAACGCTGTCGTTTATTGCTTTGTGGTGGAACCACAGTTTTTATTTATTATTCGCCTTTTTAAGTTTTGGCGGAATTGGGATCGGAATGGCTCTTCCTGCTTTAGATGCGCTGATAACCGAAGGCATTGAGAGTGAGCAATGCGGAACCATTTCTTCCTTTTACAATAGTATGCGCTTTATAGGAGTAGCTCTCGGTCCTCCTGTGTTTGCGGCGTTAATGTCTAATGCAAGCTGGCTTATTTTTATTCTATCGGCGTTTTGCAGCATTGTTTCTTTATTCCTAGTGATCTTTACTGTCGATGCTAAAAAAAGCGAAGAGGAAGAAAAAAACTTAGGGACGGTCTAACCAACCGTCTTTTTTGCTTTGACTATGATACCGGCCATTTAACGGCATATTTTCAGCAGTTTGCTTCTGTCATTTTGAGGCGCAAACAGGACTTTCTGAATGAAAAAGGATCAACTAAACATCCTCCGTCTTGTCAGGCGGAGGTTATTGTTTCCTTATAAATCCTACAGTTGCTATAATTACATGAAAGAGTGTTTCTGCGCATGCTGAAAATTGGTCATAATACATACTAATTAGAAATGAACGAAGGAGGTTCCATATGTCATATGTAAATGAAATCAAAACAAAGCACGGCGGTTTAACCGCACACATTGTAGAAACAGAAAAATTCAAAACCGTTTCACTTATATTTAAAATGCTTGCGCCGCTGACAAAAGACCAAGTCACTAAAAGAGCGCTGCTCCCGCATGTGCTTCTTCGCGGAACAAAAAGCCATCCGAAAACAGCAGAATTGCGTTCTTATTTGGATGAACTGTACGGCACGTCAGTATCGGCGGATCTTTCGAAAAAAGGAGAGCGGCACGTCATTACATTCAGGCTTGAAATCCCGAATGAAAAATATTTAAAAGATCAAACGCCGCTTCTAGAAAAAGGCCTGCAGCTTCTCGCAGAAATCGTTTTTTCGCCTGCTTTAGAGGGAGGCGCTTTTCAGCCACAATATGTGGCTCAGGAAAAACGGACGCTCAAGCAAAGAATCCAAGCCGTTTATGATGATAAAATGCGCTACTCGAATTTAAGGCTGATACAGGAAATGTGCAAAAATGAACCTTACGCACTCCATGTCAATGGTGAAATCGACGATGTCGATGCCATTACGGTCGATCAATTATATGACACGTACAAAACCGCTATTCAAAAAGACCAGCTTGACCTTTATGTCGTTGGCGATGTGGACAGTAACCAAGTGCACGAGGCAATTGACAAGTATTTTCAAACGGAAGAGCGCATCCTTGGCACGACTCAAAACAATCACGCTGAGCAAAAGGCCCAGCCTAAAGAAGTGATTGATGAAGAAGATGTCAAACAAGGAAAGCTGAATATCGGCTACCGCACTGGTATCACTTATACGGATCAGGATTATCCTGCTTTACAAGTGTTTAACGGACTGTTTGGCGGATTCTCTCATTCCAAGCTTTTCATCAATGTTCGGGAAAAAGCCAGTCTTGCTTACTATGCCGCTTCGCGTATAGAAAGTTTTAAAGGATTGTTAATGGTAATGTCGGGCATTGAAGTGAAAAATTACGAACAGGCTGTTTCGATTATTGCGGAACAATTCCAGGCAATGAAAAACGGTGACTTCAGTGAGCAGGACATCGATCAGACAAAGGCCGTCATTCGAAATCAAGTGCTGGAAACCATTGATACTGCGTACGGCTTATCTGAGTTTTTATATCAGCAGGCCGCTGCCCAAGTCGATATTCCAATCGAAGACTTCCTCGCCAATATTGAGAAGGTCACAAAAGAGGATATCGTAAAAGCCGGCGAAAAGATTCAGCTTGATACGACTTATTTCTTAAAAGGGACGGAGGGTGCATCTTGATCAAACCAATCGAATATGAACAGCTTCAGGAGACGCTGTACCATGAAAAAATGCCAAACGGCCTTGACGTTTACGTATTGCCGAAAAAAGGCTTCAACAAGACATATGCGGTCTTCACAACAAAGTACGGCTCGATAGATAACCGGTTTGTCCCTTTAGATAAAAACGAGATGGTTCACGTGCCGGACGGCATCGCCCATTTTCTTGAGCACAAGCTGTTTGAAAAAGCGGACGGAGACGTTTTTCAAGATTTCAGCAAACAGGGCGCTTCTGCCAATGCGTTTACATCATTTACAAGAACGGCTTACCTTTTCTCAAGCACTTCAAATGTTGAACGCAATTTAGAAACGCTGATCGATTTTGTGCAGGACCCGTATTTTACTGAAAAGACGGTTGAAAAGGAAAAAGGGATTATCGGGCAGGAGATTAACATGTATGACGACAACCCTGATTGGAGGCTTTACTTCGGGGTCATTGAAAACATGTACAAAGAACACCCTGTCAGAATTGACATAGCCGGAACAGTAGAAAGCATTTCACATATTACAAAAGACCTTCTTTATGAATGCTATGAAACGTTTTATCACCCGAGCAACATGCTCCTCTTTATTGTCGGTCCTGTAGATCCTGAAGCGATCATTTCTCAGGTAAGAGAAAATCAGGAAAGAAAGCCATATACGGATCAGCCGGAGATCAAACGGGAGGAAGTAGAGGAGCAAGAAGCGGTTTTCCGAAAAGAAAAAGAAATTAAAATGAACGTACAGGGTCCGAAATGCCTTGTCGGGCTGAAATCAAAGAACCCGTTTAAATTAGGCAAAGAGCTGTTAAAGCATGAGCTTTCAATGAACTTGCTGCTTGAATCTCTTTTTGGCAAAAGCTCTGCCCAGTACGAATCACTTTATGAAAAAGGATATATTGATGAAACGTTCAGCTTCGATTTTACTGCTGAATACGGGTTCGGTTTTGCGGCGATCGGCGGAGATACGCCGGAACCTGACCAATTGGCTGAAAACATTTCAAGCATGCTGCTGCGCGCCGGTGAACTGATTACGGCTGAAAAGATTGAACTTGCCAGAAAGAAAAAGATTGGTACATTCTTAAAAGCGCTGAATTCACCTGAATACATCGCCAATCAATTCACCCGTTATGCCTTCCTGGATATGAGCCTGTTTGATGTCGTAACGGTTCTTGAGCAAATTACATTTGAAGATGTCCAGCAAGTGATAGAAGAGGAAATTGCTGCGGATAGACTGACTGTCTGCAAGGTTGTTCCTAAATCATAAACAAAACATCCCTCCAGTGTGAGGGGTGTTTTTCTGCGGAAAGAAGGAAAGAGGATGAACAAAACAGCACTAATCACCGGAGCAAGCGGCGGCATTGGCAAAAGCATAAGCGAAACCCTTGCGGCAGAGGGATACAATCTGCTGCTGCATTACAATACAAATCAAAACGCGGCAGCGGAGCTTGCTGAAAAAACAAGTGAGACATTTGGCGTGCATGCTGAGATTTTGCAAGCCGATCTGTCCGCGCCAGAAGGAGCAGATAGGCTGACAAGTTCAATTGTTCAGCCAATTGATGCGATCATTTTAAACAGCGGAAGAAGCCATTTTGGACTGATTACGGATGTGGATAATGCAACGGTCCAGGAAATGGTTCAGCTCCATGTGGCGAGTCCGTATATGCTGACGAGAAACCTTCTTCCAGGCATGATCCGGAAGAAATCAGGAGCGATTGTGGCTGTCAGCTCAATTTGGGGAGAAACTGGAGCATCTTGTGAAGTGCTGTACAGCATGGCAAAGGGAGCCCAGCACTCGTTTGTAAAAGGGCTGGCTAAGGAGCTGGCGCCAAGCGGCATCAGAGTAAACGCCGTAGCGCCGGGCGCGGTTGATACAAATATGATGAATCAATTCACCCCGTCTGAAAAAGAGGAGATCGCTGATGAGATTCCGATCGGCAGGCTTGCCCGGCCGCAAGAAATTGCGGATGCAACAGCTTTTCTTCTGTCTGAAAAAGCGTCATATATTACCGGCCAAATTCTGTCGGTGAATGGCGGCTGGCACTGCTGACCCGAAAATATTCGATGTATAGTTTCCTTTGCGAGGGACACAATAATCTTGTAACTTCACATGAAATGGAGGAAACAAGCATGTCAGTATTAGAAAACTGGGATAGCTGGAAAAACTTCCTTGGCGACCGTCTGAACTATGCGCAAGATAAAGGCATGAGCCAGGATACAATTACAGATCTAGCGACAGAAATCGGCAGTTACTTGGCTAATGAAGTGGATTCTAAGAACGAGCAGGAAAAAGTGCTGGCAGATCTGTGGAGCGTTGCATCAAAAGATGAACAGCGCGCCATTGCCAATATGATGGTTAAGCTTGTTGAAAATAACAGCACTCACTAGGAAGAGAGGAGATTTTTCCTCTCTTTTTTATGTTTTCCTCATCACAGCAACATTCTTCTTTCTAATTAGAGAAAAATGCTTTATGATAAAGGAAGGTAAAATTTTGCCACAATGAAGGGGGTATATCATTTGGCAAAGCTCGAATGGTATTTTGAATATGAAATTCAAGTCAACCGCCCCGGATTGCTCGGGGATATTTCATCTCTTCTTGGGATGCTTTCTATTAACATTGTAACGATAAACGGCGTCGATCTTTCCAGAAGGGGAATGCTCCTCAGGTGCCGCCATATAGATCAAATTAAACGATTAGAATCAATCTTAAAAACGATGGAAACAATTAAAGTAACGAAGCTGAGAGAACCGCGTCTTCGCGATCGTCTTGCCGTACGTCACGGCCGTTACATTCAAAGGGATGCTGATGACAAGAAGACGTTCCGCTTTGAACGGGACGAGCTCGGCTTATTAGTCGATTTTATGGCCGAGCTGTTCAAGAAAGAAGGCCATAAATTAATCGGAATCCGTGGTATGCCGCGTGTCGGAAAAACAGAATCGATTGTGGCCTCCAGCGTTTGTGCTAGCAAAAGGTGGCTGTTTGTGTCATCGACCTTGCTGAAGCAGACAATAAGAAGCCAGCTGATTGCCGATGAATACAGCACTGAAAATGTCTTTATCGTTGACGGAATTGTGTCAACAAGAAGAGGGTCAGAACGCCATCTCCAGCTGGTCAGAGAAATCATGAGGCTGCCTGCAACAAAAGTCGTGGAGCATCCGGACATATTTGTTCAAAATACAGAGTATACACTCGATGACTTTGATTATATTATTGAACTAAGAAATGAACCTGATGAGGTTATTACATATGAACATGCCGAAGAACCCCAAATGTTTGATCAATCCGGGTTTTCAAGCTTTGATTTTTAAAATTGGAAGGTGTTTGTTGTGACTGAACTAGGAATCCGGCTCAAAGAAGCCAGAGAGGAAAAAGCAATGTCATTGGATGATCTCCAAGCGGCAACAAAGATTCAAAAAAGGTATTTAACCGCCTTGGAGGAAGGTAACTATGACATTATCCCGGGGAAGTTTTATGTTCGGGCATTCATCAAGCAATATGCGGAAGCCGTCGGGCTTGATGCGGATCAGCTGTTTGAGGAGCATAAAAAAGATATCCCAAATACGTATCATGACGATGTGTCTGAAAAGATTTCCGGCATGAATCTTCAAAAGGAAATGCCAAAGTCAGCATCTAAGGCGCTGGAACTGCTGCCAACAATACTTGTGATTCTCGGTGTCATTGTCGTGATAGCGATTGTGTACGCGATCATTCAATTTGCGAATCATAAAAACAGCGATGATAATAATGCAGCATCTCAAAAATCAATTACGCAAAGTGAAAGCAAGTATGAAATCCCTAAAGATTCAACGCTAAAAGAAAATCAAAATAACAGCTCTGAAAAAGAGACAGACACTAAAAAAGAAACAAAAGAAAACGAAGATAAAAAAGAAAAAGACAGTGATAAACTGGAGATTAAAGCAGCTGGCACCGAAGGATCGTTAACGACTTATGAAGTGTCCGGCGCTGATAAAATCGAGCTTGAACTGAAGGCATCAGACAGCTCTTGGGTTCGGGTGCGCGATGAAAACAGCAGCTCGTTAAAAGAGGGAACGCTGAAAAAAGACGAAACCTTTAAAAAAGATATAACTGATCAGAAACAAGTTGAAATCCGCACCGGATATGCACCTAATCTGAAAATAAAAATCAACGGTAAGGTTCTTTCATATGAACTGGATCCGAAAGATGTGATGGCACAAACCATAAAGATTGTAAATAAAAAGGAAGAAAAGTCATCTTAATTACCAGATGACTTTTCTTCACGTCCGAGTATGAAACTGGAGGGGCTTTATGTTTAACTTACCAAATAAAATCACACTAGCTAGAATCGCATTAATCCCAATCTTCATGATTATCATGCTGGCACCGTTTGACTGGGGCAGGCTCGAATTTGGAGATGAATCGATCCCGGTTGCACACTTGGCCGGCGCTATTTTATTTATTATTGCATCCACAACAGACTGGGTGGACGGGTATTATGCCCGAAAACTGAATCTCGTGACAAACTTCGGGAAGTTTCTTGATCCGCTTGCGGACAAACTGCTTGTGTCCGCAGCGTTAATTATCCTTGTTCAATTTGATCTTGCGCCAGCCTGGATGGTTATTGTGATAATCAGCCGAGAGTTTGCCGTAACAGGTTTAAGGCTTGTCTTAGCCGGAACAGGAGAAGTCGTTGCTGCTAATATGCTTGGTAAAATTAAAACCTGGGCACAAATCATTGCAGTATCCGCATTGCTTCTTCATAATCTTCCGTTTGAACTTGTGTCATTCCCATTTGCTGACTTGGCGCTGTGGGTAGCCGTCTTCTTTACAGTCGTATCAGGCTGGGAATATTTCTCTAAAAACTGGGAAGCGCTAAAAACATCTAACTAAGAAAGAAGGACTTACGTCATGGAATTTCCAAAAAAAGCAGAAATTATTGCAGTCGGTTCAGAGCTGTTGCTTGGCCAAATCGCCAATACTAATGCTCAATTTATCAGCAAACAGCTCGCTGAAATCGGAGTAAACGTATTTTATCATACAGCAGTCGGAGATAATCCGGAGCGGCTGAAGCAGGTCATCCGCATTGCAGAAGAACGCTCTGACTTCATTATTTTTTCAGGAGGTCTCGGACCGACAAAAGATGATCTGACGAAAGAAACGATTGCAAATGCGCTGGGACGTCCGCTTGTGTTAAATGATGAGGCATTTCAATCTATTGAGGATTATTTCAAGCGAACAAAACGCACGATGTCACCTAATAACCGCAAACAGGCGCTTGTGATTGAAGGATCTGACGTACTTGCGAATCACTTTGGAATGGCTCCGGGAATGCTCATAGAGCATGAATCGCGCTTTTATATGCTTCTTCCTGGGCCGCCAAGCGAGTTGCGTCCAATGGTTGAAAACGAGGCAAAGCCTCTTCTGCTGAAAAAGATGGGCTCAAATGAAAAAATTGTGTCAACCGTTCTTCGCTTTTTCGGTATCGGCGAATCCCAGCTTGAAGCTGATTTGGAAGATATCATTGATGCACAAACGAACCCGACAATCGCTCCTTTGGCTGCCGACGGTGAGGTGACGCTGCGTCTGACAGCCAAGCATGCAGATGAAAAGGAAACAGAGCGTTTGTTAAAAGAAACAGAGGCTCTTATCCTAGAGCGTGTCGGTGAATTTTTCTACGGCTACGATGACACTTCCCTTGTCAAAGAGCTTTCTAAAGCATGTAAGGAAAAAGGCATTACGCTTTCCGCGGCGGAAAGCTTCACCGGCGGGCTGTTTTCTGAGTGGCTGACCGATCTTAGCGGCGCTTCAACATTATTTGCCGGCGGCGTCGTTTGCTATACAAACGACGTGAAGCAGAATGTGCTTGGCGTTAAGAAGGATACATTAGAGCGTTTTGGCGCAGTCAGCAAGGAGTGTGCTTTAGAGCTGGCAAAAGGTGTTCAAAAACTCACTGGGAGCGATATCGGCATCAGCTTTACCGGTGTAGCAGGACCTGATGCTCAAGAAGGGCATGACCCTGGACACGTGTTTATCGGCATTTCAGCAAATGGAAAAGAAGAGGTTCACGAGTTTCACTTTGCTGGCTCCAGAACGGGAATCAGAAAACGCGGCGCTAAATATGGCTGCCATTTAATCTTGAAGCTTTTAGAGCAAAAATAATATTTTCAGCACATTATCCTCCTAAGAAAACATGATTTCTCTGATACATTATGATATTTTGAAAGAAATCACGCCAAGAAAAAATCCGAATATGCGTTCGCTTTTTTCTTGGCAAATCCCTTCAAACAGGGTATAGTATATGTAGTGGTAACATAAAGGAGGAAAAAATAGAATGAGTGATCGTCAGGCAGCCTTAGATATGGCTCTTAAACAAATAGAAAAACAGTTCGGCAAAGGTTCCATTATGAAACTGGGAGAAAAGACAGATACAAGAATTTCTACTGTTCCAAGCGGCTCCCTCGCTCTTGATACAGCACTGGGAATTGGCGGATATCCGCGCGGGCGGATTATTGAAGTATACGGACCAGAAAGCTCTGGTAAAACAACTGTGGCGCTGCATGCGATTGCTGAGGTTCAGCAGCAGGGCGGACAAGCCGCGTTTATCGATGCGGAGCATGCGTTAGATCCGGTATACGCGCAAAAGCTCGGTGTCAATATCGAAGAGCTTTTACTGTCTCAGCCTGACACAGGCGAGCAGGCGCTTGAAATTGCGGAAGCATTGGTTCGAAGCGGTGCAGTTGACATTGTTGTTGTTGACTCAGTGGCGGCTCTCGTTCCGAAAGCGGAAATTGAAGGCGACATGGGAGATTCGCATGTCGGTTTACAAGCACGCTTAATGTCTCAAGCCCTTCGTAAGCTTTCAGGGGCTATTAATAAATCGAAGACAATCGCGATTTTCATTAACCAAATTCGTGAAAAAGTCGGCGTTATGTTCGGGAACCCGGAAACAACTCCTGGCGGCCGTGCGCTGAAGTTCTACTCTTCCGTGCGTCTTGAAGTGCGCCGTGCTGAACAGCTGAAACAAGGGAATGACGTAATGGGGAACAAAACGAAAATCAAAGTCGTGAAGAACAAGGTGGCTCCGCCGTTCCGCACAGCCGAGGTTGACATTATGTACGGAGAAGGTATTTCAAAAGAAGGCGAAATCATTGATCTGGGAACTGAACTTGATATCGTGCAAAAAAGCGGTTCATGGTACTCATATGAAGAAGAGCGTCTTGGCCAAGGCCGTGAAAATGCAAAACAATTCCTGAAAGAAAATAAAGATATCATGCTGATGATCCAGGAGCAAATTCGCGAACATTACGGCTTGGATAATCACGGGGTAGCGCAGCAGCAAGCTGAAGAGGCACAAGAAGAATTCGAATTTGAAGAATAAAAATAAAATCAGTTTGAAATGATACAAAAGGCTGGGGGAAAAAACTCAGCCTTTTTGTATTTTGCAAAAAAATGATAAAAATATTGCTTTTTTTGACAACTTTTTCAGTGCTTCATTCGTCTAACAAAACGTGTGCAAAATGGAATTTATTTTGGGAGGAAAAAATGAATGACAAGCCCAACCCGCAGAAGAACTGCGAAACGCAGACGGAGAAAACTAAATAAGAGGGGCAAACTTCTGCTTGGTTTTTTAGCAGCGATGATTTGCTTTACGATGTGGAATGTGCTTCATCGAAATAGTGAAGAGAACGAGCCATCTCAAGAAACTGCAGCAGCTTCAGATACCAGCCAGAAAAAAGAAGTCAAAAAGAAAATCGCCAAAAAATCAAAGGAACAAATCAAAACAGTGGACCGCAACCAAAAAATCAGCAATTATTTAAAGGAGATCGGTTTCAGCGGAACAGCCATGATTGTCAGAAATGGCGAAATCGTAATAAATAAAGGTTTTGGTTATGCAGACCGTAAACAAAAAATTCAAAATAATCCGTTGACATCTTTTTATGTCGGTTCGTCACAAAAAGCGCTGATTGCAACCGCTATTTTGCAGCTTGAGGAAAAGGGAAAACTTCAGACAAGTGATCCGGTAAGCGCGTATTTACCTCATTTCCCTAACGGACAAACGATTACTTTGAAAAATCTGCTTACACATACATCGGGAATAAACGGACATATTGAAGGAAACGGCGCAATCACTCCGGACGATTTAATAAAAGACATAGAACGTCAGGGAATTAATCGCCAGCCGGGCGTATGGGACTACAAGGATTCCAACTATTCTGTTCTTGCTTATATTGTGGCTGAAGTAAGCGGTGAGTCCTATGAACAATACATAACGAATCATATTTTTAAACCGGCGGGAATGAAGCATGCAGGCTTTTACAAAACATATGAAAAAGAACCTTATCCTGCTGTCGGGTATAAGCTGAAAGGCAGCAGAACGGTTACACCGTATATACCTGATCTATCTCAGCTGTATGGAGCCGGTGATATTTATATGAGCGCTATAGATATGTACAAATTTGACCAAGCGCTGATAGATGGAAAACTGTATTCGCAAAAAAGCTATGAAAAGATGTTTACCCCAGGGAGCAGTTCCACATACGGTATGGGATTTTATGTTGCTCCCGGTAGCTATTCAAACCATGGTGTCATGCCGGGCTTCAACGTCTTGAACAGCTTTAGCAAATCTGGGCAAACCATTGTTGTTTTGTTGTCAAACATTCAAAATAACGCTAAACTGGGCCAAGTGAACAATAAAATATATCAGCTGCTGAATCAAGAATAAATCTGATCTGCTTTTGGAAGGATTGCATACAGTACGTTAAAAGGCGGTTGTATGCAAACGTTAAGATGGCAAGCTTGACAAGTATTTCCGACACATTTACAATGAAGTTGTAACATTTGTTTTTTTAACATGATTGTTAAACCATTTTAAACTTGACAAGGGCGATGAAAATACTCATTCCCTGTGAAGGTTCTGTATGTTGAGAAAACTAGACAATGTACATGCCGACACTTATTTAAGCAACAACCAAGTTCATAGCAAGAGGAGGTGAAAGTATGACCCCAATTATGATGGTTCTCATCTCCATTTTGCTGATTCTACTCGGTTTAGTTGTTGGCTACTTTGTTCGTAAAACCATTGCCGAAGCAAAAATTGCGGGCGCACGCGGTGCAGCCGAGCAAATTCTTGAAGATGCAAAGCGTGATGCTGAAGCACTGAAAAAAGAAGCTCTGCTTGAAGCAAAGGATGAAATCCACAAACTTCGAATAGATGCTGAACAGGAAGTTCGTGAAAGACGAAATGAGCTTCAAAAACAAGAAAACCGTTTACTCCAGAAGGAGGAAAACCTTGATCGTAAACATGAGGGAATTGATAAACGGGAAGCGATGTTGGAGAAGAAAGATCATTCTCTGAATGAACGACAACAACATATTGAAGAGATGGAAAGCAAAGTGGATGAGATGATTCGTATGCAGCAGTCAGAGTTGGAACGGATTTCGAGTCTGACTCGTGATGAAGCAAAACAAATCATTCTTGAGCGGGTTGAAAACGAGCTTTCACATGACATCGCCATCATGACAAAAGAAACTGAAAACCGTGCGAAAGAAGAAGCGGATAAGAAAGCGAAAAACATTCTTTCACTCGCCTTACAACGCTGCGCAGCGGACCACGTTGCCGAAACAACGGTATCAGTTGTCAATCTTCCAAATGATGAGATGAAAGGACGTATCATCGGACGGGAAGGGCGTAACATTCGTACGCTTGAAACGCTGACAGGAATTGACCTGATTATTGATGATACGCCTGAAGCTGTCATTCTTTCCGGATTTGATCCGATCAGACGTGAGACAGCAAGGATTGCTCTTGATAAACTCGTTCAGGATGGCCGTATTCATCCGGCACGGATTGAAGAAATGGTTGAAAAATCTCGCCGCGAGGTCGATGACTATATTCGTGAGATGGGTGAGCAAACGACATTTGAGGTTGGCGTTCACGGCCTCCACCCAGATCTCATCAAGATCCTCGGCCGCTTAAAGTTCCGTACAAGCTACGGTCAAAATGTGCTTAAACATTCTATGGAAGTCGCATTCTTGGCCGGTTTAATGGCATCGGAGCTTGGGGAAGACGCAAAGCTTGCTAAACGTGCGGGACTTCTTCACGACATCGGGAAAGCAATTGACCATGAAGTAGAAGGAAGCCACGTTGAAATCGGGGTAGAGCTTGCAACCAAATATAAAGAGCACCCAGTCGTGATTAACAGTATTGCATCACACCACGGGGATGAAGAGCCGACTTCCATTATCGCTGTGCTGGTAGCTGCAGCAGATGCGCTTTCAGCTGCAAGACCTGGCGCAAGAAGCGAGACGCTCGAGAACTATATTCGAAGACTTGAAAAGCTCGAAGAAATTTCTGAGTCCTACGAAGGTGTTGAAAAATCATTTGCCATTCAGGCTGGACGTGAAGTGCGTATTATGGTGAAGCCGGATTCAATTAATGATCTTGAAGCTCATCGACTGGCGCGAGATATCCGTAAGCGAATTGAGGACGAGCTCGATTATCCAGGTCATATTAAAGTGACAGTAATCAGAGAAACTCGAGCCGTAGAGTATGCAAAATAAAGTGATGCGCTAAGCATCACTTTATTTTTTTGACGGCCAAGGAATTTTTAAGATAGAAGGGATTTACAAAATGAGAATTTTATTTATCGGAGATGTTGTTGGTTCACCGGGCCGCGACATGGTAAGAGAATATGTACCAAAGCTAAAAACAAAATATAAGCCACACTTTACCATTATTAATGGTGAAAATGCCGCACATGGGAAAGGCCTGACTGAAAAAATCTATCACAGCTTAATCCAGGCCGGCGCAGATGCCATCACGATGGGGAACCATACATGGGACAAAAAAGAAATTTTCGATTTTATAGATGACGTTCCCAACTTGGTTCGCCCTGCAAACTTTCCGGAGGGAACGCCGGGAAAAGGGATGACCTATGTGAAAGCAAACGGCAAAGAGCTTGCCGTCATTAATTTACAAGGCCGCACGTTTTTGCCGCCGCTTGATGATCCGTTTTTAAAAGCGGATGAATTGATTGCTGAAGCTGCGAAAAGAACACCGTACATCTTTATTGACTTCCATGCCGAAGCGACAAGTGAAAAGCTCGCACTTGGCTGGTATACGGACGGACGTGCATCAGCTGTTGTTGGAACTCATACACACGTGCAAACAGCGGATAACCGTATTTTGCCGAAGGGTACAGCATATATTACTGATGTAGGAATGACTGGACCGTATGATGGTATACTCGGGATGGACAGAGAAACGATTATTAAGCGATTCAAAACGAATCTTCCAGTCCGTTTTACTGTCGCTGAAGGAAAAACAACACTGAGCGGAGTCGTCATTGACATTGACGATCAAACGAAAAAGGCTGTCAAAATTGAACGTATTCTAATCAATGATGATCACATGTTCTTTGAATAATTGAACATATGGTTATTTTATAAAAATATTAAAAAGAAAAGCAGGAATATAGCAACTCCTTAGTGAATATAGTAAAAATGGAAGGTAGCCCGCTATTTTTGAAAAGCATTGTGGGGATGGCTTTTTGGATAGCAACATCTAATAATGATTGTTCTAATGAACACTCACTTATCCATTGTAAAACTAAGGGGGAGCAGAAATGGAAATCTTAAAAGTTTCAGCAAAATCGAGTCCAAATTCAGTGGCAGGTGCGCTTGCAGGTGTGTTAAGAGAGCGAGGAGCCGCCGAGATTCAAGCGATTGGAGCGGGTGCATTAAACCAAGCTGTAAAAGCTGTGGCGATTGCCAGAGGATTTGTGGCGCCTAGCGGCGTTGATTTGATTTGTATTCCGGCTTTTACAGATATTCAGATCGATGGGGAAGAAAGAACAGCGATTAAATTAATCGTGGAGCCTCGCTAAAAACAAATAAAGCATTCTCAACCTGTTTGCCTAGGGCAAACAGGTTGTTTTTCATTTATCGTGATATTTTCTTCCTATAGTATTTTCAGCATATAAATCGCGGAAATACAAAAGTCAGAAATGATCCGGAACGTTTCAGAAAAAAATTTACGCCCATTTTTCAAGACGGATACTTTTGTATTCCTCAGAAAGACAGTGCTGTTTACGCTTATTCCATATCATGGTACAATCCGAATGTAACAAGAATTTTTCAAGGAGGATTGTACATGCAGAGTGGAAAGATGAAAGCTCTTATGAAAAAGGACGGGACGTTCGGTGCTGTGCTGACTGAAGTTCCCATTCCTAAGATTGATAAACATGAAGTCCTCATAAAAGTGAAAGCTGCTTCCATATGCGGCACGGATGTGCACATTTACAATTGGGATCAATGGGCACGACAGAGAATCAAAACACCCTATGTTTTTGGCCATGAGTTCAGCGGCATTGTTGAAGCAGTAGGAGAGAATGTGGGCAGTGTAAAAGTGGGAGAGTATGTGTCTGCGGAAACGCATATAGTCTGCGGTGAATGTGTTCCTTGCGTAACCGGAAAATCTCATGTTTGTACCAATACAGCTATTATTGGGGTGGACACGGCTGGCTGTTTTGCGGAGTATGTAAAAGTTCCTGCTAATAACGTTTGGAAGAACCCCGCTGATATGGATCCGTCGATTGCTTCCATTCAAGAGCCTTTAGGAAATGCGGTTCATACAGTGCTTGAAAGCCAGCAGGCAGGAGGAACCACTGCGGTCATTGGTTGCGGACCGATTGGACTTATGGCTGTTGCGGTTGCAAAAGCAGCAGGTGCTTCTCAGGTGATAGCGATAGATAAAAATGAATACAGGCTGGCGCTTGCCAAACAACTGGGAGCTGCACGTACTGTTTCGATTGAAAAAGAAGATCCGCTTAAAATTGTAAGCGCTTTAACGAATGGGGAAGGAGCAGATCTCGTTTGTGAGATGTCAGGCCATCCCTCGGCGATTGCCCAAGGTCTTGCGATGGCTGCGAATGGCGGAAGATTTCACATTCTCAGCTTGCCGGAACATCCGGTGACAATTGATTTGACGAATAAAGTAGTATTTAAAGGACTTACGATCCAAGGAATCACAGGAAGAAAAATGTTTTCCACATGGCGGCAGGTGTCTCAATTGCTCGGGTCAAACGTACTCGACCTTTCACCTGTGATTACCCATCAGTTTCCGTTAGAGGAGTTTGAGAAAGGATTCGAACTGATGAGAAGCGGCCAATGCGGAAAAGTAATTTTAATTCCATAAAAGGGGGATAAACATGACGAAGGAATTTGAGTTTTTAAAAGCAGAGCTTGATAGAATGAAAGAAAACCATACTTGGCAGGATATAAAACAGCTTGAATCAATGCAGGGCCCATCTGTTACAGTGAATCATAAAAACGCCATTCAGCTTTCTTCTAATAATTACCTCGGATTTACTTCACACCCAAGACTCATCAAAGCCGCGCAGGAGGCTGTTCAGCAATTTGGAGCCGGCACTGGATCAGTGAGAACGATTGCCGGCACATTTACAATGCATCAAGAGCTTGAGAAAAAGCTGGCGGCCTTTAAAAAAACAGAGGCGGCACTTGTATTCCAATCAGGCTTCACAACAAACCAAGGCGTACTTTCAAGTATTCTCTCAAACGAAGATATTGTCATCTCAGATGAGTTGAATCATGCCTCTATTATTGACGGAATCAGACTGACAAAGGCAGATAAAAAGGTGTATCAGCACGTCGATATGAGTGATTTAGAGAGGGTGCTGAGAAAATCAATGAATTATCGGATGCGTCTGATTGTGACAGACGGTGTATTTTCCATGGATGGCAACATAGCCCCTTTGCCTGATATTGTAGAGCTCGCTGAGAAATATGACGCATTTGTGATGGTAGATGATGCCCATGCATCAGGAGTGCTTGGCGAAAACGGCAGGGGAACAGTGAATCACTTCGGTCTGGACGGCAGAGTCCATATTCAAGTAGGAACGCTAAGCAAGGCAATCGGAGTGCTCGGCGGCTATGCTGCCGGTTCAAAGGTGCTGATCGATTATTTGCGCCATAAAGGCCGTCCGTTTTTATTCAGCACGTCCCATCCGCCGGCTGTCACTGCAGCTTGTATGGAAGCAATTGATGTCTTGCTGGAAGAGCCAGAGCATATGGAGCGCTTGTGGGAAAATACGTCCTATTTTAAATCAATGATTGTGAAAATGGGTCTGACTCTCACGCAGAGTGAAACACCGATTCTTCCGATTTTAATAGGTGATGAAGGCGTTGCAAAGCAATTTTCTGATCAGCTCCTTTCACGCGGCGTTTTTGCCCAAAGCATCGTTTTCCCGACTGTAGCAAAAGGAAAAGCCAGAATTCGCACGATTATAACTGCTGAGCATACCAAAGAAGAATTGAATGAGGCGCTTGACGCCATCAAAAAGACGGCTAAAGAGCTCCAGCTATTGTAAGAGGAAGAGAGAATGCTCTTCCTCTTTTGATTCCTTATTGATTATTATTCTCAATGAGTGTACAATGATAGGTTGCCAGTTGTGCAGAGCTTCAAGAACCTTTATACTGGAGGGTGGAAGTTTGGTTTGAAAGGAGAAATCATGACATGAATGAAAAACAAAAATTAGAGAGCGGACAAGTTAATCCATCGGACAAAAAATCCGAGAAGGATTACAGCAAGTACTTTGAAGCTGTTTACATTCCGCCTTCCTTAAAAGATGCGAAAAAACGAGGCAAGGAAGCCGTTACTTATCATAATGACTTTAAAATTTCTGAAGAGTTTAAGGGGCTGGGAGACGGAAGAAAGTTCTATATCCGTACGTACGGCTGCCAAATGAATGAACACGATACAGAGGTTATGGCAGGGATCTTTATGGCGCTCGGTTACGAAGCGACGAACTCTGTTGACGATGCCAATGTCATTTTATTAAACACATGCGCGATCCGTGAGAATGCCGAGAACAAGGTATTTGGTGAGCTGGGGCACTTAAAAGCGCTGAAAAAAAACAATCCCGACCTGATTTTAGGGGTGTGCGGCTGTATGTCCCAAGAGGAATCAGTTGTGAACCGGATTTTGAAAAAACATCCGTTTGTCGATATGATTTTCGGAACGCATAACATCCACCGCCTGCCGGAGCTTTTGTCAGAAGCATACCTTTCAAAAGAAATGGTCGTAGAAGTTTGGTCCAAGGAAGGGGACGTTATTGAAAACCTTCCGAAAGTCCGGAACGGAAAAATTAAGGGCTGGGTCAATATCATGTACGGCTGTGACAAATTCTGTACGTATTGCATCGTGCCTTACACACGCGGAAAAGAAAGAAGCCGACGCCCTGAAGAGATCATTCAGGAAGTGAGAAGGCTTGCAAGCGAAGGCTATAAGGAAATTACTTTATTAGGCCAAAACGTAAACGCGTACGGAAAAGACTTTGAAGATATGACATACGGCCTCGGTGATTTGATGGATGAACTGAGAAAAATCGATATTCCGAGAATCCGTTTTACAACGAGTCATCCGCGTGATTTCGACGACCGCCTCATTGAAGTGCTCGCAAAAGGCGGCAACCTGCTTGATCACATTCATCTGCCGGTTCAATCAGGAAGCTCAGAGGTTCTGAAGCTGATGGCCCGTAAATATGACAGAGAGCGTTACATGGAACTCGTGCGAAAAATTAAGGCAGCAATGCCGAACGCATCTCTGACAACAGACATTATCGTCGGATTCCCGAACGAAACGGACGAACAGTTTGAAGAAACGCTTTCTCTATACCGTGAAGTGGAGTTTGACAGCGCCTATACGTTCATCTACTCTCCGCGTGAAGGCACTCCGGCTGCCAAAATGAAAGATAATGTACCAATGCGTGTGAAAAAAGAACGTCTGCAGCGTCTGAACGCACTGGTGAATGATATTTCTGCTAAAAAAATGAAGGAATACGAAGGCAAGGTTGTCGAAGTATTAGTTGAGGGTGAAAGCAAAAATAATCCTGATATTCTTGCCGGCTACACTGAAAAAAGTAAACTTGTCAATTTCAAAGGGCCGAAGGAAGCAATCGGCAAAATCGTCCGCGTGAAAATCCAGCAAGCGAAAACATGGTCGCTTGACGGAGAAATGGTAGGAGAAGCAATCGAGGTGAAATAAGATGACGCTCTACTCAAAAAAAGACATTGTGCAGCAGGCGCGAAACCTTGCAAAAATGATCTCTGAAACAGAGGAGGTTGATTTTTTCAAACGGGCTGAAGCACAAATCAATGAGAATGACAAAGTGTCTGCAATCATTAATCAGATCAAAGCCTTGCAAAAGCAGGCTGTCAATCTGAAGCATTACGAAAAGCATGAAGCGCTCAAGCAAGTAGAAGCAAAAATTGACGCGCTGCAAGAAGAGCTTGAAGAGATTCCTGTCATACAGGAATTCAGAGATTCGCAGATGGAGGTAAATGACCTTCTGCAGCTCGTTGCACACACCATTTCCAACCAAGTCACAAATGAAATCATCACATCAACCGGAGGCGACCTTCTAAAAGGGGAAACCGGTTCGAAGGTGAAGCATTCAAATAACAGCTGTTCTCTCTAAACACGGTGCCTTTCAGGCCCGTGTTTTTTTATATTCATGCTGAATATAATTGAACTAAAAAAACTATGTACTAAATGTTCGGTGTGCTTTTCTGATCTCGCCCGCGAAGAAACTTTATCGCACTTATAAGTAAAGTTTCTAGGCGCGCCTGCATACAATGGAACAGAAACTTTGTATTTTTATATTTTATTTATAAAAATGCACACTAGACAAATGCCCAGCATAAGATAACACGAAGAAGAACAAGGAGGCATGCCGGAATGTCTGAATACAGGGAAATTATTACGAAGGCGGTAGTAGCGAAAGGCAGAAAATTCACCCAATGCACCAATACCATCTCCCCTGAGAAAAAACCGAGCAGCATTTTGGGTGGTTGGATTATCAACCACAAGTATGACGCTGAAAAAATCGGGAAAACAGTAGAAATTGAAGGGTATTATGATATAAACGTATG
This sequence comes from Bacillus sp. N13C7, assembly GCF_026790065.1. Classification (GTDB taxonomy): domain Bacteria; phylum Bacillota; class Bacilli; order Bacillales; family Bacillaceae; genus Bacillus. The sequence continues at coordinate 257,903 of NZ_JALAMO010000005.1, read as the reverse complement.
GTACTCTTACGCGGACAACACAAAAACAGAGGTTGTCACAGAGCGGGTGAAATACGTAGATGTCATTAAACTCAGATACAGAGACAACAATTACTTAGATGATGAGCATGAAGTGATTGCGAAAGTCCTTCAGCAGCCTAACTGTCTTGAAGTGACCATTTCACCGAATGGAAATAAAATTGTTGTTCAGGCAGAAAGGGAGTTTTTGGCGGAAGTGGTAGGAGAAACAAAGGTTGTTGTTGAGGTTAATCCAGACTGGGAAGAGGATGACGAAGAAGATTGGGAAGATGAGCTTGATGAAGAGCTGGAAGACATCAATCCTGAGTTTTTAGTGGGAGATCCTGAAGAATAAACAAGGGACTAGGGGAGACAGTACCCCCAAGTCTCTTTTTTATATTGATATATCATTCTTTTAACACTTTTTGTTTATGTTATAATGAAGGCTGGAAAATAGAAACGTTGATACATAGTGAGGGATTAAACAATGGCCGGTTATACGCCTATGATACAGCAATATTTAAAAATAAAGGCAGAGCACCAAGATGCCTTTTTATTTTTTCGCCTTGGTGATTTTTACGAAATGTTTTTTGAGGACGCCAAAAAAGCGTCACAAGAGCTGGAAATTACATTAACGAGCAGAGACGGCGGCGCGGCTGAAAAAATACCGATGTGCGGTGTGCCGTATCATTCTGCTTCTGCGTATATTGAGCAGCTTATTAAAAAAGGGTACAAAGTCGCGATCTGTGAACAGACCGAAGATCCGAAATCTGCAAAGGGCGTTGTGAAACGGGAAGTGGTCCAGCTTATTACGCCCGGAACTGTAATGGACGGCAAAGGCATCCATGAATCAGAAAACAACTTTATCGCCTCTGTTTCCGCCTGTTCGAACGGGTTTGGGCTGGCGCTGTCTGATTTAACAACGGGAGAAAATTTGGCTGTCTTGATTGAACGGATTGAAGACGTCATATCAGAAATTTATTCAGTCGGCGCACGGGAAATCGTGGTTTCCGGAAGTATGGATGCCGATACGGTCGCACTGCTGAAAGAGCGGTGCGGTGCAACGATCTCAATTGAAGACGGAGAAACAAACGAACACGTAACGATCATTGAGCACTTAAATAATGAGGATATAACAAAAACATTTTTGCGCCTATATACGTACCTGAAAAGGACCCAAAAGCGCAGCCTTGATCATCTTCAGCCCGTGCAGGTGTATGAGCTTGAGGAAGCGATGAAAATTGACTTGTACTCAAAGCGAAATCTGGAGCTGACTGAAACGATCCGTTCGAAAAATAAAAAAGGCTCCCTTTTGTGGCTGCTGGATGAAACGAAAACTGCAATGGGAGGCCGGTTGCTTAAACAGTGGATTGACCGGCCGCTTATCAGAGTCAATCAAATAGAAGAGCGCCAAGAAATGGTGGAAACACTGATGTCCCATTTCTTTGAACGGGAAGATTTGCGTGAACGTTTAAAAGAAGTATATGACTTGGAACGCCTTGCAGGACGTGTTGCATTCGGAAACGTCAATGCACGGGATTTAATTCAGCTGAAGGAATCGTTAAAACAAGTGCCCGGCATTAAACAGCTGGTTGCGTCACTGGCCCATGACAAGGCCAAGGAACGTGCGGAGCGCATTGATCCTTGCGGAGATGTGCTTGAATTGCTGGAAGAAGCGCTGTACGAAAACCCTCCTTTATCGTTAAAAGAAGGGAACCTGATTAAAGACGGATACAATCAAAAGCTTGATGAATACCGTGATGCAAGCAGAAACGGAAAGGACTGGATTGCCCGCCTGGAACAGCAGGAGCGGGAATACACAGGTATTCGCTCTTTAAAGGTCGGCTTCAATAAAGTTTTCGGTTATTATATTGAAGTGACAAAAGCGAATTTGCATTTGCTTGAGGAAGGTCGCTATGAGCGAAAGCAGACGTTAACAAATGCAGAGCGCTACATTACACCTGAATTAAAGGAAAAAGAAGCGCTTATTTTAGAAGCGGAAAATAACATCTGCGAGCTGGAATACGAGCTGTTCACTGAGCTGCGTGAGAAAGTAAAACTGTACATTCCGCGTCTGCAGCAGCTTGCCAAACAGATGAGCGAGCTTGATGCTCTGCAATGCTTTGCGACAATCAGTGAAAATCGCCACTATACGAAACCTGAGTTCTCTAAAGATGAAGTTGAAGTGATTGAAGGCAGACACCCAGTCGTTGAAAAAGTCATGGACAGCCAGGAATATGTCCCTAACAATTGTATGATGGGCGATAACAGACAAATGCTTCTCATTACCGGTCCGAACATGTCAGGGAAAAGCACATATATGAGACAAATCGCGCTCATTTCCATCATGGCGCAAATCGGCTGCTTTGTACCCGCGAAGAAAGCGGTGCTTCCGATTTTTGATCAAATTTTCACGCGAATTGGCGCTGCAGATGATTTGATTTCCGGCCAAAGTACATTTATGGTGGAAATGCTAGAAGCCAAAAATGCGATTGTCAATGCGACGAAAAACAGCCTTATTCTGTTTGATGAAATCGGCCGGGGAACGTCCACTTATGACGGTATGGCGCTGGCACAGGCGATTATCGAATACGTTCACGATCATATCGGCGCCAAGACGCTGTTCAGCACGCACTATCATGAGCTGACCGTTCTTGAGGACAAGCTGCCGCAGTTGAAAAACGTTCATGTTCGGGCTGAGGAATATAATGGAACGGTTGTCTTTCTTCATCAAATTAAAGAAGGGGCTGCTGACAAAAGCTACGGTATCCATGTAGCCCAGCTTGCCGAGCTCCCGGAAGATCTCATTTCGCGCGCTCAAGATATTTTAAAAGAGCTTGAGCATTCAGGAAACAAACCGGAAGTGCCGGTGCAGAAGCCTCAGGTCAAAGAAGAGCCGGCCCAGCTGTCCTTTTTTGAGGAAGCGGAAAAGCCGGCTGAAGCACCGAAGCTTTCCAAAAAAGAAAAGCAAGTGCTCGATGCATTCAAATCACTTAATATATTGGATATGACACCGCTTGAAGCGATGAATGAAATGTACAAGCTGCAAAAGAAATTACATTAAAACGGGGTGATGAATGTGGCAAAAGTCATCCAGCTGTCAGATGAGCTTTCAAATAAAATTGCTGCCGGCGAGGTTGTGGAGCGCCCCGCCTCAGTCGTCAAAGAATTGGTGGAAAATGCGATTGACGCTGACAGCACAGTCATTGAAATCGATATTGAGGAAGCAGGGCTTGCCTCCATTCGGGTATTAGATAACGGCGAAGGAATGGAAAAAGAAGATTGCAAGCGTGCTTTCCGCCGCCACGCCACGAGTAAAATAAAAGATGAAAATGATTTGTTCAGGGTGAGAACACTTGGTTTTAGGGGAGAAGCACTGCCGAGTATTGCGTCCGTCTCTCATCTTGAGATTACGACAAGCACCGGTGAAGGAGCAGGGACGAAGCTCGTCCTCCAAGGAGGAAACATCATTTCCGAATCACGTTCGTCAAGCAGAAAGGGAACTGAAATTGTCGTGTCCAATCTGTTTTTTAATACACCTGCCCGCTTGAAGTATATGAAAACCGTTCACACAGAGCTTGGGAACATTACGGATGTAGTCAACCGGATTGCGCTGGCTCATCCGGAAGTTTCCATCCGCCTGCGCCATCATGGGAAAAACCTGCTTCAAACGAACGGAAACGGTGATGTTCGCCATGTGCTGGCAGCGATTTACGGCACGGCTGTCGCCAAAAAAATGCTTCCGCTGCATGTGAGTTCTTTGGATTTTGAAGTAAAGGGATATATCGCCCTGCCAGAGATTACACGGGCATCGAGAAACTATATGTCGTCTGTGGTCAATGGCCGTTACATTAAAAATTTTCCGCTCGTTAAAGCGGTTCATGAAGGATATCATACGCTTCTGCCGATCGGGCGCCATCCAATTACTTTTATAGAAATTACGATGGACCCGATTTTAGTCGATGTCAACGTGCATCCGTCAAAGCTTGAGGTCCGTCTCAGCAAGGAAACAGAGCTTCATGACTTAATTCGTGACGGAATTAAAGATGTATTTAAACAGCAGCAGCTGATTCCAAATGCCCAGCTCCCGAAAAAATCAGCACCTGCCCTCAAAAATGAGCAGCAGTTTATGACCTTTGATGAAAAGCCTGCTGAAGAAAAAGTTCCGGAAAAAACGGTTGCGACATCTTATTCACCAATGAAGCTTAGTTCAGTGGTAAAAGAATCAATTGATGTGGAGGAAGAGTTGCCTCCTCTTCAATTTGCAGCGCCTCCTATCGTTGAACGGGAACAAAGCAATAAGGTGCCTGATGTATCAGAAGAACAGCCTGAAACATTTGAGCAGGAAGAATACCATGAGCAACAGCCGGAGCCAACATCTGAGCGCGTTCCGATTATGTACCCGATCGGACAGATGCATGGGACTTATATACTGGCACAAAATGAAAACGGCTTATATATTATTGACCAGCATGCTGCGCAAGAGCGTATTAAGTACGAATATTTCCGCGAAAAGGTAGGAGAGGTTGAGCCTGAGGTGCAGGATATGATCGTGCCGCTGACGTTCCACTATTCTACGAACGAGGCGCTGATTATTGAACAGCACAAACAAGAGCTCGAAAGCGTCGGAGTCTTTTTAGAGTCCTTCGGCTCCAACAGCTACATCGTCCGCTGCCACCCAGCCTGGTTTCCAAAGGGAGAAGAAGCCGAGCTGATAGAAGAAATCATTCAGCAGGTGCTCGACTCCAAACATATTGATATTAAAAAACTGCGCGAGGAAGCGGCGATTATGATGAGCTGCAAGGGCTCCATCAAAGCAAACCGCCACCTCAGAAATGACGAAATCAAAGCGCTTTTGGACGACCTCCGAAGCACATCAGACCCATTTACATGCCCGCACGGCCGTCCGATCATCATTCACCACTCCACTTATGAGATGGAAAAGATGTTCAAACGCGTGATGTAGCGGGGGAGTAAGATGATAATTAAGCATTGATCCATTTTTTGAATGGTTCAATGCTTTTTTGTACTGATTTGGAGTCATAAAGAATATCCCTCTGTATAACAAAATTGTCATTTACAGGTAAATGGAATTGATGTATATTTTGGATAGGGGGGTGGAAACATGGCAGGTGGTCCAAAGGTAATTATCTTTTTAGATGAACTTGATGATCCGAATGTAAGAATAATTTTAGAATGCAGAATTTAAATTATTAAATCATTGTGTTTTGCTTCCTGTTCGAGTGAACAGGGAGTTTTATTTTTGATTATAGAAGGTTTTTTTCGCTTTATAACTAGTAATGTCAAACTCGGCCAAATTAGACGATGACAATGATATAAATGCAAAAAAGCTTACATAATCATAGGCTGCAATTTTAAGCTGCTCTCCTATTAGGCTGGTCATCAAATGCAAGTTCAATTAAAGCCATCAATGCTGATATCACAAAAAGCAAGACATCTGGAATATATAGAGACTGCATAAAGTAATCCGCAAAACAAATCGTTATGAAATTGCTGATAAAGTACAGGATAAAAGCAAAAAGTGCAGTCTTTTCCAATGAAAGTGATTTTGCCAGAATTATAGAGACAATCATTGTGAGTGGGTCTATGATCAAGCCTGCAGCAAAACAGACTAAAATAAATAAAACTAATGTTTGATTGGAATCGTATGTGATGCCCAGTATAGAGAATAACCCTTTCATTCCGAAGAAATAGCAGCCGAAGATCACCGCTAGTGCAATGACAACGATAAGAATGATGGATACAAGTTCGAATAATTTCGAGCTCAGCTTTATCTCTTTAAACTTCTCGTTCTGTTGTTTTTGGCTCAAGCACGACGCTCCCTTCACATGCTTACTTACCCATTGTAATATGAATCTCCTAAGCTATTTTAATGAAAACAGTAAGAGTCGAGATCCCATTAAATCACCGGAAAACAGTATAACATATTTTGACAAAAACTTAAAAAGCCCTTTTCTAGCGAAAAGGACTTTCTTTTTCATATTAACTCCTGAGATTCTCTGAGGCTTTTTCTTTTTTCGGCCAGATAAAATAGCTGGCGGTAAAGAGAAAATCAATACCTAAAATGACTGTCCATGTTTTAAGAATGCCGCTTAATGCCTCGGTTCGGGCAGAATCATTGATGAAGTAGATCATTCCTGCTAACAATCCCGCACCAATAAGGTAGGCCAGCACGTGTCTTATCCAGCTTTTTGCATAGTGCTTGGCATAATCCATTCCATAACGCTTCAGCGGTTTGGCTCCTTGTTTTGTCACATAATATTGAAATCTTTCATCCGCCCATTGAATCATTTGCTTTCCATAAGCGATCGATATACCAATGTAAACAGCCGCAATACCATGGGCAGCAGTCGCTGAGGCTCCGCGGTAAAGGTCCGCAGCAGTTGCTGCTAATAAGATTAAATCGATAACTGGGGTTAAGGTCAAGAATAACAATCCTAATGTACGTTGTTTGAATAGGTAGCGTACAGCAAGCCCTAAAACAATCACGACCCAAAACGCAATTTCACAGAAGACAATCATCCATGCGATACCGTTCAATCTATTCCCCTCTTTTCAATACAGTTGTATTATTTAAACAACATTTTACCATCTTCATTTTTATAACACAACTGTATTATAAAAATTGCTCTCTCATTTTTTTCTTGTTACAATAAAGCTATGCCAAAACAAATTGACCATGAGAAAAGAAGAAAACAAATTGCAGAAGCGACGTGGCGCGTGATTTTAGAACGGGGGATGGAGGGGGCATCAGCCAGAAACATTGCAAAGGAAGCAGGATTGTCTTTAGGGGCGCTGCGCCATTATTTTTCTACTCAGGATGAGCTGCTTGTTTTTGCTATGAAACTTGTTCAAGAAAAGGTGATGGCCCGTATTGAGGACATTACAGTGAGGGATTTGCCCCCTAAGGAAAAAGTGCTGCAGATTTTGCTTGAAATTGTGCCAACAAATGAAGAAACCATTAGAGAGATGGAGGTGTGGTTTGCTTTTACGGTTTACGCCCGACATAAGAAGGATATGTTTGATCCGAATCATGATGGGATTTACAGCGGAATGCGGAATCTGGTTGACTATTTAGATGAATTCAATTTACTGAAGCAGAATGTTGATAAAGACATTGAAGCTGAGAGACTTTACGCCCTTATTGACGGCTTGGCTTTACATGCGCTGCTTGACCCTGTACGAGTGAATAAAGACCGGATCAAACGTGTCATAATGCAACATGTAGAATCATTTTGTATGGAAAGTTTAGAATGTCAAAACACGATACATTCTAAAGGGCCTATATTGTAAATGTTCTTTGAAGCAGCGCCTTTGAATAAAAAGCTCAAAGGCGCTAAGTAATCTTATTTACGTAAAGTGACTGTCAGCTGTGCTGGACATCAATTGTATATACTGCCCGGTCCGTTACAACCTTCAACCCTTCGTTTTCCTGGTGAATATGAATATCACCTAATAAAGGAATCTCATAGGCATTTTGCGGAAGCGGTACGTTCCCATCCTCAGTATAAGTTGTTCCTGCGCCTTCTAAAACAAGTTCTTCTTTGGCCACATAGTCATCAGGATGATTCGTGCTGCGTATACCCACTTTTTGTAGGTGAAGAACAATCTGATCCAAATCTGAAACCTCTTCATCGTGGGTCAATTCACCTTTTCTAATATCAAGGGTCTGGCCGACTTTGGATTCAAGCCATTGAGAAAGCTGTGTATTCGTGTTTGCCATCAATATTCCCTCCTTTTGATCTACACGATACTATTCCCAATTGCTTCATGTTTTACACGGGAGAGAGCGCTTCACCCTTTATGTATGAAACAATTCGCTGTTCAGAGCCTTGATATAACGTTCAGCGGAACGCTGGACTGCTTCACCGGCGTTTTCTCTGACAACTTTAGAAAAAGCATTATAAAGCCGGTTGAATTGAAGCGGTTTCACTTTGGCTGCTATTTCTTCAACTTTGGAAGCGGGAAGGGGAATGAGATTTGGATAGCTGTACATAAAGCTGACCCAGTTCTGATCCGCCGCAACCGTAATAATATCTCCCGTCAAAAGACAGCCTTTTCCTTCGTTGCCCTTGCTCCAATAGAGAACTGCCCCGCCTTTAAAATGTCCGCCCAGACGGTAGAGGTCCAGTCCCGGCTTTATCTTGAGAGTTTCACCTGACCAGAAATGAATGTGATTGCTTGGCCTTGCCACCCATTCTTTATCATCCTTATGAATATAGATCGGGGCCTGAAACGCTTCAGCCCACTCAACCTGAGCAGAGTAATAATGTGGATGAGACAAAGCGATGGCTTGAATACCGCCTAATTCGTTAATTTGGTTCATTGTCTTTTGGTCAAGGTATGAAATACAATCCCATAGCACGTTGAAGCCCTCATGCCGGATAAGAAATGCTGTCTGTCCGATCGCAAACTCTGGTTCAGTTTTGATGCTATAAAGATGTTCTTCTTCCTTTTTGAGGGTGTTTTGAAGGTTTGCTTTCTCACGCAGGTCTTCAAGGGTTGTCCATGACTGTCCATCCGGATGAATATACTGCCTTTCTTCGTCGCAAATCAGGCATGAGCTAGGTGGATTTACAGTTTGCGCATGTTGTACACCGCATGTGTTGCAGATATAATATGGCATTTTTCCCACTTCCTTCACCTATTTTCTCTTATTTTATCTCATGATTATGAAAATTCAAAACACAAAACCGGCAAGTCTGCTGAGCGAGAATTGCCGGCTTTTATGGTGCTGTCTATTGGCCGGGAACGGAATTTTCTGCGTTTACAGCGCCCGCTCCGTAAACATTTGGATCTTCATCTTTCCATTTATCTGTGCCATTTTTCAACAGCTCTTTCACTTCATCAGGTGTAAGGTCAGGATTTTGCTGAAGGATTAAAGCCGCAATTCCTGCACAGATCGGTGTTGCCATCGATGTTCCTGACATTGTAAAGTACTGAGATCCTACACGGCTTGATTTTTGAAGCTTATCAATATAAGAATTCGGAGAGCGAAGGGAAATAATATTAACACCCGGCGCTAAAATATCGGGCTTTTCTTTTCCGTATACTGTCGGCCCGCGGCTTGAGAAGGAAGCGACCGTATCATCATCGCTGCTTGCGGTATTGTTATCGTCAAGGGCACCTACTGTAATCACCTTTTCGCTCACGCCCGGGCTTGCAATGGTTTGTGGATCAGGCCCTGAGTTTCCGGCAGCGACACAGACGACAATCCCCGCGTTCCACGCTTCTTCAACAGCTCTGACTAATGGGTCTTCCTGTTCATTATCATATCGAAGCGCATCGCCTCCGAGTGACATGCTGATAATATCAATTGGTTCATTCGGGTTGTCCTCATTGTATTGAATACACCACTCTACACCTTCAATAATATCTGCTAACGTTCCTGAACCTTGCTTGTTTAAAACCTTCACACCGATTAGATTGGCTTCCGGTGCAGGCCCGCGGTATTGGCCGGAAGAGGATGCCCCGCTGCTTGCGACATCACCTGCACAGTGTGTGCCATGGCCATTATCATCATACGGCTCTGTTTTCTGATTGACCATGTCCGCAAAGCCGACAATCCTGCCTTCTAAATCAGGATGCGGGTAGATTCCTGTATCGACAACAGCGACGGTCACGCCTTTTCCTGTCAGGGTCTGCCCATTTCTGACAACTTCCTTCGCATGGCTTGCTTCGTTTGCAGTGTCCAGTAGCGCTTTGACTTCGCGGTTTAAATACACTTTTCGGATATCACTGCATTCAGAAAGAAGCGAATGTAACGCTGAAGGGGTCACCTCGGCGCTGCAGCAATAGATTTTGTTAAAACGGCTTTTTAGCTTGCTGCGTTTTTCTTTTTGTAGCACCTCTCCAGCCATTTGGAAGCCGGTCTCGTGACAGCCTTCCTCAAATTCAATAATGACCGACATTTTTTTTCTGTTTTTCAATTTGGTTTCGAAAAACTGATGCAAGAAGCAAGGAGTCCATTTGAAGGGCTTGTAAAGCTGCAAGACGCTTTCGCGTAACGGCCAATCTAGCTTATGAGCATTTGCTCTCACCATTTGTACCATAGAGTACCCAAACATGTATTTTCCTCCTATTATAAGGTTCTCTGTATACTCTATGAACAGATGCTAGCTTTGGTAAGTTTGTTTGTCCTTTATAAGAAGCTGACAAGAGTTGGTTTTTATGAACCTTTCGAATCAGATACGAAAGGTTCATACGTCGTGGCAATCATTGGGGATTGAAAAGGAACGCTTGTTCGTATTATAATGTTGTCATATGAAACGCAAGGGGAGCGCAGCTGTATGAATTTCTTCTTACATCGGTCTTTGGAAAGCCAAATGCCAATCAGCATAATATATATGAAGAAAGACGGAACGATCAGTAAAAGAACGATTATTGTAAGACACAAAAGCAAAACGCAAATCAAAGCTTTTTGTTTTTCGAAACAACAGATTAGAACGTTTTTGTTAGATTCTATCCTCTCCTGTGATTTTGTGAGAACAAATAAGCAAAGCATCTATTTTGCAGGCCGTTAACAGGCTGTCCGTCTCAGCATACCGGGCGGTCTGTTAATTGGCAAAATCCTCCTTAAACCTCTATACATTTAATTACCAAGTGAGGTTGTTCCTACCTTTTTTGTCTTTCCTCTCAATCTTTTTTCACTCATATTTGAAATGAACCGCTATTAACCGTGACAATCAATTGATTTTTTGAAACCGGGAACTTTTTCACTGATGATCTAGCGTATACAATGGTAAGATAAAACCTATTGGCTAAACCTCATATAATGAACTGTGCCATTCTTATGAAAGGAGTTAAACATGAGAAGATTTATACTAAATGTCATATTAGTCTTAGCCATTGTCTTATTTCTGAGATATGTTCATTACTCATTAGAACCTGAACCATCTAATCAGCCAGATACATATTCAAATTTCAGCAGCTTGGCAGAAAATGAGAGCCCAGCCGATTATGATATTTCCTATAATGAGAAAAAAGGAAGCAAAGTGTTAATTATGTCTCCGCACGGCGGAAGAATTGAAGGCGGAGTAAGCGAGCTTGTGCGGTATTTCAATAATGAATACTCTACATACCTGTTTGAAGGGCTGAAGTCACACGATAACCAAACGCTGCACATTACAAGCACCAACTTTGATGAGCCATTAGCTGAAAAAAAGATCAAAGAGCATCAATATGTGGTGGCTTTCCACGGATATAAAGGGGAGAACAAGAATACACTTGTTGGTGGCACAGATCGAAAGCGGGCGAAAATGATCGTAAAAGCCCTCAAGAGAAGGGGGTTTTCCGCTGAGCTAGCGTCATCTAAAAGCGGTCTTGCTGGATTGAACGCCGAAAACATTAACAACCAAGGGGAAACGGGGCTGAGTATCCAGCTGGAAATCAGCCGCGAGCAGAGAGAAGCATTTTTCGATGATTTTTATTATAAGAATAGAAAATATACAAAGAACAGTGAATTTTATGCTTATGTCCGTGCGATCAAAAGTGTCCTTGAAAAAGAGTATTCGTAACAAGCAGATCAGAAGACAAAAGAAGCAAAGATCAGTAGACTGAAATAAGGTCAAAAAAGGAGGGAAAACATACGATGGCGGATCATCATTTTTACTTAAAAGCGAACTGGCCGGGTAACCGCAATGACGTCGGTACGATTGAAAGCGGAAACCTCATCACATCTATTTCGATTCCTAAAGAAATGGACGGACCGGGAGAGGGGACCAACCCAGATGAAATGCTTCTCGGAGCGGCAGCGACTTGTTATATTATTACACTGGCTGCGATGATGGAAAGAAGCGGGCTGGAAAAAGAAGACTTGCAGATGGAGTCAGAAGGTATTGTCGACGTCACAAAAGGAGTCTTTACATACAAAAAGATCATTCACCGTCCTTACGTCGTGCTCAAACGTGATGCTTCACAAGAAGACGTTACATTGGCGCACAAGCTTTGTGAAAAGGCGGAGTCGTCATGCATGATTTCACGCGCAGTTCAAGGAAATGTCGAGCTGCACCTTGAAGCTTCTGTAAAGAGGGCTGGTGAATAAAAAAACAGACGGTCACTCACAGGCCGTCTGTTTTTTTTCTTTAGCAGGAGCTTTCGACTGATTTAATACGACGACGCCTGCGATGACAAGTGTAAGGCCGAATACTCCTTTTAAACTGATGGTTTCGCCAAAAAACAAAAACCCGACAATGGCTGTGAGCGCTGTTCCAACGCCTGACCATGTCGCATACGCGCTTGATAAGTCAACGGTCTTCAGAGAAAAACTTAGAAAGGTAAAAGCCGATAGAAACCCGGCAATAACCCCGATAATGGGCCAGGCTTGTGTAAATCCCTCTGAAAGCTTCAGCATCGTGCTGCCGAACACCTCGAATACAATGGCAAGACCTAAATAAAGAAATCCTTTCATCATCCTCACTCCTTATTGCCAGTTAAGTAATACAACCCCTGAAATTAATAAAAGGATTCCGATCAGTCCTTTCACGTTCAGTTCTTCCTTGAACCATTTCACTCCGATCACTGACGTCAGCACCGTGCCCACACCGCTCCACGTCGCATATGAGAGGCTTAGGGGGATATGGTTTAAGGTGAGCGACAGCATATAAAAAGCGAGGGAATAGCCAATCACGACCAAGGCGCTTGGCTTCCACTTTTTGAAGCCGTCAGACACTTTCAGCATGGCCGCTCCTAACGATTCCGAGCATATGGCAATCGTGAGGAATATGTATCCTGTCAACATCGTAAATTCTCCTCACTTCAATATCGTTTTAGATCATAAAAATCTCAGCTAGAAAAATATTAGTGTATGCCTAAGTATGAGTCAAGAGATTCATTTTCAGTGACAGAAAAAAGACCCCTTTTTTAAGGGATCTGTTGTGTTTAATAGTAATAAGGGAATGGAGGATACGGATAAAAGGGATATCCGCCATAAAAATAAGGATTAAATAAAGCGCTTCCTACAAGCCCGCCGACAAGGCCGCCGAAAAAAGGTCCCCCGTAAAATCCGAATGGACGCCCAAATCCAAACCCGTAGCCAAATCCAGGTCTTCCAAACGGTCTCCCAAACCCAAAGGGTCTTCCAATTATCCTTGTATCTTCAGCAGTGAAATGTTCTACCTCGTTCATTTTTTCTTTCCCCCTGTAATAAATTGTAGATGATGCAGTGTATTCAGCCTACCCAGATTTGATTGGGCGTCTGATGAAAAAGAAGGGATGTGAGCACATTGGGCCTGTATCCGTCTGACTGGTCAAAAGCGCCGCCTCACGCTCATGCATACCACGTCAAAACGACAAGAGAACAGGGACATTATCACCTCATTGAAGGATTTACTCAGCCGGCTAATGGATCTAATACCGATCAGCATACACACTACTTTACTGGGATTACGTCTTTTGAAAACGGTCATTTCCATCGGTATTACGGAATCTCGGGCCCTGCGATACCCCTGGCAGACGGCACGCATTATCATGAAATCGAAGAAACGACGTATCTGGCCTATAATGAGCCGATTGAGATCCGGTACGGAGGCGTTGTGTACGACCCGAGAGATGACGGAAGAAAAACGCACCGCCATGCCCTGAAAGGAAAGACGAGAGAAATCGTCGGCAATGAGCCGCTCGGCTGGTAGCGGGATGTTTACCGGGGCAAAAAAAGGGCAAAATGGATAGGTGGTTGTACATGATGAATGCTATAATGGGAGGAGATTTATAAAAGAGAGTGATACATATTGAATAATACGAAGCAGCCCGTTGTCATTTTAGTCGGACCGACGGCAGTGGGGAAAACCAATTTAAGTATTCAGTTAGCTAAGTCCTTACACGCAGAAATTATCAGCGGAGATTCGATGCAGGTTTATAAAGGGATGGATATTGGAACAGCTAAAATCACCGAACAGGAGATGGAGGGAGTGCCTCATCATTTGATTGACATTTTAGATCCCCAAGATTCCTTCTCCACCGCCGATTACCAAGGCTTAGTGAGAAACAAAATCAGCGAGATTGCAAATAGAGGAAAGCTCCCGATGATTGTCGGCGGCACAGGGCTTTATATACAATCTGTGCTGTACGATTATACATTTACGGAAGAAGCGAACGATCCCGCGTTTCGACAGAGCATGCAGATGGCTGCGGAGCGGGAAGGCGCTGACTTTCTTCATGCCAAACTTGCTGAGGCAGATCCTGAGGCAGCAGCCGCTATTCATCCAAATAATACTAGAAGAGTCATTCGTGCCCTGGAGATTTTACATACGTCCGGAAAAACGATGTCTCAGCATTTAAAGGAGCAAAAACGAGAGCTCCTGTACAATGCAGTGATAATCGGGCTGACAATGGATCGAGACACGCTTTACGCTAGAATTAATCAGCGGGTTGATATGATGATGGAGGCAGGTCTTCTTCCGGAAGTGAAGCGCCTCTACGACATGAACGTGAGAGACTGTCAATCGATACAGGCGATAGGCTACAAAGAGCTTTATGCATACTTTGACGGTTTTGTGACACTTTCAGATGCCGTCGATCAACTCAAGCAGAACTCAAGGCGGTATGCTAAACGCCAGCTGACGTGGTTTCGCAACAAAATGCAGGTTTCCTGGTTCGATATGACACCGCCTGTTGATATGGAGCTGAAAAAAAAGGAAATTTTCACACATATAGCAGGAAAACTCGAACTTTAATCGAAACTGTATGATATAGAGAATCAAGGAGGACGAAACATGAAACCGATTAATATTCAGGATCAGTTTTTGAATCAAATCCGGAAAGAAAATACGTATGTCACTGTTTTTTTGCTGAATGGCTTCCAATTGCGGGGCCAGGTCAAAGGCTTTGATAACTTTACCGTATTGCTGGAATCGGAAGGTAAGCAGCAGCTTATATATAAACATGCGATCTCAACGTTTGCGCCGCAAAAAAACGTCCAGCTTGAACTCGAATAGATCAAAAAAAGACCGTGCCTCGGCACGGTCTTTTTTTATGAGATCAACATATGCCTTAAATATATATATCTTGTAAAAATCTGTATCAGGGGGTGGTGGGTCTTGTTTGAAAGTGAAGCAGAACTGAGACGAATCAGGATAGCGCTTGTGTGGATAGCCGTATTTTTGCTGTTTGGGGCGTGCGGGAACCATGAAACCATCATTGAAACAGACAGCGGCAATTCTGAGGATGTAACGCCTCAGCCAAGTTCGTTTCCGCTCGAACATAATCATTTTGGGGTTATGGAGGACGGCTATATTAAAATTTATGAGTATAATGAGTCCAGCAATGAGGTAAAGCTGAAGAAAGAATACGACACGGATGATGAGCTTGAATAAAATTCACAAGCATCCGAATTTACAAAGCGGATGCTACCCGCTAAACTAAATACAGACACAGATCAAACAGAGGGTGAAAAAATGAAGCATAAAGTGATCGTGAATCATTGGGAAGAAATTTGCGAAGATGATTCTTGCTATGAATATGGAACAAGCATCATTGTGAACGGAAAAGAATTAATCAGGGAAGCGTCAATTATCAGCGCTTTAAAGGCGGTTTTAGAAGAGATCGGTGCGGATGTTGAAATAGAAGAAACAGTAGAGAGCGAAAAATGCTGTGATAGCTTAAGAAAAAAAAATCTAGACTACTAAGCAGTTTTTTTTCATGTTATGATATACATCGGCTTAAAAACGACACCCCGAGTAGGACGAGAGATCACTCTCGTTCTGCTCTCTTTTTTGGGCCCTAATGGGTCTGCCCATCTGCCTGATTTGATCAAAATATGAATTTTTCATAAAAACAAATCTATATATTGTGTTTTTGCTAGAGGGTAGTATACTATATATAGTGTTAGTGATGAGAGATTCATATTTTTTGATAGGTCGTGATAAAACGTGGTACAAATCATATTTGATTCAAAAACAGGGAATGTTCAGCGGTTTGTGAATAAAACAGGCTTTCAGCAGATACGCAAGGTGGACGAAATTGACCACATGGACACTCCGTTTGTTTTGGTCACCTACACGACAAACTTCGGCCAGGTACCGGCATCAACACAATCATTTCTCGAAAAATACGCCCATCTTTTATTAGGAGTCGCTGCGAGCGGCAATAAAGTATGGGGCGATAACTTTGCAAAAAGCGCCGATACCATTTCAAGACAATATCAGGTGCCGATCTTGCACAAATTTGAACTCAGCGGCACATCTAAAGACGTTGAATTGTTTACTCAGGAGGTAGAAAGAGTTGTCACAAAATCAAGTGCCAAAATGGATCCAGTTAAATAACGAAATCATGATCCAAAAAGATGGAAAATTCCAGTTTGATAAGGATAAAGAGGCTGTACATAGCTATTTTGTAGACTATATCAATCAAAACACAGTTTTCTTTCACGACTTAAAAGAGAAGCTGGATTATTTGATTAAAAACCAATACTACGAAGAGGAATTCTTAAGCCTTTATTCTTTTGAAGACATTAAAGCAGTGTTTAAGACAGCTTACGCTAAGAAGTTTCGTTTTCCTTCCTTCATGAGTGCGTTTAAATTCTATAATGACTATGCTTTGAAAACGAATGACAAGAAAAAAATCCTCGAGCGATATGAGGACCGGATCTCAATTGTCGCGCTGTTCTTCGCAAACGGCGACACTGAGAAAGCAAAAGAATATGTGAATCTGATGATCAATCAGGAATATCAGCCGAGCACACCGACATTTTTGAACGCGGGCAGAAAACGCCGCGGTGAGCTGGTGAGCTGCTTCTTGCTCGAAGTCAATGATTCATTAAACGATATTTCAAGAGCGATTGATATTTCCATGCAGCTTTCTAAACTGGGCGGCGGGGTTTCTCTCAACCTGTCCAAGCTTCGCGCGAAAGGTGAGGCCATTAAAGATGTTGAAAATGCCACAAAAGGCGTTGTAGGCGTCATGAAGCTTCTAGATAATGCGTTCCGTTACGCTGACCAAATGGGACAAAGACAAGGATCTGGCGCGGCGTACTTAAACATTTTCCACCGCGATATCAATGATTTTCTCGATACGAAGAAGATTTCTGCCGATGAAGATGTGCGCGTCAAAACGCTATCTATCGGTGTTGTCATTCCGGACAAGTTCGTTGAGCTTGCACGTGAAGACAAAGCGGCTTACGTATTTTATCCGCACACGATTTATAAAGAGTACGGCCAGCACATGGATGAAATGGACATGAACGAAATGTACGACAAATTTGTCGACAACCCTCGGGTGAAAAAGGAAAAAATCAACCCGCGGAAATTGCTTGAAAAACTGGCGATGCTTCGTTCTGAATCAGGCTATCCATACATCATGTTCCAAGATAACGTGAATAAAGTGCATGCGAATAACCATATTTCCAAGGTGAAATTTTCTAACCTTTGCTCTGAAGTGCTGCAGGCATCTCAGGTTTCTTCATACACAGACTATGATGAAGAAGATGAAATCGGTTTGGATATTTCCTGCAACCTGGGTTCGCTTAACATTCTCAACGTCATGGAACACAAATCAATCGAAAAGACAGTTAAGCTTGCGACAGACTCCTTAACACACGTGTCTGAAACGACTGATATCCGCAATGCGCCTGCTGTAAGACGGGCAAACAAAGCGATGAAATCAATCGGCCTCGGCGCTATGAACCTTCACGGCTACCTCGCGCAAAACGGTATTGCGTATGAAAGTCCGGAAGCGCGTGACTTTGCAAACACGTTCTTTATGATGGTGAACTTCTACTCCATCCAGCGTTCTGCGGAAATCGCAAAAGAGAAGGGCGAAACGTTTGATCAGTATGAAGGATCGACCTATGCAACAGGTGAATACTTTGACAAGTACGTTTCAACTGATTTCTCACCGAAATACGAAAAAATCGCCAACCTGTTTGAAGGCATGCATATCCCGACGACAGAGGACTGGAAGCAGCTAAAAGCATTTGTGGCTGAACACGGCATGTATCACAGCTACAGATTATGCATTGCGCCGACAGGCTCGATCTCATACGTTCAGTCAAGCACGGCGTCCGTCATGCCGATCATGGAACGGATTGAAGAAAGAACATACGGCAACTCAAAAACGTACTACCCAATGCCTGGGCTTGCATCTAATAACTGGTTCTTCTATAAAGAAGCTTACGATATGGACATGTTCAAGGTTGTAGATATGATCGCGACTATCCAGCAGCACATTGATCAGGGAATCAGCTTCACATTGTTCTTAAAAGACACAATGACGACTCGTGATTTAAACCGAATCGATCTGTATGCACATCACAGAGGAATTAAAACCATTTACTATGCAAGAACGAAAGATACTGGGCAAGACAGCTGCCTTTCTTGTGTTGTTTGATTAAAGGAGAGTTTATAGTGACGAAAATTTATGACGCAGCAAACTGGTCAAAGCATGAAGACGATTTTACCCAAATGTTCTATAACCAAAACGTGAAGCAGTTCTGGCTTCCGGAAGAGATTGCTCTAAACGGCGATCTCCTCACATGGAAGTATCTCGGAAAAAACGAGCAGGACACTTATATGAAGGTATTGGCCGGACTTACTCTTCTTGATACAGAGCAGGGGAATACGGGGATGCCGATCGTGGCTGAACACGTAGACGGCCATCAGCGGAAAGCGGTGCTGAACTTTATGGCAATGATGGAGAACGCTGTCCATGCAAAGTCATACTCTAATATTTTCATGACCCTGGCACCGACTGAAACGATTAATGAAGTATTCGAATGGGTTAAACAAAACAAATATTTGCAGAAAAAAGCGCAAATCATCGTCGGACTTTACAAAGCTATTCAAAAAGATGACGAGATCTCACTGTTCAAGGCGATGGTTGCTTCCGTTTATCTTGAAAGCTTCCTCTTCTACAGCGGTTTCTATTATCCGTTATATTTCTACGGACAAGGAAAACTGATGCAAAGCGGTGAAATCATCAACCTGATCCTTCGTGATGAAGCAATTCACGGCGTCTATGTGGGCCTCCTTGCTCAGGAAATCTATAATAAGCAGACAGAAGAGAAGAAAGCGGAGCTCCGCGAATTTGCGATCGACCTTCTGAATGAGTTATATGAAAATGAGCTTGAGTATACAGAGGACCTGTACGATCAAGTCGGACTCTCACACGATGTAAAGAAATTCATCCGCTATAATGCCAATAAAGCGCTGATGAACCTAGGATTTGATCCATACTTTGAAGAAGAAGATATTAATCCGATCGTTTTAAACGGTTTAAATACAAAAACAAAATCACATGACTTCTTCTCTATGAAGGGGAACGGTTATAAAAAAGCGACAGTTGAGCCGCTCAAAGATGATGACTTTTATTTTGAAGATGAAAAAGAGCAGATATAATATCTGCTCTTTTCGGCTTGAAAGGTTCAAATGAGGAGGACGAGGAGGACGAGGAGGACGCAGTAATCATGGGAAAAATGGACGAAATGATTTTGGTCGCCCCGCGCGACAACGTGTTTAAGAACGAAAGCTTAACCTTCCAGGGCGTAAACAGTGAAGATAGCAGAGTGGCAGAAATCATGGCCCAGATCGAAGCAGCCTATCGTGAAATGAGAAGGGGAGATGCAGAGGAAGATCCGCGTTTCAAGCAGCCAATTCCTTATGTCGTCATTAAGCGCGAAGATGAAGTTTTTCTTTACGAGCGGCTGGCTGGCGGCGGAGAATCACGTCTGCACAATAAGCTTTCTCTCGGCTTTGGAGGCCATATGAATGCTATTGATGGAGCAGCCTCATTCGCTGAAGTCTTAAAGCTGAACACGGACCGTGAGCTTGAGGAAGAACTGCAAATAAATGAAAAAGATAAACAGGCGATTGTCACACTTGGATTGATCAATGATGATGAAAACAGTGTCGGCAAGGTGCATATTGGAATTCTTTCTGCGCTTCAGTTGAAGCCTGGCGCTCAAGTGGAAGTGAAGGAGAAAGAACAAATTGCAGGAAAATGGATGAAAGTCTCTGAATTAAAACAGGACGATATCTATAACCGTCTGGAAACATGGTCAAAGTTTGTTGTTGATATTCTTAAATAAAAAAACCCGGTTTCTCATGATGGAGGAGCCGGGTTTTTTATGAGGCGCTTGTCCGCGTCTCGATTAAGACTCTAGAATGACAATAGCGTCAAAGCCGGCATTCTCCGCTCTGGCAGCAAGAGCGTCTGCATTGTCTTTGGATGTAAATGCGCCGATCTGTACTTTGTATAAGCCATCCTTTAAGATGACAATGGTGTCAAAACCTTTAGCTTCGGCGCTGCTTGCAAGTGAGTCCGCATTCGCTTTGACTTTAAATGCGCCGATTTGAACCTTATATAACCCTGAACTGGACGTTTTTTTTAGGTTGAAGGCTTGCTCCAGCCCGTTTGCATGGCCTCTCGCTAAGCTTTGAATAAAGCTGCTTGTTTTAAGCTTATTTGCATCAGCGACGGTATCAATGAATCCGTTCTCGGTCAATAGGGCAGGCATTGCCGACTCCCTTAGGACGTGGAAGTTTGCTGTTTTTTTACCGCGGTCGGCAAAGTCGACAGCTTGTATCACTTTAGAGTGAATCGCTGTTTGATAAGTCGTTGTCGGTGCCCCCACGCCCGGGTATATATAGCTTTCAAAACCTGTGCCGCCCCCGGAATTAATGTGAATGGATAAAAAGTAATCTGCTCCCCAGTTATTTGCAGCATTTGTCCGGTCACTTAAGCTGACATATTGGTCGCTTGTCCGGCTTAGCAGTAAAGAAACCCCTTCATACTCATTTGTCAATATCGTACGTAACGCTAAAGCGATTTGCAGGGTTAACGTTTTTTCTTGAAGGCCATTTCCTGTTGCGCCTGGATCAGACCCGCCATGGCCAGGATCAATAAAAATCTTAACCATTCTTCATCACCTCATTACAGGATATGAAAAAACACGGCTTCTGCTTGTACGATTATCATCCGTCTGAAAAATGAGGAAATAACCCTTACATATGCGGAAATTATTTCTCGGGAAAGCGCACAATTCAACATGAAGTGACAGCAGATCCCATTGGATTAAAAAATATGAATATGTCATTTATTTTGGGTATTGCGGATTCGGGGTATCTTGCACTGATTCTGTCTGGTTTTAGGCTTGTGTTTCGAGGAGCAAGCATTTCATTAAAGCGACGAATCATTATCAGTAGAAGAAAAAGTTGGTCTCTTAGATCTACACCGAATCAACTAATCGATTCGTATTCTGGCCCCGGGTTGGGTGTTGAAACTGAAAGTGGCACGCCTTACGAACAAAGAACACGGCTTAGGCGGTATTTTCCGCTGCGGGCTTTTTTTGAGCGAAGTGTCCAGCAAGGTGATAGAAAGAATATTTCATATCGTTGCTTCTGATATAAAGTAAGAGGTGGATATATCAAAGAAATATTACCATATTCAATGCTAATGTTCTAAACAAATTGTTAAAAATAAAATCTCTTGGTTTGTCCATCCCATGTCCGTGAATACAATAAGAAATAAAGTATTTCTCGGGAAAGCGCAAGATTCCTGACCGTTCCCGAAAAAAGCAATTGTTTCGACACATGATAGGCGTTTGTCACAAAAGGCATCCGCTTGAATATCATATAGAGAGAACAGAGAGGTGAAAATGTTGGAGCGTGCTGTGACTTATAAAAACAACGGACAGATCAACATTATTCTGAACGGGCAGAAGCAAGTGCTGACAAATGCTGAGGCAGAAGCGGAGTATCAGGCCGCTTTGCAAAAAAACGAAGCGAAGCACAGCATTTTGAAGGAAATAGAAAAAGAGATGAGTGCACTGGTTGGAATGGAGGAAATGAAGCGTAACATCAAGGAAATATACGCTTGGATTTTTGTGAACCAAAAACGCGCGGAGCAAGGTTTAAAGGTGGGGAAGCAAGCGCTGCACATGATGTTTAAAGGAAATCCGGGAACAGGAAAAACGACGGTTGCACGGCTGATCGGCAAGCTGTTCTTTGAAATGAATGTCCTGTCAAAAGGCCACCTCATAGAAGCGGAGCGGGCTGATCTGGTCGGGGAATATATCGGCCACACCGCCCAAAAGACGAGAGATTTAATCAAAAAGTCATTAGGCGGCATTTTGTTTATAGACGAAGCCTACTCGCTGGCAAGAGGCGGCGAAAAAGACTTTGGGAAAGAAGCTATCGATACACTTGTAAAGCATATGGAAGACAAACAGCATGAATTTATTTTAATTCTCGCCGGATATTCGCGGGAAATGGATCATTTTCTCTCATTAAATCCCGGTCTCCAATCAAGATTTCCCATCTCCATAGACTTTCCGGATTATTCTGTGACCCAGCTCATGGAGATTGCCAAACGAATGATCGCTGAAAGAGAATACCAGCTCAGTCAAGAAGCGGAATGGAAATTAAAAGATTACTTAATGACAGTGAAAAGTACGACAAGTCCCATTAAGTTCAGCAATGGCCGTTTTGTCAGGAATGTGATCGAAAAATCGATCAGAGCGCAAGCCATGAGGCTTTTAATGGGCGACCAATACTTAAAAAGCGACTTGATGACCATTAAAAGTCAAGATCTTTCCATTAAAGAAGAAGTATCCGGCTCTGCATAGACCTCTCAAAAACTGAGAGGTCTGTTTTTTGCTGTATTTCTTGCTGTTCAAAGCAATCGATTTGTGGTATACACATGCAGGGTTTGGTATGATAATACTACTGCCCAATATGCAAAAGAAAGGAACATCCATTTGAACGAACAAGAAACGATTCAGGAAAAAGCTATTTTAGTCGGATGTCAGCTGCCGCATATCACGGATGAGCATTTTGAAAATTCTATGGAAGAGCTTGCCTCTCTGACAAAAACAGCAGACGGAAAAGTATTGACCAGCGTCACACAAAAAAGGAACAGGGCTGACGCAGCTACATATATAGGAAAAGGAAAGGTAGAAGAGCTGAAGGCACTGGTGGAAGAGCTTGAAGCTGATCTCCTCATCTTTAATGATGAACTGTCGCCAAGTCAGCTGAAGTCATTGGCAACAGCAATTGAAGTGAAGATGATTGACCGCACGCAATTGATATTAGATATTTTTGCAAAGCGGGCGAGAACGAGAGAAGGCAAGCTTCAAATTGAACTGGCGCAGCTGCAATATGCACTTCCGCGCCTGACGGGACAAGGAATCAATCTCTCCCGGCAAGGCGGAGGAATTGGGGCGAGAGGTCCCGGGGAAACGAAACTGGAAACCGACCGCCGCCATATCAGAAATCGCATTCACGAAATCAACACACAGCTTTCAACTGTTATTTGCCATAGAAGCCGATACCGTGAAAGAAGAAAGAAAAACGGTGTGCTTCAAATTGCGCTTGTCGGATATACAAACGCGGGGAAATCAACATGGTTCAACCGCCTGACAAGTGCTGACAGCTATGAGGAAGACCTCCTGTTTGCCACGTTGGACCCGATGACCAGAAAAATGGTCCTCCCAAGCGGCTACAGTGTGCTTCTGTCAGATACAGTAGGTTTTATTCAGGATCTTCCGACGACATTGATTGCTGCATTCCGGTCAACGCTTGAGGAAGTCAAAGAGGCGGATTTGATCCTGCATTTGATTGATTCCTCAAATGAGGATTACCCGGGACACGAAAAAACAGTGCTTCGGTTGCTTGAGGAGCTTGAGGCCGACGACATCCCGATGCTGACGGCTTACAATAAGCGGGATCAAAGGCTGCCTGATTTTATTCCGTCCGCCGGAAGGGACCACATTATGGTCAGTGCAAAATTTGAGGAAGACGCTGAAATGTTTAAAGAAGCGATTCAACGCTATTTGCGCCAAGAGCTGTTAACGTCGTTTGAAGCGCATGTGCCGGCAAGTGAAGGCAAGCTCCTTTCAAGAATCAAATCGGAAACGATGGTTGACCGCTTCTATTTTAATGAAGAAAATGAACGGTACGACATATCAGGTTATGTACAAGAAGAGCAAAACATCATCGGTGAATTAAAGAAGTATATGTAGGAAGGAAATTCAAAGACATGTTTGACACATTAACACACGGAGAATTATTGAAAAAAACGGCAATGGAAGTGGAAGCGGACATTGCCGGCGTTCATAAACAAATAGAAGAAATCAGTGAGCGCAATGAATGGAGGGTGCTTCAAAGCTATAGAAAACACAAAGTTAGCGACATGCATTTCACGCCGTCTACAGGATACGGCTATGATGATATCGGGAGAGACACGCTTGAAAGCATTTATGCGGATGTGTTTGGCGGAGAAGCGGGGCTCGTAAGGCCGCAAATTATCTCAGGCACCCATGCCATCTCGATTGCTTTGTTCGGCGTTCTCAGACCGGGGGACGAGCTTCTTTATATCACGGGCAAACCATATGATACGCTCGAAGAAATTGTAGGCGTCAGAGGCGGGGAAAATGCTGGATCGTTAAAGGATTTTCAAATCGGCTACAATGCGGTTGATCTGACAGAAGACGGAAAAATAGACTATGATGCAGTCGCCGCTGCGATCAATTCGAAGACGAAAGTAATCGGCATTCAGCGCTCAAAAGGATATGCGAATCGCCCGTCTTTCTTAATTAGTGAAATAAAAGAAATGATCCGCTTTGTTAAAGAAATTAATGAGAATCTTATCGTTTTTGTGGACAACTGCTACGGTGAATTTGTGGAAGAACTTGAGCCTTGCCATGTCGGAGCCGATCTGATGGCGGGATCTCTCATTAAGAATCCCGGCGGCGGTCTTGCGAAAACAGGAGGCTATCTCGTCGGAAAAGCGAAATGGATTGAAGCTTGTTCATACCGTATGACGTCACCTGGGATCGGCAGAGAAGCAGGAGCATCTCTTTACTCGCTCCAAGAAATGTACCAGGGCTTCTTTTTGGCGCCTCACGTGGTGTCACAAAGCTTAAAGGGAGCGGTGTTTACCGCAAGATTCCTTGAAAAACTGGGCTTCACTTCAAACCCGAAATGGGATGCGAAAAGAACAGATTTGATACAATCCGTTGAGTTTTCTGACAGAGAAAAGATGATTGCCTTTTGTCAGGCAATTCAATATGCATCGCCGATCAATGCCCACGTGACGCCGTATCCGGCCTACATGCCGGGATACGAAGATGATGTCATTATGGCGGCAGGCACATTTATACAAGGGGCAAGCATTGAATTATCAGCAGACGGCCCTATCCGTCCGCCGTATGTAGCGTATGTTCAGGGAGGATTAACCTATTCGCATGTGAAGAATGCGTTATGCAGTGCAGTGGATTCACTTATGAAAAAGAAATTAATTTAAATTTTTTAAAAATTTCACTGAATTTCATGTTAAGAATCCTTACATCTTATTGACACAAAATATAACATCACCTATAATGAAACTAAGTTAAGAAAAGGAGGAAATTGAGATGAGTGATAATATTCGCCGCTCAATGCCTTTATTTCCAATAGGAATTGTCATGCAGTTAACTGAGTTATCAGCAAGGCAAATTCGATATTATGAGGAAAATGGACTGATATTTCCAGCTAGAAGCGAAGGGAATAGACGATTATTTTCTTTCCATGATGTAGATAAACTGTTAGAAATCAAGCACCTGATAGAACAAGGTGTAAACATGGCAGGAATTAAACAGATTCTGGCGAAAGCGGAAGCCGAGCCGGAGCAAAAACAAAACGAAAAGACGAAAAAACCAATGAAACATGATTTGTCCGATGACGAGCTGAGACAGCTCCTGAAAAACGAGCTCATGCAAGCCGGCCGTTTTCAAAGAGGGAATACATTCCGTCAAGGCGACATGTCCCGCTTCTTTCATTAATCCGTTAGCAACTGTTTTGCTATATACATTTACCTTTTAGAGGAGGAGTTTTACGAAATGGCAAAGTACACTAGAGAAGATATCGTAAAATTAGTAAAAGAAGAAAACGTCAAGTATATCCGCCTTCAATTTACTGACATTCTTGGAACAATCAAGAATGTTGAAATTCCTGTAAGCCAGCTTGAAAAAGCGCTTGATAATAAAGTCATGTTTGACGGTTCTTCTATTGAAGGGTTCGTTCGTATCGAAGAGTCAGACATGTACCTGTATCCAGATCTAAATACATTTGTTATCTTCCCATGGACGGCTGAAAAAGGTAAAGTAGCACGTTTCATCTGTGATATCTACAATCCGGATGGCACACCTTTCGAAGGTGACCCGCGAAACAACTTGAAACGGATTCTGAAAGAAATGGAAGACCTCGGCTTCAGCGATTTCAACCTCGGGCCTGAGCCTGAATTCTTCTTATTCAAATTAGACGAAAAAGGCGAGCCGACGCTTGAACTAAACGACAAAGGCGGATATTTCGACTTAGCCCCGACTGACTTGGGAGAAAACTGCCGCCGCGATATCGTACTTGAGCTTGAAGAGATGGGCTTTGAAATCGAAGCGTCTCACCACGAAGTAGCACCTGGCCAGCACGAAATCGACTTTAAATATGCTGGTGCTGTTCGCTCTTGTGACGACATCCAAACGTTTAAACTAGTTGTTAAAACAATTGCCCGTAAACACGGTCTGCATGCGACATTTATGCCAAAACCATTGTTCGGTGTGAACGGTTCCGGTATGCACTGCAATCTATCACTCTTCAAAAATGGCGTTAACGCATTCTATGACGAAAAGGCAGATCTTCAATTAAGTGAAACAGCGAAACACTTCATTGCAGGTATCGTGAAGCACGCAACAAGCTTTACAGCAGTAACAAACCCGACAGTAAACTCATACAAACGTCTTGTTCCTGGCTATGAAGCACCATGTTATGTAGCATGGAGCGCGCAAAACAGAAGCCCGCTTATCCGTATTCCGGCTTCCCGCGGCATCAGCACTCGTGTTGAAGTACGCAGCGTAGATCCGGCTGCTAACCCGTACCTTGCACTTAGCGTATTGCTTGCTGCAGGCTTAGACGGAATCAAAAACAAACTAGAAGCGCCAGCTCCAATCGACCGCAACATCTATGTGATGAGCAAAGAAGAGCGCATGGAAAACGGAATCGTTGACCTTCCAGCAACACTTGCAGAAGCGCTAGAAGAATTCAAATCTAACGAAGTCATGGTCAAAGCGCTGGGCGAGCACCTATTCGAACACTTCATCGAAGCAAAAGAAATCGAATGGGATATGTTCCGCACACAAGTTCATCCTTGGGAGCGCGAACAATATATGTCTCAGTATTAATCTCTCAATCCCTTGGCACTATTGGTGTCAGGGGATTTTTTGATTATTTAACAATTTTAATAACTTAATATAAATCATAGACCACCCACAAAACACCCACAAAAAAACAATAAAAAATTACTCCATAATTGTGGAGATATAATCTTCGTACTTATTCATTGAATCCCTATCAATCTTTTTGCTGATGTGTGAGTAAATATCTGATGTAACTTGAATACTTTTATGACCCAGTCGTTCTTGTACATATTTCATTGAAGCACCTGACTCAAGGAGCAAAACAGCATGTGTGTCACGAAGGGCATGAATAGGGAGTTTCTCTAGACCAGCTTTATTTAGTATTCGGACAAAAGCATTAAACAAGGACGATTTAGGTAAATGTGAACCATCTTTGCGAGTGAAGACTAAGTTAAGGTCATGGTGATAGATCTCATTAAGCTGAAGTTTATCTTCGTTTTGTCGTTTTCTTAGTTCGTGAAGTTCATTAACCAACCTTTGATCAATAGTAATAATACGCCTGGATGTATAAGTCTTTGGGTCGCCAAATAATTCATCTTTTGAAGCTGCTTTAAAATCTAGAGTTTTAGAAATTGAGATAGTTTTATTTTTCAAATCAATATCTGACCACTGTAAAGCAGCAGCCTCGCCTTTGCGCATGCCAGTATTTATGAGTGTTTTAAAGAAAATATAGTACATATAACCATATTCATATGCTACACGTAAAAAAAGGGGTATGTCATCGCTATTGATAAACTCCATATTGTATTCTCGTTTTTTATTTGTTTTAATTTCAATACCATAGCAAGGATTTTTTTCGAGCTTTCCTAATATTACTGCTTTCTCCATCGCATTTCGCATTGTTCCATGGATAATTTCGATAGTTCGTTTACTATATTTTTGTTCGCATAGGTGGTTGATAAATTTTTGGTAGAGGATTGGTTTTATGTCTTTAATATCAATGTCTTTGAAGTACGGAATGATATGATTATTTATGTTTCGTTTATGTAATTCAAAAGTGTTTTTGCGCACTGATCCTAATTTATATTCTTTTAACCAGTCTTGCAGATAATTTTTAAGATAGTAGGGGTGATTATCCAATTCAAGATCATTAAAAATTCGTTTTTCTGTTTCAGCTGCAGCCAATTGAGCCTCTTTTTTTGTAGAAAAACCACGCTTGGACTTTTCTTTAAACTTTTGATTGATAGGATCTTTGTAACGAATTCTATATTCCCATGTTCCATTTGAATGTTTGCGAAAACTTGCCATAAAAACGATCACCTCTTATAAGAATATACGTTCGGTTTGATGGTTAAATTTTTTTATTCAGAAGTCTAAAACAATTCAATAACCCCTAGTGGTTGAAAGCATAGTGTTACTTCTCCCACCTTCTTAAATAACCCGTATTCCTCAATGTATCTTTTAATCGCTTCATCCAAAAATTTTTCAGTTACGTTCAAAAACTCAGCCAGCTCATAACGATTTCTGACACCCGATTTATGAGCTTGAACAATTTTATTTAATGGTACTAATTTTTTGTAAGCCCAGTTTCTTGCTCTCAATTCTTGTTTCCTGTTTTGAACAGTTGTTTGATCGAGAATATGTCCAGCTGTCGTATAATGGTGTCCTAATTCCTCAGCTAGAATGACTCGTTTTTCTGTATTGGATAACTTTTTATTTATCCAAATGATTCCATCTGCATATAAACCTTTTATACCTCGACTAAGTTTTTTTTCGTATACTGATACGGCTGCTTCTTCTGATTCTATTAAAAGGTTCTCATAACTCATTTGTAGATTACTCCTGATTGTTCTTTCTTTTTGATTTAACAAATTCTTTAAATCGGCGAATTTCTTCTAACTCTTCTTCTGTCCAATCTTCATCATCATGATGTGCTGCAATTGTTTCTATATTCCCTTGGTTTTTTGATTGTAATGGTTTAATTTCCATATCAGATATACCAACTAAATAATCAGATGAGACATTAAAATAATCTGCAAGAATGCGGACCACTTCCATCTTCGGATCTGATTGTCCGTTCTCGTACCTAGAAATCATACTTTTACTGATATTTGTTTCATATTTCTTATTCAAATCTACGACCAGCTCATTTATACTCTGTTTGTTCTTGTCCCGTAACGATTTCAACCTTTCGCCAAATATGTTCATCCTTTTATCTTCTCCTATTCGATATTCCTCGTACGGGAATATTTTATATTATATGTTCCTTAAATGCAACAAGTAATCCAAAAAGGATTCCTAAATAGGAACATTTTTTGTTGACACAGGAAATAAAGTGTTTTATATTTGAGTTGTTCCTAAAAAGGAACGGAGGGGGTGAGGAATTGGAAAGAAGAAATAGACAGCCATACAATAAAATCAAAGCTTACTTTGTAGAGAATGAAATAAAACACAAAGATGTGGCTGTTCTTTTAGAGGTAAAGCCAAATACTATTAGTAAAAAGCTAAATGGATTTGGCGGAGATTTTTCTTTGGAGGATGCAAAAAAAATGCACTTTCACTTTGGCGTGCCAATCGCCTATTTTTTTGAACCTTCTGTTCCCAAAAAGGAACGAATGCTTATATCATGAGGAGGTGGGTACGTGTTCTCTGTTCAAGTAAATGAGGAAGAAATTAAGCAACTTTGTATTCGAAAAATCGAAGAAGCGTTGAATGAAGTAAGAGACTCATACACTTTTTGGGATATGAAAGAATTGTGCAGGCAAACAAATATGAGCCTGAATTTCATCAAAGAAACGTTTTTTTATGATGAAAGATTCCCGAAATATCGCGTAGGTAAGAAATGGTTGTTTCCTGAAAAGCAATGCAAAGAGTTTTTACTTAAATGGCTTTCGGAGCAGCCAAGAAACTAGAAGGGGAGAATGAAAATGGTGTATCAACTTCCAGTTAAATTAAAAAAGGGACAAGCACGAACTTCAGTCTGGCTTAAAGGATTTGAGATAAAAAACAAAAACTCTTTTGATGAGGGTGAAGAGAGAGAGTCAGCTCAAAATCGAACTGACCTTTCAAAGTAATGATTATTCCACAGAGAAATATAACTTGTTTCTGGATGATTTTAATAAGTTTCTTATTGAGAATGGATGGATTGAAGGGAAGAGTTATTAACTCAGACCAAGCTTTTTTTTCAGATAATCTTGAGCAATTCCGGCCAGCAAAGTCATGGATACACTTGTAAGTTGTTTGGTTTTTTCTTTAGTAGCTGCCCATACAGCTGTATCTCTAATATTATCGAGAAAAACATGTCCATCCCAAGTGAGGCTCGAAATACCAATACCATAAATCGAACCACCGGAGAATAAGGGTTTACCGTTTATAAAATTTGCTTCAATTAATTTTAAGATTGTGTAAAAAGTTGTTTCTTCTCCGTACTGTTCGTAAGTTTTAAGCTCTCGAATCTCACTAATATGTATATGGTCCGTTAAGGTGAGTTTCTCTTCTAGTTCTAAAAGAAGCTCCCTCACACAATTTTGATCGAGTTTCATTTATATTCACCTCCTATTATTTGATAGGAACATTATACCAGTAAATTGGAAGGGGAAAAACTATGAATCTTAATTACTTCCTTAAACAGGATAGAGAATTAGCGAAACGGAAATTGGGTTCTGCTCAGTTCTTGCTACAGGAACTTTTACCGGACGAAATCAAGGATAACAATTTCGATGAATGTATCGATCTCTGTTTGTCAGCTGCTGAAATGTTCAAGGAAATCAAACGGATGCATCATCCTGAACAAGTAGTTCAGCTACATGAAATTGCAACTCAATTTCTTAGTAAAGGTCTTGATGTCTCAATCGTAAAGAGGCCAGTATATGAATCTTGAGCATCCAATCATAACAGAAATTAACCGTTACGGTTATCCAAAAGAGTATCTCCAGTATGACCGGGATCGGGAAGAGGATGCCGATGAAGAAGTAAATAAAAAAAGCCCACACGGCAATGTGGACTAAAAACAAACAAGCAACTTCATTTTAAATGGAACTCTCAACAAAATCAAATAGAGGAAGGTGTCTCATATGAATCCATTGCAGGATTTTGAATTAAATGAAATTAACAACGGCGAACTGCCGGGGAACCGTCCACAGTTTGAAATCACTGATATGAACAGCCTGAACTGGGCTTTCCGGAAAATAGCTGCACTTAAGTCGCAGGAAAAAGAAATCAAAGCGCTGGCAGCCACAGAAAAACAACGTATCGAAGAATGGGAAAGGCAAGAGCTTAAGCCTTTAGCAGACAGTCTTTCATTCTTTGAAAACCTGGTGAGTGTCTATCATACAAAGCAGCTGCAGGAAGACCCGAAGGCAAAAACACTTTCCACACCTTATGGGAAATCTAAAAGCCGGAAAACAAAAGCAGCACCTAAAGAAGTGGACAAGGAAAAACTTCTGCAGCATGTGAAGGATGCCGGTATGGAAGAGTTTATAAAAGAGTCTGTGGCATGGGGGGATCTTAAAAAGACACTCACTGTCACCGAGCTTGAAGGTAAACCAATAGTAATAGATTCAAATGGACAAGCTGTCCCGGGCGTAGAAGTGCAGCCGGAAACAGTCAGCTTCAAAGTGGAGGTGTAAGGGATGTTTCAAGTAACAGACGCGCAGCGTGAAAAGGAAAAAGCAATTGTGGGTTTTATCGGTCCGAGTGGTTCCGGTAAGACGGCCGGCGCCCTTCTGGTAGCTTACGGAATGATGCGTGAGGCATATCCAGAAGCAAACGACGAGGAAATCTGGTCAAAGATCGGCGTTGTCGATACTGAGCACCGACGCGCAAAACTGTACGCTAATTTACAGTTTGATGAAATTCGCATCGGTAGCTTTAAGCATATTGATTTTACACCGCCGTATACAACTGAGCGTTATCAAATGGCTGTAGAAGCGATTAAGAACGCCGGTGCTGAGGTTGTCGTAATTGATTCACTCTCACACAACTGGCAGGGTGAAGGCGGAATAGTTGAAACACATGGCAGCATGTCCGGTAACTCTTTTCAAAACTGGGGCAAGCTTGCGCCGGAAACAACCAAACTCATTAAGACGTTAACGCAAAATGACGTTCACATCTTAGCGACATTGAGAACAAAAACAGAGTATGTAGTGGAGCCTGATAATAACGGCAAAATGGCTCCTCGTAAGGTTGGGACAAAACCTGTACAGAAAGATGAAATGGAATACGAGTTTATGCTCAACTTTAATATTGACATTGATCATATGGCTGAGACCTCAAAAGACAATACGCGAATGTTTGAAGGCTCTTCAATCAAGCTAAATCCGGAAGTCGGCCGCAAACTTTATCAGTGGCTTGAGCTCGGTATTGACGTAAAGGCGGAGGAAGAAACAGAACGCATCGGGTTGATTACTCACATCAAAATGATGATTGAGAGCAATGAAAAGGCTGCGCAAATGATTGAGGAGTTCCAGATCAAAGCGAATCAGAAGCTTGAACAATGGAATATCAAACTTGCTAATGCTGCTATTGATAGATTAAACAGCGTTTTGGGAGGTGTGCCAGGTGAAAAATGATTCAAAGCTAGAAGAGATTCGGGGGCATGCGACTATATCTGATGTGCCCTGGTTAATTTCAGAGATTGATAGATTGAATAGTGGCATAGACAGTGTAATTTATGATTTGCGAAATGAAGACATCACCGATCCGTATGTAGTGGATTCAATTACTCAAAATCTTGTAGCTGTACTAAACGGCAAATAAACAAAAATTGGAGGAATTAAATATGTTCACAGTAGACCACAGCAAAGGCGAAGCTTTTGAACCAATTAAACCAGGAGAATATGAGGCAACGGTTATTAATTTTGAGGAGAAAACAGCAGCTTCATCCGGAAATAAGCGACTTGTCGTAGATTATGAAATCCGTTCTGACGTTGAACAGGCATGCCAGGGCCAGAAAATCCTATACGACAATTTCACTGTTACAGATAATGCAATGTGGAGATTTCATCAAGCATCAAAGGCCGCGGGCTTCCCGAACGGAATGAAATTTAAGGATCATATTGAATGGGCCAATGCTTTCCTCAATAAACCGATCCGCCTAGTTGTCGGAGAAAGAGAGCATAACGGCAAAAAATATCCAGAAGTCAAAGCGTTTAAGCCGTCAGAAGCGCCGGCGCCCGATACCGGCTCAATTACAGTGAGCGATGAAGATGTACCATTTTGATCACAAGAAATACATTTGAGGGAGTGTATAGCTCCCTCGTTTTTAAAGGGGAGTTAATACATGTACTACGACTTTAAAAATATACCGCAAGAGCTAAAAAACGCCCCTCAGTGGATTCTATGGCGTTCGGAAGAGCGTAACGGCAAAAAAACGAAAGTGCCATATCAGATTGACGGCAGCATGGCTCAATCAAGCAATAAGCGAACCTGGTCCACCTTTGCAACTATCATGAAGTTTTTCAATGAACAGGAGTATGACGGTATCGGCTTCATGTTTTCTAAAGATGATCCTTTCATCGGAATAGATATAGATCACTGTGTAAATGATGGTGTTCTGTCTCCTTTCGCTCAAGAGATTATCCAGACGATCAGCAGCTATACTGAATACTCTCCGAGTGGTGAGGGTGTTCATATTATCGCGAAAGGTAAGCTTCCATTACGCGGACCGGGCACAGGGAGAAAAAATATAGATAAAGGCCTGGAAGTATACAGGCATGGTCGTTATTTCACGTTCACCGGAAACAGTCTTGATGTTGGACCTGTGCAGGAACGATCGGAAGAGATCAAAACCATCTTTGATAAGTACCTGACAGGGAAAGAAGAAGCAAAACCGGTCAGCACCCGATCACAATCAACAAGCGATATGAGTAATCTTTCAAATAAAGAAATTTGGGAAAGAATGTTCAACAGTAAAAATGGAAAAAGCATTCAGGACCTTTTTAACGGCCAGCTGATTAATGGCGATCATTCTTCCGCGGATATGGCTTTATGTAATCACCTGGCATTCTGGACGGACAAGGACGCATCAAAAATGGATTCTATGTTTCGTGAATCAAATTTGTTTCGCGAAAAGTGGGACCGGCAGCATTCAGCTGACGGAGCTACATATGGAGAAATGACTATTGCTGAAGCTATCTACTCGACCGGCCCCACAATATCCGACCTGATAGAGCAGCAAGAGCAGCCGTATGAAGTGTATTTCTCGCAGTCGCAGGCCTCACAGGTTGCTGACACAGAGGAAATCATAGACACGCCACCGGTCTTTCACCTGACTGAGCTAGGCAACGCTGAAAGGCTTGTATATTACCATGGCAAGAATATCAGATACTGTAATGAGCTTGACTGGTTAATCTGGAACGGCAAGATGTGGGAGGAAGACAGCAAGAGGCAGATCGAGGCATTAACTGCCCAAACCCTCCGGGCCATTTACGGGGAAGCGAAAGCCACGGAAGACGGCTACAGAAAAAAGCAGCTTAACGATTGGGCTAAAAAATGTGAGCGTCGCAATATTCGAATGAACACCATCCTGGATACCCGGCCGATGGTTGCTGTTAGAAAACAAGAACTCGACTCTCATAAATATCTGTTTAACTGTGAGAATGGTGTGATCGACTTAAAGACTGGGGAACTGCTGCCACATGACCGTGATTTTCTTTTCACCAAAATTTCCTCTGTGGCTTATCAAAAGGATGCCGACTGTCCAAACTGGAAGGCATTTTTAGAAAGTATTTTTATAGATGAACAAGGTCAGCCAAACTATGAAATTATTGATTTTATGCAGAAAGCTATTGGCTATTCATTGACCGGGGATACTACGGAACAAGTCATGTTCTTTCTGTTTGGTAATGGCCGTAACGGTAAATCGACGTTTATCAATACAGTCCAGCAACTGCTGGGAGACTATGGCCGGCAGACAAATAGTGACACATTCATAAAAAAGAAGAATGATACCAGCATCAACAATGACATTGCCCGGCTCGACGGGGCGCGCTTTGTGTCAGCCGTTGAAAGTGAAGAAGGACAGCAACTGTCTGAGTCGTTGGTGAAGCAGATCACCGGGGGCGAAAAGATGTCCGCGCGTTTCTTGCGCCAGGAGTATTTTGAGTTTACGCCAGAATTTAAAGTGTTCTTCACGACAAACCATAAACCAATTGTAAAGGGCAGCGATGAGGGTATCTGGCGTCGTATCCGGCTTGTCCCATTCACTGTTACCATTCCGAAAGAAAAAGTGGACAAAAAGCTTCCGCAAAAACTTGCAGCAGAAATGCCGGGCATTCTCCGGTGGGCAGTTGATGGCTGCTTGGAGTGGCAGAGGGAAGGGCTTAAGGAACCAGAAGTGATCCGAAAAGCTACGGAGGGTTACCGTGAGGATATGGATATATTAGGGCCGTATATGTCAGAAAGATGTGTTGTTCATCCTTCCGCAAAAATTGAAGCAAAAGAGCTCTATAAGGATTACAAAAACTGGTGTTATGAAAATGATGAGATTGAACTCAAAAATCGTGCTTTTTATAGACAAATTGAAATTCGAGGGTTTAAGAAGGAAAACGGAGCGAAAAATAAAGTCTTCTTTTATGGTATAGGGCTAAACAAATATCAGAGCCACTTGAATTTTTCGGAAAGGGTTAACGAAGGGGTTAATGAATCAAATGCAAACAGTGACTCCAAAAAGGTTACTTCTATAAATAGAAAAAAGCTATAAATCCTTTAGTACCAAGGGGTTAAGGCTCTATCTATAGATTCTAATTATTTTTAGGGTTAATAAGGGTTAATGATTTTGTTTGTTCCCCTCACATGAAAATTAATTAATAAAAAAATAATATATATATAGGGCTTTAATACAAAATGCATTAACCTTCGTTAACTCATTAACCCGTTTTGATAAAAAGAGGTGAGAAAATTGCACCCAAAACAAATTTGTTCCGATTTAGAGGTATTAGGCTCTCGTTTGGTTCTTGATGGAAACGATCTTTATATTGAGAAACCAGAGAAAGTCTATCCGGAACTTGAGGCGTTTGTCCAATCTTATAAAAAGCGAATTATCCGGTATTTGAAAGGTGAATACTCGGATCATGAACATAATGTGAAACAGACAATAGATAAAATCATTAATTATTTCATGGGCATTGATCAAGATATAAATATAAAAATAGATGACTGGTTCAATCATGATTATGAATCAGTTATGAAGGTGATGAAATTGCTTGTTCTCTTTTGGGAGAACGGCTGGAGGGAGCTAAAGGAATCCGTTTCAAACTTTGAAAGTGAAGAAACGGACCGGCTTTCCATAGAAATCTATGATCGGGCCATGTCGTATTTTAAGGGGAAGAAAGCATGACAATTATTCACTATAACTATTCGGAAACTGAGTTAAAAGAGATTCTGGACAGCATAATCATTATTGTGGATACGAGGGAGCAAAAAAATCAGCATGTTCTTGATTATCTCCGTAAAAAGAAAGTGGCAATCAAGTTCAAAGGAATGAAAACCGGCGATTACTCGGCCATGATTCCCAAGAATGATGAATTTGGAATCAGCCGCGATATGTATTTGAATGCAGCTATTGAACGGAAAAACGGAGTGGACGAGCTGGTGCAGTCGATTAAAGATCGTTCCCGTTTTGAAAATGAATTGATTCGGGCATCCAGACATCCGTTCACCCTTCTTGTGGAAGACCTGGAAGGATACCAAAAGATACTCAACGGAAAATATCGTTCAAAGTATGAACCGAAAGCGTTGCTGGGCAGCTTGAAAACATTTGAGGTTCGTTACGGCTTTTCAACGGTTTTTATCAGTCCTAACGCTACCGGCAATTACATTTATCATCACTTTCATTACATGGCTCGGGAACTGCTGAAAGGCGGGCTTGTGTAAATCTAATAAAACAATCAAAGGGAGGAAGCAACATGGCATTTGTAGGTTTTGAAGAATCGAAGGAAGTACGGCAGCTGGCTGAAAGCATAATTGACGAGCACCACCCACATTTAAGAGACGCTAAACAGCAAATAGGTTTTTATCTCCGTGAGGGTAACAGCAAATGGGCAGGAAAGGCGAAGAAATGCACGGCTTTTGAGCGCCATATGACCGATTACATGCTTTTCGTGTTTATCAATAAGGCTGCATGGAAGACGATGCCGGAGGAACAACGCGCTGCTCTGGTAGATCATGAGCTTTGCCATTTTACTCGAGAAGAATGGGAAGAGCCTGACCCGCAAGACCAAAGTAAATGGGTGACTGTATACGGCGCTGCCACTGATCCAGACAGCTGGGGAATTCGCGAACATGACGTTGAGGAGTTTTCGGAAATCATTGAGCGTCACGGCCTTTGGGAAAAAGGGATTGAATCATTTGCAGCGGCCGTCCGAGAGGCTGACTATCAAATGAATTTTGATGATGTGAATAGACTTCAAAGGGTGAAATGATGGGAGGCGACGGAATGAGAGAGATTAAATTTCAGGCATGGGATTTAGATGCTGAACAAATGTATAACTGGGAGAGTATTAAACAGCTTTTTCATGAGCATTTAGCTCATCCAAGGGTAAAGGTTAGAGTATACACTGGGTTAAACGATAAGAATGGAAAAGAGTACTATGACGGAGACATTCTAAGAAATGACAGAGGCGCTATTTTGGAAGTCGTGTTTGTTGAAGGTGGTTTTTATGCTGAAGGTTACGATCCCCTCTGTCGACGTGTTGTACGTGAACCATTATCCGCATTTGCAAGTTGGTCCGAAATTATTGGAGACAAATATAGAAAACCTGATCTATTGAAGGAGGCGGAAGCCGGGGAGGGGGAGTTATGATTTATCTATTTATAGGGTTCATCATTATTGCCGCTCCGTTCATCTGGATGGAAATTGCGGAAAGACGGATTCAAGAATGGGAAAAAGAAAAATGAACGAATGGAGGGAAAGGGTGTCAAAGGAACAGCTATCTTTTCTAGATGATGTGGATGAAAAAGCCGTCCGAAAAATAGTCATCAAAGAACTGAAAAATTACCGCGCTCTTAAAGTCCAATTAGAGAATAAAAAAGAATGTTCGTCTGCCGGCATAAACATTTTCCCTTCCCTCCGGGATTCATTTACTGTTAATGAACTCAAAGTCAAACAGATGGAACGGGCTTTACAAAACAGTTTGGACGATGAGGAACGTTTGATTATCGAAAAGAAATACCTGACGGCTGCCAGGGTGAAAGACATCAATATTTATATGGAACTCGGCATGAAAAAGGATACCTATTATGAAATAAAGCAACGGGCAATCTGCCGTATAGCAACAGCACTCGGAATTATCTGAGTGCTTTTTTCATCGAGAAAAACCCGACAAAAACCCGACAAAATCCCGACATTTTTCCGATAATCGGGAGGATAAAGAGGGGGAATTTTTATGTGTGATTTATCGATAAGATTTAATTATCAAGAAATAACGGGATACGCACCATTCCCTTATCAAGGTGAATTCGGATACTCAAATTAAGGCGATGAAGAATGAAGCCACACGGGAGGAACATTCTGAGCCGGATCGCGCTAGTCTTGCGGCTTTGGTATCGGGAGATTGTAAAAAGTATGTTCTTTGGACATGCCGCCTTACAATACTTGGCTTCCTCCCGGAGTATGTGTAAGGTGCAATTTCAATGAGTGTTTAGCGTAAGGGGGAATCATTTCATTACTTTTATAAACTATTCATTATCACTCTCCTTGTCCTTTTCATAAATTCGGGTATGTAGTGTATAAAGAAAAATCTTTATTTGAAATAATATTGACTTACCCAAAATTGTGATATTATGGATGGAAAGACTATATAAAAGGAGTGTGAAGAATGGATCAACAAGGATTACAACGTCCTAGGTTAAAAAAGTTAATTATAAAGAACTTTCGAAGCATTGGTAGGGTACCAGTAGAAATCGAATTAGATGAAATTGTGGTATTGGTAGGTCCAAATAATGTGGGAAAAAGTTCGATATTACGAGCGTATGAAGTAGTTATGAGTGACGGCTCTAAAAAATCTCAACTAACTTTAGATGATTTTCCAAATGGGGAAGTTAATTCTGAATTTCTTCCAGAAATAGAATTACAGACAATAGTATACGATAACACCCCAGGGGAAAAATGGATTGATGATTCTAGCGGGGAGAAATTAGTCAGGGAATGTTGGACGTGGTCAGAGCCAGGAAAACCTAAAAGAAGAGGTTTTAATGTTATAAAAGGTGATTGGGATGATGATTCTGTTCCTTGGGGAGCTGCAAATGTAGCCAATTCAAGACGTCCACAACCTCATAGAGTAGATGCTTTTCAAGACCCTATTGATCAAACAAATGAATTGGTAAAAATGATAACCTCGATATTACAGGACCGAGTTAAATCTTTAAAAGTTTCCAAAGAAGAAAGTGATTATGTTAAATTATTAAACTCTATTAAAGAAATTCAGAGAAAAATAATTCAAGATTCCCAAGAGGAAATAACAAGAGCTCAGGACGGAATATCAGAAATATTAAAAGAAGTCTTTCCTGGTTATAAGGTTATATTCGATGCGAGGCCAGAAGAAGATCTGGATAAAAGTATTAGTTTATTTAAAGCAGGATCAAAACTTCTGATAGGTCCAGAAATAGGATATAGAAGTACAGTTGACAGGCAAGGAAGTGGAGCAAGAAGAACGCTCCTTTGGGCATCACTTAGATATATTTCTGAATCATCAACAAAAAATGACCGTCCCCATGTATTATTATTAGATGAACCCGAATTATGTCTACACCCAAATGCAGTCCGAGAAGCATGTAAGGTACTATATGATCTTCCTAAAAAAGGGAATTGGCAAGTCATGGTTACTACTCATTCACCTGCTTTTATTGATTTATCTCGTGATAACACGACAATAATAAGAGTCGAAAGAAATACGGAAGGGGATGTTGAAGGTACTACAGTTTTTCGACCAAGTAAAGTACAATTACATGATGAAGATAAGAAGAGACTAAAACTCCTTAATATTTGTGATCCTCATGTCACAGAATTCTTTTTTGGGGGATATTCAATCATAGTAG
Organism: Bacillus sp. N13C7; assembly: GCF_026790065.1. Lineage (GTDB taxonomy): Bacteria > Bacillota > Bacilli > Bacillales > Bacillaceae > Bacillus. The sequence continues at coordinate 217,753 of NZ_JALAMO010000005.1, read as the reverse complement.
AAGGAGATACAGAATACACGGCATTAAAGCAAGTAATAGCTAGCAATGATAGCTATAAAGATATACATATAATCAGGGCGAGGGGAAAAGCAACAATTGTTTCATTGATGAAAATTTTAAATCATTTTGGTTCAAAATACTCTATCCTACATGATAGTGATTACCCGACATTAGAGTCAGGAAACCGTAATTCAGCATGGACCGTTAATCTAAACATTTTAAATGAAAAAAACAATCATATTGATCCTTCAAAAATTCGATTAATTGCATCAATGAAAAACTTTGAGAGTGCTTTTTTAGAGAAAGAGGTTAAAGAGGATAAACCCTATAATGCTTTGGTGCAACTAAATCAAAACCCTAAAACTTTTAGCGAGGTAGAATTGTTATTAAAAGCTTTAATTGATCATGAAGAACCAGTGCCTTCAAATTGTTTGGAGTGGTCCGAGATCGAACAGCTTGAGAGATTCTATCTAGAGTGGGAGCAAAAAAGGTTATAAAGAGAAATTGAATAAATATAAATTCCAAGCGCTTTTCCAATCGGGAGGCGCTTTTTGTTCAAACAAATTTTGCAAATGGTTCCCCTAAGACACTCCTTATCCGATAATAGATTTGGAGGAGATCAGTTATGGATGATAGAAATGAAATCATGAGAGAAACAATTATTAATTGGGGTTTGCCTGATGCACTAAGTGAGAAATATAATGTTGATTTTAAATTTGATGATGAAGTCTTTAACAATGATAATACTAAGGGTGAGAGAGGCTATCATTGTGAAGATGGAGATGTGAAGTTTTGTCTATTTGATAAAGATACAAAAAAGATTTTGTTTTCTATGCATTTTTTCAAAGTGCATAATCGGTTAAGGAATGAGAAATATATAAAATTAGAACTCCTTTATGTTCATGATGAAAAACTAAGGAACAAGAAAATTTCCACTTATTTTATTGACAAGCTTATTGAATATGCAATTAACGACGAGGAAGTTGAGTCTATAAAAGTCCTTGCAAATGCAAATGCGAAAAACTTTAAAAAAGATAGAAAGAAGAATGCGTTAAATCAGAAAGAACTAGAGGAATTTTATAAAAAGAAAAGTACTCTGGAGATGCCTATAAAATTATTAAAGCACACTCTGTAGGGTGTGTTTTTAATTTCTCTGTAAACTGATCCGATAAATCGTTCGACAAATTTCGCCTTACCTTTCAATTGGTTATTCAATACCGATAAAAATAGGTGGGGTGATTATATGCAAAGCGTATCTGAATATTTAGCTGAAAAATATGGAGAAAGCTATAAAGAAAGCATGGATATTCAATGTTTATTTAAAGAGGCAGTTAAAAGGGATCATAGCATTGATCAATTAGAGCAAATGATTAAAAGATTAGATTATGAGGTGTCAGCCTCGAAAGATAAATCTTATTTAAGCACAGTACCGTTTACGATTTATACATCTATACTCACTTCTATTACAACCGTTATAGTTAGTTTTTTTACCTTTTTTTATAGTACTGCTAATGCTTTTTCTAATATGGCAGTATCTAAAGATGATGATGGTAAAATTAATCCTTCCGAACTTCTGATTGATATAACAGAAGGTGCGGAAGGAATAATTAATATGATTATTTGGACTATATTGATTATATTTTTTTCTATGATTGGATTGTGGATTATCATTGATAAAAAGCATAGTAATTTTTATATTAGACATCATGGTTATAAGCTTTTGTTAGAAGAAGCTTTATTGGAGTTGGAAAAAGAAAGAAAGAGTAAATTTTCTCAGCATCATTCTATATGAATGATGTTTTTTATGTTCTTTGTAAACTGCTTGCGGTAAATCTCAGGATAGACAATTGGCGGTTAACGGCTTGAGTGTGGCGGCAAATATGACAGGAGGAAACATCACGCATGAATCGATTAGGTGAGCTGGTAATCAACACTAATATTGAAATTGAAGGTGGTAAGAAACGTACTATGTCAACACGTGTGAGTGATCGGGATGTAGTGAGAATCAGTGCTAAAGAACTTGAGGAAGACACTTGCAATGATTCAGTAACGAAAGAATCAATAAAGGATGAGGTTTATGCCCCTTAAGCCTCTAAGAATATGCGCCGCCCCTGGGTGCCCCAGCCTCACCCGTGGTCGGTACTGTGATGCACACAAGACACAGCAACAAGAAGAAACAAAACATTACAACAAACATTCAAGAAATAAAACAATAACAAGATTTTATAAATCAACAGATTGGAAACGAACAAGACAACTTGCTTTGATAAGAGACAATTATCTTTGTCAGCATTGTTTGAAAGGTCAATGCTTCACTCCGGCTGACATGGTGCATCATATTGTGGAAGTAAAGGAAGATTGGGCGAAAAGATTAGACTTGGACAACCTTGTAAGCCTGTGTAACGCCTGTCACAACAAGGTTCATGGCGGTAAGGGAAAGTGACCCTCCCCCCTATCCAAATCTCTGGAAAGGAAACGCTTGGAGAACGGCGCCCCCTCTTCTGCAAACAAACACCGCTTTTCAAAGTTCCGGAAAAACAAAATACCCTCCCGGCGAAATTGCCGAGAGGGCTTGGTACGACTGGTTTTGTTGTTAATTCCATCGTATCACGATTGGTGAAAAAAACAAGCAAAAAATGCAACTTTTTGATGTGAAATGAGGTGAGAACATGCCGAGACCTGCAAAATCCGCGACGCTTCAATTGATACAGGGCAACCCAAATAAAAAGAATACGGAAGAGCTGGCCGCCCGGGCTGAGCACGAGAAGAAAATGAAAATGCGATCCGATAATATAAAACCGCCATCGTGGTTGGATAAGGTCGGGAAAAAAGAATTCAAACGGGTTGCTGCTCTATTAACAGAAGTTGAAATCATCACGGAAGCGGACATCAGCATGTTGGCTGCCTATTGTAATGCATATTCGCAGTATGTATCAATTTCTAAAATCATTGAAGAAGACGGGATCATGGTCCATACAGAAGGAAAAGACAAAGACGGCAACCCAATAAAGCTTGTTGGTGAAGAGCATCCTTTGTTAAAGCGGCAAAAGAATTATTTTGATCAAATGAAATCAGCAGCGAATGACTTTGGCCTTACACCGTCTGCTCGGGCAAAACTTGCTATCACCCGTACCCAGGAAGAGCGGGAAAAGACGGCTGCGGAGAAGGAGTTTAAAAACGTATGAAGACAATCAAACAATTTCTCATTGATTACTCGCGCGATGTGATATCGGGTGAGATTGTGGCGTGTGAAAAACACATATGGGCCTGCGAGCGTTTTTTAAATGATGTGAGTCGGGAAGGCACAAGGGAGTTTCCTTATGTGTTTGATGATGAAAAAGCCCGCCGATTTCTATACTGGATGACCCAGTTTAAACATACAAAAGGCCCTTTGCAGGGTGAAAATATTGTACCTGAGCCTATTCAAATATTCATCTTTGGCAATGTGTACGGCTGGGTGCATAAGGATACCGGCTATCGCCGATTTAAAAAAGTCTATTGGCAGGTAGGTCGTAAAAACACCAAAACGCAGAGTCTGGCTTGTGTCGGTTCTTATGAGGCAATGGCAAACGATGAATATATGTCCGAGGTTTACATTGGTGCCACAAAAACGGAACAAGCAAAAATCTGCTGGAATGAAATTAAGGCGCAGATTATGCAAGCTGACCTTTTGAACAAGCCGGAGAAAAAATATCGAATTGCATATGGAAAAATCGAGCATCCAAAAACTCAATCTAAAATCGAGGCGCTTTCCAAGGATGCTGGGAAAACAGGGGATGGTTTTAACCCGCAATGCGGCATTATCGACGAATACCACGCGCATAAAACCTCAGAGATTTATGACGTCCTGGCTTCCGGTATGGCTGCCCGTGCTCAGCCATTGATGCTGATTATTACTACAGCCGGATTTGAATTGAACAACCCTGCTTATCGTGTTGAATATGATTATGTATCCCGCATATTGGACCCGAATAAGGTGGAACAAAATGAACAGTATTTTGTAATGATCAATGAGCTTGATAAAGGTGACGACGTCAAAGACGAAAAGAATTGGATTAAAGCAAATCCGATTGTTGCGGCCAATGAACACGGTTTGAATTATTTACGAGGAGAGTTGGAGGTCGCGCTTGCCGTCCCGGAGAAAATGCGAAATTTCATGACAAAGAATATGAATATCTGGGTTAACATGCGGGAGAATGGCTATATGGATATGCAGGCATGGACAGACTGCGGATCTGATCAACTTCCAGACTTGAAAAACCGAGAGTGCTATGTCGGCATCGACTTATCAAAAACGATTGATTTGACGGCAGCCTCTTTTATCTTTCCGTTAGATGACGGCAGTTTTGCTGTAGAAAGTCACGGCTTTATGCCAGAGGATACATTTCATGAACGAATGAAGACTGATAACGTTCCATATGACTTGTGGAAGAAAAGGGGATGGTTAACGACAACAGACGGTGCAGTTGTTGACTATGACTATATCAGAGCCTACATTAAAAAAATGGAGAGAGAAAACGGCTGGCGAATCAAGGAAATAGGTTATGATCCATACAACGCCACACAGTTTGCTCAGCAAATGGAAGCGGATGGATACACAATGGTTGAAATACGGCAGGGCGTAGCGACGTTGTCCGAACCAACAAAAGATTTTAGAGCTAAAGTGAAGGCGAAAAAGATCATTCATCCTAAAAATGATTTGTTAACATGGGCGATGGGTAATGCGGTAACAAAAGTGGACGCCCAGGAGAATATCATGCTTGATAAATCCAAATCAACTCAGCGTATTGATCCGGCAGCAGCTTTAATTAATGCGTATGTGCGCGCTTCTCAGATTAATAATGAAGTTGATTTAAATGCTTATATTCAGTCAGCTTCTTTCTCTTTCTAAAGGTGGTGTAAGAGTGAAGAAAATATTGAAGAGCTTTCTACTCTTTTTGAATGATTTTCTATTTATCATTGGAGCTGCTTTTGTTCTGACTGCCGCATATCGTTTAAACGCAAACACCGGTCTTATTCTGACGGGTGTCTTTTTTATGTTTTATGCTGCGCTTTTAAGCAAGAAAAGGGGGTGATTAATTGTTTTTAGAAGGATTGTTTTCAAAAAGATCAAACGAATCTGACCCCTGGAACCTTGCTGATCCACCAGAGTGGATAGTTGATATGTTTGGCGGGTCCAAAACAGCAAGCGGTGAGCGTGTAAGCGAAGCTACTGCACTGGTTCATCCTGATGTGTTTTCCTGTGTGAATGTCTTATCCGATGATATTGCTAAACTTTCGATTCATACATTCCAGAAGGTTAATGGAAATATCGAAAGCGGGATGCATCATCCTATTGCTTCATTACTTTATCTAAAACCGAATCAATACATGACTGCTTTCACTTGGAAGAAGCTCATGATGACCCATGTTTGTACTTGGGGCAATGGATATTCGTATTTAAAGCCTGATAAAAATGGTTTTATTACTGATTTGCTGCCGTTAAATCCGGCCAATACTCATCCCTATGTGGACCCGAATACAGGAATTTTGTGGTATGAAACCATCATTAATTCAAAAAGAGTGGAATTGTATGCTGACGAGGTTTTGCATTTCAAAGGTATGACTGAGGACGGGATTAACGGTAAAAGTCCAATAGGCGTTATAAGAGAGCAAGTCGGAGCTCAATCAGCTGCTACAAAATTTAACGCGAAGTTGTATAAGAATGATGCTACTCCCAGGGGCATTCTGAAAGTGCCTACCTTGTTAGAGGAAGGCGCAAAGGACCGAGCAAGGAGAGAATGGGACAGGGTAAATGCTGGGAGAAATATTGCCATTATTGATGCCGGGCTTGATTATCAATCAATTTCAATGCCTTTGCAAGAGGCACAGTTTGTAGAATCAATGAAATTTAATAAGGCTCAAATTGCCTCTATTTTTAAAGTTCCTTTGCATAAGATCAATGAGCTCGATCGGGCGACGTTTAGCAATATCGAACACCAGTCTATTGAATATGTAAAAAATACACTTCAGCCGTGGTTAGTATCGTTTGAACAAGAGTTCATTACTAAGCTGTTTACCGATGACGATATTAAAAAAGGGTACTATACCAAATTTAATGTTAATAGCGAATTACGCGGTGATGCAAAATCAAGGGCTGAGTATTACGAAATTATGGAACGCATCAGCGGTTTGAATATTAATGAAATCCGAGCATTAGAAGAGAGAAATGCCATAGAAAATGGAGACCGTCATCTTGTTTCTCTCAATTACACGTTCTTAGATACGCTTGAGCAATATCAAATGAGTAAAGTAAAATCAGTTAAAGGGGGTGAAAACAAAAGTGAACAAGGAAGTACGTCATCTGACAACGAAAATTGAGTTACGCTCTGCCGGTGAAGGCGAAGAGAAAAGGCATTTTATTGAGGGGTACGCTTTGAAATTCGAAAAATGGTCCGAGCCGTTGGGAGGATGGTTTAAAGAAATCATCAGCCGGAACGCCCTGGATTCTACAGACCTTTCTAACGTAGTCGCGCTTTTTAATCATCGTCAGGATTATCCCTTAGCGAGAAATACCGTTTCTGAGGACGTTGGGAGGCTTGAACTAGAAACAGATGCAATAGGTCTCAAATTCCGTTTTATCCCTACAGACACGTCGTATGCGAAGGATTTAATGGTGAATGTTAGAAGCGGAGTCGTTAATCAGTGTTCTTTTGCTTTTTCTTTGGATTACAGAAATGGAGAGCCGGATGAGTGGCAGCATAATGATGAAGAAGGAGTTTATGAACGGCGAATCAATGCTATAGATAGAATCTTTGATATATCTCTGGTCACAACACCTGCATATAGCGATACGGAGGCCGTTGTTAGTGAACGAAGCTTGGCTAAAGTGGAGCAGTTAAAAGAAATGCGTGCTGCCCCAATGGAAAAATTAAAAATGGAGCTTGAACTTTTAGACCTGACAATTTAGGTCTATTTTTTATGTCCAAATTCAAGGAGGAAATACGAATGACAGTTGCTATGACGAAAAAAGAACGTGAATTGAGACAAAAATTCACACAGAAAAAACAAGAGGCATCCAATCTTTTAAATGAAGGGAAGTCGGAAGAAGCCCGCAGCATGCTTGATGAAGCCAAGGCGCTACAAAAACAAATCGAGCTTATGTCAGAAGAGCGTGGCTTGGAACTGCCGGCATTGGGTGAAGAACGAAACTTTGTACCAGAATTCGAACGAAAGCCCGATGAAGAACCCGAACAGCGCGATATTTTAACAGCTACAAAAGAGTACCGGGATGCTTGGTTTAAAGTGCTGACCGGACGTAGCCATGACCTTGGCGAAGAAGAAAGAAGCATGATGCAGCGTGTTCTAAAAGAAAATCGCTCTTTGTCTGCTGGAAGTGATAAAGACGGTGGATATACTGTTCCGGACGATATTTCAAAAGAGATTTTAAAATCCATCAAGGAATTAAACTCTGTTCGGAATCTGGTTCGCGTTGTGCCAAAAACTGCCCCATCAGGGAGTTATACAGTCCGAAAAGGTGTGGCTGGAAAACTCTATAATACAGCCGAGAAAGAACAAATTAAAGAACTGAAAAACATGGAATTCGAACAAATCTGGTACAACGTCAAAAAGTTCGCCGGATTTATGCCTGTTTCTAGCGAGCTATTAAATGATTCATTTGTAAACTTTGTTCGTGAGATCGTGGACTGGCTCTCTGAATCTGCTGTAGTGACAGAAAATGATGAAGTCTTTTATGGAAAAGGCGGCGAAACAAATGTTGAGGGGATTATCACTAGTGAAAAATATAAAACCCTTAAAGCGCCTTCTGTAATTACGATTAAATTTCTACGTAAGGTTAAAAACCAGATTAAACGCGGATATCGTAAAAATGCAAAGTGGGTTATGAATACTGAAGCGTTTGAAACCCTGGCAAACATTGAAGATAAAAACGGCAGAGGAATCTTAGCTCAAGATCCTAGAGACGAAGACAGCTTCCTTTTGTTCGGACGACCGGTTGAGGTTTATGACGAAATTGTAACTGACGACAAGACACAAAAGACTCATATTCTTTTCGGTGATTTTGAACGTGCTTATTTCATGTTTGACCGTGAAAAATTTGAAATTAAATCAACTGACGTGGGCGGAGACGCATTCCTCACTGACCAAACATATTTCCGAGGTATTGAGCGTTTCGACGGGAAAGTTGTCGATCCAGAAGCTGCCGTCATCGTTACTGACCTTGTTGTTGGAGAAGAGGCACAAGTGGAAACACCGTCGACTGAATCTGCGGACTTAGGTAAATAAAAAACGAAAGGATTGATTTAACATGGCAGATTTTTTAAATGAAAGTAACGGAGCAAAAACATCAGCAAGAGACAATGGATCAGGGGAACCAATTACAGATGTCTCTATCGCGGACAACAGCGAACAAAATCCTCTCTATGTAAAAGGCCTTCAAGGCGAACCCGGGCCTCAAGGTCCTAAAGGGGATACCGGTCCGCAGGGACCAAAGGGAGACAAAGGAGATACTGGTCCTCAAGGTCCAAAAGGAGATGCTGGACCACAAGGTGAGCCAGGTCCCCAAGGTCCAAAGGGTGACAAGGGTGATCCTGCTGTTATCGGTGAACAATCCATCTCGCATGAAATGCTGCAGGAAAAATCAGTCCGTAGCATTAACATTGGAACGGGCAGCGTTATGATGGACCACTTAAATAGTGAAGTGAAAAACGTATTAGATGGGCTTCAAAAACAAATTGATGAGCTGAAACCTTTAACTTCTGCTGAATGAAAGACAGGTGATGTCGAGTGACAGAAGAAGAGAAAGTTGAATTAGAAAAGGCAAAAAAGTTCCTCCGGGTTGATGGTGACCTGGAGGATGATTTGATTTTAGACTTTATTGCATCCGCAAAAGAATACATTGCTTCGGCTACCGGTCTTACATTCCCGAATAAATCAGCCAGGGCGGCAATGTGTGTGAATGCATTCGTTGCTCACTGGTATGAAAATAGAGAAATTGCCGGTACAACTTCTAACTTGGACGGCGTGCTGACTACCATGGTCAATCAGCTAAAATATACTTTGCCGGAGGCTGCTCCTAATGCTGAATGATATGAGATACCGGATTCAATTTCAGAAAAAGAAGCCTACTGGCCGCCTTCCTGTGGATGGAAAGGACAGCTGGCAAACGGTAATTGAATGCTGGGCTAAAGCTGAAGGTTTAAAAGGCCGAGAGTATTATGCTGCAGCTGCGATCCAGAAGGAAAAGACAGTGGAATTTACAATTAGACATCGCGAAGACATAGACGAGCATATGCGAATCATCTTTCGTGAAAAAGCTTATGAAATAGAGTCGATCTTGCCTAACTATTCGCGTCGGCACTTCATTACAATTAAAGCAAATGTGGTGAGCTGATGAATTTTGAGCTGGAATTGAAGGGTTTTAAAGAACTGGAATCTACATTCGCGGACTTAGCCCGCAAGGACGAAAAAATCCATAAAGCAACTGTTAAAGCAGGCGGTGCTGTATTGGCGGAAGTAATTAACGATAATGCTCCGCGGTCAGCTATCGGGGGGAGGCACCCTCACATAGACGAGGACATTATTGTTGGAAATAGGATAAAGCGAGATGAAGACGGAGAAATATATGCGGTTGTCGGCCCAACAAAGGACACTAAATTCCGTGTTCACTTGCCGGAGTTTGGGACCATTCATCAGGCAGCAAATCCTTTTATTCGAAACAGTATGATTCAGGCAAATGATAAGATGCTTGATGCTATGGAAAAGGTCATAAAGGCGGGGTATAAGCTATGAGTCTTTTAAACCTCATCGAAAGATCAATGCAATTAAAGGACAAGGTATTTGAAGCGCTGGAAACCAATCCGGCGCTTTTAGCGTTGATAGAGCCTGCAAATATTTATGAGCTGGCTGTACCGGAAGGAGTAGAAAGTAATCCGCCTTATATTGTGGTCCAAGAATTGGACTATAGAACAACTAAATGGGCCGATGGGAAGCCCATACAAGACAGCGCTGCTTATCAGATTGATGTGTACCACAATAGCTCATGTGATCCTATTGTGGCACCTATTGTGGACGTAATGAGCGGCATGGACTTTCAGACAACTGTCCCCATCAATGAATTTTTACAAAAAGAACGTCTTATTCGAAAAGGATATCGGTTCGAGGCGAACATTTTACTATAATTGGAGGTTTTAAGATGCCTGAATACAGTTCGGTTACAGGTTTGAAGAATGTAAAATTCGCACCTTTAAAAAAGGTGGGTAAATTTTTTGTTACCACGGAAATTCTTGACTATGAATTTGCAATCAATATGAAAGTTGAAACAGAAACATCCACAGAAAAACAATATGCGGATGACAAACTTGTCGATCTTGCAGTTTCAACCGGTTCAACTAAATTGGACATTGAAATGCGAGACCTGCCAATGGAGATTCTCTCTAAATTACTTGGAATTGAACAAGATGAAAACGGATTGTACTTGTTTAAGAAAAATATCATTCCTCCATGGGTTGCGATGACGTTTCAAGGGCCTAAAGCAAACGGTAAGTCACGTCATGTGGGCTTGGTAAAAGGAAGATTCTCTTTGCCGGGTGATGAATGGAAAACAAAACAAGATAAAACGGATTTCCAAACAATCAAACTTTCAGCGGAATTTGTAGATAGAGAGCAGGACGATGTGTTCAAGATTGTTGCGGACGAAGATGGAGAAAAATTCAATCTAGATCATTTTTATAAGGCAGTTTTTGGTGATGCCTATCAAAATGAACAAGGCTCAGAAGGAAATGTAAGTGCTGATCTTGGGAAATAAAAGGGGAAGCTGAAAAGCTTCTCTTTGTTCAGACAAAATCCATTTAACTAAAAGGAGGAGTCATCATGGCTCAAAAACATATTTCAATAAAACTGTGGTTTGAAGACGAAAAAAAGTTTAAAACATTCATTGCACCGCGGACAAACACGAAAGCACTTATAGAAGCGTTAAGGCTTAATGCAGAGGCTGAAAAAACGGCAGATGATCTTGAAAAAAGCATTAAGACACTTGAAAAACAAATGCAGTTCATCGTAAGTATTTTCCAAAATCAATTCTCATATGAAGAATTGTTCGAAGGACTTGAGTCTTTTGAAGTCGGTAAAGAAGTCAGCCGCATTCTCTCAGAGATAGCAGGTTATAAGGAAATAGAGGCCTTTGACCAAGATTTTTTGCAGGAGAAGACGGAGAAGAGTACACCTACGAAAGAGGAATCCAGCAAATAAATGAAATTTATTCTACTCTGCTAGAACAAGGGTGGACAATGACTGAAATAGATAACATGGACATTTACCATTACTTAGAGGTTTTGGCTGAAAAGAATAAACCAAAAATTAAGACGGTAACAATTGATCAAATCTTTTAGACAGGTACTCACCTGTCTTTTTTTATTGAGTTTATGCCAGGAAAGCGGGGTGTTTACATATGGCTCAACCAATAGGAAACATGGTTGTCAAAGTAGGTCTTGATGATACAGGTTTTAATCGAGGTATTGAAGGCCTAAAAAGGCAAATGCGCCTGGCAAACTCAGAAATGAAGGCGGCCGGCAGTATTTATAAAAATACCGGTGACCAAACGAAGCTCCTTCAGTCGCAAATGGAAGGGCTAAACAATAAATATAAGATTCAAGGCCGTTTAGTTCAAGAACACCGTCAGAGATATGATGAATTGGCCCGTCAAAAAGGAAAGGACAACCGCGAGACACAAATCCAAGCTCGGCGGTTAAATGATGCAATAGCTGTTCATCAAAATTTAGGAAGAGAACTGCAGCAAGTCAGCAAAGAATATGATACCTTGTCAGGAAACACTAGCCGGGCTGCAAGTGTTTTCTCTGTCTTTAAAAAGGATTCACAAGAAGTATCAAAAGAATTAAAGGCTGTCTATAATTCAGCGACTGAAACAGGGAAGGCGCTGACAGCTATAGGGGCGGTTGGAGCCCTTGGCATTGGGGCAACTGTTAAGGCTGCAGCCAGCTTTGAAAAGGAAATGAGCCGGGTTGCAGCGTTAGCAAATGCAACAGATGACCAAATGGCCGCGCTTACTGAAACTGCCCGTCATCTTGGGGCCGTAACACAATACACAGATGGGCAAGTAGCCGAAGGGATGCAGTATTTAGCCATGGCTGGCTATAAAACCAATCAAATCATCGGTGCAATGCCTGGTTTATTGGCAACTGCAGCAGCTGGACAAACCGATTTAGGTGTTACTGCTGATATTGTCTCAGACATCTTAACAGAGTTTCATATAAAAGCAGAGGACACTAACCACGTTGCTGACGTTATGGCTTATACGTTTACCAATTCGAACGCTAGGCTTGAAGAAATTGGGCAAACTATGAAATATGCGGCTCCGGCAGCAAAAACCGCGGGCGTGAGCATGGAAGAATTGGCCGCCGCAACCGGGATCATGGCGAACAGCGGGATTAAAGCTGATATGGCCGGAACAGCTTTGCGATCAACATTAACTCGTTTGGCTGCGCCTCCAAAGCCAGCAGCATCGGCAATCGAAGAGCTCGGGCTTAAAGTGACGGATTCAACTGGGAAAATGCGTCCGTTAGCAGACATCATAGGGCAAATAAACGAGAAAACCAAAGACTATACGGAGACAGAACAAATCAGGATTGCCAAACAGCTTGCCGGACAGCATGCTCTATCAGGATTTATTACCTTAATGCACGCTGGAAAGGATAAACTCCAAGACTTCACAAAAGAGTTGGAAAACAGCGGCGGCACAGCTGAGAAAATCGCTGATAAGCAAATGGATAACTTAGCCGGTTCATTTGAATACCTAAAGTCGGCCACAAATAATGCTGTTATTACACTTGGAAATCAATTTATCCCAGTGATACGTGCTACAACAGACGTCATAACAAGTGCTGTGACATGGTTTGATTCCTTGCCTTCTTCAGTGGCGAGCACAATTGCCATTACAGGTGCAGCGGTCACTGTATTCTCGCTCTTGGGCGGTGCGTTCCTGCTCACATTAGGTTCTATTCCTAAAATGGCTGCAGGGTGGAATATGCTTCGCACAGCTGGTGCGTATTTAACTGGAAATGTGAACCGTGCTTCTACGAGTTTAACCGTTTATTCTGCTGAGGCGATTGCGGCCGGCACAGCTTCAAGAACAGCGGCAGCGGGGATGACTGTCACTTCAACAGCAGCGGCAGCAGCATCCACAAGGATGGATCGATTCCATCAAACCTCTGCACTTGCCACAACCAGGGTAGGCCGGCTTGAACAAACGACAACCAGAAGCGCAAGAGCGATGAGTGGTCTTAGCGGCGCTTCACGTGTGGCTGGTCTTGGCCTGAGCTTGTTTGGCGGACCAGTTGGAACGATCGCCGGATTAATCCTTTCTTTTGCTCCTGAACTGCTCAAGTTCGGTTCAGGGATCATCAAAGCTGGAGTGAATGCAGTAAAAGGCGCTGGCGGTTTTATGCAGCTTGCGAAAAGTGGGTTTGGTCTATTTAACATTCTAAAAAAAGGTGCCGGGATTGTTGGTCTTTTGCGCGGTGGACTTAGTTTACTTGGGGGACCGATCGGAATAGCTGTTACTGGTGTCACCCTTCTAGCTGATGCGGGATTTAAGTATTATGATAACTTGAAAAAAAGGGTGCTGCCGGCGACTATCGACTTTGGCGATAAGGTGTCTGAATCTACTTCAAAAGCGATTAATGCTTATGAAGATATGAACACCAAAGTCGGTGCCAAGCTGAATTATTACTATTTAACCAACAAAAAGATTACGAAAAAAATCGCTGATAACATGTCCAGTGAGTATGAAAAGATGGGCCAAACCATCCTTGATGGCTATCAAAAGAGCACTGATAAATCTTTGAAAGTGTTAAGTGATTTTTATGCTTCTAATAAAGAAATGTCAGAGAAAGAGAAGACAGAAACATTACAGAATATCAAAGACAACAATAAGGACAAGCATAAAGAAATATCCGGGTATACCAAGCGCATCAAAAAGATTTGGGAAAATGCTGCTAAAGATCACCGAGATATTACAGATGGCGAACGTAAGGAAATAGAACAGATTATAAAGAAAATGAATAGGCATGTTGAATCTGCTCTTACTAAAAGTAAAGAGGAGCAGACAATTATCGCTGGAAAACTAAAAGACAACAAAACTCAACTTTCTGCAAAAGAAGCAGCGGCCACAGTTAAAAACAGCAAAAAAGCAAAAGACAATGTGGTCAAGAATGCTGAAAAGCAATATAAAGAAGTGGTGAAAAACGCTGATCTAGAGTATTACGTCAAGGGTTCTATCACTAAAAAACAGCATGATGATACAGTTAGCTCTGCGAAGAGCCAAAAAGATCAGGTTGTGAAACAGGCTGAAAAAACTCATAAAGGCGTGGTCAGTGAAGCGAAACTGCAGGCTGCTGGGCATTTAGAAGAAGTAGATTGGGAGACAGGGGAAGTGCTAGGGAAATGGGATACTTTTCTCGTTGATCTAGCAGGAGTTGTTAATAAAATTACCGGCGGGATCAACACTGTTCTTGAGTTCATGCACATTCCTACCATTCCTGATTGGAAGCCTAAAGGATACAGCGGAAACTCTGAAATGCAAGTAGCGCCAGGCAGGGCCTATGCAAAAGGGACAGACTTTCACCCAGGCGGAAGGGCGTTAGTCGGTGAAGAAGGATTTGAGCTTGCTCATACACCAGGCATCGGAACGTATGTGGTTGGAATGGGCGGCCCGCAGGTTTGGGATTTACCGCGTGGTACATCGGTTCTTCCACATAGTCAGTCAAAAGAAGTAATGGCAACCGGTCTTCCTGGTTATGCAGGCGGTGTCGGGAGCTTCTTCAAAGACGCCCTTAATGGCTCCAAGAAGCTTGTAAAAGGAGCCATTTCAGCAGGGAAGGGTGTTGTCAATAAAGCGAAAGATGTTGCATCGGGTGCTATGGAAATGATCTTGAATGGCCCCGAGAAAATGATTAAGAACTTGTTTAAGGGCTTTATCCCTTTTAAGTCAGGCAAAGGTGTAGACTCATTAGGAACTGGAATCCTCCAAACATTAAAAAATGGGGCTGGTCAGTTTTTAAAAAGCATTCTTCCGGATGCCGGGCTTTTCACAGCAGATGCCTATAAGGGAGCGACAGGGTCTGCCCAGGTTCAAAAATGGGTAGCGGAAGCTGTGGGCATTGCTGGTGTACCATTCTCATGGGTTCCTGGCTTGATCACCATTGCAATGAAAGAGTCTGGCGGAAATCCCAATGCCATTAACCTTACTGACTCAAATGCAAGAGCCGGTCATCCTTCTCGTGGGCTGATGCAGACTATCCCGAGTACATTTTCATCTAATGCGTTTCCTGGACACAATAACATTCTTAATCCAGTTGATAATATACTGGCTGCAATCAATTACATTAAAGGTCGCTACGGGGATATATCCAATCACCCTGGATTGAAGTCAATGGCTCGCGGCGGCCCGTATGTGGGATATGCAAAAGGAGGGACTTCACCAGGGCGGGGCGGCTCTAAATGGGCAATTCTAAACGAACGGGGCTTTGATGAAACCACAATTACAACAGACCCGACGTATCGGGAACGCAACATCGGTTTATGGGCGCGTGTAGGACGTGAGCTTGGTGTTCTTCCGTCACTTCAACAAGGGATGATTTCAAAGGCCCTTGTACTGCTTCAAAAAGCTTCAATGGGTAAAGCTGAGGCAGAGCCGCAAACCAATGTGAATGTGGACATGAGCCGTGTGGTGGAGAATCAAGAGAAGCAAATCAGCATGATGAGCCAGCAAATTGATGCTCTACAGCAAAACATTCAGCTTTTGCAGCAGCTTGTTTTGAAAGACAATCACACGTATATAGACGGGACTAGACTGGATCAAACCAGTGCGGACCGATATAACAAAAAACGTTATAGAAACGGGGGTAAGCCTGCATGGTAAAACTGTTTATTGATTTCAATAACGGATTAGGGGAGCAAAGCCTTGACAGCTTACTCCCTCAATTTGAAGTATTAAGCTTTGTGCCGGAAGCTCCGAATATTAATCGGGAAACAATTACGATCCCTCGGCGGCACGGTTTGATTTTACCGCAGCATCCACGCGATGTGACTTACGGGGAAAGAAAAATAAATGTTGAGTTTTATTTGAATGCGCTCAAGCATGAAAATTTTTATATGTACCGGCATCAGCTATATGCCCTATTGGTTAAGCCGTTTCCTTATTACATTTCTTCTGATCTTTGGCCGAATCGTCGTTTCCTTGTCACTTGTGACGGGAATTTCAGCATCCAAAAAGAGAAGGAGAAAACCTATAACGATTTCTCTGTTGAGTTCACTAATATTACAGGGATCGCGGAATCAACTTTTACAACAAAAGATAAGCAGTATTTCACTAGAGCAAAGCGGACTTTTGGAATGAACATCCCGCCTAATGATCAATTGAACTATTCTTTTAAGAATCAGAAACGTTTCTATGTGTTTAATCCCGGTGATGTGCAGATAAATCCACTGGATCATGATTACAATGTCCTGTTAAATGCTGCAGGTAAAAATGTAATATTGATCAATCATACTAATGACGAAAAGCTTACGATTGAACAGGAACTAAAGAAAAGTCAGCAGGTTTCTTTTCTCAAACAATATACAATCATTAATAACACGCCGATTAAAACATCTGGCCGGCTGCCGAGTCTTGAAATAGGATGGAATGAGTTTGAAGTTCAGAACACAAGTGACTTCACCATCCAATTCGATACTCGGCTTTATTATTTGTGAGAGGTGGTGGTTTTTTGGCTAAAGAAGATTTCATTAAACAAATAGCCGCCGACGCTCAAAGAGTTTATAAAAACCATCAAATTCTTGCTTCGTTAATCATTGCCCAGGGCTGTCTTGAGAGTGCATGGGGAACAAGTGAACTTGCAACAAAAGGACACAACCTATTCGGAATGAAAGGCGAATACAAGGGACAATATGTCACTATGATGACATGGGAAGTCATCAACGGTGAAAATGTTCAGGTTCCGGCAAAGTTTAGAAAATATCCCTCTTGGAAAGAGTCAATTGATGATTTAGCTAACCTGTATCTCAATGGCGTAAGCTGGGATAAAAATCATTACAGGGCCGTTGTCGGAGAGACGGATTATCAAAAAGCCACAGCTGCCCTCGTAAAAGCTGGATATGCAACTGATCCAAATTATGCAACAAAGCTCAATAGCATTATTTTCACGTATAAATTAACCAAATACGATACAACTGAGGGGCTGCCCGACAATCCGGATGAACCTAGTAATCCTGATCCGATCGTAGACCTGCCGAGCAAAGAGTATGACGGAAAAGATATTACGCTAAATCAGAGCCTTCCTAAAGATGTATATTTTCCAAAGCTGCATGTGGCGAGTCAGGACGATTCACAAGCTATTGAAGTCATCGGAGCAGACCCGGACTTATTAGACGATACGACAGGGAAAAAGGACATTGAATTTACGATCACAAGGACAGCAGATAATGGCACAGAATACGACTTGCTTGTGAATGACAATATTCTTTATCTTGATGAGAAAAAATTCAATCATCAAAAGTATTTCATCACAGATATTGCAATTAACCAGGAAGGAACACTTTCTAAAAAAGTAACAGCAAGCCACGTTTATGTTGTGACACTAAACAACCACTATGTAGAAGATACGATCAGCGGGACGTTTACCGTCAGGAAGATGCTTGATTTTGTTTTTAAAGGCACAAAATTAAGGTACATCTTTATGGACAAAGAAAGTGAGTTCTCTAGCGTTGAACAAGAGAATTTCGGTGACAGATTCGGAAATGATCTGATGGATGAAATTGTGGAAGACTATGGCTTAGAATTAGATGTCGATAATTATAAAGTCTACGTGTATAAGAAAATGGGCAAACGAATAAATCATACACTTGATACTCGATATAATATGCCTGGTATCACAATCAAAACCTCTACTCAAGGGTGCTCCACAAGGGCGAGGGGATTTGGTGCCATTAAAGAAAACAGCAGCACAGACAGCAAAAAAACGGAATATGTTTTTGAGCCAGTTTTGTACAAGCATCCTGATGAAGATAAATTCCTCATTGATGGCATGCCGAGATGGGCAGAACCATTGAGGGATGAAAAATATAAAAAAGCATCCAGTATGTTGGCGGCTTTGAAAAAGTATGTAAACCCATATCCACAGACAGAAATAGAAGTGGATTATGAATACATCTACGAGCCGAAGCTTTTAAAGATACAAGAGGATTTCTGGAAGGGTGACACACTGCATATTTTGGCTGACACATCATATGGCGTAACGTACGAAGATGATGTCCGTCTTTTGGCCATTCAATATAAACCATTAAATCCTTACGCAAAACCGACACTGACTTTTGCTAATTTCCGAAAAGATATTCAAGACATACGGATGGAGCAAGAGAAGAGATTGAAAGATCAAAAGCGATATATGCAAAAACTAAGAATGATGATATGAGCACTCTTACCAGGGTGCTTTTTGTGTTGTTCTTGAAAGGAGAGTGATCTCATGGTGATCAGATTAATAAAAGATTATGATTCTACAAAAGATTCACTATATCTTGCGCAGCAGCGGGATGACCTGGAAAGCATTGAAAATGGATTAAATGGACTATCCAATTCCATTGCCAATCATAAATCGGCTGTCACTGCTCATACGTCTTCTCAAGTCGCTCATGGCGGCGGGCTGACAGTTTATGAGGAAATTGAAATAGCGAAAGCTCGACTGCGAAACATTATTTTAGAAGCAGATGGGACCAATATAAAAGAAACCTTGGATGCTCGTGTAGACAAAAGAGGGAAAGTCTATCCATCTTTACGTGATCACCTTGTCGCAAACGAAACTGATCTCGAAAACTTGGATTCAATGATTCAGAAGGAATTGTCTTTTGACTTTACAACCGTTACGCCGGTTTATCATACAAACTTGAATTTAGCAGATAAAACGGTGCTTCAGTGTTTTGTCATTGATGAATTGACAGGTGACATCTACGCCACACAGGTTGCCAGCGGTAATAAAGATAAAAGTGAAAGTTTCACCATTACCCGGATGAATCAAAACGGGGTGATGCTGGACAGCATGACGCTCATTCACGGTGGTCACGGCACCACAATTGGATTGGAACGGGAAAACGGGAAAGTGTATATCTGGTCCAACTATAATGTTGTCGATTCAAACGGAAACACTGTTGGCAACGATCTTGTGCGTTTTCCTTATACGGCAGGGGTCACATTGAACGGCGGCAGTGGAGGCATTAAACGCTATAACAAATTCAACGATTATTATACGATTCCTGTGATTGATAGAGAAAATGGCTTTATTGCATTCCGAATCAGATTACAAGACGATAATAGTTTGGTAGAGCTCAGGAAATTAAGTGATGTAAAAAACGGCGTAAATAAAGTGCTGGGGAAGGTAATCATTCCGAGTGACTTGTTTTATCTCCAAGGTTTCACAATAGATGGCTATGATTTGTACTGGTACACCGGAGATACAAACAACAAAACATATCCATGTGAAATCACTCAATTTAGCTTTAAGGATGGAAGCTTGAAAAAGCGTATCTCCTGTAATTTTGGCTATGGGCCAGATGGCAAATACGAAGATGGTTTCCGAGAGCCTGAGTCAATCTTTTTATATAAGGACCCGAAGACAGGGAAGAAATCGCTATTCGCAGGTGTGGCTACGGGAGCCGTCGGAAAAAGACTTGCCAAGGTTTACGCCTACCATTCTAAAGAGAATGCAGCCAAATTTGGTATTGATTTAGCCCAAGGATATCAAGGGTATAAACTTACTCAAAATAATGGCTATTCAAAGCGGCTCCCGGACGGCTTAAAGTCTTTAAAAGAATTCAGGCAGCCCGGTTTTTACTATATGCTGACGACAGAAACAAAGACCCTTTCGGATCATCCGGACAGCGGTAACGCCGGATGGTGGTTAAACATTGCGCCGGCCGATCGCGCCGGATCAGTCATTCAAACGTTAACCAGAAACGCAACAGCCCGGCCAATTAAAATTTTAACCCGAGTTGTTACAAATACGGGTAATGTAGGCGATTGGTCAGAGATTTCAGCAAGTGGAAAGCTGCCTTGGGCAGACCTGCCTTTAAAGAATGGTGCAAAGAATCCTGACAGCAACTATCGTCTACAATTTGCAGTACAGGGAGGATTTCTTTTTGTAAGGGGCCGAGTTACCATTCCGCAGAAAGACGGCGTTGATTTTGCGACATTGCCTGCCAGCGCCCGGCCTAAAAAGAATACCTATAAAAGCTGCCCTGTAGCCGGTACAACAGGAGATAGAAAGATTGTTTTTCGATCAAATGGAAATATCTCTGCACTCGGGCTGTTTGCAAAAAGCGCATCGAATGCAACATACACCTATATTGATGAAATCATCAAGCTGGATTAAAAAGGGGTGTCTCATATGGAATATAAACAAATGTGGGCTTATCAATATGATGAAAACTATATTTATGATTGCCCGGTTGAAATTCAATACATCGAAGATGATGACGGAAACGTAAAGCATGTTGTTCCGGAAAATGCAACCGAGATCAGTCCGGGTGACTTGGTGCAGGCCAAATGGACGGGAACAGAGTGGATAGAAAGCGCATCGGCTGAATACATTGAGTCGCTTGAGACAGCTGATTCAGCTGAAGAAAGCGATGGGACAAAGGCGCTGAAAGCTGTTGCCGATATACTTGAAACGATGGTAAGGGGTGATGCGGGATGAGCAGCCCTTTTTATAATGCCATCAAGACGTGTTATCTATCAGGGTATTGGGACAGCAAGGAGGAGCTTCTTTCTATGGCTGTGGATCAAGGCAAGATAACAGAAGAGGAAATGAATGAGATCAAAGGGCTCCGACAGGCTGACAAAGGATCTCCTTCTATAGAAGAGTAAAGGAGGGACACTATGCCATACAAAGATGAATCACTTACTTTTACGATCAATGGCCGGCGCAAAAGCCCGGTACAAACAAACATCCAATATACAACTCAAGACAAAGGAACAGCAAAACTGTCATTCCAGCTTATGAAAGACGGGGTTCCCCTTCCGTTATCCGCGGCAGTGGTGAAGCTCGTCCTTTTAATGTCTGACGGCAGCCGATTTGTTCGAAATATTGAAATCACTGATAAATTGAACGGCAGGCTGTCGTATGTTCTATCTGATGAAGAAATCAGACACGTTGGGACCGTTCAAGCTGAGCTTGATGTCTCCTACACAAATCAGCAGACCATGTCGATCCATGAGTTTTCATTTGAGATTAAGAAAGCACTTATTGACACTGATATTCTGCCGAGCGTGGAGTACTATATAGATGATTTTGAGTCCTTAAAAAATAAGATCAACGAGCTTTATAACGAGACCATCCAGACGGTTGAAGAGCTGCGAAAAAAATTTGAGGATTTAGAGAACATTGAAACGAAAGACGGTGCACAGAAAAAGGCTGATGCTGTTCAGGCTAATTTAGATACCCATAAAAATAATAAGTCCAACCCTCATGGTGTTACAAAAAGTCAGGTAGGCTTAGGGAACGTCGAAAACGTAAAACAAGCGTCAAAGACTGAATTTGATAACCATGTAGATAATACATCAAACCCGCATAAAGTGACTGCTGATCAAGTAGGCTTGGGAAACGTTGATAATGTCAAACAGGCTGATTATTATGAGTTTCGACAACATAATTTTAACAACGAGCGCCATGTCACAAAAAACGATAAGGACAAATGGAATGCCGGGCAGCTCTATAAACTAACCCAAGATAATGGGAGGGTATTTTATAAAGCCAGCAGTGAAACAACGGATTATAATGAATTAACTGATACCGGGATGTATCTAATATACAATGCTGGTTTACACGGGCCAGGCTTGACCCAATGTTTTCTTCTGGTTATGAGTTACGGAAATACGCTCGTTCAAACTGCGTATGATGCCACGAATGGTTTGAAATCCTTCAATCGAATCCGTAAAAATGACTGGGAAACTTGGACACCTTGGATTGAGATAGAAACTGTAGAAGGAGCCCAAAAGAAAGTTGATGCGCATGCCAATAGAACAGATATCCATTTATCAAAAGCCGAAAAAGATAAATGGAATGGGAGCCAAATTCATAAGCTCACAGCAGATGCGGGACATCATCTTGTTGGATTAGCCGATAAGGACTTATTTACGGAACTGGCAACGAAGAGAACAACAACTTTTTACTCGAATTACACAACAATAAACCAACCGCCTGTTAGTAGTTCATTCCGCGGTCTTCAAATCGGGCAGGATGGTTTTGGTGAAGTTTTAGCGATGGGAAACGATGGTTCTACTTGGAGAGTATCCAATGTTGACGGATGGAAGACTTGGAAGCGGCTCATTACGAATGAGGATTTTGAGTTGGTAACATGGCAAAATGTCACATTAAAAAATGGTGCAGCGAATGGAGACAGGCCGTTTCAATATGCCAAGTGGGGGAAACTGCTTTTACTAAGAGGTCACATCACAGCACCTCGGGAGGTTGTAATTGGTTCAATTCCTTCTTCTGTGGTGCCAAGTAATGGAGCAGTTGTATTGGTATCAACATCAGGAATAACAGGGATTTGCAAGCTCATTGTTTATGGCACTGGAGATTTAAAATTGACCGGTTTAATGTCCAATGATAATAGCGCGGTAACAGGCTATCATATGGACGTTAACCCGATCCCGTTAGATTAAGGAGGGGGAAAGTTGAAACAGGTTTATAAGTATGATGAAAATTTTATGTTCGTTGAGCCGGTTCTGGTTTACGAAAAAGACGACGTCGGTAATTATGTTATTCCGGGCTTTTGCACAGAAATTGAACCTCCGGCCACTCCTTCCCTTTTTAAACCGAAATTTGATCCGGTCTTACGGGGGTGGATTGAGGGTGCTACACAAACAGAAATAGATGAAATTCTGAATCATGCACATAGCGTGGAAGGTCAATCCCCTATTGAAGTGTTAAAAGCTCAGAATGCCGCAATCATGGTCCAGCTGGCAGAATCGCAAAATCAGGCTGAGACTCAGGCGAAAATGATCGCGGACTTATTAATGATGCTGGCCGAAGGAGGGGAAGTGTAATGGATTGGTTTGCAAATGTAAAAACCATCTATGGATGGGGCAGACAGTATTACACAAACGCTGATGTCGCCCGTTTTGTTATCTTAAATAGAATTACAGAAGAACAATATAAAGAAATCACCGGACTGACCTATCCAGCTACAGAGCCGGTTGTCATAGATTTAGGAAGTTAACCAACACCCGTGGAGGTGTTTTTATTTTGCCTCTAAGGAGGTGATTAAAAGAAATGGAGGAAACGAACGTGTTTATTAACTTTGAGACGTTGGATTTAGCGAGAGTTTACCTGTTTGGGGGTGTGAAGTACCTTGATTTACTACTAGTTCTCAGCATCCTTGACGTAATAACGGGTGTGATCAAGGCATGGAAATTTAAGAAGCTGCGGAGCCGGAGCGCTTGGTTTGGATATGTCCGAAAAATGCTCAGTTTTCTAGTGGTCATTGTGGCAAATATCGTAGATACAATCCTCAATCTGAACGGCGTCCTGACATTTGGGACCGTTCTTTTTTATATCGCCAATGAGGGCCTTTCTATTACGGAGAATCTGGCGCAGATCGGCGTTAAGATTCCGGCGGCCATCACTGACCGACTTCACGTAATCGAAAAGGACAACGAACAAACAAATGAAAAGGATGAACAGGCTGCTGGGTAACCCGGCGGCTTTTTCTATATCAAAAATAAAGGAGAGAATACTTATGACAATCACAGTGAAAAAGAATCTTGTATCAGAAGCTAAATACGGTTTGAAATGTTCGAACCCAATGACAGCGGAATACATTACTATCCACAATACAGCAAACGACGCGTCAGCTGCTAACGAGATCAGCTATATGATCGGGAACACAAGCTCGACAAGTTTTCATTTTGCAATCGATGACAAAGAGGTGCGGCAGGGCATTCCTACAAATCGTAACGCATGGCACACAGGAGACGGCACAAACGGCACCGGGAACCGTAAGTCTATTGGCGTTGAAATCTGCTACAGTAAGTCAGGAGGCCCTAAATACAAGGCAGCAGAAAAGCTGGCAATCAAGTTTGTGGCGCAGCTGCTTAAAGAACGAGGATGGGGCGTTGACCGTGTCCGCAAGCATCAAGACTGGAACGGTAAATATTGTCCGCATCGAATTTTATCAGAGGGAAGATGGGACGAGGTTAAGGCTGCCATTGAGGCAGAATTAAAGGCGTTAGGAGGAAAGGCAACATCTAAAACGTCATCATCTGCGCCTAAAGCTTCTGGGGGCACTTACACAGTTGAAAAAGGCGATACTCTTTCCGCAATTGCAAAAGAGCACGGGGTTAGTGTGACAACCCTGCAAAGCTTGAACGGTATCAAAAACCCGAACTTGATCAAGGTCGGCCAAGTATTAAAGCTCACAGGATCAAGCACTCCCAGCACGAAACCAAGCAGTAAAAAAACGTCATATGCTCTACCTTCCGGGGTTATTAAAGTGACAAGTCCGATGACGAAAGGCACGAAAGTAAGGCAGGTTCAAAATGCTCTGGCTGCTCTTTATTTCTACCCGGATAAAGGGGCAAAGAATAACGGCATTGACGGCGTGTACGGCCCGAAAACAGCAAACGCGGTCAAACGGTTCCAGTCAGTAAGTGGCCTGACTGCTGACGGCATTTATGGACCTAAGACTAAAGCGAAAATTGAAGAAAAATTGAAGTAATAAAAGAGCCTCTCATATATTGAGGGGCTCTAAAATGCAATCCTTCTGACTTAATCGTCCCAGTCTTCATCTTCTTCCCAGTTTTCTTTAGATTCCTCAAGATCCTCCATTAAAAACTCTAAAAAGTTACGGGCCACAGTTCGACCGTAACCCTCTTGATTGTCCCAAAGGATAACCGGACATTCTCCATCATCATCCATTCTGTTTGTATCAAGGCAATAAGAAAATTCATCTATATATTCGATAACCACAATTCCATCAATTAAATCATAGTACTTCCTGTATTCTTCAGTCACTGTAACCACTCTTGCAGTAGCTTTACCATGACCTAGTATATTTACTCCATAAACTCCACCAGATCCATATTTCTCAAGAAACCATTTATAACTGTTGGGTAACTTAACGTTTAGTTTTTCCTCTATAGCATTAATTTTATCAATGCTAATTCCACCCGTAAAATCGTCATCTTCTGCATTCTCTTTAATGAATTGCTCAATTTGTGAATAGTTCATTAAAATCACCTCTTACTCTTGATTCTCGAATTGTCTAGCTCTCCATTTCCAATATCTCTTTCTAAAATTATTGTACTGTTTTTCAAGTATTGGATCATTTCTAAAGCTCTGTCCATTTCCCTTCAAGCCATGCAGCACTTTACTATATTTGTTGTGCCAGCTTTCAGGTATTTCAAGCATTGTACCACTCTCTTCTTGGATAAGGTGATGCAAATTAACTTTAGTTCCATCATTAGCGTAAGGAGCATCTCCTTTTTTCATTATCTGAAGATTCGTTTTCCCTGTATCTGGGTCTACTCTGTTAATATCAATGTCTTTCATTGTGTATACTCTTCGGCTTACATCTCTAGGTTGTCCTTTAACTTTTACTTTGCCGTCTATTTCAACAGCACGATACTTTTCTTTATTTAACCAAGGGAGATTTATTTCCTTACCTGTAAATGGTTTTCTTGTTTCATCTAATTTTTTAGCAAGCTGGAGCAGCCTGTCTTTTGCGCTCACATCGTTGATGACATTATAAGGCATGCCACCTGCTACAACAACATCTTCTCGCATGGCAAACGGTTTAATTACTGTTAATGGATCAGGAGTTTCATCCAGTTTTTTAGACACTTTTTTGACTGCAGCTTTTCCGGCTGTTTTCACTCCTATTTTAGCAACTGAACCAGCACCTTTTAAAGCAAAGGTGTTTACTGCTGCACATGTAATCCAGTGAGCCGTTGATTCTGCGTCTCCATTCTTTACATCTCTAACATAAGAGGTTATTATTGCATCTTTTATTGAGTTAAACGTGGAATCATAGTGATAAACTGCAACTGCAGAATTAATAAACATGTCGACAGGGTGATTGTGTGCCATATAGTCTAATGTTTCAGCTGTCATATCATAAAGGGCGGTAACAGTACCTTTGGCTCCAGCCATTAGTTCCCGTGTGTTTTCAATCTGTGTGAAATATCTTTGTTGATCTGATGTTAGATTTTCATACCCAATTGTTTTGGCCATTGAATAGAATTCATCGGCATCCGCATAATCATAATTCTTCAGTCTTTCTTTCAGTTTTTCAATCTCTCGTTCTTTTTCTTCCTTCTTCTTAATCGTCAAATAAGCTTCAGTATGTTTTTCAATATCGCCTTTTTTCTTATGTATGTCACTGTCACGGTACGCCTTGGCGTTGTAGTGAATGGGCGTAGCGTTTTTGCCTTTTCCTGTGGATTCCTCAAGCTTTTGGAAGTCCTTCTTGATGAATTGCTCGTTTGGCTCTGACTGGGCATATTCAGAAACAAGCGCTTCGTCTACGCTGTCTACTTTATTGATTGCTTTTTTGCGTTGGTTCTCCGCAACGGCGAGTTCGTCTTTAAAGGTTTCTGTCGAGAACAAATCAAGCGGAAGAATATCGTCGATATCATGTAAGATATCTTTCATCGCTTTCTTCTGTTCAGACATAATGGATTTTGATTTTGTGTAGGCGTTAGCCAGCTCGTGTTCTAAGAAGGATTCTTCTATATATGCATCAGATAAGCTGGCGTCTTCTAAAGTGCCTGAAATGCTCGTCAAGAAAGCAATTTTCATATCAAGTAAGTCAATCCAATTGTCAGCTACACCTGCGTGGTCTTGATAAAATGCTTTAATGTTGTCGGCACCTTTTCCAGAAAACTCTCTGTCATCTAAATCAGCTACAGCTTTAAAAGCCTTTTTTAGGTTGACCATCTGACTTCTTAATTCCTTGTATTCCTTTGCGCGTCTATCTGCTTCTGAAAGCAGTGATTTGGCTTCAAATACTTTCATGATTATATCCCTTCTTTTGGAATTTAACATCAAAATTTTAACACGAGGAAAAGAAGAATAATTGAAAAGTCATTGTATTAAAAGAAAATGATTCATTTGATCTGTGTCTTTATTCCTGTTGTGTAAAACAAAAAAGTCCCGACTCATTAGAGAGGGACTTTATATAACCCATATTTTATTTTCTTTATCCCAAGCAATCGTTCCTTGTCGGATGAGGCTTTTTATGGCCTCGCGTATCTCCTGTTCGCCTTTCCCGGTCTTTCTTTTCAATTCGTGAAGAGTCGGATTCTTTCCGTATAGACGCATATTAACAAAGATTTGATATAACTTGCGCTCAAAATCAGTCATACGCGATCAACTCCTGAAGTTAATAATGTAGGAATTTATTTGGCTTTATCATAAAAAAGCCCAGTTATTAGTGGTCCTCCATTTTCAGCTTTTTCTTTCTGAACTGATCCATAAAGGATAATGGTTTGGTTCTCCTTTAACTTTGTAGGGAATAGGGCAAAAACATTATAAACACCATACCCATTTTTCTCTTTAGATGAAATAATAAATTTTCCTCCAGCTTCGGCATTTTCGATTGCAGAAACTTTTCCTTTGATACGAACGATTTTGTCTGGAGGGTTATCAACATTGATTTCTTTGAAATCAGCATCTTCAGCTTCCTTTCTAATTTGTTGCTGCTTTTCCTCAGTTGAAATATCGTCCAGTCCATCTTGTTGAGAGGTGCTTGAGGTAATGGATTTTTTCTCAGTTGGCGAATCATCAGATTGAGCCATATAAGTAAATCCACAGATGGAGAGTAATAAGCTTAATGGCAATATCCATATTCCTTTTTTTCTTGTTCTTTTAAAGAATAAAAGAAATAAACCAATTACGATTCCGATTGCGGAAAATATAGAGAGAAATCCCATAAATAAAATCATAATATCCTCCATTTTTTAAAGGTAACATTTATATCTTAAAACAGATGAGTGTAATTTTCTATTTTATACAGCGGGCTTAGGAGGGATAACAAATATGGACCGAAAACGAAAGCGAAACTTGAAAGATTATTGAATTAATGAAAAACCCTCTCTAAATTAGAGAGGGTTATTCTTTATCTCTTTTGATATTAGTATTATGGAAGTAGTCTGGTAATGCTTCGTATAATATATGTCTACTTTCAAATTTTACATCTTTAATCTTATTGACGTTACTCTGTACTCCTCGGGAACCAAATCCTTTAGCCTTTTTAACTGTTGTTTTATCAACTGGTGTTTGTTTATTAACTGTTGTATGTTTGTTCCAACTGTCTTTATCTCCCATTAAAACCTTCCTCTCTTTTGGTTAAACCATTAAAAGAATGACTTGCTTAATCATATACACTAATACAATTCCGATTATTGAAATGTATATCTTCTCGATTCCTTTTTTATAAAGCTTTGCTTTCGTGTCGTTGGCATTACTGTTTTTTTTGACAATGTTATAGTATGAATCTGTTAAAGCATACTGAAGTTCATCTTTGGGTAGCCTTGCATTGTTATTTAAGCTTCCATCGTCCTCGTTAAATCCACTTAATCCGAGCGATTGATATTCGTATGTTTTAAGCACATTAATTAAGTGCTTAAATGCGATCAATTGCATAATAGCTGGAAAGATATATAACAGGGCGATGATTGCAAAACATAGCATTTCAATTGGGCTATGTGCTTTCTTGAAGAAAGAAAAATCTAGCGCTGTTGCATAAAATCCTATCAATGCTCCTAATAAAGCAATAAGGACACCAGCTCTAGTTTCAATATCTCGTTTTCTATTAGCCTCAGCATCATATTCTCTAGATATTGTATTGAGTAATGTTTCAGAACTAGGGTATTCAATATGGTGTTGTTCTGAATTTTGTTGACTTTCCTCTGAATTTAGCTGTCTTTCATCCGAAATTTCAGTCTGTTCTGTAGCCATCGTATAGCCCCTTAGTATTAAATAATTCTTCTCCTAATTGTATATAAAAGGATTATGACTTTACAAGAAAAAATTCACTTAAAAAGAAATATTTTTCGGTAACCTGTTTACAACGGGAAATAGGTATAGTATAATAAGAGTATAGAAAGGAGGTGCTGAAGTGGACGAGGTAAGAAACTGGATTCTTGCTATCGCTGGCATCGTGACCATCATAAAACACATTTACGACATATGGCAGAAGGAAAGCGAAAGACATAGCAAGAAAAAGAAAAAGCGCTCCCGCCGGGTAAGCAGAAAGCGCTGATACTAGTGAGACAAGGGGAGAAATCCCCTTGCTCTATACAGTATACTGCAAAATTGAATTACAGTATACCGTAAAAGCCCACGTCCACGATAGTATGAAAAAATATTTTAAGCAGTACAGCACAGGTGACTTTGCCGTTTTGCTCATATTGGTTGCCGGGATCGTCGCAATTGATTTGACCGATGAGGGTATGTCAGGGAAGATTG
This sequence comes from Bacillus sp. N13C7, assembly GCF_026790065.1. GTDB lineage: Bacteria > Bacillota > Bacilli > Bacillales > Bacillaceae > Bacillus. The sequence goes on along the minus strand of NZ_JALAMO010000005.1, from coordinate 188,219 downwards.
CGCATACTGTATTGATGATAGCCGTTGTTGTTACCTTGTTAAAAGGATTCATTATGATGTGGAGAGAAAGCCGACATGAAAGAAAGCGAAAAAATTAAGTTTATCCAGGAAGAAGTTTTGACGGCAGCGGAAGCGGGGGAGCTGCTTGGAATCACCCGGCAGCGCTTGAGCACTCTTGTAACCTCCGAGAAGCTTAAACCGGTTAAAAAGGTGGGGACAGTTGCATTGTTCTTACTAGATCATGTTTTATCCTTGAAAAAAGAATTAGAAGCCGGCCGAAAGAAGTACCGTCCTTATGATTAATGAAGCCCACTCATATGAGCAGGGCTTTTTACTTTTCTAGGAATCGCGTGGTACTTTTATCCCCTTTATCTCGAAGTGAGAGTTTTTTAATTGTTTGAGAACGAACGTTCTGGTATCTTCTTTTTGAGGTGATAGGTGTGAAAGAGCTACCAAAAGAGCTACTTGAAGAACTTGAAAGAACTACCTTCCTACTAAATGAAGTTATAGAGATATACGAGCAGCACGAAGGAGAGCCAGAAGAAAAACCGGCTATCACTTGCCCATCCTGCCACAAAGAATCAACTAATTATGTCTGCGATTGGTACGGTAACAGACATGTCCATTTTCATTGTGAGTGCGGCTGCCGAGTCCATCAATAAATAAAAGGCCTTCGACATGCGAAAGGCCTTTTTACTTACGCTCCTACTCTTATTTCACGACCTAATTCCATTCCTACAGGTGGGTCATGGTGTGTCCCTACAGGTAACTCGCGTTGTAATTTCATCTTGATCACTCCTCTCTATAATGACAAATACTACATCTTTTCTAATTCTCCTTTTTTATTTAAATAGATTCTGTTCCCTTTATATGTATATCTTTAGATTACAATAAAAATCTAAAAATAAATCGATGTGGGCACCCACAAATACACCCACCAAACACCCACAAATATAGTATACTTGATGATTTCTTATTCGAAGAGAAATAACAAAACCTTTTTAATTCAACGTTTATCATGCACTATGACATTGAAATATTGCCTAGACTATATTCCGCACACAAGTTCACCCTTGGGAGCGCGAACAGTATATGTCTCAGTATTAATCTCTCAATCCCTTGGCACTATTGGTGTCAGGGGATTTTTGAATTTTGGTCAAAAGATTAAGAGAACAATATTTTTAGTCCTTGTGACCAAAATATGACCAAAAAAATTTGAAGTTATGAATCTAACTCCATAATTGCTGTAAACCTTTCTTTAAAAGCTAAAGTCTCCTTTATGTATTCTATATTCTTTTCCAAACTTCTAAAAAATTGTACTAGTAAAAGATAGAATCTGAACTCTCGTTTATTCCTGGATGGAACGACCTTTATATTGAAAAATATGAGAAAGTCTATCTGTATCTTGAGGATAAAAGCGAATTATCCGGTATTTGAAAAGCGAATACTCGGATCACGCACATAACGTTGAACAGACAATAGATAAAATCATTAATTATTACATGGATGCTTGCAATCATTAGTAAACCCAGAAGTTATGATGCTAAAAAAAGTGCTAAGAAAAGAGCGCAATATAGATGATGATTTCATCGCCATTTATGAACAGGATGGCGTTGAAAAAGAGGCGGAGCGTCCAGAAACGTACCCCTACCTTGGTGCATCTTTAAAGCTGGGCTTGGTTGCAGCAAAAGAGCAGCGGAATTTACATGCATTGTATGTGAAAAACTTTAATGTTTAGCGGCAAGTGAGTGAGGAAAGCTTCATCTCTATTGACGATTGGAATGCCTGTGCGGTTAAAGAAAAACCTGACCTTGTGGGCAGGAAAGTTTATATTGGTTAGACATGCCGGGTCCGATGACATAACGGCTATGGCTTGAATTTATCCGTTAAACGACGATGCACAAAGATATTCGTGAACAGTCACTCCTTTGTCGCTACGGAAGGCGGCCTGGACCAAAAAATAAGCGGGGGTTCGAAAAATACCTAGAATTGGGAGGCAAATCGTCTGTTGCCACCTTCTAAAGATTTCAGACTATGCGTCTAATAAACATTTTCCGCGAATCAGATGAGTTGTCGACAATGCCGCTGATTGTCCAATTTCCCCTACAGTCATTACCGAAGCGCCACTTCCCTCGCTGAGCTCGTGATATAACTGCCTGCTCTGGCTAATTTGGTGAAGCGGAACTTACTTCGTTCTGCATGTGGCAACCCAGCTGCAGTTCCATCGGGATAGGCGAGAAGGGGTTTTATATCCTTCTTGGTGTAGCCGGTGTTTATTAATTTCATAAGGGAGTCAGCTTTCTTGGGTACGATACACTCTGAATTTTTTTCTTTGGTCAAAGCAAAGTAAACTAGTCCGTTTCCTTGAATTCCTTCGATAACAAGGACAGTAAGATCATCCAGTTCAAGTGATTCAAAACTTCTTACGCATAGTGAGCCGCTTAGAGGCAATGGACTGACCGTCTTTGTAGACAACAACAAAGACACAGTAAACAATCTTATGAGCTGATTTTTTGGACATGAAACGTTCCCTCGAAGTCAGGAGCGCCACTTGGGGAAGCTAAAACGACCTCGCAGTCTAATATTCCCTTTTTTTGAAATAGTTCAAAGGTGGTTCATTACGGATATTTCTCCATCAGAATGGTGGAATAAAATCACTAATATTATAATCTTTTGGGTATTTGTAATTAAGTTACAAATATTCTTAATGTTAACTCATAAATTCGTGGTATTATATTGAAGGGAACGATCAAAATGTCAAAGTCAGAAAAATATGATAGGAGGTAACATATGTTTAAGTTTAAAAAGAATTTCTTAGTTGGATTAACGGCAGCTTTAATGAGTATTAGCTTGTTTTCGGCAACCGCCTCTGCAGCTAGCACAGACTACTGGCAAAATTGGACTGATGGGGGCGGGATGGTAAATGCTGTCAATGGGTCTGGCGGGAATTACAGTGTTAATTGGTCTAATACCGGAAATTTCGTTGTTGGTAAAGGTTGGACTACAGGTTCGCCATTTAGAACAATAAACTATAATGCTGGAGTTTGGGCGCCAAATGGCAATGGATATTTGACTCTATATGGTTGGACGAGATCACCTCTCATAGAATATTATGTAGTGGATTCATGGGGTACTTATAGACCTACCGGAACGTATAAAGGTACTGTACACAGTGATGGGGGTACATATGACATATATACAACTACACGTTATAACGCACCTTCCATTGATGGCCCAAGCACTACTTTTACACAGTACTGGAGTGTTCGTCAGTCGAAGAGACCAACTGGAAGCAACGCTACAATCACTTTCAGCAATCATGTTAACGCATGGAAGAGTCATGGAATGAACCTGGGTAGTAATTGGTCTTACCAAGTCTTAGCGACAGAGGGATATAAAAGTAGTGGAAGTTCTAACGTAACAGTGTGGTAACAGATCCTCTTTCATCAGGGAGGAGCTAACGGGCTGCTGATCGTTCCTTGAGAAATTAATAATCATTGTAATTGTGAGTTAGTAAGAGATGACGGTCTCTTAGTTGAAATCCCAATATATGCCTTAGTCATGGTTAAAGGTCATTTCTACTAGGCGAACGGCCTTGGCATTGCAGGAGGTAGGCTAGTCTCCATCAGGTTTATAACTTTCCCTATAAATTTAATGGAGTCGTATTAAAATGGGAATGTTTGAAGACTTAAAACCATTTGCATTGTAGACTATTGAGGATGATGGAGCGAAATATCATTTGCTAACTATTGATGATTATCTAAAGTTTATAATGAGTCTTTATGAGATGGTTATAGAAGAACAAAGAAGAATCATAAAGATGTAAATAAAATTAGCATATTGAATACACTTATACAGAATGAATTTCTGTATTCTCTTTTGTTCAATTTTAAAACAAGCGTAAGAAAAAACACAACATAGAATTTGCCTGGATTCCTAATTTTTATATATATCAGTTTTTAAAGAAACACATTTGAAAAGATAATTTATGTTTTACACAGTTATTAATTTCTTGATCAGCCACATCATTCTTACTCTAAAGATTGACACACTGAGTGTATAGAAAGAAGTCAAAAATCAATATTTATTTCACCCTTGTTGAAATTCTCTGAAAAAACGTATTGAAATAATCAAGAGGATTTTATAATATTAAGTCAAGTTAGTTTGTCTAAGCAACAAACTAAAGGAATGAACTTTTATTGCCCATAAGATTTAAGCTCTAACAAATATGGATGAAAGGGGGGAAGAGAGGCTTTATTTTTTTAGGCATATAAGGTATGGCGAAAAAAGATGAATTTCCTGCTTGCTGATTACCATTTAAACGATGGAATACTCTGTGGAAGTAAACCACTATAATCTTTCTCGCTTTTTTGAAAGCGTTTTCTTTCTGTGCGTTTGAGGAAATTTTCATATCGTTTCACATTGTTCCATATTAAAGGGTTGAAAAGGGGAGAAATCATGCTCAGTGAAAATGTAAAGAAGGTTAGCATGGTTGAAAAAGTTGGATATGCGTCTGGAGATTTTGCATGTAATTTAATTTATGCAACAGTGTCTACTTATCTTTTGTTCTTCTATACAGATATATTTGGTTTACCGGCAGCAACAGCCGGTACTATGTTTTTAGTGGTTAGAATAATCGATGCTCTCGCTGATCCTTTTATTGGAACAATAGTTGACAGAACGAATAGCAGGTTTGGGCGCTTTAGACCGTATCTCTTATTCGGAGCATTTCCATTTGTCATACTGGCAATACTCTGTTTTACAACCCCGGATTTTTCGGATATCGGGAAATTAATATACGCCTATTTGACCTATGTTGGCTTATCGCTTACATACACAACGATAAACGTTCCATATGGCGCGTTAACTTCTGCAATGACCAGAAATAATCAAGAAGTTGTTAGTATAACATCTGTGCGTATGTTATTTGCGAATCTAGGGGGTCTTGTCGTTGCATTTTTTGTTCCCTTACTGGCTGCTTATTTAAGCGATACTTCCGGCAACGAATCTCTTGGGTGGCAACTAACCATGGGTATTTTGGGAATAATAGGCGGGTGCCTTTTAATCTTTTGTTTTAAAAGCACAAAAGAGCGTGTCACTCTTCAAAAATCTGAAGAGAAAATTAAATTTTCGGATATATTTGAGCAATTTCGTGTTAATCGTCCACTTGTTGTGTTAAGTATATTCTTTATTATTATTTTTGGAGTGAATTCAATCAGTAATTCGGTGGGCATTTATTACGTAACGTATAACTTAGAAAGAGAGGATTTGGTGAAGTGGTACGGTTTGATAGGAAGTTTGCCCGCTTTGGTCATTCTGCCGTTTATTCCAAGGCTTCATCAATTATTGGGGAAGAAGAAATTACTAAACTACGCATTATTACTGAATATGATCGGCCTCTTAGCTTTACTGTTTGTTCCGCCAAGTAATATATACCTCATACTTTTCTTTCGATTAATTGCTGCTGCTGGGAGTCTCACTGCCGGGGGATATATGTGGGCGCTCATTCCTGAAACAATAGAATATGGGGAGTACAGGACTGGGAAAAGAATGGGTGGGCTCATATATGCTATTATCGGATTTTTCTTTAAGTTTGGCATGGCCTTGGGAGGGATTGTCCCGGGGCTGGTTCTAGATAAGTTTGGATATGTAGCAAATCAGGCACAAACTCCGGAGGCATTAACGGGAATCTTAATTACAACAACCATTATTCCCGTGTTCTTGCTGGCTCTAGCTTTAATTGATATTAATTTCTATAACTTAGATGAGCAAAAATATAAAAACATGGTTCGAGAATTAGAGAATAGAGACAAAGTTTATTTGGATCATATTGATGATTTCAAGGCTTAAAAAAAATAACTGAGGAGGAATCCCAAATGAAGATTACCAATCCAGTACTTAAAGGTTTCAATCCCGATCCAAGTATTTGTAGGGTAGGAGAGGATTATTATATCGCTGTATCTACATTTGAGTGGTTTCCGGGAGTTCAGATACACCATTCAAAAGATTTAGTAAATTGGCACTTAGTTGCACATCCATTACAGAGAGTTTCACAATTAGACATGAAAGGAAACCCTGATTCAGGTGGGGTTTGGGCACCATGTTTAAGTTATAGCGACGGAAAGTTTTGGCTGATCTATACGGACGTTAAGGTAGTAGATGGCGCTTGGAAAGATTGTCACAATTATTTAGTTACTTGTGAAACGATTAATGGTGATTGGAGTGAGCCGATTAAATTAAATAGCTCAGGGTTTGATGCTTCTTTATTCCATGATACGGATGGAAAAAAATATTTATTAAATATGTTATGGGATCAGCGGATTGATCGGCACTCATTTGGAGGAATTGTCATACAGGAATATTCTGATAAGGAGCAAAAATTAATTGGCAAACCGAAAGTTATATTTAAAGGAACGGATAGAAAGCTAACAGAAGCTCCGCACCTTTATCATATCGGGAACTATTATTATTTATTAACTGCAGAAGGAGGAACACGGTTCGAACATGCCGCTACAATTGCCCGTTCTACAACTATTGAAGGCCCATATGAAGTTCATCCCGATAATCCAATCTTAACATCATGGCATGATCCAGGAAATCCATTGCAAAAATGCGGGCATGCATCCATTGTTCAAACACATACTGGTGAGTGGTATTTAGCTCATTTAACGGGACGCCCGATTCATCCGGACGATGATTCAATTTTTCAGCAGAGAGGATATTGTCCTTTGGGGAGAGAAACAGCTATTCAAAAACTTTATTGGAAAGATGAATGGCCTTATGTAGCAGGCGGAAAAGAAGGGAGCTTGGAGGTAGAAGCGCCTTCTATACCCGAAACAGCGTTTGAAGCAACGTACCCGGAAGTTGATGAATTCGAGGACTTAACATTAAATATTAACTTTCAAACTTTAAGGATTCCGTTTACAAATGAATTAGGTTCATTGACTCAAGTGCCAAATCATTTACGATTATACGGCCATGAATCATTAACCTCGACATTTACTCAGGCATTTGTAGCCAGACGTTGGCAAAGTTTCTATTTTGAAGCAGAAACTGCTGTAGCGTTTTATCCGGAGAATTTTCAACAAGCCGCTGGATTGGTGAACTATTACAATACAGAGAACTGGACGGCTCTTCAAGTTACGCATGATGAAGAACTTGGCCGTATTCTTGAATTAACAATATGTGATAACTTTTCTTTTTCACAGCCATTAAAAAATAAAATTGTTATTCCTCGTGAAGCAAAGTATGTATATTTGCGAGTAAATATTGAAAAAGAAAAGTATTATTATTTCTATTCTTTTAACAAAAAAGATTGGCACAAAATTGACATTGCATTGGACTCGAAAAAATTATCTGATGACTACATCCGTGGAGGAGGGTTCTTCACAGGGGCGTTTGTAGGGATGCAATGTCAAGATACCAGTGGTAATCATATTCCGGCCGACTTTAAATATTTTCGCTATAAAGAAAAATAATGTGCACATGAAAAAGGAGGCTTCTATTTTAGAACTCCTTTTTCATTTTAGAAGATGACCAATGGAATGTTTCCTTCAGAACGTCATTAATATAACAAAACAAAAAACTCATCTCGAAAGATGAGCTTAGAACACAGGGGGTGTTTACATTTTAAATTGATTACATTGTGACCATATCTAGAAAATGTTCAATCACAATGGAGGACATTCCTAATGCCGGTGCATTCTTTCCTAAGGAAGATGGCAATAATTCATAGCTATTGCCTAATTGAGGATAAACCCTGGATGATACTTCACTTCTAATTGAATTTAAAACCATAGGGTGTGATTCAATTATGCTGTTTCTTAAAATGACGGCTTGAGGGTTGAAAGTATTTAGAATATTGGTAAGGCCAATTCCTAAATAAAATCCAAAATTCTGTAATGCATTTAAAGTTTCAATATCATTCAGATGGGCGAGGTCTATGATATCTTGATAGGACACTTTTTTCTCTTTCGTCTGAAGAGATTTTAATAAAGCTTTCTCTGAAGCGTACAATTCCCAGCAGCCTCGGTTTCCACAGCTGCATTTAGGACCATTAAAGTCTATTGTCATATGTCCCATTTCCCCAGAGAATCCGCTTACTCCCCTATATAAATCATTGTTGATAATAACACCGATCCCTATCCCTGTACTGACACTTGCATAAATAATGTTATCGTAATTTTTTGCAGCACCAAATACTTTTTCTCCATATGCCCCAGCATTTGCCTCATTTTCAATAAAAACAGGCACATCGAACTTCTCTTGAATGGATGATTTTAAGTCAATATCTCTCCAGTTGGAGTTCGGTGTGAAAACAATTTTTTGATTTTTATCAATAAGCCCAGGCACGCATATGCCAATACCTATAAGCCCGTACGGAGATTGTGGCATATGCGTAATAAAGTGATGAATCATATCAATTAAAATGTCTTTAGTTATATCGGGAGAATTGCATTCCAAATGGTGGTGCTGATCAAGAATGATCGTGCCTTCAAGGTCTGTTAAAATGCCATTAATATAGTCCACACCAATATCTATTCCTACGGAGTATCCTGCTTTTTTATTAAAAACAAGCATGACAGGTCTTCGTCCGCCGCTTGATTGTCCCTGACCTATTTCAAATACAAGATTTTCTTTCATTAACGTGTTTACCTGTGATGAAACAGTTGATTTATTTAATCCAGTCATTTCAGATAATTTTGCTCTTGAAATAGGTGACTTCTTAAGTATTTCTTTTAATAATAACTTTTGATTTACTTTTTTGACAAAGGTTTGATCAGCGCTATCCACTTAATCCACTCCATTTGTATGATCTTTAAATTAAGTTAAATCTTTGTTTTCTATTACAAACATTGTACATAGCTAATCTTACCTTTATTATATCTAATGTGCTCATAAAAAACGAAAAAAATATTGAAAATACTGAAGAGTTTATATAAGATGAAAATAAGTTAGTTTGTTTAGGCGACAAACTAATATAAAACTTACTTACAATATGAAATGAAATGCTGCTGTATTTGTATGCTCATGTTTTGAATTTATTTTTAAGGGGGAAATCACATGGCTCAATCTCATTCTAGTTCAGTTAATTATTTTGGAAGCGCAAACAAAGTGGTTTACGAAGGGAAAGATTCCACTAATCCTTTAGCATTTAAATATTATAATTCTCAAGAAGTAATCGGCGGAAAAACGATGAAAGAGCATTTGCGATTTTCTATTGCCTATTGGCATACATTTACCGCTGATGGCACAGACGTTTTTGGAGCAGCTACGATGCAAAGACCATGGGATCATTATAAAGGCATGGATCTAGCGAGGGTGAGAGTAGAAGCAGCATTTGAGATGTTTGAGAAACTGGATGTACCATTTTTCGCTTTCCATGACCGAGATATTGCACCAGAAGGAAGTACGTTAAAAGAGACGAATCAGAATTTAGATATGATCGTTGGCATGATTAAAGAATACATGAGAAAGAGCAACGTTAAGCTATTATGGAATACTGCAAACATGTTTACGAATCCCCGTTTCGTCCATGGTGCCGCGACTTCTTGCAATGCAGATGTGTTTGCGTATGCTGCAGCACAAGTAAAAAAAGGGTTAGAAACAGCAAAAGAGCTTGGCGCAGAGAACTATGTATTTTGGGGCGGCCGTGAAGGATACGAAACATTGTTAAATACCGATTTGAAATTGGAGCTTGATAATTTGGCGAGGTTTTTGCATATGGCAGTAGATTATGCGAAGGAAATCGGTTATACAGGACAGTTTTTGATTGAACCAAAACCAAAAGAGCCGACCACTCATCAATATGATACAGATGCAGCAACAACCATTGCCTTTTTGAAGCAATATGGCTTAGACAATCATTTTAAATTAAATCTCGAAGCCAATCATGCCACATTAGCCGGGCATACATTTGAACATGAATTACGCATGGCAAGAGTACATGGCCTTCTGGGCTCTGTTGACGCGAATCAGGGTGATCCCCTTTTAGGCTGGGACACAGATGAATTTCCGACGGATTTATATTCTACGACATTAGCAATGTACGAAATCCTGCAAAATGGCGGTCTAGGAACCGGCGGATTAAACTTCGATGCGAAGGTCAGAAGATCTTCTTTTGAAACAGATGATTTAGTATATGCCCATATTGCAGGGATGGATGCATTTGCAAGAGGATTGAGAGTCGCCCACAAATTAATCGAAGACCGTGTGTTTGAAGATGTGATTCAACATCGTTATCGCAGCTTTACTGAAGGGATTGGTCTTGAGATAACAGAAGGAAGAGCCAATTTCAAGACACTTGAGCAATATGCGCTTCATAATGATTCAATTAAAAACGAATCTGGAAGACAGGAACGATTAAAAGCTATATTGAATCAATACATTTTAGAAGTATAACAGATGAAATGGATGCTCCAGATCCTTATATAAAAAAATATAGCAGGATAGCCAGGTCTCCCCTACTGCCCGTCATGATTCCTTTCCTTTGTTGTTATGACGGGAATTGGGGATTTATTTAGAGGGTAAGGAGTGAAAAAATGAAGTATGTCATTGGAATAGATCTTGGAACCAGTGCTGTTAAAACCATTTTAGTTAACCAAAACGGCAAGGTTTGTGCAGAAACATCCAAAAGTTATCCGCTCATCCAAGAGAAGACAGGATATAGTGAGCAAAATCCTGAAGACTGGGTGCGGCAAACAATTGATGCATTGGCTGAATTGGTTTCTATATCCAACGTTCAAGCCAAGGATATTGACGGGATAAGCTATTCAGGACAAATGCACGGGTTAGTGCTGCTTGACCAAAACCGGCAGGTGTTACGCCATGCAATTCTTTGGAATGATACCAGAACGACGCCTCAATGTATCAGGATGACCGAGACATTTGGCGGCCATCTGCTTGACATCACAAAAAACCGTGTTCTAGAAGGGTTTACATTACCTAAAATGTTATGGGTGAAGGAACATGAGCCTGAACTTTTTAAAAAAACGGCTGTTTTTTTGCTCCCAAAAGACTATGTGAGATTCCGTATGACTGGTGCTATTCACACTGAATACTCCGATGCAGCAGGAACTTTACTTTTACATATTACCCGCAAGGAGTGGAGCGAGGAGATTTGCGATCAATTTGGCATTCCTGCAGATATTTGTCCTCCGCTTGTTGAATCTCATGATTGTGTAGGATCGCTGCTACCGAACGTTGCGGCCGAAACAGGGCTATTGGAAAAAACAAAAGTGTACGCTGGGGGAGCAGATAATGCTTGCGGTGCTATTGGAGCCGGTATTCTTTCTTCCGGAAAAACACTATGCAGTATTGGGACGTCAGGGGTCATACTTTCCCACGAAGAAGAAAAAGAAAGAGACTTTAAAGGGAAAGTGCACTTTTTCAATCATGGAAAACAGGACACTTTTTATACGATGGGAGTCACGCTGGCAGCAGGATACAGCCTGGACTGGTTTAGGAGAACGTTTGCACCAAACGAATCGTTTGAACAATTATTGCATGGGGTGGAATCTATTCCGATAGGAGCAAATGGATTGCTATACACTCCTTATTTGGTTGGTGAAAGAACGCCGCATGCTGATTCTTCTATTCGGGGAAGCTTGATCGGAATGGATGGAGCCCACAAAAGAGAGCATTTTTTGCGGGCAGTAATGGAAGGCATCACATTCTCTTTGCATGAATCAATTGAGCTATTCCGCGATGCGGGAAAATCAGTCAATACTGTTGTTTCTATTGGTGGGGGAGCTAAAAATGAAACGTGGCTTCAAATGCAAGCTGATATTTTCAATGCAAGGGTTATTAAGTTAGAAAATGAGCAAGGTCCAGCCATGGGGGCTGCTATGCTAGCTGCTTTTGGAAGCAGGTGGTTTGAATCCCTTGAAGAATGTGCAGAGCAGTTCATTCGTGAGACTGCTGCATATTATCCAAAGGAAGAAAATGTTCAAAAATATAAAACGCTATTTGATTTGTACAAAAAAATTTACACGCACACAAAGGATTTAAATTCAGCTTTGAAGAGCTTTCGAAAAAACTATTGATAAGTGCTTGTTAGGATTTATTTTTTTGACAGGAGATCAACGAAAGAACAATTAACGACGAGGCATCAAAGGCCTTTCATGACATCACGACAGTACGGTAAGGACCAATTACAAACTACAAACAGGAGGAATGCCAGTTGAAACAAAAAAGAATGAAGTTTTTCTTAGCCGTTTTATTTAGTTTAGCGCTAACATTGCCCGCATGGTCCGCACAGGCGGCAACTACAATTACCTCAAATCAAATTGGCTCCCAGGATGGCTATGACTATGAATTGTGGAAAGATTATGGAACCGCCAGTATGACGATCAATAGCGGCGGCGCGTTTAATGCTCAGTGGAGTAACATTGGGAATGCTTTATTCCGAAAAGGCAAGAAATTCGATACAACCAAGACTCACTCAGAGCTTGGAAACATATCAATTTATTACAACGCAACCTTCAATCCGGGAGGAAATTCCTATCTGTGTGTGTATGGATGGACAAAGGACCCGCTCGTAGAATATTACATCGTTGATAATTGGGGCACTTATAGACCAACCGGAACGCCAAAGGGTACTTTTACTGTTGATGGAGGTACATACGACATTTACGAGACCACTCGAATCAACCAACCTTCCATTATAGGTAACGCAACCTTTAAACAGTATTGGAGTGTCCGGCAGACAAAACGAACGAGCGGAACCGTATCTGTCAGCGAACACTTCAAGAAGTGGGAAAGCTTAGGAATGCCAATGGGTAAGATGTATGAAACCGCGCTTACAGTAGAGGGATATCAAAGTAATGGCAGTGCTAATGTAACGACTAATGTACTGACTATTGGAGGGGAAAGTAAATAATCCTTTTTTAAATTTTGATTCAAATCCTGATTGGGCATCCGTCCAAACTCTTGATTTAATATGAAATTGGGAGTATGTTTACACAAAAAATCCCCCCTCACATTAACGTGGCGGGGTGTTTTTGATTATCTACACGATCTAATAGCTGTTTTATATCATTCTACAAGATTCGTATGTAAAAAAGTACGATCAACGCTATCTATTAGGAGTTACTAAAACCGAAAAAATATAGGATACATCGAGTTGACGCTGGCAGAAGAGATTTCATTTGTATTGGAAGTTTCCCTCAATTCTTTGGGGATGTATTCTGATACGTTGATGATTTTTTACCCTTAGTGTTTGCCGGTTTCACACAGCCGTTAAATCCTCTGTCAGTCACATAACCATTTCTACTCCAAATTGAAAGTTTTTCTGATTTTGCTTCTTGTTCATCTTTCGTAAATAGGTCTATGTATTTGGTGTTAAGCTCATATACATACGCTACTCTGGCCAATCCTTCTTTCAATAATGTCTCTTGAACAGACGTGCCATCGACATAAACGTAAGCTAACAGTCTTCCATACTTATCTCTGCGGTCACCTTTATCAAACTCCAGCTGCAGCTTACCGCTGCTAACCAACTCCTTGTTACGCTTAGATGCATCTTCGCCATACGGTAGAACACATGAATTTGGTTTCTTCGTCTCAGGTGTGTCTATGAGCAAGTAGCGCACTGTGTCTACATTTCCGTTGTAACTAACCTTAATTGTATCTCCATCAACTGCTCTATCTAATGTCACATCGACCAATTTCTTATGATCTTTTGAGTGAATTGTGCCAGAATTTTGTTCTGGCTGTTTCTTTTCATTAGATGGAGTATCTTGAGCGGCTTGCTGTCTCATTTGAATCTGAATGGCTTTTTTCTGCGTGATTTGATCCGCAAGCTGCCATAGTCATACTTAAACTGCGATCATACTGGCTAAAACTTTCTTCATATTGAACCCCTTTTTAAAATGTAAGTTCATGATGCTCTCCTTTTGATTCATTGAACATCATCATTATACGATATGGACATTTTTTGTGAATGAAAAATGTCCATATCGCGAAGGGAGATGAATACACTGAAATTGCTTACAGCCGAAATGTAAACCTTACAATAAAATGACTAAAACATACCTATGATATTACAAAAACAAAGAATTCCGAAAATAATATTGACTGAAAATGCTTTTAGAATTATGATAATATCAGAAATGACAATAATGTGACAAAAATATTACTACAACATAACAATGGATAGCTTATGTTTATCTTTTTGGTTAGAAATGTAAACGATTACAATTTTCAGGGTGTAAATCTAAGATAGAGATGACTTTAGTTTTTTTGCCAATATCCACACTGAAACAACTTATTAAGTATTCTTAATAAAGGCAGGGGAAATGGATATGAATGAACATCGAAATCGTAGATTGAAATTAATAATGATTTCAGCAACATTTGGTGGACTTCTCTTTGGATATGATACTGGAGTTATAAATGGTGCTTTACCTTTTATGGCAAGACCAGATCAGCTTCATTTAACACCGGTTACAGAAGGGCTTGTAACAAGTATTCTTTTATTAGGTGCTGCGTTTGGAGCATTGTTATGCGGCAGATTAGCTGACCGCTATGGCCGCCGTAAAATGATCCTTAACCTTTCTTTTTTATTCTTCCTGGCATCTCTTGGAACAGCATTAGCACCAAATGTTTCAATAATGGCACTCTTTCGTTTTTTGCTCGGGCTGGCTGTTGGGGGAGCTTCAGCTATGGTACCGGCCTTTTTGGCAGAAATGGCACCGCATGAGAAGAGAGGCCGAATGGTAACTCAAAATGAGCTAATGATTGTCGGCGGGCAATTTTTAGCATATGTCTTTAATGCGATACTTGGTGTTACAATGGCAAATACCGGACATGTATGGAGATACATGCTTGTCATTTGTGCCGTACCGGCTATACTGTTATTTGCCAGTATGCTCAAGGTTCCGGAAAGCCCGAGATGGCTAATCTCCAAAGGCAAAAAAAGTGAGGCGCTGCGTGTTCTTAAACAAATTAGAGAAGAGAAACGTGCAGAAACTGAATGTAGAGACATTCAAGCTGCGGTAGAAAAAGATACGGAATTGGAAAAAGCATCACTTAAGGATTTTTCGACACCATGGCTGCGCCGTCTGTTACTGATTGGAATTGGTGTTGCCATAGTGAATCAAATTACAGGTGTTAACTCAATTATGTATTATGGCACTCAAATCCTTAAAGAATCCGGTTTTGGCACAAAAGCAGCTTTAATCGCTAATATTGGGAATGGATTGATATCAGTCATTGCCGTTATATTTGGGATTTGGCTGGTCGGAAAAGTAAGAAGGCGCCCAATATTATTGATTGGTTTGGCGGGAACAACGACAGCACTTTTATTCATTGCAATATTCTCAATAGTGCTTGATGGATCCGCAGCACTCCCTTATACTGTACTTTCTTTGACCGTTTTATTTCTTGCCTTTATGCAGGGATGTGTAGGGCCTGTGACTTGGCTGGTCATAGCGGAAATATTCCCTCAAAGATTAAGAGGGCTTGGTTCTGGGATAAGTGTTTTTTTCCTTTGGATATTAAACTTTATGATCGGCTTTGCATTTCCGATATTGCTTAGCTCTGTAGGTTTATCTTTTACATTCTTTATATTCGTGGCTTTAGGTATATTGGCAATCGGATTTGTGTATAAATTCATGCCGGAAACAAAAGGACGGACACTTGAAGAACTGGAAGAGCATTTCCGATCTCGCCATCATCAAAATACCCCTGAAAAATCGGTTGCTGAGGTATAATGATTGATCATAGAATCAGTTCATTATTAAGCCTCTCTGTTTTAAACAAAGATAACATCCCTCTGCATAAAAGAGGGATGTTAGGATGCTGAAAAGGAAATCCAGTTCAAATCTACACGTATAATACAGGAGTTGATACCTTAAAAATTTCGCCATCTCTTATATAAAAACGAGGGATGCGGCGGCTTAATGTAGACACCACTTCATAGTTAATCGTATTAAGCATTTCAGCAACTTCATCAACGGAAATCTCAGCTCCCTTTTGCTGACCGTAAATCACGACTTCTTCTCCTTGCTTACCTTTACCGTTCTCTCCTAAACTAACCATTATCATATCCATGGTCACTCTTCCTGCCACCGGCACTCGTCTTCCGCGATGAAGAACGAATCCGCGATTGGAAAGTGCGCGAGAATAACCGTCAGCATATCCGATCGGGATCGTAGCGATTACTTCATCGGGTTCGGCGATATATGTAGCACCATAGCTAATGGTTCGGGGTTCTGTCTTCATGGTTTTTACATAAGCGATACGCGCCTTTAAACTTAATGCAGGTTTTAGCCTAACGAGGTTAAGTTCTTTTATATATGCTGAAGGATATAAACCATATAAGCCTATACCTAAACGAATCATATCAGCACTAAATTCAGGGAAAGCGATAGCGGCAGCTGTGTTGCTCATATGCACAGTGGGCAGCTCAATGCCTTGATTCTTTAAAAAGCTGAGAAAACTGACAAATTGCTCGTGCTGCAGCTCGGTTAGTGCGGTGTCTGGTTCATCAGCTGTTGAGAAATGTGTAAAAATACCTGACCATCTTAGGAATTGACTTGCTGTTAATGCTTTCACTACTGCTAAAAGTTCTTCTTTTGTACGCACACCTAATCGGCCCATACCTGTATCTACATTAATATGTATACCCAGTCGGTTAGTACTTGCTTCATTTTCCAATATTTCGTTAGCTTCTTTAATCCAATCAACCTGAAATGCTGATAACTCTATATTCCAAGCTGCTGACTTTTTCACACAGCTTAGGGATGTAAAACCAAGCACAAGAATAGGTGCTGTAATCCCCGCTTTTCGTAAAACGATTCCCTCCTCCACGCTCGCAACAGCGAGCTCACTCGCCCCATGTTCCAGTGCATGTCGTGCCACTTCTACAGATCCATGACCATAACCGTTGGCTTTTACGACAGCCATAATTTTGCTCTTTTTTGGAATATGCCGGCGTATTGACCGCAAATTTTTTTTAATGGCATCAAGGTTGACTTCGATCCAAACTTCTCGGCAAAGTTTTGTCATCAACGATTCCTTCTTTCTTATGGTGTAGTACAAATGTATGTAGCCTCAATCAATCTAAATGTAAATGTTAATTGCTGGATGCGTTCAATCTTATTTTTATTCAACTTTAACTGAAATCATTCAACGGCAAAGCCATGATATACGAGAAGGGGTTAATCATCGAGGTTTGAAGGTTATCTTTACGTCAAGAAAATATGTGATATATGAGGCGCAAAAGAGAGGATAAATTGAACGACGACCTAGAATATAGAGATAGTACGTATCAGCGTATCAACCGGAAAAACAAGCAGGACAGTTAATATGTGAATCATTTTAAATTAAAAGAATAACAAAAATAAAAATAAGTGAGGCATAAGAACGAAGAGTGTATCAAACGATAATTGATTGCATGTTACACTGAAATAACAATTGAGTATAATGTTAGAGAGGGGTGACATGAAAAGGGGCGTTCGTTTTCAAATTCCGGGAATACTGCAGCCGTTTAAAATAGCGGCAAACGAGTGGAGAATCTGATTATGTTGTAGATAGAGAGCTAGATGCTGAAGCGTTCTTTAATGACTGCGCAATTGTTGAAGGGACTGACTTTGCAAATTAATTAAAAACAAATCAGTACTATACTATTTTCGTTGAACTGCAAGCATTTCCGTTTGGTAAAACGGTTAATCAAATCAAGACATATGCAGAGATTGTTGACAGTGATTGCGAACTTGTCCTATTGCTGGCAGACAGCAGCTATGTTTCGATATACTGCAAAGACGAAAATGTCATTGAAAGGATTTACTTCAATGCTTTACAGAACCACATTGTAGAGGTTCAGGTTGTTACTATGAAAATGACTCAAGAACCGGCCTTACCAATATGACAATTAATAATATTAAAGGGAGTAATACATATGACAATGCAAATTAAAATCAAATATCTGGATGAAACACAAACAAGAATCAGCAAAATTGAACAAGGAGATTGGATTGATCTTCGAGCTGCTGAAAATGTAACAATCAAAAAAGATGAATTTAAACTTGTTCCATTAGGTGTAGCAATGGAGCTGCCTGAGGGCTATGAAGCACATGTTGTTCCCCGTTCAAGTACGTATAAGAATTTTGGCGTTATTCAAACAAACTCAATGGGTGTTATTGATGAGTCATACAAGGGAGACAATGATTTTTGGTTCTTTCCTGCTTATGCATTGCGTAATACAGAGATTAAAAAGGGGGATCGGATCTGCCAGTTCAGAATTATGAAGAAAATGCCGGCCGTTGAATTAATTGAAGTTGAGCGATTAGGAAATGAAGATAGAGGCGGGCACGGTTCTACGGGAACGAAGTAAATAATAATTAAAAACCTTGGCTGTCTTCATGAAGCCAAGGTTAATGTCATGTCTTCATATAAAAAAGCCCCGGCAGGTCTCACCGGGGAACGTAATAGATGGTTATGAGATTTAGTGATGTTTTTTATAGGATTCGACAAAATCATAATAGTGATCATCATCATCATGATATTTTTTTTCATAATGATAATCGTGGTCATCGTAATACTTTTTATCATGATTATAATGCTTTTTGTCGTAATCATAATGTTTTTTATCATGATCATAATACTTTTTGTCGCAATCATAATGCTTTTTATCATGGTCATGATACTTTTTGTCGCAGTCATGATATTTTTTATCATGATCATAATACTTTTTGTAATACGTTTTCTTCCAAGTGTAATACTCTTCTTTATACTTTTTATAATAACCCAATTAAAGTCCTCCTTTTAGTTTTAATCGAAATTAATATATGAAGTTTAAATGATATGGTATGGTCTAATGAAATAATAATAGTAAAAAGAGGCTGTTTAAATCTGAAAAACCAGGATGGTACACTAATTAAAATAAGAGTAAGAGAAAGGTAAGAGAAAGGATTCAAAAAAATCAGGATACGTTAAGAGGGACTTCTTAAATGATAGAGGGATTTGAACTTCTTGGTTAAGATTCATGAGCTTGATCATGTAATTTCTGATGCTGCCTTGAAGGATTGAAAGATATGACCTCAACATCAGCAAAACGAAGGAATGATCAATAAAAAGTGTTATTGATGAAATGAAAGAGGATATGTATTAAAAAGGCCTAATTTTACTTGGACAAATGACAATTCATATTGAGAGAAATACAATGCATTAAACCATAGGGAGCAATTGGAGGATTTAACGTGTTTAGACAATATCCAATTTGGTACACACAAACACCTTCCGATTTGACTTTTTATGTGCCTCAATATCAAATCATGTCATATGATCCTCAACGATGTTATCAACGGTGTATGTATCAAACCGGCGGTAACTATGAGCTGTGTGACAGGTTATGTTATGGGGAAATACAGATGTAAAGAGGGGGCTAACTCCTCTTTACACATACAGTGATTGGAATAAGCATCTCTTTTTTATCTGCACGTGATGCGTTATTATTGTTCTTGTCTTGAATGGCAAGCAACTGAAAATGAAAGAAGGATATGAACAGTCATGACTCAATTTGATAAACAATACAACTCAATTATAAAGGATATCATGAATAATGGAATCTCAGACGAAGAATTTGATGTGAGAACCAAGTGGGACTCAGATGGAACACCGGCTCACACACTAAGCATCATCAGCAAGCAAATGAGATTCGACAACTCAGAAGTTCCGATTTTAACGACAAAAAAAGTTGCCTGGAAAACAGCGATTAAAGAGCTGCTCTGGATTTGGCAGCTGAAATCGAACAATGTTAATGATTTAAACAATATGGGTGTACATATCTGGGATCAATGGAAACAAGAAGATGGCACCATTGGACATGCATATGGATTCCAGCTGGGCAAGAAAAACAGAAATCTAAATGGAGAAAAGGTAGATCAGGTTGATTATCTTCTGCATCAATTGAAGAACAACCCATCTTCACGGAGACACATTACAATGCTTTGGAATCCTGATGAATTAGACTCAATGGCCTTAACACCATGTGTATACGAGACCCAATGGTACGTTAAACAAGGGAAACTCCATCTGGAGGTAAGAGCGCGGAGCAATGACATGGCGTTGGGAAATCCATTCAATGTATTCCAGTATAATGTGTTGCAGCGCATGATTGCTCAAGTCACTGGCTATGAACTTGGTGAATATATCTTTAACATTGGGGATTGCCATGTGTACACACGTCATATCGACAATTTGAAAATCCAAATGGAAAGAGAACAGTTTGAAGCACCTGAAATATGGATCAATCCCGAAGTCAAAGATTTTTATGACTTTACCATTGATGATTTCAAGTTAATCAACTATAAACATGGGGACAAGCTTTCATTTGAGGTAGCAATTTAATGCTGCCTCTTTATTATTTATTGGAAGGGTGACGGTATGAGCAGCAGATGATGTATCGAAGAAGTTTATCATTATTTTTAATATCATCCAAGCTATGAACAGCAAGCGATTCTTTTTGTGTATTTGTCCTAAGAAAACCGCCAGCGACGCCGGCGGCTTTTTGCTGCTTTGTTTATTTATTAACAGAAATCGTCACGTTGTTTCCTGAAACAGCAACCTTTGCGAAATCTTGTGTATCTACCACAGGTGTGACGGCTTTATTGTCGATTGTAATATTGTTAAAGGCCGTTGAAAAAGTTGCTTTGATGGCATTACGCTGACTTTCGTACGAAACAGCTGCGGTAGCAAGTGTTTTCCATTTCGAGATCGTTCCTATGCTGGTTCCCTGAATTTCCATGATAATCCGTCCGGTATAACCGTCATTGTTTGTTCCCCAAAGGGTCATGCGTGTATTGCCGTTCAAATTTTTATAGATTGTCATTTGGACTGTACTTCCTGGACGGAAGCCTTTATTGTATGTGAATTTGTCTTTTCCTTCGATGTACGTTTCATCATTTTTGGATCCGACCTTCATGAGGGGTTTCCAGACGTTGTACTGTTTGCTGTACTGAAGGCCGATATCCGCCTCAGTTCCGTTTTTTGCGCTAAATCCTGAATAAATATAAGGAGTAGAGACTGAGTCGTCATTTTTCACAGTATCAGGAAGTTTGATTTTTGCTGTAAAAACTGAGCCAGCGCTGTTCAGGTAGGCGCGGCCCCCGATGCCCTTAGGCAGCTGGGAGGCTGCTTTTGCGACTTGAGTGTCTGCTGCTGGCAAGCCGGGAATACCCGATGAAAGTGTTCCGAAAAGAACTGCAGTTCCTACTGCACCTGCAATAATTACTTTTTTCAACACAATTCCCCCTTTTTAGTGGTTTCGTTATTCATTATACCTTATTTTGGAACTCATTTTATGTATATAAAACGACAAATATTTAACTAAGAGAAACTGCTCCTTCAATTGTAAACTTTTTTAGCATTCTAACCTGCTTACACCCGTTTGAGATAATTTGACATCTTCCTCAAAATAAAAACACAAATGCTTATAGAAACGAGAATCAAAAGAATGACCGCTATCGTTTCCCAGCCGGCAAAGAAGGGGTGATCATTAATGAAAGGTCGTCCTTTTAAAATAATAAAAGTACAGGCACCGACTAGAAAAAGCAAACAAATACTTAGGATCGCAAACGCTTTACGGGTATATGTTTTCATTTCATCTCTAACGTATAGCAAAACGAAAACAAAGCAGCTCACATTGGCAATGGTGCTTATCATGTCAAAGCTTTTCATGACAATTGATATAAAAAGACAAAGTAAAATAAGATAAAATACTAAGTTATTAGACAAAGAATCTCTCCTTTTATGTATCACCATCAAAGAGTTTACAAAAGTTTCATTCCAGCTGCAATGCCTGGAAGAGGGATCAAATATAGTTAAATAAACTAATTAAACTATGTACTAAATATTCATTGTTAATTTAGATTCAGTCATTAAGGTGAAAAAAGATAGGAAGCGATGGATACAACCGGTGGCCAAACAAAAAAAACCCGGCATTTAGCCGGGGAAAAAAGTGAAAACGAGGAGATGTTAATGGAGTTTAGTAATGGTTTTTATGCTTCTTATACTCTACAACATAATCATAGTCTTTTTTGTCGTGATCATAATATTTTTTATCATGGTCATAATATTTTTTGCCATAATCACAGTCGTAATCTTTTTTATCATGGTGGTCATAGTATTTTTTATCATATTCATAATACTTCTTATAATACGTTTTTTTGACCGTATAATACTCTTCTTTATATTTTTTGTAGTAACCCATATATACTCCTCCTTTATTGTTAATACGCTTTATTATATGGCGAATAGATTGTATCGCTTGAGCAATTAAATCATAGGAGGAAAAAAAGGGCTGTCCAAATCATAGAAAAAAGAGACGATGATATAAAAATAAATCAAAATAAAAAGCCGATCATCATCGGCCAAATCATTTATCTTATATTTGTTTGTCTTCTTTGTTTTCTGATTCACTTTTTCTTACATCCTGAGTGAGTCCGCTGGTTGCTTGTTTAAATTCTGATAAGGCTTTTCCAGCAGCGCGGCCAAGTGCCGGCAGCTTATCAGGTCCAAATACTAAAAAGCCTACAAATAAAATAACGAGTATTTTTGTGAAGCTTAATTCCATATTCTTTTCCTCCTGATTGAAGTTCAACCTTCTACACAAATTATAAAAGATGGCGGTTCAAATGGAAATATGTTATTTTGGACATTTTAAAAACCGAGAGCGGGGAAGATGAATAATTCTTAAAATATCTGCGGCGGAATATAATGTCCAATGCCATCTACAAAAGAAGCGGGGAGGTGACCTGGACGGAAGGGACATAGAGGGCCATCCTTGGCTTCATACCGGGTGGCATGTCAGACTCAAAGAAATGACGTATAGTACTGTGAATTGGCTATGATCGAGTAGAGGGGAGATCTGGATGATGAGATTCACTAAGGTAATTGGATTCCTGTCTGTTTTAGGATTCGCTGCGGTTTTTCCATTAACGGCACAAGCTGAAAAAGCGGGGACTGCTGGAGCTGGGGAGTGGGATAAGCTGGGGACTTACACATATACTTATTCAAGTCCGACGGTATACTCGAGCGGGGGAGATTTTAGAGTCTGCCTTTCTGGAAGCACTCCTTTTTCGGTCTCGCTGCACCTATATGAAGATGATGCCGGTGATAATCCTGATGATTATGTAGGGTCAAACTATTTTTCACCCGGAGAATGTCATACCTTTAGCAGTATCGGAAAATTTGTAGATGGAAGCAATAATAGGGCGGAGTTCTTTGTTACTGATTACTCTGGCAAATCAAAAACCGTTACGTTTTATGATTAAAGAGAGAGACACCTCTCTCTTTTTTATTCTTCGACAGCCTTCCGAAGCCGCTCGTTAACAATTCCTGTCCAGCCTCCATCCATTTTGTCTCGAATGACGGAGCTTTTCTCGTTTGCCTTGCCGATCACTTCATTTGGCTTCTTCCACCCGCTGTGAATCAGTGTAAGCGCTGTCTTGTTCCCCAAGTCCTCTAAATGAAATGTAACGACCCATCCATCCGTGTCCCATGTAAAAGAAAGCTCAGTCGGAGCATGAAAATGTAAAACTTTACAAGGGGAGGGTCCAAACGGTGATTGTAAGTGGAATTCTTGTCCTTCCTTCAGCTGAAAGTCATTAGGCATAAACCACTTGGACATTCCTTCTGAAGTGGAGACTGTCTCCCAAACTTTCTGAATAGGCGCTTCCAGGGTAATATGTTTCGTAATATCCGGTAATGTATTTTCGTGATTTTGATTCATTTTGTTTACCTCTTAATAAAAGATATTTTTTCCGTTAAATCATATAATACATAATGAGATCATGTCCATAGCTTGTATTATTATGCTGCAGTCTGTTGATAATCATTTGTACCAGTCATCCAGTTTTATCTGTGAAAGGGTGTTTCTGCGTGTGTGAGAAAGAACATACAGTGAGAGAATGGAAAGTGTATATTTTCGTCTTTTTAATCATGAGTGTTTGTGCAGCGGCACTGGTTCTTTTTGAACCGGGCATCCTGTTCAGCCAAATTGTTTTGGGCGGATTTGATGCATTCATCGGTTATGTTTTACTAGCAAATGTTCTCTTTTTTTGGAGAAAGAGCAAAGGTATAGCATGTTTTTCAGGAGTTTTAGCTGTAATCAATTTTATTATGGTTATAGCTCTGGTTTAAAATCTAAAAACGGGAGGATTTTTGATGCTCGGAAAAATCAAAGCAGCCATTGATAACAGTCCAGGAAAACCGGCTAGAATTGTAGTCAGTGAAAAAACGTTTCAGCAATTAAAGGAGGAAATGCGATTTGTTTACGCTTCCAAACCGAAAACGATAATGGGGATACCTGTTGACGTTTCAGATCAGACAGAAAGCTTCAAACTGGAGTTTTAGTTTAATTGCAAACAGGCTCATTTTGCATCTATACTTGTCCTTTGGACTAGTCCTTGGATGTTGTCGTCGGTATGATTGGCGGCTTTCTTCTGACCTTTCTTAATATTGATTTCTAAAGCATGATGAAGATGTTCATCATGCTTTTTTTATTGTGAAAATGATGAACATAAAAAATAGATGTACGGGAAAAATAATCCTATTAGAGAGAAGGGAAATGACAGATGGATAATATGATATCAATACTTACTGATTGGACAGTGTGGTTTCAGGCATTAGTTGTATTTCTCGTTCCATATGCAATCTATAAAGTGTTTACTTGGATTCATATATAAGAAGGTGCAATCATGAGATGGCGGGGCAATCATTATAAACCACAAAAGCAGCATCAAGAATCAGAGCATACAAAAGATGATCACGATGTGTTAACCGGTAACTTCGGATACGACATCGAGCAGGTGAAAAAAAAGATCGGACATAACGGAGACATTCACATTCGGGAACTTCAGATCACTTCTTTATATCTGAAAGCGGTTTTGGTCTTTGTCGATGGACTGTCTGATCAGGATTTGATGAATAAAGGACTTTCTGCGTTGGTCGTGAATCGACCTCATCAGGTAAGCGATGAAGTTTCTCAATTTGGCAAAGACGTTCTTACTCCGCAATATATAAAGAATCAAATCGTATCAATCAGTGATGTTATAGAATCAGAGAAAATCAGTGATATCGTGATGAATGTTTTCATGGGTTCAACTGCGCTTCTAATCGAGGGAATGCCGCGGGCCTTTCTTCTGGGCACCGCCAAAAAACAAAATCGAAGCATCGAGGAGCCGCTTTCAGAAGCGCTTGTCAGAGGGCCGCGTACAGGCTTTACAGAGAAGCTGAGCACGAATACAGCTCTTTTAAGACAGCAAGGAAAAAATGATCAATTAACAATGCAAAAATTTGAAGTAGGTACACGACTCAAAAAAGATCTTATCATTGCTTATATGAATGACATTGCAGATACAAAAGTGGTCGAGGAAGTTAAAAAAAGAGTCAGAGGGATTGAGATCGATCATTTGCCGGAATCAGGCTACGTTGAACAGCTAATTGAGGATAACTATCTGAGCCCCTTTCCGCAAGTGCAGAATACAGAACGGCCTGATCGCGTGATAAGTGGATTAATGGAAGGCAGAGTAGCCATTCTGCTTGACGGCACGCCGTTTGCCTTGCTTGTTCCTGTCACTTTCAGCATGGTGCTTCAATCGCCTGAAGATTATTATGAACGATGGTTCCCAAGCTCGCTTATCAGATTGCTAAGGTTCATTGCGGCAATCATAACGTTATTTGCACCGGCTTTATATATATCATTTATTTCTTTTCATCCGGGGTTAATTCCGACCAAATTGGCGATATCAATTTCCGGGACGCGTATGGGTGTTCCGTTCCCATCTATCATTGAAGCATTATTTATGGAAATTGCAATTGAAATTTTACGAGAGGCGGGTCTTCGTCTGCCTAAGCCGATCGGACCTGCGATAGGCATAGTTGGCGGATTAATCATCGGGGAAGCAGCTGTGCAGGCAGGGATTGTCAGTCCAATTATGGTCATTGTCGTTGCGCTTACAGCAATTTCTTCATTTGCCATCCCGCATTACAGTACAGGCATTGCACTTCGGATGCTTCGGTTTGGCGCAATGTTTTGCGCCGCAGTGTTTGGATTATTTGGTGTCATTATGTATTATCTGCTTCTAAGCAGCCATGTTGTAAAGCTGAAGAGTTTTGGTGTCCCATACGCAAGTCCGGCAGTGCCTTACCACTTGAAAGATTGGAAGGATTTCGTCATCAGACTGCCTCTTTTAGTCATGAAGCGCCGGCCTAAAATGATGAATACGGATAATACAAAACGGGTGAAGTGACGAACTCCACAGGATGGTGATAGAGTCTTATGTTCAGCCCAACCAGTAAAATCACAACCGCTCAGGCAACGATTATCATCATTAATTATATGCTGGCTGCCGGAGTTCTTACACTCCCCCGTACAGTAACAGAACAAACGAAATCTCCTGATGGATGGATTTCAGTTTTATTAGGCGGAGTCATTGCGGTAATAGCCGGGATCATAATAGTTAAATTAAGCCAGCAGTATCCTGAAGAGACCTTTTATGAATATTCAGGACATATTGTAGGAAAGTGGCTCGGCCGTTTGATCAGTATGGTTTTTATTGCTTATTTTCTGGCACTCGGTGCATTTGAAATCAGAGTAATGTCTGAAATTGTTGAGTTTTTTCTCCTTGAAGGGACACCAGCTTGGGCCATTATTATGACAGTTCTTTGGATTGGGCTTTATTCGATTACACAAGGGCTCGATCCCATTGCCCGGCTTTTTGAAATGATCTTTCCGATTACGGTCATCATCTTTTTAACGGTGGCGCTCATGAGTATAGGTATATTTGAGGTCAATAATTTGCGCCCTGTATTGGGAAATGGAATCATGCCGGTTCTCAAAGGAGTTAAAACAACGACCCTTTCATTTACGTGTTCAGAAATTATGCTCATTTTAGTCGCATTTATGAAGAAGCCGAAGAATGCAGTGAAAGCGGTATTCATAGGGACAGGGGTTGTAACGTGTTTTTATATCATTACACTGATTATGGTCATCGGTGCACTGTCAGTTGATGGTGTCGTGACGAGAACATGGCCGGGGCTTGACCTGATGAGAAGTTTTGAAATACCGGGTTTAATATTTGAACGGTTTGAATCATTTTTGCTAGTCATTTGGATTATGCAGCTTTTTGCCACGTTTATTATCACTTTTTATGCAGCATCTTTAGGCGTCTCGCAAGTTTTCAAAAAGAAACCCATTTCATGTATGTTTGGGCTGCTTCCTGTTATTTATATTCTCTCTTGCATGCCGAAAAATGAAAATGATGTGTTTATTTTGGGCGATATGGTCAGTCATATGGCTTTGTATATATTTGGCGCTTTGCCGATTTTGCTTTTAGTCATATCGAAATGGAGGAAAAGAGGTGAATAGTAAAATAAAACATCCAGTGTCCGTTCTCGTTATATTATGTCTGATGATGTTTTGCGTAACAGGGTGCTGGAGCAGCCGGGAAATAGAAGAGCTTGGTCTCACATTCGCTATCGCAATTGATAAAGGAAAAGAAACAAACATTGAAAAAGAGTTAAAAGAAGAGGGCGGGAGCTATCCAAAAAAAGACAACATAACGCTGACCTATCAATTTGTTAATGAAAAAGCGGCGGGTGCGGGGACAAGCGGGGGAAGCGGTGGCGGACAAGGAGCACAAAAAGCATATATTAATATTAGCGAAACAGGAGATTCGTTACAGCAGATCGGAAGCGAGGTTGCGTTAAGAAGGGACCGTGAAGTGTTTAGCCCGCATTTAAAAGTTATTGTCATGAGTGAAGATGTGCTGCGTACATATCCTATCAACGAAATGCTGGATCAATTTTTTCGTGATAATGAAATCAGGCTGAGCTGTCTCGTTTTATCTGCAAAAGGGGAGGCGAGGGAAGCCCTCCAGCTGAAAGAAAGCGGTGAAATTCCGGCTTTTCGGCTGGTTGGGTTAGGTGAAAATGAACATAAAGTTTCCAGAATTCTTCCTCCTGTGACACTCGCGAAACTTATTGGTAAACTTCATTCCGGGAGCAATTTCTTACTGCAAAATGTGGTTGCGGCGAATGGAGCAATCAAATATTCCGGAGCAGCGGTAATCAGCGGGAAGTCTAAAAAAATGATCGGCACTTTAAACGAATATGAAACTGAGGGGATTACATGGATTACCGGGGAAGGAAAAGGCGGAGTTGTGAAAAGCTATGATAAAAAGAGCAAACACGTGATTGCGTACGATATCAATTATATAAAAAGTAAAATCAAGCCCATCGTAAAAGGAAAGGATATTTCATTTCATGTCGATATTGAATCAGAAGGGGATTTAGTTGAAAACTGGAACACAAAAGAGGCCTTGAATACCCAGTTTATTAAACGGATTGAAACAAATACCGAAAACGAAATAAAGAAAATAGTCGGTGATGTATTAACAAAGATCCAGCATGATTATAAAGCAGATGTTGCTGGTTTTGATGAATCATTAAGAGTTAAGCATCCTCACTTATGGAAAAAGGTGAAAAATAACTGGGATGACACCTTCAGTAAGGCTGACATCACGTACAGTGTAAATGCCACAATTACACATTACGGTACAGTTAAAACACAGTAATGAATCAAAAAGAGCTCTAAAAGAAGAGAAGAAAACATCTCTTCTTTTTTCTATGCATGATTTAGGTTGATAATACTTTTTTTGGGAGATATGTCTTTTATATAATGATCAATATGCTAATATAGGAATTGCTTGAAATAGAAGGGAGGAGGGGCTGTGAGGCAGAAACCGATTTATGTAGAAATCGAAATGACATCTGATCTGGACAAGCTCTGGGAATATACGCAAAACCCATCGCTGCATAAGGAATGGGACCTCCGGTTTACCAATATCACATACTTGCATAAGCAGCAGAAGTTTCTTTATGAGACGAGGATAGGCTTTGGATTAAAGGTGTCAGGTACAGGAGAAACAGCTGGTGTTTTTAACGAATATTCATCGGAAAGAGTTTCCTCTCTGGCTTTTGGCTCTGATCATCCGCTATCTCTGATTCAGCATGGCAGCGGTTATTGGAAGTACATACAGCGAGACAACGGGAAAATAACGTTTTTAACACAGTACCAATACAAAACAGCATACGGACTGCCGGGAAGATGGATTGATCATTTATTATTTCGGCCGCTGCTCGGCTGGGCAACCGCATGGAGCTTTGATGCCTTAAGGCTTTGGATTGAGCAAAATAAACATCCGAAACGCTTCATTCGACTTGCTATCGTCTATTTATTAATGTGTCTGTTTTTCAGTCTGTTTTGGTTTTATCAAGGCTTTACAGGTCTTGAAACAAGCATTTTTACAAGAACAGCGGAGATAGGATGGGGAATTTTGTGGTTGATTCCTTTCAAGGGAAAATGGTTCATTCATGCTGTCCAGGCTTGTATTTTTGCTGGATTGGCTTTTCTAGGCTCTGAGGCATTTTTATTGATTCTGTTGAGTGTCTTTTCTGCGGTAAGCGGCGTTCTTAGTCTTCAACTCCCCAGTGCCCGGCACACAAAACGAAAGAGAAAGAAGTGACATTGTGAGTTCGATTTATGAAAAAACGATCAATAACTATCATATGCTCCACCCCAAGCTGCAAAAACGCTATCAATTAGATGCATCTCATACATTCAGCGGGACAGGAACGATGTCAGAAATAAGCGGGGGCTCTTTTCTGGTTAGAATGCTGTTAAAGCTGGGTGTTTTTTTTAGATGCTTCTTTTCAGAAAGAGGCAGAGATATTCCTTTTATGATACAAAATAGAACTTGTCTTTTGAATCAGGAACAGGTCGGGATAGAATGGAATCGTACATTCTTTTTCAAAGGCAAAAAACGTTTTTTTGACGCGATAATGGTATACGACGAAAAAGAAGACAGAATACTAGATTTCTTTGGCAGACCTCATCTTCTGCTGTCTGTTTTAGCATTCGAGGCATCTCCTGACGGCTCTCTTACGATTACGTCGGGAAAGCAATGGCTGTTGATAGGCGGCAAAAGAATACCACTGCCCAAATGGCTGACCGGTACATCCGTTGTTTGCGAAACGTTTGACGAAAGCAAGAATTGCTTCACCATTCAAGTGCATGTGCAAAATACCATTCTCGGCACTCTTTTCTTTTATAAAGGAACGTTTCAGGAAGAAGAGAGAGAAACATGCTAAAACGAAATGGCATAATCAGTACGCTTTGCTTTATAGGATTTCTTGCAGCGGAAGCACCCCATATATCAGTGGCAGAGGCACTCGTTTTGTTATCTATACTGTTTTTCGTGCCGGGAATTTTTCCTTTTGTCTTTCGTCAATCACCGCTTCGGGCTGCTCAATCCCTGGAACCTTGGTTAATACAGTGCTATCCGGCAGCCGCTTTCTTTGCGATGCTCGCTCTTGTGACAGACAACGGAGGTTTCGCTCTGATCTGGTGGATGTACACCGTTTTTCTGGCATTGTACGGGATTCTTCGTCTTTGGAAAACAAAGATACATAGAATTGAAGAGACATCAGTTTTGTTTGGGCTTATCTATTTGGCGGGTGGAGGATTTTGGTTTGTTGCTTATGCTGCACATTTGCAGATCATGCAATTTGGTTCTCTCATCATCTTGCTGACGGCTGTCCACTTTCACTATTCAGCTTTTCTGATCCCGATCTTTAACGGCTTGCTTGGAAGAATCACCAGAAAAAATCGAATGTTGCACAGTTGGATAACATGGGTGATTTTGCTGTCGCCCCTTCTTATCGCGCTTGGCATTACATATTCAAAAACACTTGATGTCATTGCGGTTGGCATCTATATGGCGGCGCTTTATCTTCACGCTTTTTTGGTGTTCACCACAGCTTTTCGCAGCAAGACGGGGAAAATTCTTATTCGGCTTTCCTCGGCCGTTTTAATGATCACGATCACTTTCTCGATGATTTATTCATTTGGTGTATTTCGTCAAGAAATAACATTGACGATTCATCAGATGATTTGGATTCACGGTTTTGTCAACGCGTTCGCTGTTATATTGCCCGCTCTCATAGGATGGAGAATAGAAGCTCCGAAGGCTTTAGATGCTGACAGCGTAAAGACATTCAGCCGTATCTACGGAAAAAGAAGGATAGGAAAAGACTTTTTAGCTAACATTCAAGCCGAAAGTAATGCTCGATACAGAGGGCTTGTGGATGATATGGGAAGCCTTCGTTCAAAAGATTTTTCACCAGAAAGACTTGCACCGCTCATTGTATCATTTTATGAACAAACCATTGATTATGATGTAAAAGCAAAAGTGATGTGGAGCATGTGGTTTCGGCCGTTTGCAATTGCTTACGAATGGTTCAGCAGGCGAACCGGCCAGCTCCATCTGTCAACGAACCCTGACTGGTATAGAATGTACAGTACAATAAAAGGTGTCAATTCGAAAAAAGACGGAAGAAACAAAGTGCGTGCCTGGATCAGAACAAATGAAAAAAACGAAACCATTTTTACCGCACTATATTCAGTGTATCGTTCAAACGGAGAAGGGTATATGAACATCTGTCTCCCGCTTCCATTCAGCAGCATGACAGGCATTTTAAAGCCTTATCATCATCAGGAGAAGCTGGTTTTGACAAGCAGACGGAGAAAAAGCGGAGCAGGAGATGAGGGGATTTATCTGCAAACCGGAGCGGGAACTTGTCCGCTTCCTTTATCTGAAACCTTTCTGATAGCTGCTCATGACAATAGATTAACCGCTGTTCATCATATGTGGCTGTTTGGATTAAAATTTTTAACCGTTCATTACAGCATCACACATATTGCCCGCCCAAATGTAAGAACCTAATACAAAAAAGGGGGCTTCGTCTGACGCTGTTTGACGATTTGATCAGCCGCATTCCCATTCGGCATCTAGATCGGAAAGGAAGGATATTATCATGTTTTATATCAGTTTATTTCTGATTCTTTGGCTGGCTGCGGGATTTGCAGTGGGAGTGAAACAAGTGTATGTCGATCAGCTGTTTGATAAAGATGTGATCGAGAGGCTGGAAAAAGAGGCGGCTGTTCATGGACGCGCTGACCGGTTTATTAAAAGCCGTGTCCTTTACATCACAGCAGTGACATTAAGCGGTTTTATCGCTGTTTATCGTGAAGTGAAAACAATTCCGCAAAGGCGAAGAATAAAAATAATTGAAAAAAATATCATGAAACTGAATAAAGCAAAGAAAAGAAGAATGAAAAAAAAGTAAAAATGCACAGGCCAAAGGGCAGGTGCGTTTTTTTCTGTTTGATATGGGAATTGGGGGAAAGGTGGTGCCACATACTTTTCATAAATTCAAAAATGAGAAGAACAGCGCCCGGGCTAATGGTATATAATATTGTGAATTTAACAAAAATTTAACAAGGAGGACGAGAGAATTCGTGCTAAAGCCTCAAAGAAACCGACATCCTGTTTTGGACTTAGAGGCGGAGTAGATGAAACCGGCCAAAGTATCCCTGCTCCGCCGTTTGCTCCATTCCTTGA
Source organism: Bacillus sp. N13C7 (assembly GCF_026790065.1). Classification (GTDB taxonomy): domain Bacteria; phylum Bacillota; class Bacilli; order Bacillales; family Bacillaceae; genus Bacillus. The sequence continues at coordinate 155,751 of NZ_JALAMO010000005.1, read as the reverse complement.
AGCATGTTGATTGTAACATAGCCAAACGTTTTCCATCAACTCTTAAAATTGTAAAATTGTTGTTTGTTATTATGGTGTTCACTCCGATTTCTTCAATATATGCTGAAGATGTATATCAGAATTTTGAGGAATTAAAAAACAATGAAGATCCTTCTGATTACGGCATTGTTACGAAGGAAGCCGGCAGCTCTGTCCTTGTTTTAGCGATTCATGGAGGAGGTATTGAAGGCGGGACAAGTGAAATAGCGAGAGAGCTCAGCAAAGAGTATTCGATGTATTTATTTGAAGGCTTACAATCGTCAGGAAACTCAGTGCTGCATATTACAAGCACGCATTTTGATGAGCCTCGGGCCCTGAAGATGACGGGAAGTCATGACTATGTCATTTCATTACACGGGTATGCAGAAGAAGATCAGCAGATCGAGGTCGGCGGTACAGATCGCGTAAGAGCGGCAGACTTAGTTGAAAAGCTGCAAAATGCTGGTTTTCCTGCCGTATTGCTCAGTACCGACCATCCTCATGCGGGCGTAAGTCCGAATAACATTGCAAACAAATCAAAAACAGGTCTGAGTATCCAGTTAGAAATGAGCACGGGTTTTAGAAAATCTATGTTCGGCATCTTTTCTTTAGAAAGCAGATCTGGTACTCAAAATGAGAGGTTTTATGATTTTACAGAAGTGATGTCCAGCTTTTTAAAAAGCAACTACTGAAAAATAGGAGGCGATCAGCCAGCCTCCTACTCCTCTTGCTGCTCTTTTGGAACGTCAGGAAACAGCTCGCCTGCGGCTTCTGTTTGATATTGCAGAGTGTTATCCTTGGCTGTCAGCTCATTTCGGAAGGTTTCATCCAGTACATTTTTCAGCAAATACCGATGAAAAAAATATTCAAATACAGTAAGACAGGCAGCGGAGAGAAGAGCGGCTGCAAACGGTGAGAAATCATTTCTTGTTTGGGTCAAAACAAAGACCCAAAGAATAACAAATGAAAGTCCAAAGTCAGCCAATGAAGCTGTAATATTGTTTGTTCTCGGAAGGACGATCATGTCACCGGAAAGATAAGAGACAAAGCCTAAGAAAAATGCAATAAACAGCACGCTTAAAAAGGGTGCGTGATAGAATCTGTCCAGAATCACATATAAAAGGGCAAGAGTGAGAGCAATCTTGGAAGCAAGTGCAATGATATGTTTCATTTGACCACCTAAATTGTTATTTTTGAGGAAACTCCTGGCTCGTAAAGCCTAATTAGTTGCAGTTATTATTTTGAACAATCCGATTTTGTTTACACTGGTATTTTTTGCTGCGGTATGAAACTTTCCAAGTAAACAATCGTACATATAGATGATTAGCTTGCAAGGGGGGATGATTTGTGAAGGTCAAAGGACTCAATCATTTGTTATTTTCAGTTTCTCATCTGGATTCTTCAATTGATTTTTATGAAAACGTGTTTGATGCCAAGCTTCTGGTAAAGGGCAGAACGACAGCTTATTTTGATTTAAATGGCATTTGGCTTGCGCTTAATGAAGAACCAGACATTCCGAGAAATGACATTAAGGCGTCTTACACCCATATTGCTTTTACGATTGAAGAGCGGGATTTTGAGGACATATCAGCAAAATTAAATAGGCATCATGTCAATATTCTGCCTGGCAGAGAACGAGATGAACGCGATCGAAAATCGATTTATTTTACAGACCCTGACGGCCATAAATTTGAATTTCATACCGGAACCCTTCAAGACAGACTTTGTTATTACAAACAGGAAAAAACACATATGGAATTTTATGAATGAACAAACTTAACATAAAGTGATTGAAAAAAACTGAACCAGCACTGGTATTAACGATTTTGTGATGCCATTTACCATAAAGTCTGGAACTCAACATAAAAACCGACACACGGGTGCTAATAAGCTGAACATATTGAAACGTTAAGCTCACTATAATAAAGGAGAGTGAGCTGTTTTTTTAGAAAAAACTGAACTAACTATACTATGTACTAAATTTTCACAATAATTCAATTTTTACGCTCCTTAAATAAACTTTAAGCCTAATCATTCCACGCCCTAAAAGAATGAAACATTTTTAAGAAGATGCCGTCTAATTATTTAAACAGATAGCATTCTGATAAAAGTTTCCTAAAGGAAAGAAAATTTCTTGACTTCAACAATTGTTTGATGGATAATTATGGTGTAAACATGATGTTCTTTTTCCTCCTATTCAGGCTCGCTCCTAAAAGTCAGGGCGAGCCTGCTTTTTTTGAACAACAAACCCCCTCTCCGTAAAGGAAGAGGGGGTTATTTCATAATGATAGATCAATAGGTTAATGGACCGTTCTGAACACGCCAATCACCTTGCCTAGAATGCTGACATTCTGTAAGATGATAGGTTCCATCGTTGGGTTTTCAGGCTGTAAGCGAATATGAGTATCTTCTTTATAGAAACGCTTTACCGTAGCTTCGTCATCTTCTGTCATCGCCACTACAATTTCCCCGTTGTTCGCAGTGTTTTGCTGTTTAACGATGACATAATCCTTATCGAGAATACCAGCATCAATCATACTGTCTCCCATAATCTCCAGCATAAATACATGCTCATCCGGGGGAACCATACGGTCAGGAAGCGGAAAATATTCTTCAATATTTTCTACTGCTGTAATAGGAGAACCCGCTGTGACTTTTCCGATGACCGGTACATTAACGACCTGGCTTTGCGGAATGTCTACTTCTTCATCTAGAATTTCTATCGCTCTTGGTTTTGTCGGATCCCGTCTAATCAGCCCTTTTGTTTCCAAACGTGCCAAATGGCCGTGGACAGTTGAACTGGAAGCAAGCCCGACAGCCTCTCCGATTTCTCTTACGGAAGGCGGATATCCTTTTGATTTAACCTCTGCTTTAATAAAACGGAGGATATCAAGTTGCCTTTTTGATAGCTTCGTCATTTTTCGCACCTCAAAACGTCGATTTTAAGAAGATTATAGCATGATTTTCCTTACAGTACAAACATAGGTTCGAAAAAAACAATTGACAGAAACGTTTGTTCGTATATACTGAAACTATAAAAAGCGAACAAACATTCCTGTTGGAGGTTATGATCATGAGTAAAGAATCTATTATTTTTGTCGGTCTGTTCACAGTGATTTTGAGCGCGGTTATCCTTTTGCTGTCATATACAAGCAGCGGCCAGGAGCTTAATCAGTATGTTAAAATAGAAGTCCAGCAAGGCGACACACTTTGGTCAATTGCGGATCAGGTAGCAGATAAAAAAAAGATAAACAAAAGTGATTTTATTCAATGGATAGCTGATAACAATCATCTTCAGACGTCTGATATCCAGCCGGGAGATGAGTTAGTGATTCCATTGAAAAAGAAGCATCAGGATGCCTATGAATTGGCAACTGTAAGATAGAGAGAGGAAAGAAAAAAAATGAAAGCACTCATTTATGCCCGCGTGAGCACAAATAAAGAACAGCAAGAGACCTCGTTAAAGCGGCAGGAGGAAGAGCTTACGGCCATTGCAGCCGAGAACGGCATGGAAGTTGTCAAAGTGATTTCTGAAAAAGCCAGCGGATATGAAATGGATCGGGATGGTGTATTTGAGCTGCTTGATGAGATCAAAAATTCTGGAATAGATGTTATTTTAGTTCAGGATGAGACAAGGCTCGGACGGGGAAATGCAAAAATCGCACTGCTTCATTGCATCTACAGAGAAGGTGTGAAAGTCTATACAACGGCTCACAGAGGTGAACTGGAGTTATCAGAGGCTGATTCGATGGTGCTGGAGATCGTCAGCATTGTGGAAGAGTACCAGCGGAAAATTCACAACATGAAAATTAAACGCGGAATGAAGCGTGCCGTGAAAAACGGTTTTAAACCGCAAAAAAACCTGAAAAACCAACATGAAAACAGCGGGAAAGAAAGAATAGAGGTCCCCATCTCAGAGATCGTCCGCCTAAGAGCCAATAAACTGACGTTCGCAGAAATTGCGGCTACGTTAAGAGGTTTTGGCTATGATGTGTCTAAAGCGACCGTCCACAGACGGTTTCAAGAATACATAGAGAATGAAGAGACTGCCGAGTGAATCAGTTGTAAAACTCATTTTGATCTAGTACTATATAGACAAATTGGAATAAAGGAGTTTAACATGATTTCAAACGCAAAAATTGCCAGAATTAATGAACTTGCTGCCAAAGCCAAAGCTGGCGTTATGACAGAAGAAGAAAAAGCCGAACAGCAAAAGCTCCGACAAGAGTACCTGAAAGGTTTTCGCTCTTCTATGAAAAACACTTTAAAAAGTGTGAAAATCATTGACCCAGAAGGCAATGATGTAACACCAGAAAAGTTAAAAAGAGAACAAAGAAATAACAAACTTCACTAATATAAGAGGAATACGGAAATATCGTATTCCTCTTTTGCATATACTACAACAAAACTTTTATGTGACAAAATTCAACAAGTTTCTCTCAAATTTAAGCTGAAACAGTTGAGAAAAAGTCGTCAGACATTTATGATGTAAGGGTACAACACATAAGGAAGGGGATTTTTATGGATACAATTGAAAAAAAATCAGTTGCTACCATTCGCACACTGTCAATAGACGCAATTGAAAAAGCAAATTCTGGTCACCCAGGGATGCCAATGGGGGCCGCTCCAATGGCATACACGCTGTGGACAAAATTTATGAATGTAAGTCCGGCAAATCCTGGCTGGTTTAACCGTGACCGTTTTGTTTTATCTGCTGGACACGGATCAGCACTTTTATACAGCATGCTTCATTTAAGCGGGTTTGATCTTAGCATCGAAGATCTAAAGGGATTCCGCCAGTGGGGCAGTAAAACACCTGGACATCCAGAATTCGGACATACTGCCGGTGTCGATGCAACTACAGGGCCTCTTGGTCAAGGAATTGCCATGGCGGTCGGAATGGCTATTGCTGAACGCCATTTAGCCGAGACTTATAACCGCGATTCATTTAACGTAGTCGATCATTATACATACAGTATTTGCGGTGATGGTGATTTAATGGAAGGTATTTCTTCTGAAGCCGCTTCACTCGCTGGCCATCTTCAGCTTGGCCGTCTGATCGTATTATACGATTCTAATGACATCTCTCTTGATGGAGATCTTGACCGTTCATTCTCTGAAAACGTGAAGCAGCGTTTTGAAGCAATGAATTGGGAAGTTCTTTATGTCGAGGATGGAAACAACATTGAAGAATTAACAGCGGCTATCGAAAAAGCACGCCAAAATGAAAAGAAACCTACATTAATTGAAGTGAAAACAACAATTGGATTCGGTTCACCTAACCGTGCCGGCACATCCGGTGTTCATGGTGCGCCGCTTGGTAAAGAGGAAAGCAAATTAACAAAAGAAGCTTACGCGTGGACGTATGAAGAAGATTTCTACGTTCCGTCTGAAGTATATGAGCATTTCGCTTCAGCAGTTAAAGAATCAGGCGAGAAAAAGGAACAAGAATGGAATGCCCAATTTGCTAAATATAAAGAAGTTTATCCTGAACTTGCCGAACAGCTTGAGCTGGCAATCAAAGGAGAGCTTCCGAAGGACTGGGATCAAGAGGTTCCTGTTTATGAAAAAGGAAGCAGCCTGGCATCCCGTGCATCTTCCGGTGAGGTTCTCAACGGGCTTGCGAAAAAAATTCCTTTCTTTGTCGGAGGTTCTGCTGACCTAGCTGGATCTAACAAAACGACAATTAAAAATGCCGGTGATTTCACAGCGGTTGATTACTCAGGCAAAAACTTCTGGTTTGGTGTTCGTGAATTTGCGATGGGTGCAGCTTTAAATGGTATGGCGCTTCATGGCGGACTTCGCGTATTCGGCGGGACTTTCTTTGTTTTCTCTGATTACCTGCGTCCGGCGATTCGCCTTGCAGCATTAATGGGTCTTCCTGTCACATATGTCTTCACTCATGACAGTATTGCAGTAGGTGAAGACGGACCGACGCACGAGCCTGTTGAACAGCTGGCTTCACTCCGCGCGATGCCTAATCTTTCCTTGATCCGTCCTGCAGACGGCAATGAGACAGCGGCAGCATGGAAGCTTGCAGTGCAAAGCACTGACCAGCCAACAGCGCTAGTATTGACACGCCAAAACCTTCCTACGATTGACCAAACAGCTGAAGAAGCATTGGCAGGAGTAGAAAAAGGTGCATATGTCGTTTCTAAATCTAAAAACGAAACACCTGACGCTCTTCTTATCGCTTCAGGCTCTGAAGTAGGTCTTGCGATTGAAGCACAAGCTGAATTGGCAAAAGAAAATATCGATGTTTCTGTTGTCAGCATGCCTTCAATGGATCGTTTCGAGAAACAATCTGATGAGTACAAAAACGCCGTTCTTCCTGCAGATGTGAAAAAACGTCTTGCAATTGAAATGGGCTCATCATTTGGATGGGGCAAATACACGGGGCTTGAAGGAGACGTTCTCGGCATAGACCGCTTCGGTGCATCTGCTCCTGGTGAAACGATCATTAACGAATACGGCTTCTCAGTACAGAACGTAGTGAATCGAGTTAAGGCATTAATCAATAAGTAAGTCTTTGAAAGAGGATGAGTCAAATCATCCTCTTTTTCTTGTTTATCCGACAAAAATAGTATTGGCTGTTTAACAGTAATAGACAATTCTTTCTTTTCTTCTTTTGTATAATAGAGAGCAAATGAAATGCTGCTGGTAAAGGGGATGAAAAGATGGAACGTCACTACTATACGTACCTGATAAAAGAGGAATTTGCCAATCACTATTTCGGGCGGGAATCGGTTATGTTTGAGCTGTTTCAAGACTATCATTGGACAAGCCTTGAAAAGCAGCAGTATGAAATGACAGAGAAACAGATTCAATATATTACACAGCCAATCCCAATTTTACATATGCATCAGAGGTTAAAAATGAATTTAAACAAGACGGATTACAGGCAGCTGGATTATATTTATAGAATAGCTTTGCCGAAAGCAAAAGGCCACGCAACGTTTATGATGAAGGAGCACATGATAGAAATTGTGGCTTCGGGAGATTACGAGGCAGAAACGATTTTCTTTGAAGTGTTAAGAAAGGTAAGCCCTTGCTTTCTGGCAATGGATTTCAATTCGAAGCGGTATGGATGGCTAAATCCGGTGAAAGAAAGAAATTTTGTCTAAAACCGAAGAAAAAGAGATGTAAATGTTGTATAATAGCTTTTGGTTTAGTACACTTTAAACTAGACAACATGAAGGAGGAAATAAAATGACTTTATGGGTTGGCATCCTAGTGGGCGTTGTTGCATTGCTCATAGGTGTTGCACTCGGGTTTTTTATTGCTCGTAAATATATGATGAGCTACCTTAAAAAGAATCCGCCTATTAATGAACAAATGTTACGCATGATGATGATGCAAATGGGAATGAAACCTTCTCAAAAGAAAATCAATCAAATGATGAAAGCCATGAATAATCAAACGAAATAATACGTAAAGATTATGATATAGAGAAACATGGTTATAAAATAAAAAACCCTTATACGGGTTTTTTATTTTGCAATTATTCATCACCCGCTACTGCTCGAAGGCGCTGCTTTTGATATTGTATGAGAAGATGGTCAAGCTCCTGACTGAGCTCTATCGTAATATGAGATGTCATTCCGTTCGCCATGACAATTTGCAGCAGCTCTGCTCTTTTTTTTTCAATTTCATTTAATAGATGCTCTCTAATCACAGGGATGTATCCTTTCATACATTAGATCTTCAAAAGTGAATGTTTATATTATATCCATATTTATACTAATTTTCAAATGAGAAGGAGTACAATATCTCAATGTCAAATTAAATTATATAAGTTTTTTCTATAAATAGAAATCCTTCAAGCAAAAGTGTTAAAAAAATGAAATCATTTTGTCATAACTTGAAGGTATGTCAAATGATGAAGGGATGATGACATGGGAGATGTAAATTACTTTTTGACATTCGGAGCGGGGTTTTTATCCTTTATTTCGCCTTGCTGCCTGCCGCTTTACCCAGCTTTCTTGTCATATATTACAGGGGTCAGCATGGATGATGTGAAAACCGAAAAGCTGCTGCTGCAGAAAAGAAGCTTGTTTCATACTTTGTGTTTTTTGCTTGGTTTTTCGATCATTTTTATCGCTTTAGGCTACGGAACATCCTTTATTGGCAGCCTGTTTAGGGATTATCACGATGCAATTCGGCAAATTGGGGCATTGCTCATTATTTTGTTCGGTTTCATTACGCTTGGCGTGTTCCGGCCTGAGGCAATGATGAAAGAGCGGAGAATCCATTTTAAACATAAACCAACCGGATTTTTAGGTTCCGTCTTAATCGGAATGGCATTTGCAGCGGGATGGACGCCATGTACCGGTCCGATTTTAGCCGCTGTTATCACGCTTGCAGGGACAAATCCAGGCTCAGCGGTGCCGTATATGCTGTTATATGTACTCGGCTTTGCTGTTCCGTTTCTTTTATTGTCTTTTTTTATCACAAAGCTGAAGTGGATAAGGAAAAACCAGCTTTTGATGATGAAAGCGGGAGGCGTTTTGATGATTGTGATTGGTATACTGTTATTCTTTGATTGGATGAGTGTGATCATTATTTTGCTGTCTGATCTATTTGGGGGATTTACTGGTTTTTGACGGTAAATTACTTTCGAACTACTACTAAACCTTTTGTTTTTGGTACAATAAGACTATTATCTGTGGAAATCGTTTTTTGGAGGGGAATATGACAAGAGTTTTAGTTGTAGACGACGCCAAGTTCATGAGAGTGAAAATCAGAGAGATCTTGGAAGAGGCAAATTACATAATCGCAGGCGAAGCAGCGGACGGTGAGCAAGCAGCGGACCTGTATAAAAAACTTCGGCCGGACATTGTGACAATGGATATTACAATGCCAGTGAAAAACGGCATTAAAGCGCTTCGTGACATCTTAACCTTTGACCCTAAAGCGAAGGTCATTATGTGCACTGCCATGCGCCAGCAAAGAATTGTAGCTGAAGCAATTGAACTGGGGGCGAAGGACTTTATTGTCAAGCCGTTCGAGGAATCAAAAGTGTTAGAAGCTGTTAGCCGCGTTATGGGGCATTAAAGTCATTTCTTTTGAAATTGGTTTTTTTTATTGTTTTGGAGTATAGTATATAGTATCACACTCCGAGAAACAAAGGAATGATATGTATGATGATTATAATTTCATCGATTATTGCTGTGTTAATGGCTGTAGCTGTGATGGTGGTCAGAATAAAGTCATCTGACAAGCCCGTTTCACCGAAAAAAATCATTCTTCCGCCGATTTTTATGAGTACGGGAGCGTTAATGTTTTTATTTCCGGTATTTTGGGTCACTGGTGCAGAGTTTTTAGAAGCCATCACCTTAGGCGTGATTTTCTCTATTTTTCTAATCAAAACGTCTAAGTTTGAAATTAAGAATAATGAAATTTACTTGAAGCGCTCTAAAGCATTTGTCTTTATATTAGTCGGTCTTTTAGTGATCAGAATCGTGATGAAATCAATTTTGAGCACATCAATTGATTACGGCGCATTGAGCGGAATGTTTTGGATTCTGGCATTCGGTATGATTGTGCCGTGGAGAATCGCCATGTATTTATCATATCGAAAACTTCATAATGAACTGCAGTCAGCTAATATTCAAATGAATTAAAAAACCTTTCCACCTGTCAGGAAAGGTTTTTTTATTTAAGAAGGGTCTGATAAGGTTCGAGATCGATATTTTTGTCTCGCAGATGTCTTTTTAAGAAGGTATGGTCTCTTTTAGGAGTTGCGAGAATATAGCCTCTGATCATCAGTTGCTGATCAATCTTTGATACCTTTTCTTTTAATGCTAGCTCACCTATTTTACCTGCGATTTTGGCTTTTGCGGCATCTCTGAACAGTTCCGGAACAGGCGATACCAATTCATTCAGAAATTGTTTGTTTTCATTGCTCCACAGATGCCTGCTTTTTTCGATATAGTAATCCTGCCAATCAAGCTCTGACCTGCCGTCTTCTTTTGGTAAACGCTTTAGAAACTTTCGAAACATAAAAAAGCCGCCGATTGATAATAAGACAACCATCGTGATCACCCAAAACAGAATAAACCACAAAAACCAGCCTTCAAGCATTAATCATTCCCCCTTATTCTAACCATATTGTATACGAAGAGAGAATAGAAGAACACAGTAAAAAAAGAATAGAAAAAAGTGATAGACGTCTAGTCAAAAGAGATAGTAGATCATATTTTATTGTATAGTGAATCTGCTATTTGGCCATGGGAGAGTCACTAGAGGGTATTTGACGATAAACGGACGGAAAAAAAGTCACTTTCATAATAGGGGATGAAAGTGACTTTTTATGTTTAGCTGAGAGGAAATTGAAGAGAAAAAGAAGAACCATCTTCTGTTTCTTTATTGACGGCAACTGTGAGTATTTGGTTTTCGCATTCAGTTTGAATGGTTTTGTCATTTAAATAAAAAGGAAGCATCATTTGTTTTTCAAACGTCTGTCCTGATGATTTGACTGTCAAAATGAACTCGCATCCGGACAGGGTAACCGTTACTTGTGTCGGCTTTAAAAACGTCAGATCCGCTTCAATAATATACTGCTGACTTGTTTCATATAAATCAATAGGCAATGTTTCGTCGTACCAGGCAAAGGGGTCTTCAAAAAATTGCCGAAGCCACTCATCCATACCATCGAAATCATTAGCATCATTACGTTTTGAATGGGTCATGGAAGCATTCCCTCCACATATCAACCTTGCTTTCCATCATATGCGGAGGTTGAGAAATGGGTGAACGCATAAAAAAACAGACACTTAGGTCTGCTTTTCTTACATATCATGGCTTGAGTTGTGCTTCTGTCTTGTGTGGTTTCGGTTCTTCACTTTTTTGCTTCCGCTCAGAGGCTCCGGCTGGCCCGGATTGTGTCCTTTAGGGGCGTTTTTATGCATATCTTTACTTGTATTTTTATTGGTCATAAAATGAGAACCTCCTTAAAAGAGTCCGAAGTTATTGATTGGTTTTTCTTTTTTTATTATTTTGGCGTTCAGCCTCAGTCAGTACAAGCTGGTCGTTTTCGATGTAGCCGGCGCCTTTGCCTTGGCTTTTCGCGTCATTCATTCCGTTAATGACGTGATTTGCTTTTCTTTTGACCATCATTATCACCTCAATCATAATATGGCTCCTTTTGTGATGATATATGAGAGAGCATAAACAGCAATAATTACCGGTACATTAGTCTCATAAGCCGAACTTATTGTATTTAATAAAAACATTGATATTTACTTATGTATGATTTTGTTTTAATATGAAATTGTGAGAAAATTGTGATGGAATGTAACATTCATCTGAGAATGATCTGATCTGAAGGGGGATTTTGGAGAATGGCAAACGAGCAAAAAACAGCAGCAAAAGACGTTTTCCAAGCGAGAAAAACGTTTACTACTAATGGGAAAACATATCATTACTACTCTTTAAAGGCGTTAGAGGATTCAGGTATCGGGAAAGTTTCGAAACTTCCTTATTCCATCAAAGTTCTTTTAGAATCAGTATTGCGTCAAGTTGACGGATTCGTCATTAAAAAAGAGCACGTGGAAAATTTGGCAAAATGGGGAACTGCCGAATTGAAGGAAATCGACGTTCCGTTCAAACCGTCTCGTGTAATTTTACAAGACTTCACTGGGGTTCCGGCAGTAGTAGACCTTGCTTCACTGCGTAAAGCAATGGCAGCTGTAGGCGGAGATCCAGATAAAATTAATCCTGAAATTCCTGTTGATCTCGTTATTGACCACTCTGTACAGGTTGATAAAGCGGGCACAGAAGATGCGCTAGCTGTTAATATGGATTTAGAATTCGAAAGAAATGCAGAGCGCTACAAATTTTTAAGCTGGGCAAAGAAAGCGTTTAACAACTATCAGGCAGTGCCGCCTGCAACAGGGATCGTGCACCAGGTAAACCTCGAGTTCCTGGCAAGTGTCGTTCATGCCATTGAAGAAGACGGCGAGCTTGTAACGTATCCTGATACGCTTGTCGGAACAGACTCCCACACAACAATGATTAACGGAATCGGCGTTCTTGGCTGGGGTGTCGGCGGAATTGAAGCTGAAGCGGGAATGCTTGGACAGCCTTCTTACTTCCCTGTTCCTGAGGTAATCGGCGCGAAACTTGTCGGCAAGCTTCCAAACGGAACAACAGCAACTGACTTAGCGTTAAAAGTGACACAGGTGCTGCGCGAAAAAGGCGTTGTCGGAAAGTTTGTTGAATTCTTCGGGCCGGGAGTTGCTGAACTGCCGCTTGCAGATCGCGCAACTATTGCGAACATGGCTCCGGAATATGGTGCTACATGCGGATTCTTCCCAGTAGACGAAGAAGCGCTTAACTACTTGCGACTGACAGGCCGTGATCCAGAACATATTGATGTTGTCGAAGCATACTGCAGAAGCAATGGCTTGTTCTATACTCCTGATGCTGAAGACCCTCAATTTACTGATGTGGTTGAAATTGACCTGTCTCAAATTGAAGCAAACTTATCAGGTCCAAAACGTCCTCAGGATTTAATCCCGCTTTCTGCTATGCAGGAAACGTTTAAAAAGCACTTAGTCAGCCCTGCGGGTAACCAAGGGTTCGGTTTAAATGCTGAAGAAGAGGATAAAGAAATTAAGTTTAAACTTCTCAACGGCGAAGAAACAGTTATGAAAACGGGTGCAATCGCGATTGCTGCGATTACAAGCTGTACGAATACATCAAACCCGTACGTTTTGATCGGCGCCGGACTTGTGGCGAAAAAAGCGGTTGAATTAGGGCTTAAGGTGCCTAATTATGTGAAAACGTCACTTGCACCGGGTTCAAAAGTCGTTACAGGGTATCTTGTGAATTCAGGCCTTCTTCCATACATGAAAGAGCTTGGTTTTAACCTCGTTGGATACGGATGTACAACATGTATCGGAAACTCAGGACCGCTTTCACCAGAAATCGAAGAAGCGGTTGCGAAAAACGATCTTCTGATTACATCTGTTCTTTCCGGAAACCGTAACTTTGAAGGGCGTATTCACCCGCTTGTTAAAGGCAACTATCTTGCTTCCCCGCCGCTTGTTGTGGCGTATGCACTGGCTGGAACGGTGAACATTAACCTAAAAACCGATCCGATCGGCGTGGGCAAAGATGGTCAAAACGTTTACTTTAATGATATTTGGCCGTCAATGGACGAAATTAATTCACTTGTTAAGCAAACTGTAACACCTGAGCTCTTCCGCAAAGAATATGAAACGGTATTTGATGATAACAAGCGCTGGAACGAGATTGAAACAACAGATGAAGCTTTATATAAATGGGATAGCGAGTCTACTTACATTCAGAACCCGCCATTCTTCGAAGAAATGTCTGTGGAACCAGGCAAGGTTGAGCCATTAAAAGGTCTTCGTGTTGTCGGCAAATTTGGCGATTCAGTCACAACCGACCATATTTCTCCAGCAGGGGCAATCGGAAAAGATACGCCTGCCGGTAAGTACTTGCAGGAGAAAGGTGTTTCACCTCGCGACTTTAACTCCTATGGTTCCCGCCGCGGAAACCATGAAGTGATGATGAGAGGGACATTTGCAAACATCCGCATCAAAAACCAAATCGCGCCGGGAACAGAAGGCGGATATACAACGTACTGGCCAACTGGTGAAGTAACATCGATCTACGATGCGTGCATGAGATATAAAGAAGATAAAACCGGTCTTGTCGTGTTAGCCGGAAAAGACTATGGTATGGGATCTTCACGTGACTGGGCTGCAAAAGGAACAAACCTTCTCGGCATCAGAACGGTAATTGCTGAGAGCTTTGAAAGAATTCACAGAAGCAACCTTGTATTCATGGGTGTGCTGCCGCTTCAATTTAAACAAGGTGAAAATGCGGAAACACTCGGCTTAACTGGTAAAGAAGTCATCGAGGTTGATGTTGATGAAACCGTTCGCCCTCGTGACCTTGTCACAGTAAGAGCAATCAATGAAGACGGTAATGTAACAACATTTGAAGCAGTCGTCCGCTTCGATAGCGAAGTTGAGATTGATTACTACCGCCATGGCGGCATCCTGCAAATGGTGCTTCGTGAAAAAATGAAGCAATCCTGATGAATCAATAGAAGAGAAGGCATTCAGCTTTCTCTTCTTTTTATGACTAATGTGCTGCGGAGGTGGCATATGCTGAAAAAATGGCTCGCAGGGATCCTGCTTATCATACTTGCCGGTTATATGGGATGGAATTTGTATCAAACATACAGCAAAAAAGAAGTCGGGATTGAAGAGGGACAGCAAGCACCTCATTTTACTTTGAAAACGCTGTCAGGGGAGAAAACCTCCTTACAGGACACAAAAGGAAAAAAAGTGCTGCTCAATTTTTGGGCAACTTGGTGTAAGCCGTGCCGTCAGGAAATGCCGGCGATGGAACAGCTCCAAAAAGAGCACGCAGATAAACTTGCTGTTGTGGCGGTGAATTTCACCTCAGCTGAGAAAAGCGAGCAACAGGTTCAATCGTTTGCTGATACGTATGATTTAACGTTTCCTATCCTGATTGATAAAAAAGGAATCAATGCTGACTATAACGTGATGTCATACCCAACGACGTATATCTTAGATGAAAAAGGCGTTATTCAAGACATACACATCGGCACGATGACAAAAAAAGAAATGGAACAAAGACTGGATCTTGATTAGATTCAGTTTTTTTATGTTCTGATACGCTTACAAGTTTTCAGAATTGGAAAAAATAAAAGAATATGCGGAGGTGAGAAGAGTGAAGAAGATGAGAAAGCGTTCTTTTCATGAGCTTGTCATGGAAAATAAAAAAGAGTTGATGACCAATACAGAGTATTTGAATCAGCTTGAAGAAAAGCTTGAACAGCGATTTAAGCAAAAATAACCTTTAATTTGTATTCATGTTTACCCCTCCTTTTGAGAATCCTATCTGTTGAGGAGGGATAAACATGGGAAACAACAAGAAAAACGGTCAGCCTCAATATGCTCCAAGCCACTTGGGTACAAAGCCTGTAAAATATAAAGCCAATAAAGGGGAAAAAATGCAGGATACTTCCGGCCAGCAGCCGATCATCATGCAAACAAAAGGCGAATAACGCGAATCGAATTTATTTCTAGGGGGTACATTCGAATGACGAATAACCAAAATCAATACCAGCAGCCTAATCCTGATGACCGTTCTGATAACGTAGAAAAATTGCAGGATATGGTACAAAATACAATTGAAAACATGGAAGAAGCAGAAGAATCAATGGAGTTTGCTTCAGGAGAAGATAAGCAGCGCATCAAAGAAAAAAATGCCAGACGCGAACAAAGCATCGAAGCGTTTCGCAATGAAATTCAAGACGAATCTGCAGCGAGAGAAAACGGATACCGCTCTTAAAAACCAGGGAAACCTGGTTTTTTTCTTTCTGATTTGATTATGGTAAAATGGGGCTAAATTGACGTTAAGGGAGCAGAGTAATCTTGCATGTATCAAAAAAAGAAATAGAAGTGCGTTACGCAGAAACAGATCAAATGGGGATCGTCTATCACGCAAATTATCTGGTGTGGATGGAGGTCGGCAGAACGGCCCTGATTAAGGATTTAGGCTTTTTATACAGCGATATGGAAAAGAGAGGTGTCCTGTCTCCAGTCGTTGATATCAATATTTCCTATAAAAAGCCGCTTCATTATGGAGAAACTGCGGTTGTGCACACGTGGATAGAGCAATACAACGGCTTTAAAACCGTCTATGGATATCACATTTACAATCCGGCCGGTGAGCTTTCTATTGAAGCTACCTCATCTCATATTTGTGTGGATAAAGAAAGCTTTAAGCCTATTCAGTTTCGCAAAGCTTTCCCTGATTGGCACGCAGCATATGAAAAGGCCAAAAAATAGGGAAGTGAACGAAATATGGCGTTTGGTGTGAAACGTGAGGAACTGAATCGGTGGAAACAAGCGGTAAAAAGAGGAGAAATCGCATTTTTAACACATTACTGGCTGGATGACCGGTTCCCAGAAGCGAAGACCGTGACAAAAGCCGGCTGTGCAGATATTGATAAGCTGATTCAATGGGGAGAGGCGTACGGTTTAAAAAAAGAATGGATACATAGGAAAAGTGGATTTCCTCACTTTGATCTGCTGGGTGAGACCCAAAAGTATATTTTGGAACAAGAAAACCTGACCGATCATCTTATTCGATTTCATTTGTAAAAAAAGAACGCACGTAATGTGCGTTCTTTTTTATTGGTATTCAAAAACAGGTTCATCAGCGTCCGCTGAATAGCTGACTAGAAGGTCGTGGTTATCGAAATACCATAGATCACTTTCTTCGATAAAGAAAGTAATGCCGCCGGCTTCTGCAGTGACTCCAGCCTCTTGTGGGGCATCTTTCGCCACACCGAGAGAAAAACCCTTTTGAACGTTGCTGCAGCCGCCGTAGCGGACGAAAAAGCGAACCTGGTCTCCGCTTTCTAAATCGAGCTCTTCTTTATACCAGTTCAGTGCGTCTTCGTTAATTGTCATATTCATAACAGAACACCCCTTTGTTCTTCAGTTGAATTTTCTCTATTATAAACGTATTAGGCTATTCTGTGTCAAAAGAGAAGTTTTTTACGTTTATAACCATTTTACTTTTGGTTCTGTTTTATTGATAATACGTTTAATGTTCGCCCGGTGTCTGTATATGACAAAGATAGTGAGCAGGGTAACGACAATCAATAAATACTTATCATGGACAAAGAGACTATATATAACAGTATAGATCCCTGTTAACATCGATGACAGAGAAACAAATTTAGTCAAGTATAAAAAGATGAAAAATACCGCGACCATCGTGATAAATAACAGAGGTGCGTAAAATAGCAAAACGCCTCCGGATGTTGCCACGGCTTTGCCGCCTTTAAATTTGGCGAAGATGGGAAACACGTGTCCTAAAACCGCAAAGACTCCTGCAAGAAGCGGATGAATATCAACATGCATGAGAAAAGGCAATGCAGTCGCCAGCGTCCCTTTCAAAATATCCCCGGCTATAACGACCGAACCAGCTTTTACGCCCAATGTACGGAATGCATTGGTAGCGCCTAAGTTGCCGCTTCCATGCTCCCGAATATCAATTCCCTTGGCAAGCTTGCCCACAATTAAGCCAGTTGGAATGCTGCCTATCAGGTAGGCCAAAATAATCAATAAAGCAATTAACATCTACATTTCTCCTTTTTCAAAATCCCTTCTTTCTATTTTAACATGAGATGTCATGATCTGATGACAAGTTTTTTGTAAAGTTTGCTTACAAATCCAATCAAACATGCATCATACTTTGATTTCTTTCATTTTTTTCGTGTAAGATAAATAAAAAAGGAGTGGTACATGATGCAAAACCCATCCAAAGCAGAAATTAAAGAGATTCTTGATAGAAGCAAACGAATCGCGGTAGTGGGGCTTTCAGACCGCCCGGATAGAACGTCCCATATGGTTTCAAAAGCGATGCAGGATGCGGGCTATGAAATCATTCCCGTTAATCCTACAATTGATGAGGCGCTTGGTGTCAAAGCCGTTTCATCTTTAAAGGAGATTGACGGCCCGATTGACATCGTCAATGTATTCCGGCGCTCAGAACAGCTTCCAGACGTGGCGAAAGAGTTTTTGGAAACTGATGCTCCAGTATTTTGGGCACAGCAAGGATTGGTAAACGAAGAAGCTTACCAGATGCTAAAGGAAAAAGGCAGAACGGTTATCATGGATCTGTGCATAAAAGTGGCGCACGCTGTAACAAAATAGGTGCAGAACTGCAAAAATCCTTGTAAATTCAAGGATTTTTGCTTTTTAATTTTAAGATATTGTTTGCGTATTACGGTGAAACAGATACAATAAAGCTTGAACAGCTTTTTTTGAATACCTTGTCCAGCTGGGTTTCGGCCGTTCGATTTGCGAAGGTCTGCTGCTTTATATATAATAAACAAACATACGTTCTCATGACGTAAAAACAGCACTAGCCGATGTTTTGCGAACTGATTCGTTCGCTCTATGTTGCGATCGCAAACATATTGGTTATAATGAGGAGTCCAAGGCAGTACCGGCTTGAGGCTAGGTTTATAAAAAATACTTTATACTATTGACGCGTAACACTGAAAAAGAGAAAGACAATGTTAGTTTTTGAAAGGGGTTTGTACGTTTGGCTAGAAAACAGCAATTTGATTACAACGAAGATGCCATACAGGTGCTCGAAGGCCTTGAGGCTGTCAGGAAAAGGCCGGGTATGTATATTGGCTCTACTGACGCGCGTGGCTTGCACCACTTGGTTTATGAAATTGTAGATAACTCTGTCGACGAGGTACTTGCCGGCCATGGAGATCATATTATCGTCAAAATACATAAAGACAACAGTATTTCTGTACAGGATAGAGGCCGCGGCATGCCGACCGGAATGCATAAGCTTGGCAAACCAACCCCTGAAGTGATTTTAACTGTGCTTCATGCCGGAGGAAAGTTTGGCCAAGGCGGCTATAAGACAAGCGGAGGGCTGCACGGAGTCGGTGCATCTGTCGTGAATGCTTTATCTGAATGGCTGACGGTTACCATTGAGCGGGACGGTTTCGTCTATCAGCAGCGATTTGAAAATGGAGGAAAACCGGTTACATCTCTTGAAAAGATCGGCAAAACAAAAAAGACAGGGACGCTTACGCACTTTAAGCCAGATCCAACGATGTTCAGCACAACCACTTATAATTTTGAAACGCTTTCTGAGCGCTTAAGAGAATCGGCGTTTTTGTTAAAAGGATTAAAAATTGAGCTGATTGACGAGCGGAATGACCAGCATGAGGTCTTTTATTATGAGAACGGCATAGAAGCGTTTGTCGCTTACTTAAATGAGGAGAAAGACGTCTTATCTGAAGTGGTCTCGTTTGAGGGAGAGCACCATTCAATAGAAGTGGACTTTGCGTTCCAGTTTAATGATGGCTATTCTGAAAACATCCTGTCATTTGTTAACAACGTCAGAACAAAAGACGGCGGCACGCATGAGTCAGGTGCAAAAACAGCGATGACACGTGCTTTTAATGAATATGCGAAAAAAGTGGCTTTGTTGAAAGAAAAGGATAAAAACCTGGAAGGCACCGATATAAGGGAAGGGCTTTCAGCCATTATTTCTGTCCGCATTCCTGAGGAACTTCTTCAATTTGAAGGACAAACAAAAGGAAAGCTCGGAACTAGTGAAGCGAGATCAGCAGTTGACGCAATTGTTTCAGAGCAGCTTGCTTACTTTTTAGAGGAAAACCGGGACACCGCAACACTTCTTGTCAAAAAGGCGATCAAAGCTAGCCAGGCGCGAGAAGCGGCACGAAAAGCCCGTGAAGAAGCAAGAAGCGGCAAAAAACGCAAAAAATCAGAAGCGACATTAAGCGGGAAGCTGACACCTGCGGGTTCAAGAAACCCTGCAAAAAATGAATTATATCTCGTTGAGGGGGATTCAGCAGGCGGATCAGCCAAACAGGGACGAGACCGCAGATTCCAAGCGGTACTGCCTTTACGCGGTAAAGTCATTAATACGGAGAAAGCTAAGCTTGCTGATATCTTTAAAAATGAAGAGATCAATACAATCATACATGCGATCGGCGGGGGTGTCGGAGCGGATTTCTCAATCGATGACATCAACTATGACAAAATCATCATTATGACCGATGCGGATACTGACGGCGCTCATATTCAAGTGCTGCTTCTCACCTTTTTCTATCGTTATATGAAGCCGCTCATTGAGCATGGCAAGGTGTTCATAGCATTGCCACCTTTATATAAGGTCAGCAAAGGAAGCGGGAAAAAGGAAATCATTGAATATGCTTGGTCTGATGAAGAGATGGATGATGTCTTGAAAAAAGTCGGCAAGGGCTATACCATTCAGCGGTACAAGGGTCTTGGAGAGATGAACGCAGACCAGCTATGGGAAACGACGATGAATCCGGAGTCCCGCACGCTTGTAAGGGTCAAAATCGACGATGCGGCACGCGTAGAGAGACGTGTGACGACGTTAATGGGAGACAAAGTAGAGCCGCGCAGAAAGTGGATTGAGAAAAACGTCGCTTTCGGCTTAGATGAAGAGAGCAATATTTTAGAAAATGAAAACTTATCGGTCGCTGAGGAGGTATAATGATTGTCACAGCCAGAATTATTTCATGATTTACCATTAGAAGAGGTCATCGGCGACCGTTTTGGACGCTATAGTAAATATATTATTCAAGACAGGGCGCTTCCAGATGCGAGAGACGGCTTAAAGCCGGTGCAGCGCAGAATTCTGTATGCGATGCATACTGACGGAAATACGTTTGATAAAAACTTCAGAAAAGCGGCCAAAACGGTCGGTAACGTTATCGGTAACTATCATCCGCACGGTGACAGTTCGGTTTATGAAGCAATGGTGCGTATGAGCCAGGATTGGAAAGTGCGAAATGTGTTAATCGAAATGCATGGGAACAACGGAAGCATCGACGGAGATCCCCCGGCAGCCATGCGTTATACAGAAGCGAGATTATCTCCAATCGCTTCTGAGCTACTTCGGGACATTGACAAAAATACAGTTGAATTTGTGCCGAACTTCGATGATACAAGCAAGGAGCCTGTCGTACTCCCGGCAATGTTTCCTAACCTATTGGTCAATGGATCTACCGGGATTTCAGCAGGATACGCAACCGACATTCCCCCTCACCACCTGGGAGAAGTCATTGATGCTGTCATCAAGCGCATTCAAATGCCATCTTGCTCTGTTGATGAACTTATGGAAGTCATTAAAGGTCCTGATTTTCCAACAGGCGGTATTATACAAGGCGTTGACGGCATAAAAAAAGCTTACGAAACCGGAAAAGGGAAAATCATTATCCGCGGAAAAGCTGAAATTGAAACAATCAGAGGCGGACGAGAACAAATTGTCATTACTGAAATTCCATTTGAAGTAAACAAAGCAAACCTTGTGAAAAAAATGGACGAATTCCGCATTGATAAAAAGGTTGAGGGCATCTCGGAGGTTCGTGATGAAACGGATCGAACAGGGCTGAGAGTAGTCATTGAACTGAAGAAAGAAGCAGATGCCAAAGGTATTTTGAATTTCTTATATAAAAATACCGATTTGCAGATCACATATAACTTTAATATGGTGGCCATCCATAACCGCCGTCCGATGCTGATGAGCCTGCCGTCTATTTTGGACGCATATATCGGCCACCAAAAGGAAGTCGTCACAAACCGATCCGTTTACGAGCTTCAAAAAGCAAAAGACAGACACCACATCGTAGAAGGTCTCATGAAAGCTTTGTCCATTTTGGATGAAGTGATTGCAACAATTCGTTCTTCCAGCGATAAACGTGACGCTAAAAATAATTTGATTGCGAAATATGAATTTACAGAGCCTCAGGCTGAAGCGATCGTGTCATTGCAGCTATACCGTTTAACAAACACAGATATCACAGCGCTGAAGGAAGAGGCAGAAGAGCTTGGCAAAAAGATTGAAGAGCTTGAATCTATTTTAAGCAACGATAAAAAGCTCTTAAAAGTGATCACAAACAGC
This sequence comes from Bacillus sp. N13C7, assembly GCF_026790065.1. Taxonomy (GTDB): domain Bacteria; phylum Bacillota; class Bacilli; order Bacillales; family Bacillaceae; genus Bacillus. The sequence goes on along the minus strand of NZ_JALAMO010000005.1, from coordinate 134,226 downwards.
TTAAAAGCACTGAAAAAGAAATATGCAGATGCGAGACGCTCAGTGATTGAAGAAAAAATTGAGGAAATTAAAATTAACCTTGAAGTGATGGTTGCGTCTGAGGATGTATATGTGACTGTTACAAAGGATGGTTACCTGAAACGTACGAGCCAGCGGTCATTTGCCGCTTCTAACGGTCAGGATTTCGGAATGAAAGATACGGACAGAATGCTGCATCAGTTTGAAATGAATACGACGGATGTGCTGCTGCTCTTTACGAACAAAGGAAGCTATATCTATTGTCCGGTTCACCAGCTGCCTGATATCAGATGGAAGGACATGGGCCAGCATTTTTCAAATATGATCACTATTGACCGTGATGAAACGATTGTAAAGGCTATACCGATAAAAGAATTTGATCCGTCGGCATATCTTTTGTTCTTTACGAAAAACGGCATGGTGAAAAAGACAGAACTTACCCATTATAAAGCACAGCGATATTCTAAGGCGCTTGTGGCCTTAAATCTAAAGGGTGAAGATGAACTGATCGATGTACATGTGACAAATGGGGAAAGCCAGATCTTTATGGCGACTCATCTAGGGTACGGCCTATGGTTTGGAGAAGACGAAGTAAATGTAGTTGGCGCGCGTGCGGCAGGTGTCAAAGGGATTAACTTAAAAGAAGATGACTTTGTTGTCTCCGGAGAGATCCTTCAGGAATCTGATTCAATTGTATTGTTCACTCAGCGGGGAGCGGTGAAACGCATGAGCCTTTCTGAGTTTGAAAAAACATCCCGCGCAAAACGCGGTGTCGTTATGTTAAGGGAACTGAAGAAGAATCCTCACCGTGTCGTCTCAGTGTTCGCTTGCGGTCTTGATCAGCGATTTATGGCAGAAACTGAAAAAGGCGACAGAAAAGAACTGCTGGCAAAAGACTTGCGGACAAACGACAGATACAGCAATGGCTCTTTCTTGATTGATGAAGAGGAATCAGGCAAGGTTACAGCTGTCTGGCGCCTTCATACAGAACAATAATAAAAAACCCGCTCGCATGATGTGAGCGGGTTTCGTTTGTTTATGAATCAGCTTTCATGGCTGGAGAAAAGATCCGTTACGGCATGAATGACTTCGATTCCTTGCCATACAAATAAATTCAGCGCTGTGAAAGAAAATAAGCCTAAAATCACCATTCTTAAGATAAACAACATGTTAAACAGCCTCCTCATATTTTGTTATATAATCGGGTGATGTTGAACATGAAGTTTGCCAAAATAAGACGATTGATAAAATTTGGCCAGTATAAAGCTTTTCTTTCGCTGTCGCCTCCGGGAGTAACCCGTATGTTTGCTTTCAGCGGTTACAAGCAGAACAGCCAATGCCCATAAAGCGGTCAGGGTAAATGCTCCTGTGATGGATTTCTTTTCATCATCTGCATTTTGTCCGGCTTTCATTTCATGCATTTCCTGCTGGTCAGCTACAGCCTTATAATGATGGCCAATATCAAAGGCATGGGGAATTGAGAACAAATGAAAACTGGCAATCGCCAAGAACAAGATGGATGCTTTCAATATCGTTACCTTTTTCAAATGATCTGCCCCCCTTTAATATTACTGAATATTTTTATAATAATACCCCAATTCATCCCCAAAGTAAACCTGATTTATTAAATTTAAAAATAAAGTTCACTTTGTTAAGTATATATCTTTTTGCTTATTTTTGAAAGAGAAATATCTTTTATTAGTGTATGTATACCCGATCTAAGGTGTGAATGAAAACACATTTTAAACGTTATGTTTGTTGTTTAGGATTTATAACTTTAATTATCTTAGGAAACAGAAAGTGACAGGCAAGAAAATCTTACATTTTTAAAAGAATCTCTTTTTTTAAATACAAGCTTAAATGAAATATTTTTATTCATGGGAAAATAAAAGAGAGAGGACCAAAGGGGTAAAACTCAATCTAGAACAATAATCTTCACGAAAAAACTTCCTAATTCGACATATTGTGATATAATAAGACTCGTTATGTTAAAAAATCTAACATCAAAATCGAATTCATAGTGATTGATGAAAACGGGAGGTAAATATGGAGTCTTTTTTCAACAGTTTGATTAATATTCCAAGTGATTTCATCTGGAAATACCTATTTTATATTTTAATAGGGCTTGGATTATTTTTTACCATACGTTTTGGTTTTATCCAATTCCGCTATTTTATTGAAATGTTCAGAATAGTAGGGGAGAAACCAGAAGGAAATAAAGGTGTTTCATCTATGCAGGCATTCTTTATTTCGGCCGCATCCCGAGTCGGTACAGGAAATTTGACTGGTGTCGCCTTAGCCATTGCAACTGGCGGACCGGGCGCTGTATTTTGGATGTGGGTTGTAGCTGCTGTAGGGATGGCTTCGAGTTTTGTTGAGAGTACGTTAGCGCAGCTTTATAAAGTGAAGGACGGAGACGATTTCCGCGGTGGACCGGCCTACTATATCCAAAAGGGCCTTGGGGTCAGATGGCTCGGCATTGTTTTTGCTGTCTTAATTACGGTCTCATTCGGTTTAATCTTTAACGCTGTTCAAACGAACACCATTTCGGGGGCATTAGATGGCGCATTCCATGTCAATAAAATTGTTGTCGCCATTGTTCTGGCAGCTTTAACGGCGTTTATCATTTTCGGCGGTTTAAAACGTGTTGTGGCTGTATCACAGCTAATCGTGCCGGTTATGGCAGGCATTTATATTCTCATTGCTTTGTTTGTCGTTATTACTAATATAACAGCATTCCCTGGCATTATCGCAACAATTGTGAAAAATGCTTTCGGTATTGAACAAATCGTCGGCGGCGGATTAGGAGGCATCATTGTTATCGGTGCTCAGCGCGGACTTTTCTCAAACGAAGCTGGAATGGGAAGCGCTCCGAACGCGGCTGCGACAGCTCATGTATCGCATCCGGCAAAGCAAGGCTTTATTCAAACATTAGGCGTATTTTTCGATACCTTTATCGTATGTACATCTACAGCCTTCATTATTTTGCTGTACAGTGTGGCACCAAAAGGTGATGGTATCCAAGTAACGCAGGCTGCCCTTAATCATCATATTGGAGGCTGGGCGCCTAGCTTCATCGCTGTCGCAATGTTCCTGTTTGCCTTCAGTTCAGTTGTCGGGAATTATTATTATGGCGAGACAAACATTGAATTTATTAAAACTAGCAAGACATGGCTGAACATTTACCGTATCGCTGTTATTGCTATGGTTGTCTATGGATCTCTATCAGGCTTCCAAATCGTTTGGGATATGGCGGACCTCTTTATGGGTATCATGGCGCTGATTAACTTAATTGTGATTGCGCTGCTGTCAAACGTTGCTTATAAAGTGTATAAGGATTACGCGAAACAGCGTAAGCAAGGGCTTGATCCTGTATTCAAAGCGAAAAACATCCCGGGCCTGAAAAACGCTGAAACTTGGGAAGATGAGAAACAAGAAGCATAAGAACACGGCTGCATTCAATTCATTGGATGCAGCTTTTTATTTGCTGAAAAGAAGCGGAATTTTTTTAGATGAAAAAATAACGTGTAAAGTCCTGGTTAAACACTTTTATGTTTTGTTAACATGTATCAGCTGTACCTGAAATAAGGCAAAAAGAGCAAATAGACAGGGTTTTAAGCTGCTTAAAAACAAGAAATTAGGTTGATAGACAATGATGAGAAAGATTTTTACAATGAGTTCGTGCTAAACAAAGAGAAGGGAGGGGGGAGTGGTAAGTCGGTAGGCATATTCCTTATATAATGTTTAAAGGAGGAAAGATCTATATATGAAACGTTCAGTCTCTTTTTTAATCATTTGTTTATTAATTGCATTATTGGCAACCAGCAGCTTGGGGCCGGCTGCATCCGCAGCAGCGGCAAAAACGCCAGTATCCATAAATGGCCAGCTCAGCTTAAAAGGTACACAGCTAGTCAGTCGAGACGGGAAAGCGGTGCAGTTGAAGGGGATCAGTTCACATGGATTGCAATGGTACGGCGATTTTGTCAATAAAGACAGCTTAAAATGGCTGAGAGACGATTGGGGCATTACGGTTTTCCGAGCGGCGATGTATACGGCAGACGGTGGCTATATTGATAATCCTTCTGTGAAAAACAAAGTGAAAGAAGCGGTTGAAGCGGCAAAAGAGCTCGGGATATATGTCATCATTGACTGGCATATTTTAAATGATGGCAATCCGAATCAACATAAAGAAAAGGCAAAAGAATTCTTTGAGGAAATGTCAAGACTTTACGGAAACACGCCAAACGTCATTTATGAAATTGCAAATGAACCAAACGGCGATGTGAACTGGAAGCGTGATATTAAACCGTATGCGGAAGAAGTCATTTCCGTTATCCGTAAACATGATCCCGATAATATCATCATTGTCGGAACCGGTACATGGAGCCAGGATGTAAATGATGCTGCCGATGATCAGCTAAAGGATGCAAATGTCATGTACGCGCTTCATTTTTATGCCGGCACACACGGCCAGTTTTTACGGGATAAAGCCAACTATGCTCTCAGCAAAGGAGCGCCTCTTTTTGTGACGGAATGGGGGACAAGCGATGCTTCCGGAAATGGCGGAGTATTCCTTGACCAGTCGCGGGAATGGCTGAATTATCTCAACAGCAAGAACATCAGCTGGGTCAACTGGAATCTTTCTGATAAGCAGGAATCATCTTCAGCTTTAAAGCCGGGAGCAGCTAAAACAGGCGGCTGGCCATTATCAGATTTATCTGCTTCAGGAGCATTCGTAAGAGAAAACATTCTCGGCACTAAAGATTCGACTAAAAACAGTCCTGAAACGCCAGCACAAGATAAACCCACACAGAAAAACAGTATATCTGTGCAATACAGAGCGGGTGATGGGAGTGTGAACGGAAACCAAATCCGCCCGCAGCTTCTTATCAAAAATAACGGCATCACTACGTTAAATTTAAAAGATGTTACTGTCCGTTACTGGTATAACGGGAAAAATAAAGGCCAAAACTTTGATTGTGACTACGCTCAGATCGGATGCGGAAATGTGACCCACAAGTTTGTGACGTTACATAAACCTAAGCGAGGCGCAGATACCTATTTAGAACTAGGGTTTAAAAATGGAACACTGTTACCGGGAGCAAGCACAGGGAATATTCAGCTTCGTCTTCATAATGATGACTGGTGCAATTATGCACAAAACGGAGATTATTCCTTTTTCCAATCAAATACGTTTAAAACAACGAAAAACATCACATTATATAATCACGGAAAACTGATTTGGGGAGAAGAACCCAAGTAGTTAAGCTTTTGACGGACATCAGCAATAATGATGTCCGTTTTCATCATCTTATACAGCAAAACAAGGAGGTTTACGTTGTGGATGAAACATTGAGACAGTATATGGTGCTGTTCAAAGAAATGAACGATGTGATCAATGGTCCGGATTATCCAGGTAAGGAAAAAGACATCCAACATCAAAAAGAACAGATCGATGGTTACGAAAAACAGCTACAGCAAGGTTTTTCAACGGATTATGACTACGATGTGTTTGCTGACTCGGTTATCAAATGCGCATATGGCGATATGACGCTGGAAGATTTAGAAGCAGTTTATTATGGATTGACAACGCCATTTTTTTGATTAGGCATTCAACTGTAACATTTCAATTTCTGTCTCACTAACTTAAGTATACTTTGACAATGAGACAGAAATTTATTTCTTTCAGTTACTTCCTAGAATATATATTATGTAAACTGATAAAAACTCAAGAAGTAAGCTTTGCTGTTTGTACATACTTCTTCTCTCCCTAATTTGGCCTATACCTTCTATAAAAAAGCGATTTCCCGATCAGGAAATCGCAAATTCAGACATTCTATTGAAAAATGAGTTTGCGGGTCTTAGGTGCCCTTAACGATTGACAACAAAAGTTGTCACGCTTTGAGCTGGAAGATGAGCCCAAAAGTGATTGCCCGTTACGTTGAGATTCGTTCCAGGTTGTAGATTGCTGCTGCTGCTCGTGATCCATCTGGATACCTGAGAAGCAGATCCATTCTGCAAAACAAAGTTTTGGTTAACACCTGTGTTGCTTTTGTTAATGGCAACAATAACGACCTTGTTATCACCTTTATAGGCTGACACGTAAACGTTCGCATTAGGGTTTTTCGTTGCATCAATCCTTACATCGCCGGGACGCACAAACTTCGAGAAATGAGCCATATTGTAACCTCGTTTGCTGATCGTACCATCTTCTTTCATAGGTCCATATGATCTTCGGATGTACCACCATACATAAGCTTGAAAGTCCCCCTCTACCATCGCATTGTGAATATGCTGTGAAACATCCAATGCCTCAGGCCATCGATCCGACGAGTTGTTATCACTGTTCGGATAGTATACTTCCGTCATCCAAAGGTCCTTCCCCGCTCCTTTTTGTTTGAAAAGAGGATAAGGGAATTGGCTGACCTGGGTGCCGTACAGGTGAGTTCCGAGAATATCCATATTGGCAAGAGCCTGCGGATCGTTCAAAATCGGGTCCGACAAATTCTTCAAGTATTGAAATGACTCAGGTGCAATGACGCGGGCATTGATCGAGCCGGCGTTTTCTCTCATAAAGCGAAGGATCTCTTGCGGCGTCCACCACGTCCACTCGTGAGCGTAATCAGGCTCATTTTGGACTGAAATTGCGTAAAGATTCACACCATTATTTTTCATGAAGGTAACAAAATCGTTAAGATGCTGCGCATATGCGGCGTACTTATCGTATTTCAGCCGTTTAGCCGATGTGTCACCATTCCGATTAAAGGTCTCAACCATATTACTTGGAGGATTCCAGGGAGAAGCAAAAACGATTGCTCCATGTTTGACCGCACTCTTGGCAGTCTCCACCTCTTTATACCAATTATTTCGGTTTTCATCTACATGAATTCTTAAGATTGAGAAGCCTAACTGATTCTGTCCATTGCCAAAGGCGGCTTCTCTTTGAGCTGCTGTAAGATCCCCAACCCAAGCCGGATGGTTCATCCCTCCAAAACCGCGAATCACTTGTTTCTCTGCAGATACATTAACTGTTACATCACTGGCTGCCAAAACTTCAGTAGCGCCTGGTCCTAACATGACTGACAGCATAGTGAAACATACTAATAGTACACAAATTGTTTTTTTTATGCGTGGAATCATTTATTCCTCTCCTTCGTCATGTGTCTTTTACGGTATTAGAAAATCTGCATGGCATATCCATAATGGCGAGTTCCGGTGTTGGCCCGTTCTTCACGCGTCTCGTTTTTAAACGGTCCCATTACAAGTCCTATCTTTGCGTAAACTGCCAGTAATCAAAATTAAACAAGTTTCCTGTGCCTGTTCCGGTAAATACAAAGAATACTTTGTGCACACCGGTAGCCCCGCTTACTGCAGTTTCTATTTCTCTCCAGGTTTGCGCTCCGCCTGTTGAAGGTACATTCAGAGTTCCAACAAGCTTACCATCAGCACTGTCGAGGCGCACTTCTATTTTCCCGCCTAAAGTGGATGCTACATTTGCTTTAAATGTCCTGGCACCGCCCGCTCCGAAGTCTGCATTTCCTACAGCAATCCAGTCTCCATTTTGAATACTTGTTACATGCTGATTATTTACTGGCCCGCCGGGTGCTGTCGATTTCTCTGTCAAAATGCGTCCATTCCAAGCGAACGTTTCAACTTCTACCCGGTTATATGGGTTTAAATTGGAAAGTTGTGTTACACCTGCATAATTTGCCGCTACCTCTTGAATAGATCCATCTGCATTATGCACCAGCTTATTAATATGGGGAGAGCGGTATCCTTTGCCTGCCCCGAACAGAGCCGAACTGACAGTTTGCGCATGGTACACGACATACCACTCGTTTTTAAAATTGAAAACAGCATGATGGTTGTTTCCGCCGCCTCCGAAAAATGCACCCGGATTTTTCAGGAAGTGCCCTCTATATGTAAAGGGACCTATGGGATTTGAACTGGTCATGTAGCCGATCTCGCCTGGGGGTTTATCGGCCGGGTGTATGCCACCGAAATTGATGCAATAGGTATAGTAGTATGTTCCGTTATACTTGTGCAACCCCGAATCTTCAAACATGAAAGGCGCATCAATTGTAGATGCACTTCCCTCAACACTCGTCATATCAGGCCCTAATTTTATGACCCTTGCCGTTTTAGGACTGGCCCATTGTCCCTGCGTTGGATTTGAACCGCCAGGAACGCCTCCCCCGGCATATAGGTAACCGGTGCCGTCATCATCTACAAATACTGCCGGATCAAAAAGCCATACAACACCAGACATTCCTGGCGTACTTGGCGTTACGAGGGCTTTTCCGATGGGGTCGGTCCATGGACCAATCGGGCTGTCTGCGGTGAGAACCCCGATACCTCCGCCGCTGTTTGCGAAATAAAGGAAGAATTTATCCTTGCCATTGATTTTTTTTACTGCGATTGCCGGTGCCCAGGACGCACCGGCCCATTTTGCAATTCCACGGCCTCCATTAGCTCCATTGGCACCTGCTACCGGAATGGCTCCATGGTCTGTCCAGTTCACCATATCCGCTGAAGATATGACGAATACTCTATTCAAATTGGCAAATGAATTATCTTTAATCGTTCCGTTGCTATTATATTCATAGTCATCACTTGACATATAGATGTAGACTCTTCCATTATAGGTCAGCGCAACCGGATCTGCTCCCAAATGATGGTCTATAAGCGGGTTTGAATTTCCTATATGTTTTGCAATTGTAGTACTGGTGGCAGCATACGCAGACTTCGCAGATAAGCAGCTCAATAATAAAGCAAGAACCCATAAACAAACGCTACACTTTTTACGCATAACTTAACACCCTCCTTTTTCCTTAAATAAGGGATTTTCTTTCGGAATATGAAGACTACAGTCATGAAGCATAAAATAGATGAAAACTATTTAATTTGACATATTAATTTTGCACATGAATCGAATGTTCCGAGTTCTTGTTCTGAAAGCTCATCTTCGTGTGTTTTCATTCTCTTTCCTTCGAGGTGATCGCACCACTCGCTTCTTCAAATTTGTTCCAACCCCCCATTCCTAGCGACCATTGACCAGAAAATAAAAAGACAGGATTGATCATCGTCTCCCTTTTATCACACCGAAAGGGGATACAGAATTATCCATAAATACCTTTATATAACATCCTACATCATTAAAAAAATTGTGCATAGAACCTTTTGGAGGAGTTAGTGTTCGATTCTACATAGGAACTGGATACATTTATTCATTGTTAAGATAGGGCTAACACTCCGTTTATATTTGTATATAAAAATAGTTTTCAGGCACAAAAAAACAGCCGTTCAATGCGGCTGTTTTTCTAGAGTATAAGAACGATTAAGCGGTATACGGTTTTTTCATGTTTTGTTCATATTTTATTAATTGTTTTTTCAACACTGTCCGCTAAAGTAATCCCTATCAACAAATATAATAGCCATCCGCATCTATTATGAAGGGAGGTCAAATTAGGTACCGTTATGCTGAAAGAAAAAATAAAGACATTAGGCCGTTTTTGCACCGTAGGCGCCGGCAATACGCTGATAGATTTTGGTGTTTTCTTTCTTCTTACTGCTTGTCATGTCCCTTATCTGCCGGCACAGATCTGCTCCTATTCTGCAGGTATCATCAACAGCTATGTGTGGAACCGGAATTGGACGTTTCGTGTAAAACATAAGACTGGCGGGAAAGAGATCGGGCGCTTTCTTATGATTAATATTGCCGCGTCGGGGATCACCTTTTTGCTGCTTTATTTGCTTCAAAAAGGCGGTTTTTCGCTTTTGGTGAGTAAGCTCGCCGCCACTATCGGCGGGATGATGATGAATTTTATCGGAAACCGAATCTGGGTATTTGGAGATTCGCTGAAAAACATACAGGATCAGGAGTGAAGATGAATGAGTAAAAAAGTGAGAAAAGCGGTCATTCCCGCAGCGGGTTTAGGAACGAGATTTCTGCCAGCGACAAAGGCGCAGCCAAAAGAAATGCTCCCAATCGTTGACAAACCAGCAATTCAATACATTGTAGAAGAAGCTGCAGAGTCAGGAATTGAAGATATACTGATTATTACAGGGAGAAACAAACGCTCGATTGAAGATCACTTTGATCGGTCGGCGGAATTGGAATTCAATCTGCGAGAAAAAGGCAAGACGGAGACACTTAAGGAAATGCAGCAGATTGCTGATTTGGCCAATATTCATTACATCCGCCAGAAAGAGCCGCTCGGATTAGGCCATGCGGTGCTGTGTGCGGAGCATTTTATCGGAGATGAGCCTTTTGCCGTTCTCTTAGGCGATGATATTATGGTGTCTGAAAAACCGGCTCTTCGGCAGCTAATGGATGTATACGATGCTTACGGCACAGAGGTTGTCAGTGTACAGTCCGTTCCCCCTGAGGATGTCAGCAAATATGGTATGATAAATACATCAGGCTCTCAAGGGCCTGTGTATGAAGTGAATGATTTAGTTGAAAAGCCTTCGCCTGAAGAAGCGCCTTCGGACATCGCCATAATGGGACGGTATGTGCTGAATTCTTCGATCTTCCCCGTGTTGAAGTCCATTGGCAGAGGCGCGGGCAACGAAATTCAGCTCACCGATGCGCTTCGTGAGGTTTGCCGTAAGCAGCCGATCCATGCCCGGCTGCTGGAAGGAAATCGATATGACATTGGCGATAAGCTGGGCTGTTTTAAAGCGAGCACGGAAATCGGTTTAATGCGCCCCGAAATAAGATCACAGCTTTTGGCTTATTTAGAAGAGGTGATCAAGCGGGAAACAAAAGAAATGCTTCGGTAAAAAAATTGTAACCATCTTGCTCGTCAATCAGTCATATAATAGTGAAAAAGATGAGGACAGGTTGTGAAGAATGTGGGCAGTTTGATAAGCGAAATTTTAACTTGGCTGACGAATATGGGGTATGCAGGCATTGCAATTGGCTTGATGATTGAGATTATTCCGAGTGAAATTGTATTGGCTTATGGCGGCTATATGGTATCGGAAGGCACGATTGGGTTTATTGGCGCCATTATTGCGGGTGTCATCGGAGGCACCATTGCCCAGATCTTTATTTATTGGATCGGACGCTATGGCGGCAGACCGTTCTTGGACAAATACGGGAAGTACTTATTGATTAAAAAGCATCATATCGATATGGCAGAAAACTGGTTTCAAAAATACGGCACGGGGGTTGTCTTCTCGGCGCGTTTTATACCAGTTGTCAGACATGCGATATCCATTCCTGCAGGCATTGCCAAAATGCCGTTTCTCAAATTTGTGGTACTGACTGTACTTGCTATCATTCCGTGGTCTATCCTCTTTGTTTATTTAGGCATTCAGCTCGGAAGCCAGTGGGATGACGTTGAGAACATTGCGGGCACTTATACCACGCCGATTATGATACTGGCTATTGTCGTCATTGCCCTTTATTTTGTCATAAAAAAACGTACAGCTATATTTAAACGATAACGCGGATATGCATAGGGAAGATCAATTCTCCCCCTATGCATATTTTTTTACCTGCGATGCTGGTTTGCCCGCTTCAAATTCTCCGCTAGAAATGCGACAAACACTTCATCCCGCACGAGCGATGCGGCATAATTTCTTTTAATGAACCATTCTGCTTCTTCAAACGCTGTGAATGTTTCATCCTGTGTTTCCCCGTTAATTTGGATATTCCACTCGTTGTCTAAAGGAAACAGAAAAAATCTCATTTGTGCACGATTTTCATATAATGAGCCGTTCGCAGATCCCTTTATATTATAGATGTTACGGAAAGCATCCGGCCGGACAGGCTCAATCCGGAATGCTTCAGCAACAAACAATTCGTATACTTCATCGGTTATCGAACAGCCGGATGCCTTTGCATGCCCTCCGCCTCCGTATCGGCCCGCGATTTCTGACACATCGACGTAATCATGAATGGTGCGCAGGCTGACCCGTTTTGACCCCATGCTTAAAATTGCAATGTAATCAAGGTGGGGATTTTCTTTTCCAAGCCTGTTTCCAAGCTCTGAATGGTACGATTCTGCATGAACGATGCCTACACAGTGTTCATGAACAAAGGTTTGCACCATTTCCCTTTTCTTTCTGCGGAGATAGCGTTCGATTTTTTCGTCTTCCAGATCAAGCAGTTTTTCTTCAAAATCATCAAAGAAAAATTCGTCATGCGCCGAAAGCCGCTGAATCATTTTTTCTTCAAATTCATCGATTGACAGCAAAAAGAAAAGGTCATTAAGCCGCTTCGCCTGTTTTTGATCGTACCGCTCCCATTCCCATGTATCATATTGGCGGACGAGCTCTGTGAATTGATCTAAGGCGTTTGTCGGTTTCATGAAGCCATTTTCAACGAGATAGTCATATAAAAGCGATGTGGCTGATGAGAGCCGTCCATCATCGTATTCCACTTGGACAAAGCCCCATTCATGCTCATTTAAATGAAGCGCTGTTTTATGGTGGTCGATCAGCTTCACTTTTCCGCCCGCATGAACATACTCATTCAATCTCTCTTCGTTTTCTTCGTTGACAGCGAGATCGGTAATGAATAACGCGTCTTGTCTGTTGCTCTCTTTCGCTTTTTCTAAAAAGTACTGGACTTGGGCGTTTAAGCCATTGACAGAGTTATACCGGACCTCAACATCTTTTCCAAATGCCAATTTTGCTACAATTCCGCATCCTACTCCGTCCAAGTCGTTATGTGAATATAAATGATACATAATGTGGGCCCCTTTTTATGATGAACTGACAATTGCCGCTAGAGATGCGGCAGCCTTTATTTACTATTCTAAAAAACATAGCGTTTTATGCAAAGTCGGTTAGTTTACATAATGTTATTATTGTAAATATATAAAAGGAGCGCTTTTACGCTCCTGAGTCACATTGCGTTTATACCGGATACACTGGATGCTTTCGATAGGTAAAGGTCATTTCCTTTGTCATGTATGCCTTCAGCCGTTTGTTCAGCTCATCCCGCAGTGAATTGGCTGGGATTACGGCATCGATGATCATTTCTGAAGCCAGGCGGTATATATTGATGTCTTCTTTGTATTCCTCCCGTTTGCTGTTGATAAATTGGGCCCTCTCTTCTTTCGGCAGCTCAGCGATTTTTTTAGCGTAGACGGCGTTTACAGCTGCTTCAGGACCCATGACGGCGATTTGGGCGGTTGGAAGCGCTAAACAGCAATCCGGTTCAAAGGCCGGCCCTGCCATTGCATACAGCCCCGCTCCGTACGCTTTTCGGACAATGACAGAGAGCTTAGGAACGGTTGCCTCCGACATTGCTGAAATCATTTTGGCTCCGTGCCTGATAATGCCTGCTTGTTCTACCTTTGTGCCGATCATAAAGCCGGGGATATCCGCTAAGAACAGCAATGGAATATGAAACGCGTCACATAAGGTTATAAATTTAGCGGCTTTGTCTGCTGAATCGTGAAATAAGACGCCTCCCTTTACCTTCGGCTGATTGGCAACAATACCGACAGGCTGCCCCTCGATCCGTGCGAAGCCTGTTATTAATTCGGGTGCAAATAAGGCTTTAATCTCAAAAAATGAGCCTTCATCAATAACCCGCTCAATCAGCTCATTCATATCAAAAGGCGCATTTTGATTTTGCGGAATGATGTCCGCAAGCGGGATATCAAAGTGTTTTGGAGGACGTTTATCCTGTATCGGTGCTTTTTCTCGATAATTAGCAGGAAAGTAAGATAAATAAGTTCGGGCCAGACGTATGGCTTCTTCTTCAGTTTCCGCAAGAATATCGCCGCACCCTGAGATTGAGCAATGCATACGGGCACCCCCCATTTCTTCAAGAGACACTTTTTCGCCGATAACCATTTCCGCCATCCGCGGCGAGCCTAAATACATGGAGGCGTTACCGTTTACCATGACGACAATGTCACAGAAGGCGGGGATATAAGCGCCTCCTGCCGCAGACGGTCCGAATAGCAGGCAGATTTGCGGAATGCGCCCTGATAATTTGACTTGATTGTAAAAAATTCTTCCTGCGCCACGTCTCCCTGGAAAGACATTGATTTGGTCGGTGATTCTGGCGCCTGCCGAATCGACTAAATAGATAAGCGGGCAGTTTACTTTTTCGGCTGTTTCTTGAATGCGGATGATTTTTTCAACGGTTTTCGCTCCCCATGACCCCGCTTTTACCGTAGAGTCATTTGCCATCACACAGACGGTTTGGCCGCCGATTTTGCCGATGGCGGTTACGACTCCGTCCGCGGGAAGCCCGTCTGACATGCATTCCGCAAAAAAAGCGTCTTCAAGCTCAATGTCATTGTCAAACAAAAGAGCAAGCCGCTCTCTTACAAAGAGCTTGCCCTTTTCTTGGTTGCTGCGATGATACTTTTCCGCCCCGCCTTTTTGTATCCGTTCGGCCCGTTCTGTTCGTTCCTTTTCATAATCCATGAGCATTGCCTCCCTTTTATATTCCTTTGTATACGGCCCGTCTTTTTTCTTGAAACGCCTGAAGCCCTTCTCTCCTGTCTTTTGTTGGAATGGTATGTTCATAAGCTTTTTGTTCAATTGCCAGGCCTGTAGCGAGGTCTGTTTCCAATCCTTTATTGATTGCAAATTTAGCCTGACGGACAGCAATCGGCCCGTTGGCAGAAATAACTGCGGCCAGTTCCTCCGCTTTTGGCATGAGGTCACGAGGAGCCGTGACTTGCTCGACAAGGCCTATCTCTTTTGCTTTGTGTGCTGTTACGCGATTTCCTGTATAAATTAATTCTTTTGCTTTTCCTCTGCCAATCAGACGCGGCAGCCTTTGGGTTCCTCCAGCGCCCGGGATAATGGCTAACCCTGTTTCCGGCAGGCCCAGCATGGCAGATTCAGCTGCGATTCGAAGGTCGCATGCCATTGCCAATTCAAGACCGCCGCCTAAGGCGCTACCGTTCATCGCAGCGATGACCGGCTGCGGCAAGGCTTCAAGTAGAGCCGCGGTTCTTTGAATGAGAGATACACTTTCAAGTACCTGATCTTCTTTCAGCTTTATCCTTTCTTTCAAATCTGCCCCCGCACAAAACGCTTTTTCACCGGTGCCTGTGAGGATGACGCAGCGGATGTTTGAGTTGAATTCAATTTTCTGAAGAATCAATTGCAGGTTTCTAAGCATTTCCGCTGAAAGTGCGTTTGCCGCCTGAGGCCTGTTTAAGGTGATCACGGCAATATGTTCATTTTGGATAGTAAATAGAATCGATTCTCCCATTGTTTTTTCCTCTCTTTTATCAAGATGATTTATATACCTGTAAATTTCGGCTCGGCAGCTGTTTGCCCATTTTTTTCTCTATCCATTTGGCTGCGGATAGCAGTTTTTCGAGCTTTACATTTGTTTTGATGTCCATCTGTTCAAGCATGTATACGATATCCTCAGTTGCGGCGTTTCCTGACGAGCCAGGAGCATATGGACATCCCCCAAGCCCGCCTGCCGAGCCGTCGAACACCGTGATGCCCATTTGGAGAGCTGTGACCATGTTGGCGAGCGCCGTTCCTCTCGTATCATGAAAATGCAGGGCGATTTGATTGGCTGGAAATCGGGCCAAAAGTGCTTCGAGCACGGTTTCTACTTGGGCAGGATTTGCCGCTCCGATTGTGTCACCTAGCGACAGTTCAGAGATCCCAAATTCAAATAGAGCTTCAGAAAGGCGAATGATTTGATCAATGGGGACATCTTTTTCGTATGGACAGCCGAAAACGGTTGAGAGGTAGGCTCTTGTTGTGAGGTTTGCTTTTTTTGCGTCATCGTTTACTTGTTTGAGAATGTGAAGTGTATCAGCAGTGGATTTGTTGATGTTTTTTCTGTTGTGCGTCTCGCTTGCAGACATAAAGACACAAGCTTCGTTAATGCCTCCTTCAAGCGCATTCTCCAGCCCCTTTTGGTTCGGGACAAGTGCCGCGTACGTTACCCCTTCTACACGGTCGATGCCTTTTGCCACGTCGATTGCATCTCGAAGTGCGGGAATCCATTTCGGGTGAACGAAGGATGTGATTTCGATATATGAAAGCCCAGTCCGGGAAAGCTGGTTGATCCAGGCGATTTTATCTTCGGTTGCGATCCATACGGGCTCGTTTTGTAAGCCGTCACGCGGACCGACTTCTTTGATTGTCACTTTTTTAGGATATGACATGGTCTTCCTCCAGTTTATTGCGTGGAATCGCTCAGTTCGAGCAGCACATCTCCCTCATTCACGAAATCTCCCTCATTTTTTTTGACTTCTTTTACGGTTCCGCTTCTGTCTGCAACGATCGGAATCTCCATTTTCATTGACTCCAAAATGGCAACTTCCTGGCCTTTCTTTATTTGGTCGCCCGCTTGGACGTGCACTTTCCATAGGTTTCCCGCCATCTGTATCTTAACTGTCATATGAACGGCCTCCTTTATAAATGTTGTTTCAAAAAGTCAGTCGTGACATCCCCTTCTTTAAATGCTTTTGATCCGGCAGCCTGTATGAGGAGCGGAAGATTTGTTTTGATTCCCTCTATCCGGTAGTCACGGAGCGCCGTCTCCAGCTTTTCAATTGCCTCCGCTCTGTTTTTGCCTTTGACAATCATTTTGGCGATCATCGGGTCATAAAAAGGGGTGACAGTACTGTCTTTTGCTACCGCGCATTCGTGTCTGACCCCTTTTTGGCCAGGAAGTGAAAACGCGGTGATCGTGCCTGGTGACGGGTAGAAGGTCTTGGGATCTTCCGCGTATATTCGAACTTCTATCGCATGCCCGTTTCGTTTGATGTCTTGCTGGGAGAATGTGAGTGTATGGCCCGCAGCAATCCGCAGCTGCTGCTCAACTAAGTCCAGGCCTGTTATTTCTTCAGTCACGGGGTGTTCAACTTGCAATCTCGTATTCATTTCAAGGAAATAAAAGTTTTGACTCGGGTCAACTATAAATTCAATCGTTCCTGCGTTTGTATAGCCGATCGCCTTCGCTGCTTTTACGGCCGTTTCCCCGATCTTCATTCTCAGTTCATCATCTAAAAATGGTGACGGCGCTTCTTCAATAACCTTTTGGTGGCGCCTTTGAACAGAGCAATCGCGTTCAAACAGGTGTACTGTATGGCCGTGCTGATCCGCCAAAAGCTGAACTTCGATATGGCGGGCATGTTCAATGACTTTCTCTATATACATCGACCCGTCACCGAAAAAATCTGCAGCGCGCTTTTTGTTTCCCTCGTACGCCTTTATTAAGTCTTCCTCGTTTTGGACAAGCTGCATTCCAATGCCTCCCCCGCCCGCTGAAGCTTTCAGCATGACAGGATAGCCAATTTGATTTGCAGCGCGGCAGGCTGCCTGAATGTCTCCGAGGGATTCAGAAACACCGGGAACGACAGGGACACCTGCGGCTTCCATTGTTTTGCGTGCTTCAATTTTGCTCCCCATTTTTGCAATGATATCGGGAGATGGTCCAATAAACACGATGTTTTCCTGCTTGCAGCGTTCGGCGAAGCGGCTGTTTTCTGATAATAACCCATAGCCGGGATGGATGGCGCCGGCATTTGCTTTTTTCGCCGTCTCTATGATTCTCTCTATATTTAAATAGCTTTCATTGACTCTCGATTCACCTATTCGATAAGCCTCTGTGGCTGCCTTAGTATGTGGCGCATCTCTGTCTGCTTCAGAATAAACTGCAACGGTTTTTATGCCGAGACGGCTGCACGTACGGATGATCCTCATTGCAATTTCTCCGCGATTAGCGATCAGTACTTTTGAAAACATGACTTCACCTCATTGACTTGATGATAAGCGGTACATGTCAATCGTTTTTTCACGCAGCTTATATTTTTGAATCTTGCCTGAAGCCGTCATCGGGTACTCGTCTGTAAAAATAACATAACGCGGAATTTTGTGGCGCGCGATTTTCCCTTTGCAGTAGGCTTTAAGTTCATCAGGTGAAACACTCTTACCGTCTTTCAGCTTAATCCAGGCAGCTGCCTCCTCTCCGAATTTTGCGTCAGGGACACCAACGACCTGTACATCTAAAATGGCGGGATGCCGGTATAGGAATTCTTCGATTTCCCGCGGATAAATGTTCTCACCGCCTCTGATGAGCATATCTTTTAATCTTCCAGTAATACGGCAGTACCCGTCTTCATCCATGACAGCAAGATCACCGGTGAACAGCCATCCGTCGGGATTGATTGCTTCTCTGGTCGCTTCGTCGTCTTTATAGTAGCCTTTCATGACATGATAGCCGCGGGTGCATAGCTCTCCCTGCACGCCTCTTTGAACTTCTCGACATGTCCCAGGTTCTACGATTTTTACTTCTGCATGCGGTAAGGCTCGGCCAGTTGTTTCGACCCTTCTGATGAAGGAATCATTTGCTCTTGTTTGCGTAATAACCGGTGATGCTTCGGTTTGTCCATAGGCGATTGTAATGTCTGTCATGCCCATCTTTTCAATCACGGCTTTCATCACCTCGCTTGGACAGGGTGAGCCGGCCATGATGCCTGTTCGGAGTGTTGATAGATCATATGCATTAAAATCCGGATGATGCAGCTCTGAGATAAACATGGTCGGTACGCCATGAAGCGCTGTGCATTTCTCTTTTTCGACTGTCTTGAGGACAGTAACGGGATCAAATTCTTGTACAGGTATCATGACTGCCCCGACTGACACACACGCCAAAACCCCAAGCACGCATCCGAAGCAGTGAAAAAACGGAACTGGGATGCACATGCGGTCTTGAGAGGTTAACACCATACATTCTGCGATATTGACAGCGTTATTGATGACATTAAAATGCGTAAGCATCACGCCTTTAGGAAACCCTGTCGTACCTGATGTGTATTGCATGTTAATCACATCGTCTTTTTCAAGGCTGTTCATTCTTGCTTCCAGTTCAGCATCCGTCACTGTTTTCGCCAATATCTCTATATCGTCCCAATGATACATGCCAGGAAAGCGTTTTTCGCCAATATGAATGAGCGTTTTTAAAAAGGGATAACGTTCTGAGTTCAGCTGGCCGGGCTTTGCTTCCTGCGACTCTGGAATTAGGCTGTTCACGATATCTGTGTAAGAAGTGCCCCGGTAAGAATCCATGACAATAAGCGCCGCAGCATCTGATTGCTTCAGCAAGTAATCGAGCTCGTGTGCTTGATAATTGGTATTGACGGTAACGAGCACGGCTCCGATTTTCGCGGTGGCGAACTGAACGGCAAGCCATTCGGGGATATTCGAAGCCCATATGGCTACGTGGTCTCCTTTCCCAAGTCCCATCCGCATAAGTCCTTTAGCAGTTTGACGGCACAGACTGTTAAATTGGGCGTACGTATAGCGGATATTTCTGTCTGGATAAACAACCGCTTCTTGATCGGGATAGGTTTCAGCGATTTGTTCCAGCAGTCTGCCGATTGTGGAATGGATGAGTTCAGCCATGCAATGTTCCTCCTTTCCAAGTGATCGAAAGCGTTTACATTTTATTTTAAAAGCTGTCTGGCGATCACGATACGCTGAATTTCAGATGTGCCTTCACCGATTTCCATTAATTTTGCGTCCCGCAGCATCCGTTCTACCCCATATTCTTTCATGTAGCCTGAACCTCCATGGATTTGAATGGCTTGATTGCAAGCCCTTGTCGCCATTTCAGATGCAAACAGCTTGGCATACGCCGCTTCTTTTGTGAACGGGCGGTGATGGTCTTTCAGCCAAGCAGCTTTTAACACCATTTGCCGGGCCAGATCAATTTCCATCGCCATGTCGGCAAGCTTAAATTGAATCGCCTGAAAGGAAGAAATCGGCTGTCCGAACTGCTTTCGTTCTTTCGCGTATGCCAATGATGCTTCAAGTGCCGCTTGGGCAATGCCGACTGCAAGAGCAGCAATGGAGATCCGACCGCCGTCAAGCGTGTAGAGAAACTGCTTAAACCCTTTTGTTGGATCGCCAAGTAAGTTGCCCGCGGGCACTCTGACATCCTCTAACAAAATTTCCGCTGTATTTGAACCGCGGACGCCCATTTTATCGTACGGGCTTGTGATCGTAAGTCCAGGTGTGTCAGTTGGCACGATGAATGCGGAGATGATGTTTTTCCCGTCTTTGTTTTTGCCTGTTACTGCGGTCACAATCACCGTGCGTGCGTAGCTTGCATTCGTGATCCAGCATTTTTCCCCGTTGATTACATACTCGTCACCGTTTGTAATCGCTTTTGTTTGAGTTCCTCCTGCATCTGAGCCGGCGTTTGGTTCCGTCAGGCCGAATGACCCGAGTGCTTTGCCCGAGGCCAGCGGAGTCAAATGCGTCTGTTTTTGTTCTTCTGTTCCAAAGTAATAAAGAGGACTTGCGCCGAGCGAGACTGCTGCTGCATAACTTAATCCAGTACTGCCGCAAGCTTTGCCGATTTCTTCAACTGCTAAGGCATATGAAATCGTATCTCCGCCTGACCCGCCGTATTCTTCGGGAAATGGAATACCCATCAGCCCGAGCTCACCCATTTTTTTAAATGTTTGGATCGGGAACTCGCCCGTTTGATCTACATGTTCAGCGTGAGGAGCAATTTCTTTTCTCGCAAAATCCTTTACCATTTCACGCACCATTTGCTGTTCTTTTGTCAGCTCAAAATTCACTTGCTTTCCTCCTTCACATCTTTGTAACATCCTATTAGGCGAGTTCTGTAATCATTCCCTGACAAAAGAAGTCTGAAAATTAAAACTGGATCATTTCTTATGTGAAAACATTAACGGGATGAACAAATACAGGCCATAGGCGCATACCATCCATATGGCAAACGCATTGACTTGCCCCTTTGATAGCGCCGGGAAGATAATGGGATGATTCCAAAGGGAAAACGTGTCTATCAATAAACCGACCGCTGATCCCCATAGGCCGAGCTTGATTACCGCGTACTGTGATTGATCGAGTTTTTGATAGAGAAAGAACACGAGGCATAAAACGAGAGCGGTGCCCGCTTCCAGGAGAAGAAAGTTCAACAAAAAAGGTTCTTCGGCCGGATCTGTTAAAACAGCGTCTCCAAACAGCACAAAAAATAGTGTGGCACCTAGCCAGACTAGAAATGAAAACGTGAGGACAAGCCCTAATTTTTGAGTAAACATGCTTGATCTCCTTTCGTGTTACCTCATTTTTTCAGTCAGCTTCACCAAAATCCATTCGAGCTCCTGATAAACACCTTCTGAGGAAAAATCATCGGAAATGAGAGACTGTATGGCAAGCCCGTCAATTAAAGCATTCAGCATCATTCCCCAGGTTGCCAAGGAAACGCCATCAATTGGGGATTTGCCCCACAATTGAGTGAGCTCTTCTGTCAGACATTGATTTTCAGTTTGTAGCAGATGACATAGCTGCTCTTTGATCCGTTCATTTTGGAAGCTTGATACGATCAGCGTTAAAAATAACCGATGATAATCCCCATTTTCTTTCGTTCGAGCTTTTGTGGACATCAAAGCCTCTCTCAGCTTTTCGCTTGACGGGAGCCGGCTGTTCTGTATGTTCGCCCATGAGCTGCCGCACACGTGGCGAACCACCTCCAGCATGAGGTTTTCTTTCGTGCGGAAATGATAATAAACTGTGCCTTGGCTGACACCAGCTTGTTCTGCTACTGATTTTAATGTCAGTTTTTCTAACCCGTTTTCTGTGATGCATGTCTTGGCACATTCAATGAGTGTTTCTTTGGAAATAACATTTGGTTTCGCCATGCCGCTCCTCCTTATGAATTAGTCAGTTCAATAACTAACTTATAGTTCAATCTCGTTATGCTGAACAATTTTTTGAATTTGAAAAAGAAAGATTTATACGTAATCGTTTTTAAGAAGGCCGTATATTTCTAAATCGACCACTCCTTTACCAGACCAATAGGAAGCTTGTCTGATTACTCCCTCCTTCATAAAATTGTTTTTTAAGAGGACGTTTTTTGAAGCCTCATTGGCTGGCATAACTTCAGCTTGAATTCTGTTTATATTGGCTTTCTCAAATAAAAATGAGACAAGCATGCGGACGGATTCCGTTGTAATGCCTCTCCCCCAATATTCTTCAGCCAAGTAGTAGCCAATCGTTACCATGTTTACTTTTACGTTGAAATCCATCGCTTCTATGATTCCCGCCAACGTATTCTCTTGACTTTTCGGGAAGATTCCCCATTTGATTCTGCTTTTTTTGTTGTAATCCCGATCAAAATGGCCAATCATTTTATGTACTGTTTTAATGTTATGTTTCGGGATGATACCGCAGTATTCGAATACTTTGTCATTATCATAGATTGAAAATACATCCTGCACGTGCACCTCTTCGATTTTACCTAAAACCAGATTCTCAGATTCCAATACTGGAAAATGTCCAAAAACCGCTTCTATATTCATGTGAGTCTCTCCCTCGTCTTTTTCGTTTCTTTAACAAATTCAGCGGCGTATCATAGTTTCCTGTCTGCAAAATCACTTTTTCTAAAAAAGACGACTTAGAAAGCCGTCCTGTTTATTTCTTATTTTGTTTTTCGTTTGGAAGCCTCGCTTTCGTTATGAAGCCGGTCTGCTGAAGTGACATAATACGTATACTGCTTATTTGGATCTGCCGTGTCATCTAAGAAGGTTTGCTGCTCATTTGTCTTTCTCGCGGTTGCCAGCAATGTTTTGTTCTTTTTCCCTTCGGTTCTGTATATCGCATAATAAGCTGTTTCTTTCGTTTTTTGATTTGATGGATGGTCTTGAATGTGCAGAAGATTGCCGTTTTTGTTTTCGGTCACTTTTGAGAGCTTTGGCTTTTTTGGGACTGTACTGTCAAGCCAAGGCATTTGCGGAACCAATGCCGGCTGGCTGTAAAGCTCGGTGATGAGCCTGTCTTTGATGCCAAGCGGATTTTTGTTGAGGTCTTTGAGGCTGAAATGCATGCTTCCTTTCACCAGCTCAAGCTGACGGTTCAAAGTGATTTGTCTTACATACTCCTCGGGGTCGGACCAGGGCGGATCAAAGTTGTTATTGATTTTATAAGCTGCCTGGCCAATATATAAATGAACAGGCTTATTTTTGACTTCATTGCTCCACCAATCAGCCAGCACGTCGTAAGCAGCAGCGTTAAAGCCGATGCTCCAATAGATTTGCGGGGCAATATAATCGATGTCGCCTTCTTGGATCCAATGTCTTGTATCTGCATAAAGGTCGTCATAATTTCTGACGCCTGCTTTGGTATTCGATCCGGTCGGGTCATCTGCCGCGTTTCTCCATACACCAAAGGGACTGATACCGAATTTGACATATGGTTTTGCAGCTTTAATTGTTTGATTGATTTGTTTGACAAGCCGGTTTACGTTATCCCGCCGCCAGTCATCAATATTGGAAAAAGTGGCTTTTCCGTATTGTTCGTACTGTGCTTGATCAGGAAATTCCTGTCCCGCTATTTTGTATGGGTAAAAATAATCATCCATATGAACGGCATCGATATCATAATGTTTTACGACTTCTTCAATGCCTTTAACAATAAAATCTCTCGCTTCAGGAATACCCGGATGATAATACAGTTGCTTTCCGTAGGCGGCAACCCAGTCTGGATGCTTTCTTGCCGGGTGATCCTCAGATAATTTATTGAGGTCTGTATGATTCATCGTAATACGGTAAGGGTTAAACCATGCGTGAAATTCCAAATTTCGTTTATGGGTTTCTTCAATCATAAATGCAAGAGGATCATAGCCCGGGTCTTTCCCTTGGACACCGGTTAAGTATTCAGACCAAGGTCCGTAAGCGGACGGATAAAAGGCATCTGCCGTCGGTTTAATTTGAACAATAACGGCATTCATCCCCATTTTCTGCACATCGTCCAGCAGCTTGATATACTCTTGTTTTTGGTCTTCCATAGATAACCCTTTTTTTGACGGCCAATCAATATTTAATACGGAAGCAATCCATACGGCTCTCAGCTCCCTGTCAGACTGTGCATTGGCCATAAACGGAACGGAGATGACAAACGTTCCGATGATCAAGCTGACAAGGAAACGGACAATCGACTTTTGACAAACCTTCATGCTGTTTCTTCTCCCCCATTACATCACTTTCACTATTCGCTATTACGGTATTCCCTGGCTGTAAAAGGGTGCTTAAACGGATGGAAGAAATCGGGATTTATATCTATATCACCAGATAAACGAAAAAAGTCCTGAAGCATTTTAGGGGCAGCTTAGGACTTTTTATCATTTATCATGGTTTGCAGGCTCTTTAACACATCAATGAGTTTAACGCCCACACCGACAGCTGTTTCAAGAATCGCTTGTGCTCCAGCGATGGCTAAAATAAAGATCACTGGAACTGCAATACGGGGCAAAAAAAGATAGCCGAGCCCGATCAAGATGGCACACCAAACGCCGGCACACCAGTAGCAATTGAGCATGTATCCAAAGTTAGAAGCCGGCACGCTTTTTTCGTCCACATGCCCGTTTTGATCGACGATCCTTTTCTTTTTCATAAAAGGTTTTCGGATAAACTCCGTGATTTTGTCGAATACAATCAAATGTGTCAGCCTGTAACTGGCTAGAATCAGCATGATAAAAGTAAGCCAAGAAAGATGGTCCATGACAAGCCTCCAAGAAAAAGGTTGATGTTATCATTCCCTAGTGTCCTTTATCCATTCTTGATACAAAAAGAAAGACAGACAGAGAATGGCCTCTGTCCGATAATCCAGCTTATCGTTTATGCAGTATTGCTATTTTGTCTAAAGCGCCGTTTCATAGTCAAAACCCTTCATTGTGCTATTGGAGCGGCTAATACTGCATAGATCCGATAAGGTTGTACAATTCTTTCTGTTCTATTCTCCATTCATTTTCAACAAATTATAAAGAAACGGTTGGTGACGCATAATGGAAAGCTGTTCCCTGCCTACTCGCATACAAAGGAAAGAAAGTCCGCGTTTCGTGTAATGTGTCCATTTGTTATCAACAGGGTCAGAACATTATTAAAGACATAAAAAAACCTGTTTTCCTTTGAAAACAGGTCTGCCGTTATGATTGATTTGCCAAGATGACAGCAATTTGGTCCTCAATATCTTTTCCATCCTCGTCATCAATCAATCCGTTTAAAAGAATAGAAAAAACAAGGGTTTTTCCGCTCTTAGTTTCTGCATACCCGGATAAAGAGCTGACTGTGCTTAGTGATCCGGTTTTGGCTCTTACTTTTCCTTGTGCAGGTGTGTCTTTCAAGCGGTTCCTCAGCGTTCCGCCTATCATTCTGTCACTATTGCCTGCTACAGGCAGAGAATGTAGATAAGATGGGAACCATTTCTCATCCTGAATGTCATACAACAGCTGAGAGATTTGATCTGAAGATACAGTATTAATATGAGAGACTCCTGATCCGTCCCTTAAAACGAGTGATTTGGAGTCGATGCCGAAGTTCGGAAGACTGCTGTTTACCACTTCAAGTCCCTTTTCCCAGCTCCCCTCTTCTTTTTTCACTTTCCCCATTTCTTTAACGAGTACTTCTGCATGTCCGTTATTGCTTAATTTCATAAACGGAACAAATAGTTTTGATAGAGGCATTGAGTGATGAGAGATTAGCACGTCTGAGGAACTGGGTGCTGCACCCGTCTTGATGTTCCCTTTTACAGTAATTCCTTGTTTTTTTAGCGCCTGCTTAAATAAATCCAAAGCGTAACCGGTTGGCTCCCAGACGGCAATCCAATCCTTTGTCTTGCTTGCGTCAACCGGTATGCTTCCTTCAATTATAATCGTGTTTGTGCCATGCTCTCTTTCAATCGTGAGGTCTTTCTTTTGGCCAGCCGCAGTCGTTTCGGCATTGTTCTTAATCGTTACATAATCCGTCTGCGGAGATACAGAAACGGCAGGCTTATTCCCCTCTTTTTTACCTGGGGTGACCTCTATAATCACAGTGCCTGCATCATAATCATCATTCGGAGACGCTGTTAACGCGGAGATTTGTGCGCCGTAATAGGTGGATTCATCACTCCATGGCATATCAGGCGATAATCGGATGTCATCATACCATGTGTCATCACCGATCAGATTGCCTTTAATCTCTTTCACACCGGACTGTTTCAATTTCTTAGCCATTTCTTCAAAATCAGATGGTAATAGTGTCGGGTCTCCTTTCCCTTTCAAATAAAGGTTCCCATTTAGCTTTTTCCCTTTGAGGGTGCCGTCAGTCCGGACCTCGGTTGTAAAAGAATGGTTCTCGCCAAGGACAGAAAGTGCTGCGGCTGCTGTCAAAAGCTTCAGAGAGGAGGCGGGCCTCATCCGGACGTCTCCTGAATGCTCATATAAAACAGCGCCTGTTTCCGCAGAACGAACCGTGATGCCTGCCATTGCGCCTTTAAGTGCAGGATGATCAGCTAACACCTTATTGATCTGTCCGGCAAGTGCATCTTGTTTTTCAGCGGCCTGTGCAGCTTGATGCATATAAGGAACCGAAGCAACGATGAAAAGCAGCAAAACAGCAATATAAAGCTTTATGCTTTTTTTCATTTCTTTACCCGCCTCTCTCATCCTCATCTTTGGTTATTGATGATTCAGTTCAATGGTGATACTGCTTTTGGCTGTTGTTTCTTCTCCCGGCTCCAGCACTTGTACACCAGTGAGTGATGGAGACATGTCAAGGTTCACAGCATTTGTCACCCATGTATAAGGTTCAGGGCATAAATACCCCTGTTTTCCGTCCGCGTTGTATACGACCCAATGTTTAAATTGATCATCTGCTTTATAGATAATGCTTATGTGTGCATGCTGATGATAAATGACTGCCTGGTTTTCTCCGCCTCTCTTCTGATAAGAAGATAAAAAGACATCATCCAGCTGCTTGTGGCGTAAATCCATTCCATCGTGCAGAACTTCTTTATTCGGTACATCCATCAGTTTTCCAGTCGGCAGCAGACGTTCATCCAACTCCCATTGCTGATCTGCTGTCAGTGAGAATAATGAGCTTTCTTCTGGAAATACAAATGTCGTATGATAGCCGATTCCCCAAGGAAACGCTTCCTTTCCTTTGTTCATAATGGTCGCATGTTTAAATAGAGTATTCCCCTTTAGCGTATATGTCATCCGAACGACGGCATGATGCGGAAATTGCTTATATACATGGGGAAGCCCTGAAAGGTCAATTTCAGTTTCAACGATCACTTTTTCATCAGTTTGCTTCATGGTCACCACGTTCCACTTTTCCTGATAAAGAAACCCGTGAAGATGATTGTGTTTATCCTTTTCGTTGATATCAAAATGATACGTTCTGCCCCGAAAGCTGAAAGTTCCGTCACTGATCCGGTTAGGAGGAAACAGGATGGGAATGCCATACAATGTAGGTGTCTTGTGAAAGCTTTCTGCTGTTTCCGGTTCACGTAAAAGCTGCATCTTTGTCGCTTTGTCTGTGAGAGAAATGACGTTGCTCCCCCACTCAGGAACGACAATCATTTCTACATGCTCATTGCCCGCTTTGATGGCGGGCGTTCCTAAATACATCATTTTCTCAATATAGTTTGCCATGTGCACTCAACCTCTCTTTGATTCATTGCTTGTATAACAATTCAATGTACTGTGCCATATTTCCTCCATTTTAGATTTTCCCTATTAAATAAAAAAGCACCGCTCAAATCATGAACGGTGTGATTCGTAAGACTATTGGATGAGACGTGTAATTTGTTTCTTTTTCCACACGAATTGGTAATACACATAAATTAGCAGCAAGCTGACGGCAAACGCAGCTGGATAGCCAACCCAGACGCCAAGAATTTCAAGTTTTGTATAGTGGGAAAGAACGAACGCGACAGGCACTTCAATACCCCAAATGGAGAAAATGCTGATAACGGTTGGCCATAAAACGGTTCCGCTTGCCCGCATCGTCGCGGAAATAATTTGAGCATTTCCAAACAGCAAATAGCTCCACAATGTAATCATCAAGAGTCGGTGTGCGATGTAAAGTGTGTCTTGCTCGGTTAAAAATAACCCTAAAATCTGATGTGAAAAAACATAGATTAGAATGATCAGCACGCCGCCGATGATATAATTCAGCCAAATCCCGACGCGAATGACCTGTTTCAGGCGGTCAAACTCGTTTGCTCCGATCGATTGTGCAGCAAAAATAGATACTGCAATGCCGAGGCTGACGGCCGGCATCTGCACATAACTCGCTACCTGGTTGACCACTCCGTATGCAGCTGTCGCATTAGAACCGTAATGGTTGACGAATGAGATAACCGCTATCTCTGATAATGAGACGAGAATCATATTGATGCTTGATGGAATCCCTAGACGCAGCAGGAGAGCCAGCAGCTCCTTATCCATCTTTAAATAGTGCCGCACGGTTTTATCAAATTGCAGCGGATGGTTTCGTTTTCGCAAATACACCATTAACACAATAAAAGTCGCAATCGTAGAAATGACGGTTGCATATGCGGAGCCGTATATTCCAAGTTTCGGCAACCCGAACATGCCAAGAATCAGGAGAGGCAACAGCGCTATGTTGATGACCGTGCTCACGATCAGCGTATAAAACGGTGTCTTAGAATCCCCTGTTCCGCGCAAAAACGTGGTATATGCAAAATATAAAAACATAAAAGGCATAGCGTAAAATAAAATACGTGCATAGTTGGCACTGACATCAATGACATTTTCAGGCGTGCCCATTAAACGAAGAATATCCAATGTAAAAATACTGCCGATGACGGCTAACACAACCCCTAATAAAAACGTAAACGTGAGCGTTGTTCCGACAACAGCCTTTAACCGCTCCTCATTCTTCGCCCCGTAGGCTTGTCCGATCAGGATCGAACTTCCTGAACCAATCCCTATCGTAAATGAGATTAAAAGAAAAAATAACGGGAAAAAGGATGATACAGCTGCCACGGCATCAACGCCAAGCCATCTGCCTACAGCCATCATCCCGACAAGCTGGCCGACTGATTGCAGCACATTGCTTAGCAAAAGCGGCACTAAAAAGAGTGACATGGACCGCCAAACAGATGGCTTGTTTTTCTTCTGAGTTACAAGTTGTTCTTGTGATGTTTCCATATTGAAGGACTCCTTTTGAAATCGTTTTTAAACGTATTTCTGTTCTTTTTACAAAAACAGGATATGTAACATGTTATTATTCATCACTGTCCATATGAAACCCTTCTCGATTCTTCTAATTTTACACATCTTTTTAGCTTATGAAGAATAAACTAGCAAGTAACAGCCTATTTCTTATGAATAAAAGAAAAAAATAATCTATGCAAAAGTATTGTAATCTATACGTAATTATTGTAACATTTGTAACATAAGAGAAAGAGATTTTGAAGGAGTGACTCACAATGAAAAAATGTCTTCTATTTTTAACAACTATTGCACTTATTCTGTCATTGAGCACAAATGCATTTGCGAAAAATACTTCAGGTGATTTATCACAAAAACAAGCACTGCAGCTGGCATTGTCAGCTAGAGAGCACTTTTGGAACACAATGAGCGGCCATAACCCAAAAGAGAAAAAAGCAGTTTGCCCATCTGGCACATTTGAATATCAAAATCTTCAATATGTGTACATGTGCAGTGATCTCGGCACTAAAGCAAAAGCCGTAAATTACTTAACTCCTATTTTCACAAAAACAGCAATCGAAAAAGGCTTTAAAGATTATCATTTCACTGTTTCAAAAGGAAAACTAGCAGTTCCAATCGGCGACGGAGACAACCTTCTGAATTGGAAAAAGTCAACTGCTAAAGTGATCTCTAAAAAAGGCGGCACAGTCACATATGAATTTACCGTTCCTACTTTAGACGGATCACCTGCAGCGAAACGGAAAGTGACATTTGTAAAAGAAAATAAAAAATGGAAAGTCAACAAATTTGACGCAGTTATATAAGAAAAACGCCCGGTGTATGCGGGCGTTTTTTATTAGGCATAAAAGAAAGACAACAGGCGAAAAGCCCATTGTCTTTCTTTCGTTATATTACGCTCTAGGAGAGATTCGAACTCCCGACCTGCAGTTTAGGAAACTGCTGCACTATCCGCTGTGCTACTAGAGCTTTTGTATTTATATAGTAGCTCTGATAATCAATATTTTCAAGCTGTTTGTATTAAAGCCCTCCAAAAACCTTATACGCGGCTCTTGTCGTATCTTCATCAATACCGATATACCGCATAGTAATCGAGGGTGATGAGTGATTTAATATTCTCTGCAGTTCGGCAATGTCTTTTGTCCGCTGATAAAAATGATAGCCAAACGTTTTTCGGAGCGTATGCGTCCCTATCTCCTCGAGTCCGCACGCCGCGGCAGCTTCTCTTAAAATTCTGTAGGCCTGAATGCGGGAAATCGGCTTCCTGGTCCGGACAGATTTAAACAGATATTCGTTCTCCTTCATGTCTTCCGTGTACTCATATATTTCCTGTTTTAGTGATTCTAAAATCAGAATCTTCCTTTTCTTTTTTGTTTTGCTTTCCGTTGCCCATAAATGATCTTTATGTTTAACGTCCTTCACTTGCAGCGGCAAAATATCAGAAATGCGGAGCGCGCTGTTGATGCCGAAAATAAACAGAAAGTAATCCCGCTTGTTTTTGTTTAGCAAATATTGTTTTACTTCTTGGATTTTCTCTAAACTGCGAATCGGCTGTACAATATGCATCAAAAAACTCCTTAAAAACGGTTATGTAACGTTTTGAGGTCTATGTTACTATTATAGCTGAAAAACGTTGAATGTCAAAGCGTGACGGGATTTATGTAACATAATATACATAGTGTTACATAAGCAGACAGGAAGGCTTTCAAAAACCTCCTCCCTATTAAATAAGCTTTACATCCTCATATAAAGCTTTTAACCTCTTAGATACTTATTCCTCTTGATATCATCAAAAAGCCTCTTAAAACGAAATCTGACGCTCCTAATTTTCCGGCGTTTCTGCAAAAACATACAAAAAAAGACACAATTTCAAATTGTGTCCTAATCTTCATCCTTTACATCAATATCTTCCGGGATCGGTTCATTTAATATTTCCTGCACCAGAGCTTTGTAATTTTCCAGCTGTTCGAGATGCGTTTTGAACTGTCCCTTATAAATCAAAAATTGCTCACCGTCATGAACGGCCCTGATTTTTCCTTCGAGTACCAAGCTTTTAATATAATCCTCTGAAAGATTTGCATATTCTGCTGTTTCTTTAATCGTTAAATACATATAGAAATCCTTTCTTAATCCGTATGCTGATTCTAATATAGCACATGGCTCATAACAATATAATCAATTTCGCACAGAAAAACGGGTGAATGCTCGATATAATATACCATTTGTCACTTGTGAAAACGCTGTAATTTTCTTACGCTAAGATTGTAACATTACAGCTTCATATAGGAGGGAGAACATGAAAAGAACGTGGAACGTCTGTTTAACAGCTCTGCTTAGTGTTCTGTTAGTCGCTGGAATTGTTCCTTTTCACGCGGAAGCTAAAAAGCCGCCCAAAAGCTATGACGAGTACAAACAAGTAGATGTTGGGAAAGACGGCATGGTTGCTACTGCACATCCTCTCGCTTCGGAAATCGGTGCAGATGTACTGAAAAAAGGAGGAAATGCCATTGACGCAGCAGTTGCCATTCAATTTGCTCTTAATGTAACAGAGCCGATGATGTCAGGCATTGGCGGCGGCGGTTTTATGATGGTGTATGACGGAAAAACAAAGGATACAACGATCATCGACAGCCGTGAACGCGCTCCGGCAGGCGCAACTCCCGATATGTTTCTCGATGAAGACGGAAAAGCGATTCCTTTCTCTGAACGTGTGACAAAAGGTACTGCCGTCGGTGTTCCAGGTACACTGAAAGGGCTGGAAGAAGCCTTGGATAAATGGGGAACCCGTTCAATGAAGCAATTAATTACCCCTTCTATTAAACTCGCTGAAAAAGGCTTTCCGATTGACTCAGTATTGGCAGATGCCATTTCTGATTACCAGGAAAAGCTGTCACGGACTGCTGCAAAAGATGTATTTTTGCCAAATGGCGAGCCGCTTAAAGAAGGCGATACGCTGGTTCAAAAGGATTTGGCAAAAACGTTTAAGCTTATTCGCTCGAAAGGCACTGACGCTTTTTACGAAGGAAAATTCGCCAAAGCGCTTTCTGACACAGTACAGGACTTCGGCGGATCAATGACGAAAAAAGATTTAGAAAATTACGACATTACAATCGATGAGCCGATTTGGGGAGACTATCAAGGCTATCAAATCGCCACTACTCCTCCTCCAAGCTCTGGCGGTATTTTCTTATTGCAAATGCTGAAAATACTTGATGATTTTAACCTTTCACAGTACGATGTCCGCTCATGGGAAAAATATCAACTGCTTGCTGAAACGATGCATTTGTCTTATGCCGACCGTGCGTCTTACGCAGGTGATCCCGAATTTGTAAACGTTCCTCTCAAAGGCCTGCTTCACCCCGACTATATTAAAGAACGCCAGCAATTAATCAGCCTAGAACAAGTGAATAAAAAACCGAAAGCCGGCGATCCTTGGAAATACCAAGAAGGATCGGCAAACTATAAGCAAGTCGAACAGCCGAAAGACAAAGTAGAAGGCCAAACAACTCACTTTACAGTTGCCGATCGCTGGGGAAATGTTGTTTCGTATACGACGACAATTGAACAGCTATTCGGAACGGGCATTATGGTCCCTGATTACGGTGTCATTTTAAACAATGAATTAACTGATTTTGATGCAGTTCCAGGCGGAGCTAACGAAGTACAGCCAAACAAACGGCCTTTAAGCAGTATGACCCCGACTATTTTATTTAAGGATGGCAAACCCGTCCTCACCGTCGGATCTCCTGGCGGGGCCACCATTATTTCGTCCGTTTTGCAAACCATTCTCTATCACATCGAGTATGGCATGGAATTAAAAGCGGCTGTTGAAGAGCCGAGAATTTACACAAACAGCATGAGCTCCTACCGCTACGAAGACGGAGTTCCTGAAGATGTCCTCAGTAAACTAAACGACATGGGCCACAAATTCGGCAAGAGCCCGGTGGATATCGGAAACGTACAAAGTATATCGATCGATCATGAAAACGGCACCTTTAAAGGCGTAGCTGATTCAAGCAGAAATGGCGCAGCGATCGGAATTGATTTAAAACGTAAATAAATAAAAAAACTGTACTCGCTTTAAATGAGTACAGTTTTTCTGTTATGCAGACCCTGTATATAAGAATATCTCCCTGTTGGTGATACTATGCCGCCGGCTTTCGTAACAATCGGCTACGCTCTTGATTCAGTTTATGAAACGGCTTCATCTTTTCATTTCGTTAATCTCATCAAGAAATGTCTGAAACGCACACGTCATAAAAAAGTCTTTCCTGTATATAAATACAATCTCTACATCTTGATACGCAGCTGGCAGCTGATGAATACATACATTCATACGATGGACGGAGCAGTCAACAGCGGATTTTGGGAGCAGCGCCGTACCCAACCCGGCGGACACTCCTCTAAAAATGGCTTCCAATGTGCCAAACTCTATCATTTTTTGATTTTGAATGCCTGCTTCCTCTAGCAATCTTTTGATCCTGTCACGGTGAGAGCAGCCCGCTCCAAAAAAGAGCATCGGCTGCCGAAGCATGTCTTCCGCCGTTCCTCCCCGTAATGAAATCAAAAACAATTCATCATGGGAAACAGGGATTTGTTTGATATCAGTGTGTTCAACCGGCCCATATACAAAAGCGCCATCAACCTTATGATCAAGAACCTGTTGAATTAAATGATGTGTATCTGCTGTGTTCACTGATAAATCAACTTCGGGAAAACGGCTGAGGAAGGCGGCCGCATGCTCGGGCAAATGCGTTACCGCCGTTGTTTCCAACGATCCGCAAAGGCCCTTTCGGATGCTGGCTCATCTGTGCCGATTTTTCAGCTTCGTCTAACAGAGATAATACTTGTTCTGCGTATTGCAATAGATTTTCTCCGGCAGCTGTCAGCTTCACCCCGCGATTCGTTCGGTGAAAAAGCTTGATCTTCAAATCTTCCTCAAGGTTATGTATTCTGGCTGTCACATTCGATTGAACATAATTCAGCATTTGCGCCGCTTTCGTTATACTTCCTTCACGGGCAACAGCCCGAAAAATCTTCAAATCTCCGCTTTCCATAGGCACTCACCTTCTTGCTAGGATAAAAAGTGATATCGGCTATCATTTTTGTTCATTTTACTTGAAGAAAAACGCTATGTAAAATATGTAAAGATATAAAAATACAATTCAATGGAGGCAGACTTCATGAAAGCTGTAACTCACAACGGAAAAACCGGCCTTCAGGGGTTATCCGTTCAGGACGTTCCATCAAAAAAGCCCGGATACGGAGAGGTCAAAGTCAAATTAAAATCTGCAGGTCTAAACCATCGCGACCTGTTTCTTATGAATAACAAATCTGAACGAGACCCTCATGTGATACTGGGCTCTGACGGTGCAGGCATCATTGAAGAGGTTGGAGAAGGCGTGAGCAATGTTGCTGTTCAAACAGAAGTGATCATCTTCCCGACATTGAACTGGGATTTGACAGAGAGTGTACCCCCTGTACCGGAGATTCTCGGAGGGCCTTCTGACGGAACGCTTGCTGAATACGTAATTATTCCTTCAAAGAACGCAATCAAAAAACCTTCTTATTTATAATGGGATGAAGCAGGCGTTTTACCTTTATCCGCTTTAACCGCATATCGTGCCCTGTTTACAAAAGCCCAATTGAAAAAGGGCGAGCATCTATTGGTACCGGGCATCGGCAGCGGTGTGGCAACCTACGCTTTATTCATGGCTAAAGCGATCGGGGCAACAGTAAGCGTGACCTCCCGCAGTGAGGAAGAAAAGAAAAAAGGCGCTGCAATTAGGGTGCTGATTATGCATTTGACAGCTACAGCAATTGGGATGAGCAGTTGCAGGGAAAAAAGGCAGATGTTGTTCTTGACAGCGTAGGCCCTGCCCTCTTTTCGGAATACTTCCGCCATGTAAAACTGAACGGCCGTATCGTCAGCTTTGGGGCAAGCTCCGGTGACGACCTCCGTTTTCCAGTGCGTTCTTTATTCTTTCCTCAGCTCAATGTTTTGGGAACCTCGATGGGAAGCGGTGAAGAATTTCACGATATGCTTACTTTCATTGAAAAACATCAGCTGCGGCCTGTGATCGACCGCACATATCCTTTGGAAAAAACATATGAAGCATATAAAAGAATGCAGGAAGGCAGACAGTTTGGAAACATCGGAATCGTAATGGAATAAAAAAGAAACCGGCTGGCGAACAGACCGGTTTCTCTTATATGATAATCCCCTTTATTTACGGAAGAACTGAACTCCCCATTAAATATCGATCCACTTCGCGCGCCACTTCACGGCCTTCATTGATCGCCCAAACGATTAAGCTTTGGCCTCTTCTTGCATCCCCTGCGGCGAATACACCCTCGATATTTGTTTGATAATCCCCATATGCTGCGCTGATTTTGTTATTGACAGAATCAACACCAAACTGTTTCAACAGCGGCTGTTCTGTGCCTTCAAAGCCGATAGCGATAAAAACAAGCTGAGCAGGCCAAACTTTTTCCGTTCCAGGCAGCTCGCGGAACTCGTATTTTCCGTGCTCATTTTTCACTTTTTCCATTTGGATAGTATGAAGCTCTTTCAGCTTTCCGTTTTTATCTGCAACCATTTTTGTCGTTTGAATAGAGTATTCTCTCGGGTCTCTTCCGAATTTTGCTTCTGCTTCTTCATACGCATATTCAAGGGTAAAGACGTGCGGCTGTTCAGGCCACATATTGTCATTCGTGCGGGCTGGCGGAAGTTTCGGGTGTTTGCCGAATTGGTGCACACTTTTGGCTTTTTGCCGCAGCGCTGTAGCCACACAGTCAGCTCCAGTGTCTCCGCCTCCGATTACAATGACATCTTTTCCTTTGGCATCAATAAATTTTTTGTCTTTAAAGTTAGAATCTAAATAGCTTTTTGTTGCGAGTGTCAGGTAGTCCATCGCGTAATGGACTCCTTTTGAGTCGCGTCCTTCAATTAAAAGATCCCGTTGTTTCTGAGCGCCTGTGCACAGGATCACAGCATCAAATTGCTCCTTCAGCTCATCAGCTGTAATGTCAACGCCGATTTCTGTGTTCGTTACAAAATCAATTCCTTCTTGCGTCAGCAATTTAATCCGGCGTTCTACAATGCCCTTCTCAAGCTTCATGTTTGGAATGCCGTATGTTAATAGGCCGCCCGCTCTGTCTGAGCGTTCAAACACAGTGACAGAATGGCCCGCTTGATTCAGCTGGTCAGCACTTGCCAATCCGGCTGGACCTGATCCAACAATGGCCACTTTTTTGCCTGTTCGTTTTTTAGGGATTCTAGGCTGAATCCAGCCATTCTCAAATCCTTTGTCGATAATGGTCCGTTCAATATTTTTAATTGATACGGCCGGGTCTGAAATTGCTAATGTACATGATCCTTCACAAGGAGCGGGACATACCCGCCCTGTGAATTCAGGAAAGTTGTTCGTTTTCAAAAGACGTTCCAATGCTTCTTTCCACCTGCCTCGGTAGACAAGATCATTCCATTCAGGAATCAAATTGTAAATTGGACAGCCGGATGTAAATCCGTTAATGTCTGCACCGATCTGGCAAAACGGTGTACCGCAATCCATACACCGCGCCCCCTGCCGTTTCGATGCTTCTTCTGAAAAAGGAGCAGAATATTCTTTCCAATCCTTTAAGCGAGTGAGAGGGTCCCGCTCAGCAGGTTTTTCTCTTTTGATCTCCATAAATCCAGTTGGTTTCCCCATGTTCCTCTCCCCTTCCTTACTGTACTACCGCTTGTTTTTGTCCCGATGATGCTGTTTTCTGCTTTGGCTTCGTGTTTGCTTCAAATGCGAACATGACAGCTTCTTCATCTGATAAGCCTGCAGCTTTTTGCTCTTCGATGCTTGCGAGCATTAGTTTATAGTTTTTCGGAATGATTTTGACAAATTTTTTCACGCTGTCTTCCCACTGATCAAGCAGGTCTTGTGCTTTTTGGCTGTTTGTATACCCAGCATGTTTTTCAAGCATTGCTTTAATTTGTTCGATTTCTTTCTCATCCTCTAATGATTCAAATAAAATCATTTCAAGGTTGCATTTGCGTTTAAACGCTTTTACATCTTCGGCCAGAACATAAGCGATTCCGCCGGACATACCTGCAGCAAAGTTTTTGCCTACATCACCGAGAACGACAACGCTGCCCCCTGTCATGTATTCACAGCCGTGGTCGCCGATGCCTTCTACCACTACATTCACACCGCTGTTCCGAACGGCAAAGCGTTCACCCGCACGTCCGTTAATATATGCTTCTCCGCTTGTCGCGCCGTAGAAAGCAACGTTACCGATAATGACGTTGTCATCCGAATCAGAGTTGAATCCTTCTGGTGACTTGACGATGATTTTTCCGCCAGAAAGCCCTTTTCCGACATAATCATTTGAGTCTCCGTCCAAATAAAGCGTCATCCCTTTAGGAACGAAAGCTCCAAAGCTTTGTCCGGCTGATCCGGTAAATTGCAGCTTGATCGTATCCTCCGGAAGCCCTTCTTCTCCGTAGCGTTTCGAAATTTCACTTCCCGTTATCGTTCCGGCTACACGGTTTGTATTGTTGATTTTGATTGAAATATCAGCCTCTTTTCCAGATTCGATGGCTTCTTGTACGGCCGGGAGAATCGCTGTGATATCTAGTGATTGATCAATTTTATGATTTTGCGGCGACTGGAATGTCCGTACGCCTTCAGGCTGATAAAGAAGTGTAGACAAATCAAGCTGGCTTGCTTTCCAGTGCCCCTTCGCCCGTTCACTCACATGAAGTACGTCAGTGCGGCCGATCATTTCATCAAATGTCTTGAAGCCTAACGCTGCCATATACTCACGAACTTCTTCGGCAATGAACAGCATATAGTTCACAATATGGTCAGGATCTCCCATGAACTTTTTGCGAAGCTCCGGATTTTGTGTCGCTACCCCTACAGGGCATGTATCCAAATGGCAGGCACGCATCATGACACAGCCGAGTACAACTAGCGGAGCCGTTGCGAAACCGAATTCTTCAGCTCCGAGCAAGGCAGCCATCACAACGTCCCTGCCCGTCATGAGCTTTCCGTCTGTTTCTAATACAACACGGTCGCGAAGTCCGTTCAGCATTAATGTTTGATGTGCTTCTGCGAGGCCAAGCTCCCACGGAAGCCCTGTATGTTTAATACTGGTTTTCGGAGAAGCGCCTGTACCTCCATCGTAGCCGCTGATCACAATGACATCTGCAGTCGCTTTGGCAACACCTGCAGCAATTGTGCCTACGCCTGCTTTTGATACCAGCTTTACGCTGATTCTTGCGTCGCGGTTGGCATTTTTCAAATCGTGGATCAGTTGTGCTAAATCCTCAATTGAATAAATGTCATGGTGAGGCGGAGGTGAGATTAATCCAACACCTGGCGTTGACCCGCGGACATCGGCAACCCAAGGATATACCTTGTTGCCAGGCAGCTGGCCGCCCTCACCCGGCTTAGCGCCCTGCGCCATTTTAATCTGCAGCTCATCTGCATTGACAAGGTAATGGCTTTTGACACCGAAACGGCCGGATGCAATTTGCTTGATCGCACTTCTTCTATCATCGCCGTTCTCATCTGGAACAAAGCGTTTTGGATCTTCTCCGCCCTCACCGCTGTTGCTTTTTCCGCCAAGACGGTTCATTGCGATCGCTAAAGCTTCGTGCGCTTCCTTACTTAAGGATCCAAATGACATTGCACCCGTTTTAAAGCGTTTGACAATCGATTCAGCAGATTCAACTTCCTCCAATTTCAGAGGCTTGCGGTCTCCGTCAAATGCGAACAAGTTCCGTAAAAATCCGATGCGTTCTTCATCTGCCGCTTTTGTATATTGTTTAAACAGGGTGTAATCATTTCTTCGGCACGCCCATTGTAGGGTGTGAATTGTTTTCGGGTTAAACGCGTGATGCTCTCCGCCGTTTCTCCATTGGAAGTCACTTCCCGGTTCAAGCGTTTTGCTGAAATCATCCTGATACGCTTCCCGGTGGCGGCGCTGGGCCTCTTCTGCAATGGTGTCCAAATCGATGCCGCCGAGCTGTGATGCAGTTCCAGTGAAATAACGGTCAATCACATCTTGGCTGATTCCAACTGCCTCAAAGATTTGGGCGCCTCTGTAGCTTTGTACAGTTGAAATCCCCATCTTGGACATGACTTTTACAACACCTTCAGTAATGCTTTTTCCATATTTGCTGACGGCTTCTTCATAGCTGATATCCAAGCGGCCTTCATCAATTTCCTGTTTGTAGGTCGCATAAGCGAGATACGGATTAATCGCATCCGCGCCATAACCGATTAATGCTGCAAAGTGGTGCACTTCACGTGCTTCTCCTGATTCCACAATAATGCTGACTTTTGTACGCAGACCTTTGCGGATTAAATGCTGATGCAGTGCGCTGACTGCCAGAAGCGGCGGAATTGGTGTCAGGCGTTCGTTCATCTTTTTGTCTGATAAAATTAACAGGCTTACACCTTGACTGATGGCTTTTTCTGCCTGTGTGAACATGTCCTTTAATCCGCGTTCAAGATCCTCTGAAAACAGCACATCGATTTTTTGGCTTTTTAAATCAGGATGAACAATCGTTTTCAATGCGTAAAATTGTTCATTGGATAATACAGGTGTATACAGTTTAATCCGGCGAACGTTTCGCTCACTCGGGTGAAGAAGATCGCCTTCTGCACCGAGCCAGGTCATTGTAGATGTCACAAGCTGCTCACGAATCGCGTCGATTGGCGGGTTTGTTACTTGGGCAAACAGCTGCTTAAAGTAGTTAAACAGCGATTGCGCGCGGTCTGACAAAACAGCAAGCGGCGCGTCATTTCCCATTGAACCGAGAGGATCTTTGCCTTCTTTAATAACAGGAATTAAATATTTTTGGATATCCTCGTATGTGTATCCGAATGCTTTCTGGCGAGTGAGGAGATCTGCAAACTGTTCTTCCTCTCTTGATTCCGGATCAGGATTCACTTGGACAAGCTCTTCTTCAAGCCACTTTTGATACGGGTATTCGGTTGCAATTTGTGTTTTGACTTCTTCATCAGAAATAATTCGGCCTTCTTCCAGATCGATTAAAAGCATTTTCCCCGGTTCAAGCCGGTTTTTATATAAAACGTTCTCCTGTTCAACTTCAATAACGCCTACTTCAGATGAAAAAATAATATAATCATCTTTTGTTACGTAGTAACGTGCCGGACGGAGACCATTCCGGTCAAGGATCGCACCGATTTGTTTTCCGTCAGTAAATGAAATGGCTGTCGGTCCGTCCCAAGGCTCCATTAAGGAACTATGATACTCGTAGAACGCTCTTTTTTCTTTGGACATATGCGTATTTTCCGTCCACGGCTCAGGAATGAGCATCATTGCAGTATGGGCCGGTTTGCGTCCAGCCATCACGAAAAACTCAAATGCGTTATCCAAAATGGAAGAGTCACTGCCGTCAGCGTTTAGTATCGGCAAAATCTTGTTCAGGTCCTCCCCGAAGCTTTCAGATACAAATTGCTGCTCACGGGCTCTCATCCAGTTGATGTTTCCGCGAAGGGTATTGATTTCACCGTTGTGAACCAAATAACGGTTTGGATGCGCTCTTTCCCATGTAGGGAATGTGTTGGTGCTGAAGCGTGAATGTACAAGTGCAAAAGCAGAAACGAATGCTTCATCTTGCAGATCCGAATAAAACGCATCAACTTGCTCAGGTGTTAAAAGGCCTTTATACACAATGGTCTGGCTTGAAAGACTGGCAAAATAAAAATCAAGACCCTCCGTTACTCCCCAGTTTTCAGCCTGTTTACGAATGACATACAATTTTCGTTCAAAAGACAAATTGTCCTTCAAATCAGAACTTGCACCGATAAATACCTGACGGACAAACGGGCAGCTTTTCTGTGCCACTGTTCCGATTTTTCCGACATTTACAGGTACAGTTCTCCATCCAAGAACGACTTGGCCTTCTTGTTCAATCAGTGCATTGATTTGCTTTTCAATTTTTTTTCTTTCCTCTTCCTTCTGTGAGAAAAAGACCATTCCTACCCCGTAATGCCCTTTTTCCGGCAGATTGATGTCTTTGCACTCTTTCCTAAAGAAAGCATCAGGGATTTGAACCAGTAAGCCGGCTCCGTCTCCTGTATCCGGGTCACTGCCTTGGCCTCCTCTGTGGTCTAGCTGGCAAAGCATCTTAAGCCCTTGTTTGACGATGTCATGTGTCGCCTTGCCCTTTAAGTGCGCATATAGGCCGATTCCGCATGCATCATGTTCAAATTCAGGACGGTAGAGACCTTGAGCTTTTGGCATTTGATTGTACGTCATAATTCCTCTCCCCCGATCAATTTCCGATAATACCGGTCATAAAATCTAACAACTCTATGTTTATTGTAGGTTTTCAAAACGATATAAACAATATATAATTTAGATCAAAAGAATCTCAAAATGAGATAGATGGATGTGAGACAAATATGGAGCTACGCCAACTGCGTTATTTTATGGAGGTGGCTGATAGAGAACACGTTTCAGAAGCCGCCGATCATTTGCATGTGGCCCAATCAGCAATCAGCAGACAAATTGCAAATCTTGAAGAAGAACTAAATGTGACTTTATTTGAACGTGAAGGGAGAAATATCAAACTTACGCCAATCGGTAAAGAATTTTTAATTCATGTGAAAACAGCGATGAAAGCCATCGATTATGCGAAAGAACAAATTGATGAGTATCTAGACCCGCATCGCGGAACGGTTAAGATTGGCTTTCCTACAAGCCTTGCCAGCCAGCTTTTGCCGACTGTGATTTCAGCATTTAAAGAAGAATACCCGCACGTCGAATTTTTGCTGCGTCAAGGATCCTATAAATTTCTGATTGAAGCTGTCAGAAGCCGCGATATTGATTTGGCCTTATTAGGACCGGTGCCAACGAATTTTCCAGACATAACAGGGAACATTTTATTCACAGAAAAAATTTACGCGCTTGTTCCCTTAAATCATCCGCTTGCCAAACAGAAAACGGTTCATTTAATCGACTTGCGCAACGATCAATTTGTATTGTTCCCGGAAGGATTTGTCCTTAGAAAAATGGCAATTGATGCTTGCAAACAAGCCGGCTTTGCTCCTCTCGTTTCTACGGAGGGTGAGGATTTGGATGCGATTAAAGGATTGGTGTCCGCGGGAATGGGCGTTACCCTTCTGCCCGAAAGCACGTTTGCTGAGACGACACCTCGTTTTACTGTAAAAATCCCAATTGAGTTCCCTCAAGTGAAACGGACTGTCGGAATCATTAAACCGAAAAACAGAGAGCTTGCTCCTTCTGCGAATGACTTTTATGAGTTTGTCATTCAATTCTTTTCTAAGCTGGAGCAGTATCAATAAAAAAACGAACCCGGGCTTCCTTCTAGAAGCTCGGGTTTTTTGCTGAAAATTAATATACAGGCAAGGATAAATCCACATGGCATACAAATGCTTCCTGATCAATTACGGCTTTTTTGATCAGCTCTTTTTTCTTATCGGGTTCTTGAAGCTGTACAGAAGAATAATTGACGATTCCGAGTCCGATTTCTATTCCTTGTGCATCGATCAGCCTAACAACAGATCCGCTTTTGAAACTTCCTTTAATCTCCTGTACACCGTCCAGATACAAACTCGATTGGCCGTTTGTTATTTCTCGTGAATAACCATCTGATACAATAATTTCACCTTCAGGCCCGGAATTAAAAACGATCCACTGCTCCTTATGGTTCAATGAAAGTGTTCCCTCTGCTTCAAAATAGGTGCCTTTCGCCTCTTCATGAACAGCTTGAAATAAAATGTCGCTGACATCTGCCTGACCAAGAAATCCTTTAATGCCAGATGCCATTACGATTTTAAACGCATCAAGTTTAGAGCGCATGCCGCCGGTACCAACGCCGCTGCCAGTGTCACCCGCGCACGCTTCAATGTCAGGCGTTATCTCACTCACCCGCTGTATCATTTTCGCTTCTGGATTTGTGCGCGGATTGCCGTCATATAGTCCGTCTATATCTGATAAAATGACAAGCATATCCGAATCAATGAGCCCCGCGACTTTCGCTGCGAGCGTATCATTGTCACCAAACTTGAGCCGATTGACAGTAACTGTATCATTTTCGTTTATGATCGGGATGATGCCGCGTTCGAGCAGTACATTCATTGTATTCCGCACATTGTTATATCGGTATTCATCAGAAAAATCGCTTCTCGTAATTAAAATTTGGGATGCAACATACCCGTGTGCTAAAAACAGCTTTGAATAAGCTTCCATGAGAAGGCCCTGGCCGATTGAAGCTGATGCTTGTTTTTCGGGAAGCTTCTCGGGTCTTTGGATAAATCCGAGCTTCCGATATCCTGCCGCCACTGCGCCAGAGGAAACCAAAATCACTTCATAGCCGGCGTCTTTGAGTTTGACGATTTGGTCAACCAATGCTTCTAACTTTCGAATGCTGATTTCCCCATGAAGACTTGTTAACGAACTGCTTCCAATCTTCACAACGACTCTTTTCACGTTTGTTTCAGGCGTCACTTTATCACTCCTGATAGCGGGGCTGCTGTTTTTTCGATATCATCGCTGATTTCCTTGGAACGCTTAGCCGCATGCTTAATCGCTTGAGAAATCGCTTCTCCTCCGCCGCACTTTTTCAAGGCTTGCAGCCCGGCAGCAGTCGTTCCGTTCGGTGACGTGATATTGTCTCTTAAAACTTCAGGCTGTTCTCCTGTTTCCATGAGCATCTTTGCGGCGCCCAAAAGCGTCTGTGCGCCGATGCTTCGAGATAACTGTTTATCAAGGCCAGCTTCCTCTGCTGTCTTCTCAATGAATTCCATTAAATAATAAAAATACGCGGGGCCGCTTCCGGCAATTCCGGTGAAAATGTCCATTTGATTTTCTTGGATTGTATAGACTTCACCCATGCATCCGAGCAATGCTTCGGCCAGCTTTTGCATGTCATTTGACACATACTTGCCAAGTGCAATGGCCGTTGCAGAAGCGCCGATCATACTGGATGTGTTGGGCATTACTCTGACAACCGGCTGTTCATGAAGCAATGATTGTTCAATAAAAGAGGTGGTTATGCCGGCAAGGACCGACAATATTAATTGATGGGGTTGAATACGTGATTTTAGGGATGACAGAGCGTTTTCGGCGTCTTTTGGCTTCATTGCCAAAATGAGCACATCCATGTCTTCAATACATAATTCATTTGGCGCAACACCTTTGATTCCATATTGAAGTTCAAGTTCAGTTAATCGCTCTGTATTGCTGCGGTTTGTAACGCAGATGTTCTGTTTTGGGATTTTGTTGGCGCGGACGATACCTGATACCATTCCTTCCGCCATAGATCCTGCTCCTATAAAGGCTACTTTCTTTTGATCAAAGATCGGTAACATCTCCTTTGTTCGCTTTTTTGTTCGCATTTTCACACGTTTAAAATGTTACCACGTGAGGAAATGATGTCAAGTTTGAACGTCATTATTGATTTGTATTGTTACGTTTCGACAAATATGTGTAATGAAAAGCATAAAACACCCGAAACCGCTGCTGGGCCGAGTGTTTGTTCATATCAAAAGTTAT
This sequence comes from Bacillus sp. N13C7, assembly GCF_026790065.1. GTDB lineage: Bacteria > Bacillota > Bacilli > Bacillales > Bacillaceae > Bacillus. The sequence goes on along the minus strand of NZ_JALAMO010000005.1, from coordinate 89,708 downwards.
CTGATAGCGCTTTTTCAATGAGTTTTTTACAGCGGTCCAGCTCAACCTTCAGCTGTTTTTTATATAGTTTGGCAGCTTCGTAATCTTTAAATTGATAAAGGACGACTTCCTGGAGCTTAGCCCCTTCTTTTTTTACTTTGATCTGCTTTAATATCCCGTCATCAAGAAGCTCATGCAAAGACCGATATACTTCTGTATGATTTGGTTTAAAGCCAATCTCTTTAAATTCAGACCGGAGCACTTCAAGCAGCTTTAATCCGTAGAGTCTCTCTTGCTCTGTCATTGTTATCATATAAAGCTTCAAAAATGCGCGTTGTTTAACTAAAAAACCAGTTGAACTTCTTTTTTCTTCTTTCATCATATGCACTCCTTTTTCTGTCAACTGAGAACACTATGTACTAAATATTCAATTTTAATCTATTGATTTCCTCTTTATTAAAGATATGTTATTCAGTATTCTTGTGCTTACTGTTTATGAGTGGAGTGGAATAAAAATATATAGTGAACATTTGGTACATAGTTTATTTAGTTCTATTTTAACTGATTTTCACTGTTGTCTTCAAGTAAAAAAGGTTCCAATATATATATAGCTTTGGCTTTAAACATTGCCAGTGCGGATACTGTTTAAATAAAAAATAGCCTGTCGTAAGACAGGCTTCTCTTTTTACGGATTTGTTGACCATAATCCCGCTGTTTTGATGAAAATTCGCGGATCTAACTTCAGTTGTGCCACCATGTATTCGGCAAGATCTTCAGGCTGCATAACCTTTTCTGGATTACCATCAGTTAAGTTCAATTCGATAGACATATCACTAGCGACAGTGCTTGGTGTTAACGCGCTGACTCTAATATTATGCTTTCTCACTTCTTGCATAAGAGACTCTGTTAACCCGAGAACCGCAAATTTAGAAGCACTGTAAGCACTTGTCACAGCAGCTCCTCTTTGGCCCGCTGTAGATGAAATATTAATGATATCTCCGGCTTTGCGTTCGATCATTTCCGGGAGCACCGCACGAGTGACATGATACACACCCATTAAGTTGACTTGAATAATATCTTCCCACTCATCAGCTGTCAGATCTAAGAAACCGCCAAATTTGCTGATTCCAGCATTATTAATGAGGATATCGATATCACCGAGCTGTTCCTTTACTTGAGCTACAGCTTGATTAACCTGGTCCGCGTCCTTTACATCTGCAGCGGCAAAAGCAGCTTTTACACCAAGTGCTTTAACCTCTTCAGCCACTTTTTCAACGTTTGCGGCAGTCCGGCCGATTAACCCAATGTTCACGCCTTCTTTCGCAAGGGCAAGAGCTGTAGCGCGGCCTATCCCTCTGCCCCCTCCTGTGATCAGTGCAGTTTTATTTTGTAAACTTTGCAATTGAAGCACCCTTTCTTTGTTTACATATGTACGATATCACATTATAAGTACAATAAATCCAATACGCAAATCAAACGAACTGTGAAAACATATTTTCTTTGATTAAAAAAGCGGAAACAGGGTAATGACAAAAGAAAAGGAGTGAACATATGGTTATTGTTTATATCAGCATCGCAGTATTGGCTATTTCGATCATTATCTTAGGGGTTAATGTGATTCAAAACAAGAAAAAAATAGATCCCGCACTAAAGAAGCTCACCTCTGTTACGCAGGCAATGCAAAAACAAGTCGAAGGATTAAAAACGGAGACGGAGCTGCTGACGCAAAAACAAAAGAAGATTCAGCAGGATATCCAAATGAAAAAAACCGTTTTTCAACAAACTACAGCTGAAGTGAAAGAAGTTCCTCAAGCAGTCAAAGAGGTGTGGAAGGCAGGACATTTAAATAGCAGATAAAGATGAATGATATCCCCTTGTTACGTTCAGAATGGACAATGGGATATCATTTTTAAGGAGGACTATGCATGATTGTAAACCGCCGCTGCTTAAAGGAGTTCGCAGAGAAACTGCATTCTCTTCCTTCATCACCTACAAAGTCCGATTTACTCGTTTCTTCATTTCGTCTCCATCAAGAAAATGAACTTGGCATCTACTATTCACCTCATAATGAATATATCAATCATAATGCCGCAATTGTAATTGCTGGAATCACGCCGGGGTTTTTTCAAATGAAAACAGCATACGAAACCGCCGTAGAAAGCCTGCGGCGCGGCCGGTCTCTTGAGCAAATGGCAGTAGACACGAAAAAAGCAGCGGGTCTTTCCGGTTCAATGAGGAATAACCTGATCAACATGCTGAATTTATGCGGGCTGCCGCAGGCTTTAGGCATTCAATGCGCCTCACAGCTTTTTGGAGACTTGCGTCATATGCTTCATACCACTTCCGTTATCAAATATCCTGCCTTCATTCAGCTAAAAAACTATACCGGATACAGACCGGCTATTTCTCGCTCTCCTATCCTAAGCACCTATGCTTTTGACAACTTCCCTGCGGAGCTTAATAACATGACCAGGCCGGCTCTTCTCATTCCGCTTGGAAAAGCAGCCGAAACAGTATGTGAAGCACTGATCAGCGAGCACAGTCTCCAGAAGTTTTTCTGCCTTCGCGGCTTTCCCCACCCATCAGGCGCAAACGGCCATCGTTTTAAACAATTCAACAAAAACAAAGAGCAGCTAGAAAAACAAATTCGTGCCTTTGCTTCCTCAGGTTTGATTTCACTATAGAAAAGAAGAAATAAAGGAGATATGATAAACGAAAACGCAAACTGGGAGTGGTGGAATGTTTCCTGTATTAGAAACGGATCGGCTTACACTTAGACAAATCAGAGATCAAGATGCAGAAACCATTTTTGCTTGTTTTTCCAACCCTGAGGTGACCCGCTATTACGGAATTAAAAGCATGGAATCTAAAGAACAAGCCATTTTAATGGCTCAAACGTTTGCCGCCCTTTATCAAGAAAAAAGGGGTATACGGTGGGGAATTGAGAGAAGAGACACTAAAGAATTGATTGGAACGATTGGCTTTCATGCTTTGGCCCACAAGCATAGGCGTGCAGAGATCGGTTATGAAATCATCCCGGCGCATTGGCGAAACGGATTTGCATCAGAAGCCATTTCAAAGGCCGTATCCTACGGATTTTCTGCCCTTGGACTGACACGTATCGGCGCAGTCGTATTTACCGAAAATGAAGCATCAAATCGCCTGCTCGTAAAAATGGGATTTCAAAAAGAAGGAGTCTTAAGACACTACATGTATCAAAATGGAGTCCCTTATGATACAAATGTGTACTCTATTTTAAAATCAAGAGAATGAACGGTATTTTCTTGTCTGTGCACGTATATGCCCTTCCCTTTAAAATGTCCTATTCATGATCTGCACCAGACATGGCGTCTTGATTCTTGACCACTTCCTGCAAGATTTTCACCTCTTATACTTATATAACTTACAAAGATGCATATTGGTAAATGCTGTTACAATCATGGGAATCCTTACATTACTAAATAAATCATAAAAAGCGCCCTGAAACAGGACGCTTCCTGATTAAGATGCATATTGAGGAGTCGTTTCCTCCTGTACTGCTTTTTCCTCAGGTATATGAATGCATTTTGTCATGACCGCACTCGCAAGATAAAGGATCGCAAAGATCCAGACAACACCTTGCGCCCCGATGAGACCGATGAACAGCCAAGCGAGCGCAGGACCGACAAACGCTGATAAACCTGCAGCCAAATTCAATACAGACATGGCCGCTCCTTTGTCTTTTCCGGCCACCGTCGGCACAATTGCACCAATCGGCACATAGCCTGCCAGCAAACCTCCCCAAATAAAGCCGATCACGCTGACAACCGCTAAACTTCCGCCGGAGAAAACAGGTGCATAATATAATAGGACGGTGAAAATGCCGCAGCCGACTCCGCCGAACCAAATAACGGTATTTTTCCAGCCGAACTTATCGCCGACAATGCCAAAGATGAGGTTGAACACAATGTTCCCCAGAAAAATCGTTCCCCAAATCTGCAGCCACACATTGGTTGAAATTCCATGCTGAGCCATGTGCATCGGCAAAAAGACTGGGAAACCATATGTACCAATGCTGTTGATAATTCTGATGATTCCGCCTGTAAGAACTCGCGGATTCGTAAAAAGAATGGTAACTCCTTTTAAAAGCTCCTCGGCTGTTTCTAATCTTTTTCTTTTCTTCTTTTCAAAACGGTCTTTATTGATAAACAATGCGAAGAATGCACCGAGACATACCCAGAAAATAGAGCTCCAAAGCGTGTTCAAATAACCGAACGCTTTGATCGCGTAGCTTGAGTACCAAGCACCGAACACAAACATGCCCAGGCAATATGCAATCCAAAACCAGCCGACAGCCGTGCTTAGCTTGTTTTGCGGTGTTCTGTAAATGACCCATGTCAAGAAAGAGTATGCAAAAAGCGGGTAGCCTAAACCTTTTACGAAGTAAGTCACATACATTACAGGAAGGTTTAGCTGTTCAAATCCAAATACGATAAAGGCAGCTGTACCGATCACATAAAACAACAGCCCCATAAACATCGTCCGTTTTGCGCCAAATGCTTCCAGACATACACCCGAAAACCAGGAAGCTATAGCCAAGGAAATCCCGTATATACTAAAAATGGAAGCGGATTGCTGTACGGTAAGCCCGTTTTCGATCAAGAAAGGACTGAGCCAGCCTTGTTCAAGCCCGTCTCCCATCATAAACAAAACAACCCCTATAAACCCCCAGGCAAGCCGCTTCGGTATACCGATTTTATCTAACATTTCTGTCTCCTCCTTAGATGCTTATATTCATTACCGTATTACCTTGTTAAAGTTGAAAATTAGATAATTCCTCAAAACAGCAGTATATGCCGCCTTATATTAGCACTTTGCTTTCTGAACTTGTGAAAAAGCGCTGGGTTTGCTTCCATTTCTCATATAAGCCCGGTTTAATCTGGCAGTCTTGGGGTTCTATCACCCGGACATTTGCTGACATCTCTTCCGTCAATTGAAAGGTCTCATTGCAAATGACAGCAGCACCAACGACAGATGCCTGATGAAATCCCTCATGAACATAGATTTTTTTCTGAAGAAGGTCAGCAATATATTGAGTGAGAGTTTTGCTTTGAAAGCCTCCTCCGCACACCCAAACATAGTCACGTTCATACGGAGTAACCTCTGTTAATATGTCAAAGTTCCATTTGATTGAAAATGCGATCTCTTGCAGCGCCGCACGTACAAAATGTGCTCTCTTTAAATGCGCTGATAGCGGGGCATCAAAAAGAAAACCGCCTCTGGTTAACGCATTCTTTTCTTCCGACAAATAAGATCCGAGAGCCGCCACACATGCATTGTCTTCTTTAGCAAGTGCAGACATCTCTTCCTCCATCACATCGTACGTTTCATTCGGGTAAAAAATCTGTTTTAATTTTTGATAATTCAGGCCGGTAATGCCAGGATTCGTTTCTACAAGCCACTGTCCTTGATCTGTATGGCAGTTCAGCCAAGCTTTATATTTTAGATCGTCATGCTCAGCAGTAACTTTGGTGATTGGCGTTGTTGTCCCTGATACGATGACAATGTCCTCAAGCACAGCGCCGGTACTTTTCACAGCCAGCTGTGTATCCCCGCCCCCTGCTACCACCTTTGCATGTATAGATAGCCCTAATTTGGACGCATTCTCATTTGTGATCGTTCCAGTCGCTGTTCCCGCTCTTACAAGAGGCGGAAGAATAGATGAGGAGAAGCCGAAAATGCCGCACATCTCTTCTGACCAAGTGTTTTGCTTTACGTCAAACAGCAGGGTTTCGGTTGCCTGTGATGGTTCATATGTCAATTTCCCGCTCAGCTGGTACGTCACCCAATCACTGATGCTTGTAAAACTTGCCGTTTTTTCCCACAAAGACGGCTGGCGCTGTTTTAAACCATAAAGCTTAAGCGCAGAAAAAAGTGCGGTTGGCAGGCGACCTGTGCGGCTGTATATCTCCTGCTGATTGGGTATGCTCCCCTCCCACTCACGCCCGCGGTTATCAATGTTCGGCAATCCGAGAAAAGGTTCGCCGTTTTGATCGATCAGAACAATTCCCTGTCTTTGACTCGTCGATGTCAAACCAATGATGTCAATATCACTCGAACGGGAAAGCGCACGTTTTGCCAATCTCATGACTTGCTTCCACAGCACCTGAGGAGAAAAATAACGGCTGTCCGGGTAAAGTGTCTCGGTGGAATATACAATGTCCTCCCGTTCAACCGTTTGAACACGGCCAGACACACTCACGACTGCTACTCTCGCATTCCCTGTGCCGATATCAAATACGAGATAGCCTTTTTGTTTCTTCATTCTGTCGGCCTCCTTTCTTATACCCCTGTTTTCAGTTCGACCTTGTTATACAATGTCGGAATATTAAGAGTTTTTTCATCCTTCCACTTTTTGAGGGCTTCATTCAGGATCGCCACATGATGATCCTCCACTTCAAAGGTTGCGCCAGCGAGATGCGGTGTTGCCAGAACATTAGGCAATGAGATCAATTCGTAATCCGATTCCTCTGGAGGTTCGTGATAAAAAACGTCTAAAATCGCCCCTCTGATTTTATGTTTTTTTAATACAGATAAAAGGTCTTCACGGTTTACTACCACCGCTCTTGAAGTATTGACGAAAATCGCACTCTCTTTCATTAGATCAAAATACGCCTGATCTATAAGTCCAAGCGTTTCCTCGGTACGAGGCAGATGGATAGAAACGATATCACTGTCCGAAAAAACCGTTTTAAGAGATACTTTTTGATACAGCGGATGATCGTCTTGTACGTATGGATCGTAATACTTTATTTGACAGTCAAACGCAGTCAGGAGTTTTGCAATCCTTTGCCCAACTGCTCCAAACCCAACCATGCCGACTGTTTTTCCCGATAATTCGTTTCCTTTAAATTTGACATAAGCCTGCAAGTAATCGCTGTCCCACTTCCCATCCTTCAGCCATTGATTTGAAGTGCTGGTATGGCGGAGAAAGGAAATCATATTCCCGATAAACATTTCAGCCACGGCTTGTGCATTTCGCCCGGGTGTATAGAAAACGGGTATGCCCCTTTTTGACGCTGCTGCCACATCCACATTGGAGGGCATTCCCCTGCAGACGCCCACAAATGAAAGATCTGGAACAGATGTAAATACGCTGTCTGTAACTTGATCAAGCTCTGTAATCAAACCTATCGCATTTGTTTCTTTTAATAGCTGAATCATTTCTTTTTCCCGGTATGCCCGGCCTTGTTCCTTCCAGGAGTGGTAAGCAACCGAGCCAAACAAGTTTTTAAGCTCTTTGCGTCCTTCTTCGTTGTACGGTGCTGTAACCAAAACCGTCATGGTGCAAAACATCCTTTTCATCGTATTTTTTCATAAAAAAATCTCTTTCCGAAGATGGAAAGAGATTCATATATAGGCGCGCTCTGTTACAGGCAGACGCCGGTATAAACCTTGCTTTCCTATCTTTCAAGCTGTCGCTTGCTGGAATTGGCACAATAATGTTGCCGAGGTTTCATAGGGCCAGTCCCTCCACCTCTCTGGATAGAAAATGTTGAGTATGTAATTTTCGGAATAAAGAATACGTTTATCATAAAGAAGTCTCAGATTGATGTCAATCTCTTTTTTTCAGAATTGACGTTATCATCGGAAGTGTTATAATTCTTACAAAATATCTAACTAGAGAGAGGAACAGGGCCACATGAAATCTTTTGCCACACAACAGAACGGCATTCTCAAATCCGTTTGCTCGCTGGACTGCCCGGATCAGTGCGGATTGTTAATACATAAAAAAGACGGAAAAATTGTAAAAGTGCAAGGCGATCCCGATCATCCTGTCACGGCCGGAAACATCTGCAACAAAGTCAGGAACATGACGGAGCGCATCTATGATGAAAAGCGGCTGACTACACCGCTTAAACGGACAGGTGCGAAAGGCCAGGCGATATTTGAACCAATTTCTTGGGAAGAGGCAATTGATACCATTACCTCCCGCTGGAAGCAGCTGATTGATGAAGAGGGAGCTGAAAGCATACTTCCGTACAGCTTTTACGGAAATATGGGGAAATTAACAGCGGAAGGTATGGACCGCCGTTTCTTTTACCGAATGGGTTCAAGCCAGCTTGAACGGACGATTTGCAGCAAAGCGGGATCTGAGGGCTATAAATATACAATGGGTATAAGTGCGGGGATTGATCCTGAGGAAACCATTCATACGAAACTATTTATTTTTTGGGGTATCAACGCGGTCAGCACAAACATGCATCAGATTACAATCGCTCAAAAAGCACGAAAACAAGGTGCCAAAATTGTTGTGATTGATGTGCATAAAAATCAGACAGGGCGTCTCGCAGATTGGTTTATTCCAATAAAGCCGGGAACTGACAGCGCACTTGCTCTTGGCATCATGCACATTTTATTTAAAGAAAACCTTCATAATGAAGCATTTCTTTCTGAATACACGGTTGGCTATGAAGAGCTCCGTGAACACGTGAAACAGTATGATCCGGAAAAGGTATCACTGATCACCGGTGTCAGCACCGAAGATATTTACCAGCTGGCAAGAATGTACGGGGAAACCTCCCCTTCTTTTATCAGAATCGGAAACGGACCCCAGCATCACGATAACGGCGGGATGATTGTAAGGACGATTGCCTGTCTTCCGGCGATCACTGGCCAATGGCTGCACACAGGAGGCGGCGCAATCAAGCATAACAGCGGAATTTTAGAATATAACACAAATGCGTTGCAGCGCCCTGACTTACTGAAAGGGCGCACACCGAGATCGTTTAATATGAATCAGCTTGGCAAGGTGCTTTTGGAAACAGATCCGCCTATTCGCTCTCTATTTATTTACGGAACGAACCCGGCCGTCGTCGCGCCAGAAGCGAACAAGGTCAGACAGGGCTTGCTGCGGAAAGACCTGTTTACTGTGGTTCATGATTTGTTTTTAACGGAAACGGCTGCATATGCGGACATTGTACTGCCTGCAACATCCGCTTTTGAAAATACTGATTTTTATACCTCCTACTGGCACCATTACATTCAGCTTCAGCAGCCGGTGATTGAGAGATACGGAGAAAGCAAGTCTAACACTGAGGTATTCCGTCTGCTGGCTGAAGCAATGGGATTCACAGACCAGGAGCTCAAAGATTCAGATGAAGAATTAATCCGCCAGGCACTTGACCATCCTGATAATCCGTATTTAGCGGAGATTGATTACGATTCACTTTCTAAACACTCATTTATGAAAGCGAAACGCGAAAAGCCGCTGTTTCCAGGCAAACTCCCGACACCAAGCGGAAAAATAGAATTATATTCAGAAAAAATGAAACAAGACGGCTTCCCGGCTTTACCGACATATACGCCTCTTGTATCCGATAATGAACATCCGTTTATGTATGTTCCGGCGCCAAACCATAATTTCTTAAACTCAACGTTTTCGAACAATGAAAAACACATCAAGCTTGAAAAGACGCCAAAACTCTTTATCAATACAAAAGATGCTGATGAACATGGAATCGCTGATGGGGATCCTGTACGAATTTGGAACAGCCGCGGAGAATGCGAGCTGACCGCTGCAGTCGGGGAACAAGTGCTGCCCGGTGTTGTCGTCAGTCAAGGATTATGGGCGGATGAACCAGGAAAAAAACAGCTTGTAAACGCACTTACCCCGGATCGCTTATCCGATATGGGCGGCGGCGCTACCTTTTTTTCAGGCCGCGTGCAGATTGAAAAAGCATGAGCGAAAAACCGCCAGAGCACATTCTGGCGGTTTTTTTGGTGATATTGAAACCCGGGGTATGCCAAGCCCGTATAACATAACATCGACATAATGGAGGCATGCATGTGGACGTTTTTTTAGGAATCGGTATTGCTTTGGCTGGCTATTTTATCGGTGAAGGCTTAAAGCAAATGAACCATCCAAAAGCAGTTGAAAAAAGTGATACCTTGCTTATAAAAGAACGAGATATTTACTTTTACATCGGACATTTTTTAGGAATAACTGCAACTGAGGCAAAACAGTTAGCCGGAGACATGACAGACCTGCCTTACATTGAGATAAACGGGAAAAAGTATGTGCAGAAACATCTCTTAAAAGAATGGACATTCACTTTAGTTGAGAAACACCAGGGTGAATAAAATCTGGGAGAGCGAGATCATCACTCGCTCCCACAGTTTCAGTTGTATAGAGTCACCATCACTAAAACATTACCCATAAGCGGTAATACTGATCAAAACCACATCTCTTTCCACACTAATACCTGCTGATTGACAAACATTATGATCTTGATGTTATTGATAGTCCACCCATACTGCGCCTTTATCCGCGGATCGAACGCAGTTTTCCACCCAGCGTACTCCTTCCACACCTGCTTCAATTCCTGGATACCACATGTCATTCAATTCTTTCCCTTGATCTGCAGCCTCCATTGCTACGGCAAACCGTGAATAAAGATTTGACCACGCTTCAAACAAACCTTCTGGATGCCCGCCTCCAATCCGGTCATCTTGTAATGCTTCCGGATATAAATACCCCATTCCGCGCTCTAAAATCTGTACAGGTTTTCCCTGTATTTCAAAACGCAGCTGGTTGGGCTGTTCATCCCACCATTCAATACTTGCTTTGGAACCGATCACACGAATTTTCTGGCCATGCATTGATCCGGCATTTACACAAGAAGACCACACCATGCCGACCGCGCCATTATCATACTCCATAATCGTATAAGCATTGTCCTCAAGTGGTGCTCTGCTTTTTACAAAGCTTTGCTTTGTACACAATAATTTTTTTATTTTCAGTTTCGGCAGCATCACTTCAGATAAAAATAGTGGATGAGTGCCTAAGTCACCTAGTACATAGCTAGGACCTGCGAACTTCGGGTCTACACGCCATTTCGTGCTAACGTTTTGCAATTCCACCTGATCAGAGTGGAATCCGTGTGCAAATTGCATGTGAATCATGCGAATGTCCCCTAATTCACCGTTAGCGATCATCTGGCGTGCCTGTTCTATCATTTGATGCCCCGAGTAGCCATATGTAATACCGACGACTCGGTTGTTTTTCTTTGCAAGACATTCTAGTTCTTTTGCTTCTTCGACCGTAAAACAAAGAGGTTTTTCGCATACGACATGTAACCCCGCCATCAGAGCTGCTTTGCAGATTTCATAATGTGTGCCATTGGGAGTTGCAATAGACACAGCCTCAATGCCGTCTTCACGTTTTGCTTCTCCTTCAAACATTTTCCGGTAATCTGTATAACAGCGTTCCGGAGAAACATGCAAGTTCATACCGAACTCCTTTCCCCGTTCCGGTATGATATCAAATGCGCCTGCAACCAATTGGAAGTGATGATCACGCAATGCCGCCGAACGATGAATGTATCCAATCTGACTTCCCCGGCCGCCTCCTACCATTGCCCAGCGTATCGGTCTTTCTACCATTTTTTCACCATTAATCACCCTGGTTCCCCCCTGCTAATAACCAAGTTTTTTTAAATAAGCAATGCTCTGGCTGACATCTCTTAAACTAGTATCAGAGTTTCTCGGATCACGTTCCTGTTCGATCGTAATGTAGCCGTGATAGTGAATGTCTATTAGCAACTTGTAAATCGCTTCATAATCAATAATTCCTTGTCCGATCGGACACATGACTCCTTTTGCGCAAGCATCAAAAAAGCGGATATGCTCACCCATTACTTGTTGATAAACATGTTCATCAATGTCTTTAAAATGGATATAGTCGACACGGTCTGCATAGTCCCGCAGCCATTGTTCCGGATCCATCTTTGAATAATATAAATGACCTGTATCAAGACAAAGCCCCGCAATATCATATGGTATATCCTTTAGTAATTGCTGAATCTCATCCTCAAATTCAATATATCCCCCTGCATGAGGATGGATGACGGCCCGCACGCCATACCGCTCCCACGCCCGAACCGCGATTGTCCGAATATGAGACATCATGCAGTCCCAATCCTTTTTAGATAACCGTTTCGCTTGATCAGGATGCCCCGCCTTATAATCTCTTTCGTCATGACCCCAGTCAATCAGGACCAAATAAGGCGGTGTAAAGCCCCCCTTTTTTTCCTGCAAAGAGAAAGGGAGTGTTGTCATGAGAGAACATATATCGTCTGCCTGCTGCAGCAAATGTTCTAAATTAGACGACGTTACTAAATCATCAAAAATGGTACCGGCAATAATGGACAAATTGTTTTTAAAAAGCTCCGCTCGTACTCGTTCGACGTCCATCGGAATATAGCCGTACGGACCCAGCTCGATCCCTTTATAACCGGCTTGTGATGCCTCCTGCAGCACTCTCTCCCATGGCGGAAGAAATGGATTTTTCGGATCATCTACACCCCAGCAGCAAGGCGCACCAGCAATGTGAATACTCATTCCCAACACCTCTAATCAAATTTTTAATTGATAAACCATTTAAATAAAGCGCTTTCTTTTAGGAGGATCACATATTGGTTTAAAACAACATCCATTTTCCTTTGTTTTAACAGCAGCGGTTTGTATAAGTTATTATTCATCATTGCAGCACCCATAATATAAAGCGCTTTATATTATAATCTTTAAATGTTTGGTTAGACTTTACTAACAGACCGTGCAATAACAAATCGAAAGCGCTTTCTTTAATTGCTAGCTAATTGTATAATATTCAGTATATTTTGTAAATATTTTTGGCAAAAAAATAAGCTGAACCCGAACAGCTTTGACTTTTCGTTTTTTCGATTTTCTTTTGGCCAACAGCAAAAAAGCAGCGGTTCATAAACCAGCTGCTAAATAAATAGAACATAATTCAAAGCTTCAGCGAAGACAGCTCGTGGATTTTCGGACAATTAATTTCGGCAATACTAAAATTTTTTGTTTTTCTGAAGCTTTACCTTCTATCTCCCCGATCAGTAAATCCACTGCCTGTGAACACATACTTTGGACAGGGACTTCAACTGTTGTCAAAGGAGGATCACTGCTTTTTGATAACAGTGTATTATCAAAGCCCGTAATGGAAAGTTCTTCGGGAACCTGCACATGCTTTTCTCGTGCAGCAAGAAGGGCTCCAATCGCCAATATATCATTACAACAAATTATAGCCGTAGGCGGATTAGAAGATTGTAATAATGAAGAGGCCATAGTCTGTGCGGATTCGGCCGTTGAATCTGTTACAACAATCAGACCTTCGTGAACATCAAGATCAGACTCTTGTAATGCCTGTGAATATCCGCGAATTCGTTCCCGGCTGCTTGCATTGTCCTCTGCAACGACCGCAATCCTTGTGTGGCCAAGCGAAATTAAATGTGCGGCTAATTCATACCCTCCCAGGAAATTATCAACCGTAACTGTTGTAACAGATGAGTATGGCTGTGATTCCGAAAGAAGGATAACGGGTATGTTGTCGCGGATTAACTCATGAATAACCTCTTTATTTCGAAACCCCCCGGCTAAAATAAACCCGTCCACACGCTTCTGCCTTAATAATGAGACGTATCTCTCTTCCTTCTCTGATTTTAAATCTGTACTGCAAATGACGAGATTAAATCCATATTCGTGTGCCCGATCCTCTACTCTGCGTGCCATTTCTGCAATCAGCGGATTAGCTATATCCGGTAAAAGGAATCCTATTGTCGAAGTCCGTTTCCCAGTTAATGCTGATGCAAGCACACTTGGCTTATAATTCAGCTCTTGCATGGCATCCAGCACTTTTTGTTTTGATTTCATCCCAACCGGCTGGTGATTGATCACTTTTGAAACTGTTGAAATGGATACACCGGCTTTTTCTGCCACATCATAGATTGTAGTTTTCATTTTGCTAAAAACCTCTTTCTCCGCACAAGTGGCCAGCTAAAAACATGCATGATTTCGAAAGCGCTCTATATAGGCTATTGTAAAGGTAACTGTGAAGATTTCAACAATCTTATAGCACTATTTTGTGATTAATGGACATGGACACACTAAAGAAACTGTAATGCGGCGGATGCTCTCAATCTAGTCACCATTTTCTATTTTAAATAAACTTGTAAAGATACATGATGATTGCCGTAAGACCAAACGGTGTTTTCAATTTTGAGGTTCTGGCTGAACGTTTCGATCCATACCTGATTTGAGTGTAATAAAGCAGACAACTGTGCTGAGTTTAGCTCAACTCTCAACTTCTTCAATCTGTTCGCTTTTTTGAAACACAAATACAACCTTTATCGAATCTCCATTTTTCACCATAATCATTTTCGATTTCTCCTCTTTATGATAAGTAAGATTGTCACATCAAAACAAAATGTCCCCAGTTCTTTACAGCCTCTTCATATACGCAATGTACGAATGAAAGGTTTCAAAAATGACAAATATACGCCTGACATAAAACTGGCTCTTTTCCTAATGGGGGGAATCAACGAAAAAAAAGGGAATGAATAGCTTTCCAACAGACAGAATAAGAAGAGTTGATATTTCAACACTTTTCGTAAAGGGGTGACATCAATGAGTAAAAAAGGAATTCAAAATTCAAGTATTGAACAAACAAGAAATGACCATGAAACTGAAACAGCTTTTAAAGTAGATGATCCTAAAAAACATGGTTCTGATCCTAAAAGAGCGAAATAAGTTTTTGGCCTTTAAGGCATAGACACAGTAAAATTTCAATAGTCTGGAGTGAGTAAAGTGGCTCAAAAAAATGGAGCAGACAGACCGGATGACTACAAAAGATTTTCTTCATTAGACAAGGAATATGATTTTCAGCAATCTTTAAATGTAAGTGATGATTCAGAGAATGTAAAAGCTGAAACCCAAGCTCATAATAAAGAAAACATCAATGACACTACGGATGTGGCTGGAAGATATTTTAATCCCTCAGATTATAAAGGAAGCTCGCAATTGGAAAAAGGATTGGCTGAAACTCATGAGCAAGTCAGCGATGACTATTTTGAAGGGACAATCGATCAAAATTTGGACTAATTTTGATCAAACGAGGCTGACTTAAAAGAAGCATGTTAGCTCCGTTTTAAGAAACAACCGCACGAAAGCCAGTAAAAACCCCACCGAATAAGATGGGGTTTTTACGTCATGTAACCACATTAAAATTTAAAACGATTAATGACAGTTTGAAGTTCTTCCGCCAACTGGGATAAAGATTCTGCAGCATAGGAGATTTCCTCCATTGAATTCAGCTGTTCCTGTGATGATTTTGCAACCGCTTCTGTATTGGCAGACGTTTCTTTTGTACCGGCGGCTAAAGTATGAACCGTATGCTGAATGACTTCAACGCCTGATGTAAGCTGTTGAGTTGCCGCTGCGACTTCTTGTATTTGAGAAGTGACTTGTTCAACCAGATTCAGGATTTCATTGAAATTTCCGGTTGCCTCTTGTGATAGAACAATACCTGAGCTCACATTTTCTTGAACAACCTTAATATTATTTACCGTTTCTATCGATTCATTTTGGATGGTTGTTACCACCGATTGGATGTGGTTTGCAGAATTATTTGTTTCGTCCGCCAATTTCCGGACTTCTTCTGCCACTACAGCAAACCCTTTTCCTTGCTCTCCTGCTCTGGCCGCCTCGATCGCAGCATTTAGCGCCAATAAATTTGTCTGCTCGGAAATAGTTGTGATTAGCGAAGATATATCGCTGATCTCTGCTGTACTCGCTACTAATTCCTTCAAGCCATTGCCGGCTGAATCTACAGATTTATCAATGAATTTCATCTGATCTAACATTTTGTTAACGGACTTAGATCCTATTTCAGCTTTGTCCCTCATCGAAGAAGAAAGATCCGCTATGCTCCCTGTATTTGCAGCAACAGATGATATACTGTCTAATAATTCAGTAATGGATTCCGCACTCTTACCTGTCATCGAGCTTTGCTTCACATTGCTGTCGGCAGCCTGCTGCATGGCTCGGGAAATATGTGCAGAAGATGATTTCGATTCTTCCGCGCTTGCCGACAATTCTTCGGAAGATGCGGCCACTTGTTCAGATGAACTGCTGATCTGCTTCACAATTTGAGTTAATGAATGGGTAAAAGAATTGAAAGATTGGGCAAGCTGGCCAAATTCGTCTTTATTTTTCACATTGACTTTTTTGGTTAAGTCTGCCTCGCCGTGAGCAATTTCCTCCAGCTGCTTATTGATGCTTCTTAGCGGCACCAAAATGGACTTTAACAGCAATAAGCTTAAAACAATGCCTACCATCACTGATATTGCTGTGACGATGATGATGAACCATTGACTCTTTTGGCCATTGCCCCGTATTTCACCTTTTAGCTCCTCCACCTCTTGATCCAGGTGGTCAGACAGTTTATTAACAGCCGGATCTACGACCTCTTTTCTTAACGTTCTTTCTTCTCCAAAATGAATGGTTTCTGCTTTTTGTGAATCGGAAGAGTAGGCTGTTAGCACTTGCTGATTTAAAGCTCTATACTGAGTAAAACTTGTCTTAATGTCTTCGATATTTGACCGATCGTTCTCTTTATCAGCCAAGTGGTTGACCCGATCAAGGCTCTTTACAATATTGTCTGCTTTTTTCTTCATTCCCTCGTCATATTCTTTGTCTCCAGTAATCAGGAAGCCTCTTTCATCATTTGAGATTCCGGTCAATTGATATTGGATGTATTTCATTTCTTTTTGGAATTCCATTTTGTCTTTAAGTTCTTCGTTCTTTTTCACAGTAGAAGAAATCATAAAAACCGAGGTGCTTCCAATTCCAATGATCGAAACAACTAATATTGATATAATGCTCAGCAATTTGGTTTTCACTTTCATGTGTCGTTTCCCTTTCTGCACAATGTAATGGTTGAGCACTTGAATGCAATTCGTTTATGCCCATGTTAATAATATCGACATGTGTTAGAAAGGTTTATAGAGATGTTTTTGCGTTGCTGTCTGCGTAGTATTTGAGTCGCCTTTTTTCTGTTAAGTCATACCAAAAAAGGCTTTTCCTTTCCCAAAATGGCTGAACAGGCATTTCTTTTGCAAATATAATGACAATACGCAGCATGATGTGAAGGAGCGAAATTCAAATGGGGATCATCAATGGAGAAGCATACATTGACCGATTAAATAAACTAAAAAACGAAATATGGTATGATGGCGAAAAAATAGAAGGTAACATTTCTGATCATCCTGCTTTTAAAGGGATACTCAAAACAAAAAGCTCGCTTTATGATCTGCAAACGAAAAATGAGTTATTGAATGAAATGACTTATTGTCTTCCCGGAGAAGATGAGCGAATCGGTCTCTCATATCTTCAGCCTAAAACCAAGAGTGATTTGAGAAAAAGAAGGAACATGATTGAGCATTGGGCGAGACATACTCACGGAATGATGGGGAGAAGTCCGGATTATATGAATACAGTCATGATGAGCTTTGCATCGTCAGCAGAGCTTTTCAGAGATAAAGAAAATTGCTTTCCTGAACATATACTAAACGTGTATAGGCAAGCCGCTAAACATGACCTTTCCTTTACCCATACATTCATTACCCCGCAAGTGAACCGGTCACAGTCCTATTTTGGCTCCAGTGAAAAACCGATATCCGCTAAAGTCATTGATAGGACCGAAAAAGGATTAATTGTACAAGGCGCGCGTCTGCTTGCAACGCAAGGCGGCTTGACTGATGAAATCTTGGTTTTTTCGGCACCTAAATTTTTCTTTGAAACGGATGAGGCTTTTGCTTTTTCAATTCCATCTAATACAAAAGGCGTCAAATTCATCACAAGAGAATCATTTGTATTAAGCGAATCTGCCTTTAATCATCCTTTAAGCTCAAGATATGAAGAAATAGATTCAATTGTTGTTTTTGATCGCGTGCTGGTGCCATGGGATCGTGTGTTTTTTTATGACAATGTTGAAGCATCCAAAGACTTTATGACAAAAAGCTCCTTTCATGCCTTTACCTTTCACCAGGTCGTCATTAGGCAAATGATAAAAATTGAATTTTTATTAGGAGTTGCACAGCTTCTGGTCGACACCATCAATGTGTCTGAATATCAGCACATACAAGAAAAGCTTTCTGAAATCATTGTGGGATTGGAAACAATTAAAGCACTCACTGACAAATCAGAAAATGATGCTCATTTAGATGAATTTGGCTATATGCGTCCTAGTCTGATACCTCTTCAAGCCATCAGTACGATCATTCCTACTCTATATCCTCGATTTACTGAAATCATCCAGTTAATTGGCGCTAGCGGAATGGTGACACTGCCGACAGAAAATGCGTTTGACTCAGACATACGGGAGGATCTTGACCAATATCTTCAAGCAGCCAATACAAATGCTGAAGAACGTGTGAAAATTTTCCGTTTGGCATGGGATTTAACCATGAGCTCATTCGGCACAAGGCAAACGCATTACGAAAGATACTTTTTCGGAGATCCTATTCGGATTTCAAGCAGGCTGTATACCAGTTATCCAAAGCAGGAGCTAGTGAATGTGATTAAAGCGTTTTTACATGCAGATGTTGATGATTGATATCTCATATACAAAACAGCGGGAAAAGGTCCGCTGTTTCATACTTTTTATTCAGGAAACTGTACATGCCCCGGCACTGTATATGCATTGGATGATCCGCTTTCAGGCAGCTTCGGTATTGTGTCTTTCACAACCTTTCCGCGGATGTCAGTAATTCTGACTGTGAGAGGGCCCGTCCCTACGTTAGTGCTGACAAAATGGTTATAGTCCATTTTCTCCATGTTGATCCACTTTCCGCCTTTACTATATTCCATTTTCATAACAGGATACTTGTGATTTCTGACTTGGATTGCAGCCCACCACCTGCTGCTGCCTTCTTTGATCCGGTACGTAAAATTGCCGGTGATTGGGGCTTTGACAACACGCCATTTGATATTGATTTTTCCGTCTTTCATATTGCCGATTTTTTTGAAGGCATTAGGCGATAAATCGAGAGCCCCGCGAGCGCCTTCAGGATACAAATCGGTAACGTATACAATCGTTTTTCCTTTCGGCCCTTGGACTTCCAAATAAGAGCCTGCTAGTGCCGCTTTCACTCCTCCATAATTGAGATCTGCCGGGTTTATGGCCGTAATCTCCATATCGGAAGGAATGGGATCCAGCAGAAAGGCTCCCCCGGAATAACCTGACCCTGTATACGTTGCATAGCCTTCGTGCAGGTCATCATATGCTGCATAAGCTTGCCGGGAAAAACAAAGGATCATCAATAAAAGCACACCAGCAATTGCATTGATTTTCTTTTTCATACGTATCCTCCTCAACTCAGACTTCAAATGAGAATCATTATCATTGTAAAGCTCAATCCGTCTGGTTTGAAAGAGGAAATAGATTCATAGATATTTCATGACAGATTCACTATCATTCATCTATCCAAGGAAGTGTTTTATCAAAAAATCAATACGAATGAATGAGTATCTCATCAGCCGAATGACTTTTTTTGATATGCTGTACTATTTTTCACATAGCAATCAACCTGGTAACAGCTAAGCAGGAAACTTTATTTTTCCCCGCTCAGTTTCAACTTAGCTGTCATCATGATGCCAAATATCAGCACAATAGGCACCCAAATGATCATATTATGAAAATTCGGCTCCGCTAAAGCCACAATAATAGAGCCCACACAATATAAGATAATAGCCAGCGCTCTTAACACAGCATCTCTTAAGAATGTCTTCTTTTGTTTCTTAAAAAACACACGGCCCGACAAATCCTCTAAAAGAGAAGCCATTGTTCCAGTCAACACAGTTGAAGAAATGCCTGCGACTCCCAGCTTTTTGGCTGCTATGGTTTGAATCCCCATGGAAATGCTCAAAAGAATAATAAAGATGTACAAAGGAACAAAAGCCGAATAATAGGAGAGACAAGCAAAGATAAATAAAATGGAAGCTTCAAGCGCAAGCGCTTTTGTCACAGCAGAAGGCCAAAGGATATTTTCTGCCTTTCCGACCATCATTGTTGAAATAATCACCCCAATTATAAATCCGATTAGAGCAGTCAGGGAGTTAAAAACAGTGACCTGAAGGGATTTGCCGATAGCTAACCCCAGTAATACAATATTTCCAGTCATATTAGCTGTGAACACATGCCCTAGGCTTAAATACCCGATTACATCCACGATTCCAGCTGTTAAACATAAAAGTGAAAGCAAGGTGTTTCGATAAGCTGCTGCAGTCAACGGTGTATCCATCCTTTCTTCTATTTCAATTGTCAGTGTGCCTTTTAGCATGCTCTCTATATTTTTAAATCCCCCGGCATTAATTAGGAAGATAGAACCTATTATTCCTTTCCATTTGCTGTAATAATAATCCTCACGAGGAAATTATTAAAATTGAAAGGAAGCATATGTGATGAAACGATTTTGTTTATGGTTGGCCATGTTCAGTTTGCTATTGGTTCTCTTGCCTGGGAAAGCGTTTGGCGCCGTTGATTTTCCAAATACCTCAACGAATGGCCTTTTAGGATTTGCCGGAAATGCAAAAAATGAAAAAGGCATTTCTAAAGCGAGCACAACGGGCGGAAAAAACGGCCAAATTGTTTACATTCAAAGCGTAAATGATTTAAAAACCCATCTAGGAGGATCAACTCCGAAAATTTTAGTGCTTCAAAATGATCTTTCTGCATCTGCGAAAACAACAGTCACCATTGGCTCAAATAAAACACTCTTAGGCTCTTATGCGAAAAAAACGCTGAAAAATATTTATTTCACCACTTCATCAGCCTCTGGAAACGTCATTTTTCAAAACCTGACATTTGAACACAGTCCGCAGATTAACGGAAATAATGATATTCAGCTTTATTTAGATTCCGGCATCAACTATTGGATTGACCACGTCACATTCTCAGGCCATAGCTATAGTGCAAGCGGCAGTGATTTGGACAAGCTCGTGTATATCGGAAAATCAGCAGATTATATCACGATCAGCAATTCAAAATTCGCGAATCATAAATATGGTTTGATTTTAGGGTACCCAGATGATGCGCAGCATCAATATGACGGCTATCCCCACATGACAATCGCCAACAATTATTTTGAGAACCTGTATGTAAGAGGCCCGGGTCTCATGAGATACGGATACTTTCATGTGAAAAACAATTACAGCAACAACTTTAACCAGGCAATGACGATTGCCACAAAAGCAAAAATATATTCCGAATATAATTACTTTGGGAAAGGCAGTGAGAAAGGCGGGATCCTCGATGACAAAGGGACTGGTTATTTCAAGGATACAGGCAGCTACCCGTCTCTCAACAAGCAAACCTCGCCGCTGACTTCATGGAATCCCGGATCTAATTACAGCTACCGTGTCCAAACGCCGCAGTATACAAAAGAATTTGTCACAAAATATGCCGGATCACAAAGTGCAACACTGGTATTTGGCTATTGACACAAAAGAGGCCTGCGTAAAAAACGCTGAGCCTCTTTTTGGCTTATAGGCTATTTTTAAAGCGCTTTTTCTTTTTCACAATACCTTCTCAACCGTTTTTTATTATACCAGTTTAATGCAGTGCAAAAAATTCATATGAGTAAGTTTCAAAATAGATTGTTTAAAACGTGTCATTTGATTTTTATTACCTATAAACTAGACCGCCATCGGTTAATATGGCCTGGCCAGTGATGTAATCTGAAGCATCTGAAGCTAAAAATGATACCAGATTAGCAACATCCTCAGGTGTTTGATATCTTTTGAGGGCTATTTCCGAAGAAAATTTTTCAAATGCTTCCCCCGGCTGCAAATCATCACTATGTTTCACCATTTCTTCATCAATTCTGTCCCACATTTTTGTTTTTGCGACTCCAGGACAATACGCATTTACAGTTATGTTATACTTCGCCAGCTCTTTAGCAGCTGAATGTGTAAAAGACTTCACCGCATGTTTTGTTGCTGAATATGTGCCCAGCATTTCAAATGACTCGTGACCCGCTATACTGCATGCATTAATGATTTTGCCCTTAGTTTTTTGTTTCATGAACTGGTCAGCCGCTGCTTGAGTGCCAAAAACAACTCCATTCACGTTAACCTGAAACAATCTATTCAGCTGTTCTTCTGTGATTTCCAAAAATGGAGAAACGGCTTCAATCCCCGCGTTGTTTACAAAAACAT
Source organism: Bacillus sp. N13C7 (assembly GCF_026790065.1). Lineage (GTDB taxonomy): Bacteria > Bacillota > Bacilli > Bacillales > Bacillaceae > Bacillus. The sequence continues at coordinate 67,679 of NZ_JALAMO010000005.1, read as the reverse complement.
CTAAACGGCCAAACTGATCCACCGTTTCTTTAACCAAATTGAATTGGTCATCACGTTTCGAAACGTCCCCTTTAACCCCAATCACATGAAAGTGTCTCTCGTTGAAAGCTGAAACCGTTTCATGCAGCAATGCTTCATTGATATCATGCAGCACGACATTAAAACCATCTTTACATAGTCTCTCTGCGATGCCTCTCCCTAATCCGCCTGCAGAACCTGTAACAATCGCTGTCTTGGACATAACTATTCCCCTTTCGCAGTGAGTGATCATGACTATATATTTATTTTAGCAAATCATGTAGTCAACTCTAACATTAACATTTACTCGCCTTCAGAACGGACTGCTTGTCCCAGATGACGGGAACACGTTTTTTCTATTTCCCTTTTTTATACTTCCGACACTTATTCAGTTTAAAAAAAGGCCTAGTTTTAGACCGGCCTTTACATTTAATCTTCTATCCCTATTCGTATATCTCATCAAACTGATAACCGTATAATCCTTTCACTTTCACTTCTCCACAGCCCTGATCTTTCGTTAACTCTAAATAATGATTCTTGTATGGCATTGCTTCTGCTTGGTCGGTTGCGCTGAAATCGAAATGGTTGCCTGTGAAACTTTTCTCACTTAGCTTGATTTCATATCCTGATAAAGACAGGCGATATATTCTAGCATGAATTGTGCAGCCTTCCGCATCAAAAATTGTGAATCGATAGCCGAACTGAGACTGAAGCCAATTTGGATTTGAATGATCAGACATCATGAAGGATTTTTGATTTTCTGTCATCGTAAAACTTACTTTTTCCTCATTTTTCACAATAGCTGCTGATGCATTCCCTGCATCGATTGTCATAAAAAACAAAGCTAAGATCAACATGAAGAGCTTTTTCAATTAGATTCCCCCAATCCTATTTATTTCAATATATTGGAATTCTAAACTTCAATCAATATCATTTTTAATAAATAAGTCTTTAGGGACAAACCCTACACCTCGGCATAAAAATGCTGAACCAATCTAATGACTGATTCAGCACCATATTTCTTGAATTACCTAAACCATGCCTTTGCTAGGTTATTTGTGAAATTACGATCATTAAATGGAACATTCGCTTTACCGAAATCCGTTATATTTAAAGCATTCCTCGCTGCCGGAGTTAAGTCTTCCCATCCGATTAATGGTTGAGTGCCTCCTGCACGATCACTAATATGCAATTCATGATTTAAGGGCCATGTGCTGTCGTAAGCAATTAATGGATGTGTATCCTTCATATTGCTTTCATTCGGTTGAACATTTGTAAATTTTCCGTGCCCGGAGTATGCAATTGATAAAACTTTTGGATGTTGATTAGCCGGATTGTCGACCCAAACAACGATTCCTTCCCAGTCATGCCGATGCCCCAAACTCGGAGATGCCTCATCCTTCGGGAAATACCAGGAATACATAATTGCCCACACGCCATTGTACCAAGTTGAGCGTGAATAAACTTGTCCAGTATGTTTGCTGCAATGTCCTTCAGGCGCTCCAGTCGGCTCTAACCCCCCGCTCGTATTGCCTAGTGCATCTACTGCCGGAAAGGGCACACAGCCGCTGTAAACCTTCAAATATGGCTGGAACTGTTTTGCGGCTTTTTGAGAGATAGTAGTTGGGACAACTTCATTGAACCCTGCTACTTTGTCATGTTCAATGACAGCAGCATCAACTGTTGGAACTAAGCTGATAAACATGAAAAATGACATCAAAACAGCAAACCCGATTTTCTTCATTTCACTTTCCTCCTTACCGCTTTAGTACTGTAAAATCCATACTCCAAAGCCATTATACAAATAGTGGAATCTCCAATCAATCAAGTTTACAGAATCTTAAATTAATAAATATTATCGGTACAAACCTATCTATTTTTATCAATGAACGTTTTATTTTGTCCGGATTTCCTCTTTCCTTCAACCATCTGCGTACAGAGCATTTCGCCTTTTTGATTTTCATGTATCCAGCCTGTACAATATTCAAAAACCCTAAAAAAAGGATGATGGCCATGTGCGGCAGGTTTACTTTATTCTCTGCATTTGAAAACATGCTTGACCGGTTTGACATTGAGCGATTTTTGCCTAAAGACGAATACGATCCAAGTTATAATGTCGCTCCATCGCAAAGTATCCTGGCAATTATCAATGATGGATCAAACAATCGCCTAGGCAAGCTTAGATGGGGCCTTATTCCTCCCTGGGCAAAAGATGAAAAGATCGGATATAAAATGATTAATGCTCGAGCTGAAACATTAAACGAGAAACCAGCCTTTCGTAAACCGCTTATCAGCAAACGCTGCATCATTCCAGCCGACAGTTTTTATGAATGGAAACGGCTTGATCCCAAAACCAAAATTCCGATGCGAATTAAAATAAAATCATCTGCTCTTTTTTCGTTTGCCGGTTTATATGAAAAGTGGAAAACAAACCAAGGGACCCCTCTTTACACCTGCACAATCATAACAACTAAGCCTAATGAATTCATGAAAGATATACACGACCGAATGCCGGTTATATTAACTCATGACCATGAAAAAGAATGGCTGAATCCTCAACATACAGATCCTAATTATCTGCAAAGCTTACTGCTGCCTTATGATGCTGATGATATGGAAGCATATCAGGTTTCATCATTAGTGAATTCACCTAAAAATAATTCACCCGAGCTTCTAGATGCAGAGAACAGCATGTAGTGATTGAGTTTCTATCTTAAGGTTTTGTAAAGAAGCTTTGGTTCTTAGTGCCGATTTATTTTAGTTAATATGAATATTTAGTACATAATACAATTAGTTATTTTCATATTTATTATTAATCAGTTCATAATAATATTATTATGTAAACCTATAAAAAATAAGCTATGTTCACTCCTTTAGACAATGGGGTTTACATGGCTTATTTAAATTTAAATCTTTGCAGGTATCAACAGAGTTTGTAAATTTCGAATGAATCTTATTTTTCGTTTTTATCGGAAAAATAACTCAACCACATTAAACTTATGAAGCCTGCAGCACCTATGACAGTAAATATAATATAGGCCCATGTGGGTATATCCATGCCCTTTCCCTCCAAAGTCATTCTTCAATCAAGGCCTTCTTCTCTCTTTCTCTTGTCCATTGTAATACTGACGAAAATGTTGGTGATTGCAGCTGGGAAATATAGAAATCCTACTCCCCAAATGAAATTTGTACTTAAACTTACTATGTAATTTTTCGTCATAACTTGACTCTCAATCAAAATAAGCAGTGCAATCAATCCGGCCAAAACGCCTGCAAACCAAGCATTGCCCACCGCATAAGAATCAGTCAGCACTCCCAGCATTTGCCCAAGGAGTGACATACCAACAGCGGTAAAACTGGATAAGATCGTGAGTGATTTCATTTTGGTCCTCCGTATTAAAACCATTCTCATTTTTAAAAAAGAAAGGCTATTATGAATTTTAGTTATAGTAAATTAGAAAACCTCTATGAATGTTCAATCAGTTGATGGTTATCATTTCCATACTGTCATTTTAAAGCCCATTATTTTGCCTATGCAAGCAGAAAATCCCTACATAACATACATAGGGATGTAATAACTCTAAATTCAGCTGCTCAAGAATTGAACTGATTAATAGTAAAAACCGTCGCCTGATTCGTAAACTCCTTTACGAGTTAGGGGATTTCACAACAGGCACTTTCTTCTTACGAAGAGAATCGAGCCATTCAGGTCCAGCATTCAAATTGCTTTGCACTAATTCTTTAGGCGTCAATGCCATCCACTGATTGAGTGACACGTCTGCATAGCGGTCACTTTTGAACATTTCTAAAAACCATAACGTTTCTGTACCAGTATTTTGTATATAGTGTCCAGCATTTGAGGGCACATATCCAACGTCGCCTGCTCTAAAATCAAATGTTCGGGCAGTCCCATTCCCGATAAATACTGTCATGCGTCCCTTTCCTGTCAGATAATACTGCCACTCATCACTATTGGGGTGCCAATGAAGCTCTCTCATCGCACCAGGCTCTATTTGAACAAGAGCTGCCGCTATAGTTCTTGAAATCGGGAAGTTAGAAGAATCCACAATTCGTACGCTTCCCCCAGGCGTTTGAATTGGTGTTTGATTCAACATCTCGTATTTGAAGGTCAAGGGGACTTTTCCGTATGGTGACTGAATGTCTTCGTTGGCGACTGATCCCGGATCGCTGCCTTGATAGATATAGACTTGTTCTGAAGGAAGAGAGTGGAAAGCATTCTCTTGGACACCAAAATTTGCAGCAAGAACATCCTTTGGCTTGTGCAAGCCAATCTGAAATGGTTACTCAGAAAAGCTTCCATCATCGAAGACGATCAGAAATTCGCAATGCTCCAACCCTTGGATGGAATGTGGAACTCCTGCGGGAAAATATCATAAATCGCCAGGTCCAACATCAGCTATGAAATTCCGTCCTTCTTGGTCAACAGCGGTTATACGGGCACGTCCCAAAAGCATATAAGCCCATTCAGCTTGTTTATGCCAATGTAGTTCACGCACACCTCCCGCAGTTAAGCTCATATTTACTCCTGCAATTGCGGTTGAAATGGGAAGCTGCCTGACGGTAATTTCACGTGACCAACCGCCGCGGTCCAATTTCATTGGCGCGTCTGAAAACGAAAATCTTAAGTTAGGAATCATACCCATCTGTAACAGGTGGAACAAGTATATTCGGATTTTGAATATCTTTCATGACATTACGCGGGCCCGCATCGATAGCTCCGGCTCCATCACTTCGAATAGGCTGCGGCACGTTTCTGTCTTCATGATTGATTGGTTGTTTTTCCAACAGTACACACCTCGTTTTAGCAATTAACCAGTTTTCATTCCAGCCTATGCAGGGTTTCATATAGCTGTGCCTAGATCCGCAAAAGCAAAAAAGTGACCCCTAATGTGGTCACCTAGTCATCAAGTCAGCTATCTTTTATACCATGGTTTCCTATGTAATTTGATTTCTTCTGTTTGTCTTTTCTCACCTGTCTTCCATTTCTCCTCCATCGGCCATTTCTTCACCTGTATACTTTGATAAATCATAATCTTCTCTGTCATCATACTTTTTGCCATCTATGTAAAATGTGATTTTCTCAACTACACTCCTTTTTTCGTCTTTCTTACTCCCCTGCCAAAATAAATTTAAAAAGTAATTAGGTCCAATTGAAGTCTTGTCAGATTTTTCAATGCTTGAAACCCACAGTCCGCTTTTCCCGGTGCCCTCATATTTCACTTTGTTTCCTGACAGCATGGCAAAGATTGGTACGATGCAGACCAGCATGAATGCAGCTATCATGAATAGCCAGTTCTTAACATTGTTCTTTTTTCTCATGTGTGTCCTCACTTCCCTCATTCTTTTAGTAGGAAAATGGGATCAAAATGTTCTTGAAAAAAATAAAAAAGAGCCATTGATTCAACAGATGGCTACTCTAAACTTTTTGAGCTTCTTTTTCTTGCCATTTTAAGCTGCAGGAAATGATCCCAGCTGCCCGGTAATTTCGACCCTTTCATTATTCGTATTCAATAAAGACTTTGTGATCATCGACAAACATTTCACTTCCATCGGATAAGTGTGTCCAAAACGCTTCTTCTGGTTCTTCTCTATAGTCATAAATCGCAGTAACTTTGACGTTTGACTCATCTTTGATTGGAACTTTTTACACAAAAAACTGATTAACAACGAACGATCTTCAAGTGCTTTAAGTCTAATGAACGCCATCCTCAGTAAATGTAAAGGTTTGTTTTAAATGGTGTCCTTCTTGCCCCTTTTGTGTCCAAATTATATCAACTTCTCATTCAGAAGCCTTATCTGCCAGCAGAAAATGCTTGAACCTCAACGGCGAACCATCGTTTAAACTGTCAGCTAACGTTTTAGAATTTTCTTTTTGTTTTATACAATTTTCATCGGGACAACCAAAAAGAGAAAACCTTGTGATTGAATCAGGGTCATTTCTATACAGTTGCACATCCACTTCAGCTGCTTTTTCCCCTATGTTTTTGAATATACTTTATATTCTCCTTTTTCAAGGTCTTGCAAGTCCCTTTACATTCTTAGCTTCACTTACTTTTACTGACCACTGATCAGTTTGTTGTGTAATAGGCAATACCGTAAAACTCCGGGCTTGCGCTTTTGATTGAAAAAAGGTAAATGCAAATATTAAAATACATAAGAAAAATAATAGCCTTTTCACTTCTTTCATCCCTCATTCTTTTTCATTCGTTTATCGATAAATGTGTCTTAGACATGATTTAGAGCAGTCGAGCTGCTGACTATCTAAGGTATGTGCTTTACCGTTCGTCATTTATTTCTTTCGGTATTTGAGATGGCGCTTTAGGAACCTCTCGCAGTTTGTTATTGATCACGTCAGAAGAGTAAAGCGTAACAACCATAGTTCCCCCATGCTGTTTTGCCCGGATAAGTATTGGCTGGTTATATTGGTTTTGAAAGAGAAAGTCAGGCCCTCCCCAACTTACTGTAGCATCACGTCCTGGCGGAACATATGGCACCTGTCTTGTATGAGAATAGCGCTGAACGATTCGCAGCCCCGCACGATCAACTGCATTAAATAATGTTGATGATACCTGACAAATTCCTCCGCCTACACCTTCAGACAACTCACCTTTGACGATAATGGGCGCACTCTTATAGCCTTTATCCCGGGTTCTCATTCCTACAACTTGGTTAAATGAAAACGTCTCATTAGGGAATACAACATGGTTGTCAATTGCCTTTGCAGAAAGGGAAATATTGTGGGTTCGGCTTGTATTGCTCGAATTAAAATGAGTTACGTACTGACCGAGCTGCTGCGTACTAATGTGAGCAAGCAACTCGCTGTCAACTTTCGGATAAATATTCAATTCCGGCACTTCTGCCTTTGAAGAGCCTTGGCCATAGAAATAAGCATAAAACTTTTCCATAAATGCCTGTTGAGACAGTTTGTAACCAACCCTGCCCGGGATGATGCTCCCCTGGTCGTTAAGTGCAGCATTTATTGGCTCACGGTAAATTTGCTTATCGAGCTGCTCGATGAACTTACGGTACTTTTCATGGTCAATCAGCGGCGTACCTGGAAGAGGCATCATAAAGTGTTCACGGTTAACAGTGGCAATCGTCCGTCCGTCTTGTGTGACCATTAAGCTGTCAGGCTGTTCGCTCGGCTGAGCCAATAATAAAAGACCAGTCATCCAAATGTGTATCATAAGTCGGTTTACCTCCCGATCATTAGTATGAACTGCAGCCTATCCTTTGATGTATTTCTTCCCTTCGTTTGTTTTAGATGTTGATTTTCTTACCATGCAATAAAAAAGCCCCATAAGAGTATATCTTTCATTATTTTCTTGAGCTCATTGAAACACATGCTTAAAATAGTTGCAGGCGTTTAAAATAATCGAGATCTTCTTGTCATGAGGGACGCTTTTTCGTTCTTGTTAAAATAAAAAAAGCCTTCTACACAATAATAAAATAACCTTTTTCAATAGATTTTTATTGTAAAACGATAAAACGTGTGTTAAATTCAATTTGACAATAAATTAGTGAGGTGCTTTTTATGAATCGAGTATCAACACTCTTTTTAAAGATTGCTGTTATTTTTATTGGAATTCCAATTCTAGCTTTGTGTATTTTTGTAGTGCCTAAGATAGCCGCTTATGCTGCAGAATTACTTCCAAATATGGCTTATATACAATATTTCGTTTTCATCTTTTTGTATGGAGCGGCGATACCTTTTTACTTCGCTCTTTATCAAGCGTTTAAACTTTTAAGCTATATCGATAAGAACAAAGCTTTCTCTAACATTTCTGTAAAAGCTTTAAAGAATATCAAATACTGTGCGGTCACGATCAGTACCTTGTTTGCAGCAGGAATGCCATTCTTTTATCTCATGGCCGAGAGAGACGACGCCCCAGGCATCATCGTCATCGGATTGGTTATTATCTTTGCTTCAATGGTGATTGCCGTCTTTGCTGCTGTTCTTCAAAAACTGTTAAAAGAAGCGATTGATATAAAATCAGAAAACGACTTAACGGTCTGAGGTGATGAACATGGCAATTATTATTCATATTGATGTAATGCTTGCTAAAAGGAAAATGAGCGTAACAGAACTTTCAGAGAGGGTTGGCATTACGATGGCTAATCTTTCGATATTAAAAAATGGAAAAGCAAAGGCCATTCGATTATCAACTTTAGAAGCGATTTGTAAGGCTTTAGAATGCCAGCCCGGAGATATTTTGGAATACCGAAGCGATGAAGACACACAGGATTCATAATAAAGAAGATAATGATTAAAAGAAAAATAAAGTGGTTTGGTGGTGACCCTATGGACGTAACCCTATATCCTTCTATGCGTGTCTTACATCTATTCAGAAAAAACCTTTGGGGGCGTACATCATGAGAGCCCTAAAACAGCTCGTTCGTTTTGGTTGGGAACAGGCACTATCCTGTTTGTTTCCTGTCGTTATTTTTGCCTCTTTGGCTATTACACAAATCATCCCTCTTCCCTTCTTGCCGCGCTATGACTGGCTGCTCATCATCTGCGTTCTCATGCAGTGGTGGATGGTGCATTCCGGGCTTGAAACACGGGATGAGTTAAAAGTGATTACCTTGTTCCACCTTATCGGACTTGCTCTTGAACTTTTCAAGGTGCATATGGGCTCCTGGTCTTATCCAGAAGGAGGATATTCCAAGTTTTCGGGGTGCCTTTGTATAGCGGATTCATGTATGCAAGTGTAGCCAGTTATTTATGCCAGGCGTGGAGAAGGCTTAAGGTTGAACTGGTTAAGTGGCCGCCGTTTTTTGTCGTTGTGCCGCTTGCGGCTGCGATTTATTTGAATTTTTTCACCCACCATTATTCGATTGACATTCGCTGGTGGTTATCTGGACTTGTCATTATTGTCTTTTGGCAATCATGGGTCATATATGAGGTAAATGGGATTCGCTACCGTATGCCGCTGGCACTTTCTTTTGTGCTTATCGGATTTTTTATATGGATAGCCGAAAATATCGCAACATTTTTTGGGGCTTGGACATATCCAAATCAAACCGAGGCATGGAGTCTCGTTCATCTAGGAAAGGTAAGTTCATGGCTATTATTAGTCATTGTTAGCTTTCTTATAGTAGCCACCTTAAAACAAGTTAAGGAACAGAGTCCCACAAAAGCAGAGACCGGTCAATTTTTATAACCGTTAAGAACCTTGCATACAAAGTAACAAATAAGATATATGAGAAAAAGCAACATTCGAATTGTTGCTTTTTCCTTTTTCGATAAATCATATTAAGCTTGGATTTATATCATACTTTCCTTTTTGTGAATCAAGTGTACAGGTTTAGATCACGTCTGCTTCAGCACCTTAATAAATTCGTGCGCTGCCGGTGTTACTTCCTCGAATGAGTGCGCGATGACGCCGATATCTCGGGTGATCCGGGGAAAGATGTCTTTTTTGATCAATTGATGCGGGACAGATGAAAGTGTAAAGTTTGAAATAATGCCTATGCCTAGGTTGTTTTTGACCATATTGATCAAGGTTTCCGCGTTTTGAACAGTCAAGTTTTCCTTTAATTTAATGTGATGCTGCTGAAACGTGTTTGACATCGCGATTTCATGACCGCCTTTGCAAAAAATAAGGTCATCTTGATACGTTTTAAGGTCGACATGCTTTTCCTGTTTTAATTCGTCATATTGCGGCGGGATAACCGCCACCATATAGTCGCTGCGCAATAGTTGATAGTCAAACGTTTCAAATGGAGAAGCTGCGATCCCAATATCAACCGTCCGATCCTCAACCCATCCTTTGATTTGATCAGAGGTGCCCTCAACCAATTCTATGCGGATCAGAGGGTACTGTGATCTGAATGCTGCAATTGCCTGCGGCATGATATTTGTTGAAACAGCAGGAAATGAACCGATTTTCACCTTCCCGCTTAACAGCTTGTTTTCCCGATTGGCTACTTGATATATTTTGCTTTCAATCCCCTTCATCTGCCTCGCCAACAGCAAAATTTCCTTCCCGACGTCAGTCAGCATTAAACCATGATGTTTATCCCTGATCAATAATTTGAGCTGCAGCGAGCTTTCCAGATTTTTAATCGCTTTGCTAACCGCCGGCTGAGAGATGAACAATTCTTTTGCCGCTTCTGTAATATTCAATTTCTCCCCGACTTTTACAAATATGTGAAGATGGTTCATGTTCATAACCATTTGGTTATACCCCCGATAATAAAAATGTATTTCAGTTATATATAAATGTAACATAAGATAGAAACCAGCACGATACCTAAACAAGAAAGGCGGCTTACTAATGGTAAAAGTCATGCTGGGAATTTTATCTGTCACACTTATTTGGGGATATACTTGGGTTGCAATGAAAGTAGGAATTCATGATATCCCCCCGCTTTTGTTCTCGGCTTTTCGCCTGTTCATTGGGGCGGTTCCTTTATTTCTCATTCTCTTCATTCAAAGAAAAAAACTTTCAATAGGAAAAGCACATGTCAAAAGCTATATCATCATGAGCCTGCTGATGGGTCTGGGCTACATGGGAATATTAACGTATGGAATGCAGTTTGTTGATTCCGGGAAAACCTCTGTCTTGGTGTATACGATGCCTATATTTGTTACGGTGATCAGCCATTTTACATTACACGAGAAAATGAATGTATACAAATCAATCGGGCTGATCTGCGGCTTCTTCGGACTTTTATTTATATTTGGAAAAGAAATGCTGCATGTCGATCAAAGCGCCTTATTTGGAGAACTGTGCGTCCTTGCGGCAGCACTTAGCTGGGGAATCGCGAATGTGTTTAGCAAGCTTCACTTCAAGCATATCGATATCATTCATATGAATGCCTGGCATCTTCTGATGGGAGCCGTCATGTTATTGGTTTTCTCCTTTTTATTGGAACCGGTCCATTCAGCCGAGTGGACATATCAGGCGATATGGTCATTGGCGTTTAATGGTTTGCTTTCTACCGGCTTTACATTTGTCGTATGGTTTTGGGTGCTCAATCAAATCGAAGCATCAAAAGCATCTATGGCATTAATGTTTGTCCCCGTCCTGGCTCTATTCTTTGGATGGCTGCAATTGCACGAACAGATCACCATAAATATCGTCATCGGCGCACTACTGATATGCTCCGGCATCTTTATGAATACATTTACATTTTCACGGCAGAAGGTGTGAGTTTTTAAAGAAATACTTTTTCCCTGTTGAAGTTGGAGACAGATATAGAGAGCGTCTGACGGCAGTCTATTAAACAATGAAAAAAGCTAATGTCTGGTGTGAGACATTAGCTTTAATGGCTGGCGTTTAGAATGGTGAGTAGCAAACTTGCAGGCGGCTTTATTTGCGAAACCAGGTTGCTTTTTGTAATGCACTGTACTTAAAATCGTTATTTATTTGATTTACGTGTCTGCTTCGGCAGGCTTCAAATCATAATCGCTTATGTATGACCAATTATTATCCGCCCCAAACTTTCTCCATCTGGCAAAAAAAGATTCTTTTATCAAAAAGCCTTAAATACTGAATTAAAGAAAAATATCATAATAATGATGGCCAGTACAATAACAATCTCAAACGTATGTGAACTGCCGTCTTCTTTTTCTTGTTCAGTCTTCTCCCTCATTTGTTCCCTATATTTTCTTTGTATCCCATCCTTTTTCTTATCCATTTTATTTCACTCCATTTATCTAAAGAAGCCTGTGAAATGTTAAATCCATATAAACCTCATTGAATAAAAGATGATTTATTTACTTTCACTTAAAAATTTTATTCAAATATACTCTTTCGTGTTTTCTTCTCTCATCTTTTTGTTTAGTTCGAAACCAATAAAGATATTGATAACTGCAGCTGGAAAATATAAAATCCCTGCACCTATAATTCCTATCGCCGTACTTGAACCAACAATAAATGATTGCGTTGCTACACTTCTTGCCTTCAAGCTGAGTAATATAAGAATCCCCGCTAAAACACCTATAAACCGAGCGTTACCCGAAATAAAGAAGTCAGATAAAACCCCAAATAATTGTCCAACGATTGATAACAGGATTCCTATAAAGCTTGAAAGCACAACTAATTTTTTAATGACTTCACACTCCTTTTTAAAGCTTTTTTGCTCAACTACTATAATCCCAGTATCCATTGGGGTCGCTATGACAATTGGTGTTTAAAAGTTCTGTAAACAGGTATTAACAATCAAATAATGTATTCTCATTCATAAAGGTTAACATTTTCACATTAAACAATTCTATACTTTTATGTATAAAACTGTTGTTTCATAAGTCGCCTTCTCTTATTTCTACGCCGCCAGCGAGCTACTATTGCAGGTATTAATAGCAGAGAACCGACAATAAGCAACATAAAAAAGATCACAAACAGCGCGCCTGTACCTGGCACAATTTCTTCATAGGCAATAAAGCGTTCCTCCCCCTGCAGGACGAAGAACCGTGAATTTTCGAGAAAAGCTAGATGAAAGGCTATAGACGTCCACAAGCTTCCTGTTAGGACACGCAGGAGCTGAAGGATGAATCCAAACAACAACAATAAAACGATGTAATCTACTGTGATAGCAGGCGATTCAATTCCTGCTAGGTATTGAAAACCACTTACAGTTAATGGTGCAAGCACAAATAGGATCGGCTGTAGGAGCAAGGCTATGAAACAAGTAAATCGCCTATTCAGAGCATAGTACAACGTTCCGCGAAAAGTTAATTCCTCTGGAAAAGCTTCATAAAAGAAAGCGATAATCATGTTTAAGAGCAATACTGTCACTAAATGGATAGAGAAATGAAATTGTGTAACTTTGATCCAGCCCAATAAATGGGCGATCGCGAATCCGGATCCAGATAGAACAATCACATACATTGCTCCCATCGCGGCTTTCGGAATGGCTTGCCGCCACCCAGTCAGTCCGATAGAGCAGAATGGTTTACTAGACATCCGTCTAAGAAGAATGTAGAGCAACGGGACAGTCCATAATGTTACTAAACCTGCTTGGATACCTTGCTGCAAAAGCTTGGAAGCTCCTGCTTGGCGGGCCATTGAACCGATCAAAGTAGCAACAAACAAAGCAAAAACGAACGTCCCCCAGCTGAGAAAAATCGTTGCCAGCCATTTAAGATGATTGTTTTGTTTTCCGCTTTGGGTATGATGAAGCTGCATTTGGTTACCCCTTTCACATTACTCATAAGCACTAAATAAGAAAATAAATTGCGCAATTTATATTTAAACTTTATTATCTCGATACATTCCACATAATGTTATTGTTCAAATTTCTGTATTGCTTTACTACAATTGCGTCCTTTTCTTTCAACAAATAGACATATTCCATCATTCAAGATATTTAGACTTTAACAAACAAATGCCCCTTCAGTTAAGGGGCATTTGTTAATGACTCTTTCAATTTATTGTATTCATTAACTCAAAGAAGTATTCAGGTTTATGGGTCTGATTCAGCTTATACCATGAATGCAATGTATCTGGTGCAAATACATCTAGTTTTTTCAGTACTTCCATCGCAAATTCCAAGGGAGCTATTCCTGATGCAGTTACCAAATTTTCATCAGATACTGCAGGTCCCATCTCGTAAAATGTTTCTCCTTTATAAGTAGGACAGGCCATTTTCATATACGCTAGATCATTGCTTGTATGCTTTCTAGAATCTAAGTAGCCATCATTCGCAAGGCCCACTGTTGCACCACAAATTGCAGCTACAATCGCGCCGAGCTTTAAAGCTTCACCAGCTTTTTTCAGGATCGGTTGATGAATATCTTCTCCCCAAGTATTCCCTCCGGGTAAAATCAAAAGATCTTTACTCTTAAGCGTACACTCATCAAGGGAAATATCTGGTTTTATGCTGAGCCCTCCCATCGTTGTAATCATTTCTTTTTTAACTCCTACTGTAACTACTTGTAAAGGGGTTGCATCTTTTTTAAAATATCTCCCTGAATGGAGTTCTGCAATTAAATATCCATATTCCCAGTCTGACATTGTATGAAATGCATAAAGATAAACTTTTTTTGTTTGCATCCATAACACTCCAATCACAATTGATAAAGCCTAATAAAATGACTCCGTCCCACACTTTAAAATAAGGCCATATGGATGACAATAGGAACAAATAGAAAAATCTCATGCTGCACCTGCCCTATTATCAGCGATTTTCATCATGCCCCTAATTCTCTTAAACTTTTAATGGGAATATATCGATTTTACACCTATTTTTGTGGTACTAATAGAAGAGGAATACAAAATCAATGATCAGGAGGCCTTGATTAATTTGAAAAATAAAGCGACATTAAAACTTGGAATATGTATTGGGCTTTTATGTTTAAGCCTTACTGGTTTCAAACCCTTTGACGGACCAACGCATGCTGAAGCAAAAGCCATACAAGACACAAAAATGACTAACCGTGCAACAATGAAAAAACTTGTTCAACTTGAGAAAAAATTTGATGCTAGGCTTGGCATTTATGCAATTGACACAGGTACAAACAAGACGATCGCTTATCGGCAAAATGAGCGGTTTGCGTACGCATCAACCTATAAAGTTCTAGCCGGCGCTGCGGTCCTGAAGACAAACCCAATTGAAAAGCTTAATGAAGTCATCCGCTACAGCAAAGACGACCTTGTTACATATTCTCCGATCACAGAAAAACACGTAGATACAGGCATGAGCCTGAAGGAAATCTCAGAGGCTGCTATCCGTTACAGCGACAATACTGCGGGGAACATATTGTTGCAACAGCTTGGCGGCCCTAAAGGCTTCGAAAATTCACTGAAACAGATTGGGGATTATGTTACCAAGGCGAATCGATTTGAGACGGATCTAAACTCTGCCATTCCTGGAGATATTCGAGACATAAGCACCCCAAAAGCACTAGCAACCGACCTTAAAGCTTTCACTGTGGATAACACTCTCACGACTGATAAGCTCACGATCTTAACTGAATGGATGCGTGGGAACGCTACTGGAGACGAACTGATTCGGGCAGGTGCTCCTATAGGGTGGGAAGTCGGCGATAAATCTGGAGCCGGAAGTTACGGAACACGAAACGACATTGCTATCGTTTGGCCGCCCAATAGAGCTCCTATTGTTTTGGCAATCCTATCAAACCATTTTACGAAAGATGCTAATTATAATAATGCTCTTATCGCTGAGGCTGCAAAAGTCGTCCTTCACGACCTCAAATAAAGATGAAGACTCCTATTCCGGAGTCTTCTTTTTCTGAAGCCATTTTGTCACATTTTTGATTATTCTTCCCAATATTTCGCCCCATTAGAAGAGACGAACATGTCAAACCATATCTCAAACTTGGAATCTAAGTTAACTGCATCATCAATATCATCGATTGAATCCAGATATAACATATAACCTAAACCGTTTCTTGATTTGTTTGTGTCTATGACATATCTTCCATCATAATGATATCCAATTAGGACGTATCCCTCGGGGAAATCTTGAACTTCATTATATTCAATGATTCCTTCTAAGCTGAGTATTTCAATGCCATCAAATATTTCCATCCCATTGTGTTGTAACAAAAATTCTTTATAATCATTAGGGAAAGTAACACCTAACTTCTTTTCTAAATCGCTAATTGCTTGAGGGCTTGCTGGATCTCTGAAATGGAAAGTAGCATCTTCCATGACATAATCCCCCTGCATAGAGAATGTACCATATTTAGAAATTGCTTTCTTAATACCATCGAGAGTCATGTGAACTAACTTTCCTTCTTCCATAAAAAGCTCCTTAATGTTTTTTTCCATTAGTATGTTCTTCTTGTTTGATAAGCATATACCAATAGAATGTTGGAGTACACTTCTCTTAAGGTGAAAAAAGATCGGCAAATGCACGAACATCTCACCGATCTGCAAAAGAATAGTTCTTCTTAGAAGCTTCACAGCATCCTATTTGATTCTGGAGCTCTCATACTCAAACACTCTGTGTTCATCAGGTTCCGTTACATTACAGTCAACATTTCACTAGCTTTTGATAAGTAATCGCTTTAACCTTATAGTCATAGAACCGTATAGGTATACACTATACCCAGATGCAGCGCGAATTTTTGTTCATTTCTGGAAACCTTATATTCTTGTCCATTATTGGAGGCTCAATCTCATCGTATTAGGTTTACATCAATTACGTTATAAAAGGCATTAGAGGTATCCGCAACATCCCACACCCCTAGAATGACATGATAACCACTGCGATCAGTTGGTACATAAATGTTATGAGATAGATTAGTATCAGCCTTTGAACCATCGTGAACTACAGTTCCAATTAATTCAAATTCATCTCTTGATAAAGGTTTGTTTGGATTCCAATCTTTCTTGGTTATATAATAGTGCCACTTTGATGTTGCGTGAGGAGCAGTATAGTGCCAAGTAAAGGTGTTTAGCCCCCCACGCATGTTTTGTTTTACCCAATGATCTGCAGTCTGCCTGTCTAATCCAAAATCAATTTGACCCGATCCTCCATTTGCTGATGCAATTTTTCCATCTGGTGGCCCTGCGGCTGGAAACCCTTTTGGCCCTTCCACCGATTGAGGATTATCAACTACGGAACCATATTTTTGGGCAGCTGCCGTCCAACCAATTATTTGTTTTTCTAATGACCCCATATAGGCTCTACTAGCAGGTTCTTTTATATACCCGTGTGCAGATACATCACCTGCAAATAAAGTGGCACCAACACTCAGAACAGCAGTTAAAACAGCGCCTTTAATAAAACCCTTCATTACCAACTCATTCCTCCCTTTATTGTAAAATTTTTCTCTTTCCTGCTATAATAATTCATTACATGTGAGGTAATCTCCTTCTTTATTTATGATGTCGTAAACTTTAAAGAACTTCATGTTCCTCTATTCCTTTGTTCTTCAGCTTATACTCTATCAGTCTCTTCTTGATCTTATGGCAACTTTATAAAACACATATCATCTGCAATATCATGTACCCTGCGTGCGGTGTGTGTTCTGTATATTATCGCGATGTCTTTTTTCTTTTGTCTATCGATCTGTTCTTTTTAATTAAACGGGGCACTATAATTGAACTGTAGGTTCGCAGAAAGAAAATAAACTATTATAAGGGGGATTTTTATGTTTCAAACCTTAAATCATTTTTTAAAGTCTTGGGAGTTCGAATCCGGTGCGACACAGAAGATACTAAGTACTCTAACTGATGAATCACTTAAACAAGAAATCACTTCACAAAATTGGACTTTAGGGCGCATTGCTTGGCATACTGTTGCTGCCATTCGCATCATCACCTCAAACACAAACTTAACATTTGATGCTCCAGCTGAAGATTATCCTGTTCCTACTTCGGCCAAATTGATAGCAGACAGCTATCACCAAGCCAGTAATGCATTTGTACAGGCATTAGAAACCCAATGGACTGACAAAACACTTCAAGAACATATCCACTTTATTGGTGAACAATTGCCAAATGGTTCGCTTTTGATGTTTTTGATTCAACATCAAAATCACCATCGAGGACAAATGACGGTTCTTATGAGACAAGCAGGATTAACTGTTCCAGGTATTTATGGTCCAGCTCATGAGGAATGGACAAAATTTGGTTTGGAACCCCCGAAAATGTAAATAAACTTTTTTATAAAGAAGTTAACCTATTACAATATATAAAAACATGTTTTGATCAATCTTATTTCAAAACATGTTTTTTCATTTATCAATGTTGTTATTAATAAATTTGATTCGCTTGACGATCAGGAGTACAAAAGGTGACTATATTCGACTTCTTCCATTCTCGTTGAGATCGTTTTTTCCCGTCTCTTTTCTGATTAAAATTGTTGATTTATTAAGATTCCTCATCAAAAAAAGCGCTCTGCTTTCGGCGGCAGGTGCGCTTCATCTCTCAATATTTGGACATATACCATCATTCCAGAACTATGAAAAACAACAGGATATTCGCCTAGATAATCATATTTGCCAATCCAGCTAAATACGATGACCATCCACCTGGAAGGAAGGTTTAGTTCAAATCCTAGAGTCTGAACAACTGCAGCTAAGAATATTTTTCAAACTTTGTGCTTCCATACTCGGTTCCTGCTGATACCAGTCATCAGCAGTTGTTTTGACTGTTAAGCTCGGAGGCTGTTTTAATGACATTAACTGGTTGATTAACACTTAATGCAATTGTATTGTTGTTCCTGACGTTTTCTTTAGCTTCCGCCCCATCCAAAAACTTAAAAGCTTCCTCTTCCAGGTTAAACACAGTTTAATACTAAGCACGGTAAAATCCACATACCCCTCTTCGAATCCTGGAGAGTATAATCTCTCCATCCCTGCATAAGAGGGTGATACAAATGTACAAGACATTCTCATTAAAAATAAAGGTTGATACATATTGCACACGACTAATATGTATCAACCTTTTAGTTTTGCTCAACAAACTCGCTTGATTGTTGAACCATTTTCTTCGCACTTCAATTTCAATAAATCCTTATTTCGTTTGTCCCACTATAGTTCTGAATCAATCTCCTTTAATAGTTCATAAAACCACTTCACATTAACTTTATGGTGTGAAATGGAATTTTCCAACATACGAACAAAACTCTTCATGAGAGTTGATCTATTTGCTAATGCATCCTCTATGAGAGAAATTTTTTTCTCTGTTTGCTTAATCTGAACTAGAATGATTTCCCTCATCTTTTCTTTGTCGAATTCCTCTTCAAAAAGCATAGCACCATAAAAGGAAAGATTCACATAATCCGTTTTTGTCCCATACTTGGTCATTAAACGATTGAACTCTGTAATTCCTAAATCAGTAAGAATGTATTTATTTCTTTCTCTCGATTCTGATTCCCTCATTTCAGAAATGCGTTGAATCAATCTTTTTTCTTCTAACTGTTGAATATTGTAATAAAATGAACCTTTAGTGTAATTGACTACATACTCGTAATGTCGCTCATTCATAATCGCCAAAAGTTCATATCCATATGAACCGGGTTTTTCTTTTAACAACCCTAAGATTAAAAGTGGAATCAATTGATCTCTCCTCATAAAATGAGATTAATTTTGCTTTACTTACTTTCATTAATATTTGAGACATTAATAGAAAACTCCTCAAAACTTAATTGTCCCAAGGCAAACTTCATACTTTCAACAAATATACGTTCATTTTTAGTTAGTTCACGCTTTGCTTCCTTTTCAATCCATTCATGCTCAACGTCCAAAATATCTAAAACATGCTTTTGTTTTGAAAAAGCCTCATAGTATCTTAATCCAAATTTTCTTTGGGAGACGGCATCAATATGAATGCCATCTGGATTTGCTGTTAAGCCTTTTGATGTTACAAAATAACAATTTTTTTCGGTATGAGCAACTTTAGATAATATCTTGTTTATTTGTTTATATTCTACAGCGCTTTTTCCAAATCCGACATCTCCAAGGTAATGTCCCAACTCACCGATAATGATCGGGATATCTGGTGCATTCAATTCTTCTCTCAAGTGTTTAATTAATGAAAGTAATTTAACTTCATACGTCTTATAACGTTCTCCGTAACTGTCGCTTTCTCCTTGATGCCACAGAATTCCCACTAATTCACTTGTTTCCATTGCGAATTTTGCTTCAGAAATCGCGTGCCTTGTTAATAGTCCGTCAATTGCCCACTCATCAATTGAGCTTCCTCCCTCGGCACATGGTATTACCCCAATGGACTCGCCCGGATGATCCGTTGTCCAAGCTTGAGCAAATGAGGCTGCCGGCCCAACACCAGATACGTGACGATCAAAATTAAGCGGTTCTGCCATCATTTGCCATCTGCCGTTTCGCAACATATTTATACGCTCATTATAAATCGGCGGTACATCCTCAATAAATCCTCTGCCTGCCATATTTGATTGTCCGATTAATAATATAGATTTCATAGAAATACCTTCTTTCTTTGTTTACGATAGTCTAATTAGACTAAGTAGGTTTATAACCATAGTTTAATGAGACTTTCTTGTCAAGTCATTTTTGTCCTTATTCACTAAATGGCCAATAACAAAAAAGACACACCTCTATATGTGCATCTCGATTTTGATTAAGTTTAATCCCGTTTTGCCACTTAGCTAAGCATATATTTTTGTGGCCTCACTCTTTCATGACCAAGTAAGCTTTGGATCGCTTCTAGTAGAACAACGTTATTAATCATATAAGTAGCATAGCTGTGTCGTAGTTGATGAGGATGAATACTCTTTTTTATCCCAGCTCGATTTAATTTTTAACTCTTTGCCTTTTTTATAAAAGTACCTCTTTCTATGTGGCTTTTGCTTTTATATATGAAATCAAATGCAATATCAGCTAAAGCTTGTTTCCATTACACGTTCTATCTTCCTTTTTCTTCACTTCTATATATTTTTACGAATTATATAAAAAAAAGGTACCACTTGGTACCTTTTTTATCTTTACTTCGTATTTCTTGTGAATTTTGGTAGTCCGAATATAATTGCTATGATGCCGCAGATCCCGATTAAAACAGGATAGAAGGAGTAATGCAAGATGCTGACGGGTGAAACATTTCCAAACTTCCCGGCCGATAACATCTGCGCCCCATAAGGGATTAAGCCTTGTATCATGCAAGAAAAGATATCTAAGATACTTGCCGACTTTCGATTGTCGATTTTAAATTCATCAGAGATATTTTTGGCGATTGGCCCGGCTGCAATAATAGCAATCGTATTATTGGCAGTAGCTAGGTTAGTAACGCTGACCAATCCGGCAATGCCGGCTTCAGCACCTTTTTTCGAATGGATTTTTTTAGAAATGAATCCCAGTAAAAAGTCAATCCCGCCGTTTTGTTTCATGACGCCGACCATTCCGCCAATTAACATTGAAAGGATGATAAGATCAGACATTCCGGCAATTCCATCTGTAATTGCTTTAAAATATGACTCAAGAGTTAAGCTGCCGCTTACAAACCCTATAATTCCTGTTAAGATCAATCCGCCGAAAATGACAGCCACCACATTAAAACCAATTAGCGCAAAGACTAACACGGCAACATAAGGAAGTACTTTAAACCAGCTGTAAGTTTCAGCTCCGGTATGTCCTATGTGTCCTGTCGGTATAAAAAATAATAAAATGATAGTTATGATAGCAGCAGGCAAAACGATCAAAAAATTCGTTTTAAATTTATCCATCATTTGTGTTTTTTGTGAACGTACTGCCGCGATGGTGGTGTCCGAGATAAAAGAAAGATTATCTCCAAACATAGCTCCGCCGACAACAGCTGCAATAGCAATTTCAGTAGACAATCCAAGTTCTCCGCTCAAACCGGCGCTAATTGGAGCAACTGCCGCAATCGTCCCCATTGATGTTCCCATCGAAACAGAAATAAAACAAGCAATGATAAAAAGCCCTGGCAGTATAAACTGCTGCGGAATAATGCTCAAAGCAAGGTTGACGGTTGAGTGTACCGCTCCCATCGCCTCAGCTGCAGAAGCAAAAGCACCTGCTAATATAAAAATGATAACCATAATAATAATATCAGGATGTCCCGCACCGGAAGCAAACCATTCTATTTTCTGATTGAGCGATTTCTTCTGGTTAAATGATAGCGCGAAAGCTGATGCTATAATTGCCGCAATCAATATTGGTAATTTATAGAAATCTCCAGTCAATACACCAGAGCCGACAAAAAGACCTACAAATAAAACTAGCGGCAATAGCGCCCATGGATTTCCATTCTGTTTCATCTAAGTAGCCACCTCTAATTTCAATATCAAAACCGTTAAACATAGTCTAAGCAACATTCCATACTTTAAAAGGCTACAGTAAAAAAGTCAAGCTGAAAAATAGTATAGTAATTATTAAATTAATAACAGAAAAGAGAGAAGGATTATTCAAGGTGAGGAAAAGCACTCTTATCAACAGATTTATTTGGAAAGTACAATATGCAAATACAACTGTTTTGAGGCGTGTTTAAGCGGGAATATCTAGATAACTAAACTTTCTCATTAAACTTTGGGGAAGTTGGCAACAACGATATTCGGCAAAAAAACAGTTTAGTATTATTTATAATATAAAAAGGAAAGGGTTCATCCCCTTCCTCTATATGCACCAACTCAATCTGTGGTCGTAGCAACTGTTATTCAAACAAGACAAAACAATTTCAGAGAACATGAGAAGCATTTACAAGAAAATGCTTTCAAACGGGTATGAATATGCCTTTACTTGGATTAACTTTAAATAATTTTTACACTTTAGAAACAGTTGATACACCTTTAATTTTCTTATACATTTCTCTTTCTTTTTGTGCTTATACATATTCGTCACAAGGAATATGTCATCGTTTTGTTCGAATAATTCATTAAAAATGATTGAAATTTTTTTTAAGCCAAAACATCCAAATAAAAAAGCTGGTTATAATTATTATAAAAATCAATAGGAACAATATATATATTAAAGAGGGATTGTTATGACTAAATTATATACATGTTTAATTTGCGGATATAAAGGATTAAGTGAAAACCCATTAAACAACGATGGTGAGTATCAAAAAACATTTGAAATCTGCCCTTGTTGCGATTTTGAATACGGCTACAGTGAAGATCATGAAGTAAGCTTAGGTTTTATTGTGACGCCAGATTACTTAATTGACGCTGCACTTCAGTTATATCGAAAACAGTGGATTGAGAATGGAATGAAAATTGCAAATCCCAAATATATTCCAGATGAATTAAGAAACGGTGACTGCTTAAAATTTGAGGTGTTGTTAAAGCAATTGAATAGCCTAAATCTCGATACTGAAAACTTTGAAATTAAAGGATTTAATGGTTATTAAGCAGATTCAAGCCCCCATATGGGGGCTTTCTTATTATTGTACAGTCTATCAGAAAACTATTTATAGAAAAACTATTTAATGTATTGTATAAATATCACTGACCTTTTCTTTCTCCATTCAACTTCTTTAACCTCAACTGTTTGCTGCTGCATCACATTCCTCCTTTTTGATTTTCGTGTATCAAGCCTGTACAATATTCAAAAACCCTAAAGGATGATGAACATGTGTGGAAGGTTCACTTTATTTTCTGAGTTTGATGACATCATTGAGCAATTCAATATAGATCAATTCTTACCTGAAGATGAATATCACCCAAGCTATAATGTCGCTCCTTCACAGAACATCCTGACAATAATCAACGATGGATCTAATAATCGTCTGGGTAAACTTAGATGGGGTCTCATTCCTCCTTGGGCAAAAGATGAGAAGATCGGTTATAAAATGATCAACGCTCGAGCTGAAACATTGGCTGAGAAACCCAGCTTTCGAAAGCCGCTTGTCAGCAAACGCTGCATCATCCCTGCAGACAGTTTTTATGAATGGAAACGTCTTGATCCGAAGACTAAGATCCCTATGCGGATTAAGCTTAAATCATCTAATCTCTTCGCTTTTGCCGGCTTATATGAAAAATGGAACACGCCAGAAGGCAATCCGTTGTACACTTGCACAATCATCACAACAAAGCCTAATGAGCTTATGGAAGACATTCATGATCGTATGCCAGTTATCCTTACTGATGAGAACGAAAAGGAATGGCTTAACCCTAAAAATACTGATCCTGATTATCTGCAAAGCTTGCTGCTGCCTTATGATGCTGATGATATGGAAGCATACCAGGTTTCATCTTTAGTGAATTCACCTAAAAACAATTCACCTGAGCTCATTGAATCCCATTAAGTACCACTGCCATATCGCTTTATATATCGCCTTCGCTTAGCTAATGTGTTCTAAGTAGGAGGTGATATTTTGTTTGTATCGCCAATGCTATTGCATTCGATAAAGGAACCACTTGAGGACAAAGACTATATCACTGAGCTCAAAATTGATGGTATCAGACTCATTATCAAGACTTACTTTGAATAAATTAAACACGCCTTGTTGTCATTCATTGTTTATATGTACACGATGATTCTTTCCAAAGTAGTAACCCAACTAGTTTCAGTTACAAAAAAACATTCAATAAATCATATTTGAGGTCACAAATCACTTTAGTCCTTACTCCACTTCGCCACTTTGAAAGTTTGATTTAAGTTCCCTTTGCCAAAGAACAATATATTGCTTGTTAAAGTGATGAAAACGATCATAAACATATAAAAATTTCTATCTGACTGATATTTCGTCCTTCTCCCCTGCTATAAACGCTATTAAATAAAATAATGCCCTTATCAATATGCTCCTTTAAAATATATGCATGCATGAACATACATAATTTTTAATTCACCATTTAATACAGAAAGAATTTAATATAACTCTCATACAAACTGTTAAGACGCTTATCATTCCTCTGTCCCCCAACCTTGTTGATCCCTGAATACAGAATTAAGGCAAAACTAAATAGTACCCTCTCTAAACAAATTCCTCGACCTTTTCTTTAAAAAACGATTCATATTTTTTAAGAACGTCCAAATTTATTCCGTTTAAGCAGCATTCTCCTTTTACAGGAAAGAATCATTCCCTCTGAACATTACGATATACATATAGTATCCGAATGAAATGGTGAAAGGACGGAGGTTATGATGAAAACGAGTATTATTGTGCTCACTTATAATCAATTGGCGTTAACGAAACAATGCTTGGAGAGCATATGGAAGCATACGAATAATGATTGTATAGAAGTAATTGTTGTAGATAACGGCTCTCATGACGGTACACGTGACTACCTCAAACAGATATCTTCAATTAAGACAATTTTCAACAAGACGAACAAAGGCTTTGCGAAAGCCTGTAATCAGGGCTTTGGAGCTGCTTCAGGTGACAACATTCTTTTTTTAAACAATGATACTGTTGTAACAAGTGAATGGCTGGAGCCAATGATCAAGCTGCTTTATCAAGATGACAAAATCGGCATGGTCGGACCTGTAAGCAATTATGTCAGCGGTCCGCAGCAAGTTCCCGTTGACTACACAAACGTTGAGGGAATTGAAGATTTTTCTCGCCTTTACTGTTTGCAGCAGCGAGGCAAGTCAAAAGCTGTATTGAGGCTGGTCGGATTTTGCATGCTTGTTAAAAAGGAGGTGTTGGACGAAATCGGCGGTTTTGATGAACGTTTTGAAGGTGGTTCATTTGAGGATGATGATTTAAGCCTCCGCATACTGCAAGCGGGTTATCATCTGAAAATCGCTCTTGATTCATTTGTCCACCATCACGGCCATGCCACGTTTACAGGCAATCCAGACTTAAACATCAGTCGATTATACGAAGAAAATCGGCAACGGTTCATCGATAAATGGAACGTTGATATGACAGCTTTCTTTGATTCCCGGCCCCAGATGACAGCGCTTGTGCCCGTGGAAGCCGGCTCTATCTTACATATCGGCTGCGGCGCGGGAGCTGCGGGGGCAGAGCTTTTCAACCGGCAAACCTGTACATTGTATGGAATTGAAGAGGATGAATTGTTACAGACCATTGCTAGCGCATATTACGAGCAAGTCATTTCGGCAGATGTGGAAACATGCGACCTCCCTTACCCAGAGGCCTTTTTCGATGTCATTTTGATCGGAGACCTTTTAAACTGCTCGATGAATCCCAGACATACGATTGAAACTCTTACCGTTTATCTAAAGCCTTCAGGTTCGCTGATTTGCGGCATCCCAAATACTGCCTATGCAGATACATTTTTCTCTTTATTATGTAGTGCTTCGACGTACACACATTTCATCACTCCTCGCAACGTAAATACCCTATTTCCTGAATATCTTTATAACATAAAATCCATCACTTCCCATACCACCGAGACTGAATCAAACATACAACTCTTTTTACAAGAACTCCAATTCCTTGCCGGGCAATTTGGTTTGTCTTTGGATCAATTGTCAAAACATGCCCATATTGATTACATGTTTGTCCATGCCATAAAGAAAAAACAGAATAAAACGGAGGTGGCCATGTGATTTCAATCAGTTTATGTATGATTGTAAAAAATGAAGAAGCTGTTATTGGGCGGTGCTTAAATTCTGTGCAAGGAATAGCTGATGAAATTAACATTGTGGATACCGGCTCAGTTGACCAGACGAAAGACATCGTTGCGCATTATACAGACCGGATTTTTGATTTTGAATGGATCGACGATTTTGCTGCAGCCCGAAATTTTTCGTTTCAACAGGCAACGGCCGACTATATTTTATGGCTTGATGCAGACGACGTGTTTACCGAGAATGATCAAAAGCTGTTGCTGGATTTAAAAAGAACGCTTGACCCACATATTGACGCGGTCTCAATGAAATACCACTTGGCGTTTGATGAAGAAAACAACGTCACATCCAGCTTAAAAAGGTACCGTCTTGTAAAGCGAGAAAAGGGTTTTAAGTGGATTGGCGCCGTCCATGAATATTTGGAAGTGTACGGAAACCTTCACCACAGTGAAGCTGCAGTTTCTCACATGCCACTTAGCCATGATGCAGACCGAAACCTGCGGATTTATGAAAAAATGGCGTCTTCGGGAAAGGATTTTTCGCCAAGAGATTTATTTTACTATGCGAACGAGTTGTGTGATCACGGGAAAATAGAAAAAGCAATTGAGTACTATTTGCGTTTTTTGAAAACAAAACAGGGATGGGTAGAAGATAATATTAGAGCATGCAATAAATTAGCAGATTGCTATCATACATTGGGGCTAAAGGAAAAAGAATTAAGCTGGGTGCTCCACACGCTCGTCTACGGACCGCCTAGAGCAGAAACCTGCTGCAGGCTGGGATACTCTTTTTTAGAAAAAAACGATTTTCAAAGTGCGGTCTATTGGTATGAAAAAGCAATAGAAAACAAAGGAGCAGAAAACCTAGCTTTTCAAAACCGCGCCTGCGCGACCTGGCTTCCCCACCTGCAATTAGCCGTCTGCTACGATAAACTCAGTCAGCATCAGCTTGCCTATCAGCATAATGAATCGGCATTACAATACCGTCCCCATGATTCAAGAATGCTAGCCAACAAAAAGTACTTTGAAGATACTCTAAAGATGCAGACCGGTTCCGGGGGTGAACATCATGGAAATCAATAAAAATTCACTTGACGATTCTATGAAAGAGTATGAGCTAAAAGATAAAGAGTATTACAAAGGCATCAACTGGCAGCTATTTGATCTGATAGAACCGCATGCGAAAACCATTCTTGAAGTCGGATGTGCAGAAGGCTTGTTTGGCGCAGCTGTTAAGGAAAAAACGAATTGCTCCTATTATGGGATTGAGTCTTATCCACCAGCTGCCGAAAAAGCAACACATTATATTGACGAAGTAATAACGGGAGACATTGAAACACTGAAACTACCTTTTCAAAAAAACGCATTTGATCACATTATCTTCGGTGATGTTCTGGAGCACTTAATAGACCCGTGGGCAGTTTTAGGTAACATCAAGCCTTACGTAAAAGAAACAGGGAGCATCTTGGCAAGCATCCCGAATATCGGACATATCTCGATTTTCGAAAGTCTCCTGTCCGGCAAATGGACGTATACACAGGCAGGGCTTCTCGATAAAACACACTTCCGTTTTTTCACCTTGGAGGAAATGAAAAAGATGTTTCATGAAACAGGCTACAAGATCAGCCAAATCGAGCCCATTGTTTTTACGACTCATTATTATGAAAAAATGATCAGCAAACTTGCTTATGTCAGCTCATGCATGGGAATTCACCATGCAGTTCTTGAGGAGGAGGCCAGAGCCTATCAATATGTCATAAAGGCGGATATAAGATGAACCAGCATGCAAACGAACATTCAATTAGCTTCATTACTTGTGTGAATGACGATACCCTTTATGATCTCTGTCTAAGACATATTCATTCTCTTTCTGTACCGCCGCATATGAAGGTAGAATTAATCAATATCCGAGACGCAGACAGTATGGCCTCCGGCTACCAGGCGGCAATGGAGGACTCTGACTCAAAATATAAAGTGTATTTACATCAGGACACATTTATCATCAATCGTTCCTTTATTTATGATATTCTCCATGTCTTTCAGCAGAATGATCAGCTTGGCATGATAGGCGTCATAGGATGTGAAGAAGTGCCGCAAAGCGGGATTTGGTGGGAGGCTTCTAAAAAAGCCGGAAAAGTCATTGAATATCGCAGTACGTACAACTATTTATTATTTGATGAAATTGATGAAACTGTGAAAGCAGTTCAAGCATTAGACGGTTTATTACTGGCGACTCAGTACGATGTTCCATGGCGAAAAGATATTTTTGACGGATGGCATTTATATGATACTTCTCAATGTTTTGAGTTCAGAAAAAAAAGATATATAGTGGGCATCCCTCATCAGAAAGAGCCTTGGGTCTTACATGCATGCGGCAACGAGTTTGATACAGACCAGTATTCTTATTACCTTAAAAAATTTTTGGAGGAATATTCCGAGACATGATAAGGTTTCAATACTACGACAAAGAAACCTACTGTTTAAAAGTAGGTTTCTTGTTTCATATGCTTGAATTTTTTTAAAAAAGTGATTTTTTAATTCTCTATTATTAAGGGAACCTAATAGCATTTATATCTAGGTTTAGTGCGCTGCTGCCACTCACATTACTTACTGTTGTGAAGATTATTCTAATCTCATAAGAAGTCGTGCCTGTGACCGTTGTAGCATCTACATACGTTGTAGCAATTGGAAATCTTGACGTATTGCAGCGTTGACATTTCTTTGGACGGAGCGTGTATCTACTAATACTCCGTTTCTATAAATTCTGGTTTGAAAAGTAAAGTTTGAGTTAGCTGTCGTTGTAACATCTACAGAAATGGCAAGGTCTAATTTTATTAATTGTCCTGCGACTGTTGGCACAATTAAAGTACCAATCGACGTTTCAGTACCAATTAATAGCAAGCGGAACGGGGCCTGCTACCTCATTGTAAAACAGCTGCGGATTTGCCCCGGTTGAAGCGGTTGGTCCCGTTACTCCCGTTGGACCAGTTGCGCCAGTTGCACCAGTAGCGCCAGTTACTCCGGTTGGACCGGTTACTCCGGTTGCGCCTGTATCTCCAGTTGCACCAGTGACTCCGGTTGCTCCAAAATTAGAACAGATCCAAAAGTAGTTTTACTTATTACACTACTGCGTTTACTGCTTCTGCGGGGATTTTAATTGTTCTATATATTTCATTCCATGTATTAAATGAGACATTTGGCAAATTTCCGGAAGCAATGATAATTTCATATCCGCCTTCTATCTCTTCCCCTTCACTGTTAACAAATAAAATTTGTATAGTTACTTGAGGACTTGGATTATTTCCAATTCTCCCAAGAGAAACGATGAATAACAGAGATTGTCCAGAAACGACAGGCACGATCCGTCCTAAAAAAGCATATGGCTGGTTACTTATAAACTGGGCGGAATATCTTCCAGAATGGGCAAAAGTATTAATAACGGACGTATTTGCAGAAGCCCAGCCCGTCAGATTGGCTGTTTCAAAACCTCCATTTACAATCACATCATTCACTCAACTTCATTCCCTGCCTTTTTGAATAGTTCCAGCTATTATATGCAGGAAAAACGCCATCGGTCTTTCACTTCGCTAGACAAAATAAAAAAAGATGAATGTCCCTGAATCACTTTTTCTTCCGAATGCTGTAAAGGCTGGTATGGAACCTGAAAAGAAGAAGTAGTAAATTGATTTCTTGATGGCCAAGAAAATGAGTTTGGACTTGATAAGGACAGGGAAAGCTCTCCAGGAATTTGCAATGCAATTGAGGATTTCACATATCTTAGACTGAGAAGAGGGCGCTAATGAAGAAGTTATACCAAGCTAAGAAAGAGAATTCAAAGTCAAAAAACGTTTTATAAAAGCTGCTGGCAAGGGTACCAACAGCTTAGCTATTTTTAACACAAGATTGCTATTTTATCTATTAATTGAAGTTGCGCCTAACAAACCTTTACTCCTCCCATTTCTTGTATATTGCTTTAATTAGAGAATCATAGTTCTTTTCCCCACATTTAACGGGACATTAATGTGTATCTTCTACTATCAAAACAACAATGACTATGGAGTGCAAAGGTTTTTCTTTCTGGATAATTAAAGAGATATAATTTTAAATATAGACATAGTTATCACTAAACTTGAAAACAAATACTTAAATATTCATTTGTACTTCTAAATCTTTTGCAAGTGTTTTGGAGCCTGATAGTCCTTTTAAATATTTCATTTACCCCTGGTTTGACCAATTCACTTTTTTTATCCTAGTAAGATATTTATTCAATTTTGAACTGTCAACTTGGTTACTCTCTCCGATCATGCACTTAGCTAATAATTTTTGACCCTAAAATTGATAAAGCGTTAATACATACAATATGAGTAAGTTTTGATTCTTTATAGTTCCCCCAATCATCCGGAAAATTTTTTTGATATTTTCGAAATAAAGCATTGAAATGATAAGAACTGAAACAAATTCATCCAAAAATTCTAAAAAGGAATTTAGAGCAGAGGTATACCTTGTATAGCCCGAGTTGCGAACTTTTTTATGTTTCACCATATGTGCTCTTCAACTCCTCTTCTGGTATCTTCAAAACCGCTAATATTCATTTGATAAAAATTCACCTATAAACATTAACGGAGCTCTTGCTGAAGCAAGAGTAGACGGTGTCCACACTTCGTTAATTAAATATTCAGATAAGAAATACTTCATCTCGTTTTTTATGTTCGCGTTTTTTATCTTTGTAAAATCAATATACTTAGTATTTAAACATTTATTTTTTGAAGTTAAAACTCAATGGCATCTGATCACATGCCATAAATCATTTTGCCAATAACCTTTAATCGGTAATTCTTTTGTCGGTACAAGTTCAGATATTTATTCTATCCTCAATAAATCTCCCACTCCTTTACGAGTCCATCTTTTTAGTGACTATCTCCCATTCTTTTCTGATTGTTTCATGTGATGGATGTATATACATTTTTAAAGTCGTTTCAATGTGCGAATGACCCATAAGGGCACGAATTGAATTAGCTTTCATACCATTATCATTTAAATTCGCAGCAAAAGTATGTCTTAGCATGTGCGCTGTAAAATCTATTCCTGTTTTATGTCGCAACCTTTTTACTAAAGACTCTAAACCCCAATATGTCATTTTGTATCCTTTATTTTTCCCAGTATGATTAACGAATACATGCTCTGTAACTACAAATTCTGAATGATAGTCGATAATGTAATCTTGAAAAAGATTTATAGTCTCCGATGTTATATAAACTGTTCTGTTTTTACCAGTTTTTGTATTTGATTCTCTCACTAAAACACTGCATTTACTGACATTAAAATCACTCAGGATTAGATTAAGTAACTCATTTGCCCTTAGACCAGTTTCGAATAGAATCCTGATGATTGGTTTATCTCTAATTTACAAACAAGAAGCAAGTAGGGTATTAACATGTTCTTTAGAAATTGTTTTTATGTATCTTCGAGGTTGCTTTACTTTAATAAATTCATTTTTATGGATTTATCTGTGGAGATGTGATCTAAGAAGGATTTATAAGTTTTATTTTTCGTTTTTATTTCCTTGGTGAGAGCTGATTTTACATCCTTATCAAAATATTCTCTTCTTGTCATGTAATCATAAATTCCAATTACACAGTTTACTATTTGGTTTATTGTTTTTTCTGACCTCTTAGCTTGTGTCGCATTAACTTAGGTTAAATTTATTGAGCCTTTTGGATGCCTTAGCCAACTGATGCTCGGCTAATATATTTAAATCAATTAAATCGTAATTGAGGTTTTTAATCTCTAAGAAGCTCCAATATAGTTTTAAATGGTATGCATTTTTTAAAGTGTTTGCAGAACGGCCCAAGAGATCAAGATATTTAACATACTTCATAACGGGTATTACGGGATTTAAATTGCTGCTTACAACAATCCATCTATTTTCCCCTTTTGAATTTAAAATATTGATAACACTAATCATCTCAACCTCCTTATTATGCTTACTTTGTTTACTTTAGAATATCAGACTTGTTAATAAATAAGTAACAAAAAGATATAGAAAATGTATCTATCAACAAATACGATAAACACTCTCCTATAATATAGTCTGGAGAAAATTGTTCCTCGATCCCTAAGCATATCGACTCACTCATTTATCAGTCTAATATTAACGGAGCAAACGTTCTTTATTCGATATAAATAGGATCAAATGTTCTATGTGAATGTTGGTAATAAATATAAAGGTCAATAATGATATCCGTAATATTAATAAAGGAGGGATTCTTTTCCACGAAGGAGAGTGTGATGGTGAATGAAGAAGAGGTTAATCGGATATTTGATCTTAGTTCCTGCTTTGATTACGTCGGGTATAACTTTAATCGAATCAAACAAAAAAGCACCTGAAGAAGTTTTAGAAAGTGCTTGGAATGAATTTGGTTTATTTAGTTTTCAAATTGGAATAACAGATCCGGCAATTACAATTGGCATGGGTCAAACCAAAAGTGAGGCAAAGCTCCGTGAATATTTAGAACATAATCTGTCTAGAGACGCAAAGGAAAAATATAAGATTTATATATTCAAAGATGATATTGATAAGCTGGAGAAAGAACATCAAGAATATTTGAAAGAAAATAATCTCAATAAGTAAAACGCCCAGCACTTATTAAGCTGGGCACTGTTTCATATTTAAATTGAATTTTTATAAGCATTAATTGCTTCGTTTCGCAGCAGCATATTATTTTTGTTAACCATGCCTAAGTTGTAAGCTTTTTTAATAATATCTAATACCTGTGAATCTAATGCAGAGAGATTACCTCCTGGATTAAATCTTGATTTCCAATAGTCTAAAGACTTATTTAGGTCAAGTGAGCTTTTTTTGTTCTCGGGTTTAACTACTTCATTTTTCTCAAGTTTTTCACAGAATTCACTAAAACCAATTGATCTACTAGGAGCTGAGTTATTTCCCCCGTATCCTTCTGTAGCCAAGCTGCAAAATGCTAAGAACTTTGGATCTTTAGTTACATCATAATTAGAAGTGCTAATCACCTGGTTCACTCTCTTTCAAAATCAATTTTTTGGCTGTAAACAAAAGTGGTGCCTGAGCTTAATGCTTTAATCTGTATAGAATTATCTTGAAGTGCGTCCATTGGAATCTCAAAATATTTATCCCAGCCTATAACCACCTTATTCTGTCCAAGAATGGCATCGGATTTATACATTCTAGCTGTACCATCATATAACAGATTTTTCCATCTTTACCCGTGATAACTGTGAACTTTGTATACCCCATAAAACGAGCCCTAACGTGAAGTTTATCACCTTTTAAAACACTTGGAGCTTTGGTTTGGTTAAAGTTAATGTAATCCCAAGCAAAATCATTTCCTTCAGATGTTATGCCCGTAATTTGCAGATAATAAAGTGGTGTCGCTTCTGCTGCTTTGGCTTTTGATGAATCAGTGAAAGCAAAAGCTACTACTGCTAGAAGAGCAAGCAGTACATACGTAATTCTCTTCTTCATTTCCTAAATCCTCTTGGAACAAGTTTACATATTAAATATCGTCAATCGATTGGAATTGTTTAATATTTGAAATTAAAAAAGAACCTGCATTAAGCAAGTTCTTTTCATATTGTCGATTTATTGTGAATTTTTAACGACAAGGACATTTATGTATAGTATAATATTTCCTGTACATTAAGTTTGCTCACTCAAGGGAGTCTTGCTCATCCCCTATGAAAGGGGGTGGGAAAATGACTGTTTACGAATCATTAATGATTATGATCAATTTTGGCGGGTTGATATTAAATACCGTCTTGTTGATCTTCAATATAATGATGATTGTAACGTCAAGCCAAAAGAAAAAATAGACCTCCCCTTGAGCTTAGGAACCTTAAAGGGTTAGGTCTACGCAGATTGAACATCGAGCAAGCCCTTTGATGGGCAGCTTTTTGTACAGAGCCGGGGTGCGCCAACACCCTGGTCTTTTTATTTTTGCATTTCTCATTAAAGAAATACGCTATAACCAATCAAATGTCTTACAGTTCTGATTATAACACATTAAGTAAAACCATTGAAATAATTTGCAAAACTTTTGTTTTATAGATAAAACCATTATTTTATTTGGATTGGTTATAATTACTTCTACAACATCTCATACAATTGCAATTACTTTTGCCTAGAAGAGCGTTTTGAAAAAATAAAGACTAGTTGTCCTTCCCAAAGAGCAACTTTCCAAAATCATTGTCCAAAATCTCAATTTCAACATCGCTAACATTATCATCAGTTTCAATTGGTTCATCAACTAAACTTAGGATAAACTCCTCAAACGAGTTGGCAATCAGGAAAAAGTCTTTCTCAGGATGACTTGATTCATGATCCCAAAACAATATCTTTCCATTATCGATATCCATGCATATTTCATTCCCGCCTGCAGAGCTTGCGATAGGAATAATATTTCTAGGAAAGCGATCAGAATATGTATCGATTGCTTTCTGAAGACTGTTATGATCATTCGCTAAACCATAAAAACCTTCTAACAATTGTGTATCATCGCCCTTGCCCATCCAAGGATCTTTCTCTAAAGGTTTATAGCAAACGTCATACTCAATTTCATCTGTTGTTTTGTACTTTCTAGATAACAGCCGCCATATTTCTTCAGAAAGTCCTTATAATCAGAAGGTAATTGTTTTCCTATGTTCATTTCAATTTCTTTGAGTTGTTCATTTTTATTGATTCTGGGATCTGTTTTTGCAACAATTGAAAACTCTTTCAACTTTTGTTTGATATTATTGAAGCTCATATTAATCCCTCCGCATTGCACATCTTTAGCAATAAACAATTGCAATACTTTTGTTTAATAGATTATTCAATTTCTATGCCATCATATGCATCGCCTAGTGATACATAATCATCCCTTAACCAATACCAATGTTTACCCTTATTCTCAAGCAGTCGCTGTATTAAATCTGTAAATGAACTTGCTATCACCTGTGTTTCGCCGACTATTCCATGTCGATCAAAAAAGCTGTCATAGCATTTCCCTTTTCGCTCTTCGTTTAAGTCAATTGTTAGGTATTCACCTTTTCCATCAGTGCATACAATATACCACTCGGATGAAATGTCTTCTTCACAGAGCTCCCCAACAATAATGGGATTAGCCAATTCAAACTCAGCTGGTCTTACTATGTATATTGGATAATCCGCATTTTCATATAAAACTGCTCCACCACATTGTTCATAAAATTCACTAATATCTTTTGGTAGTTGATGCTTCTCGTCTATTACTGGGAGACCATCAGCTTCAAACAGCCGACAGTCTGATGTGGAAGCAATCTTCTTGATTAACATATCAATGCTCAAGTCCGCACCTACTTTCTAAAGTTGTATTGATTAAATGCGTTATAATATTGCTGTCTCGCTTCTTTAGGAACATTAGCAGCATCAAACATCTTCTCAGTAAGTTCTTGTATTTCCCTAGGTGATACTTCTTTCCAATTTACTTTACCGCCAACTTTTTTCCCTGTTTTTTCATACAACCATTCTCTATAAACTTTCTTGGTAGCATTGTGTTGCTCCTTAGTTAAAGCTACTGTTGGCGTATTACTACCTCTACTCACATAATTCGGAACATTATGTTTGGCCCATACATCCATTACACCATGATGATTCTCTAAAGGACTGTTACTTGGTCTATAATCAACGACATCAAAAGGTTTAACTTCTTTATCTGATCCTTTAGCAAAACTCATTAGTTGATTTTTTAAGTTTTCTCCATCCACTACATTGTATGGCACGTCCCCTGCCATAGCAAGGTCGTATTTAGGGTTATACGGAAGCAAATCTGGAATCTTGACGTCCTTAATTTTCTTTCCTGCTTGACTAGCTTTATTTATTACCTTGCCTGCTGCATCAGCTTTGTTAATGGCTCCTGCACCTTTGGTTCCAAAAACAGCTACAGCCACTGAACCAACAGCATAGGTTACCCACCTTGTTCTAGAATAGGCATCCCCATTCACCATATCTTTTTGATATGACTCTTCTATTGCTGCTGAAATAGCGTCATATGTTTTCACTGGATGAATAACAGCGTTCCCCAGTGCTGAGAGCGTTTCTCCCGGATCGGTGATGAAATCCCATATGCCGGTTACAGTGTCTTTCCCAACATCGTATAAACCAACTCCTACACCTTTTACGATATCCCAGGTGATTTCTCCTGCTCCTTCTAGCTGCTTCGCTTGTTCAATTTGCACTGCAAGCTGAACTTGAGCCGGTTCAAGATTCTCGTAGCCTACTTTCTTAGCAATCTCTAAATACTCATCAGGATCAGAAACACCGTCATTAAGTTTCTTTTTCAACTCTTTAATTTCACGTTCTTTTGCTTCTTCTTTTTTCACGCTTAAATAAGCTTCAGAATGCTTTTCAATATCGCCTTTTTTCTTATGTATGTCACTTTCTCTGTACGCTTTAGCGTTATAGTGAATCGGGGTGGCGTTCTTCCCTTTGCCTGTTGATTCCTGCAGCTTTTTAAAGTCTTGCTGAATAAATTGTTCGTTTGGTTCTGTTTCAGCGTATTCTGTTTTTAAATCCTCATCAAGCTTGTTTAGCTTATCGATTGTTTTTTCACGTTTGTCATCTGCAGAAGAAAGTTTGTCTTTGAAGTCTTCTGTTGAGAATATTTCAAGGGGAAGAATATCATTGATGTCGTTTAATATGTCTTTCATTGCTTTTTTCTGTTCAGACATAATGGATTTTGATTTTGTATAAGCGTTAGCCAACTCGTGTTCTAGAAAGGATTCTTCTATGTAAGCATCAGACATCTTAGCATCTTCAAGTTTTGCAGAAACGCCGCTTAAGAAAGCAATTTTCATATCAATTAAATCAATCCATTGATCTGTAACACCGACATGATCTTGATAAAATGCTTTAATGTTGTCTGCGCCCTTACCGGAAAACTCGCTGTCATCTAGGTCAGCTACGTCCTTAAAGGCTTTTCTGAGCTTCACCATTTGTGACCTTAGTTCCTTGTACTCTTTGGTTCTTTTATCTGCTTCAGAGAGTAATGAATCAGCCTCAAATACCTTCATATCATTCTCCTTCCTATCCCTACTCTATGTAAATTTTACCACAATCAACTATTTGAATAACAGAAAAAGACAGCCAAATCTGACTGTCTTATACATCGTGCTATCGTGTTCTATAATAATTTTCTGCGGTATAGTAGCGCCATTCCCAAAAAGTTGCCCCATTGGATTCTATATACCGATCTAGAAATATCTCAAAGTTTAAATTTAATGGTGTATACTCTCCTAATTGTAATATAAAAAGATAGTTGGGATCACCTTTATCCAATTTATCTTTGTCGATCACCAAATGACAACCTTCTAATAAGTGGCCAATTGGAATACCATTGATGCCTTCAAACAAATCCTCATATTTTAATTCTTCTTCAATCTCTTCAAGGCTAAATAAATAAAGTCCCCCACCTATATTCTCCCCATCAGCAAGAATCTGAAAAATTTTCGCACCATTATGTAGTGTCATGAACTTCTGATAATCCTTTGGAAGGGTAAGCTGGTGTTTAGCCTCAAAGCTTTGAATGTCATGCAGGGTTGCTTTGTCCTGTGAAAATGTAACAAGGAACTCCATGATATCCCCTTCCGAACAAAACAATTTAATGGCTCCTTTTTCATCTAAGAGACGTTTCAAACCGTTTACAGTCTTATGAACAAAGTTAGTCAAATCAATCACTCCATTATTGTTCTTTTAACTTGTAGTCCATTCAAATTCCAAAAGATGTGAACAGATCGTGATAGGCGCCCTTTTCACTGAATATAATGCAATAAAATCTAAAAAGAGGTGCCTCCTAAAAGTGAATTCTCTCATGAATGAGGACATGATAAAGATCATTAGAAATGGCCTTAACGCATCTCAGCATCCAAAGCATATTCTTGTTGTTGGAGCTGGATTGGCCGGGCTTGTATCAGCATCCTTACTAAAAAAGGCCGGTCACAGAGTAACCATTCTGGAAGCGAGCGGCAGAGCAGGCGGCCGTGTCTGCACGTTGAGATCTCCCTTTAGTGAAGGACTGTATTTCAATGCTGGCCCAATGCGCATACCGAATAACCATTTGTTAACCTTAGAATATATCAAAACATTCAGGCTGCCAACAAATGTATTTATCAACAGAACCCCCATGGACATCATTTATGCGAACGGAATCAAAACACGTCTCCATACGTTTGAACGAAATCCTCAAATATTACGATACCCTGTTGCCCAGAACGAACAAGGGAAATCGGCTGAAGAGCTAATGCTTTCTGTATTGCAGCCTATATTACATTTCATTAATCAAGATCCAGAAAGAAATTGGCGGATTGTTGAAAAACAATACAAGAATTATTCATTAAGCTCTTTCTTAAACACGTTCTTTTCATATGGTGCGATTGATATGATTGGTATCCTTTTGGATATGGAAGCGTACATGGGTATGTCCCTTGTTGAAGCGTTACGGGAATCCATCTTTTTTACATCACCCTCTCACTTCTATGAGATAACAGGCGGTATGGATCGGCTTCCTTATGCGTTTCTTCCTCAGTTAAAACCAAATATTCTATACCATCAAAAAATGATGAAAATTTCTCAAAGTGAGAACAGCGTTACGATCCATTGTCAGCATCAACAAACAGCGGAACATGTAACATTCACAGCTGATCTCGCGATTGTAACCATCCCTTTTTCAACATTGCGATTTGTGAAAATCGAACCATTCCATTCTTTTTCCTACTATAAACGGAGGGCAATTCGTGAACTGAACTATATGAGTGCAACGAAAATCGGCATAGAGTTTAAAAGCAGATTTTGGGAAAAAGCCGAACAGCGCGGCGGCAAATCTATTACCGATCTTCCGATTCGATTTTCGTATTATCCAAGCACTGATATTGGAGCAAACGGACATGCTGTTGTTCTGGCGAGTTATACATGGGCAGACGAGGCACTGATGTGGGATAGTCTTTCAGAAGGAGAGCGTATCCAGTATACTTTACTGAATTTATCTGAAATATATGGTGATATTGTATGGTCTGAATTTGTGTCCGGCGCCTCTATTAGCTGGAGTCAGAACCCTTATTCTGCAGGGGCCTTTACAGCTTTCGAACCAGGACAAGAATTAGAGCTGTATCCTTATATCCCTGTCCCTGAGGGAAGAATTCATTTCGCTGGAGAACATGTCTCGCTCACTCATGCATGGATGCAAGGCGCCATTGAATCTGGAATTCGTACCGCTTATGATGTCAATCGCTTGCCTTAGGGCCTGCTCACCCCTTTATATATTGTAATAGGTTAACTTCTTTATAAAAAAGTTTAAGAGAGCTTGTGCTGCTTCAGAAGCATACCCTCTATTATGATAATGTTTTGATCAATCTTATTTCAAAACATGTTTTTTCATTTATCAATGTTGTTATTAATAAATTTGATTCGTTAAAGCTAATGTCTCGAATTTTATATCGTCAGATCGTGATCAGATAGACAGATTAAATCACAATAACAGAAAGTAACCCTTTCATTCCTCCACCCGCCATGCTATTTTCATATAGCGGTGAGCTGAATTGTGTAAGCCGATGTACATGCCTTTGCGGCGCACACGAATGTGGCGTGTTCAAAGAGGTATTACAAACCCTTACACACCATAGCTTATCGCTATTTTTATTACATCAGGTCACAGGTAAGGTCACGATTTTAACAATAAATCCATCTTATCTGCTGCTTCTAATTGCATTGACGGAAGAGCATGACTATATGTTCCTAATGTTTGTTTAATATCAGAATGTCCTAACCTCTCTTGTACTATTTTGGGACTTACTCCAATACTGATTAAATACGTAGCATGTGTGTGTCTTAATGCGTGAGGTTTAATCTTTGGTAACCCCAGCTGTTTACGTATTGAGTGAAATCCCCTTGTCCAATTACAAGGCGGCAGCCAATTCCCCATTTTCGTACATACTACTAAATCTAAATCATTGTATTTTGCTCCTGCTTCTTTCTTGTCCCTTTCAACCAACCTTTTGTGTTTCCGTAAGCTTTCACATAGTGACTCAGGTATATTAACATTTCTGTATGAGTTAACTGTTTTAACTCCTGGCTCTAATCCATAGTTACCTTTATCATCTATCCGCATAGTGTTTGGCGTATTGTGATATACCGTTTTTCCCAGTCAATACTCTTCCACTCTAACCCCAGTACTTCACCCATTCTCAAATCAGTCTTAATGGATATCTCATAAGCAATATAGTGTCTTGATGGGCGTTTAAGTTTTGAAGTATCCAGGAAACGTTTAATCTCTTCAGGAGTCCAAGTCTCCACTATGCTCTTTTCTCTTGGTAAGTTCAATTCATCAAAGATCGCCATATCAATTTTTCTTCTTCGTGATGCCTTTTTGAATATGCTCCTGTTTACCTGTACTGCCCTTCTTACTGTGTCAGCTGATACTTTACGCTCAAAGTGGAGTGTGTTTATGTGTTGCTGCAATACATCCTCTGTGGTCTCATCGAATTTGTATTTCGATAAATAAGGAAGGACATTGTATTGGAGTATCTCTCTATAGTTGTTAAACGCACTTGGTCTAAGCTTCACTCTTTTTGATTCTAACCAGGATTCAGCATACGTCCCAAATGATTCAGATATCTCAGGTAAGTAGTTCTTTTCTTCTTCAACCTCAAGAATCACCTGTCTAAGTACCTCTTGAGCTTTTTTATAAGTCTTGATCCCTTTTCTTTTACGCTGAATCCTCTTTTTTGTTATTGGATGTGTTCCACCTGAATAAACAAAATAGTAAGTTCCTGATTTCTCGTCTTTTTTAATTGTTGTCATTCTGCTCACCTGTTTATAGGTGAACACAGGGAAAACGTACTAAAGACAATTATAATGACATGCTTATAAGAAGTCACACAAAAGAGAAGTTAGATTATGAAAAAGAGAGATATATTAACTCATCCTCCAAATTTTGATATACTTTTCATAGGAGGTGAGCCTTATGTCTGAAGTTAATGCAAAATCTAATAACTTACCAAAAGAAGAAAATAAACATTTTGGATTTGGTATAGCAGCTGTTTTTTTAATTATTGGTGGTGTACTTTTTGCTTCATGGGAAACCTTTGGTAATGAAACTCCCATGAAATTATTAGCCATGGTTTTATTGGTTATAGGTGTTTGGGGTATAGGGTCTGAATTGTCTAGCTTAACTAAAAATGATGGTGCATTTGAAATGTGCACTGGACTAGGTATTACTTTGTGTATTTTTATTTTGAAAGACGTCTTCAATAAAATTCCTAATCTTATAGTATTATTGGTACTTGGATTCGCACTTTTCTTTGTTGCTAGTTCTGTAACACGCTTATTTTCCAAAGAGAAACCCCCATCTGAACGGCCTAAACTTATTATTCGAAGTATTATTCTGATTGGACAATTGTCTACTGCTATTGTAAATATTGTAACTTTGTTTAAAATGCTATGGCCTTAAAACTTTGTTAACTATACCTTGCCAGGTTCACCATGAACCTCACAAATTTCTTTGTTATTTGTCTTGACTTTTCTTTTGATTTTTTTGCTTGATTGGTTGAGACTGTGGACAACGGCTGGACAAGTTGTCTGCCTGAATTTGCTTGTAAAAAAATAAACAAACTCAGGCAGGCGACTGAAACTTGATTGTATATCCACTTGTGGTATCCGTGTGTTCACCCTATTTGCCGTTGGTTATTCCCCAAACCAAGCCTGCTGTGTCAAGTGTCCCTAACAGGTTCCACCGAACGCAATTTTACGTTTAGTATACTTATGGCTTGTCCTGCATCATCAGAAACGATACACCCATCCTTCGTCAGCACTTAATGTCAGCTTTCGCCTTTCAGATGCATGTGTAAATAGGGAAACACAGAAGGCATCCTATCCTCATTTTTTGCGACGGCTGAGTCACTACCCTGTCAAGTTTTACGTGTGTTAGCGCATTCCACGGCAGTCTGATCCTTAAAAAAGGCCACTAAAGACAACACCTTAATTCAGGAGCATAGACTGACTTTATTTAAAGGACAGGGATATTATTTTTTATTAAAAGTCAAGAAAATGTTTAATATTATTAATAATTAAGCAACCAAATAAAATGTCACACATTTTATAAACAAAAAGAGAGGATAGATGAACAGGGTGAAAATGCCTGTACTCAACTTTCCTTTTGTACAACAAATGACCTCATTTACTACAACAACGGTGTTGTTTGTTCTTCAACTAACGCCCCCGTTACTTTAAGTAGATCTATTCACAAAGTAATCTTTTTTACAGGTCATTTAGTGGTAGCCCCAGGAAAATGCGAATTTACAACGTTAATCAAATTCAAACATAAAAAAGTCGAATTCCCTGTCCTTTAAGGAAAACGACTTTTTTATACGACTTCTTCAAGTAAATCCCCATTAACCTTTTTTGGGGACGATTTGTAATCTCTGCGCAGTGAAATTATACCTGTGCTAGCCCGCCATCTACGAACAATTCAACACCCGTCAAGTAACTGCTTTCGTCTGAAGCAAGGAAAGATACAGCGTCTGCTACTTCTTCAGGTGTCCCAACTTTTCCAGCTGGAACAGTATTTCTGGTATTTTCCATTGCTCCTTCAAGTGCATCACCAAAAAGCTCATCGTATGCAGGTGTAAGAATAACTCCTGGACTAACCACATTTACACGGATTTCAGTACCTTTTAGGTCAAGAATCCAGTTGCGAACTAGTGCTCTTAATGCTGCTTTAGATGCTCCATATACACTAAACGCTGGGTTGCCAATTGATCCAGCAGTAGAGCCCGTTACAATAATAGAACCTACTTTGTCCGGGAATAGTGATAACGCTTTTTGAACAGTAAAGATGGTTCCTTTAACGTTAATGTCGAACGTTCTATCAACCTGCTCTTCAGTAATTTCACCTATTGGAAGGAAGTTGCCGATGCCTGCATTAGCAAAAAGAATGTCCAACTTACCTTTTTCCTGCTTTATAATGTCATATAGTTTGTCTAAGTCTTCAAGCTTAGAAATATCACCTTGAACACCGGTTACGTTCTTGCCAATTTGGTTAACAGCTTTATCAAGTTCGTTTTGTCTACGTCCCGTGATATAAACATATGCACCTTCGTTTACAAATTTTTGTGCTGTAGCAAGACCAATCCCACTTGTTCCACCCGTTACAAGCGCTATTTTACCTTCAAATTTACCCATACTTAACACTCCTTAAGAGTTAATTTTGTTTTATGTCTAGTACCTTTAAGTACTTGAAGAACAACTTACAAGATATAGTATCCTTCAGTAAGCACATTATCGGAAGTACCCACTTTTTTGTGATATAGTAACTAAAAAGTAATAAATGTGGAATGGAGAGGTTTAGACTTGAAAAAATTTAGTTGTGGGTTTGAAGTGACAAAGGAAGTTATTGGCGGAAAATGGAAAGGTCTTGTATTATACTTTTTAATGAATGGACCAAAGAGAACGAGTGAATTAAAGCGCATTGTCCCAAATATAACTCAGAAAATGCTGATTCAAACACTTAGAGAGCTTGAAGACAGTGGACTTGTGAGCAGAAAGATGTATAATCAAGTACCGCCGAAGGTTGAATATTCATCCACTGAACTTGGAGAATCTCTTAAACCTATCTTGCAGGAGCTCTGTCAATGGGGAAGCCATTATGCGGAGCAAGAGTATGCAGAAGGTGAATATGAAATTGTACAACCAGAACAATTGATGTAGCTGCTGAAGTAAATGCTAAACAACTTCAATACCCTCATCTAACAGATGAAGAACAGTCAGA
Source organism: Bacillus sp. N13C7 (assembly GCF_026790065.1). Lineage (GTDB taxonomy): Bacteria > Bacillota > Bacilli > Bacillales > Bacillaceae > Bacillus. The sequence goes on along the minus strand of NZ_JALAMO010000005.1, from coordinate 23,934 downwards.
AATAAATGAGATATTCAATTTTGAAAGTGAAGTTCTAATAAGAAGTGTCATGGACTATATTCAGGAGAACTTTGATGAAATTCAAAAAAGAACTGTTTCAAATGTTAAAAAGAAGGTTCAGAAACTTAGCCAAAAAATAAATGAAGATATTGATAATAATATTTAATGCCTATGATCTCTAGATAGGCATTTTTTTGTGCATAAAAAAAGACCTGAATTAAAAATCCAGGTCACACTACTCCCCTGTATTCACCTTATTATTTAGTGCGTTCTCGTTGATTTAACAGCATTTATTCACATTCTCAAAACGGTGTTCCAGGTCGCACTCAGGTCACAGTACGGGTCACAGTTAAGTCACTTTTCTAAGGTTGGATGATAAAACGTAAACTTATTATCGTCATACAATTTAATAATATTATAATTTGAATTGTCTATCTTCGCTTACTTTCGACAATATCAGACAAAATAAGACAAGTTTTTATAACTATTTCAATCACATTAACAAAGTAACCCTTGCATTCCTCCACCCGCCATGCTATATTCATATAGCGATGAGCTGAATTGTGTAAGCCGATGTACATGCCTTTGCGGCGCACACGAATGTGGCGTGTGGTGCATCGCCTCAATACGCAAAGACGTTTGCCTTAGGCAAACGTCTTTTTTGTGTTATCCGATAATTGTGCCGTTTGGGACGGGTTGTCCCGGCTGCAGCAGGACGACATCACCCTGGGCGGGAATGCCGCCGAGGACCAAAACTTCTGATTTAAATCCGGCAATTCGGCGCGGCGGAAAGTTCACGACTGCTATAATTTGCTTGTTGATGAGATCTTCCGGCTGGTAGCGCTTCGTGATTTGCGCGCTCGATTGTTTCATGCCGATTTCTGCTCCAAAGTCAATCACAAGCTTAATCGCCGGGACTCTTGCTTCGGGAAATTCTTCCGCTTTTACAATAGTGCCTGTTCGAATATCCAATTTTTCAAAGTCTTCAATAACTGCCATATCAATAACTCCTTTTTCTCCTATTATAAAAGAGATGTTTAAGGTTCGTTTACCCAAAGGACCATCATTTTTTATCCGATCATAAGATGTTTCGATATAACCGGGGCGGCATGCCAGTATTTTTCGTAAACCATCTTGTAAATGAAGAAAGGTTTTGAAAGCCCAGCGCCTCGCTCACAACAGTAAGTGTTTTATCTTTCTCTATCAGCATTCGTTTCGCTTCCTCAAGCCGAAGATTTGCAATATAATGCTGCGGCGACATCCCCGTCTGCTTTTTGAACCAATTTGAATAGTAAGCTGGGTGATAATGCTCAATTTCCGCCAGCTTCTTAATTGTCAGCCGCTCAGATAAATGGCTGTGAATATAAGCAATTGAGGGGTAAGTATGGGATTGCAGCTTTTCTTTTATGTATTGAACCAGCATATGCAGTGAGTTCGCTGTGCCGGCCTTTGCTTCCTCCGTCAGTAAGTACCTGATTGAAGACCAGAAAGGATCAAGCGCAGCTTCAATTCCCGATCCTGCATGATATTCATCGATTTTCATTGCATGAAGCGGAACATCCAGTACAAGACATTCATTTCTGCCGATTGAACGGAAACGATGCTCGCACTCCGGCGGAATATATAAAAAATGATCCGGCTTTAATTTCACCTGGCGCCCCTCTGTCTCAAGATCTATACTTCCTTCAAGCGGAAAAAGAAATTGGCTGTACCCGTGCTTATGTGAATGATAAAGGCGTGTGTATGTCCGTTTTTCGCAAATAATTTCTTGAAGCGAGTCCATCAGCAAGCTCCTTCCTATGGTCATCTTTTAATCCGGTAATTGCTGTTCGCCCTTTTGGTTACGCCAAAATTCGCTCGAAGACGCCATTGTCCCATGTTTTTCTGAATATAAGACGGCCATGAAGCTGCCGCTACCTTCTCAATTTTGTAAATGTCATCCATAGCCCGATGTCTCTCCCCTATGTATACTACCATGACATTATACAATATTCAGAAATATAAGACATCTATTAATTAGTTTACATAATATTTTTATTGTTTTTTGATAAGCCGGCCAAAAATGTCCGAATTGAAAATGATAGACTTTCTAAAATATCCTCTTCACGTTCAAATGCCTCTTTTGCGATTAAAGCCGTAAAGCCATGCAGCAGGCTTCTAAGCCCCCTTGTCGCATGAATGGCAGTCTTTTCGCTTGCATAGCCGTTATCAATGAGCAGGTTCGCAACAAGCCGAACAATTTGGTCTGACACGATTTCCGCTCTCTTGTCCTGAATCTTGAGCAAAGCCGCTTCATAATATCCGGGATTTTCAACTGCAAAATCAACATATGCCTGAGCTAAAGAAAACAAAGCGGAATCTCCCTTTTGTACCGTTACGGCGTCAGCCATTTGATCATAGAGCTTTGTCAGTCCGCTGACAGCAAGCTCCGTTCTGATCGCTTGCAGCCCGTTGATATGATTATACAGCGACGGAGAGCGTACATTCATTTTTTTAGACAGTGCGGCAAGCGTGACACCATTCAATCCTTCCTGATCGGCAATCTCGGCTGCGGCGTCTACAATCATTTTTTGGCTCAACCCTATTCTTGGTGACATGCTCATCATCCTTTCTTCGCTTTTTGAATTGCCTGTCTCATCTGCTCTGAGGGTGATCTCAGAAAATTCCCATGTCCGACAGCGAGACAAGAAGGCGCCTTGTCGGCGAGCAATTGTGCACTTCTGATCGCTTCCTCCTTATTCCATGTGGCGAAGCCTGGAAAAGGGAACGCCCATTTTATCTGGCCAGATACAGCGATTCCTCCGTGCAACTGAAACGCATCTCCTGCTATGATAGTGCCGTTTCTTGTATCAAAAAATGACATACTGCCGGGTGTATGGCCCGGTGTAGGAATGGCAAGCAGGGAACCGATTGTTTCACCGCCCGTCAGCAATTGGTGAGGCTTTGTCTGTACGTGTTTCGGAATACCTCCTTTTATAGGTGTCTGCGGCTCATCATGACGTAAGGATGTATCACCTTGCAGCAGAAGTGAATCACGTTCTGAGATCATTACCTTTGCATGCGGAAATGCTTGTGTTAATGCATCCAGTGATCCGACATGATCTCCATGTGCATGGGTCAGTAAAATGTGCTGAAGCGGTTTCCCCAGCTGGTTTACAGCTTGAATAATTCTTTTATAACTGCCTGGCAGTGCAGCATCAATAAGGGTGACTTCGTTTTCTTCCTCAACTAAATAGCAGTTAACCGGAAACAAGGCCGGAAAAAAAGTCAGCTGCCAAACGGTTTGATATTGAGTAACTCTCATCTTATTATTCCTCCTAACAAAAACTAATGATGTTAGTTTTATTATAACTAACACCATTAGTTTTTCAAACGTTTATCAATGTTTTATGGCCACATATATGTGAACTTGCGCCCGCTGAGGTACTGCTGCACTTTGATCATACATTTCGAAGTCACCTGTAAATGTACGCAGATGGCGTTTATCCCAAGTCCAAATTTCCTTCCACGTTTCAAGCACGATCTCTTCAATAGGGCCGACTCTGGAAGTAAACACGGCATAAGCGGAAGCCGGCAAATCAATATGTTTATATGGTTCCAAAAGAGTGCAGCTGTGCTCCTGAAACGTTCCGACTGAAAACGTGTAAAATCCATTCGTCTCTTGTTCGTAATTGGAATATAAGGCGATAATGCTTTGGTCTTTTTCAGCCTGTGAGAAAAGAATGCTCATATCTTGCTGCCAGAATTGATCCCATAGTGCCGGGATCCTCCTTTCTTCCGTCATTTCCAATGCGTTGCTTGTCCGTAGTGACAGTCCGGCAAATCGTTTCCGGTCTAAGTGTGTCATATGTGAAAAGCCCATACGATCTCCTCCTTTTTTTAAGATTATAGACAAAGAAACCTGACAGCAGTGTGTCAGGTTTTATATACTTTTTGCATCTGATGAATGGTTTCTTTTACTTTATCCCGTATATGAAGAGGTTCCAAAACCTCAATGTCCTTTCCGAACTGCAGCAAAAAACCGATCAGCCATTGATCTTCTGGAAGTGAAATCACTGCCCGGCAGATTTCATCTTCATCACAGTGAAGGACATCATATCCGAACCATTCGCCTATGCGCTGACGTGCTGCCGGCTGTACAAGAATAACCAATTCAGTTAAATGGTCCTTTTGGTACCAACTCTTATCCCATGGCAAAGTGTCCAGCTGAATATCTTTTCTGATAAAGGTCTGATGTAAGATAGCCAGATCTTTCATCCGGTTAAGTTTAAAAAAACGAAAATCGTTTCTAACCAGGCAATAGGCGTATAAATACCAGTGTCCCGCCTTACAAACCAATGTGTAAGGTTCTGCTTCACGAAGAAGTGTTTCTCCGTTTGCGTTTGTATATGTAAATGATATCGTTGATAACCGATCAATGGCGGCACTGATGTTCTCACGAAGCGCCTTATGATCCTCAGTGCGGCCCCAAGCCGTCATGTCAATAAACCATTTTTCTGTTTGCTGCTTAAATGCTCCAGCTGACTGCTCCGGTATGAGATGCTTGATTTTTTGATAAGCTGTGCTGTGAGAAATCGATCCATACATGGATGAGACACTCTGTAAAGCAGAAGCTATCACAAACAGCTCCTCTTCTTTCAGCCATTCTCTCTCAAGGCGATACGTTTCCATAATGCCGATTCCGCCTCCAGAGCCCTGTGAGGTTACAATCGGAATACCAGCTCTATTGATCGTATCAATATCACGGTAAATCGTTCTGACGGATACTTCAAACAGCTCAGCAAGTTCAGCGGCCTGGACTTGTTTTTTGCTGATTAATAACACAACAATCGCTAACAAACGTTCCAGTTTCATTCTGTGCACCTTTTCTTCTTTTTATTTCCAACAAAAACAATCATAACATTTTATAAAGCTTGGGCATATCTATTATGCGGCCCAGAGACTCCTTGCATATGTTATGAAAACAGGGGCTTCCCCTTCTTTTTTGTGTTCAGCATTTGATTTGAACTACTATTTCGTACCGGATAAGCATACACTTCTCAACGGAGGGGATTCACATCATGCATCTTACACTTCAGAGCGTTTATCCTGCCATGATTATTATTTTTTTTCTGTATAAAAAAATTAAAAGGTCCATCGGATACCAGCCGCTGAAGCCTCGCTGGCTGTTCACCCGTATGATTCTTTTCTCGCTGTTTGCTTTTGGTCTTTCGCTTTTCAGCGTCACGCACCCTTTTTTATATGGACCTCTTATTTTCGGCATTCTTGGCGGATGGCTCCTTGTCTTTTTCGCTAAGAAAAACATCTCCTTTGAAAAACGCAGAGGAAAAATCTATTTTCGGACACATATTTGGGTAGAAATGATTCTCTTAACCTTATTTCTATCAAGATTTCTGTATCGAGTGACAGAGCTTTATCTTACCTCACTTGATCTAAACACCCTTGGCTCTTACAGTCAGTCAATCGGAACTGATCCTCTGACAATTGGCATCTTTTTTCTGATAGCCGTTTATTATATCGGGTTTTCTTCTTTTGTCATCAAACTCAGCAGAAATGAACTTGACCAGAACGGACACAATAAAGAAAAAGACATCCTTGCCCGCTAGCAGCGATTAAGCAAGGATGTCTTTTTTAATCGTGTTGTGTATGATGGATCATTTGCTGAAGAACATCTAAAACGTGTTCATCCTCCGGAGAGTAATAAATGGATGTTCCTTCTCTGCGCGATTTGACAAGCCGGAGATTTTTTAAGAATCTGAGCTGGTGGGAAACTGTGGATTGCAGTAAATTCAGCTTTTCTGCAATTCCGTTTACAGCATGTTCACCCTGAGATAATAAATGGAGAATTCTGATTCTGGTAGGATCAGAAAGCGCTTTGAATGTTTGCGCGACCAGAAACAGCGTCTCCTCGTCCAGATCGGCAGCCGACCGTTCTGTTTCTTTAAATTCAGTCATCTGTATCACCTTTCTTTATTCATAGTTTTATCATATAACAAATGTGTTTTGGTGCAAACCAGCCTGCTTGTATTCCAATTCAATCTCATAGTTTAAATTTATGTTTCAAATCAGGTTTTTACTTGGTCTGATATATGTTCTGTGTCATAATAAAAAAGTCATACTGCTCCAAACATTGAGGGTGAAACACAGTGAAAAAAAAGAGAAAAGGCTGTTTCGCTGCTGCGGGTTTTATGATGATTTTTGTCTTTGTCATCGCCTCTTTTTTATTGGTCTTGCTTTTTTTCAACCGGGATTTAATCAAAAAACTTCCGATCGATACGAAAACGATTGTTTTGGAACGTTTAACCGATTATAAACCGCTGGTGGAAGACGAGCTTGAAAACCAAGGGCTCTCTAATTATACATCACTGATACTTGGCATGATGTATCAGGAGTCTAAAGGAAAAGGCAATGATCCCATGCAGTCCTCTGAATCTCTGGGGTTAAAACGCAATGAGATAACAGACCCTCAACTCAGTGTTAAACAAGGCATCAAGCAATTTACCCTCATGTACAAGACCGGAAAGGAAAAAGGTGTGGATTTGGATACCATTATTCAAAGCTACAACATGGGGGCAGGTTATATTGACTTTGTAGCTGAACATGGAGGAAAGCATACTGAGGAATTGGCAAAACAATACTCCGAGCAGCAAGTCAAAAAAAATCCCGAGCTGTATACTTGCGGAGGAAATGTAAACAATTTCCGCTATCCGTATTGCTACGGTGATTATACGTATGCAGAAAAAGTAAAAGAAAAAACAAAAACTGTTGAAGAATCTTTGCAGGTTGCAACACTTGAAACCATGGAATCTAAGGCTCATGATTAGGAGTCTATCAATTTACTGACAAAAGCCCAAATCCGTTTTTGGGCTTTTGTCGTGTTTACATGTGCAAAAAAAGCCATACAAAGTATGGCTTTTAATAGTACGGTGATATCATCAGATATACAATAACGCCTGTCAGGCTTACATAAAGCCACAGAGGCATTGTCCATCTGGCAATTTTTTTATGGCGCTCAACCTGCATGCTGAATCCTCTGATCAGCGTAAACAGCGCAAGCGGCACAATGACTGCAGAAAGACAGATATGCGTAATTAAAATAAAGAAGTAAATCGGGCGCATAATACCTTCTCCGCCGTAGAGCGTATTCTCTGCAATCGAATGGTAGATGACATAACAAATCAAAAATAGCAATGTTGTTGTAAAAGCGGCTAAAATAAAGCGTTTATGGGCTTTAATATTTTTTTGTTTAATCATAATCAGCGCGGCCAATAAAAAGATGAACGTAAAGCTGTTGAATATCGCATTCAGCATCGGCAAAATGTGGATATTCGCATGGCTGAACTGATCTAATTTAGGCATAAAAAACAGCACTGCGATTAAACCGTTAATCAGAACTGTCAGCGTAAGAACAATTCCCGTATAATTTTTCGGTTTATTTTCTGTTTGATTCATTTGATGACCTCTCCTAATTTGTACTGGCTATCCAAATCGTATGCAAATTCATAGAAGATGTCAACGTTTTCGATTGCTTCGTCAGAAATTAGACACACTTCAAAGGCCGCGGCTTTTAGCCCCGGCCCTATGAGATTTACGCCTCCCTGATCAAATGCTCAACGGCCTTATGTTCTTTTTCATTCAGCAGGTTCTTTTGGATTTTCGAATGAATCGGTTTATTCATATGCTGATCCAAAATATCCGCCGTTTCTTTATCCCCGGCGATGACCATTCGTTCCCATCTTTTCACGGCAGCTTTTTGATCAAGATTGGCAGCCAGCCGCTTATACAGTCTCGTTTGATTCTCCGTTGCATGTTCCCTCATTCGGTCCTCTTCAAATGGAGCCTCTTTTTTTGCAGAGGAATGGCAATTCTCCCAAGACTCTTTGACCATATCATACTCATAATGCTCAACCGCCTCAATTTTGCCTAAGACGGTTTCAATGATTTTCACTTCATGCTGCTGAGTTAAAATAAACGCCGTACTTGGGTATGTTTGGCGCAAATCTTTCAGCTGATCCAGAACAGCTGTTTCTTCCCAGTAAAATCTTGTTTCTACAGGGATTTGAAGTTTAATTGGTTCCCATATGCCGCTATCCGAAACAAAAAACACGAGACTGCGGGGCATCTCTTTTCCCAATTCATTGAGGTATTGATCAATTTTCATTCTGATTCCATCCAGACATTTCTCTTCCTCTGGATCACTTGCTGCCAAATACTCTTTCAATCTGCTGAATCCCGACTTTAAGGCAATTTTCCATTCTCCCCCCTGCTGATCTGGATCTCTCATGTCTGTATTGAGATAGAGGGAGAGAATTTTATCCGGCGGTTCCAATTGGACATACTGTAATTTTTTAATCAATGAATCAATCGCCATTCCGTTTCCTCCTTTTCCACAGGTTAGTTTTCTTTTTCCTATCTTAAAAATGATCAAACCTCACTTTGCGCTAATTTCTAGCAATCATGGATTTGTTATTTACAATGCCCCTCTCATCTAATACAATTGATAACTGTGTTTCTAAGCTGATTTTTGAAAGGGGTTTGATCTTGTTTACTGTTAAAGAAAAAAATCGCCAAGAACTTGAAGAAGAACTAAATGATTTAGAATTTCAAATTTACCGCATGCAGGAGAATATGAAGGATTTATCTAAAGACGCCAAAGTGCTTGGTATTGATCAATCGAAACATGAAGAATGGTTGATTGTTTCCTCGATTGATGATGGCCAAACATGCAAAATTATGCTTACCGATTGTAAAACGGCTTATAGAGGAAAAGGCTGTTTTTCACTTATAGCTTCTTACAAGGACGATGCCATTCATATTGGGGACATAAAAGGCCCTCCGAATCACGGGTTTGGCTCTATTTGCATGAAATATTTAAAAGATATCGCCAGAGACCACAATATTCCTAAAGTCACCGGGGACATTGCCAAACGGGATTGGAATCATGTAGACCGGCTGATTCATTTTTATGAAAAACATCAATTCAAAGTATGCGTCGATCCTGCTACACAATCCGGCAGCATTAAGTGGGTTGACTTGTAAAAAAGCCTGGAAGAATGAGCCAAGATGTGCTGTAATGGTGTAAAACCATTGATGGAGGGTTCTATGTACGCCTCAAAACTAAAAAAGGGAGACGAAATCCGGATCGTGTCTCCCGCGACCAGCATGTCTATAATGTCAAATGAACCAAAAATACAAGCTAAAACGGTGTTAGAACGCTTAGGTTATCGAGTGACTATCGCCGAACATGCAAATGAAATAAACGAATTTGATTCATCCTCTATCGAATCAAGAGTCCATGATCTGCATGAAGCCTTTTTTGATCCAAACGTCAAAGCGATTTTAACGACACTCGGCGGTTTCAATTCAAATCAGCTGCTGCGTTATCTTAATTACGAGAAGATCAAACAGCATCCAAAAATTCTATGCGGCTATTCCGATATAACGGCTCTTTGCAACGCCATTTATCAAAAAACGGGCCTTGTCACGTATTCAGGCCCCCACTTTTCAACATTTGCAATGAAAAAAGGACTCGATTATACAATAGAGTATTTTCTTTCTTGCTGCGCTTCGGACGATCCGTTTGAGATTCACCATTCAAGGGAGTGGAGCGATGACCGCTGGTTTTTGGATCAAGAAAACAGACACTTTTACCCTAATAACGGTCCCGTTGTGATCCAAGAGGGTTATGCGGAAGGCACCTTGATTGGCGGAAATCTATGTACGCTTAATTTGCTGCAGGGAACGGAGTATTTTCCTGAAACAGAACAGATCATTTTATTGATTGAAGATGATTACATGTCAGACATCCATATGTTTGACCGCGATCTGCAATCACTCATCCACCTCCCCGCTTTTTCTCATGTGAAAGCGATTTTGATTGGCAGATTTCAAAAAGCATCAAATGTATCAATAGAACAGGTAAAAGCCATGATTGAAACAAAAAAAGAATTATCCGCTCTCCCCATCATCGCAAACGTAAATGCCGGGCATACCTCCCCGATTGCCACGTTTCCAATAGGAGGAACATGCAGGATTGAGGCTGTTTCGGGTACATCACGTATATGGATCGATAAACATTAATCAGCTTGTAAATTCTTTTTTACAAGCTTTTTTAGCGTGTCATTCATGCATGCGCACGAGGAGCCATGACAAATGTCATATATGATGCATGATGTGTGCTACTACAAAAGACTTCTCTCTTTCGCGTATACTGAACTGAGACACACAATGAGAGGATACTTACTATGACTGAACAAACTGCACATAAACAAAAACAGCTTACAAAGCAAGTCGCTGCTTTTGCTAAGCCCGAAACAAAAAACAGCCTGATTCAGCTTTTGAACACGTTTATTCCCTTCTTCGGCCTGTGGTTTCTTGCTTATCTCAGCCTCGATGTCTCCTACCTCCTTACGTTAGCATTAACAGTGATTGCCGCAGGTTTTTTGACAAGAATTTTTATCATCTTCCATGACTGCTGCCATCAATCATTTTTCAAACAAAAACGCTATAACCATATTCTCGGTTTTCTGACAGGTGTTCTGACTTTATTTCCGTATCTTCAATGGCAGCACAGCCATTCGATTCATCATGCGACAAGCAGCAATCTGGATAAACGCGGAACAGGAGACATATGGCTGTTAACGGTAAACGAATATAAAGCTGCACCTAGACGAACGAAGCTTGCATATAGACTTTATAGAAATCCGTTTATCATGTTTATTCTCGGACCGATTTATGTTTTTCTCATTACAAACCGTTTCAACAAAAAGGGTGCAAGACGCAAAGAGCGTGTCAACACGCACCTTACGAATCTGGCAATTGCAGCGCTGGCTGCTGCTAGCTGTCTGATCTTTGGCTGGCAATCATTTTTGCTGGTGCAAGGCCCCATTTTTCTGATCTCAGGCTCAATCGGTGTGTGGCTGTTTTATGTGCAGCATACATTTGAAGATTCTTATTTTGAAGCAGATGAAAACTGGAGTTACGTTCAGGCTGCTGTGGAAGGCAGTTCATTTTATAAACTCCCAAAACTGCTTCAATGGCTGACAGGCAATATCGGTTACCACCATGTTCATCATTTGAGTCCAAAAGTGCCTAACTATAAGCTTGAAGTTGCCCACGAACATCATGAGCCATTAAAAAACGTACCGACAATTACCTTAAAAACAAGCCTGCAATCACTTGCCTTCCGCCTTTGGGATGAAGACAAAAAACAATTTGTGTCATTTCGGGATGTAAAACATACACCTTTCAGCCTTCCGCCTGATTCAACAGAAAAACAGAAGCTGCGGAAGAATGCCTGATGATGAAGGAGGTCTTCTCTTTACACTAGAAGGCTTCTTTTTTATTGTTCGAGGGTGCATTCTGGCTTTCGCAATGATAAAGTTACATGTAAGATGAAAAGCTGAAAATGAGGGAATATCATGATTAAAAAGCATTTTACATTTCAAAAGCTAAGCGGGATTACGCCTTATATATGGACGATCTTTTTCATCCTCCCCTTCTACTTTATATGGAAATCAAATTCAACATTTGTCATTATCGTCGGCATCATTTTGACGCTTTTATTTTTTTCGGTATATCGATTTGCTTTTGTCTCTAAAGGCTGGGCCATTTATTTATGGGCGTTTCTGTTAATCGGCATTTCAACCGCCTCCATTACGATGTTCAGTTATATTTATTTTGCCTTTTTTATCGCCTATTTTATTGGAAACATAAAAGAACGTGTCCCTTTTCATATTTTATATTACGTCCATTTAATAAGCGCAGCCGTGGCAGCTAATTTCAGTCTTGTGCTGAAAAAGGAATTCTTTCTGACGCAAATCCCTTTTGTCGTCATTACCCTCATCAGTGCGATTTTATTGCCGTTTAGTATAAGAAGCCGCAAGGAGCGCGAACGGCTTGAAGAAAAACTCGAGGATGCGAATGAACGGATTGCCGAGCTGGTGAAATTAGAAGAGCGGCAGCGTATTGCCCGCGACCTCCACGATACGCTTGGGCAAAAGCTTTCGCTTATCGGTTTAAAAAGCGACTTGGCGCGAAAACTGATATACAAAGATCCCGAACAAGCAGCTCGTGAACTGAAAAGTGTTCAGCAAACAGCGAGAACTTCTTTAAATGAAGTAAGAAAGATCGTATCCTCTATGAAAGGCATCCGGCTCAAGGATGAACTGATCAATATCAAACAAATTCTCGAAGCAGCTGACATTACGTTTATCTATGAAGAAGAGAAATGGCCCGAAAATATCTCATTGCTTAATGAAAACATTTTGAGCATGTGCTTGAAAGAGGCTGTCACAAATGTCGTCAAACACAGTCAGGCTAAAACTTGCCGAGTTGACATTCAACAGCTATGGAAGGAAGTTGTCATTACAGTATCTGACGATGGAACATTTCAAGGAGAAGAAAAATTCTTTTCAAAAGGTCACGGCTTACTCGGTATGAGAGAACGGCTTGAATTTGCAAACGGGAGCCTTCACATTGATACCAAAAACGGCACTAAGCTTACCATGGCAATTCCTAATAACTCAAAATAAACATAAAGGATGGCTTACATGATTAGTATATTTATTGCGGAAGATCAGCAAATGCTGCTGGGCGCTTTAGGATCACTTCTAAACTTAGAAGACGATATGGAAGTCGTAGGCAAAGGTACAACCGGGCAGGATGCTGTTGACTTTGCCAAAAAACATCAGCCTGATATATGTATTATGGATATTGAAATGCCAGGGAAATCAGGGCTTGAAGCAGCTGAAGAGTTAAAGGATACAGGCTGCAAAATTATAATCTTAACTACCTTTGCAAGACCCGGCTACTTTCAAAGAGCCATTAAAGCAGGCGTTAAAGGCTATTTGTTAAAAGACAGTCCGAGCGAAGAGCTCGCAAGCGCCATCCGAAGCGTCATGAACGGAAAACGCATCTATGCACCTGAGCTGATGGAGGACATGTACAGCGAAGCTAACCCTCTTACAGATCGAGAAAAAGAAGTGCTTGAACTTGTGGCTGACGGTAAAAACACAAAAGAAATCGCTCAGGAACTCAGCATCAAAAGCGGGACGGTGCGAAATTATATCTCAATGATTCTAGAAAAGCTCGAAGTGAAAAACCGAATAGAAGCAATTACTCGGTCAAAAGAAAAAGGCTGGTTTAAATAAAAAAGGATCTTGGCAACTGCCAAGATCTTTTTGTTAACCAGCAGCTCCCCCCAGGGAGATTGTCACGAGCAATCAGATTCATACTGACCCATACTCCAGCTTCACTTTTTCGCTCCTAATGTCCGCTAATTGCTTGGTTAACAGCCCAATAAAAGGGATGATTCACTCCGCTCCAAAGCTGCCTTGCATAATAGAACAGCAGCTCGTTACGCATAATCAGTAGCATCAAAATAAGCCCCGATGTAGAGATGCCAAATGTCTCTGCAATGCGGAATTATACATGTAAACGATAGCCCATAGAATCACACTAAGAAAAACAGGACCACTTTTCTGTTATCAGCATATGATAAATACATCTCCAAACAGAAAAAAAAGACACGAGCCAAAAGCTCATGTCTTTTATCACAATCTATATCATTAGTTTAAGATTTTAACACTTACAGTTTTGACGCCCCAATTAGATGCATCACTTTTATTTGGTACAAATACGTCGATTTTATTACCTTTAATAGCGCCGCCAGTGTCTGCTGCTGTTGCTTCACCATAGCCTTCAACATAGACTTTAGAACCTAGCGGAATCACATTAGGATCAACCGCGATGACTTTCGCGTTCGGGTTCTTATTTAAGTCAATGCCTGTTGCCGTAACGCCGGAAATGCCGCCGTCGTTAGCAGTGTAAGCAGTAGCAGTAACTGTTAGTTCTTTTGAAGCTTCTTGATTATTTGTATTTGATTGAACAGCCTTCTCTTCTGTGTTAACAGAAGTTTCTGCCTCAGCCTTTGTTTCTTGTTTAGGTTGCTGTTGTACAGCTTCTTGTTTTGGTTGCTCTTTTTGCACAGCCTCTTGTTTTGGTGCAGTTTGAGGTGCGCTTGTTTGCGCATTCTCAGTAACTGTGTTTGCTGCTGTTGCCTGACCTTTTACTGAAAGTGTAGATCCAGCATAGATCATGTCAGAGCTTAGGTTATTCCAAACTTTCAGGTTGTTGACTGTCGTACCGAATTTTTGAGCAATCTTAGAAAGCGTATCTCCCGCTTTAATTGTATATTGCCCAGAAGTGGTTGTTTCTTCTGAAGAAATGGTCAGTTTTTCTCCTGCAAAGATTTTATCAGAAGTTAACTTGTTCCATTCTTTTAAGTCCTTTAGGTTCACTCCGTTTTTCTGAGAGATTCCCCAGAGCGTATCACCCTTTTGCACCGTGATTTCTTTTGCAGAAGCGTGAGCTCCGAATGCAGTTGTTGAAAGTGCAGCAACTGCTACAAAGGACATAATCGTCTTCTTCATAAGTAAATCCTCCCTTGTTAGCTTTTTATTGGCGGCTAACAGGTGATATCGTAACACACGTAAATGTCAAATCAATAACAAAAAGATATGATTTAGATTACAGTTCCTTTACATGAAGGATTTCTCTGTGTTGGAAAGACTTGCTGAACCCTTGATATAATAGGCTTCGCAAGTCTTTTTGATGTGAACCAAAAAAGAGAAAATAAAATGTGTTTTTTATAGAAAAAAAGATTGATTTTCTGTTTTTTTAGTCTGTCATCCCTGCATAAGCTTGTATTTCTTGTAAAAAAAGCCGGCCGTATTTTGCTCTTTTTTGTTCTCCGACGCCTTTTATAGACAAAAGTTCCTCATCATTTACGGGCTGTTTGCCTGACATTTCTTTTAACGTTTGATCAGAAAAAACGACAAAAGGCGGAACTCCCTGCTCTGCTGCAATTTCTTTGCGAACCATGCGCAGTCGTTCAAACAGCTCGTCATTTTCAGTAATGGCTGCCGCTTTTAATGCTTCTTTTCTTGTGACTGATAATTCTCCTCTAAGCACGTTCCTTCCTTTACTGCTGACAAAAAGAGTCGGAAATGTCCCGTCAGACATCCTGATGAAATCGTCAGAAATAAGAAATTCGATAAAATCGCTGATTTCCCCTACTGATTGGTGTTTTAATATCCCGTATGTTGAGAGACCGGCAAAGCCGTTCTCAAGAACTTTTTTATTTTTAGATCCGGCGAGCACTTGGGCAACGATCGTCTTGCCAAACCGTTCTTTCATGCGAATGATACACGATAAGACCATTTGCGCCTCCCGTGTCACGTCATGGGCAGCCCTTGTATCAGTGCAGTTTCCGCACTGTCCGCATACATCAGGCTCCTTTTCTCCGAAATACATCAGGATAAACCGCTGCAGACAATCCTCCGTGTGGCAATAGTCAACCATTTGTCTCAGTTTTTTTAAATCCCGTTTTTGTTTCTCTTCATGCTCTGATTGTTCAATTAAAAAACGCTGCACCATAATATCCTGCGGTGAAAACAGGAGAACACATTCGCTGTCAAGCCCGTCCCGTCCAGCTCGTCCAGCCTCTTGATAGTAGCTTTCCATATCTTTCGGAATTTGGGCATGAAGAACAAATCTAATATTTGATTTATCAATGCCCATTCCAAAAGCAGAGGTTGCCACCATTACTTGCAGCTCATCATTAAGAAACCTTTCCTGCTGCTCTTTTCTGACTTCATCAGCCAAGCCCCCGTGATACCGGCCTGCACTGATCTGATTTCGTTTCAACCTCTCATAAATCCGATCAGCTTCTTTTCTGGTCGCTGTATAGACAATGCCTGCTTCATGTTTGTTTTTTTGCACATATTCATCAATAAATCGATCTTTATTTTCTCCTTTTACTACTTTAAAGGTTAAGTTCTCTCGGGAAAAACCCGTATATACCGTGTTTTCTTTTTGAATATGGAGCTGTCTGCAGATATCCTCATGGACCTCGGGCGTTGCTGTTGCTGTCAATGCCATGATGACAGGTTTGGCATGTAATTCTCGGAACAATATCTCAATATTTCTGTAGCTGGGCCTAAAATCGTGGCCCCATTGAGAAATACAGTGCGCCTCGTCTATTGCAACCAAAGGAACATCAATGCCCTGCAAAATCCGAATAAACTCCGTAGACGTTAATCGTTCCGGTGTAATGTAAAAAAGCTTATAAGCCCCTTCTTTAAGCCCGTTCAGCCTCTCATGTATTTCCTGATTGGATTGTGTGCTGTTAATGTAGGCAGCGTGAATCCCCGCTTCTTCCAACGCATCGACCTGATCTTTCATCAAGGAAATCAAAGGCGAAATGACGATCGTTGTCCCTTCAAACATCAGTGCCGGAATTTGATAGCAAATCGATTTGCCTCCTCCCGTCGGCATTATGCAGATTGTATTTTGCCTTTCTTCGGTCACCGAGCGGATCGCTTCCTCCTGGCCGCTGCGAAGGTTTTCATAACCGAAATAATGGGCCAAAAGGGATTGGGCTCTATGTAACATACGTGTAAACCTCGCTTTTTGTTCAATTTCTCCCATCATATCATATAAAAGCGGCCTTCATTTCTTTCACACAGAAATTGAATTTTCACTATACCAAACCTTTTTAGATAAATTAAAAAGCCATTTCCAAAAGGAAATGGCTTTCGCTACGTCTTGCCGTATGCAAGTAAGAAAGTTTTAAACCACCACTCCTCAAAGTGGGTGTTTGCAGAAACGTTCCTGTCGTCCCCTGCAATGGAGGCATGACATTCCGGCTTCGATATAAAACTCCCTATTACAGCTTAAAGGTTAAAACTTAATTAACAATACGTACAAAGTAGCTTCTTTTATATAGTACACCATCAGACGTTTTTTATCAAGGGGCCAAAACAATTGTTTAGAAAAACTTTTTCTCAGCCATTAAAACTGTTATTTCGCTATTATATTCGATCATTCGACAATCAAAAATATATTACAATAGAAAAAACAGCCATTATAGCGAAAAGAAATTATCACTTTCTTCTATATAATATGTATACTAAAAACTCCTATCGCATGGATAGGAGTTTTGACTTGATTAGAATTTTGCAGCAAGATCTTTTGCTTCTTGTAAACCTTTTTCAACGATTTCTTGCGCTTGATCAGGCGCTGCGTTATGTCCTTCGATGACAACTGTGTGCAAGTCTTGAACACCCCAGAAACCAAGAACAGTTTTCATGAAGTTTAATGACATTTCAAGAGAAGCCATTGGTCCTTCAGAGTAGATGCCGCCGCGCGCGTTAAGAAGCGCAACTTTTTTGCCGCCCATTAAACCAACTGGTCCTTCTTGTGTGTATTTGAATGTAACGCCTGCACGAGACAGGTAATCAACATAAGTATGAAGCACTGCCGGCACTGTGAAGTTCCAAAGCGGGAATGCGAAAACAACTTTGTCAGCTTTTACAAACTGATTCAGATATTTGTCAGCAATTGCAGCTTGTTTTTTCTCTTCTTCTGTCATTTCCATTCCTTGGCCTGCTTTAAATGTTCCGTTAATCATATCTCTTCCAAGGTAAGGAAGGTTTTCTTTATGAAGATCTAATTCAACCACTTCATCATTAGGGTTGTTTTCTTTATAAGCAGCTAAGAAAGCTTCATAAAGTTTCGTTGAAACGCCTTCTTCAGCTGTACGGTCACTTGATTTTACAAATAAAACTGTAGACATTTGTATTCCTCCCGGTAAACTTTTTATATTTACTTACAAATAGTATGTTACTTTCTTTTTTACTCGAAGTCAATCACTTTATTTTGAATGTGAGATTTTTTTTCAAAAAAAAAGCAAGTACCCCTCATATCGGTGTACCTGCCTGCTATTTTCACTTCGAATCTTGTTCACGATCCAAAATTTCATATGTCTGTGAGCTTTTTTGGTCGACTGTTTCTTTATTAGATAGATCTTTTACCTGTTCGTGAAACTCTCTTTCAAATGACGGAGCATCTGTCTCAACATCATCCTCCATATCAGCTTGGGCCTCAACTGTCATTCTTGCATAGGGTACCGCTTCAAGTCTTTCGTAAGGAATGTCTTTGCCGGTTTTTTCACACACTCCGTACGTTCCGTCTTTCATTTTTTGTAATGCATGGTTGACCTCCTCTAACAGCTCCCGGTCAATCTCTCTTACCGTTTGATCTGTCATTCGGTCTGTGACGATCGTGCCGTGATCTCCCATATGGTTATCGACCCCATTGGAAAGCTCCCCTACTTCTTCCGTCATTGATTCTGTTTCCTTTTTCTCACCAGATAATTCTTTTTGCATATCGAGCAATTTATGGTAGAGATGCTGTTTTTGGTCTTTAGTCAATGCCATGTGTATCCTCTCCTTTCTATCCTGTTTCCCGTTTTGCCGCCTGTCAAACATGTGAGCTTTGATAGAAAGGTAAATTACTTCAGCTTAGAATATGTCGTAAAACAGAACAGGGCATTTGCGCCCTGCTCTGTTTATATAAAAAAAGCCTAACCATTTTTGAACGGCTGGCTCATCAAATATTCAGCTGCACAAGTGTTTTGTCAGCACCGCTTGAACTTCGCTTAAATCGGTGTCTTTTGCAAATTCTAATTCAAAGGTTTTGCTTCTTGTCATCAATAAAAGCCCGGTGTCCGGATCAAACATGCCTGCTTCCTGAATCGCAAAGCTTTCAATTGTTTTATATGGAAGAAATACACGAACCTTCTTTTTAGAAAACATTTTATTGTCAAAGAAAATGATCCGTTTATTTGTAAAGCAAATTTGGTCAACGCGGAGCTTATAAATCGATTCTATTCTTTCCCCTTCAACGAGCAGAGCTTCAAGCTTCTTTGCGTCCGTTGATCTGCTAACAGAAAAAATACCCAATGAAGAACCCCTCTTTCTGCATTTATCTATTTGTTTTATCATTCATTACTTAAAAATAAGTCCTTTATCCCTATATAAGAATACGACATGGAAGACATTTAAACCATTACGAACAGATTACATTTTTCAAATTTTTGATTTGTTTTTCGTCTTTGTGCTTTTGTCATCAAGTAATACGCACATATAGAGAAAAAAGTTTCAATATTCAGCAATGTTTTTTTAAAAAAGCGGTTTTTTAAAGCTTTCATTGATTTTGTTTCATTTTTCCATTCTTTACCTATAGAAAAAAACCGCAGCTGAGCTGCGGTTTTCTCTACATCTGCTTTAAAAGATCTTCAAGCATTACATCTCTTCGAAGTATTCTTTATAATAGCCGCCGACTTTATTCGTATTGTCGACCACAAACAGAAACTCCTCTGTTTCATTTTTTACTTCATATTCTTTTCCGGGAGTTAAAACGCGGTTCACGATATATTTTTTTGCGTTTGTCTGCACACATTTTACCTTTTTGATTGTTTCTTTTTCAAGCCAATTATTATGAATCATGATGTAATCTCCTTTACTTATCTATAAGCTTATTGTAGCTTTTTTCTTTTATAAATTGCAATATCGGTTATTCATTGATTTTGCCTTGTTTTCTATTATAGAATGTTTGTATACGCTTACGCTTATAGAAAAAATCACAGCTTATTTCTGCTATGTAATCAAGGAATCGATGTGCTATCACCAAGAATCTCAGAACAGACCATAAAAATTGACTGGAGGTTTGTTACGAATGAGTTCTTTAACGATGCAAGTGACGAAAAGGCTGGAGACTTTTTTACAGGGAACAAAGAAGCTTTATATTGACGGAAAGTTTGTTCCTAGTGCCTCAGGGGCCACCTTTGACACTCCCAACCCGGCGACCGGCGAAACATTGATGACGCTGTATGAAGCCCAGGCTGCAGATGTGGACAAAGCGGTTAAAGCTGCCCGGAAAGCCTTTGACCAAGGTGAATGGAGAACAATGTCTCCAGCTTCGAGAAGCAGACTGATGTATAAGCTGGCTGACTTAATGGAAGAGCATGAAACTGAGCTTGCTCAGCTTGAAACGCTTGATAACGGAAAACCGATAAATGAAACGACGAATGGAGATATTCCGCTGGCTATTGAGCATATGCGCTATTACGCCGGCTGGTGCACAAAAATAACTGGACAGACGATCCCGGTTTCCGGCGCCTATTTTAATTATACGCGCCATGAGCCTGTCGGCGTCGTCGGCCAGATCATTCCATGGAATTTCCCGCTCCTGATGGCAATGTGGAAAATGGGCGCAGCTCTTGCAACAGGCTGTACAATTGTGCTTAAACCGGCTGAGCAAACACCGCTTTCAGCTCTTTATTTGGCAGAATTAATTGACCAAGCCGGTTTCCCTGACGGTGTCATCAACATCATCCCAGGATTCGGTGAAGATGCAGGAGAAGCACTGACGAACCACGAAGCGGTTGATAAAATTGCCTTTACCGGTTCCACTGAAATCGGCAAGAAAATCATGTCTACCGCTGCAAAAAGCATAAAACGCGTTACATTGGAGCTGGGCGGTAAATCCCCTAATATCCTTCTGCCTGATGCGAATTTGAAGAAAGCAATTCCAGGCGCTTTAAACGGCGTAATGTTTAATCAAGGCCAAGTCTGCTGTGCGGGCTCACGCGTTTTCATTCATAAAGACCAGTATGATGAAGTGGTAAATGAGATGGTGTCCTATGCTGAATCACTCCGTCAAGGAGCGGGACTTCATAAGGATACACAAATCGGTCCTCTCGTAAGCAAGGAGCAGCACGAACGCGTTCTTTCCTATATTCAAAAAGGAAAAGATGAAGGAGCTAAAGCTGTGACAGGCGGAAGCTGCCCTTTTGAAGAAGGATATTTTGTCGCACCGACTGTGTTTGCGAATGTGGAAGATGAGATGACCATCGCAAAAGAAGAAATTTTCGGACCGGTGCTGACTGCGATTCCATATGAAACAGTTGACGAAGTGATTGAACGGGCGAACCATTCAGAATATGGACTCGCAGCCGGACTATGGACAGAGAACGTCAAGCAGGCCCACTATATCGCGGACCGTCTTCAAGCCGGAACCGTCTGGGTGAACTGCTATAACGTGTTTGACGCGGCATCTCCGTTTGGCGGTTATAAACAGTCCGGACTTGGAAGAGAAATGGGATCATATGCCTTAGATAACTACACAGAAGTCAAAAGTGTATGGATTAATCTCGAAGACTAATATGCATTTCACAAAAACTGCTGCCTGCCAGCAGTTTTTTTCTTTCTGTAATGGCGGTTAAAAACGCTGAATATATATGCTTCTGAAGGAGTTGAGCGAGATGGGCACACTTCAGGAGAAAGTGAGGCGTTATCAAAAGAAAACCATTGCAGAGCTAAAAGACAGGCAAAATGCTGACGGTTCGTGGACATTTTGCTTTGAAGGACCAATTATGACAAATTCGTTTTTCATTTTGCTTCTCACCTCACTTAATGATGGGAATGATAAAGGGCTAATATCAGCGCTTGCAGCAGGCATTCGGGAAAAACAGCAGCCAGACGGCACATTCTTCAATTATCCCGATGAAACGAGCGGAAATATAACAGCTACTGTCCAGGGATATGTCGGGATGCTGGCATCAGGATGTTTTCACAGATCTGATCCGCATATGAGAAAGGCTGAACAATTTATCATTTCACATGGCGGCCTGAGACCTGTTCATTTCATGACAAAATGGATGCTTGCCGCGAATGGGCTGTACCCTTGGCCTATTATGTATTTACCATTATCACTTATGGCGCTCCCCCCAACATTACCGGTTCATTTTTATCAATTCAGCACATATGCCCGAATTCATTTTGCTCCTATGGCTGTAACACTCAATCAGCGATTCGCCCTTAAAAACCGCAATATTCGGTCTCTTCACCATCTCGATCCGCACATGACAAAAAACCCTTTCACTTGGCTTCGATCTGATGCTTTTGAAGATAGAGATCTCACGTCTATTTTGTCACATTGGAAACACATTTTTCGTGCACCTTTTGCTTTTCAGCAGCTGGGCTTACAGACAGCAAAAACGTATATGCTGGACCGGATTGAAAAAGACGGAACATTGTACAGCTATGCGAGCGCAACAATATTTATGGTTTACAGCCTCCTGTCACTTGGTGTCTCGCGTCACTCTCCGGTCATTAAGAAAGCAATTAAGGGCATCAAATCGCTGGTGACAGAATGCAGCGGGATACCGTATCTGGAAAACTCTACTTCAACGGTTTGGGATACGGCTCTGATCAGCTATGCCCTTCAAAAAAACGGCGTGTCCGAAACAGACGGCTCTATTACAAAAGCAGCCGCCTTTTTGCTAGAACGCCAGCATACAAAAATAGCAGATTGGTCTGTCAAAAATCCGGATGCAGCACCCGGCGGCTGGGGATTTTCAAACATCAATACAAATAATCCTGACTGTGACGACACTGCTGCTGTTTTAAAAGCGATTCCATGCAGTTATTCTCCTTCAGCTTGGGAGCGAGGCGTGTCTTGGCTTTTATCAATGCAAAACCGCGATGGCGGATTTTCTGCCTTTGAAAAAAATGTGAACCATCCTCTGATCCGCCTTCTCCCGCTTGAATCTGCCGAGGACGCGGCAGTTGACCCTTCTACCGCCGATCTTACCGGACGTGTGCTGCACTTTTTAGGCGAGAAAGCCGGTTTCTCAGAGAACCATCAACAAATTCAACGCGCTGTGAACTGGCTTTTCGAACATCAAGAACAAAACGGGTCATGGTATGGGAGATGGGGTGTTTGCTACATTTACGGCACATGGGCTGCTCTTACTGGTATGCATGCCTGCGGGGTTGACCGGAAGCATCCTGCTATACAAAAGGCACTGCGCTGGCTCAAATCCATACAGCTTGATGACGGCAGCTGGGGGGAATCCTGCAGAAGCGCCGAAATCAAAACGTACGTCCCGCTTCACAGAGGAACCATTGTGCAAACAGCCTGGGCTTTAGATGCATTGCTCACATACGAAAATCCGGAACACCCATCAGTTGTGAAAGGTATGCAATACCTTACTGACAGCAGTTCTCATGACTCCGATAGCCTGGCCTATCCAGCTGGGATCGGATTGCCAAATCAATTTTATATCCGTTATCACAGTTATCCATATGTATTCTCTTTACTGGCTGTCGGAAGATATTTGAATTCTGCTGAAAAGGAGAAAGCAAATGAAACGTGAATCTTATCAAACAGAGATGTTCAATTGGTGTGAAGTCCTGAAGGATCAGATTGAAAAACGAGGACAGCTTGATCAGTTTGAAGATCAAATCAATCAAATAATTGAAACACTGGAAGATGACCAAACAACAGAAGAAGATTGGTATAAGCAGGCCGCTGCCCTTTACCGGGATATTACAGAATCGGAGGAGACAAGTGAAAGACGTGCTTATGTTCCAATAGGGAAACATATACTGCCAAAGCTTCCATACAAATATTCTGCCTTAGAACCTTATATCTCACGCGAGATTATGGTCCTTCACCATACGAAGCATCATCAAAGCTATGTTGACGGTCTGAACAAAGCAGAATTAGAGCTTAAGAAAGCGAGAGCATCAAAGAATTTTGATTTGGTCACTCATTGGGAAAGAGAGCTTGCATTCCATGGAGCCGGCCATTATTTGCACAGTATTTTCTGGTTTTCAATGCATCCAAACGGAAAAAGGCGCCCTACGGGTGCATTGTTCCAAATGATTGATCTTTCATTTGGAAGCTATTCCGCTTTTAAAGAACATTTTACCCAGGCCGCTAAAAAAGTGGAAGGTGTCGGCTGGGCCATTTTGGTCTGGGCGCCTCGATCGGGACGGCTGGAGATTTTAACTGCAGAAAAGCACCAGCATTTCAGCCAATGGGATGTGATCCCTCTTTTACCGCTTGACGTATGGGAACATGCCTACTATTTGCAGTACAAAAATGACCGGGCGAGCTACGTTGATCATTGGTGGAATGTCGTGGATTGGCGCGAGGCGGAAAAACGTTTCGAGCTGGCAAAAGAGGTCGTCTGGAAACTCTATTAAAAAAGCCCCCTATTCTGATATTATCCCCTCTAAG
>NZ_JALAMO010000004.1 GCF_026790065.1 Bacillus sp. N13C7 | reverse complement strand
CGCTTTGTATTCTCCGCTTCCTGATTCGATGTCCGGCTCAGGCAGGGCTTTGCGGTCTACTTTGCCGTTTGCGGTAACCGGAAGCTCGCTCAGCGTCATCCAGAAGGCCGGGATCATGTAGTCCGGCAGGGTTTCCTTCAGTGCAGATTTCAGCGCTTCTATGTCAGCTGTTTCCGGTGTGACATACGCCGCGATCGCTGTATTGCCGCCTTTATCCTTGACGGCTGTCACCGCCGCATCCTGCACCTCAGAAAGCTGGGCGAGCTGGACTTCGATTTCTGACAGCTCGATCCGGTAGCCGCGGACTTTGACCTGCTGGTCGATTCGGCCGATGTATTCGATGCCGCCGTTCACCCATTTCACCAAATCGCCGGTGCGGTACATGCGTTCACCCGGCACAAACGGATCAGCGACAAACCGCTTCGCGGTTTCGTCTTCCTGGTTCAGATAGCCGCGCGCCAATCCGCGCCCCGCCACGCAAAGCTCTCCGGCTACACCTTCCGGCTGAACCTGCTGGCCCTCGCCGAGAATGTACACTCTCGTATTGGCGATCGCCTGCCCAATGGAAAGCGAGCCTTCCTCCGGATTGATTTCTGTGCTTGTGGCAACGACCGTGTTTTCTGTCGGCCCGTAGTTGTTGATGAGTTTGTACGGCTTTTTCACGGCGCGCTTCAGCTTGTCTCCGCCTGTCAAGAGAACACGGAGTGATGTGTTCTCAAGCTCCATGAACTGTTCTGCCAGCTGCGTCGGCAGGAACGTGATCGTCACGCCGTTTGTTTCGAAATAGTCGTTCAGGCGGACGATATCGAGGCGGATCGCTTCATCAATGACGTGAAGCTCGGCGCCGATGGTCCAGGTCGGGAACATCTCCCAAATGGAGGCGTCGAATCCAAAGCCCGCATACTTCGCACTGCGGTCCTCCGCTGTCATATTAAACGCGTCATGATGCCAGAAGCACAGGTTTACAAGCGCATGGTGCTCAACCATGACACCCTTCGGCTGTCCGGTTGTTCCAGACGTATAAATCATGTACGCCAAGTTCTCCGCAGTTACAGCCGTCTCTGGATTTTCCTCATCGTTTTCATCAAGCGGCAGGCTTAGAATCGTGCGATCCCCGTCGAGAAGAATGACGTCTCCTGAGAAGCTATCCGGCACTGAAATGCCTTCCTGCTTCAAGAGAAGCTTCGCGCCGCTGTCCTGTAAAATATAGTCAATCCGTTGATCCGGATAGTCAGGATCAATCGGCACAAACGCCGCTCCGGCTTTCAAGACGCCGAGCACCGCGGCGGACATTTCAAGTGACGGCTTCGTGAGAACGCCAACGCGGTCATCCGGGCTGATGCCGCAGTCGATCAGAATCCGCGCAAGACGGTTTGCCTTCGCATTCAGCTCGCCGTACGTCCAAGATTGGCCGTTGTATGTGACAGCCGGACGGTCTTTGTGGCGCTGGACAGTCTCTTCGAATAGCTGATGAACCGTTTTGTCTGTCGGCACAGGCAGCGTTTTGCCCTTCCATGCGTCGAGAAGCGCTTGTTTTTCTGTTTCAGTGACGAGTGACAGGCTGGAAAGCGGCTGGTTCGGGTTGCCGGTGACAGCATCTAGAAGCTGCATCCAGTATTGCTTCCATCGTTCAATCGTTTCAGGCTTAAACAGCGCTGTATTGTATTCGAGTACGAACGTAAGCCCTCCGTCGGTTTCGTCAGCTGTCAGCGTGAGGTCAAACTTGGCCGTTTTCCGTTCAAACGGATGCGGCTCAAGCTGAATCCCTCTCATCGTGAGATCCTTGATGTTCGCATTTTGCATTGAGAATACTGCATCAAATAACGGGTTTCTGCTCGTGTCACGCTGAATCTGTACGTTTCCGATCAGGTCCTCAAGCGGGTAATCCTGCGCCTCAAAAGCGCTGAGTGCCGTTTCTTTCACTTCGCTAAGATAGTCAGCAAACGTCTTTTCACCCTTCGGATACGTGCGCAGCGCCAACGTATTGACGAACATTCCGATGACACGGCTGACATCCGCTTGAGATCGTCCGGCTACAGGTGAACCGACGATGATATCGTCTTGCCCGCTCAGTTTTGATAAAAACGCACTGTATGAAGCGAGAAGCACCATGTACAGTGTGGAATCCGTTTCTTTTGCAAGCCTGCGCAGGGCTTCAGCTTTGCCTGCTTCTAATGAAAATGCAATGCGGTCTCCCTCAAATGTTTGAACGGCAGGCCTGCTGTAGTCAGCCGGAAGCGTCAGCACCGGCAGCTCTCCTTCCAGCTCCTTCAGCCAATGCTCCTCTTGCTTCTTGTAAAGCTCAGACTGAATGAACTGCTGCTGCCACACGGCATAATCCTTATATTGAATGCGGAGCGGCTCAAGGGTTTCTCCGTCGTACAGCTTTGAAAGCTCCTCAATCAGCACGCCGACAGACGCACCATCAGAAATAATATGGTGCATATCGAACAGCAGCACATGCTCAGTGTCTGAATGCTTGATCAGACCCACTCTGAAGAGCGGGAGGCGATCGATTTGGAAAGGCTTGATAAACTCAGAAACGATCCGCTCTGTCTCTTCTTCTGCGGCTTCGAAATATGCCATCTCATATTCAGCTTCTTCCCAGATCCGCTGCACCGTTTCTCCATCTTTTATTTCAAATGTGGTTCTAAAGGCTTCATGGCGCTGCATTAACTGCTTCATAACGCTGTTGAGCCTTTCAACATCAAGCTCGCCTGTCAGGCGCAGAACCGCCGGCATGTTATAGCTTGTTTGCGCTCCTTCAAGCTGCTGGAGCACGTACATCCGTTTTTGCGGTGAAGAAACAGGGTACGTATCTTGTTTCTTTGCCGGGCTGATGCTGATGACTGTCCCTTTTTCAGCAGATGTGATCACCTGTGCCAATCCCTCAACCGTCGGTGACTGGAAGAGATCTTTGAGTGACAGCTCAACGCCCAGTTCCTTATGAACCAAGGCAAGCATCTTCATGCCTGCTAATGAGTGTCCGCCAATGTCAAAAAAGTGGTCATAAACGCCGACTTGCTCAGCCTGAAGCACCTGCGCCCAAATATCTGCGACTTTTTGTTCTGTTTCATTGCGAGGCGTAACATATGAAACACCCGTTGAGATGTTGGCATCAGGAATCGGCAGCGCTCTCCGGTCGATTTTTCCGTTCCCGGTCAGCGGCAGCTCGTCCATTTGGATAAACACCGCAGGAACCATGTAGCCCGGCAGATCCTTCGCAGCATGCTCTCTTAACTCTTGAGATGAGATTTCTCCCTCTCCGACATAGTACGCGCAAAGCAGTTTGTCACCCGCTCCTTGATCAACGGCAAGCACAACACTCTCCTGAACACGATCGTGGGTTTGGAGCTGATGCTCGATTTCTCCTAGCTCAATGCGCTGTCCGCGGATTTTCACCTGGTGGTCGATCCGCCCGATAAATTCGATGTCGCCATTCGGCAGCCATCTGGCAAGATCACCTGTTTTATACATGCGTTCGCCGGATATAAATGGATGCGGAACGAATTTCTCATGAGTCAGCTCTGGACGGTTGTAATAGCCCTTTACCAGTCCTTCACCGCTGACGCAAAGCTCCCCGGCAATCCCTGCTGGCTGCACGTGTCCCGCCCGGTCCAAGATGTATACTTCTGTATTGCTGACCGGTTTTCCAATTGGAACAGACAGCGTGTGCTCCTCCAATTCATCAACCGGATGATACGTCGCGAAAACCGTACTTTCAGACGGCCCGTACATGTGAAGAAGCTTGCCCTTTCCGACAACTTGCAAAGCTTTTCTGACATGCTCGACCGAAGCCCGCTCCCCGCCAAACATAATTTTGCGAAGCGTTGACAGGCATGCCGGATTCAAGTCCACAAGCAGATGGAACAAAGCGGTTGTAATCATGAGAATGCTGATATTCTCCCGCTCAATGACGCGAGACAGGCGAGCCATATCCAAAACGGTTTCTTTCGGTATCAGCACAAGCTTGGCACCATTCAGCAAGGACCCAAACATATCAAACATAAACGCGTCAAACACGTAATTGGAAAGTCCAAGAATCGTATCTTGCTCTGTAATCCTGAGATAATTCGCCTCTTTCACCGTGCGCAGAATATTGGCATGTGTCACGATATTTCCCTTTGGTGTTCCTGTCGTTCCTGAAGTATACGTCAGGTTAGCCATTCCCGCAGAATCAAGAGGCAGTGCGAGATTTTGAGCATCAGCATGATAGCTCTCCTCCTCGTCTGCAAGCACGATAATGCCATCAAATTCCGCTTTTTCTGCTAATGCCTTTAATTTCTTCTGAGTGAGAAGCACCTTTGCTCCACTGTCGCGGAAGAAATGCTGCATCCGCTGAATCGGATGTTCCGGATCAATCGGAACATAAGCCGAACCTGATTTTAATACTGCCAAGATCGACACAATCATATCCATTGACCGCTCACATAAGACAGCCGCTGTTCTGCCTTCGCCTGCTCCAAGAGAAAGAATGCTGCGCGCTAAACGATTGGCCCGTTCATTCAGCTCACGATAAGTGAGTGATTCACCTTCATATTGAAGTGCAGTGCGGTCTGGCGTTTTCGCCGCTTGCTCCTCAAACAGCTGAACGATTGTTTTGTCTTTCGGATAGGCTGTTCTTTCCGGGTTAAACTGCTGAATTTGCGAAACTGCCTCCTCTTCAGAAAGAAGTTTATACTCAGCAATCGGCTTCTCAGGCTCAGCCGCTGCATCTTCAAGCAAACGGGCAAAATGCGTAAGCAGCCTGTCTGCCGTGCTTTGTTTAAACAGCTTCGTGCTATAGTCCAAATCAAGCTCAATGCCTTCATCGGTTTCTCTTGCTTGCACCGTCAAATCAAATTTGGCAATTTTGAAATTGGTCTCATGAACGGACAAGGACAGATCACCCACAGACGGAATGCCCTCTGTCGCGTTTTGAAGACTGAACATCGTGTCAAACAGAGGGTGTCTGCTTACATCACGAGGGATATTCAAATCTTCAACAAGCCACTCAAACGGATAGTCCTGATGAGAAAAGGCATCCAGCACCTGTTTGCGGACACGCGAGATCAATTGGGTAAACGTCTCGTCCTGCTTCACTTCGCTGCGAATTGCGAGCGTATTAACGAACATCCCCACAATTCCCTCTGTATCGGAGTGGGTTCTGCCCGCTGACGGCGTTCCGACAATGATGTCATCCTGTCCTGTATACTTTGACAAAAGCGTATAGTACGCAGACAGCATCACCATATACAAAGTGGCGCCGTTTTGTTCAGCCAAACGATTTAGGCGATCCTTTACCCCTTCATCCAGCTTGATTGACACCCGATCCCCTTCAAAGCTTTGAACAGGCGGTCTCGGATAATCTGACAGAAGCTGAAGCACCGGAAGCTCGCCCGCAAAGGCTTCCTTCCAATACGATCGGTCCTTCTGATAGCCTTCAGCAGCCTGTCTGCTTTGCCACACGGCATAATCCTTATACTGAAGACGAAGCTCAGGAAGCTGTTCTCCTTTATATAGCCGTGCTAACTCCTCCAGCATAATGCCGATGGACACACCGTCAGAAATCAAATGGTGCATGTCAAACAGCAGCATATGACGGTTCTCTTCAAGCTCCAGCAAACCGATTCTGAACAGCGGCGCCTTCGCCAAGTCAAATCTCCTGACAAATGATGTCATCACTTCCTCATCGGAGCGGCCGCCTCTTTCAATCATTTCGATTTTGAAATCGACGCTGTCATGAATGTTCTGTCTAGGCGCGCTGTTTGCAAGGATAAATGACGTTCTCAGAGACTCATGGCGGCGGATTAACCCTTGAAATGCGCGCTCCAGCTTTTGAACATCTAAAGGCCCCTCCAAAATCGCTGCCGCCGGCATGTTGTATCCGACTCCCGCATCTTCGAACTGACTGACAATATATGTTCGCTGCTGTGCCAATGAAAGCGGGTAATGCTCCTGTTGTTCAGCAGGTGCAATCGCCGCAAATGCCCCGCTTTCTCTCTGATCGGCTTCCTCTGCAAGAGCCGCAATTGTCGGATGCTCAAATAAATATTGAAGCGGAATCTCAGCGCCTGTTTCCTTATGAATCCGTGTTAAAAGCGTCATAGCCTTCAATGAATGACCGCCCGTTTCAAAGAAATTGTCAAAGATCCCCGCTTTTTCAACGTTGAGCACGTCCTGCCAAATGGCTGCGATTGTTTTTTCTGTCTCATTTCGCGGCGCTGTATAGGCCGTTCCGCTGACCGCTTTCACCTCAAGTGCAAACAGCTTTCGGCGGTCGACTTTGCCGCTTGGTGTAAGCGGAATTTCTGTGATTTCCGTAAAGTAAGCCGGTACCATGTAGTCCGGAAGCTGTCTGGCTGCATGTGCCCGCAGACTGGCCGGCGCAAATTCGCTTCCAGGCTTCTGCACAACATATGCGGAAACCTCAAGATTTCCCTGTTCATCAGGACGTGCCAAAACAACAGCTTTCGCAACGTCCGGCGCCTGCTGAATCACGGCTTCAATTTCCCCGAGCTCAATCCGGTAGCCGCGGACTTTGACCTGGTCATCCTCTCTGCCTAAATATTCGATTGTCCCATCTGGAAGCCAGCGCACCACGTCTCCGGTCCGGTACATGCGATCGCCTGGCACAAACGGATCTTGTAAAAACTTCTCAGCCGTCAATTCAGGCAGATGTAAATAGCCTCGGCCAACACCAGCACCCGCGATATAAAGCTCGCCCGCCACGCCTTCCGGCTGCAGACGGCCTTTTTGATCCAGAATATATAAGCGGTTATTTCCAAGCGCTTTCCCGATCGGCACATACGCTGATTGGACAGCATTTTCCGAGATAACCGGATGAACAGATGCGTCAACACACGTTTCCGTAGGCCCGTACACATTGGTCAAACGCGGTGCGGTGCCCGCTTCTTTAAACAGCTTCAGCAGCTTGTCCGCAACAACAGACGACAGGCCTTCTCCTCCGATCAGCATGTGCTTCAGTTTCAGGCCTTCAAAATCGCCCGCCGCTATCAGCATTTGCAAATGAGCCGGTGTTCCATCCGTCGCCTCAATGCTGTGCCTGCGGTAATACGCGGCAAGGGCAGATCCGTTCGTCACTGTTGCCTTCGGTACGATATAGAGAGTTTGTCCCAAAAGAAGCGACGCGAAAATCTGCTTCACTGACGCATCGAAGTGGAACGGCGCAAGCAATGCCATTCGCAGTGTTTGGCTGGCGCTTTGGTAAATCGTCTGCTGCAAAGACGCAACCAAATGATGAACCTGGCGATGCTCGATCATAACGCCTTTCGGTCGTCCGGTTGTTCCCGATGTGTAAATAATATAGGCAAGATTTGGCGCCTTTACATCAGCCTCCGGCATGTCGTCTGCACCTTCCGCAATCGCCTGATCAAAATAAATCAATTCAGCATCGGCCGCAGGAGCTTCAATCTGCGATTCAGTCAGGATGAAGTCCGCTCCGCAGTCCTCCAAAATATATTGAATGCGCTCCGCCGGAAAAGCGGGATCAATCGGTACATAGGCGCCGCCGGCTTTTAAAATCCCCATGATAGACGTAATCATCCGTTCAGAGCGTTCAAGCAGAACCGCAACAGGACGGTCAGGGCCAACGCCTTTCTGTTTCAGCACATTGGCGATGCGTGCAGATTGCTCATGTAACGTTCGATAGGACAATGTGCGATCTTCAAATACAACCGCTGGATGATCAGAAAGCAGCTCAGCCTGTTCTTGGAACAGCTCCGGAATCGTCATATCCTTACGATAGCTGACTGATTCACCGCCGGCCCTCTCAAGCAGCTTCTCTTTCTCCGCTTCAGAAATCAGCGTTAATTCATCAATGGTATGACCTGGATGCAATAATGCATGTTCCAGCATCGTAATCATGCGTTCACAAACAACTTTGATTTCTTCACGTGAAAATAAATCAGTGCGGTAATCAAAATCAATGGTGAGTTTCCCAGTATCCCATCGATCCTTTACATGGATCGATACATCATTTAATCCGCTTCCGCTGAAAATCGGTTCAGTCAAAAAGGCAAGATTCTCTTCTTTCTGCCACTGCATGACCTGATATTCAAGTGATACCGTAAACAGCTTTGTCAAAGAGCTCTTTGTTTCACGTAAATCGTTGATCAGGAGATTATACGGGTACTTTTGGTGACGAAGTGTTTTCATGAGATCCTTCATCCGGTCTTTGACAAAATCCAAGAACGCCTGTCCGCCGTCAATATTAGTCCGCAGCGGAACCGTTGATACAAACATGCCAAGCATCAGCTTCTCTTTCGCATTTGTCCGGTTGCCCATAAAGGTCCCCGTCACTACGTCATTCTGGCCGCTGACTCTGTATAAATAGGCGGCGAGCACCGATTGAAACACTGAAAGGACACTGACCTTATGTTCCTCACAAAACGATAGAAGCTGCTGATGAAGCGTTTCAGGCACATCTTTAGAAAACCGTTCAGCCTCTAAACTTCCTCCTGCAGAGACATTCCGTTTCAGGGAAACAAGTTCAGGCACCGTTTCGAATTGCTTGTTCCAAAACGCCTTGTCCTTTTCAAACCGTTTCGATTGAGCATAGTCCTGTTCAGATAAAACATGATCGATAAATGAATGCGAAATGCCTTCTTTGGTCTCTGAGCCCCCGGCTAATTCTAAATAAATGTGCATAATCGCATTTCCGAGAATATTCATGGAGATTCCATCAGAAATCACGTGGTGAACATTTGCGTAAAACCACACTTCATTTTCCTTTATGGTGAACAAGGAAAAACGGAACAAGTCACAATCGTACAGCGGCAAAGGTTTTTTCGTTTCCTCCCGGCCCCATTGTGAAATAGACGCTATCGCATTCGGATCTCCAGTGGTGTCAGTATGTTTTATATCAACAGGCCGATACTCGCTAATGTATTGAACAGGCTCGCCGTTTTCATTGAGACGCAAACGAAGACGCATGGCGTCATTTCTGCGGATAAACGCTTGAATCGCTTGCTCCACAAGCTTCCAGTCAACCTTTTCAGTTGAAACCAGCTTACCAATCCCCGCAAGATTTGAAATACTTGTATCAGGATAAAATTTTTCTGTATACCAAATTCGTTTTTGTGCATCCGTTAAAGGATAAAAAGTTATTTCCATATTGTCGTACCTCCCCTAATCTTCAATAACCAGTGAACAAGTGCAGCATATTTTCCCTTTCTTATCCATATAAGCTTTTAATCCTTATGAACTAACAGCCGAAAAAGCCCAAAGTACTATGCGTAAAAAGCAATGCATCCAAACAAAAAAACGGAATGCCGCTGTCAAAATGAACGCCATCAACCATCATTGCGGGGGTTAACACAAGCAAATAAAGACCGCAAGATCTCTCATCCAATCACGATACAATTTTGGCTAATTATTCATTGTTTTCAATATTTTTTACCTTACTACCGTTCACTTTAAATGAAAAAAATGTTTTTATCACCGAAAAATGGGTGAAAAGTTTCATGCGGCATACCGAAAGATTCCAGTTTATTTACAGGGATATTTTTGCGGGATACCGCAACAATTTCCACTAAACATTATTTACAGAAAAATAAAAATTTTTAAAATAACTCTTTCCGTTTCATCCCTTTGAATAGTTGAAAGCTATTTACAATCTTTACATCACATATGTTTACCGCGCAAAAACCGAAAAACAGCAAAAAAAAAGACACCCTTAGCCAAGAGCGCCTTACAACGATTCCTTTATGACATTTTTATCGATATCAATCAGTTCCATATAGCCTTTCCCCCACTCATACATGGCATCAAGAATAGGCATCAGGCTCTCACCTTGCGGGGTCAAGGAGTATTCAACCTTCGGCGGGACAACCGGATACACTTCCCTGTGAACAATCATATCCTGCTCAAGCTCTCTCAGCTGATTCACAAGGATCTTCTGCGTAATATCAGGAATTAAAGCTTTTAATTCATTAAAACGTTTTGTGCCTTCTTTTCCTAAATGCCACAAAATGAGCATTTTCCATTTACCGCCAATCACCGCAAGCGTTAATTCCTTCTCACAATTAAACCTTTTGTCGTCCATCCGGCTCAAATGTAATCCCCCTTAGTATATTTTTTGTATGTTAGATACGTATCATCACTTACTTACTTTTTTGCAGACTCCTTTTATTATACTCACTCCTAAAACCAAGCGAAAGAAATCTGATTGCCTCTTTTCACAGTATCCTCCAGGTGACTAGTTGACTTCAAAGTGCCTACTTCTCATCAACAGAGGGAACCTATAGAATGAAAAATAATTCGAAAAAGGGAGTGGATCAACAATGGAATTACAGCTGGCATTAGACCTCGTCAACATTCCGGAGGCCATCGAGCTCGTCAAAGAAGTAGAACAATACATCGACGTGGTTGAGATTGGAACACCAGTCGTCATTAATGAAGGCCTAAGAGCCGTTAAAGAAATAAAAGAAGCATTTCCGCAATTGAAGGTTCTTGCAGACTTGAAAATCATGGATGCCGGAGGCTATGAAATCATGAAAGCGTCGGAAGCAGGGGCTGACATCATCACCGTTTTAGGCGCTACAGACAACGCAACCATTAAAGGCGCAGTAGAAGAAGCCAAAAAACAAAAGAAGAAAATCTTAGTGGACATGATTAACGTGAAAGATATTGAATCAAGAGCGAAAGAAATTGACGCACTCGGTGTTGACTACATCTGTGTTCATACTGGCTATGATCTTCAAGCAGAGGGCAAAAACTCTTTCGAAGAATTAACGACAATCAAAAATACCGTAAAAAACGCAAAAACCGCAATTGCGGGCGGGATCAAACTTGATACACTGCCAGAAGTGATCAAACAAAAGCCTGACCTTGTCATTGTTGGGGGCGGAATTACAAGCGCATCCGATAAAGCGGAAACAGCTTCAAAAATGAAACAGCTCATTACCCAAGGATAACGTTATGAAAACGACTGAATACGTAACGGAAATTCTCAATGAGTTACACCGTTCAGCGGCTGATATTCCTGATGAAGAAGCTGATCAGCTTGCCGATCACATTCTTTCATCGAATCAAATTTTCACTGCAGGCGCGGGCCGGTCTGGATTGATGGCAAACTCCTTCGCGATGAGATTGAGGCACATGGGCTTCAACGCTCATATAGCTGGTGAGATTCTCACTCCGCCGCTCCGTGAAGGCGATCTCGTCATTATCGGCTCAGGATCAGGCGAGACAAAGAGCTTGATCCATACAGCATCAAAAGCAAAAAGCTTACACGGGGTTGTTGCCGCTTTAACAATCAACCCGGATTCAAGCATCGGAAAACAAGCGGATCTCATTGTCAAAATGCCCGGTACCCCTAAAGACCGGTCGAACGGAAGCTATAAAACCATTCAGCCAATGGGTTCATTATTTGAGCAAACTTTGCTGCTGTTCTATGATGCACTGATTTTAAAACTCATGGAGAAACAAGGACTCGATTCTGAAGCCATGTTCACTCATCACGCAAATCTTGAATAACGTCACACAACCGGCCTGGAGATCAGGCCGGTTTTCATTTTCTCCAAAATAAAGCTTTAAGCCCAAAAACCCGATAAGTAATATGACCTACAAATCATAAGAAGGAGGAATTAAGTTGAGAAAACAACTAAAGCTTAAGCTAGGAACAAAAATTCTTTGCCTGGTTTTCGTAATTATTCTTTTGTTTTCAATAGCAGTCGGCACTGTGATGCTTAAAGAAATTACTGAAAGCATGAAACAAATGGCAACGGAAAAAGCGAAAGGAGATCTCGCTTTAAGCAGCGTTTATATTGACGATGTCGTTTCTGGGGAATGGCAGGTAAAAAACAATAAACTATTCAAAGGCCAGACACAAATCAATGGAGATGAAGATATTGTTGATCTGCTTGGCGAAAAAACAGGTGATACGGTTACCATTTTCCAAGGAGATACCCGTGTTGCAACCAATGTCATGAAGAACGGCGATAGGGCAGTTGGCACCCGGGCTTCTTCTGAAGTTACTGACGCTGTTTTAAAGGAGGGAAAACGATTCTATGGACAAGCAGACGTGGCAGGCTCCTCTTATCAGACGGCTTACATGCCTTTAAAAGATCAAAACGGGAACATCATCGGCATGCTGTATACCGGAGCCAATCAAAGCATTTTGGCATCGCTCACCAAGTCACTCTTCATTCAATTTGCTATCGTTCTTGCTATCGTTGTTATTGTATCAGTCATCCTTGTTCTGCTTTTCACCAGAAGAATCAATAAACGGCTAAACGCTTTAAAATATGCCTTTGAGAGTGCCGGAAACGGAGATATGACAATAGAGGTATCAGATAAATCCGGTGACGAATTATCAGAACTCAGCGTTTATTACAATAAGATGAGAATGAAACTGAACAATACCATCCAAACGGTACAGCAATCAGCCCTTCAGCTTGCATCAGCCTCCCAGCAGCTCTCAGCAGGAGCAGAGGAAACAAATCAAGCTTCAGAAAAGATCACAGAAGCTGTACAGCAGATTGCAAATGGAGCCCAGCATCAGATGACTAGAATTGAAAGCAGTGAAAGCTCACTGAAACAAGCTTCAGCAGACATACGGGATATTTCTTCAAACACAGCTGCTATCGCTGACAAAGGGCAGCTTGCGCAATCAAAAGCTGACATTGGGCAAAAGGAAATTGCAAATGTGCAGGCACAAATGGATGCGATACACCATTCGATTCAGAAAAGCGGAGAAATTATACAGCATCTGGACGGCCGCTCTAAACAAATTGAACAATTTTTATCTGTCATCACCCAAATTGCCGATCAGACAAACCTGCTTGCCCTGAATGCAGCGATTGAAGCTGCAAGAGCAGGTGAACATGGCAAAGGCTTTGCTGTTGTTGCCGATGAAGTACGTAAATTAGCGGAAGAGTCACAACAGTCTGCAGGCCAAATTTCAACTTTAATTACAGAGATACAAAATGATATGAATCAATCTGCAAGATCTGTTGAGCATGTAAAATCTGAGGCTGCAGAAGGTGTCACCATGATTCACCGCACGAGAGATGCATTTAAGGAAATTGCAGCCGCAACAAATGAAATCAGCGTTGAGATCAGGGATTTATCAGCATCTGTATCAAACATTTCAGCAAGTGCCCATCAAATAAACGATTCCTTTGCAGCCAATACCGCTGACATAAAGGAATCTACTGAAAATACCCGGCAGGCGGCAGCATTAACAGAAGAGCAATTCGCTGCGATGGAAGAGATTACTGCCGCTTCTGAAACGCTATCTCAATTAGCTGAGGAGCTTACCGGTATCATAAGCCAATTTAAAATGATTGATCAACCTGAAAACGGCTGATGACTGACTATCATTATTGTAAATTGCAGCGGCATTTTACTGAAAGTAAATATTTCGACCTGCTAACATCACGATTTTTGCAATAAACTGAGGGTAAAACAAAAAATTTTAATCTTTACACCAAACGCTTTCTGGATTACTCTTGGGTCAGTTTTAAAGTTGCTAATAGCGGGAGGTGAACATCACGATGGACATCATAAAAACGATACTTCTCGTCATCGCCGTCATAGCAGCTGCAGCTGTCGGCCTGATAAAGGGAGACTTTTTCTCAGCTGATCAAAAAACGTCTCAAACGAAAGGATATGACGAAACCATCGCCTTCCCTTCTGACCGTTATCCCGAAACGGCCAAACATATTAAGGATGCGATAAATGAGGGGCACTCAGATGTGTGCACCATCGACAGAGACGGAGCTGAGGAACGCCGCGAACAGTCTTTAAAAGACGTACCGCCCAAAAAGGGGTATGACAGAGATGAATGGCCAATGGCCATGTGCAAAGAAGGCGGGGAGGGAGCTTCTGTAGAATATATTTCTCCTGCTGATAACCGCGGTGCAGGCTCTTGGGTCGGACATCAGCTTACCGATTATCCTGACGGCACAAAGGTTTTATTCGCAATTCAGTAAACAGTTAAAAGAGGAGGAACAGCACATTGATTAAGTCATGGAAGCCGCAAGAACTGTCGATTTCATATCATCAATTTACTGTATTTCAAAAGGATTCTGCACC
This sequence comes from Bacillus sp. N13C7, assembly GCF_026790065.1. Taxonomy (GTDB): domain Bacteria; phylum Bacillota; class Bacilli; order Bacillales; family Bacillaceae; genus Bacillus. The sequence goes on along the minus strand of NZ_JALAMO010000004.1, from coordinate 180,087 downwards.
TCCTGTCATGGATTGGACTGACGAAGCGATTGAAAAGGGATATGTTGCGGCAGACGGAGCCATTTCCTTTGAAGCACAGAGAAATACAAAGGCCTTTATTCTTTTGCGCCTTAATAGTTCAGATACTGTAAACTCCTACGAAAAAAAAGTGACTGTTCCTTTTCATGTCACAGAAAACGGAATTGAAATTGAAAGCATCATGTCTAAAAGGCTGTCCTTTGATCTTCCTAAAGGAAACTATCAATTGACATGCTGGACTGTGCCGGCTGAGATGTCAGATTTGCACGCCGACACTTATATTATTGATGCTGTTTCTGTGCAATGAAAAAGCCCTGAGAGAATAACTCTCAGGGACTCTTTATAAACTTTCTCCGTTTGTCTTGATGACATCTTGATACCAATAAAAGCTTTTTTTCTTCAAGCGTTTTAAATCGGATGTGCTTTCTTCATCACGATTGACATATACAAATCCGTATCTTTTTTGGTAGCCGTTCAGCCAGCTTAACAGATCAGTAAACGACCAGCTGCAATAGCCGATTAAATCGACACCGTCACTGATGGCTTGTCTGCATTGCTCAAGATGCGAACGCAAATAATCAATTCGATAATCATCCTGTACAGTGCCGTCCTCAACTTTATCAAATTCACCCAAACCGTTCTCTGTTATAAACACTGGAAGCTGATAGCGGCTTGTAATTCGGCGAAGACCGATACGCAGCCCAATTGGGTCAATTGTCCAATCCCAGTTGCTCGTTGTCAGATGCGGATTTTTTTTCGTTTTGAACACTCCGGGTATCCCCGTCTCCTGATTGGTTCCTTTTTGGCCTGTCGTATTCATTTTCCCTTCTGACACACCGTCAAGCGGATTTCGTTCATAGGTGATCGTTTGATAATAATTCACACCTACAAAATCAGGCTTACCTTTGGCAAGCAGCTCCATATCTCCTGCTTCGATTGTCGGCGCCCATCCCTGTTTTTCCAAGTAGCGGAATGGAATTTGCGGGTAGGTTCCCCAGCAATACATGTCAAGCCACCAATTGTTCGTAAATTCTTCGGCGTTTTCAAATGCCAGTATATCCTCTGGATGGCTTGATAAAGGGTAAGCCGGAGAATAAGCAAAGCTAGGACCTATTTTGCCTTCAGGCACATATTCTCTAAATGATTCGATGGCTTTTGCATTAGCCAGAAACGCAATATGGTTTGCTTCGTAAAATCGTTTTCTGTCTTTCACTCCAGGCGGATGCATGGCTGTAATAAATCCGTGATTAAAATTGTAGTTCTGTTCGTTTAACGTAACCCAATATTTCACCCTGTCTCCAAAACGTTTATAAAGAGTAATACAGTAGTGATTAAAATCCTCTATGATGTTTCTGGATTCAAACCCGCCGTATTCGTCCATAAGCGCTTGAGGCAAATCCCAGTGATATAAAGTCAGAACCGGCTCGATGTGATGAGAAAGCAATTCATCAATCAGTCTATCGTAAAACGCTAGACCTGCTTCATTGATCTCTCCTTTTCCTTTTGGAAAAACCCGTGGCCAGCTGACGGAAAATCGATACGCTTTTAACCCCATCTCAGCCATCAGAGCGACATCTTCTTTAAATCGGTGATAATGGTCAACCGCAATGTCGCCATTGGTTCCTTTAAACGTTTTGCCCGGTATTTTCGTAAACACATCCCAAACAGAAGGGCCTTTGCCATCTTCATTCCAAGCGCCTTCAATCTGGTACGCTGCAGAAGCAGAGCCCCACAAAAAATGTTTCGGAAAAGATTCTGGATGCTGGTGGATCATAATGTTTATCACTCCTGAAATATTTGATAAACCTATCATAGGTTATGAAACGCGTTTCAGATCAACTCGATGTTAGTCGCGGAACAGCTCAGCTAATATTTTTTCTCTTTGTCCAAGAAAATATCGTGTTAATTGAACATGCTCTGTATTCTCATATTCAATATGATGTATTCTTCCACCATCAAAGCTTAAAATATTAGCATTGGGATAGCCCAGTAGGATTGGGGAGTGAGTCGCTATGATCATCTGTACATTTCCGCCCTTCACCAAATCATGTATAACTCTCAAAAAAGCTAATTGTCTAGCTGGAGAAAGTGCTGCTTCTGGCTCATCTAAAAGGTAAATCGCTTTCTCTTTAAAACGATGACGGAATAGAGACATAAAGGACTCTCCATGTGATTGATTGTGTAGCGGCCTCCCTCCATAGGAACGGTATGGCTGAGGAGCATCTAGTTCCATCTCATCCAGATGAAGAGAAAGATGATAAAACGATTCAGCCCTTAAGAAGAAGCCATTTGTTACCTTTGGAAGCCAAGATAAACGTATATAATCTCCTAAATGGGAATCTGACTCCCGTAATTCATAGACATTATTTCGGCTTCCGCCCGCTGTATTGAATTCACACTTATCTGCTATCGCTTCAAGCAAAGTAGATTTTCCAGATCCATTTTCCCCCACAAAAAAAGTCACTTGGCTAGTAAATAAGATGTCATTTAATTGACTTATAGCCGGGATAGTAAAAGGAAATCTGTCAAAGTCCAAAATCTTATCTCGAAGAAGAGTAACCTTTTTTAAAAACATAGCATCTCCTTTCTATACTCAGTTAAATAATATATTGAGAAAGATCTTCTGCATCCATAAAAACATAGCCCATCCTAGTATTCCAACACATAATGCAAACCAAAACGGCACATGAATTTTCAGCAAAAAAGCCAAAATAGCTAGTAAACAAACTGTAGCTGGGATTCCTGTAAGCACACCAGATGCAAATTGACTTAATTGAGCTGTTTTTTCACCTTGTACTTGCATCCAAAAAAGGCTTAATAAACTGACCAAGGGCAAAGCAGCAATGATGCCGCCATAGGTCGGATGTCTTTTTGATATTTCAGTAACAAAACCGATAATCAACGCAGAGATGATTACTTTACTTAAAACTGCCATTGTTTAGCTTCCCTACTTAAAAGTTCAAATGCCTGTTCAAGTAATTTCTTTTCTGATGTGCTCATTCGTTCAATTATTTCTTTTAATTTCTCTTTATCTAGCTGTGTATGCTGTTCAAGAACAGATCTTCCTTCTTGTGTTAAGAAAACTAAAACTTTTCGTTCATCCTGTTGACTTCGCCGTTTAGCTATAAATCCCTTTTGAATCAAACGTTTAGTATGCTCTGACGCTGTATTGTGAGAGACAGACAAGTATTCAGCCAAAGCTCCTATTGTCGCCTCACCTTGCTTTTCAATATGCTGCATAATCCGTATTGCCTGGTGAGAAATATTATCTTTATGTTGATAATGTAATAAATAATAAATATCTGTCCACTGCTGATTAAGTTTAGAGATTAAATCCATTTCCATCATTATACACCCCATTTATATCTTATTATAAGATATAATCAACAAAAGCGATATATTTTTCGGAAAATTCATTCAGTAACTTTTAACAATAAAAAAGCACCCAATTCCCATTGGATGCTTACCATTTTAATGCCTTTTTTCAAATTTATGTGCATGAGGGTGAGGCTTTGGAACAAAGCCGTTTTGTTTCATCATTTCAAAGTGTTTGTCCATGTGATTTTTGATGTGTTCGCCTCTTTCTTTAGGCAGGACACCGTACTGTACATACTTTGAGATCACGTCTTTGCGCTTTTTTAGTATGTCTGCTTCCAGCTGTTCAATTTCTTTCTTTTGCTGATCTGTCAGTGTAACATTTGCGGGAGGCTGCTGCTGTTTTTCAGCGGCTTCAGCTGTGCCGGTGAGCGAAATGACAGCCGCGGCTATGAACATTGTGATGATATTGATTTTTATTCGTCTCATCCAATTTATTCCTCCAATCCTATTTTTCATATGTTTTGCTGCCTTGCATTTTTTATGCATACAAAATAAAAAGAGCGAACCATTATTCGCTCTTTCTGATCTGTTCGTCATTATCAAGTTCTTCTTCACCCGGTGACGCGTAAGTGACATACGTTCCGGCGATTAAATCATGCAGGGTCCGTTTGTCTTCTCGCACGGCGATGAGAATCAGGCTGGCGATCAAGCCAAGTCCGAAGGTTATACCGTAAACCAGGCCGGCTACAATAACCCGTAAAAACATTGTTAACAGGCTGACTTGTGATCCGTCTTTTTTTTACAATTCTGATTCCGCAGATTCTTTTTCCGATAAGGTAGCCGCGCCAGAATACCGGCAGCAAAATAGAGTACAGCAGCACGATCAGACTGATGAACATGCTGTCGTTCGGATCTTTTCCTGTAATTAGCCAATAGATCAGCAAAAGAGGCACCGAGACAATAATGTAATCCAGCAATGCAGCTCCCAGTCTGATCCAGAATCCGGCTGGTTTGTAAATATTCATTTGACTCCCCCATTATGGTTTCAATATAGCTTTGATGTTTCCAGCTTCTTTCTTATCGAATATATCATATGCCTTATGGACTTCAGCAAGACTTAATTTATGCGGAAGATTGAGTTCATGCTTTTTTCACCCATTTATACAGTATTGCTATCACATGAATGACGGTTGCCCGATCCATTGTGATATAACAGCCTAATTTCGGGGTCTTATACACCCTTCACTTCAACATGCTATCCCTGGGCAACTCCTTTTATCACCTCTTCCCTTCATAGCCTCTTTTAAACCGCCACACGTCTTTTGTATACACAATTCGAACTTTTTGAAAACGCGATCAACATATTGCAACCCCTTATGTTCAATGCTATCTTTTTAGTTGATTAACAGATTGGGGGAACTATAGGTGAAATCATTCATGCAATCCAAAGCCGTTATATTTAGTTTCACAATGGCTTTCTTTCTTATATTGGCAGCCTGTTCCGGCAAAAATGAAGCCGATTCCAAGGATACAGGCTGGGAGCAAATCAAGGACAAAGGGAAAATCGTAGTCGCTACATCAGGTACGCTCTATCCCACTTCTTATCACGATACCGATTCGGGTTCCGATAAGCTGACGGGCTACGAGGTTGAAGTTGTTCGTGAAGCGGCAAAACGCCTGGGACTGAAGGTTGAGTTCAAGGAGATGGGCATTGACGGGATGCTGACAGCGGTGAACAGCGGACAGGTTGACGCAGCTGCAAATGACATCGATGTGACAAAGGACCGCGAGAAGAAGTTCGCATTTTCCACTCCATATAAATATTCATACGGTACAGCAATCGTGCGTAAAGACGATTTATCCGGGATTAAAACGCTAAAGGATTTAAAAGGGAAGAAAGCGGCTGGTGCGGCAACGACCGTCTACATGGATGTCGCGAGAAAATATGGCGCCAAAGAAGTGATTTATGATAATGCGACCAACGAGCAATATTTAAAAGATGTCGCCAACGGACGCACTGATGTTATTTTAAACGACTATTACCTGCAGACACTTGCGCTCGCGGCATTCCCGGATCTCAACATTACAATTCATCCTGACATCAAGTACATGCCGAACAAACAGGCCCTTGTCATGAAAAAAAGCAATGCGGCACTTCAGAAAAAGATGAACGAAACATTGCAGGAAATGAGCAAGGACGGCACTTTGACTAAGCTGTCGAAGCAATTCTTCAATAAAGCAGACGTATCAAAGAAACTGGATGTCGACGTTCAAGACGTTGATTTGTAATTGGACGCCATGATCAATAGTATTCAGTGGGACTATATTTTCAACACGAAGCTGGCCATTGAATCGTTTCCTTATGTTATAAAAGGCATTGGATATACGCTGCTCATCTCTTTTGTGAGTATGTTTGCGGGTTCGGTGATCGGCCTGTTCATATCACTCGCCAGAATGTCTCAGCTTGCGTTGTTAAGATGGCCGGCGAAGCTCTATATCTCATTTATGCGGGGCGTTCCGATTTTGGTAATCTTATTTATCCTATATTTTGGATTCCCTTACATCGGCATTGAATTTTCCGCCGTCACGGCCGCTTTAATCGGTTTTAGCCTTAACAGCGCTGCCTACATTGCGGAAATTAACCGTTCAGCCATTTCATCTGTTGAAAAAGGACAGTGGGAAGCTGCATCCTCTCTCGGCCTTTCCTATTGGCAGACGATGAGGGGCATCATTTTGCCGCAGTCGATCCGTATTGCGCTACCTCCGCTGGCCAATGTATTGCTCGATTTAATCAAAGCGTCCTCTCTCGCTGCGATGATCACAGTGCCGGAATTGCTCCAGCATGCGAAAATCATCGGAGGCAGAGAGTTTGATTACATGACCATGTATATTCTGACCGCTCTCATTTATTGGGCCATCTGCTCAGCAGCGGCCGCTTTTCAGAATATCCTTGAGAAAAAATACGCTCATTATGTTTAAACAAACGTTTCATTAAAAAAGCCGCTCCGCAGGAGCCGGCTTTTTTCTATTGATTCAACTTCCACTTGAACGGGTCCTCAAACAGCGACCAGTCGGAATCAAATTCGTACTCAGTCAGCAGGCATTGATCAAGCTCTTTCGTGATGGCTTCTTCATCCAAGTCGGTTCCAATAAACACTAGCTGCGTCAGCCGGTCGCCGAATTCCGGATCCCAGTCCTCCAAAATTTCCGGTTCTTGCTGTTTGACTTGCTCCTGCTCAAGCTTTGGCAACGCCGCCACCCAGTACGATACAGGCTCAATCGTCACTGACGGCCCGGCTTGCGACATCAGCAAAGCGAGGTTATGATGTGAGGCGCACCAGACGATCCCTTTTGCGCGGACCACGTTCTTTGGCATTTGATCCATCCAGCGATAAAATCGTGTGGAATGAAACGGCAAACGTCTCTTATACACAAATGAAGAGATGCCGTATTCTTCTGTTTCCGGAGTGTGCTCCGTATGGCCTGCCGTCAGCTCTTGAATCCAGCCGGCCGATCCGCTCGCTTCCTCGAAATTAAATAACCCTGTATTCAAAATCTCCTGCGGCTTTACATTTCCTTTGACGGAACGTATAAATTTGGCCCTTGGCTGCAGTTTGCGAAGGACTTGTTCAAGCTGTTCGAGCTCTTGCTCGCTGACCAAATCACATTTATTTAAGATCAGAACATCGCAAAACTCGATTTGATCGATTAAGAGGTCGGCAATGTCTCTTTCATCCTCTTCCCCCAGTGCTTCTTTGCGGTCCAAAAGACTATCGCCTGACTGGTAATCATGCCAAAAACGGTTGGCATCAACCACTGTCACCATCGTATCCAGCTGACAGAACTTTGTAAGGTCGATCCCCATCTCTTCGTCAATATAAGAAAAAGTCTGGGCTACTGGGATCGGTTCACTGATTCCTGTCGATTCGATTACGATATAATCAAACCGCCCGTCTTTTGCCAGCTTCTCGACTTCAATTAATAAGTCTTCGCGAAGCGTACAGCAAATGCAGCCGTTTGACATTTCCACTAGTTTTTCATCTGTTCTGGAAAGGCCGCCTTCCTGCTTAACCAATCCCGCGTCAATGTTCACCTCGCTCATATCGTTGACGATGACTGCTATTTTTAAGCCTTCACGATTTTGCAGAATGCTGTTCAGCAATGTTGTTTTTCCTGCGCCAAGATAACCGCTCAGTACGGTAACCGGAATTTTTTTCATGATAATGTTCCTCCTTATAAAATAGAATGATTACGATTTAAATCGTATGCTTCGCCGTATGTGTAATGGTGTAGGCAGCTTTTCGCGCTCCGGAAATATTCCTCGCTGTCGGCCCGATTTCCAACTCAGCAAAGGCTCCCATCACATATAATCCTTTTCCCCATTGCAAATCCTTGCCGACAATCGGAAAACCGCATCCTGCACATGGCAGCTGCTCCGCTTCTGCCGCTCGCTGCACCCACTTGAACCGGCTGATGTCCGAGGTAAAACCTGTTGCCAATGCGATACGCTCGAATTCGTATGGCGATTCGCTGTACCTGCCATGTATCTGCAACTTGCCGTCATCTGTTTTTTGGCAAGCGTCCATTTCATCGTGAATAACTTTTATTCTGCCCTCTTCCCTATAGACAGCAAGCGTTCTTGAAATGTCCTTTGGAAAAGAGCCGCGATGTCTCGCGCTTGTGATCCATTGCCTTCTCTTTTGATAGTTTGACGTTTTACTGAATGCTTTCATATATTTCGGACCAAGCCACCCCGGATCACTGTCAAAGTCATAGATTCGGAACGGATGCCTCACCAGCATCGTGACATCATGGCCGTCATCGGCGAGTTTTATGGCGTAATGAGCCGCCGTTATCCCTCCGCCTACAACTGCCATTTGTACACTTTCATTACTTACATCATGCACCTTTCTATCAAACACATGATAAATGCCGTCATTCTGAAATGGTTTTGCCCACTCCGGCCAAGAAGGCTGATGAGAAAAGCTCATGGCTAAAACCACTCGTTCACCTGTGATTATTCCGGCGGCATCTGTCTCTGCTTCCCACAACCCATTTTTCCTCCTCAAATCTGTCACTGTGCCTGTTTTCCATGCTTGTTCAATATGTATCTCATCCAGCACAGTCTCGCAGTGCTGATTAAAGAGTGACAGCGAAGGCCTCTTATACCTTCCAAAGAACACGTCCGGCCATTGGCTTTTATCCGCATACATTTGCAGGCTGAATGGCTCTGTGTCCACGTGATGAACTGATGGAGAGCGCAAGTATTTCATCTGAATGCGGCCCGTGTTTCGTTTCCAGCATTCAAGCGGCCGTTCATGGGGATCAATGACAGCAAGATCCTTAATCGATGCCTTTCCGCTTTTCACCAGATGCACAGCCAAGGTTGTGCCTTGGATGCCGCCGCCGATGATCAGCCATTTATACATGGGAGAATCTCCTCTCTACAAAGCGTAATTGTTACGATTTAAATCGTATGTTCTTTTTTCCTTTTTGTCAACCGCTTTTTCGTTCAGCTGATCACAACCTTTGTATGTTCAGGGATGTTTTCATATATCCATTTTGCATCTGGGATGGTCAGCCTGATGCAGCCATGTGATGCTTGCATTCCTAGCTTTTCTGCTTCTTTTTCGATGACTTTTTTATCCTTTGTCATTGGCACACTGTGAAATAAAAATTCGCCATGGTTTTTCCATGAGACCCAGTACTCCGCACCTTCCTGGTATCCTTCGGAGAAGAACCATTCTCCCCGTTCAGGCTCTACATAAAAGGTGCCCTTTGGCGTAGCGTCATCCTTTGTTTGATCAAGTCCTGACGAAACTATCATTGTATAGATGGTATTGCTTCCTTCTTTGATGTAAGCCTTCTGTTCTTTCACGTTCACATCAATCCAGACCTTCTTCTGCTTGATATTCGGAAATTCACCGCCAGAAGGCTTAGTCCAATCAATGCTTGTTTTTTCTGGCTTTCGGGCGGGCGTTATGTGCTCGTCCGTTTTCTTCGTATTTGAACTTGCGGGTTCTTCCTCATGATGAGAACATGCTGACAGCAGGCTGGCCGACATAAGAACTGTACTAATTAATAATGAGCATTTCATATTTTATCCACCTGTTTCAAAAAACGCAGCTTCGCATAGGCATCGTGGAGATGGATTGACTCTTCATTGCGGCATTCTATCTCAAAGGCTGACACCCATTCAAGCTCATACAAATCCGCGGCAATCAGCCGGGCGAGATCCTCAACAAATCTCGGGTTTTCATATGCCGTTTCCGTCACGGCTTTTTCATCAGGGCGCTTCAGCACCGGATGCAGTCTCGCGGATGCATTTGATTCTGCGGTGTGAAGCAAATCGGCTTTAAAATCGCTTGGTAGCGATGAGGCCGGACGAATATCCGCCAAAATGCTGACCGTTCCCCTCTGATTATGGGCACTATACTCACTGATTTCCTTGGAGCAAGGGCACAGCGTCGTTACTTTCGCTGAGATGCCGGCACGCTGTTCAAACGGCTCATCTTCGCGATAGGTGACAGACATCAATATGTCAGCATGCATCAGACCCGCTTTCTCAAGCTTCGGGCTTTTCCGTTCAAAAAACCATGGAAACCGCACGTCGACTGAAGCAGAGGTCTGGCCCATGTTTTCTGCAAGCTCTTTTGTAAATTGCTGCAGAGAGGAAAATGAGAGAATCCAGCCGTTTTGATGATAGATTTGCAGCAGCTCTGTTAACCGGCTCATGTTTATCCCCTTCTGATGTCTTTGCAAATCACAAGTCATTGTAAAATTCGCAGCCGTTGTTTGCTCAGCTGGCATCATGGCAGAAGTGATTGTGACTGGATGGGACACATTAGCAACACCTACCTGCTGAATGTCAAAAAAATAATCCTTCCTGATATTTTGCAGATCCTTCATTTTCTCTTTTTCTACAGGCTTCTCGCCTTTCATCGGACTGACCGACCCAAAGTATCGAAGGCGCTCCGGTTTTCCCGGAAGCAGCGTGTGTTGTTTCAATCAGAAAACTCCTCTCGTTAGATAAATCGTAATAATTACTATTTATTTTGATCGGTTCACTGATTAAAATCAAGAGAAAATAAAAAAGACACGCACAAATGCGTGTCCGTCACAACCTAAACATCCGCCGGGCTGCTTTCCGCGCTCCAGCTTTTTCTCCAGTAATAGCCTGCGGCAAGCACGAGTGCAAATGCCAGCAGCGCGATACAAGAAAACGTGATAAAACCGATAGCATATGTGCCTGTCATCTGCTTTAAAGATCCTAAGATATTAGGCAGGAAAAAACCTCCGATGCCTCCGGCCGCACCGACGATTCCCGTCACCATGCCGATTTCTTTGCGGAAGCGCTGCGGTACGAGCTGGAATACGGCTCCGTTGCCCATTCCGAGCCCCATCATTCCGACAAACAAAAGAACGATGACCATTGAGAGCGACGGCAGGCTGCTGACCCCGGCCATACACAGAGCCACGATGACAAACAAGACAGAAAGCACCTTTGTGCCGCCGACACGATCTGAAATCCAGCCGCCGACAGGCCGGAAAAAGCTCCCCGCCGCCACACATAATGTGACAAAATCACCTGCGTGAATTTTTGACAGCTGGTATTGATCGACGAAGAAAATAGATAAAAAGCTTGATAGTCCGACAAATCCTCCAAATGTAACGCTGTACAGCAGGCAGAAAAACCATGTTTCCTTTTGCCCGAACACATGCAGATAGTTTTTGAGCGGCTGCGGCGCTGGCTGTGCAGGAGAATCCTTTGCCATGGATACAAAAAGAACGAAGACGATCAATAAAGGAATAAGCGCAATTCCCATGACAATGTGCCAGCCGAACTGCTCTGCCAGACGCGGGCCAAACAGGGTTGCAAACAACGTGCCGCTGTTCCCCGCACCGGCAATTCCCATCGCAAGCCCCTGCAAATGAGGCGGATACCACCTGCTGGCCATAGGGAGCGCCACAGCAAAACTCGCCCCCGCCACACCAAGCAGAATCCCGATGGCATACAGCTCAGACAGCGACCGGCCGCCAAATGTCCCCCATAACAGCGGAATCATTGTCACGAGCATTCCGATTACAGCTGTTTTTTTCGGTCCGATTCTGTCCGTTAAAATACCTAAAATGATGCGAAAAACAGACCCTGATAAGATCGGCACAGCCACGATAAGCCCTTTCTCAAAAGGAGACAGGCCAAAATCCTGAGAAATATAAACCCCCAGCGCCCCAAGCATAACCCATATCATAAAGCTCACATCAAAGTATAAAAAGGAACAGAGCAAAGTAAGTGGATGACCGCTAGTTTTCAGTTCCGACAGCTTCATAAGATTCCCCTTTCTTGACCCTCAATTATTTTACATTTTCTGAATCAAGGATATATGACCATTTTTTTCTGGAAAAGACATGTGTAAGTTTTTGTGACATGTTTAATGCGTTAACAATGCATTGTGACATATTTTTTAATAGGAGAGTCAAAGGAGGTCTGGCACATGAAGAAGCAAAGATTGGTGTTAGCCGGAAACGGAATGGCCGGAATCCGCTGTATTGAAGAAGTATTAAAGCTGAATCGCCACATGTTTGAGATTGTCATTTTCGGAAGCGAACCGCATCCCAACTACAATCGCATTCTTTTATCCTCTGTATTGCAAGGTGAGGCGTCACTCGATGACATTACACTGAACAGCAAGGATTGGTACGACAAGCACGGAATTACGCTTTACATGGGCGAAACAGTTATTCAAATCAATGCAGATCAGCAGCAGGTCATCACAGATCGGAAACGCACTCTGTCGTATGACAAATTAATAGTGGCAACAGGCTCCTCCCCTCATATTCTCCCCATCTCCGGGGCGGACAAAGAAGGTGTCTATGGATTTCGAACAATAGAAGACTGCCAAGCGTTGATGAGCATGGCTGAGCACTATCAAAAGGCAGCAGTGATCGGAGCCGGCTTATTAGGACTGGAAGCAGCTGTTGGTTTACAGCATCTCGGCATGGATGTCAGCGTCATTCACCACTCCGCCGGCATCATGCAAAAACAGCTTGATCATACGGCATCGCGGCTGCTGCAAACGGAACTGGAACGGAAAGGCTTAACCTTTCTTTTGGAGAAAGACACCGTATCCATTTCTGGCATCTCTCGGGCAGACGGCATCCGTTTTAAAGACGGATCTTCACTGAAGGCAGACTTGATTGTAATGGCTGCTGGCGTGAGACCGAATATTGAATTGGCTGTATCAGCCGGAATCGCAGTAAACCGCGGGATCATCGTGAATGACTACATGCAGACAAGCAAACCGAATATCTATGCCGTTGGCGAATGCGCCGAGCACAACGGAACAGTGTACGGATTGGCTGCACCCCTTTATGAGCAGGGAAAAGTTCTCGCCAAACATATTTGCGGCATTCCATGTGAGGGATATGAAGGCTCAGCGCCATCTGCAGCTTTAAAAATAGCCGGTATTGATGTGTGGTCAGCCGGAAAGGTTCACGAAGACGAACACACGACGAGCATCAGCATCTGCGATGAACAAGCAGGCATCTATAAAAAAGCACTCTTTGAGGATGACAAACTGGCCGGCGTTATTTTATTCGGAGACACGCGTGACAGGCAGCGATTTCTCGACAGCCTGCTTAAACAACGAGACATCTCCATTGTCAAAAAGCAGATCTTTACACCAGAGAAAACCGGCACATTTTTTGAATCCATACCCTCCAGTGAAACGATTTGCCAATGCAACTCAGTGACGAAAGGCGCAATTGAAGAAGCGGTACACACAAAAGGCTTAACAACTGTTACGGAAGTCAGGCACTGCACCAAAGCATCCGGCTCCTGCGGAGGATGTAAGCCGCTCGTTGAAGATCTTTTGAAGCACATGACCAGCGGCGAATATACAGGGCCCGCACGCACGCCTTCGTTTTGCGGCTGCACCGATTTTACAGAAGACGGCATTATCGCTGAGCTTCAGCGCAGGCCATTCTCTGGTCCGGCAGAAGCGATGAGCCAGCTTGGCTGGAAAACGAAGAACGGATGCAGCAAGTGTGTCCCTGCGATTCAATACTATCTGGAAATGCTGCACCCTGGTTTTGTTCAGCCTGAATCAGCCGCCGAAGATACATACATCCTGATTCCGCAAATGTACGGCGGGCGGACGGATGCGGAGCAGCTAAGAAACATCGCTGACATCGTCGAGGCATACAGCATTCCTGATGTATCCATCACTCACGGCCAAAGACTGAAGCTTTCCGGGATTAAGCCTGCGGATCTCCCGAACATTAAAAAGGACCTGAAAATGCCCATTTGCTCCAATGAACACCGCCGCACGCTGCAAAGTGTCAGCGCATGTACATGCGGACAAAACCGATCGATTCAGGAGCTGGCAGCCCGGATTGAGAGACAGCTTGAGTTGCTTTCCATGCCTGCCTATATTTCTGTCAGCTTATCATGTGAAACAGACTGCACCGATGCTGCCATACAAGATTTCGGTGCGGTTCGGACGCCAGCTGGCTGGGACATTTACATCGGCGGCATCCGGGGAACCCATGCCCGGAGCGGAACTCTGTTTTGCGTGACAGACACCGCAGACAGCACTGCCCGCATGATCAAAGGACTAATCCAGTATTACCGGGAAACGGCTCATTACGTAGAAACCGTACATCAGTGGATGGACCGTCTCGGGATCGTGCATATCAGAGAAGTACTATTTGAAGAGGAGCTAAGGACACAGCTGCTGGAAAGCCTCCAATCCGACCTGTCACTGATTCAAAAACTGCCCCTAGAAACAGGCGCACACAAGAAAGGATGAGGCATTTTGACTGAACGACTGCTTAGATATTTCCGTGAGAAACAGCAAGACATCCAATCAGAAAAAACGTATGACACCCAATGCCCGTTTTGCAGCATGCAGTGCAAAATGCAGCTCGTGGAACAAACCATCGTCACACGGAAAAAATACACAGCAATTGGAATTGACAACCCTACCACACAGGGCCGTTTATGCATGAAAGGTATGAACGCCCATCAGCATGCCCTGAACGCCTCCCGGATCACCCGGCCGCTGCTGAAGAAAAACGGCGAATTTACGCCTGTTTCCTGGGAAGAAGCACTGAATTACATCAAAGACCGAGTGACTCTGATTCATAACGAGCACGGCCGTGATGCCATGGCTGTATACGGAAGCGCATCGATTACGAATGAAGAGGCGTACTTGCTAGGAAAGTTCGCACGGGTGGGCTTACAGACAAAATACATCGACTACAACGGGAGACTTTGTATGTCCGCCGCAGCAACCGCAGCCAACCAAACATTCGGCGCGGACAGAGGCTTAACAAATCCCTTATCAGACATCCCCCACACCCGTGTGATCATTCTGGCCGGCACCAACATTGCGGAATGCCAGCCTACGATAATGCCGTATTTTGAAAAAGCGAAAGAAAATGGAGCTTACATCATTGCCATTGACCCCCGCGAAACAGCGACAACGAAAATCGCCGATCTTCATCTAAAAATTAAACCCGGCACAGACGCCGCCCTAGCCAATGGTCTGGTCAAAATCATCATCGACGAACAGCTCATAAACGAGGATTTCATTCGATCGCGAACAAATGGATTTGAAGAGCTGAAGCAGCATACAGACGCGCTGAGCCTGCATGACATCGCCGAACAGACGAGTGTCCCGCTGGCGCACATAAGAAAAGCGGCCGTAAAGTTTGCCAAGGAAACGTCCGGCATGCTGTTTACCGCCCGCGGGATTGAACAGCAAACCGATGGAACTGCGGCTGTGAAAGCCTTCTTAAACATGGTGCTGATCACAGGAAAGATCGGCAAACCTTACTCGGGCTACGGGGCGATCACCGGACAAGGAAACGGGCAAGGTGCCAGAGAGCATGGCCAAAAAGCCGATCAGCTTCCAGGGTACCGCTCTATTGAAAACGAACAACACCGGGCGCATATTGCGAAAGTGTGGGGAATCCATCAGGACGAACTCCCGCGAAAAGGTGTCTCAGCCTATGAAATGATGGAAAAAATCAACGGCGGCGACATCAAAGGACTGTTTCTCATGTGCTCCAACCCTGCTGTTTCCAGCCCAAATGCGAATCTCGTCAAAAAAGCTTTAAGTAAACTGACACTCTTTGTCGCAATCGATTTGTTTATTTCTGAGTCAGCGGCATACGCAGATGTGATTTTGCCCGCCTCCTCTTACTTAGAAGATGAGGGCACTATGACAAATGTTGAAGGCCGCGTGACATTAAGAGAAGCAAGCCGGCCGTGTCCCGGAGAAGCAAAGCACGATTGGCAGATCATTTGTGACATCGCATCTGCTCTTGGAAAAGGCCATTATTTTTCTTATACGTCAGCAGAGGAGATTTTTAATGAATTAAGAGAGGCAAGCCGAGGCGGACTTGCCGATTATTCAGGCATCACATACGACAGGCTCAGACGTGAAGGCGGGATTCACTGGCCGTGTCCGGAACCTGATCATCCCGGAACCGGGCGCTTGTTTTCGGACACATTTGCACATCCGGACCAAAAAGCGGCATTAAGTGTGATCCCAAACGAACCGTCCGTTCCAAAAGAGAAACCGACAGCCGATTATCCGCTGTATTTAACGACAGGAAGAGTCATGTCCCATTACTTAACAGGCGTCCAAACGAGAAAAAGCGCCGCCCTTGCCGCGAGATATTTTGAATCGTTTATGGAAATCCATCCGCAAACAGCAGCGATTTACAATATTGAGGACCGTGTGCTGGTAACAGTAGAATCGCCGCGTGGAAGCATCACGGTCCGCAGCAAATTATCGGAACAAATCAGAAAAGACACCGTTTTTATTCCCATCCATTGGGCAGACGCTCAAAATGTGAATGATGTAATCGGAGGAGCCTTAGATCCAGCCTCTAAAATGCCTGGTTTTAAGGTATGCGCCGTCCGAATCAGACCTATTTAAATTTTTCATAAAATTTTTAGAACTTTTCGTATATTTTGTTACATTTTATAACATGTATCTTAAATATTTCTTTTTGCTGTGCTACGCTGGAAAAAACATTGATAAGGAGCGGATCATCTGATGGGAAAAAAACAGCTAGTTCTTGTTGGAAATGGAATGGCCGGGGTAAGGGCCATTGAAGAGATACTGAGTGTTTCAAAAGACGAGTTTCAGATCACAATTTTCGGTGCCGAACCGCATCCCAACTACAACCGAATCCTTTTGTCAAAAGTGCTTCAAGGCGATACAGACATCAAAGATATTACGTTAAATGATTGGGACTGGTACGAAGAAAACAATATTCAATTGTATACAAATGAAACAGTCATCAAAGTGGACACGGAAAACAAAACGGTCATCACAGACGCTGACCGAATCCAGCCTTACGACGAATTAATTCTGGCGACAGGCTCTGTTCCTTTTATTCTTCCGATTCCGGGTGCAGACAAAAAAGGCGTTACGGCCTTCCGGGACATAAAAGATACAGACACAATGCTTGCCGCATCAAAAAAATATAAAAAAGCAGCCGTCATCGGCGGAGGACTGCTTGGTTTGGAAGCAGCACGCGGACTGCTGAATCTCGGCATGGACGTATCTGTCATCCATCTCGCCCCATACCTGATGGAACGCCAGCTTGATGCAACAGCAGGGCGCCTGCTGCAAAACGAGTTGGAAAAACAAGGGATGACCTTTTTACTTGAAAAGCAAACCGAAGAAATTGTCGGTGATGGCCGTGTTGAAGGCCTCCGTTTCAAAGACGGCACAAGCATTGAAGCTGATTTAGTTGTCATGGCTGTCGGCATCCGCCCGAATACACTGCTCGGCACAGAAAGCGGCATTCCGGTCAACCGCGGCATCATTGTTAACGATTATATGCAAACTGAAATCCCGCACATTTATGCGGTCGGCGAATGTGCAGAGCACCGCGGAATTGCCTACGGTCTTGTGGCGCCGCTCTACGAACAGGCAAAAGTGCTGGCGAAGCATATTTGCGGCATCGAAACAAAACCGTATGAAGGCTCCGTTCTCTCCACCCAGTTAAAGGTATCAGGCGTCGAGGTCTTTTCTGCCGGAGACTTTGATGAATCAGAGGACAAAAAAGCGATTAAAGTATTCGATGAGCAGGACGGCATCTATAAAAAAATCGTCCTGAGAGGCAACCAAATTGTCGGTGCTGTTTTATTCGGCGACAGCAGCGAGGGCAACCGCCTGTTTTCTATGATTCAAAAAGAAGCCGATATCTCTGAAACCTCTAAAATATCAATCTTACAGCCTCTGAACCAAGAAGCAGGCACAAGCATCACCGCAGCGATGAGTGACGATGAAATCATCTGCGGCTGCAACGGCGTGTCAAAAGGTGACATCATTCAGGCCATACAGGAAAAGGGGTGCTCGTCAACGGACGAGATCAAAGCATGCACCGGTGCATCCCGTTCATGCGGAGGCTGTAAGCCGCTCGTAGAAGAAATCCTCCAGCATACGCTCGGATCAGACTTTGATGCGTCAGCGCAAAAAGAAGCGATTTGCAGCTGCACCACATTGTCGAGAGATGAAGTCGTAGAAGAAATCAAAGCCAAAGGGCTGTCACATACAAGAGAAATCATGAACGTGCTCGGCTGGAAAACGCCAGAAGGCTGCTCCAAATGCCGGCCGGCTCTGAACTACTACTTAGGCATGATCAATCCAACCAAATACGAGGATGAACGGACATCCCGCTTTGTGAATGAACGAATGCACGCCAATATTCAAAAAGACGGAACATACTCAGTCGTGCCTCGGATGTACGGCGGCGTGACCAACTCTACAGATTTGCGCAAGATCGCCGATGTCGTCGACAAATATGAGATCCCTCTCGTTAAAATGACTGGCGGCCAGCGAATTGACCTCATCGGCGTGAAAAAAGAAGACCTTCCGAAGGTATGGGAAGATCTTGATATGCCATCAGGCTACGCATACGGAAAGACACTGCGCACAGTAAAAACGTGCGTAGGCGAGCAATTCTGCCGTTTCGGCACACAAGACTCCATGGCACTGGGCATTGCGCTTGAGAAAAAATTCGAAGGGCTGAACACGCCTCATAAAGTCAAAATGGCCGTGTCTGCCTGCCCGCGGAACTGTGCGGAATCCGGCATTAAGGACCTTGGCGTTGTCGGCATTGACGGAGGCTGGGAGCTTTATGTCGGCGGAAACGGCGGAACACATTTGCGCGCCGGCGATTTGCTGATGAAGGTGAAAACAAATGAAGAAGTGTTAGAATACGCAGGCGCTTACCTGCAATATTACCGGGAAACCGCAAACTATCTGGAGCGTACGTCCGCGTGGCTTGAGCGCGTCGGTTTATCCCATGTCCAATCCGTGTTAAACGATCCGGAAAAACGGCAGGAGCTGAACGACCGAATGAATGAAACACTCTCTGTCCACAAGGATCCTTGGAAGAACTTCCTGGAAAACAAACAAACCTCTAAAGAATTATTCGAAAATGTCGTAACGACATCATAATGGCAAAAAAACAATCATTGAGGAGGAATGGACATGGTAAACAAAGACGTAACAAAAGTATGTATCGGAAAAATTGGAGAATTGCCTGAACAATTAGGCAAAACAGTGTATATTGAAGATAAGGAGCTTGCAGTCTTCAAGCTTTCAAACGGAAGCATCCGCGCCATCGAAAACCGCTGTCCGCACAAGGGCGGCGTTTTGGCAGAAGGCATCGTCAGCGGCGAATATGTTTTCTGCCCGATGCACGACTGGAAAATCTCCTTAGAAGACGGAATTGTCCAAGAGCCGGATCACGGATGCGCCAAAACATACGAAACGCTGATCGAAGGAGAACATGTTTATCTCGTATATTAATCAAAAGACCGGATCACTTTTTTAAGTGACACCCAGATTGTTGGCAAAATCCTAAAACGGGTTATGGTTTTAGGATTTTGTCATCTTTCAGCGTGATAGAAAAGCTTGAAGTATAGGAAGGCCGAGCATCGGAGCAAAGTGAATGTGAAATTCGTGAGCACCGAAGCGCAGGACTGAAAACGAATGTGAAGGTTTGTCGACACGCTGTAGATCACTTTTCAAGTGATCCTTCATTTTTTACAGTGACGGAAGGATGACATGATCATGAAGAACGGAATCGTATATTTCGTGGGAGCCGGCCCCGGCGATCCAGGGCTGCTCACCATCAAAGGAAAACAGGCGCTTGAGAAAGCAGATGTCATTTTATATGACCGGCTCGCCAATCCGAAGCTGCTCGAATTTGCATCACCGGACTGCCAGTTTATTTATTGCGGAAAACTGCCAGACCGCCATTTTATGAAACAAAGAGAAATTAACGCCCTGCTGGTTGAAAAAGCACTAAAGGGCCTAACCGTTGTCCGTTTGAAAGGCGGAGATCCGAGCGTATTCGGCAGAGTCGGCGAGGAAGCAGATGCTCTCCATGAGCACGGCATCCGCTATGAAATGGTGCCGGGGATCACCTCTGGAATTGCAGCGCCGCTATATGCGGGCATCCCCGTCACACATCGGGATTTCGCATCATCTTTTGCCATGATCACCGCGCATGATAAATCATTAAAAGGCACGCCGAATCTCGACTGGGAAGGGCTTGCCCGAAGTGTTCAAACCCTTGTCTTTTACATGGGTGTCAAGAATTTGTCTTATATTTGCCAGCAGCTCATTGCGTACGGAAAATCCCCTTCCGTCCCTGTCATTGTGGTCCAATGGGGAACATGGGGCCGCCAGCGGAGCGTGAAAGGATCACTTGAGAACATTCAGCAAAAAGTTCAGGAGCACCAGATCTCAAACCCTGCCATTATCGTCATCGGAGATATCGTCAACTTTCAGACACACAGCTGGTTTGAAAGCAAACCACTCATTGGCCGGCACATGATGGTTGTCACGCATGGCGATGATGAAGATCCGCTGGCTGACAGGCTGCGTGATTCCGGTGCTGATGTCATTGAATGGCCGAAATGGCGAACTGAAAACATGCCTGTCAATGAAGAGATTCTTCAAAAGATCGGCACCTTTGAATACATGTTCTTCACATCGCGCCGTGCGGTTTGTGAATTTTTCCAAGCGCTGGCTTCCAGGAACATCGACATCCGCCAGCTGGCAGCCCGACTGTGTGCAGCATCTGAATATGCAGAGACGGAGCTTAAAAAACGGGGGTTTCTCGTCTCCGCCATTCAGCCTGATTCAGAAAAAACTCTGGTTGTCGGGAGCCGCCATGCAGTGGAAAACATGCCAAAGCATGAATCCTGTTCGTTTTATATCACTCATGAAAACGTCATAGATGACCGGTTCACCCACATGATTCAGCGTACTATCAGTGAATCCTCGCTGCACATGGTCATTTGCCCGAACAAGCTGTCCGTTCAGCAATTGATCAGTGGTGGTGAACAAATTGGCCTCTCGCCGGAACCGTCAGCAAGCCGCCCCCCTATCGTCTGCATAGGCGATGACTCAGCTGCCGAAGCTTATGGATTCACAGCTGTACAAGAACAGGATGAATTGCTAGCTTTTATTCAGAATCAACAGACGCAGAAAAAGCTCCTTCACAGCTGATGGCTGGCAGCCCTTTTTTCAAGGGCTGTTTTATTTATGCACCAATTTTTTATGATGGGTGGAATACATCGCCATATTCTCGGCCTTAGGGTCCAGATAAGCCTTGGCACTGTTGACCGCTGTCGGGCCTTCCGTAAATCCGCCGGCAATCAATCTCAGCTTGCTTTCATAAAAAGCCGCGTCACCCGCTACAAACACGCCAGGAAGATTCGTCCGCATATGTCTGTCAGCTTTCACCCTGCCTTCTTCAATCTCCAGTCCCCACTCCTTCATCGGCCCAAGATCAATTTTGAACCCATGATTGATGATCAGCTCATCAATTTCTATGTCTTCCCTCTGGCCAGACTCAGTATGACAAACGGTCACGCTTTGGATGCCCTCTTCATCGCCGGTCAGCTGCTCCAGCCGATAGGGAGTAAGCACCCGCACCGATGATTGCTTCATTTTCGTCACGCTGCTTTCCATTCCGCTGAATTCCTCGCGCCGATGAACGAGAGTTACGGATGCCGCAATCGGTTCCAGCTCATTGGCCCAATCGACCGCAGTATCTCCGCCGCCTGAGATCACGACCCGCTTGCCTTTAAATCCATCAAGCTTTTCTACTCCATAATGAAGATTTTTGCCCGCGTACCGGGTTGCATCCTCACTGTCAAACTCATTGACCTCAAGCGTTCCCATGCCGCAAGCCAAAATCACCGTTTTTGTATAGTGCTTTTCGCCTTCAGAACCTGTCAGCACAATCGTGCCGTCATTCAGGCGTTCAAAGCCGGTCACACGCTGATTCAGCACGATATCAGGATCAAACGTTGCGGCCTGCTCTTTCAGCTGTTCGATGAGCTGTTTTCCCGCAATCCCCGGTATCCCTCCGATATCGCGAATGATTTTCTCAGGAAAGAATAAAGACACCTTCCCTCCAAGCCGCGGCAAAAATTCGATCACTTTCGTTTTTAGCTCGCGCATCCCGCAGTAAAAAGCCGTAAACAGTCCGATCGGCCCGCCCCCTATTATCGTAACGTCATATATCTCTTGATTCTCAGCCATCCGTCCTGCCTCCCGTTCACACCTATATCAAATCATTTTAATTGAGAATGAATATCAATACAAAGTATATCATATTTCACGAGCCTGTGTTTATTCATTTCTTCACCTTGTGATCAATTGTTGAAAACCCTATAATAGGCAGAAAACAAATGGGAGTAACAGATGAAAAGACGAGTCGAAACGATCACCTTCGAAGGACATACACTAGAATATTCTGTGGCTGGAAAGGGTGCCCCCATTCTTGTCATGCATGGCGGGCATTCAAATTGTTACGAAGAATTCGGATACACGGCGCTTTTGGAGCATGGGTATTCCATCATCACGCCTTCACGGCCCGGTTACGGACGAACATCAAAAGAGATTGGGCAAAGTCTTGCCAGCGCCTGCCGTTTCTATGTGAAGCTATTAGATCATTTACAAATCGACAGGGCCCATCTGATTGCCATCTCAGCAGGAGGCCCAAGCGGCATATACTTTGCCTCATATGCCCCGGAAAGAGTTAACACTCTGACCCTGCAATCCGCTGTCACCAAAGAATGGCTCACCCCAAAAGACACGGAATACAAAGTTGGGAGGCTTCTCTTCCGCCCGCCTGTGGAAAAGTGGATATGGAAGCTGACTTCTTCCCTGAATAACGCCTTCCCGCGTTTAATGTTTCAAGCCTTAAGCCCGCAATTCAGCACGCTTTCGTTTCAGCGAATCAAGACCCTGATGGACGAAAAAGATATAGAAGCATTTCGGAAAATGAACAGCCGGCAGCGCTCAGGTGAAGGATTTCTGCTGGACTTGTCACAAACCGCCGATTTCTCTTCGAAAAGACTGCAGGCCATCTCATGCCCCGTACTGATTATGCAAAGTGTTTATGATGGATTTGTTGACTTGTCACATGCACATCATGCAAAAGAACACATTCCAGACGCTGCACTCTGTTTGCTTCACACGTGGGGGCACTTGATCTGGCTAGGGAAAGAAGCGGCTCAAACAGACAGCATCATACTCGAATTTTTAGAATCCTAAACAAAGTGAAACGATCCCTCCCCCTCCTCCGTCAAACAAGCAGTGCCTTATTTTCTGGTATCATTAGAGGCAGCTTACCATGAGCGGAGGTTTTATTGTGACAGCACAATCATCTTTTCTTCAGCTGAATTCTATTTTTATCAGCATTTTAATAGAAGCCATTCCGTTTATTCTGATTGGCGTCATCCTTTCTGGAATCATTCAAATGTTTGTTTCTGAAGAAATGATTGCAAGAATCATGCCGAAAAACCGTTTTCTCGCCGTTTTATTCGGTGCGCTGGCCGGCGTTTTATTTCCCGCCTGCGAATGCGGCATCATCCCGATTACGAGGCGGCTTCTGTTAAAGGGAGTTCCTCTGCATGCGGGCGTTGCTTTCATGCTGACCGCGCCTATCATTAATCCTATCGTTTTATTTTCTACTTATATTGCGTTCGGGAACAGATGGAGCGTTGTCTTTTACAGGGGCGGTCTGGCGCTCGCCGTTTCGGTGCTCATCGGGGTCATCTTATCCTATCAATTTAAGGATAATCAGCTGTTAAAGCCTGATGAACCCGGGCACCACCATCATCATCACGGTACCTTGCTCCAAAAACTGGGCGGGACCTTGCAGCATGCCATTGATGAATTTTTCTCCGTGGGGAAATATTTAATCATCGGCGCCTTTATCGCCGCCGCGATGCAGACGTATGTCAAAACATCCACTCTGCTTGCGATCGGGCAGAATGATGTATCTTCTTCCCTCGTGATGATGGGTCTGGCGTTTGTCTTATCGCTTTGTTCGGAAGTCGATGCGTTCATCGCATCTTCCTTCAGCAGCACATTTTCATTAGGATCATTAATCGCCTTTCTCGTCTTTGGTGCAATGGTGGATATTAAGAATCTATTGATGATGCTCGCGGCCTTCAAAAAACGTTTTGTTTTCCTGCTGATTACGTACATTGTCGTGCTTGTCTTAGCGGGATCACTACTGGTAAAGGGGTGATTGGATGTTTCGTTTATTGGTGCTGATGGGATTTACGTTTTTCTTTTATCATCTGCATGCCTCAGGAAACCTAACAAAATATATCAATATGAAATATGCCTATCTATCCTTTATTGCGATCTTCCTGCTGGCCATTTTGACAGCCGTTCAAGCGTATCTATTTATCAAGTCGCCTGAAAAAGGAAGGCATCACCATGATCATGATTGCGGGTGCGGCCATGATCACGAGCATGAACAAAACAAGCCGTTTTATCAGCGGTATTTGATTTATCTTGTTTTTCTTTTTCCTTTGGTGTCTGGCATCTTCTTCCCGATTGCGACGCTTGACTCATCTATTGTCAAAACAAAAGGGTTTTCATTTAAGGCGATGGAAAGCGGAGATCATTACTCCCAAACACAATATTTGCGGCCTGACGCCAGCCTTTATTACGCGCAAGACAGCTATGACAAACAGATGAAACAGCTGTTTGATAAGTATTCCAGCAAAAAAGAGATCTCTCTGACCGACGATGATTTCCTAAAAGGAATGGAAACCATCTATAATTATCCGGGTGAATTTCTCGGACGGACAATTGAGTTTCATGGATTTGCGTACAAAGGAAATGCAATTAACAAAAACCAGCTGTTCGTGTTGAGGTTTGGCATCATTCACTGTATCGCTGATTCCGGCGTTTATGGAATGCTTGTGGAGTTTCCGAAGGACATGAACATCAAGGATGATGAATGGATTCATATTAAGGGGACTCTGGCCTCAGAATATTATCAGCCATTCAAATCAACGCTTCCTGTCGTGAAAGTAACCGACTGGAACACCATTAAAAAACCTGATGATCCGTATGTTTACAGAGGTTTTTAAGTGAAGATGAAACCAGTACAAGTACTGGTTTCTTTTTTATTTCTTTTTCATCAGCATCAAATCAAGATAGAGCTGGCATCGTGTCCTGAAATCGCTTAAATCGATGGACGTCATTTCAGTAATCTGTTTGATGCGGTAATTCAATGTATTTTGGTGAATAAACAGCTGTTCTGCTGCTGGTTTTGTTTTGCAGTTGTTGAGGAGATAGACTTCCAAGGTTTTGAGCAGCTCAGTGCTGCTTTCTTCGTCCTTCGCTTTTAATAAAGCCAAGTCCTTATTCTCGTATTCTAAAAATTCATTTTTCTGTTCAATGCTTTCTAAGTAGCGGTAAATGCCGAGTTTGGCATATTCATATGGAATGTTTTCCTGATTGCCGGTGATTTCTGCGGCTTTGATGACCTCAAGTGCTTCTGTGTAGCTCTTGCCAAGTTTTAATAGGTGATCATATTCGTTTCCGATACCGATATAAATAGGTGTAGGTATTTTTTGAAAGTGAAAATGTGTTAACAGCTTGTTTATGAATTCTGAAGCTGCCGAGGAGACGGAGCTTTTTTGGGAAAAACTCGCTACGACGATGACAATATTTGATTCGATCGTTAAGACATGACTGACTTTATCCCGTAAATTCAGATACGACCTGATATTTTCCTTTAAATCCTCAACCGCTTCCCCATCCCCATTCGCGGCGTGCAGGATGACAACCGAAAACATGGAAGGCAGCACGGTGTTGATCTTTTCAGCCTCCCGCCTAAGTTCCTTCTCAGAGGTGAATTGCTGATAGATCGCCCGTTTGATGAGATCCTCTGCTTTTTCTTCCTTTTCCTGTTTCAGCTTGTTCGTTTTATAAATGATTTTCCCGACATGGAAGGAGGTCTCGTATAAAAAATCAAGCTCTTCGTCTGTCAGATTTTGATCCAGCTCCTGAATCCAGATGTAGCCCATGACTTCCCCTTTGTGCTTCGCACTCACGACCACCCTCTGGTTTAACCCAATGCTTTCAATTTTATTGACGCGAAAAGGCTCAGGTTCTGTTTTCAGCTTTTCAATGATTCCGTCCTTCAGAAACCTCTCAAAGATCTGAACCGGACATTTTTTCGAAAAAATAGTCTGCTGGTTGGCAGAATCAAAATGGTTAATATAGTAAGAATTATAGGCTAACAAAAAGAAATCCGCGCTTTCCAGTATCACTGGTTTTTGCAGTTCATAGCTGATAAAATCAATCAGCTTATCAACATCTGAAAATGAAAAAACTCTCTCTAAAAGCTCTTCCATACCTTTTTCTCCTATACTTTTTTTACTTTAATCATATCCATACGGGGTCTTTTTGTATAGAAAAAAATACGTTTGTTTCCAAAAGAAAAAACAGCCGTTAAAAAGGAGAAAAGAGGAAAAAGGGACAACCCCTTCCTCCTCCTTTCGATCTTTATTGTGACATTGTATCTTGGTAGTCATTGAACTGGTCTGTGACAGCTTGTGACGGAGCCTGCGTCAATACACTGACAACAAAAACAGATAATAGACTCGCAGCAAAACCAGGTATCATTTCATACAGAAAGTCCGAAAGACCGGCATTCGCCCAAATGATTACAGTTGCTGCTCCCACAATCATGCCGGCGAGTGCCCCCCATTTGGTCATTCGTTTCCAAAACAGACTGAGCAGTACAACAGGCCCAAATGATGCACCGAAGCCCGCCCATGCGTAGCTGACCAATCCAAGGATCGTATTGTTTTTCTCCCAAGCCAGCAGTAACGCAACAATTGAAACAGCCAGAACAGCCAGACGGCCCAAAAATACCAGTTCTTTATCAGAAGCTGAGCGTCTGAACATCGACTTATACAAATCTTCTACCAGTGAGCTTGACGTCACAAGCAGCTGAGAAGAAATGGTACTCATAATCGCAG
Source organism: Bacillus sp. N13C7 (assembly GCF_026790065.1). Taxonomy (GTDB): domain Bacteria; phylum Bacillota; class Bacilli; order Bacillales; family Bacillaceae; genus Bacillus. Next base: position 153,401 of record NZ_JALAMO010000004.1, on the reverse strand, counting down.
CCAAAATCGCTGAAATCAGAAAACCTGTGATAATTGGATGGAACAAAATATTCCCTAATTGAATAAAAATCGTCTCTGGGTCCTTTAATGTCATACCGCGCTGATGGTAATAAGCGATTCCGCCCAAACCGGTCAGCACTGCGCCGACTGCAGACAAAATCATCCAGCCCATTCCGATTCTGCGCGCTCTTTTGATTTCTTTAACAGACGTTATCGCCATAAAACGCACAATGATATGCGGCTGGCCAAAGTAGCCCAACCCCCAGGCAAACAAAGAAATAATGCCAAGGACGCTTGTTCCTTTGAAAATATTAAACATATCTGGATCAACAGAGCGGATTTCAGTAACTGTTTCACCTGCTCCTCCTGTGTGGAAAAGCGTAACGATCGGAACGAGAATGAGTGCGGCAAACATAATGATCCCCTGAACAAAATCTGTCCAGCTGACTGCCAAAAAGCCGCCAAACAGGGTATATGCCACAACAACACCCGTCACGATCCAGAGGCCGGTGTGATAATCCATCCCCAAGATACTGTTGAATAAGACGCCGCCGGATACCATTCCGGACGATACATAAAACGTGAAAAAGACTAAAATGACAATTCCTGAAAACAGTCTGAGAAGCTTTGTTTGATCTCCAAAGCGATTTTCCAGAAATCCGGGAATTGTAATAGAATTCCCCGCTTTTTCAGTATAGGTTCTCAGCCGCGGCGCAACATAGAGCCAGTTCGCCCACGCCCCAAGACAAAGCCCGAAAACAATCCAAACTCCGCTCAGACCCGTTGAAAACATGGCGCCAGGGAGCCCCATCAGCAGCCAGCCGCTCATATCGGCAGCACCCGCACTGAGAGCGGTTACAGCTGGACCTAAAGAACGTCCTCCCAGCATGTAATCCGTCAGATTCGACGTGCGCTTATAGGCAAAGTAGCCAATCAGCAGCATCCCAGCCATATAAATACAAATCGAGATAATCAGCTGTGTGTTTTCTATGGCACTTCCTCCTCTTTTTTATAGTATATGGATGAAATGGACATCCCCGCAGGGAGGATGCCCATTTAGTCCCGCTTTAGAACATTTCACTGATTGTTTTTGCTTGCATGTGCAGTGCCAAGTAATCCGGTCCGCCTGCTTTTGAATCCGTGCCGGACAATTTGAAGCCTCCAAACGGATGGTAGCCGACGATAGCGCCTGTACAGTTGCGGTTGAAGTACAGGTTTCCGACATGGAATTCCTGTTTCGCACGCTCGATGTGTTTGCGGTTGTTTGTGATGACCGCGCCTGTCAAACCATATTCAGTATTGTTTGCCACTTCTAAAGCTTCATCAAAGTTTGACACTTTAGAAAATGCAACGACAGGTCCGAAAATTTCTTCCTGCATGAGTCTTGCTTTCGGATCAAGGTCAGCGAAGATCGTCGGTTTGATGAAGTATCCTTTCGAATCGTCACCAGTGCCGCCGCTTACTAAACGCCCTTCCTGTTTTCCGATCTCAATATAGCTCATAATTTTATCATAAGAACCTTGGTCGATGACAGGTCCCATATAAACATCCGCACTGTCAGGTTTTGCTGTTACTTTTGATTCTGTAATTTCAATGACACGCTCTAATACTTGATCATACACTTTTTCATGGACTACTGCACGTGAACCTGCAGAACATTTTTGTCCCGCAAAGCCAAACGCTGATGTAAAGATGGATTGAGCCGCTAATTCAATGTCCGCATCCTCATCGACAACAACCGTATCTTTACCGCCCATTTCAGCGATGACACGCTTTAAGTGCTGCTGGCCCGGCTGAACTTTCGCCGCACGTTCGAAAATTCTCGTACCAACTTCTCTTGATCCCGTAAATGTGATAAGGCTTGTTTTCGGATGGTCAACAAGGTAGTCTCCGACTTCCGCTCCGCTTCCTGGAACAAAGTTGACTACGCCCTTCGGTAACCCTGACTCTTCAAGCACCTCAACAAATTTTGCAGCGATGACAGGTGTTGCGCTGGCAGGTTTCAGAACCACTGTGTTTCCAGTAACGATTGGCGCCACTGTTGTTCCTGCCATGATCGCGAACAAGAAGTTCCAAGGCGGGATAACGACTGTTACGCCAGTCGGCGTGTACACATATTGGTTTCTCTCGCCTTCACGGCTGTTAACCGGTTTGCCTTTTGCCAGTTCGATCATTTGGCGCGCATAATACTCCATGAAGTCGATCGCTTCAGCCGTATCAGCATCCGCCTCGTTCCAAGGCTTCCCTGCTTCTTTTACAAGCAGAGCGGAGAATTCATGCTTTCTGCTGCGGACCTTGGCAGCAGCGCGGAATAGGACAGCCGCTCTTTCCTCAGGAGACGTGTAGCGCCACTCTTCAAACGCCTTCGCAGCTGCTTCAATCGCTTGCTCGGCGTGCTCTTGGGAAGCTTTTGACACTCTGCCGACAACTTCTTCTTTATCAGCCGGGTTGATGGAAACAATTTTCGCTTCTGTTTCCACTCTCTCACCGTTAATGATAAGCGGATAGTCTTTTCCTAAATATTCGCTTACGGTCGCAAGCGCTTTTTTAAACGCTTCCACGTTGTTTGGATCTTGGAAATTTGTGAATGGTTCGTGTTTGTAAGGTGTTGTCATGTTAATCTCTCCTTTTTACTTCTTTGTCATTCCTTTGAAAGCAAATGCAATGTTTGACGGACGTTCTGCAAGGCGTCTCATAAAATAGCCGTACCAATCTTCGCCGTATGGCAGGTAGACTCTCATGTTATAACCTTCTTTTACGAGGCTGAGCTGGGTTTGCGACCGCATGCCGTACAGCATTTGAAATTCAAACTTGTCATTGGCTATGCCATGCTCCTTGGCAAGCTGCTTTGTAAAGTCGATCATTTTGTCGTCATGTGTGGCAATCGCTGTATAGTGACCGTTTAAGAGCTGCTTTCGGATGATTTTTTTGTAATTTTCATCGACATCGCTTTTCTCCGGGAAGGCTACTTTTTCTGATTCTTTATAAGCTCCTTTTACAAGGCGAAGGAACGGGTGTAAAGAATCCAGATCGTCAATGTCTTTTTCCGTCCGGTACAGATAGGCTTGAAGCACTGTGCTCACATACTCGTATTTCTTTCTGAAATCTTTGAAAATATCAAGTGTTTTCTGGCATCTGACTTCATCTTCCATGTCAATGGTGACCATGATTTTATGCTTCTCCGCCGTTTGGAGAATTTTCGTCATGTTTTCATACACTAGATCCATATCTATATCGAGACCTAAAGACGTCATTTTTAAAGAAACGTGTGAGTTCAGCTGCTGATCCGCAATCGTCGCAATGGTTTGAATGCACTCTTCCGTACGCTCCCTTGCGACATCGGCGCTGTTCACAAACTCGCCTAAATGATCGACAGTAACTGACAAGCCTTGGCTGTTAAGCTGTCGAATAGTCGGGATTGAACTGTTAAAATCATTGCCGCCGATAATTTTACCCGCTGCTACCCGGCTTCCCCAGTTCCTCGCCATTTTATTGAGAAAGCCGCTTTTGGATAAAAATAAGAAAAAATCTCTTGTGATCACTTCCAACCTCAACACCCCGCAATCTAAGAAGTATTTGTATGAGTTTATTGTAAATGGACAAAACCTCGGTTCACAATATTCCCAAAATACAAAGATTCTGATAATTTTTGTGGGTTTGCCACAATCAGATAGTTAGAAAGTCGGGGGACATCTTGTCGAATAAAGGAGAAAAGGAAGCGACAAAAAACATCAGCTTCCTCCATCCTTCCACACTTCTTCAACCGTATTCATTAACAAACGATTCAATTCGGTTGTGATATCCTTTTTTTCTGCCTTCAGCGTTTTTGCCACTTCCATGATTCTTTCGATTTCTGTTTCAATGAATTGGTGAATGACATCGATTCTTGCTTCGAGGTCAAGCTCCTCGCCTCTTCTTTTCCGTTCAAGCAAGGTTTCCATTTCTGCCTTCAGTTCGGGTTCAGCAACAAGTTCATCCATCAAAACCGTAAAGTCCATTGGCGGAATGGTTCCGTGCTTTTCAATCCATTTACAGGCCAAAATAGGCCGAAGCACGTAGAAATACTTTTTGATTTTGACCTCTTGCCCTTGAAGGTAATCCTTAACGTTCCTCCTCGCCATGTTGATATAGTGATACACGCTTGCTTCAGGCTTAAATGCCTCCGTCCGCAGCTTTCTTAACTGCTCTGCGGTCGTAAAAGCTTCGTAATACACGATATCTGAGGACAGCCATTCAAGGAGCGGGGGGTTTGACTTTTTAAAGAGACGCAGCGTCTTTCTCAGCTCCCAGCCGCTGATATCCAGTAAATCGTGAATCGGTTCCTCAATGACATCCCGCTCCTGCACAATTGAAAAATACCACTCCTTTTTCGGCACATAGATAAAGCGGACATCATAATCACTATCCTGCGACGGGAATCCCCATGCGCGGCTTCCTGACTCAACGGCGTATACGATTTTAACTCCGTATGATCGCTCGATTCGTTTCAATTCATCAATGATCCTTTGTTTCATATCTATTCGTCTCCAGTCTGTTCTCATTCCGGCAGTTTGCAGAAAAAAACCGCCTGATGATGTGCGGCGGCTTTTCACATTTATCAGCCTTTAAGATGGTGCTTAAAGAAAGCAAGCTTTTCTGTTTGAAAGGCAGGGATATACTCATGTCCGAAATAGCGGTACACCTTCAGCTCTTTCTCTGTCTCCAAATGGTTGTAGGCGGCAAACACGGTAGAAGGCGGCGTGACCTTGTCAATCAGTCCGATCGACATCAGGACAGGCACCTTCACTCGGTCAGCGAGATTCATAATATCGAAATATGAAAGTGTCTTCATCGCCTGTTCTTCTGTTTCCGGGCTGCCATTTCTTCTAAAGAAGGAATTGATTTCAAGGTATGGCTGTTCAAGCGCCACATCAATAGCCCGTTCAAAGTTGCTTAAGTAAGGATAATCGGCAACCGCGGCTTTCGGAATGTCTGACAGAGCCGCTGCGGCAATCGTCAAGCCGCCGCCCTGGCTTCCGCCTGTCACACCGATTCTTGTTTCGTCGACTTCCTCAAAGCTGCTGATGACTTCAAGCGCGCGGACGGCATCCAGATAAACTCCCCGGTAATAGTATGTATCTTTATCAAGAATTCCTTTCGTCATCCAGCCCAAAGCATGACCGTGCGGAGAAATACTCGTATCCTCGCTGCTCTGCTGACCGCGGACAAGCATGCCAAATGCGGCGTAACCGTGGAGCGCCCAGTTCACCATTTCATGAATCTCACCGTCATAGCTTGCGTTGTAACCGTGATATTTGACGATCGCCGGATGCGGGCCTTTCTTGTCAGGCACCGCGTACCATCCGGCAATGCGGGCGTTTCCAAAGCTTTTATATGTGAGGCGGTACACTTTTACTCCGTCAGCAGGATAATCAACCAGCTGTAAATCAGGTGCTGCTTGGACTTTCGCAAGTTCATCCAAAGATGATTTCCAAAACTCAGAAAAATCGTTCGGAGCTGTTTTTTCAGGCTTATACGTTTGCAATTGGTCGAGCGGCATATCGAATAGTTGCATTTCCGATTATTCTCCTTTGTTTTATAAGATTTAATTTGTATTCTTATACTACCACGTTCCCGTATAATTTTCTAAATATTTTCACTCTTGTTTTCCAGGCTGTCCTCATCAAACGTTTGTTTAAGACTTTCCTGGCTCAGTACCATAAAGGCCTGAGCTGTCAGGCTGACGTAGCGGTTCTTTAAAAATACAAAGACGAGGGTGCGTGATGGCGCGGATTGTATAGATAAATAGATTACTCCCGGATCTTTATCCCTTCTGACCATATTCGGCGCCATTGTCACGCCTAACCCATTGGCCACAAGGGATTGCGCGGTTTCAATATGGCTCGTCTTAAAAGCTGTATTCGGCTTAAAGCCGCTTTCCGCACAGAGGTCGAGAACTGTCCTGCGAAAACCAAAGCCTTCTTTTAAGAGAATAAAAGGAACGTGTCTCACCATTTCAAGCGGCACACACGGCTGACGGCCTTCCTCTTCTTCAAGCGCCTTATCAATCAGCGTGATCATTTCCGGCGGCATCCACCTTTGTTTTTCTCTCGGCACTGCCAGCACAATCGGCTCCGTGAGCAAGGGTGTAATAGATAGCCGCTCATCCTCAATCGGCAAAGATAATACAGATAGATCAACCTCTCCCTTTGCCGTCATCTCCTCTAAAGAAACTGGATCTTTTTCAACTAGCTGAACCTCCACATGCGGATAGCGCGCCAAAAATTGCTTCAGCAAAGGAGGAAAGATATATCTCCCCGTTACAGCGGGAATTCCAATGGAGAGCTTGTGCCCGAGCCCCTGCGACCGCTCCTGCATTTCCCGGAGCAAGTCATCTCTGGAACGAATGATGTTCTCGGCTTTTTCAATGAAACGCCTGCCGTGAGGTGTCAGCGTAACAGAGCCGTGGGATCTGTGAAAGAGAGTAAGCCCCAGCTCAGCCTCAAGCTTTTTGATTTGCTGGCTGAGAGATGGCTGAGCGATATGAAGATGCTCCGCTGCCTTTGTAAAGCTTTGGTGCCTGGCGATTTCCGCTGCGTATTCCATCACTTTAATATCCATACAGCCTCCATAGGTTGAACCTATCGTTTTTATCATTTTTATATCTTGGACGAATCATAACAGAAGTTGCTAACATAATCCATATTAACATTTGCAAAAAAAAGGAGATGGTTTTGATGACAAATGAAACACCCTTTTCTAAAAACGCCGAGATGTATCGGGATGAGAAGGTATTTGCCGAGGGGGAAGATTTGGGGTTGATGATCAAAACGGCGGAATGCCGGGCAGAGCAGCGGGTGCTGGATATCGGAGCGGGTGCCGGCCATACGGCGCTGGCTTTTTCCCCATATGTACAGGAATGCATCGGCGTTGATGCGACGAAGGAAATGGTCGAGGTTGCATCCTCGTTTGCGCAAGAAAAAGGAGCGGAAAACATAAGCTTTCGGCAAGGAACGGCTGAGTCACTCCCCTTCCCCGACGATTCATTTGATATCGTCACCTGCCGATACGCGGCCCACCATTTTTCAGATGTTCGCAAAGCCATCACTGAAGTTGCACGCGTGCTGAAGAAGGACGGACGTTTTCTCTTGGTTGACCATTACGCGCCTGAAGATCCCAATCTTGATGAGTTTGTCAATCATTTGAACCGGCTCCGAGATCCATCCCACGTGCGGGAGAGCTCCCTATCTGAATGGCAGTCGATGTTCATCGCTAATCAGCTGGCCTATCAAGACATCCAAAAGTGGAATTTGCCGATTCAATACAAAAACTGGATCAAACGGGGTGGAACCCCCGCTGTCCGGGAAAAACAAATCATTGCCCACTTGAATCACGCATCAGACGAAGCACGCGACACGTTCTGTATTACATTAAACCGAAACGGAGAGCCCCACTCTTTTTGTTTAAAAGCGATTTTGATACAAGGGATAAAACGATAAAAAGCCGTGCGCAGCGCACGGCTTTTTACATCGGCTGATAAAGATCCCAGCCAATTTTTAATGTCTCAACAATGTAATCGGCAACCTCTTCCGGGGAGAGGTTGTCTGTTGCCACTTTTGAATTGTGCTTGTCATAAATGACTTTTCTTTCATTAAACAGCTGTTCCATTTCATCCATTGAACGGTTATGCAGTACAGGACGGCTCTCGATCAATAAATCCGCGCGCTGCTTCCAGTTCTCCCATGACAGGTCCAGATGAAGCACGAGACAGTTTTCCAGACAGCACTTTCTAATTTCCTCTTGTTTAAAAGATCCGCCGCCCAGAGATACGATTTTGAATCGTTTATGATGGCAGATGTCTAAAATATATTCCTTCTCCGTTTTCCGGAAAAAGTCTTCTCCCTTTTTCTCAAACATCTCAGGAATTGACATATTGAAATCCTTTTCGATCTCTTGGTCAATATCGATAAAATCTCTATATAATTTTTTCGCGACCAATTGGCCGATTGTTGTTTTTCCTACACCCATGAATCCGATCAGGACGATATTTCTTTCTCTTACTGGGATGGCTCGTTTAGCGTTCATCTTCGGCGAAATCCTCCTAAGGAATGAAATTTTATATTCATTATATGCTTAATTAGCGAATATTTATATAGATAGCGGCTTTCCCGCCCTTTACTGTTCAAGCCTATCATCTTCGCTTTGCCGTTCAACCGTTTTTGCCTGAATGACATTCATTGTACAACATTCCGGCAGATATTTTAATACTTCGACGCAAAAAAGCATTAAAATCTTCTGCCTTTATGTTTTTGCCGCTGGCTCTTCGTTGGAAGGGCCTTTTTTTGTATGATAAATAGGAAGGGAGAGATGGCGATGATTATATGGATAAACGGGGCTTTTGGTTCCGGAAAAACACAAACAGCTTTCGAACTGCATAGAAGGCTGAAACCATCCTACGTGTATGATCCTGAGAAAATGGGTTTTGCGATGCGCTCCATGATACCGCCGGAGATCGCGGAGGACGATTTTCAAAGCTATCCCTTATGGCGGACGTTCAATTACAGCCTGCTTGCCTCCCTGACCGATACATACCGCGGGATCATTATTGTGCCCATGACGATTGTACATCCTGAATACTTCAATGAGATCATCGGCAGACTCAGACAGGACGGCAGAACCGTTCACCATTTTACGCTGATGGCTTCAAAGGAAACCTTGTTAAAACGGCTGCGCACAAGAGCGGAAGGAAAAAACTCATGGGCAGCCAAACAAATTGACCGCTGTATTGAGGGATTATCATCACCAATCTTTGCGGACCACATTGAAACAGACAGCCTGTCGATTCAGGATGCGGCAGAAGCCATTGCCGCGAGAGCCAATCTTCCATTAGACCCTGACAAGAGGGGCAGTCTCCAAAGGTTCACTGACAGATTACTGATAAAGCTGAATCATATCCGCTTCAAATAAAGACTGCACACACAAAAGCCCGCTCTGAGAGCGGGCTTTCTTTATCTTATTTCCACCAGTCATCAAACATAGACGCCGGAACCTGACGTTTATGTTCAGTTATGCTGTAGCGTTTTTCCAGCGCTTCTGACACTGTCGCTGATACTTCTTTCCCTTCGAGATAATCGTCAATCTCCTCGTAGGAAATGCCAAGCTCTGTTTCATCCGCCTGCTGCGGTTTATCGTCGAGCAGATCGGCAGTTGGTTCTTTTAAGTATAAGCGTTCCGGTGCACCCAGCTCTTTCAGCAGGCTTCTTCCCTGACGCTTCGTCAATCCAGTCAGCGGCAGGAGGTCCGCTCCGCCGTCACCGTACTTCGTAAAGAAACCAGTCACAGCCTCAGCGGCATGGTCAGTGCCAATGACAAGAAGGCCTTCTTGTCCGCCGATCGCGTATTGAGCGATCATTCTTGTTCTTGCTTTTACGTTTCCTTTATTAAAGTCAGTCAGCTTATCGCCCGTTTCCTGCTCATATTGATCAGAAAAAGCGCTGACGGTCGATTTAATATCGAACTTCCATGATTTGTCCGGCTTAATGAACTTCAAAGCAAGCTGGGCATCGTCTTCATCCTGCTGTGTGCCATGCGGAAGACGGACCGCGATAAATTGAGCGTCTCCGCCCTCCTCGCGAATGCGTTCCACCGCAAGCTGGGCAAGGCGCCCCGCAAGAGTTGAATCCTGTCCGCCGCTGATTCCCAATACAAAGCCTTTAGCGCCGGTTTTCTTTACATATTGTTTTAAAAAATTGATTCGGTCCTCAATTTCTTGCTTTGGATCAATTGAGGGCTTTACATGTAATTCACGCATAATCTTTTCCTGCATGCTCATCCCAATCATTCCTCCTGTACAGTTTCGCTGTTACTTATTTGATCATTTCCCCTAATTGATGAAAATGAATCATGCCAGTTATGTATCCCTATTAAATATAGCACAGGTCTTCATTCACAGTGAACAAGAGAGATCAGCTGACTTCCACGCGTATAGACGTGACACTTTCGCCATTGCACTTTCCTTTTTCGATTGGGCAGGAAGAAAACGCGACAACCAAATCCATTTCTGCCCGAAGCCTTACATAATCACCGGCATTCGAAAGCGGCGTTTCCACAGACAAGTTCCCTTTCTCATCAAGGACAGTATTCATAAAAATCGCAAACGGATAATGCATGTGAGGCTTCGGCACGCCAAACTGCTCAAGCGCACGGTTCATATTGTCATAGCACGTATCCTGAAACTCATCCTTTTGCTTGCCGTATAAGAGCCTGTTCATGTCAGGACGGCAGGCGGGAAGTAGCAGATCATGCTTGCCGACCGTATCCTCAATCAGCGTCAGCATCGGTTTGTACAGATTCGAGTAGATATGATCGTTGACTTTCACATGAATGGAGTGATTTGCATCAATTGTCGCGCCCTGATCGAGGTGCTCATAAAAATCCTTGGCATGGTACGCGACAAAATCAGCAACCTGCTGCCCTTCAACATCAACCACCTTCAAAATCTGCCCCTTTTTCAGTTTCAGCCCAAGCCCTTTCTTCGGCTCCACGATATATTGCTGTGTCATCGGCTCGCTCCTTTTTTCATTAGTATGAGCGTCCTCCGCCTTCTCCATGTAAAAAGAGGCAAAAATCCGATGTATATAAGCTTCGGGCGGGTCGCAATCTAACCTTAGATAAAAGGGGTTGAAATGATTATGAGTCAAACAAAAAAAGATCAGCAAAAAGGAAATCTAGCCTGGTGGCAGCTGTCATTAATCGGGATAGGATGCACAATCGGAACAGGATTTTTTCTCGGTTCCAGCATTGCAATAGTCAAAAGCGGCTTTTCCGTTCTGCTTTCATTTCTAATTGGGGCGATCGGCACGTATTTTGTATTCGAGCAGCTTGCCAAGCTGTCGGCAAAGCAGCCTGAAAAAGGCTCGTTTTGTGCGTATGCGCGAAAAGCGTTTGGCAGGTGGGCCGGCTTCAGCAACGGCTGGGTGTACTGGTCATCAGAAATGCTGATTACCGGAAGCCAGCTGACAGCCATTTCGTTATTTACGAAGCACTGGTTTCCTCAGGTGCCGCTATGGGTATTTGCTTCAATCTACGCGGTACTTGGGCTACTGATTATCTTTACCGGGCTGTCTGTTTTTGAGAAGACAGAAAACGTGCTGGCGGTCATCAAAACAGCCGCTATTTTTATGTTCATTGTCATTGCCATCCTGGCATTATGCGGCATCCTGTCCGGCGGAAGGCCCGATGTACAGGTTCCAAATAAGACGAGTGAGTTTTTCCCATATGGTGCCATGGGGCTGTGGACAGGCTTAATCTACGCGTTTTACGCATTTGGCGGAATTGAAGTCATGGGGCTGATGGCGGTTCACTTAAAAAAACCAGAAGAAGCGTCTAAATCAGGAAAACTGATGCTGGCGACGCTGGCGATTATTTATATTATTTCGATTGGACTGGCCTTGCTGCTTGTTCCATTACACAGGTTTACTGAGCAGGACAGCCCGTTCATTACGTCATTAAAAGGATATAACCTTGAGATCATCCTTGATATATTTAATGGGATTTTTATCATCGCCGGATTCTCGACCCTCGTTGCTTCGCTTTTTGCCGTTACGACATTGCTTTGTACGATGGCTGATGACGGTGACGCGCCAAAATGCTTTACCTTAAAGGAAGGCAAAAAAATATGCTGGCCGGCACTGGGACTGACGTTTGCGGGGCTTGTCCTATCCATCATTCTGTCTTTAGTGCTGCCCAAAAACATTTATGAGCACATGACGACTGCTGCGGGGCTTATGCTTTTATACACTTGGCTGTTTATCCTGTTCTCCAGCAAAAAGCTGACTGATCCTGAAGGAATGGGAAAAACGCAAATATATTTAGCGATGGTTCTGATTGCAGCGGCTGTATCCGGTACACTGTTTGAAAAATCAAGCCGGCCCGGTTTTTTTGTGAGCATTGGTTTTCTCGTGGTCATTGCCATCGTTACCATGATTTATCAAAAAAAGCAGGGACATAAAGACAGCCCTGCAAGCCCGTGATTTATTTCATTTTGTTGAACATGTTTTTTAAATAAGAAAACGGGCACTTTGATACCTGTTGTTCGTCGTCACGGAGGAAATACTGTTTCCATTCACGGTTATCCTTTCCTCCATACCAGCCTAAATGCGGATGAACAGGGGCTTGATCGTAGGCTTTTAACCGGGAGCGGATCAGCCTGCTCATGTTGCGGCCAAATGCGGTTGATCCATTTAAGTCATCAAACACCCATCTTGGCTGAAACGTGATCATAAAATAGGGAAAGCTACGGCTTCGTCTCGCCTCATGCCCCGGTGTAGCACACAGAATAAAGTACGGCTCACCGTCAAAACAAAACTCCCATTTATAATGCTCGGGATCGGCCGGAATGTCTTCCGGCCACTCTTTTTTGTCTTGATGACTCAGTTTATTTAAAAAGCTCCAAAACAGCTCTTCATATGCTTCAATCGAATAATGCTCCGCCAAGTCTTCCGGAGTATCAAACAACACAACGAGGGATGCGTATTTTCCCGTGTCCCGCGATATCCTGCCGTACTCCGCAAGCAACGGAGCCAGTTCCTCCGCTGTACGGTTTTCCCGCGGATCTCCGGCAAAAGCAATCCGAAGCTGATCAGTCAGAAACGCCTGGCGTCCGGGAATGCACGGAAATGTATCCGCGTCGTCCGCCAGAGTTTCTGCCAGCAGCTCAAAAGCGATTCTTTGCCATTCAGGAAGCTCTTCTTGCATACGTTCCAGAAAACTTTTGGTGTAAATCCCCTTCACCATTGATCCACCTCCAGTATCGTCTGAATACTATATTAAAACTGGAGGCGTCGGGTGACTGTCCTTCATGAATCAGCCCAATAACTGTTTGATGCCCTGATAACCGAAGTAAAAGCCGAATACAAGAAGGGATATACCTGCAATTCCGGTTAATCCTCTCAAGAGCTTCTCATGAAGCAGATTTCTGAACATGCTGGCTGTAATAGCCATGCAAAAATCCCAAATTAATATGCCGATCATGATGCCGGAGCTATAGATCAGAAGCTCATTCATATTGTAGGCCTCTGCTGTTTTCGCAAGAATGCTTCCGTAAATTCCAAGCCAAAAAAGGATGCTCAAAGGATTTGAGAGTGAAATAAGAAAACCCGAAGTGAACGTTTTCCTGTATGACGGTTTTCCCCGCGAGCTTCGCACATCCATCGGTTCTCTAACATTTTTCAGTGTTTCAATTCCGGTATAGGTCAGAACAAAAAAGCCGAAGAGCCACAAAAATGTTTTCACGAATGGAGCGGTCAAAAACTGTGACAGCCCGAAATAGATAAAAAGCATGTACAGTCCGTCCGCTGTCATGGCGCCTAAACCAAAAATCCATGCATGCCAAAAACCGTTTTTAATTCCTTTGTCTATTTGCGCCGCATTCACTGGTCCCACAGGCGCAGACAAGGACAGTCCCAGCACAATATAGCTCAAAAAAATGTTCACCGGCCCGTACTCCCTTCTCTTACGTAACTTGTACAATTTATTCGGGAACGGGCCAAGCTATGCACAATTTTGTTACTGTTTCAGACGTTTAAGCTCTTCCTCCATAATATCGGCAGCTTTGCCTACGAAGCTGAAAATGAGTTCCAGTTCCTCTTCCGTATACTCGCGGCACAAATCCATCGTCGACTCTGACAGAGAGCGGAACAAATCCTTCACATGTTTTTTCGAGGCTGTCAACGGAACGATGATAACTCTTCTGCGGTCGTTCGGGTCCTTTTCACGAGCCACATACCCCGCTTTTTCCAGCCGGTCAACAAGCGCCGTGACTGAACCCGTGCTGAGGCCCGTCTTTTTCCCCAGCTCTCCGGCCGTCATCGGTCCCGCTTCATTTAAGATGTCAGCTGATTTCAAATCGGTGGGAAATAGACCGAGAGCCTGAGCGGCTGCCTGATGAAACAGAACCGTTCTCGTGCCCAATTTCCGAAAAAGCTGAACGGCAGTCTTTTCCAACTCACTTCTGGAATTTCTTGTTGACAACTGACAGTCCTCCCTATAGAATCAAATTTATCTTGATAATCGAGATATTTAACGATCAAACTATTATCATGATAGCAGAACTTACATAGAAAAGTAAGAGGAGGTAGAGCAAATGGACACCACATCAGCAAAACAGGCTTCCACTAAATTTGTGGTCCTCGGTCTCCTGCTGGGCATCTTGATGTCTGCAATGGACAATACGATTGTTGCGACCGCAATGGGCAGCATCGTAGCGGATCTTGGGAGCTTTGATAAATTCGCTTGGGTGACGGCATCCTATATGGTGGCGGTCATGGCTGGAATGCCGATTTACGGAAAGCTTTCCGATATGTACGGCCGAAAACGCTTTTTCCTGTTTGGACTTATTTTTTTCTTAATCGGGTCGGCTTTATGCGGAATTGCACAGACGATGAATCAGCTGATCATTTACCGGGCCATTCAAGGGATTGGAGGCGGGGCGCTCCTGCCGATTGCCTTTACCATTATCTTTGATTTGTTCCCGCCGGAAAAACGCGGAAAAATGTCCGGCATGTTCGGTGCTGTATTCGGATTATCAAGTGTTCTTGGGCCGCTGTTAGGCGCGATCATTACAGATGCGATCAGCTGGCACTGGGTGTTTTACATTAATGTGCCGATCGGTGCATTGTCATTGTTTTTCATTATTCGCTACTACAAAGAATCTTTGGAGCACAGAAAACAGAAAATTGACTGGGGCGGTGCGATTACATTAGTCGTATCTATTGTATGCCTGATGTTCGCCCTTGAGCTTGGCGGCAAAACATACGATTGGAATTCCATTCAGATCATTGGCCTGTTTATTGTATTCGCCGTTTTCTTCATTGCCTTTTTTATTGTGGAGAGAAAAGCGGAAGAGCCGATTATTTCTTTCTGGATGTTTAAAAACCGTTTGTTTGCCACAGCGCAGATTCTCGCATTCCTGTATGGCGGAACATTCATTATTTTAGCGGTATTTATTCCGATTTTCGTTCAGGCGGTATACGGCAGCTCAGCGACGAGCGCTGGCTTCATTTTGACGCCGATGATGATTGGGTCAGTCATCGGGAGCATGATCGGCGGGATCTTCCAAACGAAGGCAAGCTTCCGCAATTTGATGCTGATATCTGTAACGGCTTTCTTTATCGGCATGCTGCTTCTATCCAACATGACGCCTGACACAGCACGGGTTTGGCTGACCGTCTTTATGATGATTTCAGGATTTGGGGTAGGCTTTAACTTCTCCCTGCTTCCGGCAGCATCAATGAATGATCTTGAACCTCGTTTTCGGGGGTCGGCAAACTCTACAAATTCATTTTTGCGGTCATTCGGGATGACCCTGGGCGTCACTATTTTCGGAACGGTGCAAACAAACGTATTCACAAACAAGCTGAGCGACGCCTTCAGCGGCATGAAAGGCTCAGCGGGCTCTGGCGCCGCGCAAAATATCGGCGACCCGCAGGAGATTTTCCAAGCAGGAACACGCTCCCAAATTCCTGAGGCGATCCTCAATCGCATCATTGACGCGATGTCATCAAGCATCACATATGTCTTTTTGCTCGCTTTGATTCCGATTGTCCTCGCGGCAGTTACCGTTTTGTTTATGGGTAAAGCCAGAGTAAAAACAACAGCGGAAATGGAGAAGAAAGCAAATTAACAAAAAAGCAGTACATGGCTGGCATGTACTGCTTTTTTTATTACACTCCTAATTTGGCTAGAATAAACGTCCATATACAAATGATCAATAACAGAATCAGGCTGTACGCCACTGTCCGTTTAAACAGTTTAGATTCCTTGCCAGTCTGGCCTACCGCTGCGGCGGCAATGGCGATAGACTGAGGAGAAACAAGTTTCGCGATCACCCCGCCCGCTGTATTTGCAGCTAACAATAAATCAGAACCCGCACCGATCTGCGCTCCGGTGACAACCTGCAAATGTCCGAACAAAGCGTTATTGCTGACAACAGAACCCGTAATGAACACTCCGATCCAGCCGAGAACTGGACTGACAAACGGGAACAAGTCTCCTGTTTTCGCCAGTGCCAACCCAATTGAAGAGCTGAGCCCTGCGAAGTTGGCCAGATTGGCAAATCCCATCACGAAGCAGATCGTCATAATCGGCACCCACAGCTCTTTTCCAGTCTCCTTCAAGGAAGCAAAGGCATCCCGATAAGAGAAGTTTTGGCTGAACAGCCCTGTCACGATGACTGCCGCTAAAATTGCTGTACCAGTCGCTGACAGCAGGTCGACTTTAAAGACTGCATCTAACGGCATGGCAGATGGCGCAATCGGCGGCATTTTCATAATTTGCTGATGCAGAAAAGGAATTTTCAATAGAAGGGTTGTCTGATATAACAGTCCGCCTTCTTGGAAAAGCGCTTTGAAGGCAGGAAGGCTCCAGATGGTGATCGCCGCAGTTAAAATGTAGAAGGGAGACCACGCTTTCGCAATGTCAGCGGCACTGTATGCCTTTTTCTCACCAGCATCGCCGGCCTCTTCCTCACGGTAGATCTCTTTCGGCTGCCACTTGCGGAGGAAGAGCGCAAGCCCGCCCATACTGAATAAGGCCGCCAAAATGTTTGCTAATTCCGGCCCGAGCACCGCCATTGTCAGCGTCTGAACCGCTGTATAGATACCGCTCACAACCAACAGGGCAGGCCATGTCTGTTTGATTCCTTTCATTCGGTCTAATAGGAAAACAAGCAGAAACGGTATGAAAAATGAGATCATCGGCAGCGTCCACATCAAAGTCCGTGACAGCTCAAGAGCAGACAAATCACCAATCTGCGCCCCTGTGATCACAGGAATCCCGATCGCCCCAAAGGCTCCGGAGGCTGCGTTGGCAATCAAGCAGAGCGCCGCCGCTTTTAACGGTTTAAATCCAAGTTCGACGAGCAGTGCCGCACTAATCGCAATCGGAACACCAAAACCGGCCGCGCCTTCCAAAAACGCGTTAAAACAAAAACCAATTAATAATAGCTGTAATCGTTGGTCAGGCGAAATGCCGGCAATGCTGGAACGAATAATGGTAAATTTACCGGTTTTCACTGCGATTTTATACAGCCACACCGCCATCAGGACGATGTAGCCAATCGGCCATAGCCCGCTCCCGATTCCAAGTAAAACAGAAGAAATTGCTTTTTCAACCGGCATATGAAATGCCAAAACAGAGACGAAGAAACTGACGGCTAGGGAAAGAAATGCCGCAAGAATGCCTTTCATTTTAAAAACAGTTAAAGCCAATAGAAAAAAGAGAATCGGAGTGAGCGCCACGAGTGCGCTCACATACTCGTTTCCAAACGGATCATACAACTGCTCCCACATTGACAATCAGCCCTTTACTCTATAGTTGCATTTTTAGTTGACTTGTTGTTCTGCAAAATGAGGCTTTAAAATGTTTTTAAGGACGCCTGCGCTGTGAAGGAACTGTTCTTTTTCTTTCTCATTTAAGCTCAGCTCAGTAATGCCTGCAATACCTCCGCGATTTACGACAGCCGGAACGCCGATGTACACGTCATCTGCGCCGTATTGCCCGTCCAAATATGTGCTGACAGTTAAAATGCTGTTTTCATTATGAAGAATGGCTTTTGTTATGCGGGCTAGGCTCATCGCAACGCCATAATAAGTCGCACCTTTTTTCTCAATGATATGGTAAGCTGCGTTTTTCACGTCATCTACAATTTGGTCTAGCTCCTCTTGTTTGTACGCATCGTTTTTCTCAACGAGTTCACTGACAGGCACACCGCCGACATTCGCGTGGCTCCAGACAGGGAGCTCAGTATCACCGTGCTCTCCGATAATATGCGCGTGCACGTTTTGAGGCGCTGCGCCAAAGTATTCGCTCAGCATGTAACGGAATCTCGCAGAATCCAGTGTTGTGCCGCTTCCGATCACTCTCTCTTTTGGCAGGCCGCTGAATTTCCATGTAGCGTAAGTCAGAATATCAACAGGATTTGTCGCGATTAAGAAAATGCCGTCAAATCCGCTCGCCATGACTTCACTGACGATGCCTTTGAAAATCTTTAAGTTCTTTTCTACTAATTCAAGGCGTGTCTCACCAGGCTTTTGATTTGCACCGGCGCAGATGCAGACAATATCAGCATCCTTGCAGTCTTCATATGTTCCGAAAGATGTTTTGACCGGTTGCGGCGCAAATGCCTTTCCGTGGTTTAAATCCATCACATCGCCCATTGCTTTTTCTTTATTTACATCAATGACCACAAGCTCATCTGTGATCCCTTGGTTAATTAACGCAAATGCATAACTGCTTCCAACAAAACCCGCTCCGATTAAAGCTACTTTATTTACATGTTTGTTCATCATTAATCATCCTTCCAGGGTATGTTTTTCTCTGATGTTGTTTGTGAAGTATTTCACATTTATATTGTGCAACATTTCACAAACTATTGCAAGAGAAAAGTTTTGTCTGATTTATGAACAAAAAAGAAACCATCTAGGATGGTTTCTTTTGGTTTTTTCCTCTGATCGCTTGCCCTCAATAAGGAAGTGAACCGCTTAAGCCTGAGTCATTATATAACCCGTTTTGCACGTAATCAAAGCCGGGCTGATTCTGACCGGGCACTTGGGCGCTGCCATTATTAAAAATCACTTTGGCGTTCGTTGTATCCGTATCCGCAGGCAGCGTCAGCGTGTAAATTCCATCTGCATTTTTAGCCATAGGTTTTCCGGGCCAGGATCCGGTTAATTCTATCGCCCTGCCCCCATCATGTTTATAGATATAAGCATTTACTTGGCCCCAATGGTTTGGATTTTGATAGCCAATTGTTTTGGCCGAAGACGGATCTCTTTTTACAAAGCTGTATTCCTGAGTCCTCATTACGCCCTCACTGTTCGTTCCTTTTAATGTGATGGTGTATGCTTTTCCAAATGGATCTCCTTTTCCTATCGTTAGTTGGTCTCCATCCTTAAACGCTGTCTCTTGCCCTTTATTGATTTGATACACAGCTTTTGCTGTATTCCCATCTGCACGCAGGGTAATCGTCAGTTGATCATTGAAAAAATGGGTGACTCCTGTTTTGACATTCTCAAGGAAGACGTGAGGCGCATTTGCAATATCGTCAGGATATAGAACAACCACAGATCTGGCATTGATCGTGCCTGTCAGTTTGCCATCCGTTACTTGAAATGCACCGGCACCAGCATTATTAGCATACCTGCCATCAGGTAATTTCGTTGACGTATTGATGGTGACAGAGGATGAACCTGCATTTGCCAGCACAACGCCATGTGACCCGCGCTGATTCATGAATATCTGGTTATTTCCATTCGGATTCGAGAGTTCCTCAGGCTGGCCAGCCATTACATTGTGAAATGTGTTGACCGCAGTGATGGCCTGATCTTTAAATAGCTCGCTTCCTCGCTCGCCTATTTGGCTTATCCCTGGGAATCTCACACCATTTCCGCCGCCCTCAGGCCTGGAAAAGAAGAGAGGCGTACTGCCTGACCGAGAAGCAATCACTGCCCAGCCTAACCGAATATCGTCATCACTCATCCATGTAGACTCTTCCTCATCATTGGCATACGTATCATGCGATTCCACCCATGTGACTAGCTTGTCCGCAGACACATCAGATGCATAATGGGAGATATTTGACACGCTCAGATTGCGATTCTTTAAAGCAGATCTTATGGAATGGCCGTAGTTAGATGCTGTCACATTCATATAATTCGCATATGCAGCATCTCTGGAGGCACTATCTTGCAGGATTTCTCCGTATTGGAACTCCGCAGATGTATTTGTGATATTCGGCCAAAACTGACTGCCGTAATTCCCATCATCCGGAAGCTCTATATGTTTGGCCGCATCAAATCGAAATCCGTCTGCGCCGTCATTCAATGCTCTTTCTAAGAAATGTTTCAGATAGGACTGCACTTGTGTATTTTGTGTATTCCAATCATACAGCCCCAGCAATGAATTCTGCGTGACATCCCATCGGTCAGACCAGTTTTTAATTTGTGTGTTTCCATGGGTCCAGTTTGGAATACTCTTAATCTCATTGGAAATGGCAGCATAATCACTGGTGGTATGATTGATGACCGCATCAACAATGACCTTTACGCCATACTCTTCAGCGGCTTCACACATGTCTTTAAATTCTTGCTCGGTCCCTAAGTAACGGTTGCCAATCTGGTACGATGTCGGCTGATACAGCCAGTACCAGTTTGACATGCTTTTATTCCCTTGGTTCCCTTCCTTGACTTGGTTAATCGGAGACGTCTGAATGGCTGTATATCCTGCATCATGAATATCCTTCATATTGTGTTTTAACGTATTGAACGACCAATTCCATGCATGGAGAATGGTTCCGCTTTTGATCGACGGTGCTGTAAGCTCATTCGATTTGTTCGCCGTTTCAGCACCCGCAGCCGCCGGTCCTGCCAGAACCAAATGAAACAGCAATAAAAGCCCAGCGAATAACGGCAGTAAAGAGGTTTTAAAACGTTTTCCAAGCATTCTTGACACTCCTTATTTGATTTTTAAAAACTTACTGTGGAGTCAAAAATCCCTCTTACTAATTCTTCCGCTTCCTCCTTTCAAACGAATGTGAAGTCTGGAGAATTTTGTTAACGCTTACATTTCAAATTATCACATTCATCCCAGCAAAACAACTTGATAGAGAGAATTCAAATCTATATTCCTATCCAAATAGAAAACGCTGCCCCCGAACTGTGAGACGTTCCCCTCACAAACAAAAAAAAGAAACCATCTCACTAAGATGATTTCTTCTCTGCTTCTTCTTTTATCGCCCTTCTGTAAGCCAGCTTCACAATCACATACCGAAGCAGAAACAGAGCGCCGCCGCAGACGATAAAAAGAAGGATCATTTTCAGCCAAGCGAAGAATGTATGGGGAATCCCCCTGTCGTACATCGTAAGCACCACTACTGCAAAGGCGACCGCAATTGATTCTATTCGCTGCTGCTTCACCCGTTTTTGCAGTTCTTCTTCGGTGTCTATTCTCGGCATGAGCATTCCAGATGCCGCTGCCCTGATGCAGTAATATAAGATGATCATGAACAAAAACACAAGGCTTGCAGCCCATTCTTTAAACGGAAATTCAAACATAATGCCGCGGATCATCACATCAAGAAGCGCAAAAGCACCCGCTATCATCCCAATCTCCGACCAGATTTTTTGTTCTTTTTCTTTTACTCTCTTATTTTTCCCATTCACGCCTGAAAGTCTATTACGCAGATTATTCATGACCTTCCTCCCGCAATTTTACGAATGGCTTATGGCTTACATGTTACAATAACAGCCTGCGCTTCTGCAATGAATAACTCAAAAGCCCGCCGTACAAGCCGGCGGGCAGCAATCGTTAAAACGGCCCCCAATTGATCAAGACGCCAATCACAATAAAGACAAGCCCGATCAAAAACCAAATCAGAGCAAGCGGCACCATAAACCGCAGCCACTTGATATACGGAATGCCGCTGGCGGCAAGCACCGCCATGAGGACGCCGGATGTCGGGTTCACACAGTTGACGACTCCTTCTCCAAGCATAACCGCTTCCACTGCAACCTGTCTCGTAATTCCCATCAAATCAGCGAGCGGTGCCAGGATGGGAATAAATACAACGGCTTCTCCAGACCCTGAAGAGATGAGAAAATGAAGCAGCGCACTGGCGATATACATGCCGATCGCCCCGGCAACCGGGCTGAATCCATCCAGAAGCGATGCCAAAGCATTCACGACTGTATCGAGGAGCTTGCCATTTTCAAGAATGACAGAAATGCTTCGTGCCATCCCGACAATCAGTGCCCCATATACAAGGCTTTGGCAGCCCGTAATGAAGGTTTTGGCAATATCGTTTGCCGCAAGCCCGCCTATTAAACCGGCAAGGACAGAAATAAAAATAAACGTCGCAGCCATTTGGGAATCAGACCAGCCCAGCTTTAAAGCGCCGTATAAAAACCCGATCAGCGACAATCCCGCGACAGCCAAAATCAGCTTATGTCGAACAGTAAACGGCACTGACTGATCTTCTTCTGGATCAGCTTGACCCATTCCTGCCGCCGGAAACCAATTTGTCCCCAACACACTGGCATCCTTTGATTTTTTTAATTTTCTTGTATAAAGATAGATATAAATAATAGAAGACAGCAAAAAGCATATGTATATCACAACACGCAGGCCAATCCCCGAAAAAAGCGGCAGCTCCGCGATGGATTGCGATAAACCGAGGGGGGACGGTGATAAAATAGTAGAGTTAAATCCAGCGTAGCAGCCGATGTAAATAACAGCGGCGCCAGCGACCGCGTCCCATTTTAAGGATCGTGCAACAATGATACCGATGGGAATAAAACCGATAACTGAATTCACGACAATCCCGGTTGTTCCGAGAATGGAGAACAATGCGCCGACAATACAAATAAATAATAATTGCTTGGTGCGGAATTTGCTGATGACATTGTAAATCAGGCCGTTGATGGCACCCGTTTTTTCTAAAATGGCAATGGTGCCGCCTGTAAATAAAATCAGAAAGATGATTGGCGCTGATCCGACCATTCCATCCTGAAGAGAAGTAAAAAAGCTGATCAGGCTGACCGGAGACTGTTCAATTGAATGATAGCTTCCCGGAACAGCAGTCGTGACATCCCCCTTTGTTACGCGGTCAAATTCTCCCGCCGGCACAACATATGAAGCAACGGCGCAAATGAAAGCAATGATAAATAAGAGGACATAGGCGTCAGGCATTTTAAATGTCGTTCGTTTTTTCTTAGGCTGTGCTTCGGCTGCTGGCATACTCATGTTCGATCCATCCCCTCTGTTTGAATATAATCATTATTCTGAAAAGTTGCAATATGTGCTATATTATATACAGCCTATCTTCCTGTTTCAATATAAATAAAGGAAAGAAGAGAAATTCATTTTGATAGAAGGAGGTACTTCTTCCCATGCAAAAGCTTTCCGATGACATGAAACAAGCTGTTATGGACATCTTCGAACACCTGCACGCGAACCCTGAAGTCAGCTGGAAGGAATATGAGACAACTGCATTTCTTAAACAAAAGCTGGAGGATTTAGGATGCCGGACGCGGACTTTTTCAGACTGCACCGGAGTTGTCGGCGAAATCGGTTCAGGCTCACCGGTTGTAGCGGTACGCGCCGATATTGATGCGCTGTGGCAGGAGGTCAATGGCACATTCCGCGCCAACCATTCCTGCGGACACGATTCACATATGACAATGGCGCTGGGCACGTTAATGCTGCTGAAAAAACAGCCCGAGCTTCCGAAGGGCACAATCCGTTTTATCTTTCAGCCGGCAGAAGAAAAAGGCGGCGGCGCCTTGAAAATGATAGAAGAAGGCGTGCTTGATGATGTTGACTACCTGTACGGCGTTCACGTCCGTCCGATTCAGGAAACACAGAACGGCCGCTGTGCTCCGTCTATTCTGCACGGGTCAAGCCAGCATATTGAGGGAACAATTATCGGAGAGGAGGCCCATGGCGCGCGTCCGCATCTTGGAAAAAACAGCATTGAAGTTGCGGCCTTTCTTGTACATAAGCTCGGGCTCATTCATATTGACCCGAAAATCCCGCATACCGTCAAAATGACCAAACTTCAAGCCGGCGGGGAAAGCTCCAATATTATTCCTGGGAAAGCGTCGTTCAGCCTTGATTTGCGCGCACAGACCAATGAAGCCATGGAGACGTTAATCGTCGAAACAGAAAGAGCATGTGAAGCGGCCGCTGCGGCATTCGGCGCAAAGATCGAGCTGCAAAAGGAGCACAGCCTTCCTGCGGCAACACAAAACAAAGAAGCTGAAGCAATCATGGCAGAAGCAATCACAGATATCATCGGGGCTGAGCAGCTCGATGAACCGCTTGTCACCACTGGAGGCGAGGATTTTCATTTTTACGCCGTGAAGGTGCCGAATCTGAAAACAACGATGCTCGGACTAGGCTGCGGGCTCCAGCCGGGGCTCCACCATCCGCACATGACCTTTGATAGAAATGCGATGTTCAACGGCATTCACATTTTAGCGAACGCCGTGCTCAAAACATTTCAGAAGGCGGAATCACTTGCTGCCACTAACGCTTCTTAACGCAAAAAAAGCAGCCTGGCTACAGGCTGCTTTCTTCATTATTTCTTCAAATCTTCAATTGAGTTGACGTTTTTCATGTATTGAGGCACAACAAGCCCCATCTTCACGCCAGTCATACTGGTGCCAATATCGTCATATTTGCCTTTATATTTGGCGGCGTATGCTTTATGGGTGTTTGGCAGCCATGCGGAAAGGGATACGTCGGCGCTTCCCGTCGCTACCGCGGTCCACATTGGACCGGCCTCTACCTGAGTAAGCGTTACGTCATAGCCCAAGTCTTCTAAGACTTTGCCAACAACGTTTGTACTTGCAATCTCACTGTCCCACGCCACATAGGCAAGGTTGATTTTGTCTCCCTTCACCTTTTGAACGCCTTTTGTCCACTCCGCAATCTGATCCTTGTGCTTCTTCACATACTCAGCGGCGGCTTTTGCAGGCTTTTCGCCTTCTTCCACCTTGATCATGACTTCGCCCATGTCGTCTTGCGACCATTTAAACTGGCTCAGTAGCTTTACGGCATTCGGCTGTTCTTTGCTGAAGCCTTTGCGTGTAATCGTATGGATTTCCTCTGCGCTGCCATAAGATTGTTTCGGATCATCGAGATACTTCAGCTTATATCTGGAGAACATCCAGTGCGGAGTCCATCCTGTAATGATAATCGGTTTCTTACGGTCGTATGACTTTTTAAGCGTTGCAGTCATCGCGGCGCTTGACGCCGAAACCAACGTCCAGTCATCTAGGTCATAATCCTTCATCGCTTTATCGGTTAGGGACATAATCCCTGAACCGGGGTCAATCCCGATGATGGTCTTATTCACCTGTTCTGCTGCGGATGCATTTTCATCGTTTTCTGAACCGCAAGCCGCAAGTGAGAGCGCCAGCATGGCGGAAACGCCGATACCGATGATTTTTTTAAGCATCAGGCATTCCCCCTGCTTTTCTTCTTCACTTTAATATTTTGAGTAATGCGGTCCAGCGTAATGGCAACGATAACGATAGCGATACCGGCCTCTACGCCGACCCCGGTTTTCAGCTGTGTAACGGCGCTGTATACTTCAGAACCAAGTCCCGGTGCACCGACCATTGCGGCGATAACAACCATTGATAACGCAAGCATGATGCTCTGGTTAATCCCGGCCAAAATGGTTTTTGTCGCAAGCGGGAGCTGAACCTTAAACAAACGCTGAGCTGTCGTAGAACCGAACGCCTCAGTCGCTTCAATCAGATCCGCCGGCACTTGTTTAATACCGAGAACAGTCATGCGGATTGTCGGCGGCATCGCAAAGATAACAGATGCAACAACCCCCGGCACAACACCGATGTTAAAGAAGAAAATCGCCGGCAATAGATATACGAAAGCAGGCATTGTCTGCATTAAATCAAGAATAGGCGTTACAATACGGCGAACCGTCTCTTTCTGGGACGCCCAAATTCCGATCGGAACACCGACCACAATCGAAATAATGACAGAAGTCAAAACAAGCGCCAATGTTTGCAGCATCGGATCCCAATATCCTAAATAATCAATCAGGAGGAAACCAATCAACGTAAATAACGCAATTCCCCTTGTACTGATCCACCACGCAAGTGCAGCGAAAATAATTGTTAACAAAATAGATGGGATAAATCCAAGTCCGCTGACAATTCCATTTACAAAAGCGGCCAAACCGTTTGCGATTCCATCGAAGAATCCGCCAAACGTCATTGTAATCCAGTCAACAAAACGGTCAATGATATCTGCTAAAGGTATTCTAGGCAGTCTATCCATCTTATTTCACCTCCTGTGCAGAAGGATCTTGTGTTTGTCCGTCGGTGCCTTCAGCATTGATATACTCGTTATTGCCGGCAAGTGCGCCAATCAGTGCGCCTCTCACGACAATCCCTTTCATTCTTTGCTTCTCATCTACAACCGCAATTGGAATATTCGCATCAGATACAACGTCAAAAATCTCTGTCAGATACGTATTCTCTGGTACAGTCGTAAATTCTGTATTCAAGATGTCTTGAAGTGACAAATCAGACTCAGCCGCTTTTTTCGCGTCAGACGCATAGATAACACCTAACAATTTCTTTTGTTTATCCACTGCGTAAATTGAAGAAATTCCAAGGTTTTTCATCAATGTCAATGCTACGCGAGGCCCTTTATCAATCCGCACTGTTTCAGCGCGTTTCATAATGTGGCCTGCTGTGAGGACTTTAGACAAATCAACATCCTCGACGAACTTTTCAACATATTCGTTAGATGGATTCATCAGGATTTCTTCAGGCGTGCCGATTTGAACGATGTTACCGTCCTTCATTAAAACAATTCTGTCACCGATCCGCAACGCTTCATCCAAGTCGTGCGTAATAAAGATGATTGTTTTTCCGACATTATCGTGAAGATCAAGAAGCTCATCCTGCATATCTTTACGAATCAATGGATCGAGCGCACTGAACGCTTCGTCCATCAGAAGGATGTCTGGATCATTCGTCAACGCGCGGGCAAGGCCGACGCGCTGCTGCATCCCGCCGGAAAGCTGGTCAGGATATTGGTGTTCAAATCCTTCAAGTCCGACAAGTTTTAGGGACTCAAGCGCTTTTTGCTGCCGCACTTGTTTGTCTACACCTTGAAGCTCAAGTCCGTATTCTGTGTTTTCAAGTATCGTTCTGTGCGGAAACAGAGCGAACTTTTGGAAGACCATGCTGATTTTCTTCCGGCGGACTTCCCGGAGCTGGTCTTTAGACATATTTGTTATCATGTCACCATCAATGTAAATATTTCCGGCAGTCGGTTCAATAAGCCGGTTTAACATCCGTACTAAAGTTGATTTACCGCTCCCTGATAGACCCATGATGACAAATATCTCACCATCATATACATCAAAATCTGCCTGATTTACCCCAACGGTTGATCCGGTCGCTTTCAGGATCTCTTTTTTTGTCTTTCCGTTGGCAAGCATTTGAACTGCTTTCTTTGTATGTTTCCCAAAAATCTTAGAGACTTTTTCGACTTTTATCTTAATTGGTTTCTCATCTACACTCATATTTTCCCTCCATATTAAGCAATCTTTATTACCGTAACATTTATGTAACATCCCACACAAACAGCATATTCTCTTTTATTCTGTACCATTTCATTATAAACATCCATGTGACCACATGACCTTATTTATGCTTCTAAATGCTCTGTAATCCTCCTTTATAATTGTATTTTACGGGTGATATTTCGCCCATCTTTAGTTGAAAACGCTTTAAATGGAACTGAATTCCTCCTTCATGTTATGACTTCCTGCTCTCGACTGGAAAATATTTACATTATTCGTACGCTTTATGTCAGCGGAAAAGAACTCAGCTGCGGTGAAGTAGGTGAAAAATGCAATATTGTCAAAACCACAGCATCTTATCATTTTAAAACGCTGCGTGAAGCGGGGTTAACGGCAACCCGGAGATTCGCGGACAAAATATGTCAGTCTGCGTGAAGACACATTTCAAACATACCTGCCTGGCTTTTTGGAAACCCTCTAACAAAGGGTTTTCTCTATACTTATCTGTTTCATAGTTTCAAAATTATAAAACTATAGGAGTGATTTTATTTGAGACGTATTTGGCTTTTTTCAGCGTGATGTTTGTTATCGGCACGGATACCTTTTTGCTTTCGCCGCTTCTCCCGCTTTTACAGAATCAGTTTGGTGTCTCTACCGATTTGTCAGGCTGGATGGTTAGTGCTTATGCGCTCGGTTATGCGCTGTTCGCTTTGATCGCGGGCCCGTTCTCAGACCGGCTTAATAGGAAAACAGTCATGCTGTGGGGACTTGCAGGCTTTATTGTATCCACGTTTTTATGCGGCATGGCTCCCTCTTTTGCCGCCATGTGCCTGTTCCGTTTTGCTGCAGGCGTTAGTGCTGCATTTGTGACACCTCAAGTTTGGGCGTCCATCCCTGTCATCGTCCAGCCCTCTCAGATCATTAAAAGCATGGGGATTGCGACAGCAGGATTGGCCGCTTCACAGATGCTCGGACTGCCTATCGGAGGATTTTTGGCTTCCTTTACATGGCATACACCCTTTTTTGTTCTGTCGGCCTGTTCTCTTATTCTTCTATTGATGCTGGCGGCCGTTATGCCTGATATTCGCCCTTCTGATTTTGCACACCGTCCGTCCATATTCAAACCATATCGTGAGCTGTTTTCACTGCCGAAAACATCATTTATCCTGCTTGCCTATTTTCTCTTTCAAACCGGAAATTTTGCTTCGTTCAGCTTTCTCGGTACGTGGCTTTCTGCGGATTTTCATTTAAACGTGTCGAGATCGGGGCCGCGATGCTTGTACTCAGTCTGGGAAATATGCTCGGAAGCCTTATCGGTAGCCGGATTTCAGCAAAACTGGGCATATTTAAGACCTTGATCGGCGGCATGCTGCTGATGGGTGCTCTCTATTGCTGTCTTCCCTTCTTTCCTACCTTGTTTTTAGTAGAAACAAGCTTTTTCTCACTTTCTTTACAGCCGGCATCATCTTTCCGTTAATGATGGGGTCTTTCAATCCATTTCACCAAACGCACGAGGAACCATCGCTTCCCTTTCCAATGCCGCTATGTATGCCGGAACCATTATCGGCACAAGTATTGCAGGTTTTTTATATCAGAGCACGCAGCATTTCGGAGCTGTTACAGGATTTACTGCCGTTCTGTTCATCCTTTCCATGACGCTCTACCAGTCAATCAGCAAAACCGGTAAACGACAAACCAAAGCCCGAGTGCAAATGTAAAAAAGCACCTCTTGAATGAGGTGCTTTTCCTATTCCAGTTCCGTTTGTTTCGTTTCTTTTCCCATAATCAAAATACACGCTACCGCAAGCAGGATGGCAATGCAAAAGATTGAAAAGATGACTGAAAACGAAATATGACGGGCTGCGAGCGTTCCGACGAGCAGAGGCCCGAAGATGCCGCCAATTCTTCCAAACGCTGCTGTCGTTCCTGAACCTGTCGCGCGAATCGCTGTCGGGTATTGCTCCGGTGTATAGGCATACAGCACGCCCCACGCGCCAAGGTTGAAAAACGATAACAGCATTCCAGCTGTAAGCAGAAGGCCTAAGGAATCCGCCGATCCGAAGAAATAGGCGCTCCCTGCCGTACCCATCAGGTAAATGAAGAGTATCCACTTCCGGCCCGCTTTTTCGATCAGCCACGCGGCAGAAAAATAGCCGGGAAGCTGAGCAAGCGTCATCAGAAGAACGTATTCAAAGCTTTGAATCATGCTAAAGCCTTTCAGCAGCATGACACTCGGGAGCCATAGGAACATGCCGTAATAAGAAAACACCACGCAGAACCACACGATCGACAGCATCACTGTCGGCCGCAGATACTGTCTTGCCCAGACGCTTTTTACATTCTCCCACACCGATTTCTTGTTGTCAGAAAGCGCCTCATATTTCGGCGAATCAGGCAGACTCGTCCGCAGGTATAGCGCATAAAAAGCAGTCAGTGCGGTTAACAGCAAAGCAGCCTGCCAGCCGAAGCTCGGTATCACAAAGTAAGAAATCAGTGCCGCCACGAGCCAGCCTACGGCCCAAAAGCTTTCCAGAAGCACAATCACTCTTCCCCGCTTTTCAGGCACAACCGCTTCCGAAACAAGTGTTGAAGCGACTGGAAGCTCGCCGCCAAGCCCCATCCCGATCACGAAACGAAGCATAAGAAATGCTGATAAGCTCGTCACAAAAGCTGAAATGCCGCTTCCGATCGAAAAGCATAAAAGGGTAATGATAAACACTTTTTTGCGGCCTATTCGATCAGCCAGCAGACCAAACAAAAACGCACCCGCAGCCATGCCGATGGAATTAACGCTTCCGATCCATTTCATTTCTTCAGGCGATAGATTCCACTCGACATGGAGCGCGGCGATAATAAACGATAATATTCCGACATCCATTGCGTCAAACAGCCACCCCAAACCGGCGACGCCCAGCAGTTTACGCTGGGATATAGGCTGTTGTTTTCCCATTGCCAACACCTCTGATATACAAAATGATTACCGTTTAAGTTTACACCTGTCTTTACACATTGTCATTAGCTAATTCATGTAAATGAAAAACCCCGCTTATGTTTCACAAGCGGGGATCTTTTTATTGCTGCAAGGCTGCTTTTTTAATATTATCCTGAAGCTGGGCAATTCGTCTTGCGCCGTCTTCACGGAGGCGTTTATTTTCTTCTTCAATTTGTTTGGTTTCCTGCATGCCGCTGACGATCGTGTTCCAGGACGATTCGATCGTTTCAATATCTATGCTCGGTCTGCCGGCCATTCTGGCAATTTCAACACTTTGGCTCGAGATGTTTTCGGCATTTCGTCTCAGCATTTCGTTTGTCCGGCGGTCAAGCTCGCTCATGGAGTCAGCCACAAGCTTTTGGCGTTTGACGGTAACAGCTTGAATGATGCCGTTTTTGAAAATTGGAATGGTAATGATAAACGCGGAGTTGATCTTCCCGATCAGCTTTGCATTACCGCGCTGCAGGAGACGGATTTGAGGTGCCGTTTGAAGAGCCACCATTCGTGCCATGTCCAAATCATATACCCGTTCCTCAAGGGCCTGAATGCCGTTGCGCAGTGTATCGAGCTGCATTTGCGCCAGCTGGTTTCCGCTTGCCGCTTTTTCTTCATACGAAGGAAGGATTGACTGCATCTCTTCCAGCTTCATTTGTCCGGCAACGACGTATTTTTCAAGCTCCATATAATACTTGATATTGTTTTCATACATTTCATCGAGCGTGTAGTTCGTCTTCGTCATCTCATCTTTGTATTTCGAAATCTCAACGTGGATTTTTTCAATCTCTCCGCCAAGCGTCTGATACTTTTTAAAGATTTTTTCAATCATGCTGCCGCCGCGTTTGAAAATTTTCGCCATCAATCCCTTTGGCTCATCAAAATCATTTTTGTCGAAGCGGTCCATGATCTTCCCAAGCTGAGTCAGCATTGTGCCGGAGTCTGTCACGCTTGTTGTTTTCATCATCCCTAAGATACGGTCAGAGAACTTGGAAATTTCAACGGCCGGCTCCTTTCCGTACTCAAGCAGCTCCATTTGGTTTTTGACGTCAATCTGCTGTGCAAGCCGCTTTACCTCTGGTTCCTGACGGAGCTGGAGACGGATATCGTCAGCCTTTTGCTGGGAAATTTCTTCGTTTTTATCGAGAACAAGCGGGTTTTGATTTTCTGTGGTCATGCTTTTCTTCTCTCCTTACTTTTGAGTAATCGTTCTGAACAGCCTTTTCACAAGGGAAGGCTCTTTATAGTCCTGCTGAAACACCATGTCGTCCAGCCAATGGATATCATACTGGTCCTCTTCAATAAACGGCTCAATATCCTGATGGCCGGGAGGATTATAAATGATGATATCGATTCCGATTTCATTCAGGAACAGCAGGGCAGCAGCATCTGAACGCGTGAGTCCGCCGCTCATTTCCGTATGATATAAAACAAGTTTCGGAACAGTCTGGGCATAGTCGAACATTTGAATTAACTTCAGCAGGTTAACAGGCAGGTTTGTGGTTTGTTTAAACAAGTAGATTTGAACATCCTTGACTTGTTCCTGATGCAAAGCCTTAAGCCGCGGGTGCCTGCACATTCTCGAAATCGTCTTGGCAATAGCCGTCTGAACGCCCGCAGGAAGCTGCTTATACTGCCATATATTGCTTGCCATCAGCTTATCCGGATCAATGTTCCCTTCATGGTCGAGCGCGTGGCTGTAGTGAAATTGATAGTTCGATTTTATTTCTTCTGTAAACGGAAAGCGTCTTACCATCTCTGTTTCCTGATAATCCGCTAATGTATGGAGCCTGTTCCAATATTCCTTATTGTCTTTCGACACACCCATTATCTTTGCGAATACATTCGGTATCTCGATGGAATGTTTATCGGCTTTGAAATTCGGACGAATAAAGGCACGCTCTTTCGTGATTAAAAACAGTTCATCATAGGTCGTTTTCAGCGTTACAGACATCGGTGTATGATCTCTGAACTGCCACGGCTTGTACAGCATGGATTCCTCGTGATTCAGCACATGTTCAATTTCTTTTGTTGAGCGGTAGGCAACCGTTGATTTCCGGTCTGGTTTTTCTTTCGGAAACGGCTGAAGCTCCGAAACATCCGGGAGCTTTTCCGTAAAACTGAGCTCCTGCTTCGGGTCAACAAGCGCCAGCTGATCGATTCCCGCAGGATGGAACAATAGGACATCGCAGCCCACTAACATCAGATAATATAAGAAATAGAGCTGGCTTTTCGTCGCATCCCCGTACCAAACAACCTTAGGCATCTCCCGCTCTATATCGGTTTTTTCCAGCCAAGGATTCAGGTGATTCAAAGAAAACTTCGAGACATCCAGCAGCACTCTGCGAAAATCCGGATGATTCAGCCCCTGCTCATGCTGGTCTGCAAAGGTATGTAAAAGCGTCATCAGCGCTTTTCTTAAATGGCGGTGCATCAAGGGGTTCGAGTGCTTCGCAATCAGTCTTTCCCCGTCCAGAAAGGCAACGAAGCGGCTGACTGACAGCCCTTTTTCCTGCTGATTGATGGAATGAATATGCTGGAGCTTTTGAAATGTTTCCGGCTCGATTGTTTTATCAAGCGTTTCACTCAAAATGGTAATGCGATCGTTTACAGACAGCTCATACAGCTCGTTATAGTAATCCGTTTCATCAATAGGCGTACCCAATACCTGCCCGGCAAGACGAGAAAAAGAAAGGCCTTGTTCTGTTTCATAGTGTTCCCGCTCGGGCAATGGCTGGAACAGCAGGCTTTTCCAATCTCCATCAGCCGGAACCGCTTTATGAATGGTTAATTCTTCTTGTCTCATCATTTCCTCCTTTCCGGTTTGTCATCGGACGATATTTCGGTAACAAAAAAGGAAGGAAATTGAACCTCCCTCCTTGTTTTGTTTTATTCTTCTTTTGAAGCGGCTGTTTGTTCGCGCACCTGCTTTTGTTTATTGATGTAGTGAATGATCAATGTGACCGCAAATGCAGCGATTATGATAATGAAGAATACAGAGTGCGGCATTTCGTAATGGAAAGCGCTCGCCGCCATTTTCAGCGCGATAATTCCGATTAACACGAATGCTGTGTTTTCCAGCTCAGGAATTTTATCAATCAGGACAAGGAAAACTTTTGCCACTGTACGCATCATTAGAATACCAAGCATACCGCCGATCAGAAGCACCCATACTTTTTCAGATACCGCAAATGCGGCCAGGATGCTGTCCACTGAGAAGGCAAGGTCCATTAATTCAACTGAAATAACAGTCGCCCAGAAGATACCGAACGTGCGGACCATCCAAGAGTTTTTCTTGATGCCGTCCGTTTCCTCTTCTTTCTCGCCAATCCAGAAGTGCTTAATGACGAGCCAAGCGAGATAAAGCGCGCCAAGCACCTTGATCCACCAAAACTTAATGAGGAGCATGCCAAGCCCGATGAAAATAAATCTGAAAATATAAGCTCCAAACAAACCATACGTTAACGCTTTTTTCCGCTGTTTTTCCGGCAGGTGTTTGACCATGACCGCAAGAACAAGCGCGTTATCGGCCGATAAAAGGCCTTCCAAAACAACAAGGGAGCCGATCAAACCCCATGAAACGGGATCAGAAAGCACTTCCCCCCACATTTTCCAATCGAAAAATGAAGCATACGTAGACATGATATGATGTAAAAAGTCCAAGTTTTTTCCTCCTATTAATTTGAAACGGTGACTTCTCTATTTGTCACTCGCTTACACTTGCAAACCGTAGTTCCGGCACAATGCAGCCAGCCCGCCGGAAAAACCGCTGCCGATTGCATTGAATTTCCACTCGCCGCCGTGTCTGTAAAGCTCACAAACAACAACAGCTGTTTCTATGGAAAAGTCTTCTCCCAAATCGAAGCGAAGAAGCTCATCCTGCGTCTCTTCATCCACAACGCGCACAAACGCATTGGAAACTTGTCCAAAGTTTTGGCTGCGTGCTTCAGCATCGTGAATGGTCACTGTGATGCCGATTTTCTCAATGTGAGCAGGGATTTTCGAAAAATCAACAATAATCTGCTCATCATCTCCGTCGCCCTCACCCGTGCGGTTGTCACCCGTATGGATGACACCGCCGCTCGGATGTTCAAGGTTATTGTAGAAGACGAAATCGAGATCATTCACGCAGTTATCA
Source organism: Bacillus sp. N13C7 (assembly GCF_026790065.1). GTDB lineage: Bacteria > Bacillota > Bacilli > Bacillales > Bacillaceae > Bacillus. The sequence continues at coordinate 119,177 of NZ_JALAMO010000004.1, read as the reverse complement.
TGCGCATCAACTAAAAAGGCTGAAGCATCCAGGTCAAAATCGTGTCCGCCGGAGTACTTGTTTGTATCCCAGCCTAAGCCGATCACTGCTTTTGTGAGTCCCGGATTTGTTTTCGTTAAATCAATACGCTGTCCTTTTGATAATTGAATGGCCATACTGCCTCTCTCCTTTCTGCTCTTCCTTTTTCTTAACCGACTTGCAAGCCATAGTCCGTTGCGATGCGGGCAAGGCCGCCTTGGTAGCCTGAGCCGATAGCGGAGAATTTCCACTCGCCGTTATGTCTGTAAAGCTCTCCTGCAATGATTGCCGTTTCAATAGAGAAATCTTCTGCAAGATCGTAACGGATGAGCTCTTCATTTGTTTCTTCATTTACGATGCGAACGAACGCGTTTGATACTTGTCCAAAGTTTTGGCTGCGCGCTTCTGCTTCGTGGATTGTGATAACAAATGAGATTTTATCAATGTTCGCCGGCACAGCGCTGAGATTCACTTTCACATTCTCATCGTCGCCTTCGCCTAAGCCTGTCAGGTTGTCGCCTGAATGGACGACTGAACCATTGCCGCCCTCAAGCTGGTTGTAGAAAATAAAGTCGTTTGGTGACGCGCATTTGCCTGCAGCGTCTAACAGAAACACGCTTGAGTCAAGGTCAAAGTCGTGTCCGCCGTCATATTTATTTGTATCCCAGCCTAAACCGACAACAACCTTTGAAAGACCCGGATTTGTTTTTGTCAAATCTACTTTCTGTCCTTTTGCCAATGAAATTGCCATGTTTCATCCACTCCTTTTTCTTTTATGCGTAACGGCTGATAATATCTTCTAATCTCGTATCATTTGTGCCTTCACCGATCGCCGCAAACTTCCACTCATTGCCGCTGCGGTAGATTTCTGCTGTAATCAGGCTTGTTCTGCCGGCATAATTGTCTCTCAGATTGTATTTGAGCATTTCCTCACGATTTGATTGATCAACTACGCGGATAAACGCATTTTGAATCATGCCGAAATCTTGTTTTCTTCTGACACAATCATAAATGTTCACTACAAATACAAGCTTATCGATGTTTCCAGGCACTTTATCTAAATCTATCATAATTTGCTCGTCATCGCCCGCACCGTCGCCTGTCAGGTTGTCGCCTGTGTGCTGTACACCGCCGCAGCGGCTTTTCAGGTTGCCGAAATAAATTACATTTTTCTTATCGGTGAATTTTCCGTTTTCCAGCATCAGCACTGAAGCATCACAGTCGATATTCGCGCCGCCTCCGCCAAGCAGTTTGCTGAAAAAACCTCCGCCTGAGGACACCGGGTCCCAGCCGAGACCGACCATCAATTTAGACAGGCCGGCTTTTCCTTTTGTTAAATCAATTCGTTGACCTTTTTCTAAAGAAATTGCCACACGATTCACTCCTACTCATCAAAATGTGAAGATAGTCACATTTATTTTTACGCTCATAAGGAAAATAAGCCGTAAATTACTAATATATACGTTTATTATTATATCAAAGTTTCGTAAAAGTTAAGAATAATTGACGAAAAACCTCGAAAAAAACTTCCATATTTGATATATGATTTGCAAAAGCTATAAAGTGCACTTCTTAAACAAACCATTTGACGTGAGCGAGTCATTTTGCCTATTCTTGTGTCACATTCTAAAAACAGACAGAAAGGAAGCGGCCCTTTGATTCATTTAAGCATACTTGACCAGGCACCAGTTTCTAAAGGAGAAAGCCCTGTGACAACTCTTCAGCATTCGGTTGAGCTTGCTCAATTAAGCGAACAGTGGGGCTATAAGCGGTATTGGTTTGCCGAGCACCACAGCACGAAAGGACTGGCAAGCACAGCGCCTGAAATCATGATCGCCCGCATCGCAGCACAGACAAACACGATTCGTGTCGGATCAGGCGGCGTGCTCCTGCCCCAATACAGCCCGTTTAAAGTGGCCGAAACCTTTCGCCAGCTTGAGGCCCTGTATCCCAACCGGATTGACCTTGGCGTCGGCCGTTCCCCCGGCGGCACGACAAAAACTAGGCTTGCATTAACGGACGGGGTGAAAAAAAGCTTAACCGAATTTAACAGACAGCTGCAGGATGTCTCTTATTTTCTTACAGATTCCCTTCCTCCCGACCATCCGTATGCCGGAATCAAAGCGGCGCCCCTTATTGACACTGCACCGGAGCTGTGGGTGCTCGGTCTCGGTGAAAACAGCGCAAGACGCGCGGCGCATCAGGGCATTGGGTATGTATTTGGGCATTTCATTAATCCTGAGCGAGGAGAAAATGCAGTTCGCGTCTACCGGGAGAGCTTCCGGCCGTCCGCCCATTTTTCGTCTCCGGCTGCACTGTTTACGATTTTTGTCATTTGCGCAAAAACAGATGAAGAGGCTGAAGAGCTCGCGTTAAGCCAGGATTTATGGCTTCTTCGTGTCGGAAAAGGCTTGGACAGCCGCGTGCCAAGCATCGAGGAAGCAAAAGCGCATCCTTACACAGCGTCCGATAAAAAACTCATAGAAGAAAACAGAGAGCGGATGGTGATCGGTTCTCCAAGCACAGTCAAACAGCAGCTTTTATCACTCACAGAGCGCTACGAAACAAATGAAATCATGGTTCTGTGCAATGTATTTGATTTTGAGGCGAAAAAAGAAACTTATGAACGTCTTGCCGGATTGTTTCTATAAAAAAAGCAGTTTTCCCCAGGGGAAAACTGCTTTTCATGTTAGCGGCGCCCTTTTTTACGCTGAGCTTCTTTTTTGATAAACATCCAAACTCCCTGAACTGCAAATCCAATCAAAAGCAGAACGATCAACAGCAGGGTAATGGACGGCCCTGGCGGCGTTCCGAGCTGATAGGATGATGTCAGTCCCATAAATACGCTGAATAACGAAATGAGTATGGCGGTGATAAAAACCATGTTAAAGCCCTTTGCAATTCTGATGGCGAATGCTGCCGGCAATACGAGCAGGGCTGATACAAGAAGAACCCCAATGATCGGAATAATGACTGAGATCGCAAGGCCTGTGACGATACTGAACGACATCGACAGAACGTTCGTATTGATTCCAGACGTTTTTGCCGTTGCTTCATCAAACGTCAGCAGGTAGAGCGGTCTTCTCAGTACGATAAAGTAAAGCAGAATCAGCAGTGTAATAATGGCGATAATATACACCTGCTGCTGGTTTACTGTCACGAGCGATCCAAATAGGTATTGATCGATGCTCATATTGGCGGTGCCTTTTGACAGGCTGATTAAAAACATCGCGAAGGACAGGCCGGCCGCCATTAAGATGGCAATGGATACTTCTGAATACGTCCGGTATGCCCGCCGCATGTATTCAATTCCAATTGCGCCGACCGTCACGACGACTATGCTCGCCGCCGTAATATTGGTGCTGAGAAAAAAGCCGATGGCAACACCTGACAATGAAATATGTGAAAGTGTGTCAGCCATTAAGGCCTGTCTTCTGAGAACGAGATACACCCCTAATATCGGGGCCATGACGGCGATCATGCCGCCTGCTAGAAAAGCTCGTCGCATGAATTCCAAGTCAAACATTTCCATCCGCCTTTTTCTCCTCTCTCTAGTCGAATCACTTTATCTAAAAATTGCTGTACTTCGTTTTGTTCGTGGGTAACCATCACAACGGTGCGGTTGTGGTTTTTCACGAGATGGTGCATAAATTCGTAAAATCCTTTTCTGCTGTCGTAGTCAACGGCTGTTGTCGGTTCGTCCAGCATCAACAGGTCCGGATTGCTGGCAAGCATTCTGGCAATACAGATTTTCTGCTTTTGTCCGCCTGATAAGTCGCCGATTTTCCGATGGCGAAGCTCCCACATTTCCACCATTTTTAACGCTTTTTCTACTTCGATATGATCTTCTTCATTTAAACGCTTAAACCATTTCCCTTTTGTGTAGCGGCCTGACTGAACCAGCTCCAGCACCGTGCTTGGAAAACCGGCATTAAATGATGAGATTTGCTGCGGAACGTACCCTATCGTCAGGCGTTTTCCTTCTGTATTCCTTTTGCTGATCGTCACCGTGCCTTCCCACGGTTTCAGCATGCCGAGCATCACCTTCATGAGCGTCGATTTAGAGGCGCCGTTTGGTCCTGTAATACCGACAAACTCACCGCTTTCAATATCAAGTGATACTTTATCCAAAACAGGCGTGTGGGAATAGCCGAAAACGATATCTTTCAATGAGACGAGATTCATGTCAATCTTCCTTTCTCACAAAGAAATAGTGTGCACCCTCCGGCGCACACTATCTTATGATTTAACCAATAGTGAATCTTTCAGGGCATCGAGGTTTTGTTTCATAATGTCGATATACCCTAAGCCTTTATCCTGTTCTTCTTTGCTTAAGCCTTCCAGTGTATTAAGCACTTCTGTCTTCGCGCCAATTTCACTGGCTAGCGTATCTGCGACCTTAGAGGATGCAATTTCTTCAAAGTAAATGACTTTTACATTGTGTTCCTTGGCATACGTTTTCAGCTTTGCCAAGTCGGCTGCGCTCGGTTCTTGGTCAGGTGAAAGCCCTGCAATCGGAACCTGCGTCAAACCGTATTCTTTTGCCAGATAGCCAAACGCTGTATGCTGCGTGATGAATTCTTTCTTCTCCGCTTTTTTTACGGTTGTACGATATAGTTTATCAAGATCCTGCAGTTTTGCAATATATTCTTTACTATTTTTCTCATAGTATTCTTTGTTATCCGGGTCCTGCTTTACGATTTGCGCCGTAATATTTTTAACTTCTTTCTGCGCCAGAACAGGACTGAGCCATACGTGAGGATCCATTGCATGGCTGTGCTCATGCTCCCCATGTTCATGCTCCTCATGCTCACCGTGCTCTTCATGTTCTTCTTCAGAGCCTTCCATTAAATCAATGCCTTTGCTCGCATTAACGAAAACAGCGTGGCCTTGGCCCATGCTTTTTTCAGTTGACGGCACCCATGACTCCATGTACTCACTATTATAAACGAACAAATCAGCATCCTGAATGTTGGCAATGTCCTTCGGCGTCGGTTCCCAATCATGCGGCTCGACGGAAGATGGAATTAACAGATCCACATCGCCTTTGTCTTTTACAATTTGTTTTGTAAATTCATACATCGGGTAGAACGTTGTGACAATGTGCAGTTTATCACCCTTAGAATCCGCCGACCCTTTTGTTGATGAATTGCCGCATGCTGCAACTAATAAAAAACACGCCGCAATCACAAACAAACCGCTCCATTTTTTAAACATATCGTATATCCCCTCTTTTTCATTATTCAAATCAAAATGATAACGATTTTGTAATCCTATATCATAATAAACCGAAGTCATTACGTTTTGCAAGATTAATTTTCATTTTGATTTTATTCTTCCCGTCTGCAGCACGAATATATGTACTTAAAAAACCCGGCTGAATAAGCCGGGTTGAGTCATATCATTAGTTTGTCGAGAAGATATACTCTGCTTTCATACGGCTGAAATACCATTTCATCGTCAATATCTTCGTTGTTTTTATAATTGCTGAGAAGCAGGGATGCCTGGTCCTTGCCGCAGTACTTAGGCCAACGGAATACAGCCTGCTCTTTCGAAAAGTTATTGACCGATAATAGCTGCTGTTTGCCGTTTTCCCTCATATATACAAACAGCTGCGGATCATCCGGAAGCAAAAGCTCATAGCTCCCTTTGATAAGATCGGCGTACTGCTTTCTCAAGCTGATCAGCTTTTTGTAATAGGTTAAGATTGAATCAGGATCTTTCTGTGCTTCCTCCACATTGATGGACAAGAAGTTCGGGTTGACCTTGAGCCAAGGCGTGCCGTCAGTAAATCCGGCATTCTTGCCGCTGCTCCACTGCATCGGCGTCCGGGCGTGATCCCGGCTTTTGGCTAAGATTGATCTTATCACATCTTCTGGATCATAGCCCTTTTCATACACCCGTTTATGATACATATTGATCGTTTGGATATCTTTGTAGTCCTCAATCCGGGTAAACGGCGCGTTTGTCATCCCGATTTCTTCTCCCTGATAAATATACGGCGTGCCCTTCATGAAATAAAGTACGGTAGCCAGCATTTTTGCTGATGCTTTGCGGTATTCCCCATCGTCTCCGAACCTGGACACAATCCGGGGCTGGTCGTGATTGCACCAAAACAGTGTATTCCAGCCTTGATGTTCAAGCTTCTTTTGCCAATTTGTCAAAACTGTTTTTAAATCAGAAAGCTCAAGAGGCTTCAAATCCCAATGTTCTTTTCCAGGCTGCTGATCAAGCTCCATATGCTGAAAGTGAAAAATCATATTCAGCTCATGCTTATCGGTTCCCGTATATTTCAGTCCTTCCTCTGGTGTAACACTGCCAACCTCTCCGACAGACATGACATCATAGTGAGAAAATACTTCATCTGTCATTTCTTTTAAATAGTCATGAATTCGTTCGCCATTTGGCTGGAAAGGCTTCGGCTCAGCCTGCTGATTGATATAGTCCTCATACGACGGAAGATATTCTTTCTTGGAGATGAGATGGAGCTGATCAATGCGCAGGCCGTCCACCCCTTTATCGAGCCAAAATTTCATCATGTCAAATACCGCTTGGCGCACCTCAGGATGCTCCCAATTTAAATCAGCTTGTTTAACAGCATTCATATGGAGATAATATTCCCCCGTGTGCTCCTCGTATTGCCAGACCGGGCATCCGTAGTCAGACACCCAGTCCGTTGGCAAGCCGTTCTTTGTGCCGGGACGCCAAAAGTAATAGCTGCGGTATTTGCTGTTTTTGTCCAGCTCCGCTTCTTTAAACCACGGATGCTCGACCGATGTGTGGTTTAACACAAAGTCCATCACCAGCTTTAATCCGCGCTGGTGCACCTGGTCAAGCAGTTCGTGAAAATCATCCATCGTTCCGTATGAATCCATAATCGTCTTATGGTCCGTCACATCATATCCGTAGTCAACATTCGGAGAAGGGTAAATCGGACAAATCCAAATCACATCTGCCCCGAGCTCTTTTATGTAGTCAAGACGGGAAATGATCCCCTGCAAGTCTCCAATACCATCTCCATTGCTGTCCTGAAAGCTTCTCGGATAAATTTGATAAACCACTGCATCCTTCCACCAGTCTGTCTTCATCCCGCAATCCCCCTGTTTTGTATTCTATTCAAGCTGTGATGGATAAAGTGTCATTCCGCCGTCGACGAAAAGTGTTGTGCCGGTCACATAGCTTGCTTCCTCAGATACGAGCCAAGCCGCTGCTGCCGCCACTTCTTCCGGCTTTCCGAAGGCTTTCATCGGGATTTTTTTCAGTTGTTTTTGCCTGTTTTCTTCCTTTTTCGTATCAACATTTGATTCTGTGGCAATGGTGCCGGGCGCTATCGCGTTAACGCGGATTCCTTTATCTGCATAGTTGAGCGCCAGCGTTTCCGTCATCATCTTCATGCCGCCTTTGGACGTAGAATATTGAACGTTAACGGGGCGCGGGATCTGCTGGTGAACACTCGAGATATTCAGTACATTGCCTTTGATGTTGTTTTTGATCATGTGGTTAAGCGCTGCTTTCGCTCCCAAAAAGGTTCCGGTGACGTTGACATCAATCACTCTCTGCCAATCTTCAAGACTCATCTCATGCGGCATGGCCTCCGTACCGTTAAAGCCTGAGTTGTTCACCATCACATCAAGTGTGCCGAAGTGCTCTAAAGCGGCGTCCAAGAGCGCCTGAATCCCTTCTTCTTTTGACACGTCCGCCTCAACTGCGACGGCTTGCCCTCCGTTACGCTTAATGATTTCTACCGTTTCATCTGCCCCTGACGGGTCACTGTGGTAGTTCACGACAACATTCATTTTCTCTTGTCCAAACCGTTCCGCAATGGCTTTTCCGATTCCTTTTGAAGAACCTGTTACAATCGCTGTTTTTCCAGTTAAATCTTTATACATACACAATATCCTCCTCTGACTTTTCATTATGCAGTGGAAAATACCCTATTTTTCCGGGTTGAAAACAGCAAAAAAAAGCAGAGAACCTGTATGTTCTCTGCCATCTCCTATTGAAAACGCTGCTCGGCAAGCGTTTTTTTAATATTCATCAGCCTGCGGTAAAAGAATGCAGCGGACTCGTAGCGTTCCTGCTGATTGAAACGTTCTGCTGTATCATGCAGCAGTTCTTCTGCATCGGCAAGAAGCTGGCGGGATTCCAGGAGGTCAAAGCATTCTTCAAGCACGCTTCGGTCGCCGCTGCCAAGATACAGCTCATGAATGAGGCGGAATTTCGTTAAGTACATGTCATCTTCCCATTCAGCTGCGCTCTTCATCCCGTGTCCATACATCTCTATCGCTTTGTCGTATTTTCCCTGTTTACAGTAGATATGGGTCAGTGAAAAAACGGCTTGAACGGCCTGCTGAAAGTTGTGCTCCTCAAAAATGGCGGCGGCTCTTTTGAAATAGCCCTCCGCTTCACTGAATTCGCCCAGACTGTACTTACAGTGTCCGACATTATAATGGGCAGCGGCAATCATATATGCTTCCTCCAGCTGCCTTGCATGATCTAAGGCGCTGCACAAGTGTGTCAGCGCTTTTTCATGATGATACACATCGGTCAAATTTCCGGCGATGATAAATTCACACTGCACACGGCGGCGCCCGTACAGTTCATATTTCGTATAGATATCCAGCGCCTGGCTCGCATAATTCATGGAAAAATACGTTTGCTTGATGTGATAATACACTTCTGCAACCTTAAAAAGAAACTCAGCTTTTTCAATTTCATCCTCAACATACTCAAGCTTTTCCTCGGCATGTTTATAATGGTCAATTGCTAATATGAAATTTTTCTGCTTAAATTCGTACATTCCTCTGAAATAATAAAAGTAGTATTCCAATAAGCCTGTGAGTTTTTGCTGATTGCTTTCAATTTCTTTCAGCATATCAGAGAACGGAGGCTTGGTGTCGCTGTCTTTCACCGGCATCAGCTTATCAAGCATGATTCGGTGCCTGAATTCCATCAAAGAAAAATATAAAAGCAAGTCCTGATTTTCTTCCATGTCTTCTAAATCGTATTCAATCTCTTGTTTTAACGCTTCTGCTTGTTCTGCTTCAAATGCGCGAATGAGCTTGTACCATTCGTTTAGCTTTACTGCTACTTCTTCAGATGGAATCTTTGCTCTCATCGGTCTGCCTCCTTCCTCCTGCTACTATTTATGTTATATTTTATCATAGCTAATCTCGTTTAGAGAGAGTCTATCTCCTAAAAGCGTTAACACTCAGAACATCATGAGAAAGTGAGACCAATATGAAATTATCTGCAAAAATATTCGTTATCTTATGTATTCTGTTTCTTCTTGATCTGTGTTTTAGTTCGATACGGCACGAATGGCATTCTCAAAATGCCCTGCAGGATATGCCTGTCCCTTCAGCTCTTCATCCGATTGTGAAGCAGAATGCCGATGCTCTCAAGGCCGCAGCAGCGAAAAAAGGCATTAGCGTTGTCATTACAGAAGGGTTCAGATCCTTTAAGGAACAAGACGAATTATATAAACAGGGACGCACAAAAAAAGGAAATATTGTCACCTATGCAAGAGGAGGGGAATCATATCATAACTATGGTTTAGCGGTAGATTTCGCCCTTCAAAAAAAGGATGGCAGCATCATATGGGATATGGAGTATGACGGCAATCAAAACGGCAAATCAGATTGGCTGGAGGTTGTCGAGATTGCTAAGAAACTCGGTTTTAAGTGGGGCGGGGACTGGAATCGATTCAAGGACTATCCCCACTTGGAGATGATTCCTGACTAGACACCCTCACCGCCTATTCTTTTTCCTTATGTGCGCATCAATATAGGAAGGATAAACCGGCTTATAGACAAGCTTGTAATGCTGATCGCTGCCTGCCGCAAAATCAGGCTGCCACTCCAGCTTTACATCAAACGCAGCTAAAAACGTTTCTCTCGCTTCTTCAGCTGAAACATCCGGCCTGTGATTGATTGTTTCCAACAGTTCAGGATCAATATCCGGCGCCATAAAAGCGTCAATTTTCCCCGTTTCCGGATTGACAATGATGCGGGCAGCGCCGAACCGCAGCGGCACTCCTTTATACCAGACAGAAAAATGATTGCGGACCCTGCCTCTTTCATCAATTCGGACGGGATTCACTCTGAAAAACTCAGCCGCTCTCGGATAGAGGGCATACAAAAATTGAAGCGCGATCTCCTGGCATTCTTCCGTTGAACATTGGCGGGTGTCCCGCCGGTCCATAAAAGAAATCGCTGCTTTTAATTTTCCTGTTCTTTTATCAGTCTTCATTTTGATTGTATTTTTATTTCTCGTTTCAAAATAGCTTCCTATGCTTAAATCTTTCCGCTCCGGTGCAGTGCCTTTGCGCCACGTGCTTCCCATTTCTTCTCCAAAGTCCTTTTCACTGACTTTCTGCATATCAGAGGTGAGGCCCAGCATAGCATATATATCGGTGTCTTCCGCATTCTGAAGCGGCGGCAAAGGCGCCCCGTCTTCTATTCTTTCATCTGCGATATGCTGGTCGGGCACGATTTCGTCTACATCCGCGGGATAGCTGTATCCCGGAAGAATCGGTTCATACACAAGCCTCGGTTCCTGTTCGCCATCAATGACATCGTACATCAGCTGCAAAGACATTGTATTTAAGTAATGAGACACAACCTTCTCTTTTGGTACAAATTCCGTTGGCACTTCGGCTTTATGCTCTTCTCCGTAATATAAAAAATGGACAATCTGTCCGCTTCGGGTCATATCAATTAAAAAGCCTGAATTGGGAAGCGGAAGCCCCAGCTCCATTTTGGTATAGACAAAACGGATGTGCTGTCCCCGTTCTTCCTTGCCTTGAAAATGAAATTTCATAAATGTGCCGGGATGGTTGGCTGCAGCAAACTGAAGGGCCGTCAGCTTCAGCTCGGCATCTGGAAGCTTGATGTCTGCCTCGGAGCGCACGGTTGTTGAAAAGGTGAGTAAAGCGCCATCCTTTCCAAGTTCAACTATAATGTGCTTTTCCGGATCTTCGGGGTCCTTCCAGATGAAATATGCCTGCCCGTTCTTCTTTTGCTTTTCGTCGTAATCTTCTATCTCAAGCTCATAATGCGGCGGTACATTCCCGATCTCTTGCGCCTTCTTTTTCAGCTGTTTAGTAACCAATGAAGTCATCCTTTCAAAGAGTCTACGACAAAGAGAATCCTGTTTATTATATAAAAAGACCTTTCTTCATTTAAAGTGAAGAAAGGTCCTTTTCTATTATTGTCATTGTTTTTCAATATTCTTTCTGCTACTTTTATCACACCTCACCTTATACGCCCGCGGCATTTGTGTGACTTTTGGCTGTTTTACCATAAACTGATAACAGGCTCTCCGGTATGAGCTTCTATCAAACGCGGATACACCGGCTTGTAGACGAGCCGGTAGATGTGTTCTTCATCATCACGGTATTCTCTCTCCCAGCCAAGCTCAACTTTAAAATGCTGCCAAAAGATAGACTTGGCCTGTTCTGCTGAAATGGCCGGAACCGGATGAATGGTTTCCAGCTCCTTCGGGTCAATATCCGGTCCCATATAAACGGTAATGTGCCCAGTTTGGCGGCTGACGCAGATTCTGATCTGCCCAAACCGGAGCGGCACCCCGTGACAGTGCGCTTCAAATGTAAACCCGGCAACTGCGTTTTCTTCTTCATCCGGCTCATCGTACCTGATCTTAAAATATTGATCGGCATTCGGAAATAAAGCAAACAGAAAGCGAAGCGCGATTTTTTCGCACTCTGCCTCAGTTACTGTCAACGGCCCTTTTTTCTCCATAAATGACATGACGCCTTCGAGTTTTCCGGTTTCTTTATTATGGATCGTTTTCAGCACTTGATGAGTCCGTCCCTTCAACCAGCTGTCCATGCTTTTATCAGCCGGTTGATATACAGGATCATCTGGATTCCGCCAAACGATCCCGATTCTCCCGTCTCCCAAATCCGTTTCCCGCTCTTTGACAAAGCCTTTTTCGATGCCGATCATGCTGCTGGGATCTGCCTTATCGTGAATGCCCTCGAATAAAGGGAGAGGAAAGCTCTCCCGCTCCCTGTCATCGTCATCATCAAAGTCTTTTTCTTCTTGAACCAAATCGGCAGGTACAGTAATGGCCCTACACTCAGGCTCATACACCAAATGCGGCTGATCATCTCCGTTTTTGTAAACGGAACGATGGAGAATCTCAAATAAAAGGTCGAACTCCACATCTTTCTTGAAATAGGCAAGCGCCTCTTGAACATCCGCGACCCGCTGTGGCTTGATGATGCTGCCCGCTTTGCCGTAATAGCGGAAGTAAATGATCTCACCCGATAAGGAAACTTCAGCCATTAACCCACTCATGGGAAGAGGAAGTCCGTCCTCCATTTGAACATATGAAAATCTCACTTTATCATCGTATGTACGTTCGTTTTCTTCAAGGACAAAGACAGACAGTGCCCCGGGATAATGAGTCTCGACAAATTGGCGCATAATATCCTCTAGTTTCTCCTCAGACAGCTTTTCTCCGCTTTCAGGCTCAGTATCACGAGAGAGGGATTCCAGCTCCCCGCCCGGCCCAAGTTCCACGATAATGCCGGTGTGTTCATCCTGAGGATCTACCCAACAAAAATGGGCTCCTTTCTCGTCACCGCCATAATCTTCAATTTCCAGTTTTAAGTGAGCCGGCACCCGGCCGATTTCCAATGCTTTTTGTTTCAGTTCCTCTTTCTTCACAAAGACAGCCCCTTTCATCATTCTTATGTCTCCTTCAACCAGTTAAAAAGTAATAGTCTAAAATACACAAATTTCTGAGTTTACCAGTTTTACCAGAACATTTTTCACCAAAAATAGTATGATGAACCTATTCAATATAAAAGCTAATAATCTTAAAATTAATTCCGTTGTAACTTTTTATAGGTCCATTCATGACAAAGAAGGGCGGAGTTTCCAGAAAATCCGGTGAAAACCGTGAGAAAAGAACTGATTTTTTTGGTTAAATGATGCTAATCCATTCAAAAAGATCCATTTCTCAAAGACAAAAGACTCCCCTTTCCTAAACCATTTGAGGAGGAAAAATGAATGTTTCAGAAAAAAACGTATGCTGTTTTCCTAATTCTTCTGCTGATGATGTTTACAGCTGCTTGTTCCGGCAGCAAAACAAGCGCGGAGAAGAAAGAATCAGAAACAGAAAAAAGCTCAGATATAGCTCAAGTCAAAATCAAGGATGTTTCTTATACGCTTCCGTCTAAATATGATAAATCCACTTCAGATGACCAGCTTGTGTTAAAAGTCAATGTCGCTGTGAAAAACACAGGAAAAGAACCGCTGAACGTGGACAGCATGGATTTCACTTTGTATCAAGGTGATACCAAAATGTCTGACACAGATCCTGAAGACTATAGCGAAAAGCTTCAAGGTAGCACGATTAACGCTGACAAATCGGTTGAAGGAAACCTTTTCTTCGTTGTAGATAAAGGCGAGAAATACGAGCTTACCTATACGCCGGAATCTTACGGTGATAAAAAGCCAAAATCAGTTACTTTCAAAATTGACGGAAAAGACAAAAAAATCCTTGCGACAGCAGATCAGCTTCAAGACTCTGCAAAAGCGCTATCGGCCTATGTTGATGTCCTTCTTTTCGGTAAAGACAACGCTGATTTCGAAAAAATTACCGGCGCTAACAAAAATGAAATTGTCAATGATTTCAACGAATCAGCCAAAGACGGCTATCTCTCAGCTTCCGGCCTTTCAAGCACATATGCCGACAGTAAAGCACTTGATAATATCGTCAACGGCATCAAAGCAGGATTAAGCAAAAACTCTTCTATCCAGGCGAAAACAACTTCGATCTCCAAAGACGAAGCGATCGTTGAAGCTACAATTAAACCTGTAGACGCGTCTTCACTCTCAGACCGCATCGAAGACAGAGTGAAAGACTACTACAACAAAAACACTGACGCAAGCTATGAAGAAGCTGTGAAATACGCGCTTCAAGTATATCCTGAAGAATTCAAAAAGCTCGGACCTGCTTCATCTGAAAAAACAGTTGAAGTGAAAATGAAGAAAAATGACATCGACCAATGGCAGCTTGATATGGACGATTACAGAGCAGCAGAATTAGTTGAAGCATTCATCAAAGAATAAAACACCAAAAGGAAATAGCCTCCGAGGCTATTTCCTTTTTTATGTGAAGATTCCGCTGATGAAATTCGCTTCATCTTCGGTCAGTTCAATGTTCAAGGTTTTTAGGTTCTCTTTCAATTGCTCAGGACGTTTAGCGCCTGGAATAATGGCGTCTATCGCCGGTCTTGTTAACAGCCACGCCAAGGCGAGATGTGCTGTCTCCACTTGTTTTTCCTCCGCTACCGCTTTCAGCTTGTCCACTTTTTTGAGATGCTGACTAAACGTTTCTCCCTGAAATTGCGGCTTGTCCTTTCGAAAGTCTTCAAAAACCGTGTCTTTCGTGAATTTTCCTGTCAGCAGGCCGGATGCGAGCGGAAAATAAGGAATAAAGGAAATGCCTTGTTTTTCACAATACGGAAGCAGCTCCTTCTCGGCATCACGCCGAATCAGAGAGTATTCTGACTGAAAAACGTCCAAATAACCGTCTGCATTAAACTCCTGCAATTGCTGATAGTCGAGGTTCGAAGCGCCGACCGCTTTGATTTTCCCTTCATCCTTCAGCTCCTTCAGTGTACCCGCCACTTCTGCAAGAGGCGTTTTGCCATCCGGGAAATGAACATAGTACAAATCAATATAATCGGTTTTCAGCCGCTTCAGGCTCTTTTCCACCTCGCCGCGAAGAAATTCCCGGCTGTTATCTAATTCAATGCTGCCGTTCACTTCTTTATGGGCCCCTTTGGTGGCAATGATGAGCTGATTGCGGCCCCCGCGTTCCTCCAGGACCTCACCGATTAATTCTTCGGAACGCCCCAGTCCATATATAAAGGCAGTGTCGATAAAGTTAACGCCGCCATCCAATGCAGCGCGGACCAAATCCTTCCCTGTTTCATCATGTAGATTTGGAAATAGATTATGCCCGCCGACCGCATTCGCGCCAAATCCAATCCGCTTCACCTGCAGCTTCGTTTTGCCGAGTGTACGTGTTTGATCCATCGCTCTTCTCCTTCGAAACCAATTTAGATGAAAAATAGGGCAGGGTCACTTTCTGTATTAGATATCCTTTTACTATTTTCCTTCTTTTTTCAGGATATACAAAAAGGAGAAAGTGTATTTCTCCTTTTGCAAGTTTATTTTGGCAGAACCCATTTGTCTTTCAGGAAGCAGGCTGGCCAGTTTGTGAAAACAGCACACCAGGAATGGATTAAAAAATGCTCGATACATTGTATCAATCGTTTGGCCGTTCAACGAAAAGCGGCGCTCATGAAGGAATGGGCACGTATATCATTCAAAAACTGGTTAAGAGCGCTTTTGGCAGACTGGATTTTACATACCGCCACCCTGTCTTCCGGCTAGAAATCAAAATTCCGTTTCAAAAATAAAAAACCTTGAAAAGCTCAGCTTTTCAAGGTTTTTTGATTAAGAGGATAGCGCTTTTGCAAAACGATCCGCTTCTTCTTGCAGCGTACTTTCAATTTCTTTGTATCGGCTGGAAATCGTTGATGCGCTGACGCCGTATTTTTTCGCCAGTTTGGCTTGAGAAACAGACGCGCCGTTCAGAGAAATCGCATTCACATAATATTCAACTGCTGCTGCGAAAGCTTCTGGTTTTCTGATGACGGGTGACTTTTTCTCACAGAATGTTTTCCAGATGTCAATGACAGCCGGAATCAGTTCAGTCGGATACTCATCTCCGCTCATGCCTTCTTCGATAGCTGCAGCTGTTTCTTTCTCCATGTCGTTTGCCCACTCAACACTGTTTTCTTCAACAGCTTCTGCTTGCGGCTCTTCATCTTTCTCAGCTAACAGCGCGAACAGAACGTTGTTGAATTCTTGCTTCATGAAGTCCTCCGGCGCTTTGCCATTCTTCACAGCGGCATCTGCGTATTTCTTCACCTTGCTGATCAGCGCTTCTGTTCTCTTCACCGGGAAGATCGTGAACTGCATGAAGAATTCTGCTTTTTCTGCTTCGTGGATTGGATATCCGAGAATCAGGCTTCCCACTGGCGGGAGGTCTTGATTGTTGGCATCCATTTCCACTTCAAATTGTTTTTTCGTAATGACATCTTCAAAGTGAATGACAGCATCTTTCAGATCCTTCAGCAGCAATAAAGCAGGCGTCATGCTCTTCCATGATTCAACGATCTCACGCGTTTTCGGACGAGTGATCGAATCACCTTTTTTCTGAAGGTACTCCTCGAAGATTGTCTTTTCACCAGCAAGCGGGTGGAAGAAGATTCCCCAGATTCCCAAATTAAATACGCTGATGTCTTTCGTCTGTCTGTCCATAGCAGAAAGAAAATCATGCTGGTTGATAAAGCCTGAGATGCTTTCTCTATGTACTGTGAAGGCATACTCCACTAAGTCTTCCTGAATTTGTTTTGCTTCTTTTGCCGCTAGTTCTGTCGGAAAGTCGACAACTTTACTTCCGCAGCATTTTTTATATTTCTTGCCGCTGCCGCATGGGCAAGGGGCATTTCGTTTCACTTTTCCCACAATAAACCCTCCGAATTCTGTTGTAACTTTTCTATTTTAACAAAAATAACTTCTGAGGGCTTGGTTTCGGGCTAAAAAAGAATTTGGCAATGTGAAAAGCCCAGTGATTATGCTAATTTACCGATGTACTTTTCACTGCCTTTTATAAGCAAGGCTTATAAATTATCCCCATTTTAGCTCTTCTATTTTTCCAATTATTGAATATAGATTCACATCTATGCGTTTTTGATGTGGTCGACAGAGGCAGTGATGTTGGCAGGCGCATTTACGAAGAAAAAATAACCTTGAAGAAAGGAATCTTCAAGGTTATGTATCTCGTTAGTTTGTATTTTGGCCCCCGCCGTTCAGCCCTTCTTTAATCAGGCTGTTGACTTGACTGTTCATCAATAAACCGATGTGTCCAACACCATGAATTTGAACGTTTTTCGCACCGTCTAATTTTGATAAATAATTCATGACAATCATATCGGCACTGCTGTAAATGGATGTGTATAAAATCTTTTGATTCGGATCTGTTCCCGGAAGCGCCTTGCTTGTCACCAAACGGTTCGCGCCGCCGAGCGTTACGACGTTTTCAATTTTATTTCCGCCGTCCAGATTTTTTATGTAGTAAAGTGTGTTCGCGCCCCCCATGCTGTGAGCGACAATATCCACTTTTTTCGCACCTGTTTCATCTAAAACCTTTTGCACAAATCGTGATAATACCGGGCCATTGTTATAATTCGTGCCTGTCTTGTCCCAAAAATCAACTGCATACAGCTTGTCCCGCGACCAGCCTTGAGATACGAGATAGCTCTTTATCCCTGCAAAATTGTATGATGCACCTCCAATCCCGTGAACCATAACGACTGGATTGTGCTCAGCGGCTTTTGCTGACGGCTGCACCGCCAATAGCGATGTAACGGACAGCATCAAAATTGTTACAAGTACAATGAACTTACTTCTTACAAATTTCATAATATCCTCCTTTTTTTGTAACAAATTCTCCAATTATATTAATTTACCATTTCGAATAAGTAAAGGGTAAATCTTACTTATTTTAAACAAATTTTAAGGTTTAGAGAAAACTTATGTCCTAAAATGCCGAAAAAAGAAGGCTTATTCGCCTTCTTTTCTTTAATATTCGTTGAAATAAGCCTGGATTTTTTGAGGATCGTCTGTTTTAGTGAGCGCAAGCATCAGCAATATTCGTGCTTTTTGCGGGTTTCAAGAGTTCGAAGCCAGAAGATCTTTTTCCGCATAGTCTTGGTTTGGTGTCACGATACCATTTCCCGTACGGGTTGAGCGCACCACAGTGACGCCTTTTTTGGCTGCGCTGACCGCTCCTTTTTCCGCTTCGTCAGATAAAGAACCGTTCCCTGAACCAGCGTAGACAATCCCTTTTGCTTCGGCTTTCACTGCCGCGTCAAACAAGTAGCTTCCGTCATTTTGGTACCCGTACATAATATCTACTTGCGGCAGCTGATCAAGGTTTGAAACCGAAAAGTCTGTATCCTTTGTATGCTTGCGGGTTATTTCATTATTAAAATAGATATCATCAGCAATCGTTCCGACGTATCCCATTTCTTCTGATTGAAAAGTATCCGTTGCAGTTGTGTTTGTTTTGGTCACGTAGCGGGCTGACGCAATGCGGTCGTTAAGAACGACGAGCGTCCCTTTTCCTTTTGCCTCAGGTGCGCCTGCCACTTTAACTGCATTGTACAGGTTAGACGGCCCATCGGCGCTGATGGCTGTCGACGGTCTCATCGAACCGACGACAACAACCGGTTTATCGCTTTTCACAGTGAGGTTCAAAAAATAAGCGGTTTCTTCCAATGTATCGGTTCCATGCGTCACGACGATTCCGTCTACATCTTCTGAATCTAGCAATTTATTAATGCGTTTCGCCAGCTTCAGCAGGATGTGATTATCAATGTTTGTGCTGCCGACGTTCACAATCTGCTCTCCGCTGACGTTCGCAATGTCCTTCATTTCCGGAACAGCCTCGATTAGTGATTCAACGCCAACGACACCTGCTTTATACTCAGTGGTTGAGGTTTTCGATTTATCCGCCCCTGCAATTGTGCCCCCTGTCGCTAAGATTTTAATGTTTGGCAGGTCCTTTTTTCCAGAGGCGGAGGCTGAGGATACTTTTTGTGTCTGCTGTTTTTCTTTCGGGGGTTCCTTTGTTGCAGGAGATTGTGAGCATCCGGTAAAAGCAAGCACTAATGCGGTAAAAAGAGCGAGTATGAGCAATCGTTGTTTTTTCATCCGTTTCTCTCCTTACATTCTTATGATGTCTAATCATTGAATATTTCGTTTACCCAGTCAAAGGGTGTGTCAGCTTTTCTCTCTGTTTTTTCGTACAGTGAATTTCTCTTGACAATTGATGGTTGAATCAAGATAATAGACCAGTCACTATATTTTTGATTGCAATTCAGTAAGGTGGGAATGCTATGAGTTATGGAGATTCCCGTGAAAAAATCCTTTCGGCAGCTACCCGGCTTTTTCAGCTGCAGGGGTATTACGGCACGGGGCTAAACCAGATTATTAAGGAAAGCGGCGCGCCTAAAGGCTCTCTTTACTACCACTTTCCAGGCGGTAAAGAACAGCTGGCGATCGAAGCGGTGAATGAGATGAAGGACTATATCCGCCAGAAAATCGCGGACTGCATGGAAGCCTACACGGATCCGGCGGAAGGCATTCAAGCCTTTTTAAGGGAGCTCTCCTGCCAATTTTCATGTACGGAAGACATTGAAGGCTTGCCTGTCGGCTTGCTTGCGGCTGAGACGTCATTGAAAAGCGAACCGCTGCGGAAAGCCTGCCATGGAGCCTATAAAGAGTGGGCCCTTGTGTATGAGGAAAAACTGCGGCAGGGAGGCTGCAGCGAGAGCCATGCTAAGGAAGCCAGCACCGTAATTAATGCAATGATTGAAGGCGGTATTCTTTTATCTTTGACAGCAAAAAACAGCACACCGCTCCTTCAAATCTCCAACCGCATTCCTGCCCTTCTGAAGAAATAAGAAAAGATATACTTATATGATCTGAATGAATACATTCAGATCACAGAGAGGAGAATGATTTGTGGAAACAGCAGCTAAAGCATCTCAGCAATACAAAGTGATGCCGATTATGATTTCCTTGCTGTTGGCCGGTTTTATCGGCATGTTCAGTGAAACGGCGCTGAATATCGCCTTAACCGATCTCATGAAGGAATTGAACATAACAGCAGCAACTGTTCAATGGTTAACGACAGGCTACCTGCTTGTACTCGGTATCCTCGTTCCTGTATCAGGACTGCTCTTGCAATGGTTCACAACGAGACAGCTTTTTACCGTGTCACTAATCTTTTCAATTATAGGGACCTTGATCGCGGCACTCGCGCCAAGCTTCCCGTTTTTATTGGCGGCGAGGGTCGTTCAGGCGCTCGGCACCGGGCTTTTACTGCCGCTGATGTTTAACACGATCCTGGTGATTTTCCCGCCTCATAAACGGGGCGCGGCGATGGGAACGATCGGGCTTGTCATTATGTTCGCGCCAGCCATCGGCCCGACTTTCTCAGGATTGGTTCTGGAGCATCTCAACTGGCACTGGATTTTCTGGATTTCTCTTCCGTTCCTTGTGCTGGCGCTTGTTTTCGGTATCGCATACATGCAGAATGTATCTGACATTACAAAGCCGAAAATTGATGTATTATCTATCATCCTATCGACGATTGGTTTCGGCGGCATTGTGTTCGGATTCAGCAACGCCGGTGAAGGCTCTGGCGGATGGTCCAGCCCGACTGTTGTCGTCTCACTGATTGTCGGGGTTGTCGGTCTTATCCTATTTTCAATCCGCCAGCTGACGATGAAGCAGCCAATGATGAACCTGCGTGCGTTCAAATACCCGATGTTTATTTTGGGTGTGATCATGGTGTTCATTTGCATGATGGTTATCCTGTCATCTATGCTGCTTCTGCCGATGTATCTGCAAGGCGGCTTAGTCCTGACGGCATTTGCTTCTGGTCTTATTCTCTTGCCGGGCGGCATTTTAAACGGGTTTATGTCCCCTGTTACAGGCCGTCTGTTCGACAAATACGGGCCGAAATGGCTTGTCATTCCCGGGTTTGTGATTGTCACTGTTGTCCTTTGGCTCTTCTCAAACATCACAACCACTTCAACAGCTGTGCTGATTATCATCCTGCACACCTGCTTGATGATCGGGATCTCTATGATCATGATGCCTGCGCAGACAAACGGTTTAAACCAGCTTCCGCGCGAGTTTTATCCAGACGGCACTGCCATCATGAACACGCTGCAGCAAATGGCGGGCGCTATCGGAACAGCGGTTGCGGTCAGCATTATGGCGGCAGGCCAGCATGATTATATGAGCACAGTCAAAAATCCTGCCGATCCGGCAGTCATCCCGCAGGCTTTGACAGCGGGCGTACAGCACGCGTTTGTGTTTGCGATGATTGTTGCGATTATCGGTTTAATTGGCGCTTTCTTCTTGAAGCGAGTTAAGGTAGATCATTAATATGAAAAGCCCCTGACATTGTGTTCAGGGGCTTTTTTATGTTTACATGCGGAGCGCGATTTCATCAATCGCATGGCGCACTTCATCCTTCGTGTTATAAAAATGAGGAGCGAGACGGATGACAGTGTCCCGCGGCGCGCAAATCACTTTTTTCTTCTTCAGCAGCGCCGCCGTTTCCGATGCCCGCCCATCCCGAATCGCAACCATGCCCGGCTGCTCTCCTGCTGGTGCCGCCGCCAGCTGCAGGCCTTTTTCAGCAGCATATTGACACGCATCGGCACAGAGCGTTTTCACATGATCCCGGATATGAGAAACCCCGATATGATTCAGCAATGATAAAGCCGATGCCGCTGCGTATACGCTGATAAAAGCAGGGGTGCCCGTTTGAAAACGGCGCGCACCTTTCGCATAATCCGCATCAAATCCGCTCTCCCTGCCGAACCAAGCTGATGCTCTCGGCTTCAGTGCGTCCGCCAGCTCCTTCCTTACATAAAGAAACGCCATACCCGGTATACCAAGCAAATACTTCCGAGTGCCTGCCGCCAGCATATCTACACCCCACTCCTTCACATCAATGGGAATGTGCCCCGCTGATTGATAAGCATCCACAAATAACAAAGAACCCTTTCTCTTTGTGATGGCAGCGACCGCTTTGACATCCTGAATGGAACCGTCACGATAATGAACATGCGGAACACACGTCAGCACTGTATCATCCGTAATATGCGTTTCATATTGTTCGAGCGGCAGCACGCCGTCTATTGATGGAATGACGGATACGTTATAATCCAATTGTGCCTGCCAGACTTGAGACACTGCCGGAAAATCCATCTCCGTATACACAACATGCTTCTTTCTAAAAACAGATAAGGACGATGCTGCAGAAACGAGCGCATCAGAAACTGACGGCACAATCGCAATTTCATCTGGTTCAGCCCCTATCAGCTTCGCAAACTCGATTCTGGCACTCTCTGTTTTTTCTATCGCTTCATTCCAGTTCGTCCCCATGTGCAGCAGGCTGTCATGATAGTCTTTGACCGCCCTTGATACAGGCTCTGCCAACGCGCTCTGTGAGCAGCTGGCAAGCATGGTATGTGTCTGCACAATTGGGAACAGCTGGCGATACTGCTGCGGCAAATGCTCCATTGTGATTCACTCCTTTTCATTATTTTGATGAAAAACCCATAAATAAACAATAGAATAAAAGAAAAAAGGAGATGGCAAGATGAGAAAAAAAGTACTGATCACAGGCTTCGACCCTTTTGACAAAGAAACCGTTAATCCATCATGGGAAGCGGCGAAACGGATGAATGGCTTTGAAACGGATGACGCAATAATCATTGCAGTACAAATTCCGACTGTTTTTAGAACCGCTCTGGACACGCTGCGGCAAGCTATACAGGAGCATCAGCCGGATATTGTGATCTGTGTCGGCCAAGCCGGAGGGCGGATGCAGATCACGCCGGAACGAGTGGCGGTCAACCTTGCAGACGCGCGCATCCCCGATAATGAAGGACAGCAGCCGATTGATGAAGAGATTTCTCCTGAAGGACCCGCTGCTTACTGGACAGGGCTGCCTGTGAAACGAATGACTGAAAAAATGAAGGAAAACGGCATTCCGGCCGCAGTTTCCTATACAGCGGGGACCTTTGTATGCAACTATTTGTTCTACGGGTTAATGGATCATATTAGCCGGACAGCTCCAAACATTCGCGGCGGGTTTATCCATATCCCTTACATCCCTGAACAAACAATCGATAAAACAGCGCCGAGCCTCAGCTTAGACACGATTGTCCGGGCATTGAGGATCGCCGCTGTTACGGCTGCACAATATGATGAGGATGTGAAATCACCGGGTGGTACGCTGCACTAAGCAGCAGCAGCCGTTTCGTCCCTCAGCCTCTTTTTGTAGACAAACGCCGATAGGGTGACACTTACTTCAAACAGGACCAGCAGCGGGATCATCACCAGAAAATCAGAAATGAAATCAGGCGGTGTAATCAATATGGACACGACGATCAGAAGAAAATAGGATAGCTTTCTCGCTTTGGCCAGCCTGTAAGGATTTAAAATCCCCAATCTTGTTAAGAACATCACCACCAAAGGCATTTCAAACAGAAAACCGAATGGCAGGCTCAAATTCACCATAAACCTGAAATAGCGGTCTGCTGTAAACATCGTTTCAAAATGGCCGGAGGACAAATGAGTCAAAAAGTTGAGTACGATCGGAAACAAGACAAAGTATCCGAAGGAGATGCCCGCCAAAAACAGCGCAAATAAACCTGGTATGTACATGAGCGTCACCTTGCGCTCTGTTTTCGTGAGCGCCGGTGCAACGAAACGCCACAGCTGGTACGCTGCAACAGGGATGGTAGCCGCAATGGCACAAATGCCGGAAAGCATCATGTACACCCAGAGGATTTCACTCGGGCCAAGCACAGCCAGCTTTCCGTCTAGGTCTCTGATCAGCCAGTCATAAATGTCCTGTACAAATAAAAAAGCCGTGATGAGAAATAGAAGAAATGCCGCGAGAGTTATGATAATCCGGCGGCGAAGCTCTTCTAAATGCCCGATCAGATGGGTTTCTTTTTTATCCATTCAAAAAAGCCCTCCCTTTCATAAAAAAAGAGGCAGACCCGGTGTCTGCCTCATCAGCACTCAGCCCGCGTTTTTGTCCTGCTTTACCGCTGTCAGCTCAGCTGATTTTTCTTCTTTTTCATCACCAGACACAAGTGATTTTGTGGCGCTTTTAAATTCCAGCAATGTCCGTCCGGCGGCACGCCCGATTTCCGGCAGCTTGGAAGGGCCAAAAATAATGAGGGCGATGACAAAGATCAGAATCAAGCCCGGTATACCAATGTTTGAAAACATGTTTTTTCACTCCTTAATTCGTAATTTTTGCCCGTTTCTTAATCATTTGTTTTTCATGGGCTTTATTGTGTGCAAAGAAACGATCCTCTTCAACCTCATTGGATTGCTTCACCCCGCCTTGAATTGTTGTGGAGGAAACCTTTCTCAATCCGGTTTGGTCTTTTTGGTAGACGAATGAAGCCCGTGTTGAAATGGCGGCGCCCGGTTCTGTCACAAACGGCATTACACGATAATCAGCTTTCCACTGGTGAGGCGTTACGGTACAGCGGACATATCCGCGATAGTCGTTAAAGAACTTAATATGCGGATTTTCTTTTAAAATTTGGTCTGTATCCGCCCGCTTATCCGCGCCATTCCCTCCGGAAGTGATCGAGGTTCCGACAAATTCAGCCCCGAAAATTTTTGAACTTGTCTTCTCAAAGTCGACGTGCAGATTTGATGCCCAGCTTGCGTGTACATCACCTGTCAGCACAACAACATTATTTAGATTTTTACTTTTAATGAAATTGATGACCCGTTCGCGCTGAGCCGGATAACCGTCCCAAGAATCCATGCTGTAGATCGGGCTTGCGCTTGTCCCGAAATTCCACTTCGCAAAGAAAATCTGCTGTGCCAGCACATTCCAGTGAGCTGTCGAGCTGCTCAAATTGTTGAAGAGCCACTGTTCCTGTTCTTTTCCTAACAGGGTCCGGTTCGGATTACGCGATTCATCAGAAGGCGGCTTATTGCCGTCATTATTAGCTTGGTCATCCCTGTACTGGCGGGTATCAAGAACATTGAAGGATGCCAGGTTTCCGTACGTAAAGTGCCTGTACAGCTGCATATCCGGGCCATTCGGCAGAGAGGAGATGCGGAGCGGCATATGTTCATAGTACGCCTGATATGCCGCCGCGCGGCGGAGCACGAATGCTTCAACCGACTGTCCTTTTTCCGGTATTTTATTGGCATAGTTGTTTTCGACTTCATGGTCATCCCATGTTACAACCCAAGGGAACGCCGCATGTGCAGCTTTCAAATTGGCGTCAGAGCGGTATTGGGCATGACGGTTCCGATAGTCCTGCAGCGTGATGATTTCCGCGCTACTGTGCGTGCGGACATTGCCTGTTTTTGATACATATTCATTTGGCCCGTATTCATATATGTAATCACCGAGATGGAAGACAAGATCAAGCTTTTCCTTCGCCATATGCTTGTAGGCCGTATAATAGCCATGCTCATATTGCTGGCAGGAAGCGAACGCAAAGGTCATTTTCGGCACATTGGCACCAGGCGCAGGAAGGGTTTTTGTTTTACCGACAGGGCTTAGTTCATGCCCGGTTTTGAAACGGTAATAGTACACTTTGTTCGGCTCAAGCCCGTCCGCTTCCACGTGCACGGAGTGGGCAAGACTTGGTTTGGCCATTTCAGTGCCCTTTCTCACGATCTTGCGGAAATGCTCATCCTTTGCGACTTCCCATTTGACTGGAACCGCCTTGTTCGGCATTCCCCCGCCATTCAGCGGATCTGGCGCCAGACGTGTCCAGAGTACGACACTGTCAGAAAGCGGATCTCCAGACGCGACCCCTAACGTAAATGGATAGCTCGAGAATTTAGGGGCAGCATTTACTTCAAACGCCCCAACTGACTGAGCAATGGTTAATCCAAGAGAAAGACCTGCAATTTTCCCCGCTCCTTGAATAAATTTGCGGCGGTCAAACGTATTGTTTTGAAAGCTTTCCTCTTTCAGTTTCTGTACCCATTCATCAAAACGACTGTCGTATGCCATTTAAGATCCCCTCTCTTCTCATTGATCGCCTTCATTATAGGAAATCATTGTTAAACGACTGTGAAGAAGTGTGAACCGATTGTAAGCGCTGAACATCAAAAACAGGTCTTCCCTCACACACCTGCCGCTGAAACATGCCGAAAGCTGTCTAAATGACGCATTTTCTGCATATCCTGTCGTTTGCAAGCCGCCCATTCGGACTATTTTTCTTCACATGATCTTAAAAAAACAAAAACACCGAGCCATTTTGCAGAATGACTCAGTGCTGTATCAGTATTTTGAAAACAATCGGCTGAAAAAGCCCTTCTTTTTCGGCTTTTCAACAGGAGGCTCTTGATCTCTTACAATTCCTTTTTCCTTCGCATCTTTCAGCCAAAATGGAAATTCAGTAAGCAGGGCGTCATAAAGCTCATCATCAGAAATGCGGTCAATCTCTTCGATATGCAGGAAGTTCGTGTTATCCACGACACGCTCTTCTAACGTATCCAATGTATGGAGAAAATCGCAGTTTCCGTTTCCGACGCCGACAAACTGCCAGAACACCGATTTATCAGAGGATGCTTCAATGATCGGTTTGATCGACTTTTTACAGCCTCCGTCATTGATAAAAACGATGAAAGCGGGATAGGGACTCGGTTCCTCCACGACATATTTGCGCAGTACGTCTTTCATAACCGGCGGCTCATCATTTCTTCCGAATTTATGCAAATGGTCATTATTCAAAATTTCAGATCGACATATCCAGAAAAATCTTTTTCAGAGACTGGCTTTAATCGGGAGAATTCACTATCATACACCCATACATCCAGCAAACCGTTATCATCAAACTGGTCAGCCACCGCCAAAATCCGCTCCACCACGTTTTGAACCGTCCCATTTTTATAGAGCGTTCTCATTGAACCCGTAATATCAAGCACCAATCCGACACGAGCCGTCACCTTCGTTAATTGCTTTTTTTCCAGTACGATCTTTACACTTTTCTTTTGCAAATCAATTGTGGCCATTCTGTCATCTCCGTCAGCTCTTTTTTCTTCGATTCTCTCACAGGAAGATTTTCCATAGCATCTCTTTTCAAAAGAAAAACACCGTTCAATGTGAACGGCGTCCTGTCTCTAAAATGTGTTATATACATTTTCACACGTCTCGGCCGTCGGCTGATAAAAGCAGTGAGACTTAAATCTGGCCACAAACGGCTGGTTATACCACTGGGCTGGACAGTCTCCCTCCGGCCTGAAGTACCACAAACTAAATTTTGCCGGCCAGCGTCTTTCACCATTAATCGACCGCCGTGCAAGGGCACGCTCGCTATCCCGAGCTCTTTGATAAAAATATCCATGAGTCACAGCCTCAAACGCGTGCGGCTGAAAAATCATCTGCCTAATGGTGCGGAGGCCTTTAAAATCTGAGCAATTCGCCCGCAGCCGATTAATTCCCACGTTGCCGACAAGCAGCATCCCCTGCTTGCCTTCGCCTTCCGCTTCAGCTCTGAGCAGCCTTGCCAGCAAATCGACATCCGCACTCGTTGCTCTCACGACCGCCATCACGTCACCTCCCCTTAATCTCCTTTCATCATATTTCATTACTTCAAAAGTGATGACGGGGGGACAGGATGAAGTTTATAAATTTATTCATTCGGATTTGCGAAAAAGCCTAAAAACAAAAGGCTAGTTGTTTGTTCATCTGTGATGGCGAAGAAGAATGGGCGGTTCGCCGTCAAGATAACATCTGGCGCGAGCGCTGCCGACTCAACAATTTCTGCTGTCGAGGCAGCTGCAGCCTCGGCTCCTGCTTCATCCACCTTGATAAACGTATGATGATTTACATCATCGATTGAAACACCGCGGCCTTCAGTAAACATTCTGGAAAAGTCAGCATCAGAAAAGACGGATTTCATCCCCATATCGCGAAGAGCATGTTTTACGTTATACTTTCCTTTCAGCGTAAAACGGGGCAGGCTCAGCTTCACTGTTTTTGGCTGAAATGCGGTGTCCCATGCTTTTATGTTTTGATACGTGAAGAGAGACAAGAAAGAAGCCGGCTTTATCTTCGGCAGAAATAAAGTGAAAGAAAGCTGCTGATCTTCATATGGAAGCTTGACTGCTTGGAGCAGTTCATTTTCTAAATAAGCAAGGCGTGCAGACTGCCTCATCATCGGCAGTTTTTTGGAAGAGCCGTCAGGCAGAAGAAAATGCTCCTCAGCCGTCAACTGCCGGTCAAACGGCAGCGACCACTTTTCTTGAAAGTAGACGGCGTTTACCAAAAGCGAAACAGCTTCTGGTGAAAGACGATCCGCTATGTCGTCAATATGACCTTTTGTTTGCTGTGCTGTCCACTGGTTGATTGAGTTCTTTGCAGTCTGAATATTGCCATCCATCTTGAAGACACTCCCAGAGTAGAATTGTTTAAGCGTTTGTTTAAAGCCAGATCTGGGTTCAAGGCTTGTCCATACTGCATTGGCCGTCAGGAGATCACCTTCAGGCAAAGACTCGAATCTTTTCATAAGCGCCAGCGATGACTCATTGATGCTGCTGTCATGAAGACCTGATAAATATAAAGCAGCTTTGATTTCTTTTAATGTGTTTCCCTCCGCTCCATTTGCAGTCATTACCAGCAGCTGCTGCAAGCTGTATGGGGAGATTAACAAATTGTCCATTACATCTTTATCTGACATGCTTTTAAACAATTCGGTTCCGAATTCACGCTCCGCTTCAATAAAACGCTCATGAATATTGTAGGCTTTGTTTTTTGCAGAATGAGCAGTTGATACCGGCTCTTCAGCAGGCCTGCACCCGCCTCCGAAAAGCATAAACATCATCATCACCGTGAACATCTTGCCTTTCATACAAACGATTCACTCCTTTTATACGGACAATAAAAACACAATATAAGGTTTAACTTTCTGCATTTGAGGAATCATACATAACAAATAAATGACAGAAGGAGGAACTTTAGAATGACACATGTGAAAGCGCTCGCGATTAAAGGTATTATGACAATTATTGTGCTGTATCTGGTGCTTGGCCTGGGCTTTGGTTTCACGTTTGGTGATACGATCTTAATGACACTTGTGTTAGGAATTATTTCATATTTGCTGGGCGATCTTTATGTATTGCCAAGATGGAATAATATGATTGCGACTTTGGCTGATTTCGGTCTGGCCTTTCTTGTCATTTGGCTGATGGGCATGCCGCTTTCTATGGGGATGACTGGCGGTGAAGTTGCATTGGCAGCTTTATTCGGTGCAATCGCCATGGCAATCGGTGAATATTGCTTCCATTTCTATATGATGAGCAAAGAGATTGGCAAGAAGCATTATCTTGAAACAAGAACAGATTCATAACGGGAGGGCCGGTGCTGACAGCATCGGCCGTTTTTACATATTGGGTGCCTTTGTTTACGCATCCTGCTTGTCCGCGTTCCTGATCGCCATGTAGGAAAAAAACAAACCGAATGCCGCCAAAGATAATGGGATATACACAACAGACGATATGGAGAAACCGGGGTTTGTTGAACTGATGAGCATCACAATCACTACAGACGAAATGATGGTCGCCGGAACTGAGTGTTTACGCATCCCAAAAAAGATGGGAACTAAACTGGTTCCAGCGGCGCCAAAAGCGAAAACCGCCATTTTTACCTTTTCACCGATAGAGTGGTCGTCTTCTACTAGCAATATGCGCTGCATCTTCTCACCTACCCTTTGCAAAATCAAAACACACACACGTAATTACACTTATTGTAATTGAAAAACGTGTGTGTTTTACAAAAATTACTCATTTTTACCTGTTTTCAGTTTTCTATATTCCATGCCCGTTATGATAATAAATACGGCTGCGCATCCAATGGTTTGAGTAAGCTGGAGCCGCTCACCAAGAAATAAGGCTCCAAAGAAAATCGTCAGGACAGGCCCTGCCATTGAAATACTGGCAGCTCGCAGTGCCCCGATTCGTTTTATGCCCTCAAGCATCAGCACAAATGGAATCACAGTAGAGACGACTGCGATGAACACAAATAAACCGTACACAGCAAGCGGATATGCTGTCATTGGCGTATTCATGCCGATCGCCGCCTTAATGCCTGTGTAAAGCATCATGGCCGCTCCGGCTGCCGTCATCCCGTATGCATTGAGACGGATGCCGCCGATTTGATGGACGAGATGCCCGGAAAGGACAAGATAACCAGCATAGACTGCCGAAGACAACAAAATCAATACAGCTCCAATGCTATTCGCCTGAAAAAGCTCAGCATTCCAGCCTCCGAGCGCAAAGAAAAGGCCGAACATGACCGCCAGCATGGCGAAAAGGTCCTGAATTGAACCCATTTTCAGGTCACGACACGTGGTGAATCCAAACACAAACAACGGACAGCTCATCAGCAATATACGTTCAACCATTGCGGATACATGGTTCAGCCCAATAAAATCAAGCAAGGGAGACAGAAAAAAACAAAACACTCCCGCCCCACAAGCCTTCCATAGGTCTCCTTTTTTCTTACCGTCTGGCATTGGTGGACGGTATATCAAAAAAATCAGCCAAAACAGCGGAACAGCCATCAGCTGCCTGTATAGCAGCACGGCATCTGGCTCAGCACCCATTTGGTAAGCCCATTTAATCCAAATTGACTTAGACGCAAAACAAACCGTTCCGATCAACAAAAAAACCGTACCTGCTGCGGCCTCGCGAAGCTTACTCTGCTCTTCTAATCTCATCTCAGCTCAGCTATTCTCCTTTACTTATTTAAATGCTTTTGGATAAAATCCAGAAGCGTATATCCTTGAGCCGTCAGAATAACACCTTTCCCGCTGCAGGCCGGGCAAGGTGTTCCTTCGATTTCTCCCGATCTTTCACATTTGGGACATGCGGCCTCAAGATCATCTGTTGCAATAACCATTTGACATCCTCCTTTCTTATTCATCTGCAATGCACCACCAGCCATCATCCATTGGCCGTCACCTCCTTTAAGAAACACAAAAACCCCCGTCCTATGCAAAGGACGAGGGTCTCGCGGTACCACCTTTATTAACAGCTATACAGCCGTTCACTCTCAGTACAGAAAACATCCGTTTCGATACTCCTCTCTTGGTAACGGGGAGAGAATCCCGGCATCGCCTACTATCCGTTCAGCAAAGCAATTCAGAAGCCCATTCGGCATCAGGGAAGGATCGGTTCACAGCTGCCACCGACTCTCTGAACCTCCACACTGATGCGTACTTACTCTTCCTCACGATTGTTGATCCGTTCTTTTGTTACTAAATGTTATAATACTCTGTTAATTTAGAGAAGTCAATTTTTAATCCGATTTTTTACGCCAAGTTCTTCCAGTGCCATATTGATGTGCTCCTCCTGCTGTGTCTGCAGAGCAAATTTGGCAACTTCCAGCGGATATGCCGCCTGCATCTCTGAGATGTGTTCCTGTATTTTTGCCCATATGCGGCCGCCTGCTTGATGATAGTATTCAAGCAAACGCGCGGTTTCCTCTTCCCCGAACAGCATTTGATAAAAGATAAAATCTTTGGCTGGATCGGCGACCTTTGCTTCTGTCCAATCCAGAAGGCCTGTAACGTGTTCATTTTGATTGATAAGGATATGCGGCGGATGGAGATCGCCGTGTATCAGCACGGAGAAACCTGGCCAGTATGCATCATCATTTATCCATGTTTGCCATCTTTGCCAAAGCTGTTCAGACACTCCAAGCGTGTTCTTTACGTCATCCATAGTTTCAGCTGTGTTTCGCCTGACTTCTTCCGGACTCATCACGTTTATACCAGATTGGCCAGCGTCTGCTGGGTTCATTCCATGTAATTCAGCCAGTATCTTGGCAAGTGTCCGTATAAAATGGTCTGATGGCGGCTGATGATTCATATTCCATACATACTGTTTCTGTTCCAAGTCAATCCCAGCAGCCGGTGTTCCTTTTAACATAGGGTAAGCGATCAATTCCGGTGTATGAACTCTCCAATCCGGCACATCAGCTGTAAGAATTGTCCGGAGAAAGGCAAGCGTTCTGCCTTCTGAAGCTGCTCTTTCCACAACATCATCTCGCCGCGGCTTTCGCAGCACCCACGGCATACCTGTGTCGTCCTTGGCAAATACAACTTGAAAATCCATTCCCGTTTCATTCAATTGCGCGTTTTCGGAGTGAACCGCAAGCCCCTGGTTGCGTGCAAGTGCCACAATCTCATGAATAAGCTGTTTCTCATTTTGGTTTGTCATCTTTTTTCCCCTTTCCCATGTTCCGCCTGCCATAGAGAGAAGGAATGTGTGAAAGGCACAAAAAAGAGGGGCAGCATCGCCACCCTCTTTTATGACAAAGTATAAGGGCTATACATAGGCAGATCCATCCCGATTCTCCGCATTCAGGCGAGAGTCGTTCACTATTGAATTCGTTTCAATCGGAATCTCATGAATGCCATGCGGTAACCCCTCCGTTCTTTATACGTAGATTATCATATTCCAATTTCAATCTTCTAGAACAATGATTCAAGTCACTGGGGCGGGATTAAACAAGCACAAATCATTATGAAGGCCCCAACGGTCTGCCCACGTTTGCTTGCGGCCGCTCGCCACATCCAGAATCGTCCTAAAGATCTCCCAGCCTACGTCTTCTATACTGGCTTCACCTGTTGCAATTCGTCCGGCATTGATATCGATTAAATCCGCCCAATGCTCTGATAAGGAATGCCTTGTTGATACTTTCAGCACCGGTGCAGCAGCCAAGCCGTACGGTGTTCCCCTTCCTGTCGTAAACACCTGCAGATTCATTCCTGCCGCCAGCTGGAGAGTTCCGCACACAAAATCGCTTGCCGGTGTCGCCGCGAACAGCAGGCCTTTTTGCTCTGCCTTTTCGCCTGGGCCGAGCACGCCGGAGATAGGGCTTGTGCCTGATTTGGCTACCGATCCTAACGCCTTTTCTACCACATTGGATAATCCGCCTTTTTTATTGCCTGGCGAAGGATTCGCGCTTCGGTCCGCCTCCCCCCGCCCAAGATAGCGGTCATACCACTTCATCTCTTTAATCAGCGAATGTCCGACCTCTTCACTGACAGCCCGTGGCGTTAATAAATGAATCGCATCCCGCACCTCTGTCACTTCAGAAAACAAAACCGTTGCACCTGCGCGAACCAATAAATCAGCCGCATACCCCACGGCAGGGTTCGCCGTCACGCCGGAAAACGCATCACTGCCGCCGCATTGCAGGCCGATAACCAGATCCGAAACAGGGCATGACACCCGGGTTCTGCTGTTCAGCCTGATTAACCGTTCCTCCGCCATTTCCAAAATGGATTGAATCATCGCCGCAAAACCTTGATGATCCTGGAGTGATAGGATGTCTTCGTGATTTTGAGGCGCAATTATTGCCGGGAGAAGCTTTTCACATCCCAATCCGATGACCATTACTTCCCCGCCGAAGTTTGGATGCTTCGCGAGATTTTGAATCGTACGAATCGGAATGACGGCGTCCGGCGCGTTGATCGCCACACCGCAGCCGTATTGATGATGCAGCGGCACAACATCATCGACATTTGGATATTTCGGCAGCAGCTCTTCTTTTATCCGTTTGACCGCATAATCCAAAACGCCAACGACACATTGAACACTTGTGGTAATACCAAGAATATTTTTTGTCCCCGCACTGCCGTCCGGATTTCGATATCCTTCAAACGTGTAGCCTTCAAGAGGCGGCTGCGGTTTGGCCACTCTGTTTGCAAGTGGAAGATCATCTAAATCCGGGGGAGCGGGCATTCTCACGAGGTCTTCCCGAATCCAGCTCCCGCGTTTGATCGTCTCATCAGCAAACCCGATCACCTCTCTGTAACGGACAATCTCATCCCCTTGATTCAGGTCGATTAAGGCCACCTTATGGCCTTGGGGGACATCCTCTTCAAGCACAAGGCCGCATGAAAACACAGTGCCCTTTGGCAGTCCTCCATCATTGACAATAATCGCCGTGTTATCTGTTTCATTCACTTTGATGTAAAGGGGCGCTTGGTTCTGCCTGAGGTTCATCGCCATCAGAAAATCACTCCTCATATCATAGTAAGCGTTTTCTAAATCGGTTCAAAAAAAGCCGCAGATCTTACGTTCCAACTGCGGCTGTCTCTACAATTATTGATCATCTATACCCTTCAGAATTTTGTCACGGACAAATTTCAAATGCTCATACATGTGGTAATGCGCTTTGTACGGGTCTCTTTTGGCAAGAGCGTCATAGATTTTTTTGTGGTATTCGACCGTTACATCTCTCTCCCTGTACGGAATCTGACTGTCAATTTTCGCATGGGTGATCAGCAGGGATTGAATCATCCCTTCGACAACGGGATTATTGGCACTTAACGCTATAATTCGATGGAATTCTTTATCTGCTTCACCATAAAGATTGTCAGTGCTGTTGGCGATATCGTCAATCGTCTTCTGCAAACGCTGAAGCTCATCCTCATTGATTTTTTCCGCGGCTATCGTTACAAGTCCGAGTTCTAACGCCATCCGCGCTTCAATAATCGCCGGAAGATTATCAGTGGCCAAGGCAAGCATGACGGAAAATGGCTGCATGCCGATTTTGTCGTTAAAATACGTGCCGCCTCTGGTTTTCCTCGTAATCACACCCAGTGTCTCTAGTGAGCTGAGGGCCTCGCGAAGCACCGGCCTGCTGACATGCAAAATGTCCATCAGTTCCATTTCTGTCGGCAATTTGTCACCGGCCTTTAACTGTCCGCTCGATAATAAATGGACAATCCGTTCAATGACCTGCTTGGCTAACGTTTTCCGATTGACTGTATCGACTTTCAGATCTTCTAAACCTTCGTACACGAACAACTCTCCCTTCAGTTGTTCAATTGTAAGACAAAATAGCTGAGATGACAATATTTACAATCAAACTTATCGCACAAGGCACGGGCGTTTTCGGTCAAACTCCCAGTTGCTGATCAGAAACTGCATAGGGATCGCATCATTCCGTGCGCCTAAATTCATGTTTCGATAGAGGTCATGCGCTTTTTCCACTTGTTCCATATCAATATCGACGCCAAGACCAGGCTTATTTGGCACCTTCATACAGCCAGCAGCAATCTCAAAAGGCTGCTTTGTTAACCGCTGCCCGTCCTGCCAGATCCAATGGGTATCAATTGCCGTGATGCGCCCCGGAGCCGCAGCCGCCACATGGGTAAACATTGCAAGGGAGATGTCAAAGTGGTTGTTGGAGTGGGAGCCCCATGTCAAACCCCAATCATGGCACATTTGCGCAACCCGCACGGAACCTTGCATCGTCCAAAAATGAGGATCCGCCAGCGGAATATCCACCGCGTGAAGCTGAATCGCGTGGCCCATTTCCCGCCAGTCGGTCGCAATCATATTTGTCGCGGTCGGAAGCCCTGTCGCGCGGCGGAACTCAGCCATCACTTCACGGGCGGAGTAGCCGTTTTCATCCCCGCACGGATCTTCCGCATACGCGAGCACATCTTGCTTTCCTTTGCATAAGGAAATGGCTTCCTCTAATGACCACGCCCCATTCGGATCAAGGGTGATCCTTGCCTCTGGAAAACGTTTCGATAATGCGGTGACGGCTTCCATTTCATCCTCTCCCGGCAGCACCCCGCCTTTCAGCTTGAAATCCTGAAAGCCGTAACGCTCCTGCGCGGATTCGGCAAGACGCACAATAGCCTCCGGCGTCAGCGCTTCCTCATGGCGGAGACGGAACCATGCACAATCTGACTGCTCATCGCTTTGATACGGCAGGGCCGTCCGCTTTCGGTCGCCGATGTAAAAGAGGTAGCCGAGCATTTTCACTTCATCACGCTGCTTCCCTTCGCCCAGCAAAGCCGCGACCGGTTCCTGAAGGAACTTTCCAAGCAAATCTAACAAAGCGGCTTCCAGCGCTGTGACGGCATGCACCGTGGTACGCAAATCAAACGTCTGAATGCCGCGACCTCCCCTGTCCTGATCAGCAAACTGCTTTCTGACCGTTTGCAATATCGACTGGTAGGCGCCAATGGATTTTCCGATAACAAGCGGCACAGCCAGCTCCAGCGTGCGGCGGATGTGTTCACCGCCAGGCACCTCGCCGACACCCTGATTTCCGCTGTTGTCGGTTAAAATCACGATATTCCTGGTGAAAAATGGGCTGTGCGCGCCGCTCAGATTCAGCAGCATGCTGTCATGTCCCGCAACAGGGATCACCTTCATCTCTATAATTGAAGGAATATTCGATCTTTTTTCTTTTTGAACCTGCTCTTGTATGGATGAACTCATGTCTTTTCCTCCTTTTTATAAAGCGCTTTCATAAATATTAGACCGGCAATGATTGATCGGGATCTTGCTCTTGTTTCTTTAACACGACCCGTTTGATCGGCCCGACCAGCAGCAAATAGCTGAGGATCGCCGCAACCGCGTTAGCACCGACAAACACGAGCGCGCCATTAAAAGATCCTGTCGCATTCACGATGTAGCCGATAATAATCGGTGTTGTGATCGAGGCAATATTTCCGAAAGTATTGAACAAACCGCCGCTTAATCCTGCACACTCTTTCGGAGACGTGTCCGACACGACAGCCCAGCCCAGTGCGCCGAAGCCTTTTCCAAAAAACGCGAGCGACATAATAACAACGACAAGCCACGCTGAATCTGTATAGTTGCAGACAATCATACTGCAAGACAGCAGCATGCCGGCAATGATTGGCGCTTTTCTAGCAAAGGTGAGCGAACGGCCTTTTTTGAGTAAGATGTCTGACACGATGCCCCCAAGCACACCGCCGGCAAATCCGCACAGCGCCGGCAGAGAAGCAACAAACCCTGCCTCAAGGATAGACATGCCGCGGGCCTGAACCAAATATACCGGAAACCATGTGAGAAAGAAATAGGTGAGAGTCGTAATGCAATATTGCGCGATGTACACGCCAATCAGCATGCGGTTCGTTAACAGCTGTTTGATATACGGCCATTTCGATTCTGTTTCTTGCTTGCTTTTGCTGTCATCCATGGAGATCAGCCCGCCTCCCTGTTCGATATACGCAAGCTCGGCTTCGTTGACCTTCGGATGTTTTTTCGGTTCGTACACCGTTTTTAGCCAGATGACAGCCAGAAGAATGCCCGCTGCACCCATGACAACAAAGACAGAATGCCAGCCGAAAGAGTGGGTGAGCCAGCCCATTAAAGGAGAAAAAATGACGATTGCGAAGTATTGAGCTGAATTAAAAAAGGCTGAAGCTGTCCCGCGCTCGGAGCTTGGGAACCATGAGGCAACAACTCTGCCGTTTCCGGGAAATGAAGGCGCTTCAGACAAGCCGACCAAAAAACGCAGTGCAAACAGCAGGATAATCGCTGTGCCGGCGGAGAAAAAGCCAATCGCCCCTTGCAGCAGTGTAAAAAACGACCAGAAAAAGATGCTTAATGCAATAACAGTCTTTGAACCAAAGCGGTCCAGCAGCCAGCCGCCGGGAAGCTGCCCGATGACATAGGCCCAGCCAAAAGCAGAAAAGACATATCCCATGGCGACCGAGTCCAATCCCAGATCATGCTGGACGGAATCCCCGGTGATGGAAAGCGTCGCCCGATCAGCATAGTTAATAGAGGTCACAAGAAACAGCATAAAAACGATGAACCAGCGCACAGACGTTTTTTTGTCCGCCGGTGAAACATTCGCATAGTCTTTTTTCATAGTATCTTCTCCTTTTCAAAGTAGAGAATCATATGCTGGCTGTGATAAAGCCGGGAAAGAGACATCCGCCTCTTCCCCAGCACCATTACGGCTTCACAAAAACGGTTTTGATCGCCGTGAAAAAGTCCTTCGCTGCCTCACCCTGTTCGCGGGAGTGGGAGCTCGACTGCTTCATTCCGCCAAAAGGCGCCTGAAGCTCAACACCCGCGCTTTCTGCGTTAATCCGGACAAGACCGGCGTCAATATCATCAACGAATGAGAGCATTCGGCCGATGTTTTGCGTAAAAATAGATGCGCTTAAGCCGAATTTCACGTCATTGGCAATGTCCAGCGCCTCCTCCATCGTATTCACCTTCATCAAAGCAATCACCGGACCGAAAATTTCCTCTTGGGCAATCGTCATCTCAGATGTCACATTGTCAAAGATGGCGGGCTGAACAAAATAGCCCTTTTGGTATTTTCCGTTCTCCAGCTTTTCTCCTCCAATCAAAAGAGAAGCGCCTTCCTGTTTGCCTTTCTCAATGTACGACAGGCAGTTATCAAGCTGATTTTTGCTGGCGATCGGCCCCATCCAGACATCCTCTTTTAAGCTGTCTCCGATCGTAATATCCTTTGTGCGCTGAAGCAGTTTTTCTTTAAAGCGGCCGTAAATTCCGCTTTGCACGATGACACGGCTTGTCGCAGTGCACTTCTGGCCGGTTGAACGGAAGGCACCCGTAATGACAGCTTCAGCCGCAGCTTCAAGATCAGCGTCATCGGCTACGATAACCGGGTTTTTGCCGCCCATTTCAAGCTGGTATTTGGCTCCTCTCGCTAAAGCGGCCTGCCCGATGATTTTCCCGACTTGATTTGAACCGGTAAACGTAACGGCGTTTACCCCGTCATGCTCAGCAAGCCCCTGCCCGACAACAGAACCCGGGCCTGTCACCAAATTGATGACCCCTGCCGGCAGCCCCGCTTCCTCAAAGCAGGCAATAATCTTCGCGCATGTCACGGCAGTTTCTGTCGCCGGTTTGATGACAACGGTATTTCCGTATACCAATGCCGGCGCCATTTTCCAAATCGGAATTGCCACCGGGAAGTTCCACGGAGAAATCACGCCGACTACACCGAGCGGAACACGGGTGGTAAACATGAGCGCGTCTTTGTCAGTAGACGGAATGACGTCACCCGTTTTGCGCATGCCCTCTCCGGCGTAATAGCGCAGAATGGCAATCCCGCGGGCTGTTTCTCCTTTCGCTTCCGGCAGTGTTTTCCCCATCTCACGCGTTGCACAGACGGCGATTTCCTCTAAGCGCTGCTCCATAATATCCGCCGTTTTGTATAAGTATTGGCCCCGCTCGGCCCCCGTCAGCTTTCTCCAAGCCGTTTTGGCTTCATTGGCGGCGGCGACAGCCCGTTCCACATCTTCTGCCGTTGAATTTTGTACATAGCCGACAATATCATTCACATCCGCAGGGTTTTCGACCTTAACCATATCGCCTGATTGAGACTTAACCCACTCTCCATTAATAAAGTTGAGATATGTGTTTTGTTCCGTGATCACTGACATGCCCATTGCCCCTTTCATGTTTATTCTGTTTATCAAACCGTGGCGGCTTTTTTCGGAAAACGGTCAACCGCCTGCTTCAGAATCGCTTCTAATTGCTGATAATGCTCTTTTTCAACCGGGCCTACAGGCGGTCTTGCAGTATTTCTCACATTCAATCCCATGATTTCCATGCCTGCTTTGATCAAAGATACAGCATATCCTTTTCGTTGTTTGCGAATGTCGTTGATCGGGAGAATCACATGCTGATAGAGTTCCTTCACCAGCTCGCCATCTCCGTTTTTCAATGCATCATAGAACATCCGGGAAATATGCGGAATATAATTTGAAATCGCTGAGGAATAGGAGTGAAACCCGATCGGCAGGTAAGCCGGCATCGTCACTTCAGCCATCGGCATTCCGTTGAGCCATCCTAAACGGTCGCCAAGTGTATAGACGAGGTTGATATTCAAATCCATATTCCCCACCCCGTCCTTCACACCGACAAGCTGTTCACATTCGGTCAGCCGTTTGATCTGCTCAACAGAAAGAACGGCGTTATCGCGCTGGTAAAGAATCGCATTCAAGTCGGTGCTTTCCATAATCGTTTTCGCATACTGATACAGCCCCTCCTGTTCGCCATGCACCAAATACGGAGGCAGGATCAAGTAGCCATCGGCACCTTTTTTCTCTGACAGCTGCGCCCATTCAAGCGCTGTGCTGAGGTTTCCGCCCACCCCCGTATAAACCGGCACCTTGCCTCCGGCTGCCGAGACTGCGACTTCCACCATTTGCTCGTATTCTTTATGGCTGAGGGATTGAAATTCACCAGACCCGCAAGCGATAAAAATCGCTTCCAAGCCTTCTTCCAGCAAAAACTCAATGTTTTGAAAAAGAGCTTCTTCCTCCAGTTTTCCTTGTGTATTAAAGGGTGCAACCGGAAAACCTAAAATTCCAGCGGGTGCTTTTCTCATACGGCTCATCAGCATAACCTCCTGTTATTTGTGTATACAGCCCCTGATTGAAAGCGCTTTTATTCATTTTTCTTTTATATCCGCTCCTCCCCTATATCCTTTTGTTTAATTGTAAGACAAATAAACAATAAGTCAATATCTTTATTTTCTGAAACTTTACAGATAAGTCAGTAAACCGCTTCCCGGCCGGGATTCTTGGCATCAAAAAAACAGCCAGGGCAGCCGGCTGTTTTGGTCACATGCTTCTTTGTTTCATCGTCTCGTGCAAAAGCTTCGCTTCCAAAAAGAACACGTGGATGAATTTTTTCATATTCACTTTCGCGGGGGCGAGAGGTTTTGCATCCCTAGATTGGAGTTCTTTCATTTTCTGGCTGACAACCGGAAAATCAAAGAATTTCGATGCATAGGTTTCAAATTTCGGATTCGAAAAATCAGTGGTGCCCAGTGAAGCAAAATGGTGCAGCGAATGGATAATCGCTCTGCGGATGCGCTGCTCGGAGGCTTTCATTTCGCGATTGATCTCCGTTTCAGATGCCCCTGCCCCCAGCTTTCGTTCCGCTACTTGGATGAAGATTTGTTTTAGAGAAGGGATATGTTTTTCGTATGGCTCAGATTGCTCATGCTCTGCTAAATACTGAAGCACCGCCATGAGATCATGAGCGCCGCCTTCTCCCATCATGCCAAGCTCGGACAATAGGAAAGTTCCTGCTTCTTTTATGCCGCTGTCATTCTTGTGCGGAGGACGCGCTTTCCGTTCAGTCCGGTTGACAAGCCGGCTTAAAGAGTGCTGAATATCCCCTATCGAGTGCTCAAGGTCGATCCGTTCCTTCACCTTTTGGAGAACCGTGACAATTTCAATGCGGTTAATCGGCTTATGGATAAAATATTCGATGCCGAGCGAGTACGCTTCTCCGACCATTTCCTTCGCTTCCACTTGAGAGATCATTACGATCTTTCCTGAGTACGTATCCTGAAGCTGGCGAATCGTCTCAATGCCGTCCCGTCCGGGCATTAACAGATCAATTAATAAAATATCAATCTGCTTAAATTGCAGCATATGCCCTTCCACTTGGCTTCCGTCTTCCGCTTCACCAGTCACTTCCCCGAGATCGTCATCCTCAATGATCTGCCTTAAAATCGACCGTACCGCACGGTCATCATCAGCAATAAAAAAACGCATAGCTTTCGGTTCACCCTTTCTGAATCAAATGCCGGACAGGCAGCCTGATGGCAAACACCACTCCCCGCTGCTGATTATCAAACGTGATATCCCCTTCTAGCTCTGTCACGATTTCCTTTACGTAGGAAAGTCCGATACCCGTAGAAGGGGTGCCAAATTCGTCATATTTTGAAGTGAAACCCGGGTCAAACACAATGTCTCCGATTTTCTCAGAAATGCCGGGGCCATTGTCTTCCACCTGGAATTCTACCATACTCTCTTTTGGCTTACGGAGCCTCAGGCTGATCATTCCCTCTTCTCCCATTGCCTCAACCGC
The DNA here is from genome assembly GCF_026790065.1 of Bacillus sp. N13C7. Lineage (GTDB taxonomy): Bacteria > Bacillota > Bacilli > Bacillales > Bacillaceae > Bacillus. The sequence goes on along the minus strand of NZ_JALAMO010000004.1, from coordinate 77,802 downwards.
ATTTGCCGTTAGATTATTTACGATCGAAAGCACGATAAATACGTGATAATCGTCATGCTCCCCTTCTATCGAGCAGTCAAAATCAATCTCTTTCCCTAGTGCTTCAGCGTACTTTTCATTCATTCGAATCACAAGCTGCAGCAAATCAGAAGCCCTCATATAATCCCTTAAACTCTCATTCGAAATCAGTTTTGAAAGCCCTGCGAATATCCGCTGGTTGTCCTTTTTCACTTCATGAATCTCTCCGGCCAGTCTCAGGATTCTGCCGCTGAGCTGATCATCCTTGCCCTTCACTTCCCGATAGAGCTGGTATGAATCGTTCGTCACTTGCTCTGTCGTTTTCAGCGTCTTTTTTAAATGTACCGTTTCTTCGTATAAATTTGAAACGATCATCAGCATGTGCTCATGCTGCCGCCTTGTCTGTTTTTCTCTCGATTGCGTCTCATACAGCTTCAGCACACTATAAAAGCTCATCACGATAAATGTGTGAGAAACCGCAATCACCGCGATATCCGTGATTTTCGCAGGCGTGACAACCGTATGAAAAAGGAGAAACTGCACAGCAAGCTCGACACAATCTGACACAATTTCAATCATAAACCCGATGAAACCGAGCATAATCGGCCGTTCTCGAAAACGATTGGCCTTTAATATGTAAAACAGACAGGCATAAGTCATATAAAAGAAAAAGCCGGACGCTTGTTCATAGAGAATCGGAACCAGTCCATCGTGACCCCCGCCCCATAGTTCCAGAAAAACGCGAAAGACAAAAACTGCCGCTCCCGTCAGAAGACCCGGCAACACAGCAGGCACATGCCGCAGCAGCGATAAGAAGAAGAAAAAAGCCGGTGCGCCAAAGCTGATCCTGAATTCCTCATTGAGAGGATAAAATTTCAATTCACCGGCCAACGGCACCGTAATCAGCATGAGGGCCAGTATATATCCGTCTTTTTCAAAAAAACGTTCCAGTTTTATGATGATCACATCCTCGCTTTTATTTTGGGGAAACGGCAGAAAACCTGCAAATTTCTTTTGACCCAGAACATGAGATTTTTATAAATCTTACGGCTTATTTTCAAAAATTTTTTGTCGTATTTTGTATGATTCTGTAGTCGCCATTATACAGTAAATATACCTTCCGCTTTTATGAAAGCGTTTAATGCCCCTTCAGTCTTCGTTTTGATAAACCTCAGTCCTTAAAGAAGAAAAACAGTGAGGAGGAATTCGATGAAAGAGTTGATAAAAGAGCCCCAAATAGAAATAGATCCGGCGTCTCAACTGCATGATTGGGTGAAGCACTATCGCCCCTTTGCCGCCAATGGACAAAGTGCAAACTATATCCCCGCTTTAGGAAAAGTCAATGACTCACAGCTCGGCATTTGTATATTGGAGCCTGACGGAACAATGATACATGCCGGCGATTGGAACGTCCCTTTTACCCTGCAAAGCATTTCAAAAGTGATCAGCTTTATCGCCGCCTGCATGAGCCGCGGCATTTCCTATGTACTCGACCGCGTAGATGTCGAGCCGACAGGCGACGCTTTTAATTCAATCATTCGGCTCGAAATCAACAAGCCGGGAAAGCCGTTTAATCCTATGATAAACGCAGGCGCCCTCACCATCGCATCGCTTCTTCCGGGAGAGTCGGCCCACGATAAGCTCGAGTTTCTTAACTCGGTAATGGAAACTTTAATAGGAAAACGGCCGAGAATTCATGAGGAAGTGTTCCAATCTGAATGGGAAACCGCGCACCGCAACCGAGCGCTGGCCTACTATTTAAAAGAAACAAACTTTTTAGAAGCAGATGTAGAAGAAACGCTTGAGGTTTACTTGAAGCAATGCGCCATGGAGGGCACTACAGAAGACATCGCATTGATCGGCCTGATCCTTGCCCATGACGGCTATCATCCGATTCGCCGCCAGCAGGTGATTCCAAAGGACGTGGCAAAATTGGCCAAGGCATTAATGCTGACGTGCGGCATGTACAACGCTTCAGGCAAATATGCGGCGTTTGTCGGCGTGCCGGCCAAAAGCGGCGTTTCCGGCGGCATCATGGCTCTCGTTCCTCCAAGCGCCAGACGAGAACAGCCTTTTCAATCTGGATGCGGCATCGGCATTTACGGGCCTGCCATTGATGAATACGGCAACAGCCTCACTGGCGGTATGCTGCTGAAACACATGGCTCAAGAGTGGGAGCTTAGTATTTTTTAAACATTAAAAAAAGAGGTGATTGTATGCAGCAAATCCTGGAACATATCGTCGGGATCGCAAATGATCTATTATGGTCAAAGCTATTAATTGTATTGCTCCTTTCTCTGGGAATCTATTTTACGTTCAGGCTTAAGTTTTTGCAGGTTCGTATGCTGAAGGAAATGGTCAGGGTATTAAGAGAAGGTGCCGCTTCCCGGTCGAAAAACAGCATTTCTCCATTTCAAGCCTTTTGCATCAGCATGGCAGCCCGTGTCGGTACAGGAAATATTACGGGCATTGCCATCGCCATTGCACTCGGCGGGCCAGGTGCCATCTTCTGGATGTGGATTATCGCCATTATCGGATCAGCATCAAGCTTTGTGGAAAGCACACTGGCACAGATTTATAAGGTAAAAGATGCAAACGGCTTCCGCGGCGGGCCGGCTTATTATATGGAAAAAGGGCTGAACAAAAGGTGGATGGGCGCGCTGTTCGCCGTTTTAATCACCTTGTCGTTCGGTATTGTCTTTAACTCGGTCCAATCAAATACAGTCAGTCTCGCCTTTGAAAATGCGTTCGGCACAAACCGCCTGACATTAGGACTCATTTTAATTGCTGTGTTCGGCACGATTATTTTCGGCGGTGTAAAACGCATTGCGAAGCTGGCTGAATCCATTGTCGTCGTATTGGCTGTCCTGTATATCGGAGTTGCGTTTTTCGTGATTTTCACCAACATTACGCAACTGCCGGACGTGATTGCACTTATCGTGAAAAATGCATTTGGTGTTGACCAGGCCGCCGGCGGCGCTTTGGGTGCAGCGTTAATGCAGGGTGTCAGACGTGGAATCTTTTCAAACGAAGCAGGAATGGGAAGCGCACCGAATGCCGCTGCCACCGCAACGACAAGCCATCCTGTTAAACAGGGGCTGATTCAAGCTTTTGGTGTGCTTACGGATACGCTGGTCATTTGTACAAGCACTGCTTTTATCATTCTGTTTTCGGATGCCTATCATACTCCGGGACTGAGCGGAATCGCGTTGACACAAGCCTCTCTCAGCTCCCATGTCGGATCGTGGGCATCAGGCTTTCTCGCTATTCTGATTTTGTTATTCGGATTCTGTGCTTTAATCGGAAACTATTATTATGGCGAAACCAATATCGGCTTTTTGAACAAAAGCAAAAAACTGATTTTTGTCTACCGTATCGGCGTGCTGGCGATGATTGTCTTTGGCTGTGTTGCCAAAGTCCAGCTCGTCTGGGATCTGGCTGATTTGTTCATGGGTTTGATGGTCGTCGTAAATTTAATCGCGATTTTCTTATTATCGAAGGTCGTTTTTACAGCGCTGAAAGACTATACACGCCAGAAAAAAGCAGGCAAAGATCCGGTCTTTTATAAAGATGTGCTCAAAAACCATAATGGCATTGAGTGCTGGCCGCTTTCTGATACAAAGGCTGACACACATAACAAACAAATATCATAAGAAAAGGGTGTTCAGACATATGGGCTGAACACCCTCCTCTTTTTGCGTTTATTGACAAACCCGTAAGCCACCATTACGATTTTCATATCCTTTTCAAAAAAATCTGAAAGAAGGCATCGATACATTCTATGAATCCTATCCAACACATACTAGATACATACCCGCTTATTGTGCTAGACGGCGCCATGGCGACCGAGCTGGAACGCAAGGGCTGTGATTTGAACGACAGTCTGTGGTCGGCAAAAATCCTGATGGAAGAGCCAGACCTGATTAAACAAGTTCATACTGATTATTTCGCGGCAGGCGCTGACTGTGCGATCACCGCCAGCTATCAGTCGACATTTGAAGGCTTTGCCGCACGCGGGCTGAGCGAAGCGGAAGCTCGCCGGCTCATCGAGATGTCCGTCAGCATCGCAGCTGAAGCACGTGATGAATTTTGGGCGCTTGAAGAGAACCGTCTGAATCGGCCAAAACCGATCATTGCGGCATCTGTAGGCCCTTATGGCGCTTATCTTGCGGACGGCTCTGAGTATCGCGGCAACTATGGAATCTCAGAAGATGAACTGATTGAATTTCATCGCCCCCGCATGAAGGCGCTGATCGAGGCCGGGGCTGATGTTTTGGCATGCGAGACGATTCCTTGTCTGGCCGAAGCAAAAGCGATTGTGCGGCTCCTGAAGGAATTTCCTGAAACGTATGCGTGGATCAGCTTCAGTGCAAAAGACGGCCTGCACATCAGTGACGGAACACCTGCCGCTGACTGCGCATCATGGCTTGATGAGCACCGCCAAATTGCAGCGATCGGCATCAACTGCACGCCGCTTCAGCATATCCCTTCCTTGATAGAGGAGTTAAAAACGCACACATTCAAACCGATCATCGCCTACCCGAATTCAGGCGAACAATATGACCCGAAAACAAAAACGTGGAACGGCGCAGCATGTACCGAACCTTATGGAGCGAGTGCCCGCACATGGTATGAAAAAGGGGCGAAGCTGATTGGCGGCTGCTGCCGGACAAAACCCGAAGATATTCAAGACATCGCGGCTTGGGCGCGCTCTTTAAAAACAACTTGACTTATCGGAATAGTTTGTATATTCTATCTAAAAGCCGGTACGCCGGAGTCTCGTGTCACTCGCTGACATGAGATTTTTTATTAGGAAGGAAATAAATCGCCATAGAAGGTTGGAAAAAGATGAAATCTGCTCACAACAAGAATGAGACAAACTTTCAGAGAAGTATGAAAAGCCGGCACCTCTTTATGCTTTCCTTAGGGGGTGTTATCGGAACCGGGCTGTTTTTAAGCTCTGGCTACACCATTCAGCAGGCAGGCCCGGCGGGAACCATACTCGCCTACCTAGTCGGGGCCGGCATCGTTTATTTGGTCATGCTGTGCCTCGGTGAGCTGTCAGTGGCTATGCCTGTGACCGGCGCCTTTCACACCTATGCAGCCAAATACATAGGGCCGGGAACCGGATTTACGGTCGCATGGCTGTACTGGCTGACATGGACTGTGGCATTGGGATCAGAATTCACAGCAGCCGGCTTGTTAATGCAGCGCTGGTTTCCCCATACGTCCGTTTGGATGTGGAGTGCCGTCTTTGCGCTGTTCATTTTCTTGCTGAACGCATTTTCGGTCAAGTTTTTCGCTGAATCAGAATTTTGGTTTTCCAGCATCAAAGTATTAGCCATCGTATTATTTATTCTATTAGGCGGCTCTGCCATGTTCGGCATCATCCCGATCAAAGGCGCAGAAGCCGCTCCGATGCTGTCCAACTTCACAGCGGAAGACGGGCTCTTTCCAAATGGATTTGTCCCGATTTTGATGACGATGCTGTCCGTCAATTTTGCCTTTTCGGGAACGGAACTGATCGGAATTGCAGCTGGTGAAAGCGTGGATCCCGACAAAACAATACCAAAAGCGATTAAAACAACGGTCTGGCGTCTCTCCCTCTTTTTTATCGGAACGATTTTTGTTCTGTCAGGGCTGATTCCGATTCAAGAAGCCGGCGTCATCAAAAGTCCGTTTGTCGCTGTCTTTGACAGAGTCGGTGTCCCGTACGCAGCCGATATGATGAACTTTGTCATCTTGACAGCGATTCTGTCAGCGGCTAATTCCGGACTCTATGCTTCTTCCCGAATGCTCTGGTCGTTATCAAAAGAAAAGACGCTTCACCCGGCATTCGCAAAGCTGACGTCAAAAGGAACCCCGTTTAATGCGCTGGTGTTCAGTATGATCGGCGGCATTCTGTCATTGCTGTCCAGCGTATTTGCGCCAGACACTGTTTACGTTGTGCTCGTTTCGATTTCCGGTTTTGCAGTCGTTGTCGTGTGGATGGGAATCGCCGCTTCCCAATTCATGTTCAGAAAACGATATGTCGCAGCGGGAAACAAGGTCGCCGACTTGAAATACCGGACCCCTTGGTATCCGATCGTACCGATTGCCGCGTTCCTGTTATGCCTGGCTTCCGTCATCGGCATTGCCTTTGATCCGAATCAAAGAATCGCATTGTATTGCGGCATTTCGTTTATGGCCATCTGCTATGCAGTGTATTATGCGAGAAACCGCAATAGCCGGGCTACTGCTGATATCACGCATTCAAAATAAAAAGAACCTGCCTCCGGGCAGGTTCTTTTTCATCTTTATACCTCCAATGTCCAGTTGAACGGGCCTTTCACTTTGCCACGCTGAATATCTGTTATCGTTTCATACAGCTTTTTCGAGAGATCTCCAATTTGCCCGTCGCCTACAATCACCGTTTTTCCATGAATATTGAGTTCACCGACAGGTGTAACAACGGCTGCCGTGCCCGTGCCGAAGACCTCTGTCAATTCCCCGCGGGCAGAAGCCGCGTAAATCTCGTCAATCGAAATTCTCTCTTCACGAACGGGAATGCCCCAGCTGCGCATCAATTCAATCGCAGACGCACGTGTAACCCCGCTTAAAATACTCCCGCTTAAAGCCGGAGTGACAGCTTCCCCGTTCATGACGAAAAAGATGTTCATGCTCCCTACTTCTTCCACGTATTTCTTTTCAATGGCGTCCAGCCACAGCACCTGGTCATAGCCCAGCTCATTCGCTTTTCGCTGTGCCTGAAGGCTTGCCGCGTAATTTCCGGATGTTTTTGCACATCCGACCCCGCCGTTCACCGCCCGCACGTATTCATCCTCGACGTAGATTCTAACCGGCTTCAGCTGATCGCCATAGTACGAGCCGACAGGCGAAAGCACGATCATAAAGGTATAGCTTTTAGATGCTTTTACACCAAGACTCGGTTCCGTGGCAATGACAAACGGACGAATATACAGTGACGTTCCCTTTTCCTTTGGAACCCAATCTTTCTCAAGCTCAATTAATTGCATCAATGCCTCAAGCACCAGCTCCTCGTCTAAAGGAGGCATGCTCATGCGCTCACACGATCTGTTCAGCCGTTTGATATTTTGATCCGGACGGAACAGCAGCACCCTGCCGTCTTCTGTTCTGTACGCTTTTAATCCTTCAAAGACAGCCTGGCCGTAATGAAAAACAGATGAAGACGGATCAAGCGTAAGCGGCGCGTACGGCGCAATTCTCGGATGATGCCAGCCGATTCCCTCTTCATAATCCATCACAAACATATAATCTGTAAAATATTGACCGAATCCCAAGGATGATGGGTCGGGCTTTTCCTTATGAAATGCAATTTTTTCTCGTTCGATAAGCTTATTCAATCTGATCAGCACACCTTTCACATCATAATTGTTTAAATATTCAGTCTTTTTAAAGCTGCAAAAAATATACAGCCTCTCTTTTCATGATACGCCGCTTCGCACTTATAAATTTCAGAATATTCTTTAGGATCATCAGCTATTATACACCACATTCATTGTCAAATGAAGATGAAATAAAAGAAAATTAGCCCGTTTGGCATCTTTTTCAACGTGATTACCAATCAAGGATGGACGAGAAATTGGCGCAGACTGTCACAGGATGTGATAACGGCAACCTTGGGCAGGACGCCTGATCATTAGCCGCCGTTTCTTTCATAACTGAACACCGGTGCACTGGCCTGACAACGAATGCAAGGGTCTTGCCGGCATACTGAAACAGCCAGATTCATTCTGGCTGTTTGATTTAGACTGCTAAATACAGCACGGCAATATGGCAAAGCAGCAACATATATACTGCGATCACAAATTGCCAATTAATCTTCTGCGCCCATGCAAACATCACCATCAAAACAGGAAGTATCACTATCCCTGCCAGCTTGTTAACCGTCAGATCCGGACGGTTCGTTCCATCATAATGAATCGGCATTTCCGCCGGCAGAAACGGGTAAAACACAATTGAAAGGATGAAAGCAGCAATTACGGATCCCCACAGCACTTTTCCATTCGTCAGTAGAAACATAGAGCAACCATTCCTTTCTTCATACATTTCTTTATGATTGATATGACTGTTCTACGGTGAATTTCGTTCGGTCTCCCCGCGTAATAATTTGCGCGTATTCCACGACTTTTTCGTTTTTGTCATAGGTAAGGGATTCTGATAAAAACGCCGGCGCTCCGACATTGGTTAACAAGTGGCCGCTAATCGTTTCATCTGTTAAAATCGGCTCGATTGATTCCGTGCCCCTGCTGATTTCAATATTGTATTTCGTCCTTAACAGTTCAAACAGAGAGCCGGTGCACTCTTCCTGCGCCAGCCCCGGTGCCGCTTTCCAGGGAATATATGAGGTGTGGTACTGCAGAGGCTCCCCCTCGGCGTATCTGACTCTGACAAGCTTGTTGACAGGTTCATTCTCCTTCATTTTCAGAAGCTCAGCAATGGAGTGATCAGCAGGGATCACCACAAGCTCAAGCACTTTTGATTCAGAACGCAGGCCTCTCATTTGTTCTGCAAAGCTCGTAATCTTATGCGGAATCGGCGTTTGTATTTTAGCCGCCGATACAAATGTTCCTTTTCCTTGAATCCGCTTAATATATCCCTCAAGCTCAAGCTGCTGCAGGGCCAGTCTCACCGTTGTCCTGCTGACATCGTATTGTTCGCAAAACTCGCTCTCCGTTGGCAGCTGATCATTCGCCTGATATTTGCCCGACTTAATTAATTCAATGATTTTAAACTTGATAACAGAATATAAAGCTGTCATTTCATTCTCCCCATTCCGTAATGCAACCGTTCTTTTTGATTGAGACCATCATATCACTTGCCTTCTAAATATGAAAGATTTGTATCCTTCTTTTATAACAAATTTTCAGACATTAATATTGACAGTTTGATAACGGCGGTGCTAAATTCGTAATGACAACTATCATAAATTGATCATAACAAATATGGTGCTTGTCTATCTCTTTGAGGGGGTGTCACATGAAGATCCTTATCGCCGAGCACTATGAAGAACTCTGTAAGTTAAGCGCTGACATTATTAAAGAGCAAGTACAGGCTAAGAAAGATGCCGTTCTCGGTTTGGCAACAGGAAGCACGCCGGTCGGCTTGTACAAGCAGCTGATTTCAGACTATCAGGCAGGCGAAATTGATTTTTCAAAGGTTACTACATTTAATTTGGATGAATATGCTGGTCTCTCTCCATCGCATCCGCAAAGTTATAACCATTTTATGCATGAGCATCTTTTTCAGCATATCAATATGCAGCCTGGTCAAACCCATATCCCGCAAGGAGACAATCCGCAGCTTGAGGCAGAATGTAAAGCATACGAGAATCTCATCCGCCAGGCGGGAGGCATTGATATTCAAATTCTCGGCATCGGCGCCAATGGCCATATCGGTTTTAATGAACCGGGATCTGATTTTGAGGACCGGACACGGGTTGTTAAGCTGTCAGAAAGCACGATACAGGCAAATGCCAGATTCTTCGGCGGTGATCCGGTGCTGGTGCCGAGACTCGCGATTTCAATGGGCATTAAAACCATCATGGAATTCAGCAAACATATTGTGCTATTAGCAAGCGGCGAGGAAAAAGCAGACGCCATTCAAAAGATGGCTGAAGGCCCTGTCACGACAGATGTACCGGCCTCCATTCTTCAAAAACACAATCATGTAACCGTTATCGCCGATCAAAAAGCGGCTCAAAAACTAAAGAAAGCATCATACTCATAAAGGAGACTGTCATGTTTAAAAAGGCATTTCAAATTCTGCAGCAGCTTGGCCGCGCGTTGATGACTCCGGTTGCCGTCCTTCCGGCAGCGGGTCTTTTGCTCCGTTTCGGTGACAAGGATTTACTGAACATCCCTATTATAAAGGATGCAGGCGGCGTTGTATTCGATAACCTGCCCCTGATTTTCGCCGTTGGGGTCGCGATCGGTTTAGCCGGCGGCGAAGGTGTAGCCGGACTTGCCGCTGTCATCGGATACTTAATTTTAACCGTCACCCTCGACAACATGGGAAAATTACTCGGGCTTCAGCCTCCGTATGAAGGAGCCGAGCACCTGATTGATATGGGAGTATTCGGAGGAATCATCATCGGGCTTCTTGCCGCCTATTTATATAAGCGTTTTTCATCAATCGAGCTGCATCCGGTCCTTGGGTTCTTCTCGGGTAAACGGTTTGTCCCTATTATTACTTCCGTCAGTTCACTGGGAATCGGCGTGATTTTTTCATTTGTTTGGCCGCTGATCCAAAACGGAATCAACGCAGCCAGCAGTTTAATCGCCGATTCAACAGTCGGCCTGTTCTTTTATGCAACGATCTATCGTTTGCTGATTCCTTTTGGCCTGCATCATATTTTTTATACACCTTTCTATTTTATGATGGGAGAATACACAGACCCGTCAACAGGCAGTACCGTAACCGGCGACCTGACAAGGTTTTTCGCGGGAGACCCGACAGCGGGGCGCTTTATGATGGGGGATTTCCCATACATGATTTTCTGTTTGCCTGCAGTTGCTCTTGCCATTATCCATACTGCGCGTCCGGAAAAGAAAAAAATGATCTCCGGCGTGATGATTTCTGCGGCGCTCACATCTATGCTGACAGGCATTACAGAGCCTGTTGAGTTTTCTTTCTTATTCGTTGCGCCCGTGCTCTATTTGATTAACTCTATTCTTGCCGGCGTTATCTTTGTCGTTTGTGATTTATTCCACGTCCGCCACGGCTATACGTTCTCAGGCGGCGGAATCGACTACGTCTTGAACTACGGGCTGTCGACAAACGGCTGGGTCGTCATTCCTGTCGGGATCGTATTTGCTTTCATTTATTATTATTTGTTCCGCTTTGCGATTTTGAAATGGAACTTGAAAACACCCGGCCGTGAAGCAGATGAAGCCGACCAATCTGAGGCAAAAGCTCCTGTCGCTAAAGACCAGCTTGCCTTTCATGTGCTGCAGGCCTTGGGCGGACAGCAAAATATCGCCAACCTGGATGCATGTATTACAAGGCTTCGTGTGACTGTTCATCACCCGAGCCAAGTCAGCAAGGACGAATTGAAACGGCTTGGCGCGGTAGGTGTGCTGGAAGTCAACAACAACTTCCAGGCAATATTCGGAACAAAATCTGATGCCTTAAAAGATGATATCAAAACGATCATAGCCGGAGGCGTCCCTGACACTGCCGCCACTCTCGATACAGAGACTGACGAACAGCAGAAGCCCGCTTCTGGCGAGACTTTCATATATCCGGTCAAAGGAGAAACAGTCTCTCTGGCAGACGTGCCCGATCAAGTCTTTTCCGAAAAAATGATGGGTGAGGGCTTTGCGATTGACCCAGCAGAAGGAAAAGTCGTTGCCCCTGCGGACGGCGAAATTATCTCCATTTTTCCAACGAAACACGCCATTGGCTTTAAGAGCGCCAGCGGCACCGAAATTTTGATCCATGTCGGAATTGATACTGTTACACTAAATGGGGAAGGCTTTGAAGCTCACGTCACGAGCGGACAAGCCGTCAAACAAGGTGAACTGCTTCTCACCTTTGATCTCGATTACATCAAACAGCATGCCGCTTCAGCTGTAACACCGGTCATCTTCACAAATGCATCTGAAGAAGAGATGAAGCACATCCATATGAAGTAAAAAAGTCCCCCTGCTGCGGGGGACTTTTTTGCCAACATAATGAAAGCGCTATCAAAATAAAATTTTGAAAAAGGTGTTTGATTGTGAATCACGAATGATATGATTATGCCTAAAATCCTATCATTCTAAAGGAGGATTCATTTGAAAAAATTAATCGCGTTTCAAATCTTAATTGCTCTGGCAATCGGCGCAGTGATCGGCCACTTTTTTCCTGATTTTGGGATGGCACTGAGGCCTGTAGGAGACGGGTTTATCCGCTTGATTAAAATGATTGTCGTGCCGATTGTGTTTTCTACTATTGTCATCGGAGCCGCAGGAAGCGGCAGCATGAAAAAAATGGGCAGCCTCGGCATCAAGACCATCATTTGGTTTGAAGTGATTACGACGTTGGTATTAGCCCTAGGGCTTGTATTAGCAAATGTCCTAAAACCAGGTGTCGGGCTTGACCTCTCCCATTTAGCGAAAAAAGATATCAATGAACTTTCCGGCTACACAGATAAAGTTGTTGATTTCAAACAAATGATCCTCGATATTATCCCTACAAACATTATTGATGTCATGGCCAGAAATGATTTGTTAGCCGTTATATTCTTTGCGATTCTGTTTGGTGTTGCTGCGGCAGGCATCGGCAAAGCCTCTGAACCAGTGATGAAATTCTTTGAATCCACCGCTCAAATTATGTTCAAACTCACGCAAATCGTCATGGTGACGGCTCCTATCGGCGTGTTAGCCCTGATGGCAGCCTCTGTTGGCCAATATGGCATTGAACTCCTCCTCCCTATGTTTAAGCTGGTTGGCACGGTATTTCTTGGTCTGTTCCTGATCCTCTTTGTCCTCTTTCCACTTGTCGGTCTTATCTTTCAGATTAAGTATTTCGAAGTATTAAAAATGATATGGGATCTGTTTTTAATTGCGTTTTCCACCACCAGCACGGAAACCATTCTCCCTCAGCTGATGGACAGAATGGAGAAATACGGCTGCCCGAAACGAGTTGTATCATTTGTCGTCCCCTCCGGCTTGTCACTGAACTGTGACGGCTCCAGCTTATATCTATCGGTTTCCTGTATTTTTCTGGCCCAGGCCTTTCAAGTAGACATGACATTGTCTCAGCAGCTGCTCATGATGCTTGTGCTTGTGATGACCAGTAAAGGCATTGCAGCTGTTCCGTCTGGCTCGCTTGTGGTTCTGCTGGCGACTGCCAATGCTGTGGGGCTGCCGGCTGAAGGCGTTGCCATAATAGCGGGTGTTGACCGCGTCATGGACATGGCGAGAACAGGCGTAAACGTACCGGGACATGCGATTGCCTGTATTGTGGTATCTAAATGGGAAAAGGCCTTCCGCCAAAAAGAATGGGTTTCCGCAAACGAACAAACCGAAAGCATATAGAAAAAAAGAACACCTCATTCCCGAGGTGTTCTTTCAATTATTCAGCAGCAGCGTGCTCTTCTTTTTCAATCGCTGCCAGTCTTGCGCTTACTTCTTCTGCTGTCATATTATGCTCTTTGACATACAGATTTCTTGGGTTCGTGCGGCATTCGTGGCTGCAGCTGCGCATATATTTATACTCATTTTCCGGTGTGCATATCATTTTCTTGTTGCAAGATGGATTTGCGCAGTTCACATAACGCTCACACGGTTCACCTGTAAAATAGTCTTTTCCGACAATCACATGCTCAACACGGTTGACAGGCACGCTGATTCTTTCATCGAAGACGTAGCACTGCCCGTCCCAAAGCTTACCTTGCACCTCAGGATCTTTACCGTATGTGACGATTCCGCCGTCAAGCTGTGCCACATCTTCAAAGCCTTGCTTCATCAGCCAGCCTGAGAACTTTTCACAGCGCACGCCGCCCGTGCAGTACGTTAAAATCTTTTTGCCTTCAAGCATATCTTTGTGTTCTTCGATCCATTCAGGCAATTCGCGGAAGGCCTCGATGTCAGGACGGACTGCTCCTCTGAAATGGCCAAGGTCATACTCGTAATCATTACGCGCATCGATGACAATGGTGTTTGGATCCTGCATTTTCTCATAAAATTCTGCAGGCTTCAGATGCTGCCCTGTTGTTTCGTTCGGATCCACATCATCTTCAAGACGAAGCGTCACGAGCTCTTTTTTATGACGGACAAAGATTTTTTTGAACGCATGGCCTTCTGCTTCATCAATTTTAAATACCATGTCCGCAAAACGAGGATCAGCTTTCATTGTTTGCATATATTTTTCAGTCTGCTCAACCGTACCTGATACCGTACCGTTAATTCCTTCAGAAGAAACAAGGATACGGCCTAACAAACCAAGCTCCTTACAAAAAGCTAGATGCTGCTCTCTAAACGTCTCTGGATCTTCAATGGGAACATATTTATAGTAAAGTAATACTCTGTATTGTTTTTCCATGATTTAAACACCCTGTTCAATTATAGTTAGTTGTTATGCACACTCTTACTATATCATACAGGAAAATGCCGCAAAGATGAACAGATCCGCCCAGACTGATAAAAATATCCAAGCTCTTGCAAACCCTCGCGGCAAAAGGGTTTATTAATAACAAATAGTATTTTCCATCCATTTACTAATTGATATAGTTATCTGAAAACTACCAAAAGATAAGACAAAATGAAAAACCCCCTGTAGTATAACAGGGGACCCTCTCACTTGATAATGACTGATGGCGTGATATGCTCCAGCCAAATGACACCGTCATATTGTTCCTTCAGGATCATCTGCTCTTCCATGACCCCCCAATAGAGTGCTGTCCGCGGGGTATACATCCACGAAGTGCCTTTCTTGTTTTTTGTATGGAGAAAATCAACAAAGACAGCTGGATGGTTCGCAGCCTTCAGCAAGGCTTCAAGACTTCCAGACGGCGGCGGGCTTGTGACCGGCGTAACGGTTTTATTATCCGAGCTATCAAGACTGGCGCCTGAATATGCATAAATGCCAATCGTATATGTTTGTTTTTTCAGATGCTCCGGCAAATAATCACCCATATTAGGAGTGTTTGCCTGTGTCATATCCTTAATCATTTTCGTATTCTGTTTGCGAAGGTGGTAATTGTGGCCCCAGACAATAATTTTCTTTTTCGGATAAAGGGTGTCGGCTACCCACTGAAATTGTTCAGCCATCATGCGGTCTCTTAAAACAAAAGGAAGCTCCTCTAATTTCTCCGGATAATCCTTTAGCTTTTGTCTCATTTCTTGAGGCATATACGTTTCCATTACGTCAATTCGCAGCTGGAGAGAATGCATAAATATCTCATAAGCTTTCGGCTCTTTCGGAAGGTGGGCTTTTAGTGCTGAAGCATTTTTTTCAGCGAACTTGATCAGCTCTTGATAGTTTTTCGCAAGCGCTTCTTTCTTTTGCGCAAATTCTTCAAACGTACTGCTGTCTGTCACCAATGTTGAAAAGTCATTTTCTGATTGAGAGAGCAGTTCTGCTTTTTCAGAGTCCACTGCTTTGACCCATTGGTTTGCAGCGTCATTGAATGAATTCTTCATGCTTTGAATATCAAAACCGGTAAGGATTAGCGGATCGCCTTTCTCTTTTTGCTCTTTCATGTAAGCAAACAGCTCAACAACATCTTCTGTGTGCCAAACAGCGGAAATGGCGTTTTTCATTGTGCTCTTAGAAGTGGATTGGCTCATATTAAGGTAGGCTGCATTTGTATCGGTAAAGCCAGACTCAAAGGCCAATACATCGTATCCCAGTTCTTCGTGGAGGTATTTGATCATGCGTACTTTTGTTGCATTGATTTCGCCAGCGCCATGTGTGGTTTCTCCTAACTGAACGATTCGTTTTCCTTTCAGCACCTTCTTCAGAAAGCGAAGGTCTTTGTTTGAAGCATCGGAAGAATCCAGTGGACGTGCATGTCGTTCAATCCAGCGATCCCAATGTTTTTCTTCAGAAACAGCAAGAGCTGAGGCTGAAAAAGAAGAAAACGCAAGACAAACAATCAGCAGCGGCAGCGTCATTTTCACGATCATTCGTTTCAATTCTATCTCTCCTTTTCTTCTAGGTTCTCTAGTCATTACGAGATAGATATAGAAAAAGTTTCCTTTATTCGCCAATAAAAAAAGCTTCTCACTTAAAAAGAAGCTTTTATCTGGATTCTCTCATCACTTGATGAAAGTAAAACCGGTACGTATTTCGTAAAAATGTCTCAACCGGAAGCTGCACATCGGCCTGGTATTTACTGATGATGAACGGAAACCGCTCGATCCCTTTCACACGCAAATCACTCGCTTGCTCTTCATCTGCTGCCACCCCTTGCAGTACCGCTTCAACGATCGGCCAGCACGCTTCTCGCACGTTCCGAAGAACGTCTTCATCTCCGGTGTGCTGATATTTCGTGATCCAGCTGATGATTTGTTTCTCCATGAGTCTCACCTTTCTTCAAAAAAAGAGGCGCTGCGTTTTTGCCAGCTCCTCTTTTTATTCTTCGTAACCTATCAGTTCTCCGACTTGGACTTCCTGGCCTTCTGTTAAGTTGGCAGACGGCTGGAACGCGTCTTTTTCAAAAATCAAAATGACAGTTGAGCCGAATGAAAAGTATCCCAGCTCTTCGCCGATCTCGAGCTCGTCCCGTGTACTCGTCTGCACGATAGAATTAATATTCATCGCGCCGACAGGAATCATCAGGATATTTCGGGTGCCGCCATTCAGCTCGTACACAAACCGGTAATTTTTCGACAGTACATCTTTTCCGTATTTTAACCCTAATTGATTGACGGGATATGAGCGATTTCCGAGCTCGGCCAGCTTTTGATACCTGCAGCTGATCGGGGAATGGAAGCGGTGATAATGCCGCGGGCTTAAATACAGAACGACAAAATACCCGCCATTGTATTGATGGTCTGCGCTTTTACAGCCGGTCAGCTCAGCGAATGAGTAATCTTTTCCCTTTACCGTAAAGGTTTGATTCGGGTTGATTTTTCCCACTGTCTGAACCACGCCGTCAACAGGGCTGACTACCGCATGAGCCTCTTTTGACACAGGGCGCCGCTCCAGATTTATTTGTCGAATGAACAATTCGGACAGCGAACCGTAATCAGCGGCCGTACCGTCCACATCCTCCCAATTCAGCCGAAAATGTTTTGAGAAAAGCGGAATGACCGGCTTGCTGATTTTAGACTCGCAAAATCCCTTAATCAGATAGGATGACAGACGATGATTCGTCAGCTCTATCAATGATCGATACAGAATCTTTACAGCCGTATTAAACATGGATAATCCCTATAACCCTTCCGATTGTAATAAAAATAAAGCACCATAAAAAGGCGCCGATTGCCGCAAACGCAATATACGTTTTCAGCTCCATTTTGCCGATTCCCGAAAAGTAGCACGTCACATGCCGGACGCCGGGAATGAAATATCCTAAAATAAGCGA
Source organism: Bacillus sp. N13C7 (assembly GCF_026790065.1). Classification (GTDB taxonomy): domain Bacteria; phylum Bacillota; class Bacilli; order Bacillales; family Bacillaceae; genus Bacillus. The sequence continues at coordinate 60,746 of NZ_JALAMO010000004.1, read as the reverse complement.
ATATGGACCGTATTTCTTCATCCATTTTTCCACTTTCAACATTCTCTTTTCTTTTAAACCGACCCATTTGCCGTACTTGTCGATAAACGGGCGCCCGGCTTTTCTGCCAATCATGTAGCTGATCAGCATGCCTGACAAAGCGCCGACAAAGCTGATCAATATCGAAAGCTCATAATTCAGCACTGCAGTGTGCGTGAAGTAACCAACAACCGTCATCATCACTTCATCTGGAATCGGCAGTCCAACAATCCCTAGAACCAGCATCAAAAAAATAGCGAGATAACCGTAATCCGCTATGAGCTGCTGAACTAATTCCATCTCTCGGACTCCAGATTTTCTGCCGCGTGTTTTTTAAAATGAGGGAATTTTATTTTACTCACCATTAAATATGAAAGCCCGCAAGTGCCGATTGCCAGCAGGATCGGATTATAGACGAAGCTTAGAATAACGAGACACATGCCCGCAAATGGAATCGGCATTCCGATAAAGGTCGGAAGCTTGCTTTGCTCAATGTTAAATTTAGAGAGGCGAAGCATTCCGCAAATGCTGTACGTCAATGCGCATAAAATCCCGATAAACGGAAGAGCGTATAATGCGACACTGTAGGCTAGCATAGAAGGAGCCACACCAAACGTCACCAGATCGGCAAATGAATCCAGTTCTTTTCCCATATCAGAAACGGCATTAAGTTTCCGTGCTGCCATCCCGTCAAAGAAATCGAGAAACATGCCGGTAAAAATGAAAAGCACTGCTGAATGAATGTTGTGATATAGCAAGGAATGAATCGCCAGCAGGCCGCAAGTAAAGTTTCCTATCGTAATCATACAGGGGATATAATTCACAGTGTAACCAAACCTCCAATTGTAAAACCATCTATATCATTTGACGATATGGATCAAATAGCGTTACAGGAAAAATTTTCTCTATTAAGCATCATAACATAGAATGCGCCTCAAAAAAGCACACTCAAATTCTATTATTATACAACATTTGTTACCTTTTGAAAAATGAATGCCAATCATTTCATGTTATATGCAATTTTACTCCTCGTTCAAAAAGGACAAAACGCGCTGATTGACGTACTCTGGCTGCTCCAAAGATAGCAGATGTCCGGCGTTCTTCACGATCTCAGCCTGAATCTCCGGAACCAATACCGAAGCCCGTTCTAGGGCCATTTGCTTGTGGTACATCACCTCGTGCTCACCGAACATCAGCAGGATCGGGACCGCAATTGATTTCAATTCCCGGTCTGTGAATACGTACGGAAAGCCGTTTTCTGCCGGCTTCAGACTTCTTTGTTCGTCCTGCCATTCCACCCCCGCTATAATTTGGCTGTGCAGCATAGGGTGCAGATCATAACGGCTAGCCGTAACCCACTTGATATATGCCTCAGCTCCCCGTGACCCTGTAAGCCCCGCAGCGTATTTATAGAAATCCGGATGAAATGAAATAAACGCTTCAGCAGGGCTCATGATAACTGCCCGCTCTACTCTTTCAGGCGCTCGGATCAAGAAATTTACAATATGGGATCCGCCAAGCGAAAGGCCTGCCAGGTATACCGTCTGAAGTCCGAGCGAATCAAGAACATCTTTCAGCCAGTCTGCACAGTCAGCTCTCGTATCCAGAGGCGCCGAGGGTATACTTTTATTTTTGTCTCCTATTATATCGACCGCATATGTACGATATTGACTGCTCCACGCCGCGATATTGGGATACCACATAGCGGAGCTGAAGAGGCCCCCGTGAAGCAAAACGAGCGAGGGTGCGTCCTTTGGCCCACTTGCAATAATATGTGTTTTTCCAAAACGAGTAGAAACATAGAATGCTTCCGGCTCAATCGGCCACAAAGAAAGGCTTTTATCATATGCCTGGTAAAAGCGGAGACCGCTCTCAGCCGTGGCAAGCTGCATCGAATCTTGTGTCATCTTCTTCTTTTTCCTCCGGGTTTGATTGATATAAAATAAAGGATCATGCTCCTTTTGTCTCGTAAGAAAAAATACCTATTTCTTATTATCTCATATTATAAATTTCCAGTATATAGTTTGGCTTCCTGTGATACATAAAAAAGACAGTTTTCCTCGTAATCAGGAAAACTGCCTATTCTTTAAAAACCAATGGAATGACCTTATCTTTTTTATTCTCTGTTAATGAGATATGATGGGTTACTGAGGTTTCATCCTTCGTCAATGCGACTGAGTAGTCGCCTTTTTTGCCGGTATCCCATTTGATGTCTCCGTTTTTGTCCGTTTTACCGAGTATCTCGCCAATCTCTGGACTCGGCTCCTGGTCTGAGGCCGGTGCTTTGACAATCGTCACTTGAACCCCTTCGACCGGCAGCCCCTTGGCATCCTCCACATGAAGAGTGACAGGAATAACCATTTCTTTCTGAGCAGATTGCGTCTGTGAACTGCATCCGCATAAAAACAAAATAGACATGAAAATGGCTAGTTTGCTGTATTTATTGATTTGCCCAATATTGAATATTGTTGAATACATCGTTCGTCACCCTTGTTCCCAAGTTATATGACGATCCCCCGTTCGTGTGAATGGCAATAGCTGTCTGCCCTGTATCACTGTAGTTTCGATAAACAGGCGAGCCGCTTTGGCAGCCGTACGTATCAGTTGTATAGGTCAGCTTATACGTTTCAGCGGATCGAATCGGCTTTGTATCAGACCACATCGTGCCAAAGGTTTTGTCACACGGGAATCCTGTCACTGACGAGGAAAGGCCCACTGGACTGCTGCTGTTTGTTGTCCGGTAGCCATACCAGCCAACCGTGTTTCCAGGAGAACCGTTTAATTTAATCGCTCCGTAATCATAATTGGTGTTTTTGCTTTCCGTCCATCCTTTGACGGAGTAAAACATCGTGCCTGAATAAGTACCGTATGGATATGAAGAACCATTGCGGCCCGGAGCAGCGGTTATCGTCGAAGCCCATCCGTGCTCCTGGCTGTACACACAATGTCCAGCCGTTACGACTGTATTCGGATTGACTAAAAATCCGGTACATCCATAAGTGCTAGAGGTGTTGGGATACTTGATTGAAAGTTGAACAGTTGCTCTATAAGGAAAAGACGTGGTGCTGGAGATTCTCGTGCGTTCATCGGTTCCGATGATACTTGAAGGCTGTAAGGTTTGAATGTTTTTTTCCAGTTCCGTTTGCCCGCCGTATAACGATTTACTTGTTTTTCCGGTTCCCTCATAAGGGGCGGAAATCTGCTCTGCTTTTGACGTTTGGTTTTTCGTGGCATCAGCTTCTTTACCTGTATTTGATACAGAAGTTTGCGGATTCTCTGCCGCCTTTGCCGATACACCAAAGGATACCGCCGCTGCCATCGCCAAGCATAAAACCATAAAGCAAGCAGTGCATTGTTTTCTGAATGTTGGAACTAATTTCATTTTGTCATCTCCCTCCTTTTGTGTCAACCACCCATATAGATGGAAGACTTTTACATTATAATCAGGTTTTTGATTCTTATGATAAAACTTTTATGGAAGATAAAAAAAAAAGGCCTTGTACCATCACAAGGCCCGCGAAACTCTATTTTATAGATAGCTGATCCAATGCTTTCTTTGCGTTCTCTCTCGCTGTCTCGACTGTATCAGCCGCAGAAAGTGCAACCGCCATACGGCGACCGGCTTTCGTGATCGGCTTACCAAAGACGCGAACTTGTGTCTTCGGCACTGCCAGTGCGTGTTCCAGTCCTTCAACAGTGTAATCCGCTGATTCTTCCGGTGCTTTGAGGGGCCGGCTGGCGCCAGGAGAAAGCTGTGTGATTTCTGTAATCGGAAAACCGAGAATCGCCCGGACATGCAGCCCGAATTCCGACAAATTTTGCGTCACCAACGTGACAAGACCCGTATCATGCGGACGAGGAGACACCTCACTAAAATACACCTTATCCTTCGCAAGGAACAGTTCCACGCCAAACAGGCCGTACCCGCCAAGCTCATCGGTAATCGTTTTTGCAATATGCTTGGCTTCTTTCATTTGCTGCTCCGTCATATGATGCGGCTGCCAAGATTCGATATAATCTCCGTCCTTTTGCACATGACCGATTGGTTCACAGAAAGTCGTGCCGTTGACTGCACGTACAGTTAAAAGCGTAATTTCTGATTCAAATGGAATGAACTCCTCTACGATCACACGGCCATTTTTCACCCGTCCGCCTTCCATCGCTGTCTCCCAGCAGCTCTCTAAATCGTCTTCAGAGCGGCACACGCTTTGGCCTTTTCCAGATGAACTCATTAAAGGTTTAACGACACAAGGAAAGCCAATCTGAGCTGCCGCTTGTACAAATTCATCATATGTATTCGCAAATTCATAGCCAGCCGTCGCAAGTCCGAGCGTTTCTGCCGCCAGCCGCCTGATGCCTTCCCGATCCATCGTCAGCTTCGCCGCACGCGCATTCGGGATGACGTGAAACCCTTCCTCTTCAAGCTTCAGCAATTCATCCGTAGCAATTGCCTCAACCTCAGGCACAATCAAATCCGGTTTTTCTTTCTCAATGACGCTTCTGATCTGCTCACTGTCCAGCATATCAACGACATAGCTGTTATGCGCGACCTGCATCGCCGGAGCATGCGCGTAACTGTCAACCGCCACCGTCTGCACCCCAAGACGCTGGGCTTCAATCACTACTTCTTTTCCTAACTCACCTGAACCTAACAATAAAACCTTCTTTGATTGATACATCTTTGCCCCTCCTATCTGCTTCCCAACCATTATAACTGAAATATTTGAAAAATAAATTTTTATTAAAAAAGACAAAGTAAGAAATCATTACGGGGCTTTATTATCAGACGGTTTCCCACAAAACAATTTCCCAGAATATGCAGATGAAGATGATCCCGAAGCTTATATAAAAAGCAGAATATGTGAAATAGAAACAAAGGAACTAACACAAATAATTGAAATATGGTTAAAGACCAAAAATAAAATTTTCAATAAAGAAATTGTTGCAAGTGATGTAAATCACCTGCTTTCCCTTTTTATCACAGCAACATCATACAAGAAATCCCCAAAAATCATGCTACACTTAATCCAAGTCCACCACACCGACAGGAGGCATCCCATGCAAAACGAAACCCGAACACTGCACCTCGACCCGCATCTTAATATCGAAGCCTACCGCTTCAAAGGGATTATGCAGAAATTCCCGAACCACTTCCACGATTATTATGTGATTGGCTTTATTGAAAAAGGACAGCGGTATCTGGCCTGCCAGGATCAAGAATATATCATTAATCCAGGTGATCTTCTCCTCTTTAACCCCCGTGACACGCATAGCTGTGAGCAGATTGACGGCCGGACGCTTGATTATCGGTGTATTAATGTAATGCCGGATGTCATGGAGAAGGCGGTGGAAGAGATTACAGGCGCCGGTCATCTTCCTTACTTCTCCCAGCATGTGTTATTCCGCCATGAGCTGACAGCCAGCCTTCAGGAATTGCACATTTTGATTTCCAATGAAAAGCAGGCTTTGCGTAAGGAGGAGCTGTTTCTACATCTGCTTGAAGAGCTGATCCGCCAATATTCTGACGTCACGTTCCGCAACAGCATTCCTGAACCGTCCGACGAAGTCAAAATGGTTTGCAGATTTCTAGAGGAGCATTATGCCGAAAACGTCACGCTCAATGATTTGAGTGAACTAACCGGCTGGAGCAAGTATCATTTATTGCGTTCATTTACAAAACAAAAAGGCATTACGCCTAATAGCTACCTAGAGACAATCCGGATTAATCAAGCGAAAAAACTCCTTGAACAAGGGATAAGACCGATTGATGCGGCATTTCAAACAGGATTCAGCGATCAGAGCCATATGACGAAATTTTTCAAACGGCAGGTGGGGCTGACGCCGAAGCAATACATGAAGATTTTTGAAAAGGAGCTTCAAAGATGAGCACACAAAGAGAAACGGGCGGGCATATCGCAGCCATTGTGACCATTCTGATTTGGGGGACAACTTTTATTTCAACAAAGGTTCTGCTGGCAGACTTTACGCCAATGGAAATATTATTTTACCGGTTTTTGCTGGGCTTTATTGCTCTTTTTCTCGTACGGCCCAAAATGATTCCGTTCAAAAACTGGCGGCAGGAGCTGTTATTTGCCGGGGCAGGCTTATTTGGCGTAACCCTTTACTTTTTATTAGAAAATATAGCCCTTACGTATACATACGCTTCAAATGTCGGCATGATCGTGTCCATTATTCCGATGATTACTGCAGTCCTTGCTCACTTTCTGCTTGAAGGCGAAAAACTGCGGCTGCCTTTTTTCATTGGATTTGGGGCAGCTTTGATCGGGCTTTTATTGATTACATTCAACGGCAATGTCGTACTTCGTCTGAACCCATTCGGAGACATTATGGCAGTCGGAGCCGCGCTCGTGTTTGGAGGCTACTCGATTTTTATGAAAAAATTAAGCGCTTACGATTACCACATTATCGAGCTGACACAGAGAGTGTTTTTGTACGGTTTGTTGTTTATGGTTCCCGCTTTATTTGTGTTCGACTTCCATTTTGGCCTGAACCGATTTTCATCTGTTTCAAATGGACTCAATATGCTTTTCCTCGGTATCGGTGCTTCCGCCCTGTGCTTCGCCACGTGGAATTACTCAGTCGGTGTGCTCGGAGCCGTCAAATCCAGCGCATATATTTACATGGTGCCGATCATCACAATCACAGCCTCCATCCTGATCCTGCACGAAAACATGACCTGGATCGCTCTTCTTGGGGGTGCTCTTACCCTTTTAGGCCTCTACATTTCAGAGATGAAACCGAAAGTGAAGCTGGTGGAGAACGGATTTAAAAAAGATGCTTATATCAGTCATCACAAGAAATAAATGACCTTCAACAAAGATCCGCCAGCTTAGCACGGTCTAATCCACCTTAGTATAAGAAAAAATACAAAAAGGCATCTCTGAATAATATAAAACCAGAGATGCTCCTTCTCTTTATCCCTTCTCCACCACAGCTGCACTATCACGTGTAACCGCCGCGGGCTCCCTCAGCATCACATTCATCACACTTGCCAGCACAAGCATCCCAATCGATAAATAAAAAGCCAGTGTATACTCACCTGTTATCGTATAGATGACACCAGGCACATACGCACCGAGTGCTGAGCCGATTTGATGGGCGAGTGACAGCCAGCCGATCATGAGTCCGATCGAGTAGTTTTGAAAGTACTGGGTGGCGAGCATTTGAGTCGGCGCCACCGTTGCGAAGTCCACTAATCCAAACAGAATCGCAAAGGCTAACAGCAAGTAGGACTCGTGGCTGTAAATGAGAATCCCGATCGACAGCGCGCGCACCGCATATAACAAGCACAGGATTTTCCGGCTGCTCCACCGGTCTGCTACAATTCCAGACAGCAGGATGCCGGCAATATTAAAACCTGCCAAGAGGCTGACAGCTGCGCTTGTGACTGTCGTCGAAAAACCGTGATCGTGCGAAAAGGGTATCAAATGGGTATCCATCAAACCTACGGTCGTAAATCCGCAGATCAAAAACGGCAAAACCAAAAACCAGAATGGCCTCATGCGAAACATCCCCGTCACAGAAAGAGGTGCTGTTTTTGATGCTGTCTCTTTTTCCGGAGCAGCCAGCCCGCCTATCGGCTCTGCGTTTTTTTCTGAAGGGTTGTTCCGCAGCATCAGCAGTGCAGCCGGAAAGACAATCACCATTAACAGCAATCCCAACACCACAACCGTCAGCTTCCAGCTAAACCAATGAATCAGCATAAGTGAGCCTGGAACGAGAAGCATTTGCCCCGCTCCAAAACCTGCTTCCATGATTCCAAAGGCTAGTCCCCGCTTTTTGCTGAACCAATTGACGACTAGCACACTTGCGGCCACATTCGATGCTCCCCCAACCCCAAGCGAAACACCCAGCCCGTAAAGCAGAAACAGCTGCCAAGGTGAAGTGACAAAACATGTTAAACAAATGCTGACTCCTGTCAGTAACGCACTCCATGACAAAACTGCCCGAGCACCCCATTTGTCCACAAGCCGCCCGATCACAGGCTGTGATATGCCATAAACAATAAAACTCATCGTAGAAATCAGCGAGATGGTGCCTCTATCAATTGAAAACTGCCGTTCCCACGGCTCCACAAACGCACCAAACGATAGGCGCACCCCCTGAACGGCCAATAAGATCAAAAAAGTGACGGACACAATGATCCAAGCGTAGTGCAGTCTTTTCATGACAGCTCCAAATCCCACCGTTCTTCTGTCAGACGCTGTCCCCATAATGGCGCTTCTTTTCTCACTTCACTTATCCTGAACCCGAATTTTTCGTAGAGCGGACGAGCCTCAGCCATGGTGCTCACCGTCCAAAGGAAAATGCGGTCAAACTTCATGTCCCGACAGTACGCAACCAGATGCTCGAGTAATTGCGTGCCGAGCCCTCTGCCTCGAAAAGCCGCATCAACCAAGAACCATCTAAGCTGGACTGTCTTTTCATCATGCTTGACCAACCCGACACAGCCGGCAAATTTCCCGCCGCTCTCCGCAATCCATATGCTTTCGATATCCGCATCAAATGTTTCCTGAAGATAGGCTAAAAACGTATCGTCCCAGCCATGAGCCTCCGCATAGAATTGTCTTTGTTTTTCAATGAGAAGCTGAAGATCATCTGAAAGGAAATAATCTCTAATCGATATGTCTGACGTTCTGGAAGATAGCGACCGTGAAAGGATTGCTTCAATCTCTGCCATCGCCTCCGCAAGCCTGTGCTGGTCCTTTTGGTCAATTTCCTCCAGCATCAATTCCACTTGTTCGTTGGCTTTCTCCTCCAATTTTTTATAAATTGTTTTTCCCGTTTCCGTAACATAAATATAATGGTGGCGGGCGTCAGCTTTGCTCCTCTGTTTATAAATTAAATCTTCTTTTTCAAATTGTTTCAAAATCCTGCTGACATATCCCCGGTCAAGCCCAAGCTTATCCTGAAGGGCTTTTGCCGTACAATGAGGCGTATTGTAAATTTCAAATAAAATCCGTGTTTCTGTTAAGGAAAACGGGCTGTCGTAAATATGCTCATTAAGGAAGCCCAGGACATTCGTATAAAATCGATTGAACTTTCTGAATTTTAATCCGACAGTTGATTCACTGGTTTTCAACCTCATCCCCACTTTCTGATACTGTTGATTAAAGCCATTATAATCAAATATAGTTGCCATAGTCAACGATGCGTCAAAAAAGTGGGGCATTTTTCATTTTCCCGATGCTTTCTTCTTCCTGGCCACACTCAATGTGATGTAGGATAAAGCCAATGAAAACAAGCTATAGACAACAGCCCATCCCAGAAATGATGCGTTAAAAATGGTAAAGGTGAGCACTAGCGAAATGATGAAACTAAGCATCGGCATCAGATACACGTTTTTACAAACACAAGTCCCGGCAATTGAAAACAATATAATCGATAACGGTAAAATACCGTATGCGATATCTAATTCATCCACTGCAACAGCCTCCCTCCAAATTTTTATGCTACTAGTAAAAAAACATAACTGCAATAAGTAAAAGGATAATATTTACTTTTTAATCCATTTGAAAATTACCCGTTTACATTCGCTCCAGACTATGATAATTTAAGTAAGCGCTATCATGATAAGTTAATAGCTTGGATGGAGATGAGGAGAGCCAGGAATCCAGCCCCTTTTGACAAGGGGTGTTTTCTGGCTCTTTTTGTTTTTCGGAAAGGAGGCACGCCACACATCCAGCACAAACAGCAAAGGGGGATGATTTTGATGCTTAACATATTTAAACCGGCTCCTCACATTGAGAGACTGGATGATTCAAAGATGGATGCGGCTTACAAACGGCTCAGGCTGCAAGTATTCATTGGTATTTTCATTGGCTACGCAGGCTACTACCTGCTGCGAAAAAACTTTGCCTTTGCAATTCCTTATCTGCAGGAACAGGGATTTTCCAAAACGGAACTGGGCTTGGTGCTGGCCGCTGTTTCGATTGCGTACGGATTCAGCAAATTCATCATGGGTATGGTGTCTGACCGCTGCAATCCGAGATATTTTCTCGCGACAGGCCTATTTTTATCAGCAATTGTTAATATTCTTTTCGTTTCAATGCCTTGGGTGACTTCAAGTGTCACCATCATGTTTATCTTTATGTTTATCAACGGTTGGTTTCAAGGAATGGGCTGGCCGCCTTGCGGAAGGACGATGGCCCATTGGTTTTCCATTAGTGAACGCGGCACCAAAATGTCGATCTGGAACGTCGCCCATAACATAGGAGGCGGGATTCTTGCACCGCTTGTCACTCTTGGCATCGCGATGTTCGTGACCTGGAAAAGCGTGTTTTTCTTCCCTGCCATCATCGCCATTATCATTTCATTTTTGATTGTTTTATTGGTGCGCGATACACCTCAATCTTGCGGACTCCCGCCAATTGAGGCGTATCGGAATGACTATCCGAAACACGCTTTTAAAAATCAGGAAAAAGAATTAACAACAAAAGAAATTCTTTTCCAATATGTACTGAACAACAAATTTCTTTGGTACATCGCGTTTGCCAATGTATTTGTTTATTTCGTGCGGTACGGCGTGGTTGACTGGGCGCCTACTTACTTAACAGAAGCCAAAGGCTTTTCTCCTGAAGACTCGCGCTGGTCGTATTTTCTCTACGAATACGCCGGGATTCCGGGAACGATCCTGTGCGGATGGATCAGTGACCGATTCTTCAAAAGCCGACGGGCACCGGCAGGCGTTTTGTTTATGGCAGGCGTTTTCATTGCCGTATTGGTGTATTGGCTGAATCCCGCGGGCAATCCGCTCATAGACAACATCGCCCTGATCAGCATTGGCTTCTTAATCTACGGACCTGTTATGCTGATCGGCCTTCAAGCGATTGATCTCGCGCCGAAAAAAGCGGCCGGAACCGCAGCAGGTTTGACCGGATTTTTCGGATACATCGGCGGATCGGCCTTTGCAAACGCCATTATGGGCTTTGTCGTTGACCAGTTTGATTGGAATGGCGGCTTTATCATGCTGATCTCTTCCTGCATTCTGGCTATCGTCTTCTTAGCTTTGACGTGGAATACAGGAAAACGGGCTGAACACGTTTAAGAAAGAAACATAAAAGATTAATCATTTTCCTACACGCCGTTTACATCCGTTTTTTAATATGGAAGACAGGTATTGCTTAACTATAAGGAGGAGAAATCATGCGAAAAAATAGAATACTGGCCCTAGTTCTTCTGTCGCTGGGCTTGCTCTCATTTATGGTAACGCCGGTGTCGGCAGCATCAAAAGGTAACCTGCTGTCACCTGACCGTATCCTGACGGTCGCGCATAGAGGCGCTTCCGGATATGTGCCTGAGCACACAATTCTGTCTTACGAAACTGCTCAGAAAATGAAAGCCGATTATATTGAATTGGATCTGCAAATGACAAAAGACGGCAAATTGATTGTCATGCATGATGAAAAACTGGACCGCACCACAAACGGAACAGGCTGGGTAAAAGACTATACACTTGCAGACATTAAGAAACTTGACGCCGGTTCTTGGTTTAACAAAGCCTATCCGGAAAAAGCAAAGCGGCAGTATGTCGGTCTTAAAGTACCTACATTAGATGAGGTATTAGACCGTTTCGGAAAACATGCGAACTACTACATTGAAACAAAATCGCCTGACACCTACCCAGGTATGGAAGAAAAATTGATCGCTTCTTTGCAAAAACATAGATTACTAGGCAAACATACTAAGCCTGGCCAGATCATCATTCAATCATTCAGCAAAGAAAGCCTGTTAAAAATCCATCAATTACAGCCAAACCTGCCAACCGTTCAGTTGCTGGAAGCCGAACAAATGGCGTCAATGACAGATGCTGGCCTGGACGAAATCAAAACATACGCTGTCGGTGCAGGACCGGATTACAAAGCGCTGAATGCTGAAAACGTCAGCATGATCCGCAGCCACGGCCTCCTGCTTCACCCTTACACGGTCAATGCTGAAGCAGATATGCGCCGTCTGCTTGACTGGGGCGTGACAGGAGTGTTCACAAATTACCCTGATATTTTCCAGCACGTTAAAAAAGACTACAAAAAAGCTTAGAATCCTAGGATTCTAAGCTTTTTCTCATCGATTTTCACCAATAACAGCTTCAGCAATATTCACCGCATGATCGCCGATACGCTCCAGGTTACTGATCATATCGACAAAGACGATGCCTGCTTGTCCAGTGCAGAGCCCTTCATTCAAACGAATAATATGCTTTTTGCGAAGCTTCCGTTCCATTTTGTCAATTTCATCTTCTTTTTCAATAACTCGATCAGCTATCTTTACATCATTGTGGTCCAATGCTTCCATGGATGCCTTCACGGTAGCAATTGTCAAATCCATCATTTCCGTTAAATCCGCCATGGCAGATTCAGTGATAACCACACGATGCGCCTGTTGGTATTCAATCAGTTCAATCACATTTTCGAAGTGGTCCCCGATTCTTTCAATGTCTCTGACTGTATCCATCAGCATATGATGCTCCTCAGACTCGTGCTCTGAGAGAGAACTTGAAGAAAGCTCGATCAAATAATCGGTAATCTTCCGGTCTAGATTGTTAACCGCATCCTCTATCTGATAAGCATTCGCCGCGTATTTTGTCTGTTTTGTCACTAAGAACTGTTTTGTGACTTCCAGCCCTTGCACCGCAAAGTTCCCCATTTGCAGCACTTCTTCTTTTGCTTGTCCGAGAGCAATAGATGGAGATTGCTCGATAAAAATCGGATCAAGATGCGACTTGTATTCGACCATTGAATCCTTGCCCGGAATCAGTTTTGTTACGATTAAAGCCAATAGCCCGACAAAAGGAAGCTGTATAATCGTATTGGTCGTATTAAAGATTCCGTGTGCGAATGCAATCGTCATCTTCGGATCAAGCCCCATCGATGTTTGAAGCGTTAAGATCAATGCTGTGAATGGTTTAAGCAAAATCAGGAAAATCGCTGTCCCAATAAGGTTAAACAGCACATGAGTAGCCGCAGCACGTCTCGCTGCAACAGATGCACCTAAAGATGCAAGAACTGCGGTGATCGTCGTTCCGATATTGTCACCGAATAACACCGGCAGCGCGCCGTTAATATCAATCAGCCCGTCTGAAAATAAACCTTGCAGAATACCAATCGTGGCACTGGAGCTTTGCACGAGAACCGTAAACAAAGTCCCAATAACGACACCTAGAACCGGATTGGAGCTCATACTAACCGTTAAATCATGAAAGGCCTCAAGTGAACGGAGCGGTTTCATGCCGCCGCTCATTAGCTCCAGCCCATAAAACAGTGCCCCGAACCCGAACACAATCTGTCCCGCATTTTGCACATGTTTATGTTTAAAGAAAAACAGTAAAAATCCGCCGACAGCAATAATCGGCAATGCATAGGCCCCTATGTCAATACCGATAATAAACGCGGTAACCGTTGTTCCAATATTGGCTCCCATAATGACGCCAATGGCCTGTCGGAGCGTCATAAAACCCGCACTGACAAGCCCTACGGTGATAACCGTTGTTCCGGAACTGCTCTGAATCAAAACCGTTACAATAATTCCCGCCAATACGCCCATCAGCGGATTGCTTGTAAAACGGTCTAAAATATTTCTTAATCTATCTCCAGCCGATTTCTGAAGTCCGTCTCCCATGAACTTAATCCCAATCAGGAAAATACCAAGACCCCCGAGAAACTCGAACAGTAATGTCTGTACATCAATCGCCAACGCTTTCACCTCTGTCTCGACATTTTTCAGCAAAACTCCCTACGATTATGTTTCAAGTTCATATGATTGTAAATGAATCTCCGGACAAATTTACACTAACTTAACAATGGGCCTATTAAGCCCAAATCATATTTACATTGGTGTAACATTTCGCATCGACAATGACCAAATCAGCACAAAAAAACCTTGCGCCCGCAGCGCAAGGTTTTCCATTATTCTTTTCCGGCAGCAGCTTCCGACTGTCCATTAAGCAGCTGAGAATTTATCTCTTTCGCGTCCTTTAAGTATTCTGTCTGGTAGCCGCTCTTCAGCGCCCACACATAGAATACAAGTGATACCACCGCAATCAGAACCATATCCCAGCCGTAATGAATGACATTCAGGCCGCCGAATTTATCACTGCCCAAATAAGATATAACCATCATGACAAGCAGATAAAACACCATCCAGACGCCGGCCTTAAAGTTTTGGCCAAACCCTTTCCATTTCGCCTTCGCCTGATAGTAGAAATAAATCGGAAGACCGATCAGGATAATAAACAGAACCTGTCCTGTTAACGGCCAGCGTGCCCAATACAGCACCAGCGACGCAAAGATAAACCCAAGCGGTGCAATCACGCTTAAGCCTTTTAAACGAAGAGGCCTGTACAGGTCTTTCCCCGTCCGTCTCAAAGTCATTACTGTAATCGGGCCGGTGATATACGAAATTAACGTGGCGACAGAAATGATTTCCGCTAACACGCCCCACCCTCTGAACAGGAACAAAAAGATGAACGAAACAACCAAGTTAAAAAACATCGCTTGGCGCGGAACGCCGTAAATCGGATGAAGCTTCCCAAATATACTCGGCATATATTTGTTTTTCTCCATTCCGTAGATCATGCGGGACGTCGTCGCCGTATACGTAATCCCTGTTCCAGACGGTGATACAAATGCATCCGCATATAATACGATGACAAGCCAGTTAATATTCAGCGCAATCGCCAAATCAGCAAAAGGAGAATTAAAATTCAGATGGCTCCAGCCGTTTGCGATATCAGAAGGATTCACCGCTCCAATGAAGGCTACCTGCAGGAGTACATAAATGACTGTCGCAACGAAAAGGGAGCCGACAACCGCAATCGGAATCGATCTTCCCGGATTCTTCGCTTCACCCGCCATATTAATCGGGCTCTGAAAACCGTTAAACGCAAAGACGATACCGGAAGTGGCAACAGCCGTCAGCACACTCGCCCAGCCATTCGGCGCAATGCTTTGGCCGGCCGTAAAGTTCTCTCCGTGAAACCCGACAAACAGCAACGCTCCAATTGTCAGACCTGGAATAATAATTTTAAAAATCGTAATTAATGAGTTCGCTTTGGAAAATAGATTGACTGTCCAGTAGTTCAGCAGGAAATAAATGAGAAGCAATACAGAGGCAAACACTAACCCTTCCCCAGTCAGCGTTCCATTCTTCACCAAACCGCTTGTCCATTTCGCCCATTCCCAAGGCCACGAGCTCATATATTGAACAGAGGCCACCGCTTCAACCGGAATGACAGACACAATTGCAATCCAGTTGGCCCAGCCTGCGATAAATCCGATAAACGAACCGTGTGAATATTGCGTATATTTTACCATTCCCCCGGCTTCAGGGAACATAGAACCTAATTCACTGTAAGAAAGAGCAATAAATAAAATAACGACCATTCCAATAATCCACGAAATAATAGCAGCTGGTCCTGCTATTTGGGCCGCACGCCATGCCCCGAACAGCCAGCCTGAGCCAATCATCGACCCGAGCCCGACCATCATGAGGGAAAACGTTCCCATTCTTCGATGCAATTGATTCATATCGTAAACACCTTTCATGTATGATGACATTCTCTTGCTAATTATATTATTATTCTGATTACTTTACTTTGTCAATATTTATCGAATTGTGGCTAAAAATAATAATAAGTCCATGTATATTAGCTTCCAATACAGGAATGTAGTCACTAGTTTTTCATAAATGTAATTTTATGTAAAATGAAATCATGAAAACACTATAGGTTTAACCATAATCAAAACGGGAATGATACAGGAAACACTACTCTTACAATAGAAAGGAGTATTACCATGAAACAAAAGCTGTTACTTTCAGGTCTCGCTGTTTCAACTGTCGGCATCACTTCTTATCTATTAAAAGACCCGTCAAATCGCCAAAAAGCAAGAGAATTCATTCACAACATGAAAATGAAACTAACAAAACAGCCGGATATGGAAACGTTCCCAGTCGATAAAGCCGGCCACCCTGACCCGCAAGATATTGAGGACAACAAAATGGTATCAGAAGGCTCCATGTATCCCGTCCAATACTACGATGAAAAAAAGAAGTAATCAAAAAAGCTCTCTTCGATAAGGAAGAGAGCTTTTTGATTTACCTTTTCCGTCTGATTCCGCTCATCACAAAGCCGCTTTCAGACAATGATGGCATTCTGGCAAGACTGTATTGCAGCGATTGTTCCGGAACGTCGTATTCAATCCGATTGACGAGAAAATCCAGGCTCGCTTTCATGACATCAATTGTAATGCCTTCCCCTGGACAGCGATGGCCTTTCTCGGCGTGACCCCCGCCTTGAGGAATCAAATCAAACGGATTTTCTTCCCGCTCTGCAAATCGTTCCGGCCGGAATTCATCGGGATGATCCCATAGGCGAGGATCGTGGTTCGTTCCATATACATCAAGCAATACCGAAGTGCCCTTCTTAAACTCACAGTTATTCCATACAAAATCCTTTTTGACAAGCGCCCCTAAAAATGGGCCGAATGGATAATATCTGCGGACCTCCTGCACAAACATTTCTCTTTCCCGGCTGCTTCCAGACCGCAGCCATTCCTTATACTTCGGATGCTCATGAAGCGCCAAAGCTGAAAACACAAGAAAGTAAGAAATGGCGACAATAGGCCTCAGTACATTAATCAGCTCAATGGCTGCCATTCTGGAATCCAGCTGGCTTCCATCTTCTTGTGTGTGAAATGCCATTTCATGCAGTGCTGTGCCAGCAGATGTTTTCAGCAAGCCGGCACGAGCATCTTCAATCATTCTTTCAATCCACTGCTCCGCACGCGGCCTTGCTCTTCTTCCCTTCCAATGCCGCGGACCTACAGCTCCGAACGCGTCCACCATATCAATAAAGTCATCCGCTCTCTCCTTGACTTCCGTTTCCTTCAGCGGAACGCCAGCCCAATAGCACGCTACCCGGCATAGGATTTCTTTTGCTTCTTCAAATAACACAACCTGATCCGCCTTCTCCCATCTCGTAACGGCCGCTTCCCACTCCTCTGTCATTAGCTCAGCCAGCCGCTTTTGATGCTGCGGTGTCATTAATGACAGAAAAAGCATCTTCCGATGTATATGCGCACTGCCATCCATCGTCTGAATCGCATTAACGCCAAACAGCGTTTTCTGTACCCGCTTCGGCAAAGCATTCTGCCGCTGAAACCGCTCCGTATCATAAAACACCTTCGCCGCCTCAGCGCCGGTCATGCAAATAAAGGTTTTTCCCAATAAACGAGCCTGAAACAGATCTGATTGATAGCGCTCTGCTCTGTTTTTAATAAACAAATATCCTTCCTGCATCAGCGTCAGGCTGTTATCGAGACTTTTGTCATGTGGAATCTGCTCATTCATTCGCTTATCCTGCCTTCCTTTTTACCCTCTATTTTCACTTAATCCTACAAGCATAAACCCAATAACAGTATTTGTTTGCAGGACCAAATTTAAGCGTTTTTAGGAGCAGTTTTTAAAGGAAGAACAGAAGAAATAGAGAAAAGGTAATTGATCAAAACAAAGGGGAGAACTAAATGAAAAAATGGATATATGTTGTGCTTGTACTGAGTATTGCAGGAATCGGCGGTTTTTCCGTTCACGCAGCAACTTCCGGCCAAGAAAAGCACCTGAATGTCAGCCAAATGAATGTCGATGATGAATTCAAGGATACGGACGGAACCTTCATTCTTCACGATGTGCAAAAGGATAAAACCTTTGTCTACAACAGAAAACGGGCAAACAAAAGACAAACCCCGCAGTCCACCTTTAAGGTCGTAAACGCCTTAATCGGGTTACAGGTACAAGCTGTTCGGGATGAATACGATGTTAAACGGTGGGACGGGGTCAAGCGCGAATTCGAAACATGGAACCGCGACCATACACTAGGCTCGGCCATGCGGGAATCCGCCATTTGGTATTATCAAGCATTAGCGAGAGATATCGGTGAGCAAAGGATGAGAACATGGCTTCATACGCTGTCATACGGCAATGAAGATATCAGCGGGGGGATCGACCAGTTTTGGCTGCAAAGCTCGCTGACAATATCTCCGCTGGAACAAGAAGCCTTTTTAGAGAAGCTTGTAAAAGAGGAGCTTCCATTTGACAAATCAGTGATGAAAACCGTCAAGCGCATGATGATACAAGAGGAAGGAGATCACTACACGCTCTACGGAAAAACCGGAACCCGCCTGACAGATATGGGATTAGGCTGGTTTGTCGGATTCATCAAAACAGAGCATGGCTCGTATATTTTTGTCACCAATGTCGATGATTCAGGCACAAAGGCCAAAAATATCACAGTGGATATCCTGAAAAAGTATGGCTTGATCACATCCTAAATAAAGAAGCCCTGCAAATAGGCAGGGCTCTAAATGTCATGCTCAAAACAATAGTGATTCACAAGCTCTTCAATCAAATCATGATCGGGATATTCCCCGTTAAATTCAAACTCGATTTCTTCCACAAATTCTCCGTGATGGTACACATGAATGGCTCCGTTTTGACGGACGACGCTAAACTCCGGCTGAAATGTATATCCGCTTCGTTCAATTGCTCCCATATCTAACCCGCCTTTCAAAGCAGTAATTCATACACCTCGTTTAATTCCTTGGCCCGCTTTTGATCCTGTTCATTCTGCGCATACTTAATTTCTTTTTCTAATACATGGTTCAAAAAAGACATTTCATTATCATCTAAGTCTTTAACAAATTCCTCTTCATTCGCATACCGCTTCGCCAGCATCTTCTTGCAAATCCGCTGGCAGACTTCATTTTCAAGATGATTTGAAAGTGATTCACGCAAATAACCAAGTGTAACATCCATTTTATGAACACCTTTCCTTCTGCTATCTTTATCCTATAGCTTGCTGAAATAGGAAAAATCCATACGCTAAAAATAAAAAAAGAGACATCCGTGAATGTCTCTTTTTTTTATGGTTATTCAGCCGCTTGGCCGCTTTTTGTCAAATTGGCCTGCGCACGTTTGCCAATCCCAAACACATAATAGCTAATGACCACAAGCGCTAAGAAAATCACGCCTACAATCAGAGAGATACGAGTGTCATCATTGAACCACATGCCGACCAGAACCATCAGCAAGAAAGCAATCGTCACATAGTTTGTAAAAGGGGCAAATGGCATTTTGAATGGATGATGATCCAATGCAGCGCCCTTCGCTTTTCTGAATCCGATGTGGCTGATCAAAATGATAAACCAAGGAATCATGCCCGGCAGCACGCTTGCGCTGTATACATAGACAAAGATCTTCGGCGGCGCGATATAGTTCAGCACAACACCGACAGCCAAACCGATCAGCACTGCAATTGTGCCGTACAGCGGCACACCATTGCGTGAAATCTTCGTAAAGAACTTCGGCGCTTGCCCATTGACGCCTAATGTATAAAGCATGCGGCCCGCGCTGAAAATACCGCTGTTACAGCCGGACATTGCCGCTGTAATCACGACAAAGTTAATAATGCCTGCGGCTGCCGTAATCCCGATTTTCGCGAACGTAGACACGAATGGACTTCCAAGTGAATTGAGCTCATCCCAAGGATACACGGTCACGATCACAAAAATAGCGCCAATATAGAAAATCAAAATACGCCAGATAATACTTTGAATCGCACTTCTTAGCGTGTTTTGCGGATCCTTCGCTTCACCTGCTGTAATCCCGATCAGCTCAACCCCTTGATAGGCCGCAATGACGAGAGACAGCGCAAAGAAGAAGCCTGAGAAACCGCCTGCAAAGAATCCTCCATGAGACCACAAATTCGACAAGCCGATCGGATTTCCGCCGTTGCCAAACCCAAAGAAAATAATCCCGATTCCTGCAATAATCATCAAGATAATCGTCACAATTTTAATCATCGCAAACCAAAACTCAAACTCACCGAACGACTTAACAGAAATTAAGTTCGCCGCCCCAAGAATCACCATTGCCACGATACCAGGTATCCAAGCAGGCAAATCCGGGAACCAGTACTTCATATATGATCCGACAGCGATAATTTCTGACATGCCGACGATAATCCACTGAAACCAGTTGCTCCATGCTGTCATATAACCTGCCAGCGGATGAATATATTGATGGCCGAATGTCGCAAAAGAACCTGTGCTCGGCTCGACATACAGCATTTCACCCATCGCACGCATAATAAAAAAGATAAAAATTCCGCATATTGCATAAGCCAGAAGGACAGACGGACCAGTCCATGAAATCGTGCTGGCTGAGCCCATAAACAAGCCGACACCGATCGTACCGCCCAAGGCGATCATCTGAATATGACGCGCGCCCAGGCCCCTCTTTAATTCTTTATTTGCCACTTCTCTTCCTCCTCTTAACCAAATACTCGAAAATGAGAAAACGGCAAACCTGCTTGCCTTCTCACCAATCAGTTATAACAATCAGAAAATTCAAACTTAAAATTGTTATATAATCTCCAAAATTACTTATTTCATCATAATAAATTTCTCTGGAAAATACAATTGTTTTTTTCAGGTAAACACCTTTATTCAGAGTTTTTCATTAGAACTTAAATAAAAATCTTTTATATAGATATAATGAAATTGTTTAAATCCTTTTTTCCTTGTATTCTCATAAAAAAATAAGCTGTTCACAATGAACAGCTTATCTAATAATTCACGCCAGTTTGGCGTTTTAATGTTTCAAGCCACCCGGTATCCCCGGTGCCATAGCTCTTTCTTTGTCCTGCATCTCGTAAAGAACCATTGCTGTAATCAATCGATAGGATGAAATCAGGAATGGCATCATACCCGGCTTCCGCTATTTTACTGAGCTCCGAACGATAGTGAGATATAGCATAAGAAGCCGTTTGTTTTTGCACAGGATCTTTTTCAAGTTCTTCTTTATATACGTCTAATAAGTCACGTCCATCAGGCGTTACGTACCGCCCATCAATCACTTCTAAATCTCTCAAATGATAGCCTGTAACTTCATACATCTCACGGGCAGCCTGATACTTTTGATATGCCTCTTCGGAAAATTGCGTTGAATCGCCGCTTTGGCTTTTCATGATATGTAAAAATAGCTCTTTGCTGTTGTCTCCAGATTGCAGCACCTGCTCAATTTGCTCAATCAGCGCCTCATCGTCTGTCCCGCTCACCTGTACCTTATAGTCAATCGGCGTAATCGTAAACGTAAGCTCTGTCCCCAGCGGAATGTGAATATCGTTTCGGTTCAACAGCACTTGCAGCTGCTGATTAACCTGGCTGCGCTGATACACCTTTGCATTCTCAGCCTCCACTTCACCATGAAACGTGACATTGCGAAAAGCCGCATCCTGCAGGTTATAGTTTTGTGCCTTCCCTTTGAATAGCCACTCTGTTTCATTATCGTAAGCAGCCTGTCTTTCTGCAGCTGACAGATCACTTCTGAAATAAGGTGACTTCGCATTTTGGTATTTATCCTTAATATAGCCTAATGGATCAGGCTTTGATTTGTTTATCGCATTGATCCTGCTGTATTTTTCATCTAGTATTTTGATTCTGATATCACTCTCAGACACATAGGGATTCTTGGATTGGATCACTGTTTCCTCCCCTGTATCTGTCACTGTTCGATCATTCGCTGCTTGATACACCTTACTGAAAGTTCCGGTGTTTCCAGTTACGCTGCTTTTAGAATAATTGACCTGACTGATTCCCTCATTTAAAGATCGTGACTCGAGCCTGCTGTAAGCCTTCCCCAGCACCGCCGCTGTGTTTTCAGACGTATTCTCACGGTTAACAGCCCAATCCTTTTTCAATATGTTCTGTGCCAACATCTGCGTGCGGATAAATTGCCGATTCAGACGCATAGGATTCCCCCCTGAACAATTCTCTCTTACTCTTTTTTATCGGTAATGCCAATGTATATATTAACCTCAAAAAACATTTATTTACACCCGGAACTTTAATATGTATGATGGAAATAAAAGGAGGTTGTTTGCATGGCGAAAAAATGGCTCATTCCATTTGCTATGATGCTGTCTGTCTTATTCGCCTTTACGCATTCGGCATCAGCTGCCGGAGTCACAGCTATTACAGGAAACAATTCTTTTGATACCGCAGCACCGATCGGATATTGGAAATATAAGAATATCGATACAACGATACTGGAAGCCGGACAAGATGAAGCCTATTTCACTTTTGCAGCTTATAAGGGAGAAAAAGTATACGTGAGAAGTACATATCAGAGCGCATACACAGGGATGAAAATTGAAATTTACAATAAGAACAGAGCACCTGTTTCTCAAGGTACAGAAGTCATCAACCCTAACACGTTTTCTTCTTTTATATATGCAAATGCTGACGCCCAAAACACGACGGATACCTTCTATGTGAAAGTGTCACGCGGCTCCTATACCGGGAACATGTATTTCACTCTTTCAATTGAAGATCGAATCAAATCAGGCAGCGGAACATTTCAATTCAGCGGCGTTGCTGAAAATAAAGGAAACACAAGCCTTAGTCCCTCAGGCTCTGACTCCAGCGTGATCAAGGCTGATTTAACAAATCAATCCGGAATACCGCACGATGCCATTGTAACCAGAGTACAAACAACCGCCACTCAAACACCAAGCCAGGGAAATACACGCCATCTGATCATGACGAGCGAAAACAACGAATGGCGCCGTGCGCTTGTAAACAGCTCAACGTCAGGGTCTTATGACATCTCTTTGTCAGATCAACTCAGTGTGGCAAAGGTATGGAGTTTTAAATATAATACATTAGCGACTGCTGGATCGACGATGAGTAATGTAAAAGCTAAAATAGATTATGAATACGATGTCACAAAGCAGTTTTAACTTATACCGAGCCGGTTATCCGGCTCTTTTTTATTTTTAGCCCAGAATGCAATTGTTTTGATAAACTATAATCAGTACAACCAAGGGAAGTGCAGACATGGCATTAAAACGGCTAAAAAAGCTACTTTTTGACCGCCCTCTAAAGGACGGCGTTATCCTAAATCATCAATACAAAATTAAAGAATGCCTCGGCATGGGCGGCTATGGCTTGGTTTATTTGTGCACCGATATCCATACTCAGACACCTTATGTCTTAAAACAGCTGCGGCCCACAAAAGCCAAAAAGGAAAAAGAAAGAGTCCGGTTCCAGCAGGAAATGAAACTGCTCAAAAGCATTGACCACCCGCAAATCCCAGCCTTCAAGGATGATTTCATCATAGACGGACAGGCTTATTATGTCATGCAGTTCTTTGATGGAGAAAATATAGAGGAATTATTATTTTTTCAAAAACAGCCATTTACAGAGGTTATGGCGTTACAGCTGATTTCACAGCTTCTTGATATTGTAGAATACCTGCATGATCGCCTGATATTTCACAGCGACATCAGAACACCTAATATTATGATTAATGACGGCAGGCTCTGCCTCATCGATTTCGGCCTTGCCAAACAATTGACTCCTGAAGAAACAGAGGAAGTAAAGGTGAGAAAACAGGATGACTTCTTCGATCTCGGAGAAACGCTGTTATTCCTGCTGTACTCTCAATATAAAGGAAAAAAGAAGAAAAACGGCACCTGGCTGGAGGAATTAACGCTGACTAAAGAAGTAACCTTGCTGCTGAAAAAATTATTGGGCATTGATGAAGAGTATCAGCACACCGCTTCTATTCGCGAGGATCTAAACCGGGCCATTCAATCGGTCACATAAAAAAACCCTTGTCCCAAAAGCGGAACAAGAACTTTTTTGGATTAACTGCTGCTGTAGCTCCGGCGTTTGTAACGATGACTGCCGCCATAACGATCGTAGTGTCTTCTTTTGCCTGAGCTGCTGCTGTAGCTGCGATAATGTCTGCGCCGGCTGCTGCTGTAATGCCGGTGTCTGCGATATCGGTCACTAGAGCTGCTTGAGAGGTACTTGATCGTTTTGATGATTTTTTTAAACATATGCTGATCACCTCATTTCTTTCTTCCTATTATATATATTTTAGGGGAGAAAGAAAAACTTCAGCGGGATCATCCTTTTGAAAACGAGAACCCTGTGCCACTCTCATTTGTCTCCAGCTCATACGAAATGACAAACAGCCGGCATATATCCTCAATAATCTTTAACCCAAACCCCCTCTATTCGGGTATGTTTTCCATGACTTACAGTAAAAATGAATGTGAAATTGTTCATATGATCCATCGATCAGCAACCATTTTAAAAAAACATCCGCTCGACACAAAAGCGGATGTTTTATCTTTCGAATTGAAACCTTGAATCTTCAGGAAAAACAAGTCAGTATGTTATTAATAGATATCGCTTTACGTCTGCTTAGTTTGTGCATAAAAATATCATCAATGATGCCATAATCGTAAAACACAAGAAGCGGCAGTATTTTTTCATTCACAATAAATACCACATTGTTTACATTATAAGAGCTTTTCTAGATTTTTCTCAAGATCATTATTTAATTTAAATACCATCACTCTTTCACCTGTCCGGGAGCTTAAATCAGTATGAAAACTTTTGACTTCTTCTCCGGTTATTGTCAGGATAATATCCTTAAGACCTTCGATTCCTGATTCAACTAGCTCCGAACGAGTTTGTTTGATAGATAACATCCCCTCTTTTGATCCACAAACTGCGTATTCAGCTGGTGTTAAAATTCCTTTTAAATTAACGATGATCATATCCCGGAGTATATCAGTTTTAACAGAGACAGACCCGCGCCCGAGATAATCCTTCTCCCATTGAGTAATGGACTTACTGATCTCTGATTCAATAGAACCCTTCGTTTTTTTCATATATAACACATCTCCTGGCAAAAAAATTGGCATATTCTATTAGATATTTTGTCTCATTAATATTCTCTTACAACATGTCCTGCATATACACCTTCGATATCCAAATCAGTATTACCGTTTCTTGAGACCACTAT
Organism: Bacillus sp. N13C7; assembly: GCF_026790065.1. Classification (GTDB taxonomy): domain Bacteria; phylum Bacillota; class Bacilli; order Bacillales; family Bacillaceae; genus Bacillus. The sequence goes on along the minus strand of NZ_JALAMO010000004.1, from coordinate 35,837 downwards.
CATTTTGGATAACATATTTTCTTCCATCATAGAGTGGATATGCAAAAATCGAACGCTTCCTAAGTGGGTTTCCTCAACCTCTTCATAGGATTTTAAATGATAACTATCGATTGCTTTTCTAATTACTTTTTTTATACATTCCATGTTGTCACGATCAAACGAGCTCATTTCCTCTATTGTTTTCGTTACAAAATCAGTTAAATTAGCGTTCATACAATCTCCTTAGAACTGCTTCTATCTCCATAAATGGGCGCATTTAGAAGCTGAATCTTTATTACATCATGACAAGCAATGATCTGGTAGGGCTTGACCTGTTTTAACATCAGGAATCTCCACAATTGAGGCTTTTCCATCCTTATGATGAACGAGTAAACCTCTGACTTTCACATATGACGGCACTAGTGGATGCTGACGAATGATATCAACACTTTTTTCAATACTAGTATTATTTTCATTTAGCCATTCATCAACCGTACCACCTAAAAATTCAGGCCTGCAGTTTTGAAATAGATAATCCAATGTTTGTATTTTATCTTTCATTGTTTCCAGTTGAGTTAGTCCATTACCTGTAGAGGTCCTCTTATCTTTTGTTCCTACTACAAAAATCTCCTCAACATCTTCCTGGTAAATCGCAAAAATAACAGACCTCATGATTTCTCCATAAGGGTGTGAGATACCGGCACCATAGCTTTGTATAGTCAACATATGTTCTGCTGGAGTGTTCGTCACTTCTTGTAAAATAGGCTCCAAGCCGTTTTCAATGTCCGTCAAAAATAATACTTTTTTATTTTGATTTCCATTCATATAGCCCACCTCTTCTTTATGTTTTTCATTTTTATATTGAGTAACAAATCCATTTGATAATTGTTTAGTTTCATCATTACCATCTTTCCCAACATCCTTCTGGATCAATACTAGCCAGTCGGACCCATCCATTTTGAACTTTTTGGAGAAATACTGAGTCATGATTTAATAACCGTTCGACATATTCTCTAGGTGCTTGGATGACAATTAACAAACGAAGAGGAGAATGATAAACCTCTTGATCTGATTTCATGACGGATTGCCACGGCAGTCCGGCTAACAAGTCACTTGCATTCCCCTGCATAACGCCAAGACCTGCTGTAACAGTTTGAGTGGCTTTATTTCCGCTGCCATAATAATGAGGTGCTACCGTTGATGCGTAATATTGTAAATTAATCCATTGGGCCACAGTTCCAGGTCCTGCAATAATATTTGCTAGGAGTTCGCCGCTTTCGTCCTGCTTCCAATCATAATTATGAAGGAAGGCTCTTCCCTCCAAATCACAATCCTCCGTTAGTTCACGTTGGCCGATAATAAAAGCGGCATTACGGGCCAGTCCCCATTCCGGACGTATCTCACTCCAATCCTCCGCAAATCGGTGTGCCTCTGCCTTCGGATTTTTAAGTTTAGACTGGACATTCGGTAATTGGGCTAGACGTTCTGCATTTGCATGATGTTTCACTTTCGGCATAACAGCTTCAATGCGATCAAATGCTTCTTGTGCAGCTTCAGAAAGCTCTGGAACATAAATCCAATGTAATTCATCCACCGTTGTATTATGTTCAGCGGCAGCGAACACCGTATCCTTAGGGATTTTAATTCCTTCAGTCAACAGAGCTTCTCTTACCTCTGAAAGGTTACATAAAGCAGCTAAAACTCTTGCATTGAATCCACCGGCTGCCCCACCGCAGGCGCCACAATCAAGGGCTGCCGTATAAGGATTATTGGTACTTTGACTGCCATGCCCGCATATCACGACCAATGGTGCGAAATTCTCAGTTAACCCCATCATTTTTAAAGCTTGGCGAGCATAGTTCACTTTTTCTTCTTCAGTAAAACCCACAGGTATTTCCGCATCTGTATCATCATGATGAAGCGAGAGTTTTGTATCAGGTTTGCGCAACCAAGCCTCACGGAGATTACGGATGAAACGGCCCGCTTTTCTTGGCACAAAGCTGCGTGCTGCCATTTGCAGAGTAAGCCAAGGCCCGCTTAGCTCAGGCAGAAGTAAGCTTGAAAGCACATTCTGTTTCATCGTTTTAAATGTATAGCTTAACGACTGAACTGCATGCTTCCGTTGATTGTATTGTTTGAATGCATCCTCATCTGCGAGCTCTTTTATTTTGTTTTGCGGTTTTTGTATGATTGGCAAGGAGGCATGACTGTGTTTACTGCCAAGTTCACAAGTTGCAATCGGCACCCCGAAGAAACCAGCGATGCCAATCGTTTCAAACGGACCTTCTTTTTCTAGATGACGACGAAAAGGCTCTGATCGTACATCGATGCAGAATGCCAATTGAGCTAATGCGGATTTTTTACCGGTTTCACGTTGTTTCGAGATGATCTTCTGGCTTAATCGATCAGTGTATGTTTGTTCCCAAGCTTCTAACCAAAGTTTCCTGCAAAGTTTCTCATCAAAGCTGTAGGCAAATGATAAATATTCGTTTTGTTCACTGGCCGGCATCTGAGTCCATTCCTCTAGTGTCAGCCCACCCCAATGAATCCAAGCTGTAATAAGGGGAGCAATTGAAATTTTATTCTCAAATCGTTCATTATTAATAGGTAAATATGGCTTTATAAGAGCCCACTCCATGGATATTCGGACCGCTAAATAATCTGTCAGGAGTGAATGTTCATGGCTCGATTGTTGGGAGCGCCAAAGCATCATCCCTGCCCATCCAGGTAAGGAAAGTAAATGACCTTCAAGATAAGTCTGGAATTCTGATTCTGGGATTCCTAGTGCGAATAACGCTTCTTGTAAAGCCAAATGTGCCTCTTGCGGCCAACCTTTTAACCTTTCACGCTGCTTTTTACTAAGTGCAGGATCATATTGAATGAGATGCTGCCAGGCACGATAAAAACCTTCCTCACGATTGGGCATTGTCCAGCCTGCTTGAGAGTCATCAAGATATAATTTGCTCCACTTAATGACATGATGATCAAGTATATTGACTAGCCGTTCACCATTTTGATTCTCTATATACGAACTTAGTGGCTGCATAAAAACATTCTTGATATGATCCAATCCACTGCATTCACTTACTAATTTCTCCAGCTCATGTGATGATAAAAGGTCGGAAGGCAGGGGATCTAACTTTAATGCAGCATGGCAAAATCGCTCTGCCACGTCCCGCGGGATATGAAAGGAATGTGAATCAAGCCAACGCTGCAGCCCCATTTCCACAAAGTCTTCATCAATCTCGCCTTTATTCTTTGCTGAACGGATCATAGACGCACTTGGGTATATATCAACATCACGAGTATGTTTCAACCAACTAGCAACCTGATCAAAAGGCTGGTTTTCAAGTCCCATCCACGGATTACGCGCAGCAAATGTAGAAATAGGCCAAAGTGGCGCAATCACTCTGCTGGCAGATGTGATTAAATCGGTAAGATCTCTTTCTTGAACATCAATATCTGTATCTATTTTTTTTGCATTTTCTTTTGTTAATACGGATGTAATGCCCATCTCAGATTAGCTCCTTATGAAATATATTGTTTAAGGTAGTCTGGGTGACTCTCTACTGACTTTGGTTTTGCTTCACCTAATCGAATTAACCAAAGATAGATTACCGTGGAGAGAACTGAAGAACGATGACGAGCAACCCATGTACCTAAAGCACTGCCAAATAGCAAGAGACATCCAACAATGATGACAGCCGCCATTGGCGGTTGAACACTTTGAAAAACGGTTGTATGCAGCCACTCATAGAAGAGGTTATGAATCATAAAATAGACGAGGGCTGCCCCTCCTAAAAAGATGAAGCCGACAATTCGGCCAATTCTTCCCTCTCCAAAAGCAACAAGCTGAGTCCAAGAAACGGACAATGACCACCCTAAGATCAGCGCACTGATTAATTGATACCCCTCTCCAGGTGCAGCGAGCCAAAAAGCAACGCCTATAACTAAGGATAAAATCCGGCCAGCCATGATCCACAAATAGGATGTTCCTTCATTAGCCCGAGCCGATCCTTCATGACGCCGTACGGCTGAACCAGCCTGTAAAAACAACGTAGCTTTGAATAACCCATGTAAAATAAGATGAATAATGGCTGCGATATAGGCTCCTAATGCGCACTGAATGAGCATGAACCCCATTTGTCCAATCGTGGAGCCTACTAACTGGCGTTTATAATCAACCTGGACTAAACTAATGCCGGTTCCAATCAATACAGAAATGCTGGCAAGCAGAAGTAAGATAATCGAAGCGATGCCGCCATTAAATAGTGGTGAAAACCGAGTTAGTATAATTCCGCCGGCATTGACTAAACCTGCGTGCATAACCGCAGAAACAGGAGTTGGAGCAACAATAGACTCAATCAACCATCTATGGAATGGCCATTGAGCCGCAGGAATGATCACTGCTAATACAATCAATAAACCAATCCCAGTTTTCTCCCATACCTCCAGTTGGGCTAAGCTTTCATTTGTTAAAACCAATGATAACTGCCATTGGCCTGTAGCTTGAAAAAGCCATATCATCGCGAAAAACAAAGAAATCCAACTTAACAAAAATAATCGACCAGAAACCTTGGCTGCCTCACTGGCTACCTGCCAAGCACTGTTTAACCTTATTAGTAAAATTAAGCCGACAAGAGTTGCCCCCCAAGAAATAACCATCAAGCGGAGATCACCGCTTAACCATGCAATTGAAGCAGCGCCTGTAGTAAAAGTAAAAAGCGTAAAATATTTTCGATAAGACTTGTCTCCCATTAAGTAACGTACAGAAAAACGCTGAATGATGAAACCAATTGCAAGGACAAAGAAAGTCATTAACCAAGCTAAGGAATCGAAGTACCAAGGGCCAACATTTCCTTCCACACCCCTATTGGCAAGATTCACTAAGGAAACCAAAGGCGGTAAAGCCAAGATACCAATATGAATGCGGACATAACTCAAGGGTACGCGTGGATGTAAAAACAATAGTCCGCTTATCCCAGAAGCAATAAGCGTCATAAAAAATAATGTTAATAATGATGACAAACTCAGCGAAACTAACATTCTAACTTCTCCTTTTTTAAATCTCGTTATTGCTCAAAAGACCTTTCAATCAGATCATATTTTCTATGATTTATTTCAATTTTTATTTATCTCTATTTTTTTCCAACAAAAAAGCCGACAACCTCAAAATTTCAATGATTATGGTAGATCATTGAATCTTGAAAATTGTCGGCTTCATTTCAACTAACTCCCTGCGAAGTTTTTTGAAGTGCTGCCTTATTATTGGGCTTTATGCTATGTTTTAACTTCCCTAAGGGAATCATCGTTTAAAACTATGAAATAAAAGGATTTATGTTACTCTTCCTTTTTAAATTAGGGTACTTTTTCATTCAGTCAAGATTTATAATTAAATATTAAAAGAATGCTAAAGGCCTATTTCTTTTAAAAGGAAAAATAACAGTAACACCGATTATGGAGTTATGTAATAAGATAAGCTAAATTTTAAATGTTGTCAATAAAAACATCATATTTTATACAGTGAATTCAAACCTACATGTTGGAAAACGAAGAATGAAGTATCAATCCTTTTTCCCTTTGAAGATATAATCTTTACTAAGGCAGGTGAAATCTATCATTCTAATTTCTTTGAACCAGTATTTACTTATAGTTGGCAATTTAAATTTTTACACACTTTAATTATAAAATTTCTCTTGGATTTCTTTCATACAAAATCATAAAAACCCCTTTGGCTAAATAACCAAAGGGGTTAACATTTTTACTCCACAGTAACACTCTTCGCAAGGTTACGCGGTTTATCAACATCACAACCGCGATGCAGCGCAGCATAGTATGCGATCAGCTGCAGTGGAACAACAGATACCAACGGAGCAAGCGCTGGGTTTACTTCCGGCAGTACGAATCTGTCATCCGCATCGTCTAGGCCTTTCAGTGAGATAATGCATGTGTTTGCTCCGCGAGCGGCAACTTCTTTGACGTTTCCGCGGATGCTTAGGTTTACGTGCTCTTGTGTTGCCAGTGCGAATACTGGTGTTCCTTGTTCGATCAAAGCAATCGTACCGTGCTTCAGCTCTCCGCCGGCAAAGCCTTCTGCCTGGATGTAAGAAATCTCTTTCAGCTTCAGTGCGCCTTCGACACATACGAAGTAGTCAAGGCCGCGTCCGATGAAGAAAGCGTTTCTGGCTACAGTCAGGTATTCACGGGCAATCATTTCCAATTCGTCTTTCTGGTCGCAAAGGGCTTCCATGGCGTTCGCAGCGATACCGAGTTCTTTGACAAGGTCAAATCCGATATCAATGCCGTTTTTGTCAGCAGCTACAGATGCAAGAACCGCCAGAACTGCGATTTGTGCAGTGTATGCTTTTGTTGACGCAACAGCAATTTCAGGACCTGCATGAAGCAGCAATGTGTAGTCAGCTTCACGGGAAAGCGTTGATCCCGGCACGTTTGTGATTGTGAGTGCTTTATGTCCGAGCGCTTTGACTTGAACAAGAACCGCGCGGCTGTCTGCTGTTTCTCCGCTTTGAGAAAGGAAAATGAAGAGCGGTTTCTTAGACAGAAGCGGCATGTTGTAGGAGAATTCACTCGCTACATGCACTTCAACCGGCACGTTTGCCCACATTTCAATATATTGTTTACCGACAAGTCCTGCGTGGTAGCTTGTTCCGCAGCCAATGATATAGATGCGGTCCGCCTCCGCTACAGCGGCAGCGATATCGCCAGGCACAGACAGTTTGCCGTTTTCATCTTGATACGTTTGGATGATTTTGCGCATGACAACAGGCTGCTCATCCGTTTCTTTCAACATGTAGTGAGGGTACGTGCCTTTTTCGATATCACTGGCATCCAGCTCAGCAATATAAGACGCACGTGTAATCACGTCACCATCAAGGTTTTTGATGACGACTTGATCATCAGTGACGATGACCATTTCTTTATCCATCAGCTCTACGTATTCGTTGGTTACTTGAAGCATCGCCATCGCATCAGATGCTACGACGTTGAATGTATCTCCAAGACCGACTAATAGAGGGCTTTTGTTTTTCGCTACAAAAATCGTTTCTCTGTTTTCGTTGTCGAATAAAGCAATTGCATAAGAGCCTTTTAACAGTGTAAGTGTTTTGCGGAACGCTTCTTCTGTCTCAAGTCCTCCATTGACGAATTGCTCGATTACTTGAACGACTACTTCTGTATCGGTGTCACTTTTGAGCTCTACATCTTGCAAATACTCTTGCTTCAGCTGAACATAGTTCTCGATCACGCCGTTATGAACAAGTGTAAAGCGGCCCAGTGCACTTTGATGCGGGTGAGCGTTCAGATAGCTTGGTTCGCCGTGTGTTGCCCAGCGAGTATGGCCAATTCCAGCTTTCGCTTCTACATTGGCGTCCACAACTTCACGAAGATCCGCGATGCGTCCTTTTTCTTTGAACACATGGATTCCCTGTTCGTTGGCAACAGCAATACCAGCAGAGTCATATCCGCGGTACTCAAGCTTTTCTAACCCTTTCAGTAAAATTTCCTTCGCATCAAGCTGACCGATATAACCTACGATTCCACACATATTTTTCTTCCTCCTAAGATTGTAAAAGGAGACGAAGAAAGTCAAATTTCAAGGGGACTTTCAATCGTCCCCTCCTACATGTTTTTTGGAAGATCATGCGATTTCTCTTTGTTCAAGGAGTCACCCCCTTGGTTTGAAGAAATCCTTACGGCTGTGATCTGTATACTCAGCCGGGAGGCATCCGCCGAAAATTCGATAACCTCCATCCTCGTCAACTAAGCCTTTTTCCGGGCGCTTAGTTCGGGCGCTATAATTATAGATGAAACAATAATCCCGTCTTTTCTTCCTCAGAGAAAATAAGAACAAGACAAGCTTGATTTTACAGCATGTTCCATGAACGGTCAATTGTTTTTTAAACAACTTTGCCGCATGTTTCACAATTATCATATGTAAGCCTCGCTTGTCTTGTTCGCTCTCTGTTAATAGACTTCGTTATTCCAATCCCATTTCTGACCGGACGACTTCAGCAATGCGATTGACATATTCATCGCACAGCTCTTTCGTCTTCGCTTCAGCCATGACACGGACAAGCGGTTCAGTGCCTGAAGGGCGAACCAAAATCCGGCCGTCGCCGTTCATTTCTTTTTCAACTTCAGAAATAACAGCTTTTACTTTTTCGTTTTCTTCAACTTTATATTTATCAGTTACTCTTACATTCACTAACAGCTGCGGGAACTTCTGCATTTCTGCTGCAAGCTCTGACAGTGGCTTGCCTGTCGCTTTCAATGTGTTCATCAGCATAATTGCAGACAATAACCCGTCCCCTGTCGTGTTGTAATCAAGGAATATTAGATGCCCTGACTGCTCTCCGCCGACATTGTAGCCGTCTTTTTTCATCGCTTCTACTACGTAGCGGTCGCCGACAGCTGTCTGTACGCTTTTGATGCCTTCTTTTTCGAGTGCCTTATAGAAGCCAAGGTTGCTCATCACGGTTGAAACCACTGTATCATCCTTTAATCGGCCCTCCGATTTTAGGTGTTTTGAGCATATGTACATGATTTGGTCGCCGTCAACAATATTTCCTTTTTCATCGACCGCAATCAGGCGGTCGCCGTCACCGTCGAACGCAAGGCCGAGATCAGCGTTTTTCTCTTTGACAAACGCGCTGAGCGCTTCCGGATGAGTTGATCCAACGCCGTCATTAATGTTTAATCCGTTCGGAGAAGTTCCCATTGTTGAAACATCTGCATCTAAATCAGCAAACAGGTGTGTTGCCAAGGACGAAGTTGCGCCATGAGCGCAGTCAAGCGCCACATGAATGCCTGTGAAATCTTCATCAGCTGTCTGTTTTAAGAATTGCAGGTATTTTTGGCCGCCTTCAAAATAGTCGTTTACAAGCCCTAGATCGGCTCCGACCGGTCTTGGCAGCTTATCCTCCGGTTCATCCATCAGGCGCTCAATTTCAGCCTCCTGTTCATCAGAAAGCTTAAATCCGTCTCCGCCGAAGAACTTGATTCCGTTATCCTGCACTGGGTTATGAGAAGCAGAAATCATGACGCCTGCCTCTGCATCCATCGCTTTTGTTAAATAGGAGACACCAGGTGTTGAAATGACACCCAGACGCATGACTTCAGCGCCAATGGATAAAAGTCCGGCGACAAGGGCTCCCTCCAGCATATGGCCGGAGATCCGTGTATCGCGGCCTATCAGCACTTTTGGACGTTGTTTGTCTTTTGTGAGCACATAACCGCCGAAACGTCCGACTTTAAAGGCCAGCTCAGGTGTAAGCTCACTATTGGCGACACCTCTTACACCGTCTGTTCCAAAATACTTGCCCATATTATAATCGCTCCTTTTTATTCCGATGAAGATTGTGAATCCGCAGTGGATTCGTCCTCATCCTGATCTTGGTTTTGATCTTTATTTTCGTCTTGTTTTTGATCATTGCTGTCTTTATCAGTGTTCGTTGTATCTTCTTGCTGCTTGTTATCTTGATCATTTGTTTGCTGCTTATCTGTGTCATCCTGGTTTCCAGATGTATTGCTGCTGTTATCATTAGTCGATGTATTGCTTTTTTTGGACGTCAGCTTAATTTTGGCGTTTTTCTGCCCCAAAGACCAGGTTACATTCTGTGGTCCGTTTACTTCAAGCTTCACGCTATGCTCACCGTCATCTAAATCTGAAACATTCACATACAATTCAATATCTGATTTTTTCAGTTTTTTTATGTTGGCGGGAGAGCCTTTAGCTGTCACGTCTATCGCTTGTGTTTCCGGATCAAGAAAATCAATGTTTTGCGAGCTGCCCAGCCCTACAGTCTTAATAGGGACATTCTCAAACTTCTGATCCGCTTCACTATCCACTTCAATATGCAAAGTCACTTTTGACGGAGAGATCTTTTTGACGCCGTCAGGAAGCGGGATATCTGCCTCGATATCGGAATCCTTGGTGATCTTGCTTAAATCTAAGCTGACGCCGTCAATAAATTCAAGAGAATCCAACACATCCTGCGAGCCGTAAACTGTTACCTCGCTGGGGCTGGATTCTATATTTGCTATGCTGACACCGTCAGGAAGGCTTCCTGTCCGTTCAATTTTAAAGGGCACTTTTTTACTCGGGCTTGTCACCGGGACGGTAATCTTGATGACCGAGGGCTCCACATCGACAGGAAGCGCGTTTCCATCTTTATCATAGACAGTCACTTTCGCTTCCTTTTCAATCGTTTCATCTGCGTTTTCCAGGTTCACTGAAGCTTTGACAAGTGAAATATTATCGATCACATTTTTAGATCCTGTAATCTGCACATTTTTCGGACTGACAATCGGCTGCTCCGGAGAATAGCCTTTTTTCATTTTGCTTTTATTGTAGTATTCCACCTCTACGGGAAAGCTTTTGGTCGTCCGTTCTTGAATGGTTACTGTCGTAACAGACGGGTTGATTGAGATTGTCAGCCCATCCGACACATTTTTGGCCTTAAGCTCGACCTTATGTGTGCCGGTTTTCAAATGTTCCATATCGGCATATATTTCGAAGTTCTTGGTCTGCCTAGCCTTTTTCACGGCGCTTGTCGAACCTTTTATCGTGACATTTACCGTTTGCGGTACACCTGTCACGACGTAATTTTCGTCATCATAATACGCTTTGACCGGAATATCGGTCAGTGTTGCTTCATCAGTTGTTGATGTCGGAAAGAAAGATTCACCCGGTTTTTTCGGAGTCGGTGCTTGATTGCTGTTAACCGCCACATAAAGCAAGAGCGCGAAAAGCAGCGCAATGATTTTCACAGCCCAGCGGTTGTTTAAGAATTTATCCATTTTTCTTGCCCCTCCAATACCAGCGATTAGAAGAAGTGTCTCTGGTGTTTTTCTTAAACTCGGCTTCAAGCATTTCTTTCAGTGCTTCTTCCGTCAGCTCTCTGTGAAGGTCGCCGTTCTTCGCCACACTGACGCCGCCGGTCTCTTCAGACACAATAATCGTCAAACTGTCCGTTACTTCACTGATGCCGACAGCCGCTCTGTGCCGTGTACCCAGTTCTTTTGAAATAAACGGGCTCTCCGAAAGCGGCAGATAACAGGCTGCAGCGGCAATTTCATTATTCTTCATAATCACCGCACCGTCATGAAGCGGGGTGTTCGGAATAAAAATATTGATCAGCAGCTCAGAGCTGACTTTGGCATTCAATGGGATGCCGGTCTCAATATAATCTCCCATTCCGGTATCCCGCTCAATGGTCAGCAGGGCGCCTATACGGCGTTTTGCCATATAATTAATCGCTTTTGCAATGGCCTCAATCGTTTTCTGCTGCGCTTCCTCTACAGGCGTGCCGCTCCTTGAAAAAAAGCGGCCGCGGCCAAGCTGTTCAAGCGCTCTTCTCAGCTCAGGCTGAAAGATAATAATAATTGCTAAAAATCCCCATGTTATCGCTTGGTCCATCAGCCATTGAAGTGTGCTGAGGCCCAAATATTGGCTGGCCATACGGACAAGCACGATCACGACAATTCCTTTTAACAGCTGAACCGCTTTCGTGCCGCGTATCACCATAATCAGTTTATATATCACATACCAAACAAGGAGAATATCAACGGCATTGCCGAGGTACTGCAAAAAAGGGATATCCTCAAAAGCCATTTCCTCGTCCTCCAAGAATTCAGTCATTTCGTAATGTTTGTTTTACGTGTTACGCATATGTACTTTACATAGCGAGCCCATTATACCACATTTCAATTTAGCAAGTGAAATGTGCCAGCCCTTTCAGCACGCAAAAAAAAGAGCAAAGCGCTGATACGCTTTACTCTTTTCCGTTCGGATCTAATGCACTAAGTACACTTTTCCCCGCAGACTTCATTTTGTACCATGTCCAGTCGAATAACTCATTGATTTCTTCAATCTGACCGGTGACTTGTCCAGCAGAGGCCATATACTTTTCGCCGTTTACGACGGTTACATCCCCGTCTATTTTTCCTTTAATAATCAGCTTGCCGTTTTTGACAGTGACATCACCTTTGACCGTCTCACCTTCAGGCACGATCACAGTATTGTTATGCACCACAAGATTCGGCTGCTTGGACACGCTGAAATTGTGGTCATTATGCCAGCTGTTTAAAAAACCTCCGCCCATCAAAATGATGAATACCGCAGCAGCTGCGATAACGGGATGGGATCTGAACCATCTTTTCACAGAAGCTCTTTTCTTCTCCTTAGGCAATTTCGCCATGACGTTAGCGGTAAAATTCGCGGGGGCTTCAACATGCGATGTGCTCCGGACGAGCGCTATGGATTTTTCCATCTCATAAAAATGCTTTTTGCATTTCTCGCATGTCTCAAGATGTTCCTTTAATACCTGTTCATCTTTTGGAGGGATATCTCCATCAAGATGCATATGCATAAGCTGCACAATTTGTTCTGGACAGCCCATTTCATCACCCCACTTAAAGATCCCTTAATTGTTTTCTAAGAGCCTCTCTGCCTCTGTGAATCCGCGTTTTTACAGTTCCCACAGGGATGTTCAGAATCTCGCCAATTTCAACTAGTGAGAGTTCGTCAATATACTTTAATACGATGACTGTTCTGTATTTGTCAGGAAGCTTTAAAATTTTCTGCTGTATCGTGTTAGAGAGCTCCAGCGATACAACAGCATCTTCAGGCAAAACCCCATCTGCGGCGATTTGTGAATACATCGTCAAGCCTTCCGTACCAGCCACCTCTGCATCGAGGTAATAATCAGGCTTCTTTTTGCGAATGCGATCAATGGTCAAATTGGTTGCGATTCGATAAAGCCAAGTTGAAAATTTCCGGTTAATATCAAAACTGTCGATATTAACGTACGCTCTGATGAAAGCCTCCTGTGCAATATCCTCCGCCTCATGCACATTGCCAAGCATACGGTAGCAAAGCTGATAAATTTTATCCTTGTAAATATCTACGATGTCCGCAAATGCATTTTGGTCGCCTTTTTTGACTTGCTTAATTCTCTTTTTAATCATCATTTCCATATTTATCTAACCTCTGCCTTCACCGGTCTGTATGTATACGAGCTTCGTTTCAAAAGGTTTCAACTTTTTTATAAAATAAGTTTATCAAATTTTTGGCAGGGTGTAGATGGTAATTCGTGAATAAACTACCTTAACATATTTTTAAAATTACTATACAGACTGAACAGTTAGAAGTTGGAATAATTTTAAAAAGAAAAAAAGACACCTTTTGATCAAAGGTGTCTGTGACTGGGCTAGCTGGATTCGAACCAACGCATGACGGAGTCAAAGTCCGTTGCCTTACCGCTTGGCTATAGCCCAATAATGGTGGAGGGGGGCAGATTCGAACTGCCGAACCCTGAGGGAGCGGATTTACAGTCCGCCGCGTTTAGCCACTTCGCTACCCCTCCATATTCATGTAAGAAAAGAGTGCCGGCAAGAGGACTTGAACCCCCAACCTACTGATTACAAGTCAGTTGCTCTACCAATTGAGCTACACCGGCAAGATGGTGGAGGATGACGGGCTCGAACCGCCGACCCTCTGCTTGTAAGGCAGATGCTCTCCCAGCTGAGCTAATCCTCCAAATGGTGACCCGTACGGGATTCGAACCCGTGTTACCGCCGTGAAAGGGCGGTGTCTTAACCGCTTGACCAACGGGCCGTTTGTGTTCTCGTCGAGCTGACAAAAGTTATTATATACAGGTTACCACCCCTTTGTAAAGAGAAAAATTAAATTTTTTATTTTCAAACTTTTTAACTCCTTTTTTAACTGAAAAAGCCCCCCAACATTTATCATTTCTTTTATGATAGAGACAAGCGAATCAAGAGAGGAGAAACCAAGATGATACTAGTCAGCTCTTGCCTTGGCGGCATTGAATGCAGATACAACGGCTCTCATGCCGCATCAGAGAAAATCAGAAAACTTCTCGATGAAAATAAAGCCATCATGGCTTGCCCTGAGCTTCTCGGCGGCTTCTCAACTCCCCGTGAACCTGCGGAAATCATCGGAGGCACCGGCGAGGATGTTCTCAATGGAACCGCGAAAATCGTGACAGCTTCAGGAGAGGATGTAACAGAATTATATATAAAAGGCGCCGCGAAAACATTAGCTTACGCAAAAGAAATCAATGCCTCTGCCGTCATATTAAAAGAAAACAGTCCATCATGCGGAAGCAGGTTTATCTATAACGGCACATTCTCCGGCCAAAAAATCACCGGCAGCGGAGTGACCGCCGCACTGTTAAAACGAGCGGGCTACCGCGTTATTTCAGAAAACCAGCTAGATGACATATTGTAAGGAGGGCACAACATGACTCAAGACATTTCTTTATCCTTCTATAGGCCTGAACACTTGCAGGAGCTTCAATCATTTACGCTAACCAACGATGACAAACGCTTTACCTCCCTCCCAAAAGAGGTGCTGACTCAGACCCTTGGCATACAGGACCGGTATCCGGTTGTCATCTTAAAAGACGATCTGCCAGTCGGTTTTTTTATTTTACACACTTCAAAAGAAACGCTTGTTCCCTATTCTAACAACCCATTTGCTTTACTGCTCAGTTCCCTGTCATTAAATGCTATGCATCACGGAAAAGGCTATGCCAAAAAAGCAATGCTTCAGCTTCCCTCTTTTGTGAGCGGTTATTTTCCATGGTGCGATGAAATCATCTTGGCCGTCAATCACCTAAACTCACGAGCAAAGCACCTTTATATGAAAAGCGGGTTCCTTGATAAAGGCCGGCGAAGAATCGGGCCTCTCGGAGAACAGCTGATTCTTCATTATTTCTTATAGGCCCAAATGAAATAAAATTTCAAAAACGAAAAAACATAGTTGAAATATCATAACAGAAATGAATATACTGAATATTGAAATATATTATGTTAAAACAGGGGGCATCCTCATGTCAGAACCATTACATCTTCACCGTCTTACAACGGAATCACGCAATAGCCAAACAACAGAAATCCACAAAGCAAACACGCTCGGCATCCTCAAGATGATCAACAACGAAGATATGAAAGTCGCAGCCGCCGTTCAGCAGGTTCTCCCCGATATCAAAATAGCCGTAGATTGCGCCTGCGACTCGTTTCAAAATGGAGGCCGGCTCATATATACAGGCGCCGGCACTAGCGGCAGACTCGGTGTGATGGATGCCGTTGAATGTCCTCCCACCTACAGCGTAAACCCAGATCAGGTCATCGGTATCATGGCTGGAGGCCCCAACGCATTTTTGCAGGCAGCAGAGGGGATTGAGGACAGTGAAGAAGCCGGAGCTGAGGATCTAAAAAACATACAGCTCACTCCAAACGACACTGTCATTGCCATTGCAGCAAGCGGACGCACACCTTATGCCGCAGGCGCCCTAACATACGCCCGCAAAGTCGGAGCACATACCATCGCCCTTACCTGTAATGAAAACTCCGCCATCAGTAAGGATGCGGATCACAGCATTGAGGTTGTCGTCGGGCCTGAGGCCATTACAGGATCAACACGTATGAAAGCCGCAACCGCTCATAAAATGATTCTAAACATGATATCCACGGCAGTCATGGTCAAAATCGGCAAGGTTTACGAAAACTTGATGGTAGACGTTAACGTCAGCAACAAAAAATTAAAAGAACGCGCCATCAGCATCATCCAAAGTCTCACAAACGCTTCATACGACACAGCAAGAAACACATTAGAACAAGCCAATCAACACGTTAAAACGGCAATCGTCATGCTCAAAACAAGCACAGATCAGGAAAAGGCTAAGGCATTGCTTGATGAAGCAAACGGTTTTATAGACACGGCAATCGAATATTACCATTTAAGATAAGGAGAGACCGAGAATGGCAACAGGCGGATTAGCAATCATCCAATCAATGAAGCACAAGCTCCCTCCATCTGAGCGTAAACTTGCAGATTACATCCTAACCCAGCCCCACAAAGCAATCGAAAGCACTGTCAGTGAAATCAGCGCCTTAGCCAATTCAAGTGACGCTGCCGTCATCAGACTCTGCAAATCACTTGGGCTAAAAGGCTTTCAAGATCTAAAAATGAGAATAGCAGGGGATCTGGCAAAGCCCTCCTTACAAGGCTACCGGGACATTGCGCCCCACGAACCGCTGCCCTCCATTTCTGAAAAAGCGGCCGGAAATGCCATTCAAGCCATTCAGGATACGTCAGACCTGATGGACTACAAAGAGCTTGAACGAGCGGTTTCTCTGCTTCTCAAAGCTCATACCGTGCATTTTATCGGTGTCGGCGCTTCCGGTATTGTTGCCAAGGACGCCCAGCAAAAGTGGCTTCGTATTCATAAACCAGCAACTGCATTCACAGATACTCATCTTGTGGCATCTTTAATCGCAAACGCGGATAAGGAAGACATCGTATTCGCCATTTCATTTTCAGGAGAGACGCAGGAAATTATTGAACTGCTCGCCATGGCTAAGGAAAAAGGAATCACAACGATCAGCCTCACACAATTCAGTCAAACATCCGTCTCCGCGCTCGCTGATGTCCCATTGTACACAGCACATTCCAATGAAGCCCTGCTTCGAAGTGCAGCCACTTCCTCCCGTCTCGCCCAGCTTTTTATGATTGATGTTTTGTTTCTAGGTATGGCAGCCGAGCAATATGAAGAAACAACCGGCTACATTGATAAAACAAGAGCAGCCATACAATCTATGCGGAAAAAATAAGGCATCTTGAAGGGGAGGGGTTTTGATGAGCAAAGAAAATAACTACCAGCATCTCGCAAAGAAAATCCTTGAGCTATGCGGAGGAAAATCCAATATTTCTTCATATACGCATTGCATGACACGCCTGCGTATTACGCCTTACGATGGGAGTAAAACAGATGTTCAGGCTTTAAGAGAGCTCGACGGCGTACTAGGGGTTGTTGAGGCTGAAACCTTACAAATTATCCTCGGCACAGGAGTCGTCAATCATGTCACAGCCGCTTTCTCAAAGCTCGTGTCAGCAGAAGAGGGTGTCAATGTTAAAGAAGCAGCCGCTAAAAAGAAGGCCGATATCAACCGAAAAAACGCCACTCCTTTTAAACTTTTTTTACGTAAAATTGCCAGCATCTTTATCCCTCTTATTCCTGCACTCGTCGCTTCCGGTTTAATTACTGGGATTACCAAAGCAATTATTCAAGCCGGATGGCTCTCTGCAGAATCACAAATTGCTGTTATCCTGACAGTCATCGGATCAGGGTTATTCACATATCTCGGCATCCTTGTCGGTATCAACGCATCGAAAGAATTTGGCGGGACACCTGCTCTTGGGGCTCTGGCCGGGATCTTGATTATAAATCCGGAGATTGCAAAGATCAGTTTATTCGGAGAAGAGCTTCTTCCGGGCAGGGGAGGTCTGATCGGAGTTCTATTCGCAGCTATATTCATTGCTTACACTGAACGATTTATCCGCCGTTTTATTCCTCAATCACTCGATATCATTGTCACCCCAACCGTCTCACTGTTAATCACCGGAATCGTCACTTATGTCGTATTTATGCCTTTAGGCGGCTTCATTTCTGATGCCATTACATCCGGTCTTCTGTCCATCTTGGACATCGGCGGTATCGCTGCAGGCTTTATTCTGGGCGCAACCTTCCTTCCTCTCGTCGTGACTGGACTGCATCAAGGCTTGACGCCAGTGCACATGGAACTGATCAATTCAATCGGCAATGATCCTCTGCTCCCTATTTTGGCTATGGGAGGCGCAGGACAGGTAGGCGCGGCCTTTGCCATCTTTATGAAAACGAAAAAAACTACATTGAGAAAAGCAATCGCAGGAGGTCTTCCGTCGGGGCTGCTCGGCATTGGTGAACCGCTTATTTTCGGGGTCACGCTCCCACTTGGCCGTCCGTTTTTGACGGCATGCCTAGGTGCTGGAATCGGCGGCGCATTTCAAGCTTATTTTCAGGTAGCCACCATTGCGATTGGTGTCTCAGGGCTGCCGCTTTCCTTCCTCGTCCTGCCTTCGCAAATCATTCTATATATCATCGGACTCTTTATTTCGTACGCAGCCGGCTTTTTATTAACCTATGCATTCGGATATAAAGATGAAATGGCTTCTCAATTCGATTAAATGGTTTCAGTTTTAGGGATAGTAACGGGATAGAACCACGGAAAGGAGCAAGCGTGTGAAAACAAAGACACTGTCCTTATTCAGTGCCATTTTAACGCTATTTTTACTGACGCCAAATGAAACCTTCGCGCAAACAGCAGACAACCAGGTTGAGCTGAAAACCATAAATGCAGAATCTGCACAATTCTCGTCGAAGAAACTAAGGAAGGTTGATCAGATGATTGAACGGGATATTGCAGCAGGATTTCCAGGCGCCGTTCTTGTCGTCGTGAAGGATGGCCGCATTATCAAAAAAGAAGCATACGGCTACAGTAAAAAATATGAAGGATCAGAGCTGCTGCGCCGTCCGGCAAAAATGAAATCAAGCACAATGTTTGACTTGGCCTCAAATACAAAAATGTATGCAACGAATTTTGCCTTGCAGCGCTTAGTCAGCCAAGGAAAGCTTAACGTCTATGAAAAGGTTTCTGCTTATTTGCCGGATTTCAAGGATCAGCCGGGAGACCTCTTGAAAGGAAAAGACAAAATTCGTGTCATCGATGTCCTCCAGCACCAATCAGGGCTCCCCTCAAGCTTTTACTTTTACACGCCGGAAAAAGCCGGCAAGTTCTATTCCCAGGAGCGGGACAAAACGATTGAATATTTGTCGAACATTCCGCTCGATTATGAAACAGGGACAAAGCACGTATACAGTGACATCGGCTATATGCTCCTCGGCTGTATTGTCGAACATCTCACCGGCAAACCGCTTGATGTCTACACGGAGCAGGAGCTCTACAAGCCGCTGGGCCTGAAGCATACCTTGTACAATCCGCTGCAAAAAGGCTTTAAACCGAAGCAGTTCGCAGCTACTGAACGTATGGGCAATACCCGGGATGGCGTTATTGATTTCCCTAATATCCGAACCAACACACTGCAAGGAGAAGTACATGACGAAAAAGCGTTTTACTCAATGGGGGGCGTGTCTGGTCATGCTGGATTGTTTTCAAATGCTGATGATATGGCTATTCTGCTGCAGGTTATGTTAAACAAAGGATCCTACCGAAACGTTTCTTTATTTGATCAGAAAACAGCTGACTTATTTGCTTCACCATCAGAAACAGATCCGACATTCGCTCTTGGCTGGCGGCGAAACGGAAGTAAAAGCATGGAATGGATGTTTGGCCCTTATGCCAGTAAAAATGCTTACGGACATACCGGCTGGACAGGGACGGTTACCGTCATTGATCCAGCATACAACTTAGGCATCGCCTTGTTAACAAATAAAAAACATTCACCGGTTGCTAATCCAGAGGAAAATCCAAACGTGTTTGAGGGTGATCAATTTCCGACAGGCAGTTACGGGAGCATCATTACCGCGATTTATGAAGCGATGGAATGAATGATTCGACGATAGGAGGGAATTTCCATGAAACCAGTCTTTCCGCTTATCCTTTCAGCCGTCCTCTTTCTTTCATGTTTTTTCGGCGCCAGTCAGACAAAAGCCGCTTCATCCAGCGGCTCAGCTGACGCCAAGCAGATTGTCAATCGCATGACGTTAGATGAGAAACTCGGCCAGATGCTGATGCCGGATTTCAGAAACTGGCAAAAGGAAGGCCAGTCCTCTCCGCAAGCCTTTACAGAAATGAATGAGGAAGTCGCCGGCCTCATCAAGAAATATCAATTCGGTGGGGTCATCCTTTTTGCAGAAAATGTAAAAACAATAAAACAAACTGTACAGCTGACAGACGCTTACCAAAAGGCAAGCCCTAAAATTCCGTTGATTCTGAGCATTGACCAGGAAGGCGGCATCGTAACGAGATTAGGGGAGGGCACTAATTTCCCAGGGAATATGGCGCTGGGTGCAGCCAGAAGCAGAATCAACGCCTATCAGACCGGCACCCTCATTGGGAAGGAGCTTTCTGCCTTAGGCATTAATACAGATTTCAGCCCCGTCATGGACATTAATAATAATCCTGATAATCCAGTAATTGGCGTGCGTTCCTTCAGCTCCAATCGGGAACTGACAGCACGACTCGGTTTATATACGATGAAGGGATTGCAGCGGCAGGATATTGCCTCTGCTCTCAAACATTTCCCGGGACATGGAGACACGGACGTTGACAGCCATTACGGATTGCCGCTCGTCTCCCATAATCAAGAACGGCTTCGTGAGGTCGAGCTCTATCCTTTTCAAAGAGCAATCGATGCCGGTGCTGATATGGTGATGACAGCACACGTCCAATTTCCTGCCTTTGACGATACCACATACAAAAGCAAACTCGATGGATCGGACATTCTGGTTCCGGCTACACTTTCGAAAAAAGTGATGACAGGACTTCTTCGCCAAGAAATGGGCTTTAACGGCGTCATCGTTACCGATGCTCTCAATATGAAGGCAATCGCTGATCATTTCGGCCAGGAAGAGGCTGTGGTCATGGCCATAAAAGCCGGCGTCGATATTGCATTAATGCCGGCCTCAGTTACTTCATTGAAAGAAGAACAGAAATTCGCACGTGTTCTTCAAGCATTGAAAGAAGCCGTGAAAAATGGAGACATTCCTGAACATCAAATCAACAAATCAGTTGAACGAATCATTTCCCTGAAAATAAAACGCGGTATATATCCGGCTCAAAACGACGACAGCTTAAAAGAAAAAATAGCCAAAGCCCAGAAAATCGTAGGAAGCAAGCATCACTTAAAAACGGAGAAAAAAATAGCTGAAAAAGCAGTGACTGTATTAAAAAATGAACAGCACACTCTGCCGTTCAAGCCTAAAAAAGGCAGCCGAATCTTAATTGCCGCGCCTTACGAAGAACAAACTGCTTCGATTGAACAAACCATTCGCGATCTCATCAAGCGAAAGAAAATCAAACACGTATCTCTCAGCAAAATGAATTTTGCCAACCAAGTATTTAATGCCGAGCATGAAAGACAAGTAAAAGAGGCTGATTATATCATTACCGGCTCCTACGTCGTGAAAAACGATCCTGTCGTCAACGACGGTGTCATCGACGACACCATATTAGATTCAAGCAAATGGGCCACCGTATTTCCGAGAGCTGTGATGAAAGCCGCGCAGCAGCACAACAAACCATTTGTCTTAATGAGCCTGCGCAACCCATATGATGCCGCCAATTTTGAAGAAGCGAAGGCACTCATTGCTGTCTACGGCTTTAAAGGATACGCGAATGGCCGTTATCTTCAACCCAATATTCCTGCCGGAGTTATGGCGATATTCGGCCAGGCAAAACCTAAAGGCACACTTCCAGTTGACATTCCGTCAGTCACGAAACCGGGAGACATCCTTTATCCATTTGGCTACGGATTAAATATCAAAACGGGAAAACGGCTTTAAAATAAGGAGGGGACACATGAGAAAAACAATATTTGCTTTTCTCACAGGGCTCATGATATTCGGAACGATAACAGCTGCCTCAGCATCACCCGATGACAAGAACAAAACAGCCAAAAAACCTAAAGTCCAGGCCGGCATAGACACGCTTTTACAGGATTATAAAAAACAGCTAAAGGGAAAACGAATCGGATTGATCACCAATCCAACCGGAGTAAACGCATCTCTAAAAAGCAGTGTCGATATTCTTTACGAGAACCCTGATATCAAATTGACAGCTTTATTCGGCCCTGAGCATGGCGTTCGCGGCGACGCTCAGGCGGGAGACGAAGTCGGCTCTTACATTGATGAAAAAACCGGGATTCCCGTATACAGCCTCTACGGAAAAACAAAGAAACCGACTCCGGAGATGCTGAAAAATGTCGATGTTCTGATATTTGATATTCAGGATGTCGGGACTCGTTACTACACATACATTTATACAATGGCATATGCAATGGAAGCCGCTAAAGAAAACGGCATTCCATTTATGGTGCTGGACCGCCCGAACCCTCAAGGCGGGACACATGTTGAAGGACCAGTCTTAGAGCCTGAGTACGCCTCATTTGTCGGACTGTATCCGATTCCGTTAAAGCATGGAATGACTATAGGCGAATTGGCTTTACTGTTCAACAAGGAATTTGGCATCAAAGCCGATCTGACAGTGGTGAAAATGAAGCACTGGAAACGAAAAATGGATTTTGGCGACACCAGACTGCCTTTCGTCCTCCCGTCACCGAACATGCCGACGGTGGAGAGCACATTTGTTTATCCTGCAACCGGGCTGATTGAAGGAACGAATATATCCGAAGGACGAGGAACGACAAAACCATTCGAGTTGATTGGGGCTCCCTTTATCAAAAGTACAGAACTTGAAGAAACATTAAACAGCCTTAAACTGCCGGGCGTGACATTCAGGGCGGCTTCCTTTACGCCGACATTTTCTAAACATCAAGGAACGCTTTGCCACGGTGTGCAGCTCTATGTGACAGACAGAGAAAAGTTTGAAGCGGTAAAAACAGGACTGTCACTCATTAAAACAATACACGACCTCTATCCTAAACATTTTGAGTTCCTATCAACAGGTTCATTTGATAAACTGGCAGGCAACGGCTGGATCAGGACAAAAATAGAAAACGGCGCTTCTATTGAAGACATCATAGGCAGCTATGAAAAACCACTCCAACAATTCAGCAAAACTAGAAAAAAATATCTGATCTATTAAGACGTAAGCATCGTATGTTACACGTGTAACATACTCTTACCGAACAAAAGACCCTTACTTTCACATCTGAGTAAGGGTTCTTTTCATGACAAAAACCCACCCTCTTTATATAGGAAAACCTTCATTTATTTGGTACAATCTTATTGAAAATGATTATCAATTGAATGTTTCTGAAAAGGTGGTCTACTCTTGCAAAATACAGTGATTTATCATCCCATACAAATTGAATATCTGAAAAAAACAAGTGATCTCTTCTCAGAACAGCAATTAACCGATTCATATGTGCTGATCTTTCATTTAAAAGGAAATGGCCATATTTCGATCGGAACAACCATCAGCCCTCTGCAAAAAAAGACACTTTATGTTTGTCCGCCGAACGAGACCTTCGGCTTTACGTCTTCATCCGAAGGACATATAGATGCCTGTCTCATCAGGCTTCAAAGCTATATCAAGGAAACCGGACAAGATGTCTTAACACCATGTACAGAAACGGAGTTAGCCAAACTGAAGCTTGTGAATGTGTCACATATCGAAAACCTCGCGACACGGCTTCAAGAGCTTGTGGCCCTATGGAATGAGTCGTCACAGTTTTCTCAGCTAAAATGTGTAATCGAAGTACAAAGCCTGATTTATGACCTCTTCACTGCCAGTTTATCTGACCAGACGGATACACATTCAGCAATCGAAAAAACAAAACAATATATCGAAACTCATTCCGATAAAAAGATTACACTTGCCCAGCTTTCGCAAATGGCAGGGATCAGCGCCAAACACTACAGCGAGACCTTTAAAAAATGGACAGGTCAGAGTGTAACGGAATTTATCACAAATACGCGAATTACCAAAGCAAAGCGGCTCATGGCAAGATCAAACTGCAAATTAAAAGAAATCGCTCATCAAACCGGCTATCAAGATGAATTTTATTTCAGCAGAATCTTTAAAAAACATACAGGCTGTTCACCTACAAGCTATATGAAAAAACGCCGAAAAAAAATTGCCGCATATGGAAAGGGCACAATGGGCCACCTTATCCCTCTTCATCACATACCGTTTGCGGCCGCGCTGCACCCAAAATGGACATCTTACTACTATCGGCATTATTCGACAGATATCCCCGTCCAGCTCAGCGCATACCGGTTTAATGAAAAATGGGAAGAAAACCTGAATACGTTATCGCAGGCTGAACCAGATGTCATTTTCAGCATGGATACGATTTCTCAGGAAGAACAAAGTCACCTGAATCGCATCGCAGAAGTTATTTATCTTCCTTCAGAAAAAAGCTGGAGAACCCACTTTATGCAAACAGCTTCATTCTTAGAGGAAGAGACCGAAGCAGAAAAGTGGCTCGCGGCTTATGACCAGCAGACGGCGGCCGCCAAAAAAACACTTCAGCGCGCCGAAGGGCTGCGTTTTCTCTTTTTAAGGCTGCATAAGCATAACTTCTATTTGGCACATAATCGAAGCGTCCGCGAAGTCTTTTTTGGAGATTTAGGATTTCGCTCGGCAAAAATGGCAGCCACGCCTTCAGAGCAAGCGATTTCGTTAGAAAATATCGCAAATTGCCAAGCTGACTGCATGATGCTTTTTCTATTTAAAGAGCCTGAAACCATTGCTTATTACCAGCAATTGCAGCAGACGGAAGTATGGCAAAACCTAAGCGCGGTGCGGAATAACCGTGTATATCTTCTATCCTTTGACCCGTGGAATGAATACTCGGCTTGCGGGCACGAACGGATTGTCCAGCAAACCATTTCTTTACTATCCGGCGAAAGTCCATGATAAATATGGAATTTGTCCATGGTGTTATACCTGTTCATTCTCTATAATTCCAATTGATAATAGTTATCAATTGAACAGGAGGCTCTATAGATGAAAAAGATATCTCTTACCTTATTAATCTTGCTTCTCGCGCTGACGGCGGCAGCTTGCGGCAGCAAAAACGAATCAACTGCCAGCAAGGCAAGCGGCACGGCATCTGAGAAGAAGAAAATTGAATACCTTGATAAAACATATGAAGTAACTGTACCGACAGACAAAATTGCCATTACGGGAAGCGTTGAATCAATGGAAGACGCGAAATTGCTAGACGTTCATCCCCAAGGCGCGATTTCATTCTCCGGCAAATTCCCTGATATGTTCAAAGACATCACTGATAAAGCAGAACCAACCGGAGAAAAAATGGAGCCAAACATTGAAAAGATTCTTGAAATGAAGCCAGACGTCATCCTTGCTTCCACAAAGTTCCCAGAAAAAACACTGCAAAAAATAAGCACGGCCGGCACAACGATCCCTGTTTCTCATATTTCTTCAAACTGGAAGGAAAACATGATGCTGCTTGCCCAGCTGACTGGAAAAGAGAAAAAAGCAAAGAAAATTATTGCAGACTATGAACAGGATCTAAAAGAAACAAAAACAAAAATCAATGAAAAAGCAAAAGATTCAAAAGCGCTTGTCATCAGAATCAGACAAGGCAACATTTACATTTATCCTGAACAGGTGTACTTCAACTCCACACTTTATGGTGATTTAGGCCTTAAAGCGCCGGACGAAGTAAAAGCTGCAAAAGCACAAGAGCTGATTTCGTTAGAAAAGCTAAGTGAAATGAATCCGGACCATATCTTCGTCCAATTTTCTGATGATGAAAATGCAGACAAACCTGATGCCTTAAAAGATTTAGAGAAAAACCCAATCTGGAAAAGCCTGAAAGCAGTCAAAGAAGATCATGTGTACGTCAACTCAGTGGATCCTCTTGCACAAGGCGGCACAGCTTGGAGCAAAGTCCGCTTCCTGAAAGCGGCAACTGAAAAATTGACACAAAACTAATTCAGAGTAGGTTTTTGTATGTATTCAAAACAGTGGACACGTATCATATTGATTACTTCTCCATTTGCTATTGCACTGTCGCTGCTGCTTTCAATCCTATATGGCGCAAAGCATCTAAGCACAGATATTGTTTTTACATCTCTTATTCATTTCGATCCGGGAAACACAGACCATCAAATTATATGGCATTCCCGGATTCCAAGGGCTGCCGGCGCTCTGCTCATAGGGGCAGCCCTTGCTGTTTCTGGAGCGCTTATGCAAGGCATTACGCGCAATTATTTAGCTTCGCCCTCCATTATGGGTGTTTCAGATGGTTCCGCGTTTATCATTACGCTTTGTATGGTTCTGCTCCCGCAATCGTCTTCTTTTGAAATGATCGTTTACTCTTTTATCGGCTCAGCCTTGGGGGCTGCGTTAGTATTCAGCCTTGCCGCCATGATGCCTAACGGGTTTACCCCCGTTCAGCTTGCCATCATCGGTACAGTCACAAGCATGCTGCTCAGCAGTTTATCAGCGGCCATGTCGATATATTTTCAAATTTCACAGGATCTCAGTTTCTGGTACAGCGCCAGACTTCATCAAATGAGCCCGGACTTCCTGAAGCTTGCCGCTCCTTTTTTCCTGATTGGCATTATAATGGCCATTTCTCTTAGTAAAAAGGTGACCGCTGTATCATTAGGCGACGACATTTCTAAAAGTCTGGGGCAAAAGAAAAAAACCATTAAAATCATGGCGATGCTTTCAGTCATTATTTTGACCGGCAGTGCAGTAGCGCTAGCCGGAAAAATTGCGTTTGTCGGACTGGTTGTTCCGCATATCACGAGATTTCTCGTTGGCTCTGATTACAGCAGGCTGATTCCGTGTTCCTGCATCTTAGGCGGCATTTTTTTAACCCTGTGTGATCTCGCAAGCAGATTTATCAATTATCCGTTTGAAACACCGATTGAAGTCGTGACATCCATTATCGGGGTGCCTTTCTTCCTTTATTTGATTAAACGAAAAGGAGGGGAGCAAAATGGCTAAAAAATATGCCGTATTTATTGCTTTGATTCTCGTTGTCAGCTATTTCAGCTTGACGAGCGGATCCTTTTCTGTTCATCCGGCTGAGCTGCTCTCCACTCTTTTTCAGATCGATCCGAATCCGCAGTATGAAATTTTGCTGTTCGATTTAAGACTGCCGCGGGTTGTCATGGCAGCTATTATCGGACTTGGTCTTGGCATTGCAGGCGCCGTCATCCAAGCCATCACAAGAAACGGGCTTGCAGACCCGGGAATTCTCGGAATCAATGCAGGGGCGGGAGCCGGAATTGTGGCGTTTATGCTCTTATTCCAAGGCCAAAAGGAAGTGACATCTATAGCTACAGCGATGGGAATGCCGTTCTTCGGATTAATAGGCGGACTGATTGCAGCGCTTCTGATTTACATATTTGCTTGGCACAGAGGCAATTTAGATTCAGGAAGAATTATTCTGGTAGGAATCGCGATTAATTCAGGATTCAGCGCCCTGTCGTTGTTTTTATCTTTAAAAATGGATCCGCAAGACTATCAAATGGCCATGGTGTGGAAAAACGGAAGCATCTGGTCTGCCAACTGGACGTATATCACAGCCGTTCTCCCATGGATGCTGCTGTTTATACCTATTCTTTTCGCCAAGTCCCGCTTGCTCGATACCATTCGTTTTGATGAAGACACAGTCAGAAGCCTTGGTATTTCATCAAATAAAGAAAAAACCATCCTGCTTGTCGCCTGTGTAGCAATAATCAGCGCCTGTGTCTCCGTAGCGGGAAGCATGGCGTTTGTCGGCTTAATTGCTCCCCATATTTCACGGAGAATGGCTGGTGTCGAACACCGCTACATCCTGCCACTGAGCGGTTTAATCGGCATGCTGCTTGTAATAAGCGCAGACTTTGCCGGAAAACTGTTTTTCCAGCCCGCAGAAGTGCCCGCAGGCATCATTTTGGCGATCCTCGGCGTGCCTTATTTCTTATATCTGCTTTTCAGGCAAAAAAAGGGGGAGAATGCTTGAACGGATTTCTTTCAGAGCATCAAGCCGGCAACAGGAGGTTCACGCTGTACCTCCCTCCTTCCTACAGCCCAAACAGCAGGAGATTTCCTGCAGTTTACGTGCAGGATGGCAGTTCTTTGTTTCAAGACCAAATTGAATTATTAGAAAGCACATTTCAAAAGCGAAGGCTGCCTGAACTCGTGCTGATCGGTATCGAATCCGAAAACCGGCTGGATGAATATACTCCTTGGCCAGCTGCATCACTCAATGATCGGTTCCCGGACTTCGGTGGCATGGGATATGACTATCTGTCTGACATAACAAACCGTTTCATTCCGTTTATCGAAGAAAACTGGAACGTCACCAGAGAACCGCAATCAAGAGGAATGATCGGCGCCTCATTAGGCGGCCTTATCTCCATGTTCGCCTTATTAAAGTATCCGTCAGTGTTTGGAAGAATAGGCTCTATTTCAGGTTCATACTGGTACGAAAACGCAGTGGAAGCCATTCATTTATCTTCCTTTAAGCCCGGCACTGCACGTGTTTTTATGTCTGTCGGGAGTGAAGAAGGCCGTGGAAAACAATCCTTTCAGCGGCATATGCTGCAGAATACAAAGCAAGTGCATCTAAGTCTAAAAGAAAAAGGCTTCACCGAAGACCAGCTGTGTTTTTCAATTGAAAAAGGGGCGGTACACCATCGCAAGCACTTCTGCCAACAGTTCATCAGCGCGCTCGAATGGCTATACGGAAAAAACCGCTCAACCCTATGAGCGGTTTTTTTCATGCTTTCTGCAATACAGGTTTTAATTCAAAGCGATTCAGCATATAGCCAAACAAAGCAGCCAGTATCTGTTGAAACAGCATACCAATGACAACGGGAACGGCAACCTGAGACGGAAAGAACTTAACGGCAAGAACTGCGCCGGCACTGATATTTCTCATGCCGCCCGTAAAAATGAGAGAGACAATTTCCTCTTGGCGCCTTTTCATCATTTTTCCGATCAGCCAAGCAGCGGCATAGCCTGTTAACGCAATAAAGAAAACCGTCACAGCTATACCTACAAATCTCAAATCAACCGCTTTGAAATAAGGGGCAATCGCTGAACTGTTAATCGCAATCACTGCCATTAAGCAAAGCTTTGAAAAAGGAGACAGCGCACTGCTCACAGATGCCGTTCTTTCTGGAGTTGACAGCTGATTAAACAGCATGCCCAGGAAAGACGGAATCACGACCATCACAATCAGCCCCTTCATCATGCCCCACACATCCATATGAACCTGAGCACCGGCCAGCAATGAAAGGCTCAGCGGGACGATTAGCGGAGACAACACCGTATCAACCAGGATAATCGAAAGCGTCAAACCGACATTCCCTTTGTACATCGCTGCCCAAATCAAGCTTGTAATCCCCGTAGGAATCACAACAGCCAATGTTAAGCCGGTGATTGTCAAAGGATCGCCTTTAAAAATAAGATGGCCGCTGCCCCAAGCAAAAAGCGGCATAAAAATATGAAGAACGAATAGTGCAAGAATCATAGGAAGAGGATGAGACAATGCGTGTCTCAAAGATTGAAAGTTAGCGCTCAAACTGCCTGCAAACGTAATAAAAGCAAAGATCCAAGGCACGGCGCTTTCATACCCATTTAAAAACTGAGACAGCAGCACGCCCAGCACCACACTCGTCGGCGTTAAAAGCGGCATAACTCTCCCCAATACACGGTTCAGCTTCTGAAGCATCATATGCAAGTCCCCTATTTTCAATTTCTCTTTTCTCTTTTCTCTTTTCTCTATTATATCAATGCTGTTCAAGCGTATGTTATATAAAAAAGCCCAGTTCTCTTGAACTGGGCTTCCCTATTTTATGCCATCTGTTTCATAAGGGCTTTACTTGCATTGTTCAAACCTTTTAATTCAGCTTCAATGCCCTGTTCTTTAAACTTCGCAACAATCTTATCAAGCGCAGCCGCTCCTGAATCATCCCAAACGTGAGCTTCAGTTAAATCAATCACGACCCGCTCAATGTCCTCTTGATAAAGAAACGCATTCATAAGCTCTGTCACTGACGCAAAAAAGATTTGCCCCTTCACTTGATACGTTCTCAGCTTTTGATCCTCTGCATGAGAAACCACTTTCAGCTTCGAGATTTTCGCTACAAAAAACACGGCACTTAAGAGAACGCCGACGAATACGCCTTTAGATAAGTCATCCGTCACAACAACCGTTATCACAGTCACAACCATGACAATCGAGTCTGTGAGCGGCGCTTTTTTGAGGCCTTTTAAAGAAGACCAGTCGAATGTGCCGACAGACACCATAACCATTACAGCCACTAACGCAGCCATCGGAATTTTCACTACAACATGGCTTAACACCGCGATTAAAAACATCAGAAAAGCACCGGCAACAAATGCTGACAAACGGCCGCGTCCGCCTGCTTTTGTATTAATGACAGATTGTCCGATCATCGCACAGCCCGCCATACCTCCAAAGAACCCAGTCACGATATTTGCAATTCCTTGTCCGCGGCTCTCTTTATTTTTGTCACTGTCCGTATCCGTCATTTCATCAATAATCTGTGCTGTCAGCAAGGATTCAAGCAATCCGACAAACGCTAAAGCAATCGAATAAGGAAAAATGATTTGCAGTGTTTCAAAGGTAAACGGAACATCTGGGATTAAGAAATGAGGCAATGAACTAGAGATATTGCCCATATCCCCAACTGTCCGCACATCCACATGGAAAGTGACCGCAATAATTGTCATCACGATAATGGCGACAAGCGGAGACGGAACCGCAGTCGTAAACCTCGGCAGCACATAAATAATAACCAACGACCCGGCAAGCATCGCATACATGCTCCAAGAAGCACCTTCAAACTGTGGCAGCTGCGCAGAGAAGATAAGGATCGCCAGCGCATTCACAAACCCGATCATCACAGAACGAGGAATAAATTTCATTAATCTCGCAATTTTACTGATACCTAAAATCACCTGAATAACACCTGTCAAAATCGTAGCCGCAAATAAATACTGAAGCCCATAATCAGCGACCAACGACACCATCACGACCGCCATTGAACCAGTCGCGGCTGAAATCATGCCCGGTCTGCCGCCAAAAATTGAAATAATAATGGCTATACAAAATGATGCGTAAAGACCGACCATCGGATCAACACCGGCTATAATAGAAAAGCCAATCGCTTCAGGTATTAAGGCTAATGCAACTAAAATGCCAGCAAGAATGTCTTTTCGGATGTTCCCGAACCATTGCTGTTTCAATGTAAAACGATTATTCAAAGATAACGACTCCTTTTAAAAAAATAAATCCGCACCATATCTGTTGGACTGGAAGCTTTTTTTATTCTACGGGAGAAAAAGAAAAGGAAAACTATCGAAGAAAAAGGGGAAACGCTGAATGTATTGTATTGAGGCAAGGAGTTATTATACAAAGAGTATCATATTAAATTTTTCTCAAATACGCAAGATGAATGCTGAAGAAAAAAATGGCTCAAACTAGGTTTGAGCCATTTCGCCGGATTATATCATACCCGGATGAGAAACAAGAATCGTTTTAACTGCGGCAATATCTTTTCTCTCATTTGACAACGGGTCTATGCCCATCAATTCCTGAATGGCAGCCTCATAGTTCTCAAGCGGGGTTTTCTCCGTAATCAACTCAGAAAGCTGAGGCATGTCCGCGGCACATGATACCGCATCCTCCATAATCTGGCGTGCCTCTCCGGTTCCAACAATCGTCACGCCATTAGAAAGCAGCTGGAAAGGCTTGATTTTCATCTCATACGTATCGTCAAACCCCATGGGCACAAGCCTTCCGCCCTTGTCAATTAACGGGTATGCCCAATCAAGCTGATTGCCGATCGCGTCAAAGACCACATCAAATGTTCTTCCTTGGTTAATTCGCCTGACCTCATCTGCCGTTAAATCCCGCGGGTGATAAACATAGTCAGATATCCGGCGCGCCGCTTCTGAACGGTACTCTCCAATCTCTGTCGCGACGGTAAGCCTTGAGAGTTTTTTCACCATCATTTGCACAAGCAGCCCAATCGGCCCTGACCCTAATACCAGTACAGAATCGTCAGGCTTTATTGCAGTCCGCTCAATCACATTTAATACACAGGAAAGCGGCTCAATTAAAGTAGCCCGTTCCCATTCCATTTCGTCCGGGATTTTATACATAAAACGGTCCTCGCCCACGTAATAATCAGCAAATGTGCCATGTGCCCCCAATCCCAGCTGCCAGTCTTCGAAGGTTTCACAATAACAAGTTAAGCCTTTCCTGCAATAATAACACTTTCCGCAAAACTGAGTCGGATCGATCACCACGCGATCACCAGGCTTAACGTTTTTAACTTCAGGCCCCGTTTCTGTCACCACTCCCACCGATTCGTGGCCTAGAATCATATTGTGAGTCGCATGCATCTTTCCTTTTAGAACATTTAAATCCGTTCCGCAGATGCCTGTCCCGTATATCCTTACTTTCACATCGTTCATTTTTTTAATCTGAGGTTCTTCTACGTCTTGCATTTCAAGCCGATCATTAGGAGTCCAGACTAACGCTTTCATATGTCTCTTCCTTTCTGTCCCAGCGAATTTGATCCAGCAGCTTTTGATGCAGCTCCTTCGTTGATGCAGCGATGCATGACTGCTGGTTATTGTAGCTAAGATCCGTCAGAAGTGTATCATCCAAGGACTTTCCATATGCATCAGTAATGACAACACCTGCTTTTTTCGCCAAAAACACACTTGCGGCAATATCATATGGGAACAGATGCAGAACCTGCCCATTCCCCACAGCCTGAAAATCCTTCAGCAACGCAGGATCGTCTTTTAATAAACGATTGCCGATATCAACATAGGCATCCATCTGCCCTGTAATAATTCTGGAGATTGAATAAGAAGCGCTATTGAAAACAAATACACCGCCATTATTCGCTGACTGATCAATCAAATGACCGTACGCATCAATCATGAGGTGCGCAGGATGTCCATTAAACTCAAGGCTCCAAAACATATGTTTAATGTCTTCCACTTTGCTCAGATTTGGCAGGGTGCCGCGATAGCCTTCATAATAGATCCCCTCAGAATAAACATCCGCGTACATATAGGCACCCGTTTTCAGCTCAAGCAGAAAAGCAAATTCAATATCCTTAATTTTTGCATCAGGCATGTAAGCAGCCAACGCGATAGAGATACAAGACATTTCAAGCCCTGCAGCTGCCGGACGGGTGCCGTCAATCGGATCAACGATCAAAATATATTGAGGATTGTCTCCAAATACCTTCAGACCGCCATCTTCCGTATAAAACGCGACTGACTCCTCTTTGCTTTTCACATATTCCAGCACTGCGTTTTCAGCAGCGGCATCAATGTTAAACTGTGCATCACCACCAGGGGAATACCCATTAACTAACCGATTTTTCAGTGTTCCTTTCTGTCCCTTTACTTCTTCATAAACAAATTTTCCAAGTTCTATAATATATTCTTTCACTTGATATCCTCCAATAGCTTACGAAGTTTGAAACAAAGCACCTCAGCCTCACTAAGCGTAATCGTGAGAGGCGGACGGATTTTAAATACATTTCCGAATCCGTAACGGGAAGTCCGTAAAATTAACCCATAATCCATAGCTCGTTTCGCGATATAGTTGGTCAACTCTACATCAGGCTCATTATTCTCTTTTACAATTTCAACACCGATCATCAAACCTACGCCTCTGACGTCAGCCATAAATGTAAACTCTTTCTTCATATGCTCTAAGGAATCCATAATATAATTCCCGACAATGGTTACATTCTCTAAAAAGCCGGGACGCTGCATGATTTCGATTGTTTTACATGCAGCTGCCGAAGCCATCACATTTGAGCCATAAGTAAATGAGTGATTGTGTCCGGCTAATCCCATATACTTTTCCTCTGTAAGGGTGGCGGCAACCTGGAATCCAGTGCCTCCCAACCCTTTTGCGACAGTCATCATATTCGGTTTTACATCAAAGTAATCAGCGGCAAACATCTTGCCTGTCCGGCCGAATCCGGTTTGAATTTCATCAAAAATAAGTGCGATATCATGATCATCACAGAGCTTTCTTAATTGCTTAAAGTATTCCTTAGGCGGAACGATGTTTCCTCCATTACCGGAGATCGGTTCTATAATCATTGCGGCAATTTTCCCGTTACTCGCATATTCGATAAAATCATTTATTCTTTCTACACAAAGCATTCCGCATGAATCTGGCTTCTGATTGTAAAAACAACGGTTGCAATAGGGGTCAGGCACCTGCAGGCCAAAAGAAAACTGAGGGGGGAACGGCTCTCTTCGAAAAGAATTGCCGGATAACGCAGACATCATATACGTTTGGCCAAGATGGCTTCGGAATAAAGAAATGACATCTGTTTTTCCAGAATAGTTCTGAGCCATTTTAATGGCTCCTTCATTCGCAGCAGAGCCGCTGCTAACCTTAGGGTGAACTTTAGTGAGATTGTCGGGGGAGATTTCTACAAGTTTTTCAGCTAGTTTATTAACGGCGTTGGTTTGGTAGGAAGAAGTGACGTGTATCAGCTGGTCAGCCTGTTCTTTGACTGTATCAATAACTTCTTTATTGGTATAACCCAAATTCAAGTTGAAAGTTGCAGAGGCACAATCAATATACTCATTGCCCTCTGAATCGTACAAATAGATGCCTTCACCTCTTTCCATGACAACGTCATCCACTTTGTAATACAAACTGTCTGGATTTGTAATTTCTTTAGTCCCCACTATCAACACCCCTATTTAATAAAATATGTAAAACTCGTTAATCATCGTATAAATTCTAGAAATTAATGTCAACTAGATAAATAGTAAAAATTGTTAACTATTTGTTAACGTTTGCATTGAGGGTTTCTATTCAAACTCCATATGTTATGATAGAAATAAATGGGTTTACTGTAAAAATTAAATATAAAAACAAAATAAACAGCTTATTTTTTCTACCAGTCCGATCATGTGAATTTTAGGGGAGTACTATTTTTATCAAAGGAGATTAACGAATGAAAACTCGTTTACTGTGGATTGGATGTTTATCTTACGGATCGATCGCCTTTACTCTTGTTATACTTGGAGCTGTTTTGCCGGAATTGCTTTCCCATTACTCACAAAGCTATAGTAACGGCGGAGTATTAGTATTTTCGCAATTTATAGGGTTTTTAATTGGTGTACTGGGTATGCCATATGCTGTGAAGAGAATGGGGCGAAGAAAGGTAGTTGTGATTGGATTAGCCATGATCAGCTGCGAGTTGTTTTTTTATTTTCTCCCACCATGGCCGCTGCTCTTTCTTCTAGTCTGTATGGCTGGACTTGGCGCCGGACTCGTAGAATCATGTGTAGGAACAATTATCCTAACAGCAATTAAAGAAAAACAAGCAATTGCCATGAGTAAGATGGAAGTAGCGTATGGTTTAGGAGCCCTTTTCATGCCGTTGCTTTCTGGTTTTTTAATCAGCAATAATGTCTGGGCACTGGCCTTTCTCGTATTAGGGTTAAGTTCATTTCTTTTGATGCTCGTTTGGAGCCGAATGAGTTTTGGCAGTCTAGACGATTTGCTCATTCGTCAAACAGATACCTCGGGCAATGGAAAACAACAAGCACCTATCAGTTTTCGAAAACATGGCTTACTGTTTATTTCATTAGCAGCTGCTTACTTCTTTTTTTATGGGGGCAGTGAAGTATCGATTGTTCATTTTATCCCCTCCATCTTTGCTGAAAAGTGGGATATCTCTAACTCCTTAGCAACCATAACGGTCACAATATATTGGATCGGCATGATCATTGGCCGTTTGCTGACTGGACCCGTTTCCGAAAAACTAACCTATCATCGGTATCTCAGGCTGATTAATATCGGCGGCCTCATTTCACTTTGTATTTTAGCAATCAGTAAAACGGCTTTTGCAGGCTTTGTTCTTTGTTTCTTCTTAGGATTATTTATGGCTGGCATGTTTGCCATTGCCTTAATTATCACCAATCAATTCTACCCTGGAAAAACAGAACAAACGACAAGCATGCTGCTTGCTGCTAATGGATTAGGCGGTTCTATCCTGCCAATCGCAGTCGGATGGAGTCTAGATGAGTTCCCCGTCCAAACTGCATTTTGGTTATTTACGACTCTCATGTTGATCATGCTGGGGATTGTGTTCGTATTAAAAATATTAGAGAACTTGAAAAGCAGAAAGCTCGATAAAATGGATAGGAAAGAAGACAAATCAGTGCAGATATAAAACAAAAAAACCCAGCTCATTGAGCTGGGTTTACCCTTGCTTGGCGGCGTCCTACTCTCACAGGGGGAAACCCCCGACTACCATCGGCGAGGATGTGCTTACATTCCGGGT
>NZ_JALAMO010000003.1 GCF_026790065.1 Bacillus sp. N13C7 | reverse complement strand
TCAAACTTGAAGGTGTTTTTTATTTGTCTCATCTTATGGGGTCAGTCCCCTCAAGGGCAGTTTTTTTATGTGCTTCCCCTTATTGAAAAGCTGGCAAATTCCAATATAATGTAATTTGTGGATACCAAAGGAGGCACCCCCATGCACAACTTGCAGGTGAGACGGCACTACGCCGCGTTAAAAGGATTTTATTTGTTCGCTTTTCTTGGCACGGGCAGCATTATTCCCTTACTCAGTATGTATTTAACGAAAGAACAGCATTTAAGCGGATCACAGGTCGGCTTGATCATGTCACTCGGACCGATTGTGATGATTTTCTTTCAGCCTTTTTGGGGAATGCTGAGCGACTATACGCAAAAAACGAAAAGCCTGCTGGCGGTTTGCACATCAATCACAGGTATCATTGGATTAGGCTATATTGCATTTGACGGCTTCCCGCTGTTTATTTTGATTGCAGCCTGTTTTGCAGCCTTTCAAAGCACGATTATTCCATTATCGGACAGCATTTCATTAAGGTACACACAAGCAACAAACGGCAACTACGGCGGAATCCGCCTTTTTGGTTCTCTCGGCTTTGGCATTGCGGTATTCGTCATGGGACAGGTGACGAATCAGCTGTACCCCATTCACGTGATCTTTATCTTTGGCTGTGGCTTTCTGTGCATTGCCGCCATATTGGCCTCTCAAATGCCGGGCCAGCAGAAAACCAAAACAAAGGTCAATATCCGCAAAGGATTCCGGGAGCTGATCAGCAACAAAACCTTCCTCATCTTTATGATCATCACTTTTACGACATTTGCTCCAAACTTAGCGAACAATACGTATTTCAGTCTTTTTCTGGACAAAAGCGGCGCGTCTCTTTCCGCTATCGGCATTTTATTTTTCATCGGCGTGATTTCAGAAATACCATTTATGCGATTTACCCAAACATTTATAGATAAAATGGGACTGCTCAACGTCATTATGCTGTCAGGCGGAGTCTCATTATTCAGATGGGCGCTCTATTTCACAGCGCCTTCATTATGGATCATCTATGCGACGGTTTTTCTTCAGGGAGTGGCCATCGGTTTATTTATCCCAGCGGCGCTCCAATACGTAAAAAGGATTACCCCGAGCCACGTTGAAGCGACGGCGCTGACCATGTACGCCGCCATCGGCAATGGATTCGGCAACTGGTTCTGTACATTCGCAGGCGGGTACATTTTTGATTACGTGTCGATCTTCGCGGTCTACTTGCTTTTTGGCATGTTGAGCATAGCAGGCTTTGGACTGACATTATATTTAATGAAGGCTGAAAAAAACAAAAATTCACTTCATCAGCCGGCTGTTACTTTTAAACCGTAATGTCTATAATGAACAAAAGGAAAGGGGATGTACGCTATGAACGGGCAAGAGCGAAGCAGCATATCGAAAGGATTACAGGTTGATATTGTGTTGAAAGCAGATCAAAAAACAGGAAAACTGACGAGAGGGACAGTGAAGGATATCTTGACGAAATCAAGCTTTCATCCGCACGGCATTAAAGTACGGCTTGAAGATGGCCGCATCGGCCGCGTCCAGAAAATCATTTCTACATAGAAAAAGCTGCTCCTGAACAGGGCAGCTTTTTGCTTTATTTTTTCTGCAGAAAGACCACTTTTAGGTAGTTGCCTTCCGGAAATGCCGAAATCGTTTTGAAATCCTCCGGCAGCGTAAATTCCTCAATAATTGCGTAGCGTTCATTTGTTTCTTTGAAGGCAGCATCGATAAAGCCTTTGAATTTCTTCATGCCGAAGGCGCTGCTGTTTGTGGAAGCAACGATGATGCCCTTGTCAGCTGTGATAGCGATCGTTTCCTTCAGCAGGTTTTTATAATCCTTGGCCGCGCTGAAGGTGCGTTTTTTTGTTCGCGCAAAGGAAGGCGGGTCAAGGATAATCAGATCAAATCGCAGATCCTTTCTGGCCGCGTACGAAAAATAGTTAAACACGTCCATCACTTTAATGTCGTGTGCTTCGTAATCCAGCTTGTTCACGCTGAATTGCTCGATCGTTTTCGCCAGGCTCCGGTTTGCCACATCCACGCTTGTTGTTTTCTCCGCTCCGCCCAGCGCCGCTGCCACAGAGAATGCACCCGTATAAGAAAATGTGTTTAGAACCGTTTTCCCTTTGGCATACCGGTCTCTGATCGCCTTGCGTACATGTCGTTGATCCAAAAAAATGCCCGTCATGGCGCCTTCATTCAGATCCACCGCGTATTGAATGCCATTTTCCTGAATGATGATCGGGAACTCGCCTCTTTTCCCTTTCACGAAGTCATCATCTTCAACGTATTGGCCAGCCGTGTCGAAGCGTTTTTTCTCGTAAATCGCTTTATAATCAAGATCCAGCTCATCCAATGCGGACATCAGCATGTCTTTAAAGGTGTAAATGCCTTTGCTATACCATTGAACCAGCAGGTAGCCGCCATAATAGTCGATCGTGACACCGCCGATGCCATCGCCCTCACCATTGAACAGGCGGAATGCCGTTGTATCTTGGGCAGCGAATAGTTTGGTGCGCGCTTGGAGTGCTTTTGTTAATTTACTGAGAAAAAATGCCTGGTCAATCTGTTCATGTTTATTGCGGGTAAGCGCCCAGCCGACCCCTTTGTTTTGCAGGCCATAGTAGCCCCGTGCGAGAAACTCGCCATTCTCAGACACAATATCAAGGAGGTCTCCTTCTTTCACGTGCCCCGCACTCCCTGCGAGAGCTTCCTTATCGATGAGCGGATAGCCTTTTTTAATTTT
This sequence comes from Bacillus sp. N13C7, assembly GCF_026790065.1. GTDB lineage: Bacteria > Bacillota > Bacilli > Bacillales > Bacillaceae > Bacillus. The sequence goes on along the minus strand of NZ_JALAMO010000003.1, from coordinate 193,772 downwards.
TGCAGCGTGTGCTTTCTTTAGGGTGAGTAGCTTCATATTTGTTCGTCCTCTTTCTGTTTGCTTTCTCTTATCGTACCACAAAACGCCAAGATGTCTGCATTGACAGAAAGGAAAGGTTTTTCTACGATAGACAAAAAGAGTTACGAGGAGGAGCAGCATGGCAAAACGAATTGACCATACAGGCATTATGGTAAGAGATATCAACGCGTCCATCACATTTTATGAAGAGGTTCTCGGCATGAAATTGAAGGATCGCATCACACACACAAACGGTGTTATCGAGCTTGCTTTTCTCGGCTTTGAAGATGGCCCAGAAACGGAAATCGAACTGATTCAAGGTTACAGCAGCGAGCTTCCTGTCGAAGGAAAAGTGCACCACATTGCCCTGCTGACGGATGACATTGCGGCTGAGTATACAAAAGCAGAAAGAATGAACGCGAAATTCATCGACGAAGAGATCACAACACTTCCTAACGGGTACCGTTACTTTTATATTGAAGGTCCTGACGGCGAGTGGATTGAGTTCTTTCAACGGTAGAAAAAAAGCAGCATAACGCTGCTTTTTTCCATTATTTAAACGCTTATAAAATCACGACACATTTTTACCCCCGGATTCCACCGCACTCTCTTCCTTCCATTTCTGATGATCCCATATTCTAAAAAACGGATAGTAGATGGCGCAGGTGATCAGTAGATTCACCAGCTGCATAACGGCGCCCGATACCTTTCCGCCTGTCGCCAGGTAACCTGATATGAGCGGCGGCATCGTCCACGGCACGGCGATTCCGGCCGGCCTTGCCACGAGTCCAGTGCTCATGCCGATATAAGTTGTTGTTATTGTGAGGAGCGGCGCGATGATGAATGGAACAATGAGGAGCGGGTTCATGACAATCGGCATGCCGAAAATGATCGGCTCGTTGATATTAAATAGCGCAGGGCCAATCCCTAATCGGCCAAGCTGCTTCATTTGTTTGCTCCGGGAACGCACCAGCATCGTCAGGACAAGCGCCAGCGTCGCTCCGCTTCCGCCGACATTGATCCAAATTTGAAAAAACTGGGTTGTAAAAATACTTGGCAGCGCCTCTCCCGCTTGGAACGCGAGACGGTTGGCATCCATTGCGCCATACCAAATCGGCGCCATAATTCCGCCAATGATGGAAGCCCCGTGAATCCCGCACGACCAAAGCAGCATCTGCACAAATTCAGCAATCAGGCTTCCGCCGAGACTGCCGCCAAGGATAGAAAGCGGTGTGCCGAGCAAATCTCCCACGACGTTGTGCAGGCTCTGAAAAGGCGTCATTTCAATCAGAAGGCGCGCCAGCCACACGAGAAACACAATGATAAAGCCGGGAATCAGCGCGACAAACGATTTGCTTACCGCCGGCGGCACGCCGTCTGGCATTTTGAAGACGATATTTTTTTGAATAATGTACCGATAAATTTCAGTTGAAAACAAGGCAATCAGCATAGCCACAAATAAACCCTTGCTGCCAAGCAGTGTGATCGGGATTCCGCCCCCTACCATGATGGGTTCCGTTGAGCCACCCGGTGTAAACGGCACCTCAAACGGTGTTGCCAGCAGAAATGCAGCAATTGAAATCGCTCCGGCAGAAAGGGCATCGACACCATAGCTTTCTGCCAGCCGATAGGCGATCCCAAAAGCCGCAATCATCGCCATAATATCAAACGAAGCGTTAACAGGATATCCGAGCTTATCGGCCCACTCGTTCCCAAACACACTCGCCATGAAATCAGCATACCCCGGAATCGGCAGGCTCGTTAAAATTAAAAAGACAGACCCGATAATAATCAGCGGCATGGTCAGGATAATTCCGTCACGCAAAGCGCTGAGATGCCGCTGCCCGGCAATTTTCCCAGCGACAGGCATTATTTTTTCCTCCATCACCCGAGTGAATGCGCTCATTTGAAAAGCCCCCTTTTCTCATTGCTTTATGAACAACCTTCGCAATGTTTTCTTTATCTTATTTTGAAAACGCTTACAAATTCATCTGGAAAATTTCCTCTTCCTCCGGAAAAAATCTGCATGGCGCTAAGCAACGCTGTCCATAAAAAAATCTCTTCCTTACTATCAAACTCTCTTTTTCCTCCGATATATATATCAAACATCATAGAAAAGGAGATCAGTCATGAAAAACATGTCTTGCAAACTTGTAGTATCAGTCACTTTGTTTTTCAGTTTCCTCGCCATAGGCCCTCTCGCTCATGCGCAAAACAGCAGCGAGAAAGAAGTCATTGTGGTTTATAAAAACAAAGCCGGCAAGGAAAGCATCCTGGACAGCGATGCTGAGGTAGAACAGCAGTATAAGCACCTTCCAGCAGTAGCGGTCACAGCTGATCAGAATACAGTCAAAGAATTACAAGAGGATCCTGATATTTTGTATGTCGAAAACAATGTCTCATTCACCGCAGCAGGCAGCACGGATTTCAAAGTGCTGTCAGACGGCTCTGAAACCTCTGACAACTTCGAGCAATGGAACCTTGAACCCATTCAGGTCAAACAGGCTTGGAAGGCGGGACTGACGGGCAAAAATGTCAAAATTGCCGTCATTGACAGCGGAATCTCCCCCCACGAAGACCTGTCGATTGCCGGCGGGTATTCAGCAGTCAGTTATACCTCTTCTTACAAAGATGATAACGGGCACGGAACACATGTCGCAGGGATTATTGGAGCCAAGCATAACGGCTACGGAATTGACGGCATCGCACCGGAAGCACAAATTTACGCGGTTAAAGCGCTTAATCAGAACGGCTCGGGGGATCTTCAAGGTCTTCTCCAAGGGATCGACTGGTCGATCGCAAACGGGATGGACATCGTCAATATGAGCCTTGGCACGACATCAGACAGCCAAATCCTTCATGACGCTGTGGACAGAGCTTATGAAAAAGGCGTTCTGCTCGTCGCCGCAAGCGGAAACGACGGGAACGGCCACCCAGTCAACTATCCGGCGGCGTACAGCAGTGTCGTTGCGGTTTCAGCGACAAACGAAAACAATCAGCTTGCCTCCTTCTCATCAACAGGAGATGAGGTTGAATTTTCAGCGCCGGGAACAAACATCACGAGCACTTACTTACACCAATATTATGCGACAGGGAGCGGAACATCCCAAGCGGCACCGCACGCGGCCGCCATGTTTGCTTTGTTAAAACAGCGTGATCCCGCTGAGACAAACGTGCAGCTTCGCGCAGATATGCAGAAACATATCGTTGATCTTGGAACCGCGGGCCGCGATCAGCAATTTGGCTACGGCTTCATCCAGTATAAAGCTCAGGCAACAGATTCAGCGTACACAGCGGCAGAGCAAGCGGTGAAAAAAGCGGAACAAACAAAAACACAAACCGATATCGACAAAGCGGGAAAACTCGTCAGCGAGCTGCCGGATTCTGACGCCAAAACAGCCCTGCAAAAAAGGCTGGATAAAGTACAAGCATACCGATATGTAAAAGATGCGAAAGACAAAGTCACAAAGGCAGAAAAATATAAAACCCAGCAAACCGTCGATACAGCACAAGCTGCCATTCACAAGCTGCCGAACGGAACAGACAAAAAGAACCTGCAAAAACGCCTAGACCAAGTAAAACGCTACATCGCGTTAAAGCAGGCGAAAGAGAAAGTGGCGAAAGCGGAAAAAAGCAAAAAGAAATCAGATGTAGACAGCGCACAATCGGCAGTCAGCAAGCTGCCGTCAGGTTCAGAAAAAACATCTCTTCAGAAGCGCATTACCAAAGTGAAAAGCACCAATTTGAAAATGGCGCAGCAATCAGTCGCCGCAGCAGAAAAGAAATCAACTCAGGCAAATGCGGCAAAAGCACAATCAGCTGTCAATCAGCTTCAAGCAGGCAAGGACAAAACGTCATTGCAAAAACGGTTAGAAAAAGTGAAGAAAAAAGTGGCGGCAGCCGAAGCCAAAAAAGTCGAAACTGCCAAAAACAAAGTGAAAAAGGCTGAAAAGGACAAAACAAAAAAATCAAAGGCATCCGCTCAGTCTGCAGTGAATCAATTGCAAGCATCCACTGAAAAAACAAAACTGCAAAAACGGCTGAATGCCGTTAAACCGAAAAAGTAACCCAAACGCCTGTAAGACCTGTATTCTGGGTCTTACAGGCGCTTTTACATTCCCAAACATCACATACAACCTTTTTCCCATTCATCGCACAGGCTTTTCATACTATTGCTATCCAGCTATGAACAGCATAAAATGAACGTTATTACAGTTATCACCACATATGGCGGGATTGTGACTGGTCAGGCAGGCAAGACCTAATGATGCAAAGGGAGTATTAGTGCCTTAAAATTGAGGGCATTTTAACTCTTCTTTTCGTGTTGGGCTCATAACGGCGCCATGGACAATCCCTATTCTCATGCTCCGTCACCGACGCGGGCATTTTTTGTTGTCCTAGCACGTTTTGTCATTTTCAGCCGGTAATTCTCACTTTTTTCATTTTGATTGTCAACTTTTCATTTGATACGATGAACAAGCCGACTTTTCTTCAGCAAAGGAGGTTTTGATTGTTTGCAAAAAGAGATTGCAAAAGAATTATTGCTCCTCGCAGGAGGAAAAAGCAATATTATCAGCATCAGCCATTGTACAACCCGTCTTCGTTTTGAGGTAAAAGACGAGACGAAAATCGATATACATGCTATTGAAAACCTGCAAGGTGTGCAGGGCACCTTTTTCCGATATGGGCTATTCCAGATCATCTTCGGAGCAGGCGTCGTCAACAAAATATATAAAGAAGTCGTTCACGTGTGGGAGGCCGCACCTTCTGAAGAGCCTGTTCAACAGAAAAAGGCGAGCAAAAAGCTGAACCCTGTCGCAGCATTTGCAAAAACACTGTCCGATATTTTTGTGCCGATTATCCCGGCAATCACAGCAAGCGGCCTTCTCATGGGGCTGATCGGCATGATTAAGGTGTTTCACTGGTTCGCAGCCGACAGCCCATTGATCAAGATGCTCGACCTCGTGTCCAGCACAGCCTTTATTTTGCTGCCGATATTAGTCGGCTTCAGTGCCGCACGGCAATTTGGCAGCAATCCATATTTAGGGGCAGTAATAGCAGGGCTTTTGACGCATCCTGATCTGCTGGATCCGTCTATGCTCGGCAGCAAAACCCCCGCTTCACTAGACATCTGGGGGCTGCATATTCCAATGATGGGCTATCAAGGCTCCATTATCCCGATTCTTCTCTCCGTTTATGTCATGAGCAAAATCGAGAAGCTGTTAAAATCGATTGTGCCGAAGTCGCTTGATGCCGTCATCATTCCTTTTATTACAGTCATGGTGACAGGATGCCTCGCGCTGATTGTGATGAATCCCGCCGCATCCATCATCGGCCAGATCATGACACAATCGATTGTCTATATCTATGATCACGCCGGCATTGCTGCCGGAGCCCTGTTCGGCGGCATCTACTCCACCATCGTTTTGTCCGGGTTGCATCATAGCTTTTATGCGATTGAAGCAACGCTGCTTTCCGATCCGCATGTCGGGGTGAACTTTTTAGTGCCGATATGGTCGATGGCAAATGTGGCCCAAGGCGGAGCGGGACTTGCGGTTTTCTTCAAAACGAAACAATCAAGACTGAAGAAAATTGCGCTCCCCGCTTCCCTTACCGCGTTTTTAGGCATTGTGGAGCCGATTGTATTCGGGGTCAATGTCAAACTGATCCGGCCCTTTATCGGGGCTGCCATCGGCGGGGCTATTGGAGGCGCATATGTGGTTGCGATGCATGTTGTGTCGAATTCCTACGGGCTGACAGGCATTCCGATGATTTCAATCGTGCTGCCGTTCGGCGCTGCTAATTTCGTTCATTATATGATCGGTTTTTTGATCGCGGCCGTCTCTGCTTTTATAGCTACATTGTTTCTCGGGTTTAAAGAAGAGACAGAATAACTGGATTTATTCGTTTTCATTCATAAAACGGGGGATGAAAGGACAAAAGAGCTATGAAAATTAAAAGAATCTTAAATCATAATGCTATCGTCGTAAAGGATCAAAATGAAGAGAAGATTCTCTTAGGTGCAGGAATTGCGTTCGACAAAAAGAAGAATGATATTGTCGATCCGTCAAAAATAGAAAAAACCTTTGTCAGAAAAGATACACCTGATTATAAGCAGTTCGAAGAGATTTTAGAAACATTGCCGGAAGACCATATTCAGATTTCCGAGCAAATTATCTCCCATGCCGAACAAGAGCTGAACATCAAAATCAACGAGCGTATTCATGTCGCTTTTTCAGACCATCTCTCCTTTGCAATCGAACGCCTCAGCAATGGAATGGTCATCAAAAACCCGCTGCTGAATGAGATCAAAGTCCTTTATCCGAAGGAATTCCAGATCGGCTTATGGGCCAGAGCGCTGATTCAAGATAAACTGGGGATTCACATTCCTGATGATGAAATCGGCAATATCGCCATGCATATCCACACGGCTAGAAACAATGCCGGTGACATGACGCAGACACTTGATATTACAACGATGATCCGTGATATTATCGAGATTATTGAAACTCAGCTGTCAATCAATATTGTGGAAGATACCATCTCTTATGAACGGCTTGTGACGCATCTCCGCTTTGCCATTCAACACATCAAAGCGGGCGAATCCATTTACGAGCTGGATGCAGAAATGATCGACATTATTAAAGAGAAGTTTAAGGATGCCTTCCTGTGTGCCCTAAGCATCGGCACATTTGTGAAGAAGGAATACGGGTTTGAGTTTCCTGAAAAAGAATTGTGCTATATCGCCATGCATATTCAGCGGTTTTATCAACGGTCAGTGGCGCGCTGAGGCAAACAAAAAAACGCTTTTGAGATATCAAAAGCGTTTTTTATATTCAATTTATTGGTTGATCGCCGGGTTCCCAATCGTATTCCACTTCGTATAGGACATGTAATGGAAATACTCCTCGCGATACGGATGTTTTGTATTGGAGTTCCAAGGTTTTTCTCCGCCGCAGAAGTGCACGATTGCCGGGTTTTCTCTCGTTTCATTATATTGCTTCCGCCCTAACAGAGTCGGTGGTGTTTTCAATTTTAACATGATATATGTTTGAGCGTTCCAGCGCGGATGAAGTTCATACCACTGATCATACAAGATCGCATTCAGTGCATCTTGGTCATGCAGCACAAGAAAGTCTTCGTCTGGGTGTTCATTGATAAAGTTGATGACTTTTTCTGTGATGTTTTGCTTTCTCCAAGACTCAAAATCAATAATCATGATACCTGAGTTAAAATACTTCCCTGTATCAGTGACGTTCATTTCTTTCAGGCGTTCATGCTGCCCCGCATCCTCAACAGCGGCTACGGTGTATGGCGCAATGTCCAAGTCCCATAACTTCGAAATATCCTCCAAGACAAGCGCGTCACAATCGATATAAATCATTCGCTTGATGCTCTCATCCTTAATTAAGTCTGGGATTGAAATGCGGTAATACGCGGCTTTTGTAATATGGCTGCTTTCTACCGCATGCTCATACATATTGGTATCCACTTCTAAAAACTCAATCGGCACGCCGAATTTCAATGTGGTTTCTTCCAGTCTTTTTTTGTTATCAGGTTTAATTCCGCCATCTATGACGTATAATTTTACTTCTCTCTCCTGATCCATATTTGTCAATAAAGAAACGAACATCCCACCTAAATGACGAGCATAATTATCATCTGCGCATGATACGATATGCATGATTTCATCTTTCCTCAATGGTATTCATCTCCCTTTTTGTTGTACAAGTTACATACCCTTTTTCAAAAAAATAAACACGTTCTCCGACAATTTTTTAAACAGAATGTGTCATACAACAAAAAAGATGTCATTTTTTAAACATGCGATAAAGCCAGTAGAGGATGTAGAAGCTGGCAATCGTTATGGCTTCAGCCGAAGCGATATACCACGGCCACGGCCCGAGAACATCCAAGAGAGAAGAGCCTCCCGGTTTTTTCGTCAAGTACATATAATTCGCGCCAAGCCAGCGATCAAGCAGATAAATGCAGACTCCATACACATTGACAATCAGGACGGTCACCCATAAAGAGCGCTGGCTCATTCTATAAGTGCCAACCACCGCCATCAGCAGGCAGGATAAAAACACAGATCCGTGCGAAATAAAAAAGAGGATATATCGAACATGCGGAAATGAAAACATACCGAGGTCAGGTGTCAAAAGAGCCTGAATCGAGCTCCCGATGCCGACAAAATATAAGAAGACAAACAGCTTTCTGTTTTTTGTTACCAGCATAATGGCCGACAAATACACCGACAAGTCACTAAGCTGGAGAGGCAATGAAGTGCGCACAGACCACCTCCCCGTTGCGATCATCCATATTTGATAACCGATTTGCGAACCAACCAGCAGAAACACAAACAAATAGCGCAGAAACAAGCTGAGTTTAGGCCGCCTGACCAGTTCGCGGAACAGAAACAAAAAAATGGCCAAAATGGCAATCACCGCTAATGTCACCACATGCTCTGCTGAAAAAAGGTGAAACGGATCATGTTTATAGACGGATTGAACATATTTTTGCAAGATGGCACCCCCGTTTGCGGGTTTTTCTTTAGTTTGGTGTTTTTTTGGCTTTTTTTATTCACCGATATATAGGCTTGAAGTTCACATCAGACTCTGTTACAATTCGTTTCATAGCTAATGATTCAGATAACTTAAGGCAGGCTTAAACAATGAAACGTTCTCATCCACATCAGCAGCTTCGAAAAGAAGAACACGACACACTTTCTAAGCTTACACAAATGCCCATTGAGTCACTGAACCTGGAAGCCATATCGATTGCGACAAACCTGTATCGATCTGCACAAAGGCTCCGTGTCAAAATGGAGACTGAGGTTCTTTCTTCCTATAACCTTTCTTGGACCGCTTTCTCCATTCTTTATGATCTATGGGTATGGGGAGCGCTCGAAACGAGAAAAATCGCTGAGCTGTCAGGGATATCTACAGCTACAGCAAGCAACGTGATCAAAACGCTCGAAAAAAAGGAGTTTTGCCGAAAAAGCATCGACACAAGGGATCGGCGACTCGTGTTTGTCTCCATCACCGATTCCGGCAAACAAGCGATCGAAGAGCTCTACCCGGAGTTTCACAAAGGGGAAACAGAGCTCATTGCAGGCATGACAAAAGATGAGCAGAAAACACTGACAGGGCTGCTCAGAAAGGTCGCTGACAATCTTCATACAACATAAGCTTTGACGGGAATCCAGTAGCGGTTTGTCTCCCTGTTTCAGAGAGCCGGCGGAAGGTGCGAGCCGGCACACAGCAAACGTGAATTACCTCCCCGAGCTTTCTTTGTGAACCTTAGTAGCAAAGAACGGGAAACCGTTATTCGAATGAGCGGAAGACGATGTCTTCAACCAGGGTGGTACCGCGTGCATTGAGCCACGTCCCTTATCGGGATGGGCTCTTTTTTGTGTTTCAAAAAAAGGAGGAAGAACGAATGATGAAAACATTTGACCAGCTCACAGCTGCACAGCAAAAAGAAGTCGAGAGACAGCTTCAGCTATACATGACAGGCGCCCAAGAAGTCATACCGCCGGAGGAATTAAAGGCAAAGCTCGTGAAATCAATTTCGACAGGCACACCGCTAAAAATTAAGCTCGGATTAGATCCATCTGCACCGGATGTGCATCTGGGCCATACGGTGGTGTTAAACAAGCTGCGCCAATTTCAAGAAAACGGCCACATTGTCCAGCTGTTAATTGGGGATTTCACAGGAAAAATCGGTGATCCGACCGGAAAGTCAGCAGCCAGAAAGCAGCTGTCCGATGAAGAAGTTCAGCACAATGCCAAAACATACTTTGAGCAATTCGGAAAAGTACTGGATCCAGACAAAATTGAGCTTCACTACAACTCGAAATGGCTGAAGACATTGAATCTGGAGGATGTTATTGACTTGGCAGGCAAAATAACCGTAGCCCGCCTCATGGAACGCGACGATTTTGAAGAACGCATCGCCATGCAAAAGCCGATTTCGCTCCATGAATTCTTTTACCCGCTGATGCAGGGATACGATTCCGTCGTTCTTGAAAGCGATATTGAATTAGGCGGAACAGACCAGCATTTCAATGTGCTGATGGGCCGGCATTTCCAAGAACGATACAACAAAGAAAAACAAGTCGTCATCCTTATGCCGCTCTTGGAGGGCTTAGACGGGGTTGAGAAAATGTCGAAATCGAAACACAACTACATCGGCATTGACGAACATCCAAACGACATGTACGGAAAAACGATGTCACTGCCAGACAGCCTGATGAAAAAATACATCCATTTGGCAACGGACTTAGAGCTAGAAGAGAAAAAACAGCTCGTGAAAGAATTAGAAACCGGCACCGTCCATCCGCGGGATGCCAAAATGCTTTTAGCCAAAACAATCGTCCGAATGTATCATGGAGCGGAAGCCGCTGAGACTGCCGAACAATCGTTTAAAACCGTCTTTCAGGAAAACAGCCTTCCTGATGATATTCCGGCTGTCCAATGGGAAGGCGAGAAAACAATCTCGATTGTCGATCTGCTCGTTACATTGAAGCTCCTCTCTTCGAAGAGCGAGGCACGCCGCATGATTCAAAACGGGGGTATCCGCATCGACGGAGAGAAAATAACAGATGTTCACGCCAATGCAGAAATAAAGGAGAATATGATTATCCAAGTCGGCAAACGCAAGTTTTTAAAGCTCCTATAGCCTAATATCCCAAAACGCTTATGACTCTTCATTCATAAGCGTTTTTTTGCAGGTATAAAGCACTGTCTTTTCAAAAACGCTCTTCATTTTGCAGGAAATTCCTTTAGCATCCCGAAATATTCTCCATCCATACATTAGGGGAGGGTTTTTGATGAAAAAGCTTTTGACTGTAATGACGATGGCCGTTTTAACTGCCGGAACGGTTCTCTTGCCGGCACAGAGTGTCACCCCTGCCGCGCGCGCTGTACAAATATCAGTTAGCGAGAGAGAGCTCCCATTCAAAGCCAATCGCGCGTACTCCACCATTTCTCAGCTAAGTGAAGCCATCGGCCCTAGAATAGCCGGAACTGCCGCTGAAAAAAAGAGCGCTCTATTGATCGCCTCATCCTTGAGAAAATTAAACCTTGATGTGAAGGTTCAGCGGTTTGGTATTCCTGACCGGCTTGAGGGAACGCTGTCTTCAGAAGGGCGCGATATTCTTCTTCGGGCGGCATCCGGCTCAGCCCCGACTGAAGAACAAGGGCTGACGGCCCCGCTTTTCAATGCTGGTTTGGGATATCCAAAGGACTTTACCGCTGACGCCAAGGGCAAAATCGCCTTGATATCCAGAGGAGACCTTACATTTTATGAGAAAGCAAAAAATGCCGAGGCCGCCGGTGCGAAGGCTGTCATCATCTATAACAACAAAGAAAGCCTCGTGCCTGTGACGCCAAACCTATCGGGAAATAAAGCCGGCATTCCTGTTGTCGGAATTAAGAAAGAAGACGGTGAAACCCTTACCCAGCAAAAAGAAGCCACCTTAAAACTAAAAGCATTCACAAACCAAACCTCCCAGAACATCATCGGAATCAAAAAACCAAAGAATATCAAACATCCAGACATTGTGTATGTGACAGCCCATTACGATAGTGTTCCTTTTTCGCCCGGAGCAAATGACAATGGCTCAGGAACCTCTGTCATGCTGGAAATGGCGCGCGTCTTAAAAAGCGTTCCATCTGATAAAGAAATCCGCTTTATCGCTTTCGGCGCTGAAGAGCTCGGCCTGCTTGGCTCCTCTCATTATGTAGATCATCTACCGGAAAAAGAGCTGAAACGAAGCGAAGTGAACTTCAATTTAGACATGGTAGGCACAAGCTGGGAGCGTGCGTCTGAGCTGTATGTCAACACATTGGACGGCCAATCGAACGATGTTTGGGAATCCAGCCATACGGCTGCTGAAACAATTGGGTTTGACAGCCTGTCTCTGACACAAGGAGGATCATCAGATCATGTGCCGTTCCACGAAGCCGGCATTGATTCCGCCAACTTTATTTGGGGAGACCCGGAAACCGAAGAAGTTGAGCCGTGGTACCATACCCCTGAAGACTCAATCGAACATATCAGCAAAGACCGCCTCCAGCAGGCCGGCGATCTTGTGACAGCCGCTGTCTATCAAGCTGTGAAAAAAGAAAAGAAACCGAAAGCCCATCAGAAACAAATGAAGGCTAAAGCCTCCGACATTTATGAAGATATCAAATAAAAAAGACGGCACTTGGGTGCCGTCTTTTCTAATCCACTTCTTTCTTAATCCCCAGCATTTTTTCATCTAAATAATGGGCGATCTCCGCGGCTTCCTTCAGCTCATCTGTTAATTGCTTAGGAACGTCATTGTTCAATTTATAGTAAATTTTATGTTCAAGGCTCGCCCAGAAATCCATCGCAATCGTCCGGATCTGAATTTCTGCTTTGACGTATTCCACACGGTTCGTTAAATTCACAGGCATCTCGATGATTAAGTGCAGGCTGCGGTAGCCGTTCGGTTTTGGCGTCTGGATATAATCCTTCACCTTTACAATTCTCAAATCCTCATGCTGCTTCAACACATTCACGACATTATAAATGTCAGAAATAAAGGAACAAATGATGCGCACGCCGGCAATATCGTTGATGTGCTCCTTCATTTCCTTCGTCGTAATCTCGCAGCCCTTTCTCATTAATTTATTCACGATGCTTTCAAAGCTTTTGACACGGGATTTCGTATGTTCAATCGGATTGTGTCCGTGAATGAGGTTATATTCCTGGCTGATAATTGAGAACTTTGTATCCAGCGCATCAAGCGCAAATTTATAAACTAATAATTCATTTTTCCAATCTTCCATTACTGTTTTTAAATCGTCCATATGTGTTACAGATAAATCCATTTTTTTCATCTCCTTTAACGGATCTTTATCCGCTGTCCATGTACTAGACGTACCTGTCTGCTGCAAGGTTCTATGAATTATTTTACAAAATGCGGTCGATTGTAACAAAAAAAGACCGCACGAAACGAGCGGTCTTTTTTTTATCGGAAGTAGCTGATCAATAATCCGATCGAGAGCAGAAATCCGAAAAATGTATTCGTTTGGGCTGTTGATTTCATTGCGACAATCATATTCATCGGCAATTCTTTTTGGACGAAGCCCTTTACTGCCTGAACTGGCTTAGGCACGCTTAAAAAGACAACAAACAGCCACGGGCTTGCGGCACCTGTAATCACCAAGCCGACAACCCAAATATAGGCGACAGCAAACGACGCAGCCAAGAGAGTGACAGCACCCTTATGCCCCATCAAAATCGCCAATGTTTTGCGTCCGCCTTTTTTGTCCTCTTCAATATCGCGGATGTTGTTCGACAGGTTAATCGCACCGACAAGAATCGCAATCGGAATTGAAATCAAAATGCTTTGCGTATTGATCATATCAGTCTGGATGAAAAATGAAATCAGCACAAACACCGATCCCATGCAAATGCCTGAGAATAACTCACCAAACGGCGTGTATGCAATTGGCAGCGGCCCTCCTGTATACAAGTAGCCGATCGCCATACCGACAAGGCCGATCAAAGCGAGCCACCAGCTGCTGCTCGCGCAAATATAAACGCCGAGCAAAATGGCGATCCCGTATGATGCGAGAGCCAATTGCAAAATCGTCTTAGGCTTCATTCCATGGCGTACAATTGCCCCTCCGATTCCGACAGATTCTGCTGTATCCAGCCCGCGTTTAAAATCATAGTATTCATTAAATAAGTTCGTCGCGATCTGGATCCATAGGCAAGAAAACAGCATAGCCAGAAACAGCAGCAGATCAACCTTCACATAAAACATCGCCAAAACGGTTCCGAGCAGCACAGGCACAAACGATGCAGTTAACGTATGGGGACGGGTTAACTGCCAAAGGATCTGCCCCATGCTTTCTTTCTGCGGCGCTGTCTGACCCTCACCCTTATTTGTTTGGTTCATCTTCCTCTTCCTTTCTATTAAAAGGCTTACTTTTTTCAGCCGGCAGCTTGATAAAAACTCCTTTTGCTTCCTTATCTATCATAATGACTTCTCCCCCATTTCACAAGATACCGCAAGAAGGCGTTTTCTTTCTTATTATACGCTTTCGGCCCCGATTTCATTAGGTTTCTGCTTTTACCTGAACGAGCTGGCACGGAAAAATTTTTTTAAGTGCATTACGCTTTTTAAAAGTTAAAAAGATCTTTTGACTCCATTCATCTTTTCCTTTATTATGAATCAGCTTGAAACATTCCATTCTCACTCTTGCAGGTATAAAGATTCATTTTCAAAAACAGACGCCGATATATTAATTTGAGGGAGATTAGGGAAAAAATGAAACTTTTTGAGCATCTGATCGTCAAATACTCATGTGATTGTCGAAAAAACGGGAAGGGAATTTTTAATATGCTGCAATTGATGAAACAGCTGTATGAAAAGCCCGCTGTCAAGTGGACATGTCATACAGGCTTTTATTTGATGATACTGCTTGTTTTGTTTTTTATGTATGGTTTTCACACCGCGAATACCGGTTCATATATTTATAACGATTTCTAATTGGAGAGAGAATAACTATGAAACTTTTACATGCTATTCAAACACATGCGGAAACTTATCCGCAAACCGATGCCTTCCGCTCTCAAGGCCAGTCGCTCACCTATCAGGAATTATGGGAGCAGTCTGACCGTGCGGCTGCCGCGATCCAAAAACGCATTTCTGGGGAAAAGAAATCTCCTATCCTTGTGTACGGCCATATGGAGCCGCATATGATCGTTTCCTTCTTAGGAAGCGTCAAAGCGGGACACCCTTATATTCCGGTTGATCTGTCCATTCCGTCCGAGCGGATTGCGAAAATTATCGAAAGCTCTGGAGCAGAATTGCTAATCCATGCTGCCGGACTTTCAATTGATGCAGACAGCTACCGCATTCAGACGGTTTCGGCAGAAGAACTGCTGGAAAACGAAGGCGGCTCTGTCAGCCAAGATCAATGGGTCAAGGAACACGAGACGTTTTATATCATTTACACTTCCGGAAGCACAGGAAATCCGAAAGGCGTGCAGATTTCCGCTGCGAATCTTCAAAGCTTCACAGACTGGATTTGTGCAGACTTTCCAGTGACCGGAGGAAAAACATTTTTAAACCAAGCGCCGTTTTCATTTGATTTATCTGTTATGGATCTTTATCCGTGCCTTCAATCAGGCGGGACTTTACACTGCGTGACAAAGGATGCTGTGAATAAGCCGAAAATCTTATTCGAAGAACTGAAGAAGTCCGGGCTGAATGTATGGACATCGACCCCTTCCTTTGTGCAGATGTGCCTGATGGACCCTGGTTTTTCTCAGGACCTGCTGCCTGAGGCAGACACATTTATGTTTTGCGGAGAGGTTCTTCCGGTTTCTGTGGCAAAAGCGCTGCTTGAGCGTTTTCCGCAAGCAAAGATTTTTAATACGTACGGTCCGACTGAAGCGACAGTGGCTGTCACATCTGTTGAAATTACAAGTGACGTCATCAGCCGCAGCGAATCGCTTCCAGTGGGCTTTGCCAAGCCAGATATGAACATTTTCATTATGGATGAACAAGGACAGCCGCTTCCTGATGGAGAAAAGGGAGAAATCGTCATTGCGGGGCCGAGCGTAAGCCGAGGCTACCTTGGTGAGCCAAAGCTGACGGAAAAAGCGTTTTTCTCTTATGAAGGCCAGTGGGCATACCGAACTGGTGATGCCGGCTATATTCAAGATGGTCAGATTTTCTGCCAAGGGCGGTTGGATTTCCAGATTAAACTTCACGGCTACCGAATGGAACTGGAGGAAATTGAGTTCCATGTCAGACAGTCTCAGTACGTTCGCTCTGCTGTCGTGATTCCGTATCAGCCAAACGGAACAGTTGAGTACCTGATCGCTGCTATTGTGCCTGAGGAGCATGAGTTCCAGAAGGAATTCCAGCTGACAAGCGCCATTAAGAAAGAGCTTGCCGCTTCCCTTCCGGCGTATATGATCCCGAGAAAGTTCATCTATCAGGATCATATTCAAATGACGGCCAACGGCAAAATTGACCGGAAACGCATCGGCGAAGAGGTTCTTGTATGACGCCTTACAGCTCGTTTTTATTCTTTATACTGCTTGGCATTCTTCTTCTGCCGACGATCATTCTCGGCCTGAACGGAAAAAGATTTCAAGCATACAACATGTTCATATCTATCATTATATTGGCTTTAATTTTTTCGCACGACTTACACGGAGTCATCGCACTGTGCCTGTTTACAATATGGCAGGTGCTCCTGATCAGCGGCTACCTGGCATACCGGCAGAAAGCGAACAGCGGCTTTGTCTTTTGCGGAGCTGTTATCGCGTCGATTCTGCCTTTATTTCTGTCAAAAATATGGCCGTTTCTTTCACACCCGCAGCCGCATCACCCGCCACATAACCTGATCAGCTTTTTAGGGATTTCGTATTTAACCTTTAAAGGCGTTCAGCTGATTATGGAAGCAAGAGACGGCCTGCTGAAAGAACAGCTGCCGCTGCACCGCCTGCTGTATTTCATCCTGTTTTTCCCGACGATTTCCTCCGGTCCGATCGACAGATACCGTCGGTTCGTCAAGGATGAACAGAAGGCTTGGACAAAAGAAGAATACGCTGATCTATTGTACACAGGGATTCATAAGATCTTTATCGGTTTCCTGTACAAGTTTATTATCGGCTACGCAATCAATACGTACTTCATCATGAATCTTCCCGCGATCACGCACAATAAGATTCTCGGGAACCTGCTGTACATGTACGGCTACAGCATGTATTTATTCTTTGATTTCGCCGGCTACACAATGTTTGCCGTCGGGGTCAGCTACATTATGGGCATTAAATCACCGGAAAACTTTAATAAACCGTTTATCAGTAAAAATATTAAAGATTTCTGGAATCGCTGGCATATGTCTCTGTCATTCTGGTTCAGAGATTATGTGTTTATGAGATTCGTATTTTGGATGACTAAGAAAAAGTGGATCAAAAACCGTATGGCCGTCTCAAACATCGGGTATTTCCTGCTGTTTATGCTGATGGGGGTTTGGCACGGGCTCGCGCCGCAATATATCATTTACGGCCTCTATCACGCCGTTCTGATGACGTGTTACAACTTTTTCGAGAAGTGGAATAAGAAATATAAATGGCTGCCGTCCAACCGCTGGACAACCATTCTCGCGATTGTGATCACATTCCATTTCGTTTGCTTCGGGTTTTATATTTTCTCAGGAAAACCATTTCATCACCACCATTAAAGGAGATTAGATAGCTATGGATTTTAAACAAGAGGTATTAGACGTTTTAGCAGAGGTTTGCCAGGATGACATCGTAAAGGAAAATCCTGATATTGAAATTTTTGAAGAAGGTTTGCTTGATTCTTTTGGAACAGTAGAATTGCTGCTTGCGATTGAAAACCGTTTTGATATTTTAGTGCCGATCACTGAATTTGACCGGGACGTTTGGAATACACCTAACAACATTGTAAATCAGCTGTCTGAGTTGAAATAATGAAAAAGCGTTTTTTCGGTCCAATTATTTTGGCGTTTATTCTATTCGCAGGCGCCATCGCAATTCCATCTTCATGGCTGACAGGCTTCATCACCGATAAGCGTGTGAAAGAGTCAGCAACAGCCTTGAATCCGAGTATGTTTCAAGGGCTATATTTACAAGATCAGATGCTCAAAGATCCGACATATCTTCCGATTTACGGGTCTTCTGAGCTTTCTCGGCTGGACGAGTTCCACCCATCTAATTATTTTCAGGTAAACAATGAGGGATTCACGCCATACCTTGTCGGCAAAGGCGGGTCCCAGTCATTGATTCATTCTTTAAACTTCGCTGCCCATATGGATCAGCTGAAGGGCAAAAAAATCGTATTCATCGTGTCTCCGCAATGGTTTATTAAGCGCGGGTCTGATGAACAGCATTTCGCGCCGAACTATTCTGCACTGCAAGGGCTTGATTTGGCATTTAACGATCAGATCGACCCTGAAATTAAAAAGAAAATGATGAAACGCATGCTGCGCTTTAAGGCTGTGCAAAACGATGCCATTCTTTCTGAGCTGTACAAAGCAATGGTAAACGGCCAGACGTGGAAAGTGAACGCGCTGAAGCCGGCGGCGAAAGTGTATTACAGCATGCTGGAAAAGAAAGATCTGTATTATTCAACGACAGAATCATCCGGGCCAAAGCGCTATATCTCGCAGTCAGTAAAGGATAAGTCATGGTCTGAATTGAATAAACTGGCGGATCAATCAGGCAAACGCCACTCCGGTTCTAACGATTTTCACATCGACAACCCTGTCTATAAAAAGCTGAAGCCGAAAGTGCCTAAGCTGAAAGGGAAAAACAAAGGAAGATCGTATGCGGTGTCACCGGAATATGGCGACTTTGAAATGATGCTCGATATCCTGAAGGATGCGGGCGCAGAGCCTATGTTTGTCACCATCCCTGTCAACGGAAAATGGTACGACTACACAGGCTTCCCGAAAAAAGGCCGCACTGATTATTACAAAAAAGTGAATAAGCAGATTAGAGCGAAGGGCTTCCAGGTTGCTGATTTTTCGGGGCATGAATATGACCCGTATTTCATGAAAGATACCATTCACATCGGCTGGAAAGGCTGGGTGTATGTCGATAAAGCAATTGACGAATTTTACAAAACCGGAAAAGTCACTTCCTCCTGAGCATCTCATAGGACACGGCTGCATATTTCCTGCTAAGATTTCAAATAGTAAAGGAATCACAGCCAACTAGTTAGAGGTGGTATATCAATGAAGATGACAGGCAATACGGTTTTAATCACAGGGGGTTCAGCCGGCATCGGGCTTGAACTGGCCAAGCGCCTGCTGGAACTTGGCAATGAAGTCATTATTTGCGGACGCAGCGAGGCGAGGCTTTCAGAAGCGAAGCAGCAGCTCCCAAACATCCATACAAAGCAATGTGATGTTGCAGACCGTTCGCAGCGGGAGGCATTGTTTGAATGGGCTCTAAAGGAATTCCCGAACCTGAATGTTCTCGTCAACAACGCCGGCATTCAAAAGGAAATCGACTTCAAAAAAGGGACAGAGGAGCTGTTTGTAGACGGAGATGAAATTGAACTTAATTTCCAAGCGCCTGTCCATTTATCAGCCCTTTTCACACCTCATTTGATGAAGCAGCCCGAGGCGGCAATCGTTCAGGTCACGTCGGGACTAGCGTTTAACCCGTTAGCTGTTTATCCGGTGTACTGTGCAACAAAAGCGGCACTTCACTCATTCTCGCTTACGCTCAGACACCAGCTTCGCGATACGAGCGTGGAAGTGATTGAAATGGCGCCTCCTATGGTGGACACGGGACTAAACCAAAAATCACGGGATAAACAAGGCCTGACATACCGGGGCATGTCAGCTGAAGAATATGTTCAATATTTCTTGGACGGCTTGAAAGAAGGGAAACAAGAGATTACAAATGAACGTGTTGAAGGTCTTCGGAATGCCACTCGCGCTGATTATGACAGGGTGTTCCAACAAATGAACGCGCAGGAGAATTAATTTCTCCTGCTTTTTTCTTATGAATTTCTTACAAATTTGAGCAAACCTATTGCGAATATTTGTTGAAGGTATACAATAGAATATAAATTATTTTCAAATAAGTTTGATAATATAAACAATTTAACAACAGGGAGATTGACCATGACTAAACAAACGATTCGCGTTGAATTAACATCAACAAAAAAACCGAAACCAGATCCAAATCAGCTTTCATTCGGAAGAGTGTTTACAGACCACATGTTTGTAATGGACTACGCGGCGGATAAAGGATGGTATGATCCAAGAATCATTCCTTATCAACCTGTTTCAATGGACCCGGCCGCAATGGTATATCACTACGGCCAAACTGTGTTTGAAGGATTAAAGGCCTATGTGTCAGAGGATGACCATGTCCTGCTTTTCAGACCGGAAAAAAATATGGAACGCCTGAATCAATCAAACGACCGGCTCTGCATCCCGCAAATTGATGAAGAACAGGTTCTGGAAGGCTTAAAACAGCTTGTTGCGATCGACAAAGACTGGATTCCGAATGCAGAGGGCACGTCCCTTTATATCCGTCCGTTTATCATCGCAACCGAGCCTTTCCTCGGTGTTGCAGCATCTCATACGTATAAGCTCTTTATCATTCTTTCTCCGGTCGGCTCTTATTACAAAGAAGGCATCAAGCCGGTCAAAATCGCTGTTGAAAGTGAATTTGTGCGTGCGGTAAAAGGCGGAACGGGAAATGCCAAAACCGCAGGGAACTACGCTTCAAGCTTAAAAGCGCAGCAGGTGGCTGAAGAGAAAGGATTTTCTCAAGTACTCTGGCTGGACGGCATTGAGAAGAAATACATTGAAGAAGTCGGAAGCATGAATATCTTCTTCAAAATCAACGGTGAAATTGTAACGCCAATGCTGAACGGAAGCATCCTGGAAGGCATTACGCGCAATTCCGTCATCGCTTTGCTTAAGCATTGGGGCCTTCCGGTTTCAGAACGGAAAATTGCGATCGATGAGGTCATCCAAGCCCATAAAGACGGCATCCTCGAGGAAGCCTTCGGCACAGGCACAGCTGCTGTGATTTCGCCGGTTGGTGAGCTGATCTGGCAGGATGAAACACTGTCGATTAACAACGGTGAAACAGGTGAAATCGCCAAAAAGCTATATGATACGATTACAGGTATTCAAAAAGGCGCTGTCGCTGATGAGTTCGGATGGACGACTGAGGTTGCAGCACTGACTGAAAGCAAGTAAGCAAAAAGCCGGCCCACTGAAGGCCGGCGTTTTTTACGCTTCAATTTTGTTAAAGAACTGCGGCAGGTACGCTTTGTGCGCCTCCAGCATGTCGTCTAAAATCTGCTTGGCGACCTTGTCAGATGGGACGAGCGGATTAATGGTCATCGCGAGAAGTGCTGTTTGATAGTCGCCTGTAACTGCCGCTTCTGCCGCGACCCGCTCAAAGGATTTGATTTGCTGGACAAGGCCCCGGACAGATACCGGCAGATCGCCGACAGCAATTGGCTTAGGCCCATTTTTCGTCATGACACAGTTCACTTCAACTGCGGAGTCGTCTGGGATGCTGGCTATTGCGCCATTATTGACCGTGTTCACCGGCTGAATGTCGTGTTTATCATTGTAAATGGAACTGATTAAATTACACGCTGCATCGCTGTAGTAAGCGCCGCCCCGTTTTTCCAGCTGCGGCGGTTTGATCGCTAGGTTTGGATCTTTGTAAAGCTCGAACAGCTCTTTTTCAACCTTTTGCACGACTTCAGCGCGTGTGCCTTCTGTTTGTGATGCTTCCAGCTCATGCTCCAGCATCTCTTTCGTTTTGAAATAGTAACGGTGATAGCCGCAAGGGATGATATCGAGCGCTTTTAAAAATTCCGGCTCCCACTCTGCACCCGAAATGTTTTTCATCGTCATCGCGTTTTTCGGATCACCCATGGCTTCAATGACTTGCTCCTTCACACTGACACCGTCCAAGAAGACATCCAGCCCGAATACCATATGATTCAGTCCGGCGAATTGGACTTCTATGCGGTCCACATCTACATCAAGCGCTTTGGCTACACCCATTTTGATGCCGATTGGAACGTTACAGAGACCGACGACTTTCTTCAGGTTGGAGTAGCGAAGCAAGGCTTCTGTCACCATGCCGGCCGGGTTTGTGAAGTTAACAAGCCAAGCGTTCGGGCAGAGCTCTTCTATGTCCTTTGCGATCTCAAGGATGACCGGAATTGTGCGCAATCCTTTGAACAGGCCTCCCGGGCCGTTCGTTTCCTGGCCGATGACCCCGTATTTTAATGGAATGCGTTCATCCTTGGCTCTTGCCTGCAGAAGTCCGACGCGGAATTGAGTCGTGACAAAATCTGCGTCTTTCATCGCTTTTCTCCGGTCGAGCGTAAGGTGAATGTCGATCGGGACACCGGCTTTTTCAACCATCCGTTTGGCGAGCGTGCCGACAATATTCAGCTTCTCTTCGCCCTCAGGGATATCGACGAGCCATAATTCACGGACAGGCAGTTCATCATACCGTTTAATGAACCCTTCCACGAGCTCTGGCGTGTAGCTTGAACCTCCGCCAATCGTTACAATTTTTAATCCTTTTGTCATATGCTTGCTCCCCTTTGCTCGGTGATTTTTTCATATAACGCAATGAACTCCGCCGCGAGATCCTTCACTGTCATCGCATTCATTAAATGATCCTGTGCATGAACCATCAGAAGCGTCATTTCCGTCCTTTCTCCGCCCGCTTCATTTTGGATCAGCTCTGTCTGGTAATGATGGGCTTTTGTTAATTCTTCTGCGGACTCTTGAAGCTTTTTCTGCGCTTCTTCTGCGTCACCGCTTTTCGCAGCAGCAATGGCCTCCATGGCGGAGCTCCTGCCGTTTCCTCCGTGAAGAATAATTTGAAAAATGATTTGCTCCATTTTCTCATTCACGCGATTCACTTCCTTTCTCTACAGAGCCGCTTCTTTGTCATCTGATGCTGCAGGTGTTTGGATCAGCTCCAGATCGTTTTCTTCTCTCAGCTTCTGTTTATCCCACATTCTGAAGAATGGATAATAGACAACAAAGGATACAGCGATATTAATGGCTTGCATGACCGCGCCTGAGACTTTTCCTCCTGTCGCCAAATAGCCTGAAAAGATTGGCGGCATGGTCCATGGGACTGCGATACCCGCCGGTTTGGCGACAAGGCCGGTGCTCATTCCGATATAAGTGAGTGTCACTGTGACAAGCGGCGTGATGATAAACGGAAGTAAGAGCATCGGGTTCATGACGATCGGCATTCCAAATATAATCGGTTCGTTAATATTGAAGATGGCCGGACCGATTGCAAGCTTTCCGAGCTGCTTCATTTGTTTGCTTCGGGCGCGCAGGAACATTGTGACAACGAGTGCCAATGTGGCTCCGCTTCCGCCGATATTAATCCAGATATCAAAAAACTGCTGGGTGAAAATTTTAGGCAGCTCCTCGCCGGCTTGAAACGCGATTCGGTTGGCGTCCATGGCGCCGTACCAAATCGGTGCCATGACGCCGCCGACAATATTGGCGCCGTGAAGCCCGCAGGCCCATAAAAGCATTTTGACGCCTTCCGCAACGAGGCTGCCCCCCAGGCTTCCGCCAAGAATGGAAAGCGGCGTCCCCAATAAAACGCTTACAATATTATGAAGGCTTTCAAACGGCGTCGCTTCAACAAGCAGCCGGGCTGCCCAGATCAGGAAGATGACCGCAAAGCCGGGGATTAACGCGACAAATGACTTGCTGACTGCCGGCGGAACGCCATCCGGCATTTTGAAGACCAAGTTACGCTGGATGATGAGACGGTAAATCTCTGTCGACACCATCGCGATAATCATGGCGACAAACAGGCCTTTGCTTCCCATCAGCGAAAGCGGAATTCCGCCGCCGACCATAATTTCTTTCGTCGAACCATCAGGTGTAAACGGTACTTGATACGGTGTCGCTAACAAAAATGCCGCAAGGGAAATGGCTCCTGCCGACAAGGCATCGACGCCGTATTTCTCGGCGAGCCGGTAGGCGATGCCGAATGCGGCGACCAGTCCCATAATTTCAAAGGTGGCGTCGACTGGGTAGGCCAGTTTTTCAGACCAGGAGCTGCCAAACGTTTTTGCCATAAACTCGGCGTATCCCGGGATCGGGAGGTTGCCGATAATGAGGAAAAAAGAACCGATGATAATCAGCGGCATCGTGAGGATGATACCATCACGCAGTGCCTGCAAATGGCGCTGTCCCGCAATTCTTCCAGCTATAGGCATAACCTTTTCTTCTAAGATCTGATTGACTTTATTCACACAGCCCGCTCCTCTCTATGACACATGTCCAAGCTGTTCAGCTGATTTCAGCACTTCCGCCCCGTTGCACGTGCCATAATGAACGGTATTAATGACGTCTACCGGAACTCCCTTTGACTCTCCTAATTTTTTCAGCTGCGGAAGCATATAACGGACTTGCGGGCCGAGAAGCAGTACATCCGCTTTATCGATATGATTCTGTACAGAATCGCCTGAAACTGCCCAAATGGTATAGTCTTTTCCTTGTTCCTGCGCACTTTTTTCCATCTTGCTCACCAGTAAGCTGGTAGACATGCCTGCTGCACAAACGAGTAATATATTCATGTAAAAGACCCCCTAGAGTTTGATCAATTTTGTCATGTCCTGCTGTTGCTATCATCATATTATGAAATCGCTTTCATAAACACTCAAGGTTTTTCCGCAGCAAACGGAAAAAAGGTATATACAGACTGTCAGCTCAGCATTTTTTGGTCAAACACATCCGAAAGCTCTTGATACGAACGGCATTTGATCAGCTGGTTCACCGCCGACGGGTCATCCAAAATGCTGCCAAGCAGTTTGTACATGCTTTGCAGATCGGCCTTGTTCTCCTTTTCAACACAAAGCAGACAGACAAATTGAACACGCTGATTCTCCCAATCTATCGGTTTTTTGAGCGTACAGACGGCCCAAAACGTAGTTTTTGTCTGCGGAACGAGCGGGTGCGGGATGGCAACTAGATTGCCAAAGCACGTTGGCGACATGTCTTCTCTTTCAAAGATAGAATCTATGATTTCTTTATCGGCATAGCCGCAATCAACTGCTTTCTGCCCTAAAAATTGAATCACTTCTTCTTTTGAGCGCAGATCCTTCTGGAAAAACACCAGGTCTTTTTTCAGATAGCGGGCCGCTTTTTCTTTTTCATCACTTAGAATGGATTCGATTTTTGTAAAGTCAGTCCCGCCCAGAAGTGTGTTGACCTTGAGCACTGGCACAGGGAGCTCTTTGTTGATCGGGATGGTGCTGATGACAAAATCAATTGAATCATAGGATATCTGGTCAAGACTGTAGTACTCAGCCGTTCCAAGAATATCAAGCCGTTTGCCGAAATGGGAGCGGAGTTTTTCACGCAGAAGCTGGGCGCTTCCTGCACCTGATGCGCATACGATGATACATCGTTTCGGCGGGCTTTCTGTTTTTTTTCGTTCAATCGCGGCGCCAAAGTGAAGGGCCAGATAACCAATTTCGTTTTCATGAATCTCAATGCCCGTTTGTTGCTTTATCACCATTCCGGCAACGATCCCGGCTTCAAAAGCCAGTGGATAATGTTCCTTGATCGCCGCCAGCATCGGATTTCGCAAGTTCATGCCGTATCGGTTGCGGCTGATCGCCGGCTTCATATGCAGCGACAAGCCGATTTTCAGCTCTTGGTCATGCAGGATACCGAGCTTCAGTTCACGATCAACGGCCTTTATCATAGCAAATGTCAGCTGATCAGTTTCTTCGTCAATTGAAAAAGCATCCTCCCCGCATTGTGGTTGCGGAATTCGTTTTGTGCCAAGGAGATGCATGGCGATATAGGCCGTCTCGTCCTTCGGAAATGTAACGGCAAGTGCTGATTCCAGCTCTTTTACGATGGCTTCTGCCGCCTGATATTCCTTTTGATGCTGGATATGATCCATATCATCCGGAAAAAGAGATACGTAGTTTTCCGTTCTGATCCGTTTACAAGCGATGGCAATATGAATGATGAGGTTATTCAGCCCTAAGTTAGACAGTGGGATGCGGTCGTTCTTCATTTTTTTGAGGATGGCTGAACGGATGATTTCGATTTCTTCATTAGGCACAATATCAGCCTTTTCATTCAGAACATCAATCTCCATTTCTCTATCATCAAAAATGTACTCCGCCATACAGTACCTCATCTGCACCTCGTCACCGCGGAGCTTGAAGCCGTAATTCGGGCGTGTTTCCATGACGATGCGGTAAGGCAGCAGCCTTTTTTTGACTTCTTTCAAATCCGTTTGAAGCGTAGATTTTGAGATAAATAGTTCTTCAGCCAGTTCATCGAGCTTGAGGTAATGCTCCGCAAGCAGCAGCCTTTTCATAAGATAGGCCATTCTCTCCTCCGGCAATACCGGCAGGCCTTTTTTTTGCTGACATTCATTTTGCAGCAGCGTTCTGAATGTCTGCTCGTCATGAATGCGGAGTTTGTAGCCGGAACCTCTTACGGATTGGACAAGAGCGCCATGGCCGCTCAGCACGCCTTGCAGTTCCTTTATATCATTGCGGACCGTCCGTGTTGTCACGTTTAATTGCGCGGCAAAAAACGAGCTTGTCACCGGAGCTTCGGCCGCCATCAGCAAGCGCAGAATATCACGAAGTCGCCCATGAAGCATGAGAAAAACCTCCTATCAAGTAGATGCAGGGAATAAGTGAGTGAGCAGAAAGGATGATGAAGGAATGTGAAATGTATATAAATTCTATAATGGAGAGAATGGCAAGTCAATGAACATCGGGAGACTGGGGGGAAAACTGACCCATAAAAAAACAGCCGGGGTCAGCCGGCTGTTCGGGATGCGGACATATTTTTTTGTTTAGACGCCTTTCGATCCTTCATGATTTTTCGAACAATGGGGTAAATGACCGGCGCCCATTTGATAACGGTTTTGATCATCTTTTTCAAAGCTCCGATTCTCCCTTCTTTTTTCTCAACCATTCCCCTGATTGCCCTATGCTTAAACATCTAACGCGACACGTACCTGTTTCCCGTCACCCAGAAACGCCACGGATAATCGCGG
Organism: Bacillus sp. N13C7; assembly: GCF_026790065.1. Classification (GTDB taxonomy): domain Bacteria; phylum Bacillota; class Bacilli; order Bacillales; family Bacillaceae; genus Bacillus. The sequence continues at coordinate 167,150 of NZ_JALAMO010000003.1, read as the reverse complement.
GCCTCTCCGCTGTTGTCGATGCCGATGCGCGGGCCGGTAGAAATCTGTTCCGGTGTATATCCGCTTTCAATGTAAAGCGGCTGTTCCGTGATCCAGCGTCCGTAGTCATTCATCGTGACGCCAAGCGCTTTCGTCAGCTTTCCGGGCCCATTTGTCCATTCCCTCGGACGCCGGCCCGGCCTTCTCTCCTCCATTAACAGCTGCCCTTCATGAGGCTCAATCGCCCTGATTAATACGGCTTGCGGGACACCCTCTTCTGCGGCAACGACATTCAGCAATGTATGGGTGTGCATGACATACGTATACACCCTCCCAGCTTCCGCAAACATAATCTCAGTCCGCTTCGTCCGGCGATTGTTAAAGCTGTGGGCGGCTCTGTCTTCGGCTCCCATATAAGCTTCTGTTTCCACTATATAGCCTGACGCTGTGCCTCCGTCTGTTTCTTTTACCAGAAGGCAGCCTAGAAGCGACGGGGCGAGCTCAAGAGCAGTTTTTTGGTAAAACGTGATAGGCAGCGGATGTCTTTCTCTTGTCACGAATCGAACTCTCCTTTTACCGATTTTTGTACATTGTACCATTCCCGAAGCCGATGAAAAAAAACGGCTGTTTTAAAATCTTTCCATTAAGGGAATATTGTTACCGTTCAAAAAAGGAGGGTCAACAATGAAAGAGGATCATCAAAACAAGCATCACGGAACAAATGCCCAAGGCAGTGAGGATGCGCTTTCTCATAAGACATCTGGGGAAAACGAATCAGAGGATACCTTAACGAACAGGCAGGGACATCCTGTCACTGACAACCAGAATGTAAGAACTGTCGGGAACAGAGGGCCTACAACACTTGAGAACTACGATTTTCTCGAAAAGATCAGCCACTTTGACCGTGAGCGCATCCCGGAGCGGGTTGTCCACGCCCGAGGAGCAGGTGCACACGGATATTTTGAAGCGTACGGAAGCTTTGGAGACGAACCGATTTCAAAATACACCCGGGCCAAGCTCTTTCAGGAAAAAGGCAAGAAAACCCCTGCATTTGTCCGTTTTTCTACGGTGAATCATGGAAAACACTCACCTGAAACATTGAGAGACCCGCGCGGTTTTGCCGTTAAGCTTTATACCGAAGACGGAAACTGGGATTTGGTCGGGAACAATCTGAAAATCTTTTTTATCCGCGACCCGCTGAAATTTCCGGATCTTGTGCACGCATTTCAGCCTGATCCAGTAACCAACATCCAGGACGGTGAACGTATCTTCGACTTCATTTCTCAGTCCCCTGAAGCGACACATATGATCACCTTCTTGTTTTCGCCTTGGGGCATTCCGGCCAACTACCGGCAAATGCAGGGTTCGGGCGTACACGCCTATAAATGGGTGAATGAGGAAGGCAAAGCCGTTCTCGTGAAATATCATTTCGAACCGAAACAGGGCATCCGCAACCTGACACAGAAGGAAGCAGAAGAGATTCAAGGGAAAAACTTTAACCATGCAACACAGGATTTGTATGAAGCGATCGAAAATGGCGATTATCCGGAATGGGAAGTGTATGCCCAAATCATGAGCGATGATGAGCATCCTGAACTGGACTTTGATCCGCTTGATCCGACAAAGCTGTGGTATAAAGACGATTTCCCATGGAAACCGATCGGCAAATTGGTTCTTAACAAAAACCCGGAAAACTACCATGCGGAAGTAGAACAAGCTTCATTCGGAACGGGAGTGCTTGTTGACGGGCTTGATTTCTCAGATGATAAGTTGCTTCAGGGCCGGACGTTTGCCTACTCTGATACGCAGCGCTACCGTGTAGGCGCAAATTACCTGCAGCTGCCGATCAACTCACCGAAAAAACATGTCGCCACCAACCAGGAAGGCGGGCAAATGCTGTACCGGGTCGATAGAGCAGAAGGCCAAAACCCGCACGTTAACTATGAGCCGTCCATTATGGGCGGGCTGCAGGAAGCGAAGCAGGATGGAAAGGATCATACGCCGCACGTCGAAGGTGATGTAAAGCGTGAAGCAATCGACAGAACGAACAACTTCGGACAGGCCGGCGAAACGTACCGGAGATTTACTGAATTTGAACGGAACGAATTGATCACGAACCTGGTCAATACGCTTTCTACATGCCGCAAAGAAATCCAGGATCAGATGATTGAGAATTTCACAAAAGCTGATCCGGACTACGGGAAACGCGTGGCAGAAGGGCTGAAAAAAGTTTCCGAAAACAACAGCAACGGGCCGATCGGCACAACTGAAACGGAACAGGCTGCAAAACAGGCTGAGCAGGAAAGCCATCCGTCTGACCCGTATTAAAACAGTGAACAGGACTTGTTTGAAGTCCTGTTTTTTTCATTTTTCTGTTGAAACGCTTTCAGCAATTATGGTGTACTGGAAGGAAAGGGGTGGGAAGAAGTATGGAGTTACAGCCGGACATGATTTCTCGAAAAAAAACAATCGGCGCTTTAGATCACGCCGTTTTTTTATGCATGGTATTTTGTTTTTGGTTTTCAGGCTATATTTATGTGCCTGTATTCGGCCTGTACTTGGAGGATCTGCACTTTTCTTACGGCGCAATCGGCATCATTCTCGGCAGCTACGGGGTCACGCAAATCCTTCTTCGATTTCCGCTCGGCTTGCTGTCAGACATCCTCTTTTCGATACGCAAGCAATTGTTAATTGCCGGGTTTGGGTTTTCCGTCCTCAGCAGCTTGCTTTTTCTGATGTTTGATTCTTTCTTCTTCGTGCTGGCCGCACGGCTGTTTGCGGGAATTACCGCCTCTATGTGGGTCATGGCGACCATTTTATATGCGCAGTATTTCAACAGCGATAACGCCTCAAAAGCAATGGGCATTATGCAGTTTTTCACTGTCATGCCTCAGTTTGCCAGCATTGTGTTCTGCGGGCTTGCGGCAGCTCGCTTAGGCAGGCAGGTTCCGTTTTGGATGGCGCTGGCGGCCTCGGCCATCGGCCTGGTGATCTGCTGCTTTATTAAAGACCCTTCGGCTCCTCCCGCGAATTGTGACACAATACGGGTGCCGCAATCCATCAAAGACACATTGCGGCTGCCGAAGCTGAAGCTTTTCACCATCCTGTCTATGACTGCCCACGCGGTGTTATTTATGACCGTGTTTGGTTTTACACCGCTTTACATCCATCAGCTCGGAATGGGTGACGCGGAGCTGCTTTGGGTGATGAGCGCCTTTTTCCTCCCTCACGCAGCCGCCACATTAAGCTTTGTGTTTCTGCGATTCACAAGCCGAACTGCTTACTTCGTAATGCTCATCAGTTTTGCGGTCACTGGAATCTGTTTGTTATTTGTACCTTTTTCCGAAACATTATTCTCGGTTTGCATCACACACGCCTGCATCGGGCTGGCCCTCGGTTTCGTATTTCCTTTACTGCTAAGCCGGGTCGTCGATATCAGTTCCGTCCGTTTGAAAATGTCAGTGATGGGGTTTTATCAGTCGTTTTATGCGCTGGGCATCTTCCTCGGACCCCTTTTAGCCGGAAAAACCGCACAGCTTTTCGGGCTTGCTGGAGTGTTTTATGGAGCCGGGTCGCTGGCATTTGCCGCCTTTCTAGTGATGCTCGCACAAAAGCGTCACATGATCTATTAATAGCTTTCATACTGCCGGAAGCGCCACGCTGAAAACATGGCCAGAAGCATGATGCATAAAATGGAGAATGTGAGCGACCATCCGAAAAAATCGGCCTTCTCCCCATGAAGAAGGATATGCTCCGCCTGCTTGCAAAGCGCAGCCGGAAGCCATTTCGAACCATCAGGAAATAGCGATACAGCAAAGGAAACGGCAGCTGTCAGCCCGATCCCGGAAGCCGCGGCTGCGCCGAGAGACCGAAACATCGTACTTCCGTAAAGGCCGGCAGTCACAATAAACATGATCCAAAGAGCATAGAGGCCAAGGCTTCCGGCAAAACGGCTGAATGATGTCTCCTCAAACAGCAGCCGGACGTAATAATAAGCAAGCCCGTATCCTGCTGCAAACGACGCAATGCAGATCATGCTTTGGGTGAGCCATTTGCTCACGATATAATGGGCTGCCGTCACAGGCCGAGACATGATCAGCGACGTTACGCCTTGATTTCTTTCATTCGCCACGCTGCCCATGACGCTGAAGATGACCAGAGCCATGCCAAGCGTGTTGAATTGAGAAAGCGTGCTGACCATCACTTCAGACCCGGAAGGCATCGTAAAATTGATTTTCATGCCATCAGGAAGGTTTCCTCCGTGTTCAATGATTTCCGGCATATAATAAATGGTCAGCGGCTGTGTCAATCCCACGATCATCATCGCGATCGGCAGCCAGATGAGCTTACCGCTTTTCCACCCATCGAGCCATTCTTTCTGCAATAGCGTTATCATCACCTTCATGCGTGCACCACCTTTAGATAGACGTCTTCAAGAGACTCCGCGTGCTGTTGAAAACAAGTGACGGTCAATCCCGCTCGGATACACTCACTCAGCAAGGTCCGGCCAGCTTGTATATCTGGCAGCTCGAAAACAGCCTGAGACGGATTCATATAGACAATAGCTGAGACATAAGGCTTCTCTTCAAGCCAGCCGTTCAGCTTCTCTTTCACTGTAAGAGTGAAAACGTTCGTTTGATGCTGTTTCTTAAGCTGCTGTAATTCGCCTTTCCATGAAATCTCCCCGTTTTTCATGATCACCACCTGATCACACACCTGCTCTGCATCATGCAAAACGTGTGTAGAAAACAGAACAGCCATATGCTTCTTCAGCTCCCGCATCATGTCCAGCACCTCGAACCGCCCTGACGGATCAAGAGCGGATACCGGTTCATCCAAGATCAACAGCTTCGGTTTATGGAGCAGCGCCTGTGCCAGCCCGAGTCTTTGCTTCATGCCGCCTGAATAGCCGCCGATTCTTTTGTGTGCGGATTCCTGCAAGCCGACAAATTCCAGCATCTCGCCGATTTCCTCTTGGCATTTTTTCTTTGAAAGACCGGACAGTCTCCCGGCAAATGTTAAAAACTCGTTTGCAGTCATCCACGAATAAAAAGCAGGATACTGCGGGAGGTACCCGATCAAACGCCGGTCCGGCTTTTTCTCCCCTAACAGCTTGATGGTTCCAGAGGTTGGCGAAAGCAGTCCGGCCAGCATTTGCAGTGTTGTAGTTTTACCGGCTCCATTAGGGCCTAATAATGCGACACACTCGTTTTCATTCACGTGGAAACTGACATTCTTTACAGCTTCATGATGCCGGTACGATTTGCATAATGATTCAATAGACAGCATATCCGCTTACCTTTGCTTTCTGCCGATGGTAAAAAACAAAATCGGCCCGATAATATTGATACATACGATGATTGCGGCCCACATCCACTTTGGCCCGTTCGTCCGTTCTTCTTTTATACAGCTGATAAGGGCAAACACCGCTAAAACCAACTGTAATACAATCAGTGGCAAAATCATTTCCCAAGAAATATTCATTGCTTGATCCCCCTTTTCTTCCTGTCCGGCTTTATAACAAAAAAGTAATAGCAAATCAGAGGCATTGGTGCTTGAATCAATCCGATAATCCCCCAAACCCATGCCATGCGATTACGTTTTTTCGCATCAATAAATAAAAAGATTCCCTGCGCCAAAACAATAAGATAAGCCGCAACCATGATGACAATTTCTGTTTGTGTCATCGGCGCTCCACCTCGCATTCACCAGGATGACTTTTTTTCTCAGCCGCAATTAAAATCGGCAGCACCGCAAGCACACAAACCTGAAGTACGATAAACACTGCTGGAGCTCGAGTGAATGCCAGAATTGCCGCACTCACAACCATCAGCGCACAGAATACAAATAAGATGATCTCTTTCAGCAGTTTTTTTCTGCGTTCAGCTTTCATTTGTGACAGCCGGTAAAGCATTTCTTTTTGATCTGGTATAGAGGGGTTGGCTGTTTGATCAATTTTCTGCAATTCTGATTTTAAATGCCCGGAAATCTTTTCTTTATTCATCGTCCCACTCCTTTCTGATTTGCTGGAGCCCTTTATGAACTCTGGACTTCACCGTGCCTTCCTTGATCTGCAGCATCAGCCCGATTTCGGCGTAGGTATAGCCGTAGTAATGCCTTAATAAAACAGGCGTGCGCAGTTTAGGGTCCAGCTTTGAAAACAGATCAAGCGTCTCGCTCCATTCTGCCCCTTTCACTGACACGTCCCACTTGATCTTGCGGATGGTTTCCTCTGTCATCGCCTGTTTCCGTTTCCATTCTCTCTTTCTCTTTTTCTGGTGATCGAGATAGAGCCTCGATGCAATAGAAATCAGCCACGTGGAGAATTTGGAACGGCCTTGGAAGCTTCTTAAATGAATGTACCCTTTCAGAAAGGTTTCCTGAACGAGCTCCTCACTGAGGTCAGGATGAAGAGATAGTTTTAGCAAATATTTATATAAAAAAGAATAATGATAGTGGAAAAGAGCTGTAAACGCTTCGTCGTCTCCCTCTTTCGCCTGTTGTATCAGCTGCTGTTCTTCATGTGTATCCAATGGCCGCGATCCCCCCTTTTTTGTTTTTCTGCCTTATGAGACGACACCGGATTTAAAAGCGTTCATCTTTTTTTACAATTCTTTTCAGCCATTGACAGATCAGGCTTCCCGTCCGTATGGCTGCACATCCGCATTTGTAAACCCCCTCACAGTCTGTTAAGCTATGACTTTATGTCGATTTTAAAAATATCCAATATGGAGGACGATGCATTGAAAGTAGAAAGGCGAACGATTGAATATATTCCTAATGAAGAAAGACATGGTAAAGCGAAAGATTTATTTCCCGTATGGTTCGGGGCTAATATGCATATCACCACGTTAGTGACCGGCACGATTCCCGTTGCAATGGGACTTAATCTGTTTTGGAGTGTTGCCGCTATTATTTGCGGAACATTACTCGGTGCCATATTTATGGCGTCTCATTCCGCGCAAGGCCCTCAGCTTGGCATCCCGCAAATGATTCAAAGCCGTGCCCAATTCGGCGTAATCGGAGCGATTCTTCCCCTCTTCTTAGTTATGTTTATCTACCTTGGTTTCTTCGCAAGCAGCACGATTCTGGCGGCTGGAACCTTAAGCAGCTTTGTTCCCATCCCGGGATCATGGAGCATTATAGGCTTAAGCGCCGTATGTTTTTTACTCACCATTTTCGGCCATGATTTGATTCACAAAATGCAAAAAATCCTTTCCTGGACCTCTTTTGCTGTATTTTTTGCCGCAACAATACTCATTTTTCAATTGCCGATTCCGGCAGGCAGCTGGATTCCCGGAGCGGTTGATCTGCCCATTTTCTTAGTGGCGGTCAGTGCAGTTGCAACGTGGCAGCTTGCATACGCACCGTATGTTGCCGATTATTCAAGATATCTGCCAGTTCAAACGCCGGCGTCCAAAACGTTTTGGTACAGCTATGCAGGTACATCTGTCAGCTCCATCTGGATGATGCTGCTCGGCGCTTTGCTGACGACAGCACTTCCTGACTTTACGGCAAACTCAGGCAGCCAGATTGTCCAATTGTTCGGCCCCTTCTCGTTCATTATGCTGATCATTGTGTTATTTGGGCAAATGGCGATCAATGTCTTTAACCTGTATGGGGCTTTCATGTCCACGACCACAACGCTTGAGCCGTTTCTGAAGTTAAAGGTCACGCCCAAAGTCAGAATCATCATGATCCTTGGCGTCACGCTTGTCGGCACAGTCTTAAGCCTACTGGGGCAAAGCAATTTTATGGAGCTGTTTTTGAATTTTATCTTTTTCATCAGTTATTTCTTAATTCCATGGACGGCAATCAATTTAGTCGATTACTACTTCGTCCGCCACGGAAACTATCAAGTCAAAGCCATGTTTGATGTGAACGGGCCGTATGGAAAAGTCAATTGGATTACCACGATTGCGTTCGTCCTGTCCATCTTGCTTGAAATCCCGTTTATCAATACGTCCTTTTACATGGGGCCGCTGGCCAAAATGTTTGGCGGCGGAGACATTGCATGGATTGTCGGCTTGGCCGTGCCTTCTGTGCTTTATTATGTATTGATGAAACCGCGTCTGAAAAAACGGGCGGGTTATCAAGAAAAGCTGTCTTCTTTATGAAGACAGCTTTTTCTCATTCAAATCGTTTCCACACGCGAGGCAGCACTTCAGAAAGCTCGTGAGCGAGCAGGGTATGAGCGGAGTGCTCATCCGTCCAGAGCTCGGCGCATGCACCATGCAGATAGACCGCGTTTAATATGGCGTGCTTCGGGTCTTCGTGGCAGCAGAGCATGCCTAATATCATGCCCGTCAGCGTGTCACCGGTACCCCCCTTGGCGAGCGCGCCGTTTCCTGTTGCGTTGCGCCAGCAGTCACCATCGGGAAACGCAATGATGGTTTGATTTCCTTTTAACACAATGACAGCCTGCAACTGAGCAGCCCATTCCTTTGCATATTCTGCTCTTTTGTTTTGTAATTGGTTCACCTGCACCCCTGTCATGCGGGAAAACTCGCCTGGGTGCGGTGTGAGAATGACGGGGGCCTCCCGTTTCGGATACGTGCGCTTCACCAGTGCTCCGGCATCCAAAATCACGGGGCAATCCGCCGCAAGCACATGATCAACTGCCCGCTGTACGCTTTCGGTTTGCGGAAGCCCCGGTCCGATGGCAATGGCCCGGTACCTCTCTTCAAGCTGGGCATCCGCTGCTTTTTTCCAGCCGTCACGCCAATAGGTCGCCTCGGGGAGAACAGGCACGATCAGCGGCATCACGCTTTCAGACGTCCCGATGACAAGCTTCCCGAGTCCGCTCCGCATGGCTCCGAGCCCCGCAAGAAGCGCTACGCCCGGCATTTCGTCGCTGCCCGCCAGCAGCAAAGCTGTACCGTACGTGCCTTTATGGCTCTCTGCATCTCTTTCAGGAAGCGAGGCCCTCACATGCTCTTCCGTCCACATGGGAACATTCATCTCTATCCCTCCTCTTCGTTCTCTTCCTATTTTTCCTGTACTTTTCTTTTTCAAACAAAAAAGACAGCCTGAATGGCTGTCTTCTATTTTACAGGAACATCAAGATGATACAGGCGGCGATACCGTTCGTTTGACGCCAGCAGTTCCTCATGCGTTCCTTCCATTTCCGTTTTTCCGTTTTCGAGAAACACGATTTTATCGGCCGCTTCCACTCCCGCGAGATGGTGTGTAATCCATAGAATCGTTTTTCCTTTCAGCACATCAAATACCGTTTCCATCAGCTCGCGTTCGGTGATGGGGTCGAGGCCGACTGTCGGCTCATCGAGGATGATGATCGGCGTATCCTGCAGCAAAATCCGGGCAAGTGCGATCCGCTGCCGCTCTCCTCCGGAAAACCGGATGCCGGTTTCCTGAACAGAGGTGTGATATCCATCAGGCAGTGACTCAATATAGTCATGCAGCTTGACCTGTTTTGCGGCGCGGCGCACATCCTCGTCGCTTGCTTCTCCGTTTCCAAGCCTGATGTTGTTCAGAATGCTTGTATCAAACAGATGGGGCTTTTGATTTAACACAGCCACCGCATCAGCAATTTGATCCTTTAACAGTGCTGTCTCTACTCCGTTTAACGTCACAGAACCGGAGTCCGGTTTCAAGGCGCCTTCGATTAAAGCAAGCGACGTCGATTTCCCCGACCCGCTCCGGCCGAGAAGCGCCATTTTTTCTCCTTGGCGCAGTGTAAAGGAAAAACTGCGCAGCACTTGGCTGCTATTGTCATAAGAAAACGTCACATCACGAAAGGACAGGGTGACATCTTGGAGATCGAGCGTTTCAGCCGCTGATTCTGTTTGTGACGCCTCTGGCTGAGGAGCCACCTTGTTCATGCGCCTGATGGAATCCTGATAGCCGGGCACTTCACCCAAGGCATCTGAAAGCGGCAGAAAGGCTTCCGTCAGCGGGAACACCACAAGCACAAAAGCCGCAATCATCGTTTTGGCAAGCTCGCCGTCCGCTTGCTGCCCCGCCGTCCAAAACAGCATCATGAAAATAAGGCCGGCGACAAGACATTGCGCTGCAAAGTCCCGCCATCTCGTAAAGCGTTGCTTTTTCCGTTCAAGCTCAAACCAATCATGTTCTTCTTTTTCATAGGCATCAATAAACGCATGCCGGCGTCCGCTGAACATCCAGTCGCTGACACCCATCACGGCGTCTGTCAGACGGCTGTAGAGCACATTCCGGCCGCTTTTCAGCTTTGCATTCCTCGCTCTCGTCACGAGCAAAGATACAACCGGAAACAGCACAACAAGAACAAACAAATAAAACGCGAGCAATAGGGCAAACGGCCAAGAAAAGAAGCCGAGTGCAATCACTGAAACAGCATACAAAAGCAAGGCAGAGATCGCAGGAAAAATTGTTTTTAAGAAGGCATCCTGCAAATGCTCAATATCCTCAGACAAAATGCCGAGCATATCCCCCGTACGAAAACGGGAACGAAGCATCAAGGCCCCCGGCTCAAGCATGTTGTAAAGGCGGACGCGCATGTTGGACACGATTTTCAAAATGATATGATGGCCGACAAGGCGTTCCACATATCGTGACACAGACCGGGCAATTCCAAAGGTACGCACAGCGACAATCGGCACATAAATGAGCAAGATGTTTTCCGGCCTTGTCGCCGCCTTAGAAATCAAAAAACCAGAGGTGAACATGAGAAAAGCAGCAGAAAAAATTGTCACCGCACCCAAAAAGATAACCAGAACGAATAGGCGGACATTTTGTTTGATATACGGCAAAATCCATTCTTCTTTCTTCATGCTCTTTCCCCCAGTTGTGCCTTCACGAGTTTGGTGTACACACCATTTTTCGCCAGCAATTCATCGTGAGTCCCGACTTCCGCAACCCTGCCTCCGTCCAGCACGATAATTTTGTCCATATCGAGCATCCAGTGAAGGCGGTGAGTCGCGAGAAAGACGAGCTTATCATCAAATAAATCCAGCATCGTTTCTTTTATTTCATATTCGGTTTCGATATCAAGGTGGGCAGTCGGCTCATCCAGCAGCAGGATCGGTCGGTTCCCCAAAAAAGCGCGGGCCAGTGCGACACGCTGGGCCTGGCCCCCGCTGAGCGCCCGGCCGCCTTCCCCGATCCGTCCCTCTAATCCGTCAGGAAGGCTGTTCACCAGCTCCGTCAGTCCCGCTGAGGCAGCGGCGCGGGCTGTATTTTCATCCGACGCGCTTGGATGGTAGAAGCGAATGTTGTTTGCCAGTGTATCATCAAAAATGTACGGATGCTGCGGAATATAGAGGAGGTTTTTCTGCCAGCTGCTATCCTGCAAGTGGGACCGGCTTGACCCATTGACCTCGATCATACCGCCATCCGGCTCCAAAAACCCGCCAAGGATATCAATTAATGTTGATTTCCCGGCACCGCTTGCACCGATAATGCCGATTTTTTTCTTGCCTTTAAATGACAGATCAATATCGGACACTGATCGGCCGACTGACACGCCTGACAGCTTCAGCTCATCCTGATCGGACCACGTCCCAAGCTGAAGCGGCGCCTCTTCCTTAAATTCAGGCTGCGACAAAATCTCTTGAATGGTTTTGCCTGCCTCCTGCCCGTTCAGCGTTGCATGATAATCGTTCCCCACTTCCCGCACCGGCAGAAAATACTCAGGTGCCAGAATAAGCGCCGTTAAAGCGGGGCCAAGCAAAATATCGCCGTCAATGAGGCGCAGGCCCAGAAACACTGCGACTGTCGCCACCGACAGCATTGTGAAAAAATCGAGGGCAAATGAAGATAAAAACGCCACTCGGAGCGTGCTCATTGTTGCCTTGCGATACCGCTCACTCACGTAGAAAATATTTTTGCTGTGCGACTTGCTCAACCCTAGGAAACGCAATGTCTCCAGCCCGCGAAGAGAATCAACGAAATGATTGGAAAGTCTCTGATAGGATTTCCACTGACGATCTGCTTTTCTCTGCGCGACAAGGCCGAGAAGAATCATAAAGATGATCAGAATCGGCATAGCAGCGACTAAAATGACCGCTGATGTGCGATCCTGAAAAAACACATAAATGACAACAGCCGCAGGCACAATCGCCATGCTGACCATTTTCGGCAGAAACAGCTCCAGATAACGGCGGAACTGGCTGATGCCTTCCATCGCCAGCGTCACCATTTGCCCCGTCCCCTCTTTCTTTGCAAAACGGGGACCTAACCGGAACAGCTGATCAAGAAAGCTTTTTCTCAAATCGGCCCCTGTCCGGGCGGCATATTGATAAACGATTTTCTGGCGCGCCACCGTCACCCCGTGCCGGGCGACAAAAGCGATGAGGAAAAAACCGATCACCGGAAAAAGGGAGGCTATGCTCTCCCCGTTGAACAGCCCGGTTACGGCTTCACTCAGCCACTCTGCCTGCATAATGATGGCGGCTGTCTGAATCAGCGTTAAACAAGTAATAACGGTGAGAATCCGCTTCATTCCTTTATATCGAAACAGGTCTTTTCCCATTAATAAGTCATAGGCTCCTTATGGCTGACGCGCTTCCGGAAGACATAATAGCTCCAGATCTGGCTGCCGATCACAAACGGCAATAGCGTTAAAGCTGCAATTGACATGACTTTAAGCGAATAATCACCGGAAGAAGCGTTAGCTACTGTTAAATCGTACGCGCTTTGAAGCGAGCTGACCATGACCCGAGGGAATAAGGAAATAAAGATCATTCCTACAGTCAGCGCCAGCCCCGCGCCTGTCATCCCAAATGTCCAGCCGTCTTTTTTCTTACGGATAAATACAGCCGCGAGCATAAAGCAGATGACAATCAAAACAACAAGCGGAATGGTAATCTCGCCGCGGCGTGTAAACATGTCTGTCTGATAGGCAGAAAGGGCCGCGAAGGCAAGAACCGCTACAAAAACAACACCCATTATCTTTTGCGCCATTTTGCGGGCGCGGTTTTGCAAATCACCAATCGTACGCAGCGTGATAAACATTAATCCATGCTGGAAGCAAAGGAGTGTTACAGTCACACCGCCAAGTACAGAATAAACATTGATATAATCAGAAAAATGCGCATGAATGTTCATATCGGCATCAATCGGCATCCCGCGGAATAATGTCGTAAACAGCACACCAAGCACAAACGGAGGAATCAGACTGCCTAAGAAAACGACCCAGTCCCAAACCTTTACCCATTTCAAATGATCCACCTTGCCGCGAAACTCGAACGCGACCCCGCGGCCCATTAACGCTAGCAGCACAATGACAAACGGAATATAATAACCGCTCAGCATCGTTGCATACCAGTTTGGAAACGCCGCGAAAATGGCGCCTGCACCAGTCAAAAGCCAGACTTCATTCGCGTCCCAAAACGGCCCGATCGTGTTGATCAGCACTCTGCGCTCTAATTCATTATGGCCAAGAAAACGGGTCGCCATGCCGACCCCGAAATCAAAGCCTTCCAAAAAGAAGAATCCTACAAACAATACAGCAACGAGTATAAACCAAAGATCATGAAGAGATGCCATGGTATACCTCCTGACTAAATGGATCTGTTGATACAGGCACATCATGATGCTCATCATGCTCCGCACCTTTTTTAATCTCACGGATGAACAAGAAGACAAGCAGCGCACCTAGAATCAAGTACATCACTCCGAAGGCGATGATTGAAAATAACAGGGAGCCCGCCGTTACGTTAGGCGACACGGATTGAGCCGTAGTCATCAAGCCCATAACCGTCCAAGGCTGACGCCCGATTTCTGTCATAATCCAGCCCGCAGAGTTCGCGATAAATGGAAAGGAAATCAAAGCGATCATGATGCGCAAATACCATTTGCTGCTTTCAAGCTTTTTGCGGCGGTTTAACCAAAGGCCGCCTAACGCAGCAAGAATCATGACAACACCTGCGCCAACCATGATGCGGAAGCTCCAGAACGTCGTTTTGACAGGCGGAATGTAGTCGCCTTTTCCGTATACTTTTTCGTACTCAGCCTGAAGTGTTTTCATCCCTTTGACACTTCCGCTGAATTTTTGATATGCCAGGTAGCTCAAGGCATAAGGAACTTTAATTTCATTTGAGCTTTTTTCATTTTTTGTATCGATCGTGGCAAAAGCTGTCCAAGCAGCAGGGTCACCGCTGTCTTCCCAAAGGCCTTCACTGGCAGCCATTTTCATCGGCTGTGATTCCATCAAATGCTCAGCCTGCATGTGTCCGCTAAGGCCGACGCCAAGACCTGCACAAAGGCCCACGATCATGGCAAGTTTAAAAGATTGTTTAAAGAACGGCACTTCTTTTTTCTTCAGCAGTTTAAAAGCACTTACTCCGGCGATAAAGAACGCCCCGGTGGCGAGCGCCCCGAAAATGACGTGCGGGAATTCAACCCAAAGCTGAGGGTTTGTAATCAGCGCGACAAAGTCATTCATCTCCGCGCGGCCGTTTTTGATCGTAAAGCCGACCGGCTCCTGCATAAAGGAGTTCGCTGTTAAAATCCAGAAAGACGACATAATCGTTCCGAACGACACGAGCCAAATGCAGAGAGCGTGAATTTTTTTCGGCAGGCGGTCCCATCCGAAAATCCATAATCCGATAAAAATAGATTCCATGAAAAACGCCAATAAGGCTTCAATCGCAAGCGGAGCGCCAAATACATCTCCGACAAAACGGGAGTAATCAGACCAGTTCAATCCAAACTGGAATTCTTGCAAAATCCCCGTTACAACACCTACTGCGAAATTTATTAAGAATAAGTGCCCCCAAAACTTTGCCATTTTGAGGTACAGCTCATTTTTCTTCACAAGATAAAGAGTCTCCATCAACGCAACCATAAACACAAGCCCGATAGACATCGGCACAAACAAGAAGTGAAACAACGTTGTTGATGCAAATTGAATGCGGGCTAATACCAATTCACTCATGCTTTCTCCTCCATTCCGGTTGACACTTTAATATTGCTCACTACTTCACAAATAGAACCAAAACTTTGATCAGTACTTCACAAAATAGACGAAAAAAATATTGTTCAATATTTCACAAATGTGTCAAAAAGTCGTCCAATATGATGCAAGATTGCCAGACTGACCAATGACACAATCTCTGACTGGTTCATATTAAGTACTTTACAACGATTCATTTCAAAAATAAAGCCCAAAATACCCAAAAAGTCCTGAATGATGTGACGGATTATTGTCTATTTTGTTGCTGATTGATGACGGTTGCTAGGATAAATGGCCCTTTATTATCGTACATCAACTATATCATTCCTTGCGAATAAAATGCTTGTCCAGCACCAGCACTCGTTTCTCAGCACTCCGTCATAGACCGATTATAGTTAGAATGCCTCTTTTCATCAGTAACGGGACAAGAATAGAGTTGAATAGTAAATTTTTAATATATTAATAATTTCAATTTTTTAGTATAATTAACGTAGTGAACAATTTCACTGCATCAAGAATAGGGGAGGTTTTTCAATGGGAGAGCTTCAAACACAAATGCAATTGCAAACGGATACAATTCACGAAGGGGTTCGAAAAGAGAATTGGTTTGCGAAGGCCATGAATATAAAAGTAGGCATCATACCGCTTCCTGTGTATGCCTTGCTGTTTATATTAATCACTGTTTTTGTTATGCATCACGATGTAAAAAGTGACATTTTGACATCCATTGCCGTCATGGCGTTTTTCGGGTTTACCTTTGCCCAAATCGGAAAATCAATACCGATTGTCCGTTCAATCGGCGGCCCAGCCATCCTAGCTACTTTTATTCCATCCGCCGTCGTCTACTATCACCTGCTGCCTAATGATATCGTCAAATCCACCACAGAATTTACAGAAAACTCAAACTTTCTTTATTTGTTTATTGCCGGGATTGTCGTCGGAAGCATCCTTGGCATGAAAAGAGAAACACTCGTAAAAGCATTCATGAAAATCTTTATTCCGCTAATTGCCGGTTCTGTTGCCGCCGCTATTGTGGGATTGGCTGTCGGCACATTGCTCGGACTCGGATTTCAGCATACCCTGCTGTATATTGTCATTCCGATCATGGCAGGGGGAGTCGGAGAAGGCGCTATCCCGCTGTCCATCGGTTATTCTGACATTATGCCCATGTCTCAAGGGGAAGCGTTTGCACTTGTTCTGCCGTCGATTATGCTTGGCAGCCTGTGTGCGATCATTCTAGCGGGATTGCTGAATAGAATTGGTAAGAAAAAACCGGAATGGACAGGAAACGGCAAAGTAGATCGCTCTGAAGAAGAATCCGCTGCGCTAGAGGAATCGCAAAGCGGACAGCAAATGTTCAACCTTTCTTTATTTGCGTCAGGCGGAATCCTTGCTGTTTCTTTATACTTAGTCGGCATGCTCGCCCACGACTTTTTCGGATTTCCGGCCCCCGTCGCCATGCTGTTGCTGGCTGTCCTGATTAAGCTGTTCAGATTGGTGCCTGCCTCAATTGAAAACGGCGCGTTTGGCGTGTCCCGCTTCTTTTCAACAGCCGTGACCTACCCGCTGCTTTTTGCGATCGGGGTGTCTATGACGCCGTGGGACAAGCTTGTCGCTGCCTTCAACCTCAGCAATATTATTACGATTCTGTCTGTCGTTATCACCATGATGGCAGTCGGTTTCTTTACCGGAAAATGGCTGAACATGTATCCGATTGAAACAGCCATTATCAATGCATGCCACTCAGGGCAGGGAGGCACCGGGGATGTCGCCATTTTAAGCGCCGCTGAAAGGCTTGAACTGATGCCGTTCGCCCAGGTATCTACCCGCATCGGGGGAGCGATCACAGTGTCCTTAACCTTATTGCTGCTGCATCAGTTTTATTGATACACCGCAAGCAAGTTCTTCGCAAAACGAAAGAGCTTGCTTTTTTGTAAGTCCTTGTTTTTCCTAGTTCCCGCCACATGCTATAGTAATAGTTGGAAATACTAGATAGAAAGGACTCTAGCATGCCTATGGGAACACATCTATTTTGCATAATGATTCTCGGGCTGGGACTCTATTGGATTTCAGCCCTAACAGCAAAACTCATTCCGGCTATAGATTTCTGGATTGATATCGTTCTTTGGGTCGGCACTGCTTTTTACATCTTCTCTCATCTATCATTTATGGACGGTATTGTCTCGATCGCGACAATGTTCTACTGCTATTGGACTGCGATGGACCTCACTGTTTCAGATCGTGCGGAAAAACCTTCGGGAGACTGGCAGGAAATTGAACTTGGCAGAAACAAAACACGCCTCCTGTCAGACATCACCCTGACCGCCGTTGTGTTTGCGGGCGCCATCATTTTTTTCATCTATGGACCTGATCCCAGCCCCCTCAAATATGTGATCCTTTTCGGTCTCATCTCCGGCGGAGGGGCACTGGTGAAGCGAATACTGAATGTTTTCAGCGTAAAGGTTTTTTATTCAGCATCCTTAGAAAAATTACACATCAGCTCATATTATAAAACCCGTACATACCCGCTTTCCGATTTGAAAGACATTCAGCTTGAATCAACAGCTGATCTCTTAAAGCTACATCCGCTTCTGACGATGTATTCATCCCGTATTGATTTGACAACAAGCTTTCAGCAAGTCATCAAATTGTCACTTCCCGGGGAAACACTGTTTCTGACGGTGAAGGACCCGCAAAAATGGAAAACGATTCTCCGGGAATATACAGATTCGGAAGCTAGCGAGGACGCTGTGATTTCTGTTTTGCCCTTTTATCATCGAAAAAATGTGAAGCGGCTGCTTGGGAAGCTTTATTTTGCGGCCAGCGTAAAAGGCGTCTCGGCTTATGCCTTATTGGTGCTCGCGTTATACGGATTCCATGCCTCCCCATGGGTCATGGCGATTGCTGTGATCCTGTACTGGATATTCAATATGTACCTGTCAGACCGTGTATTGCTGGCAGCAATGGATGCCAAGCCCTGTCATCATCCGCATGTACAGGCAGCGGCCGACAGGATCTTCCGCAAGGCCGGCATTTCCCATGTCCGGATATACGAAACGGAGAGTGATGAATACAACGGAATGGCAGTCGGCATGAATGTCGGAAGGTCGATGGTCATCCTGACTAGCAACACACTAACACTTCCGCAGCATGTCATCGAAGGCATTCTGGCCCATGAGGCGGTTCATATCAAAAAACGTGATGTTCTGTTATCACAGCTTTTGCGTTTTCTATATCTTGGAGCAGTCGTTGGGATTTTCCTCTTGTTTGAACAGCATATTACCCATCCCGAGGCCCACAAAATGGCGCTTTGGGCTTTCATTATGGCAATCATTATCCTGTTCCAGCTCTATCAATCCTTTTGTTCACAATGGATGGAGGTGCGTGCTGACAACCTTGGCGCATCACTGCTGGAAGGCGGGCACAAACAAATGGCCGAAGCCTTAAGGATCTTGGCAGTTCGGCAGGATGAGGATATTCAGAAACAAAGCGCCTACAGTGCTGAAAGAGATGGGGACGAGCTTCAAATTGACTCTCTCACCCGCGATAAAAGCTGGCTTTTCAGATTGATTGATTTTCAGTTCGCTCCGCATCCCCCTATGTATTGGCGTGTCAGCACTTTATTGTCAAACAAAGGACATGGCGTGCTGAAGCGCTGGCTGAGAGACCGGCTGAAAGAATCGATCACCTTAAAGTGAAACCGATCAGCGTTTCACCCGTAAAACAGGATATGGTGAAAAAAGGGAGTGATCGGACGTGATTGTGATTATCTTACTGATTATAGCTATTATTGTTTTTCTTTCAGTCATTCAGCTGCAGCCCTCGGAAACAAAACGCCGCCAGCAGGCGGACAGCGGGTATGTCGGTTATTCAGATCATGGCTCACACCGTGATGGATGCGGCAGTGACGGTGGCTTCAGCGATTCCGGCTGTGACGGCGGAGGGGGCGGCGATTAAACGACGCCTTTTTTATTTCATCGACTCAATGTACGCGCCAAAGGACGCGCCTGACATGCCAGGGGACACGCGCACACGATGGAGGGCGTACATTCCCTGGTCTCTCGCTGCCGCTCCCGGCTCTGTCGTCACACCCATTTGATAGCCTGTTTCTTCGGCGGCCTTCAGCGTCTCCTCATTGTAGCGTCCCACCGGATAGCTGATGATGGAGGTTTGCTGATGAAACATGCCGTCAAACAGCTTTTTCGAATCCGCCATCTCACTGTGCTGCTGTTGAGGCGTTAATCCGTTCAGCTCAAGGTGGTCTATCGTATGGCTTTCAATGGAAATGCCGTGCTTCGCCATCTCTTTCATCTGATCCTCTGTCAGATGGTGTTTATGTCCAATCGACTTGCCGATCATAAAAATCGTCGCCTTCATCCCGTACTTTTTCAGCACCGGATACGCGTCTTGATAATTGTCGGTGTATCCGTCATCAAACGTGATCAGCACGCATTTCTCACTCGGCTTTTTATCCTGCGTCAGCATGAGATACGCCTCTTTCGGCGTTAATGTCTGATAGCCGTTCTCGTGCAGCCACTTCATATGCGCTTCGAATTCTTCTTTCGGGACACGGAGGCTGTTTCCAGAGGAAATGCTGTGGTACATCAAAATCGGCAGCTTTGCCGGTTTCTCCGTTTTGATCCATGCTGATGTATCGTCTTCTTTTTTCTGAACATGTATTGTCTTTTCTTCCGTTTTCTTTTGTTCCGCTTTCGGCATCTGCTGCTCCGCGTTCGCCTCTTGATCAGCGCAAGCCGCGAGAGCCAAACAGCTGCCTAAAAGAAAAATGCTTACGATCAGTCGTTTCATCTTATTCCTGCTTTCTGTCTATTTCTTCCTCCTTTTTTCATCGGTTTGTTTCTGAGATTTTCAAGCACAAAAAACCGGATTAAGAAAACTGATTCAAAACCAGCGAGGTTAACAGGCCAAGTGCAGCGATCAAGCCTGTCATCGGACCGCTGTCTTCGTATGCCTCAGGCATCATCGTCGAAGCAATCATCGCAATGATCCCCCCGCCTGCAAATGCTGCGATTGCTGCCATCACTTCTTCAGAAGCACCGTCGAGAAAGAAATACCCCGACCATGATGCGAGTATCGAAATCACGAGCACTGCAGCCCAAAGCAGCATAATCTTCGTTCTGGAATAGCCGCTGTTTTTCATTCCTGCTGTACTGGAGAGCCCTTCAGGTATGTTGCTGATAAAAATGGCGACTACCAAAAGAAAGCTGACTGACTGTTCTTCGAGAAGGCTGGCGCCAATCATAATCGATTCTGGAACAGCGTCCATGATAGTGCCGATAAAAATGGCGATTCCTCCGCCGCCGGCAGCTGCCTGTCCCGATCTTTTTCTTTGGGACGCGCCTCTTTTGGAAACCGCGAAATCAAAAACTGTAAACACGACTGCCCCCGCAATAAATCCGGCGCCTGTCGACACAATTCCTCCTTCTGCCACTGCATCCCCGAGGAGTTCGTAAGCAGCCGCACCAATTAAGACGCCTGTGCCAAAAGCCATAATATAGCCGATGATCTGTTTGCGAATCGGAAAAAACATAGACGCCAGCGCGCCCAGCAAAACTGCAGAGCCTGAGATCCCGCCCCACATTGCCGCATTCCACATCTCTATCTCTCCTTTCTTACCAACCACTACCCGCTGCTGTTTTTTCTGTAAACCTTGCAAACACAAAAAACCGGACATGTCTCCATGTCCGGTCATCAAGCTTATCGAATTCTCACCTCTGTCTCACTGTCAAAGAAATGTCCTTTATTCATATCAAACGCAACCGTCAGCTCATCACCTGATTGAATATCGAGGCGGGCGTCGATCCGCGCAATAAAGTCTTGATTGTCGATCTGCGAATAAATCATAATTTCAGAGCCGAGCAGCTCTGCGACATTGATTTTCGCTTTAATCGAGGAGTTCTTATACGATTCCACGACAATTAATTCATCGTGAATATCCTCAGGACGGATACCGAAAATGACCTCTTTGCCGATGTAGCCCTTTTCACGCAGCACCTTCATTTTTCCTTCCGGCACGGTTAATGCCGCAGAACCGATTTTGATAACGCCGTCCGTCAGCTTTCCTTTGAAAAAGTTCATTGCCGGTGAACCGATAAAACCGCCGACAAAGACGTTTTCAGGGAATTCGTATACATCCTTCGGCGTTCCGATCTGCTGGATTTTACCGTCTTTCATAACTACGATCCGTGTCGCCATCGTCAGCGCTTCTGTCTGGTCATGCGTCACGTAAATCGTTGTGGTTTGCAGCCTCTGGTGGAGCTTAATGATTTCTGCCCGCATTTGCACCCTCAGCTTCGCGTCCAGGTTTGATAAAGGCTCATCCA
This sequence comes from Bacillus sp. N13C7, assembly GCF_026790065.1. Lineage (GTDB taxonomy): Bacteria > Bacillota > Bacilli > Bacillales > Bacillaceae > Bacillus. Next base: position 145,931 of record NZ_JALAMO010000003.1, on the reverse strand, counting down.
TCAGGAACACCTTTGCATCCCGCACGATAGCCCGGCCCAGCGCGACCCGCTGTCTCTGTCCGCCTGACAGCGCTTTCGGTTTTCGGTGCAAATATTCCTCCAGTCCGAGAATTTTCGCGGCTTCCTCTACCCTTTTTTTGATTTCGGGCTTCGGCATTTTCCGAAGCTTCAGCCCGAACGCGATATTATCGTAGACCGTCATATGCGGATAGAGCGCGTAGTTTTGAAATACCATCGCGATATCCCTGTCTTTTGGCGCTACATCATTGACCCGTTTTCCTTCAATATAAAAATCGCCTTTCGAAATTTCTTCAAGCCCTGCGACCATTCGCAGTGTCGTTGATTTCCCGCAGCCGGACGGGCCGACAAATACGATAAATTCCTTATCGGCAATATGAAGGTTAAAGTCATCAACCGCCGGTTCCTTCTGATCATAAAATTTATAAATGTGCTCCATCCGCAATTCAGCCATCTAACATCCCCCTTTGTTAATGTAAACGCTTTCCTAAATTGAGTGTAACAGCTTTTTCCTATCGCTTGAATGGGCAGCGTTCATAAAATCAACCAGCCAATTTTCGTGCATATTTCCAATTTATTCTGAACCTTCGCTTTGCAGGCAGATAAAATAGGCGAGCAGCGCGCCTTTATGCGATTTGATGTCTATCCCTGACCGCTCAATAAATTTATCAATCCGGTATTGCAGGCTGTTGCGGTGCAGGTGCAGCTTTTTCGCCGTTAACGTCACGTTTGAGTTGTTTTCAATGAACAGCTGAATTGTCTTCCTCAGCTCAGATTCATTCCCAAATAAAAGCTCAGCTTCTTCAGATAACAGCGTTTCCAGCTTATCTTTTTCTGCTTCTAATAATAAAAAAGGAAAAATCATCTCAAAGGTCACACTCTGCACCTGAGGCAGCCGTTTTTCAGCAAAGAGAAAATACGTCTGTTCACGGGCGTAATGTGTTCGCAAACTCTCATCCGGCTCATAAAATCTCCCGGCATAAAAACGGACACTGAAGTAGAAATCACTTTCAAGAACCTTAGCGAGTGACTCCAATTCGTCTTTCCCCGCTGCCGCTTCACTTTCCTGCTCAACAATCACGCCTCTGTCCGTATGCATCCACACAATCACAAAAGACACCGGCCAAAAATGGCGGACAGCTTCCGCAAAGGACGCACGCTCTATTTTGCCGAGCAAATGAAAATGGACAAATCTCGTTCGCTTTTTTATGTTCGACGGCACTTCCCCTCTAGAAAAAAGAAAAGCGAACCACTTGTTTTCCTCTGGCGACTTCAAAGATTTTTGATTGACCTCATCTGCGGGGGTCAAAAATGACTGGAGCAGCAATGTCTCTTTTTCGCTGATCTCTGTTTTCGGAATGGAGATATATCTCTGACTGTTCTCATCATAAAAGCATAGACAGTCTTCCTTTACGCAAAGCTCTTCAGACACAATTGAACCTGGATAAATAGCCAGCAGCGATTTCATAAAGTCCCCTCTCTTATGTAAGGATCTGTATACCCAGTATAAGGCGAAACCTGCATGTTCTCCAATAAAAAAAGGATAGACGACATAGACAGACAAAAAACTGAAAGAGATCGTTTACACATTTGTTTCAACGGAAACAGTAAGGAATATATGCAGAACCAAAGGAGTGATCATGAATGGGGTTAGAATCATTAAACAAAAGTTTTATCAACGGAAAATGGACAGAAGGAGAAAGCGGGCGTACAGAGGACATTTTGAACCCATATGACCAGTCTGTGATTACAACAGCATCGTTGGCAACAAGCAAACAGCTGGAGGATGCATTTGACATTGCACAACAGGCGCAAAAAGAGTGGGCCAAAAGCACAACAGAGGACCGAAAAGCAGTTCTGCAAAAAGCGCGCGGCTACTTACAGGAAAACCGTGATGACATCATAATGATGATTTCCCGCGAAACCGGCGGAACGATTATAAAATCAACAATTGAGCTTGAGCAAACAATTGCGATTTTAGATGAAGCCATGACGTATACCGGCGAGTTGGGCGGGGTCAAAGAGGTTCCATCGAACATTGAAGGAAAAATCAATAAAATTTACCGCCTTCCGCTCGGCGTAATTTCATCGATTTCTCCATTTAATTTCCCGATGAATTTATCAATGAGAACCATTGCACCGGCAATTGCGCTGGGAAACAGTGTTGTTCACAAGCCTGATATCCAAACCGCTCTTTCCGGCGGGACCATCATTGCAAAAGCGTTTGAACACGCCGGCCTTCCTGCGGGTGTCCTCAACGTCATGTTGACAGACTTAAAAGAAATCGGGGACGGCATGCTGACCAATCCAATCCCAAGATTAATCAGCTTTACGGGGTCAACTGCAGTCGGGCGCCACATCGGTGAAATCGCCGGGCGTGACTTCAAGCGGATGGCCCTTGAGCTCGGCGGCAACAATCCATTTGCCGTTCTTTCAGACGCGGATGTCGATCGCGCTGTTGATGCCGCGATTTTCGGGAAATTTATTCATCAAGGACAAATCTGCATGATCATTAACAGAATCATTGTTCATCAAGATGTATACGATGAGTTTGTTGAAAAATTCACAGCCCGTGTCAAACAGCTTCCGTACGGCGATCAAACCGATCCGAAAACCGTTGTCGGCCCGCTGATCAACGAACGCCAAATTGAAAAAGCACTGGAGATCATTGAGCAGGCAAAGGCAGACGGCATTGAGCTTGCGGTTGAAGGAAAACGCGTCGGAAACGTGCTCACACCGTATGTCTTTGTCGGTGCTGACAACAACAGCAACATTGCCCAAACAGAGCTGTTTGCCCCAATTGCCACCATTATCAAAGCCTCCAGTGATGAGGAAGCGATTGATATGGCCAATGATACCGAATACGGCCTCAGCTCGGCGGTTTTCACTTCTGATTTAGAAAAAGGTGAAAAATTCGCTCTGCAAATTGACAGCGGCATGACGCATGTCAACGACCAATCCGTCAATGATTCGCCGAATATCGCCTTTGGCGGAAACAAAGCAAGCGGTGTCGGCCGCTTCGGAAACCCATGGGTGGTCGAGGAATTTACCGTGATGAAATGGATTTCGATTCAGAAGCAATACCGCAAATATCCGTTTTAAACGAAAAAATCCCTCTGCTTGAAGTACAGAGGGATTTTTCTTTATTTAGATATATCAACAAACCCTTCGCCAAACACATCGCGCACGTCATGAACGATTACAAACGCTTTTTTGTCGCAGCTTCTGATGATTTTCTTTAGCATGGACAGCTCCTGTTTGTTAATGACAATATACAAAATCTCTTTTGACTGGCCCGTATAGCTTCCCTTCCCTGATAAAATCGTCACGCCCCGATCCATCAAGGTATTCACCTGTTCGGCGATCTCACTCTTATTTTCTGAAATAACCGTAATCGCTTTTTTCGTATTCAAGCCCTCAATAATGAAGTCCATTACTTTCGTTCCGATATACAGCATCACGATCGTAAACATCATTTTTTCCGCACCAATAATAAAATAAGAGCTAAATACCACGATTAAATCAAAAAACAATAAAGCGTAGCTGATATTCCAGTCTAAATATTTATTAGCGATTCTGGCCAGAATCGCAGAACCGGCTGTCGTGCCGCCAACCCGAATAATCATGCCGATCCCGACTCCCGCAAAGACACCCGCGAAAATCGTATTAATAATCAATTCATCAGACGGAACGCTCCATCCGTGTGTCAGGTGAAGGAAAAGCGAGTTCGCCGCTACGGCGATGATGGTGTAGACAGTCGTTTTACCGTCTAGAAATTTGTAGCCGATTAACAGCAGAAATGCATTTAGAATAAAATTCGTTACTCCGGGAGACCATTGAAACACATAATACAAAATCAGCGTAATCCCAGTGACCCCGCCTTCCCCAAGGTCATTGGGAATCGCAAACAAATTCACGGCAAGCGCGAAGAAAAACGCACCAATCACAAGCATCAGCACATCAAGCATTTTCTTTTTCATCACAAAACACTCCTTCTCCAGATAGTATCAACAAAAAAACCCAGGAGTACGCTCTCGCAAAAGAGCAGAAACTCCTGGGCTTTTATCCCACCGTGTCATAACAGCCGGGGCTGTTATGTGTTTTCTCTCGGTCACAGTCCAATTTGCATTGCGGAACCCTAGAAAACCACTTTTTTATCATATCTTCTTCGCTTTCCAATATTAGCATTATAAGGGACAGTTCGAGTTGGTTCAAGAGGTATTTGCGGAGATTTATTCAGATGGGCTACAAGTAAAAAACGGTCCATCTATTAACAAATAATAGATTTGTCCGATAAGAAAAAAAGCATGTATTTTACAAGTAAAATAAACCACAAAAGATAATAATTATAATAAATTCATAATTTTATATTGACTCAGTGAGATAATATAGGCATTATAGTACATATGTTTTGTACATTTAATTACATAGGAGGAAATATAATGTCAGGAAAACTAGTACCCTGTAAAGCTTGCGGTCAAGAAATTGCAAAGGGTGTAAAAAAATGTCCTAACTGTGGTAAGGATCAACGTAACTTTTTTATGCGACATAAGATCATTACGTTTATTCTCGCAGTTGTTGTCATCATTATTATCGGTAATATGATTGGCGGCGGAGGCGGTTCAGAAGCCACTTCCAAAACATCAAGCAACAGCAAAGCTGAAACTGAAAAAACATACAATATCGGTGATACTGTAAAAACAGAAAAAACTGAAGTAACTGTTACGAAGGTAGAAAAACGGGATTCAGTTGGTAACGAATTTTTAAATAAAAAGGCATCTGATGGCGGTATTTTAGTTGCTGTACAGTACACAGTAAAAAACGTGTCTAAAAAGCCTATAAGCTCTTTTTCAATTCCAACTGTTAAACTTGTAGACTCCAGTGATACATCTTATGACGCTGACATAGATGCATCTTCTAACTATGCAGCAGAAACAAAAATCGATAATTCAAAGATTCTAAGTGATTTAAATCCAAACATTAAAGTAACCAATGTTGATGTATTCGAAGTGGACAAGGATGCATACGCTAAAGGAACTTGGAAACTTAAATTCAGCAATGATGTTATTGTGAAAATCAAATAATAGCAGAAGGGCGCCTTAACAGGCGCCCTTTTTCTCTAAAAAAGGCCTTCTCTGTTGAGAAGGCCTCCATTCTTATTCCGCACTCTTATACCCATTCACATTAGAAGACTGCCATCTCCAAGAATCAGCACACATTTCCTCAAGGCCGCGTTTCGCTTCCCAGCCCAGTTCCCGCTTGGCTTTCGCAGGATCTGCGAAGCAGGTCGCAATGTCTCCAGGACGGCGGTCCGCAAAACGGTACGGAACCTCTTTCCCTGACACTTTTTCAAAGGCTTTGACCATTTCAAGCACGCTGTAGCCTGTACCTGTTCCGAGGTTGTAGGCATCGGCTCCTGTGGAGTTCAATACTTTTTCCAACGCTTTGACGTGGCCTTCTGCGAGATCAACGACGTGAATATAATCGCGTACGCCTGTCCCGTCTTTTGTCGGATAGTCATTTCCAAATACGCTTAATTGCTCCAGCTTGCCAACGGCTACTTGCGCTACATACGGCATGAGGTTATTCGGAATGCCGTTCGGGTCTTCACCGATCCGTCCGCTTGGATGCGCGCCAAATGGATTAAAGTAACGAAGCAGCGCAACGCTCCACTCATTGTCGGCTGTATGCAAATCACGCAAAATTTGCTCCAGCATGAGCTTCGTCTGTCCATAAGGATTTGTCGCACCTAATGGAAAGTCCTCTGTAATCGGTGATGTTTCCGGAACGCCATATACCGTGGCGGATGAACTGAATACAATTTTTTTGACGCCGTATTTCTCCATGGCCTCGCATAAAATAAACGTTCCCGTCAGATTGTTATGATAATATTTGAGCGGAATCGCAACAGATTCACCAACTGCTTTTAACCCTGCAAAGTGAATTACAGCTTCAATTTCATTTTCCGCAAAAACCGAATCTACCGCTTCCCGATCCAATAGATCCGCTTCATAGAACGTTAAATCTTTTCCCGTAATCTCCTTGACGCGGTTCAGCGCCTCAGCCGAACTGTTGGACAGATTATCGAGAACGACAATCTCATAGCCGCTGTTCAATAGCTCCACACATGTGTGGCTTCCGATGTATCCCGCGCCGCCTGTAACAAGTATTGCCATGATGTAAACCCTCCTAAAAAATGACCTGCTATTATTATATAGTGTTTAGGACGGCTCCACATCCATTTTGAAGAAGTTTAATCGTTTATTAATAGTTTCTTCATATTTTTTCGACCAATTTGATAGAGAAAAATCAATCTGCCGGTTGACGTTTTCTTTCTGCATTTTCGCTATGCTTTAGGCAGAAAGGATTTGATGAGATGGCAATGAGCCCTTATATTTTGATTGTCTTTATTCTTATTGTTTTATCAATGTATCGAGAAAGAACGGTAAAGCCCGGTAAACTGCTGATCATTCCGCTGCTGCTGTTATGGGGCGTATCAGCATCGTTTCAGCCGGCGTATTTCCATTCCGTATTGCATGTGGCGATCAGCGGCATTTTATTACTGATCGGGCTGGCCTGCGGGTTTGGCATTGGGAAGATGGTAAACGTGCGGATTCACCCAGAAACCGGAAAGGTCACTTCACGCGGCTCCCTTGGAAGTGTTATCCTCATTTTAGTGATACTTTCTTTGCGTATGGCCGCGAGAGTATGGCTGCCTGAGAGCAATGAGCTTTTTATTGCCGTTATTCATTCTATGTTCTTCATCCCCCTCGGCACCATCACTGCCCGCAACATCATGCTTTACAAAGCATACAGACGGCTGACCGCCGGCAAAGTATCCATTCAATAACCGAAAGAAGGACCAGCATGAACGGACAAACTCCGGCTCGGCACTACAAGAAGCTTGTGCCGAGCCTTATACTCATTTTGAATTGCATGCAATTTTTATCTCACCCATCCAAAGCGCCAGAGGCGAAGCGATTTTCCGTACAGCCACAGCTGCCAAAATGATCAGTGAGACATTTCGCTCGAAACAAACTCAAGCAGCAGAACTGGCCGAGCCATTCACAAAAAGAGAGCTCGAGGTTCTTCAGCAAATGGCCTACGGGTTGCGAAACGAGGATATTGCTGAAAAGCTTTTCGTCAGCGAAAGCACTGTGAAAACCCACGTGCACCGCATCCTGCAAAAATGCAACGCCCAAGACCGGACACAGGCAGTCGTTTTTGCCATTCGAAACGGGATTGTGCAATAGAAAACCCTTATCCCATCATGATAAAATAAGGCAAAGGAGATGATTGGAAATGAAAGAAGAAATCATTGAACGGTTTACTACATACGTAAAGGTCGACACACAGTCCGATGAATCCGTCGACACCTGCCCTTCCACACCCGGCCAATTGACGTTAGGCAACATGCTCGTTGATGAATTGAAATCAATCGGCATGCAGGATGCAGCCATTGATGAAAACGGTTATGTCATGGCGACTCTTCCCTCCAATACTGAAAAAGACGTGCCGACAATCGGCTTTCTCGCTCACGTCGATACCGCCACAGACTTTACCGGCAAAAATGTGAATCCGCAAATCGTTGATAACTACGATGGAAAAGACATCGTTCTCAATGAACAACTTCAGGTCATCCTGTCGCCTGATCAATTCCCTGAGCTGTCTGGCTATAGAGGTCACACACTCATCACCACAGACGGCACCACCCTTCTCGGTGCAGACAATAAGGCCGGTATCGCTGAAATCATGACAGCCATGGATTACCTCATCAAACACCCTGAAATCAAGCACGGCACGATTAGAGTCGCCTTTACGCCTGATGAAGAAATCGGCAGAGGGCCACACAAATTTGATGTAAAACGGTTCAATGCGTCCTTTGCCTACACTGTTGACGGCGGCCCGCTCGGCGAGCTTGAATACGAAAGCTTTAATGCCGCTGCCGCAAAAATCACGATCAAAGGCAATAACGTACATCCCGGCACGGCAAAAGGGAAAATGATTAACTCTGCAAAAATCGCGATGAAGCTGAACAGCCTGTTGCCGGCAGATGAAGCGCCTGAGTATACAGAAGGCTATGAGGGCTTCTACCACCTGCTGTCGATTCAAGGAGATGTAGAGGAAACAAAACTCCACTACATTATCAGAGACTTTGACAAAGAGAACTTCCAAAACAGAAAAGACACAATGAAGCGTGTCGTTGAGGAGCTTCAAAACGAATACGGAAAAGAACGCGTTCAGCTTGATATGAACGATCAATACTACAACATGAAAGAAAAAATCGAACCTGTCATCGAAATCGTCAACATTGCCAAACAAGCGATGGAAAACCTCGGCATTGAACCGAAGATTTCTCCAATCCGCGGCGGGACGGACGGATCCCAGCTGTCCTACATGGGACTCCCGACGCCAAACATCTTTACCGGCGGGGAAAACTTCCACGGAAAATTTGAATACATCTCAGCTGATAACATGGTCAAAGCCGTAAACGTCATCGTTGAGATTGCAAAGCTGTTTGAAGAACAGGCGTAATGCCAAAAACCAGTCCAAAAAAGGACTGGTTTTTTTGCGTAAAAATGAAACATTTTTAAAACGTCCTCCGTAAAACAAGTATCAACGGATGAGGAGGAAAAACAGTGACAAAACAAGCAATTGCTGCAAAAAAGAGCCTATTGAAAAAATGGATCACGACTAGACCGCTAAACATGCAAAAGAAATCCAGCCCGTTTCAAAAGATCAGAAAAATGTTCAAACGCTTCTTCTAATTGACATACACATCCTCAAAACCACAATCTCAATCCCCCTCGTACCGCCCAAATGCTCCGTGATTTGGGTTTTTTGTGTTTGATTGCGGAAAATAGGGTATACATCAAACAAGCAAAAAAAAAGAGAATCCAAAAACAGGTAATTAGAATCACGAAAACTTAGTCTTAAAGTTATATAAAGGAATTGATTATAGCGTCGATAGTAACTATAGAACCAACCAACAACTAGAATAACCATCGAGATGTAAGACTATTTTCAGGTCAACAGGTTAGACTGTTTTAGAGGGACAGTAATTTATTTTTAGTCGATTTGGAATTTTTTGAATACTTTTTGACATTTTATCCGTACAATAGAGAATACCAAAACTATTTTTGGGAGGTATGTAACATGATCCTATTTATTATCATCGCATTATGCGGCTATCTTCTTTTTTCTTTCAGCAAGGACAATCGCCGCAAACCGCAAAAGACAAGCCCTCTGCCAGCAGCCGCACCTCATCACAACAACCTAATCGACCTTGACGCCATCCGCCAAAAACGCCGGATGCATCTTTCCTAATTCTATATTTCAAACGAAAAGGCTGCTGAATCAGGCAGCCTTTTAAAATTGTTTTGATTTAGAGCCTGAAACCTTTTCACCCTCTATCCGTAATTTCATACTAGGCAAATCCAAAAGGAGACTTTAGCAATGATTGAATTATTTATAAAACAAAAAATGTTCTCGTTTAAAGATGCGTTTCACATTTATGACCGGGATGAACAGGAGACATTCAAGGTCGAGGGGCGGTTCTTTTCGTTAGGGGACTCGTTACAAATGACAGATTCAACAGGAAAAACGCTCGTGTCCATAGAACAAAAAGTGATGTCTTTTTTGCCGCGATACGAGATTTCAATTGGCGGAGAAACGGTTTGTGAAGTGACGAAGAAGGTAACGTTTTTCAAACCGAAGTTTGAGATTTCCAAGCTTAACTGGGAAATCGAAGGTGATTTGTGGAAGGACGAATTCCAGCTGACGGACGGGAAGAATGTCCGGATGTCCGTAAGCAAAAAGTGGCTAAGCTGGGGCGATTCCTATCACTTGCAGATTGCAAACGAGGAGGATGTGCTGATTTGCACGGCTATTGCTATCGTACTGGATATGGTTTTATATAACGATGAAGATGAAAGTATTTTCTAAAAAGTGTTGACAATTGATTCAAAAGTAATAATATTAAGATAATTGAAATCTACATATGAAGATGTACCTTATCAAGAGAGGTGGAGGGACTGGCCCTATGATACCCGGCAACCGCTGTTTTAAACAGAATGGTGCTAAATCCTTAAGAACATTGCGTTCTTGCAGATGAGGCGGAGATTTGATCGTTCAAGCTCTTCCTTACACAAAGGAAGAGCTTTTTTATGCTCAACATAATTTAGAAAAGAGGCGAATGACATGGCTCAACAAACACATCTTGCAGGACAAAAAACAGAACAACAGCGCAAAGCTCCTTTCCGTGCCGATCATGTCGGCAGTTTATTGCGCTCTGCTCCGGTGAAAGAAGCCCGGCAGAAAAAAGCGGCCGGCGAGATCACAGCGGAACAGCTGCGTGATGTCGAAAACCAAGAAATCACCCGCATTGTGGAAAAACAAAAAGAAATCGGCCTTGATGTGGTAACAGACGGGGAATTCCGCCGTTCATGGTGGCATTATGATTTTCTGGAAGGGCTCGACGGCGTGGAACCATTCATTCCGGCTGAAGGGATTCAGTTCCATCATGCCAAAACAAAAGCACGCAGCATCAAGGTGACGGGAAAACTCGATTTTACGAGCCACCCAGCACTTGCCGATTATCAATTTTTACATAAGATTGCCGGCGGGGCGACACCCAAGCTGACGATTCCGAGCCCGAATATGCTGTTTTTCGGTGAAAAGGCTGATAAGGGGATTTATGATGACCAAGAGGAATACTTTCATGACCTGGCCCAAGCGTACAAAAAAGCAATCAAAGCCTTCTATGACGCTGGCTGCCGTTATCTTCAGCTTGATGATACGTCATGGTCTCTCTTCTTTGAAGAAAAAGGCAGAGAGGTTGTCCGGGCGCTCGGCGGCGATCCAGAAACATTGCCTGCCTTGTTTGCCAAAACGATTAACGATGCAGTGGCAGACCGGCCTGATGATTTAGCAATCACGATGCACATTTGCCGCGGCAACTTCCGTTCAACTTGGGCGGCATCTGGGGGCTATGACGCTGTTGCAGAAACGATTTTGGACGGCTTAAACCTGGACGGCTTGTTCTTGGAATACGATGATGACCGCTCTGGAAACTTTGATCCGCTCCGTTATGTGAAACGCAAAGATCTGCAAATCGTGCTCGGCTTGATCACATCAAAATACGGCGAGCTCGAAAATCGTGACGATGTGAAACGCCGAATCAATGAAGCGGCGCGCTTTGTCAGCTTGGATCAGCTGTGCCTCAGCCCGCAGTGCGGTTTCGCCTCTACAGAAGAAGGAAACCTTTTGACAGAGGAGCAGCAATGGGCAAAGCTTCGCCATGTCATCGACATCGCCAACGATGTGTGGAGATAATCTATCATTGACAGAAACAGAAAATGTGTGAATAATAGATACTATCAGAAAATTTCATAAAAAGGTTTTCCTTATCAAGAGAGGTGGAGGGACTGGCCCTGCGATACCCGGCAACCGCTGTTTAACAGAATGGTGCTAAATCCTTTAGAGCAATAATTGCTCTTGAAGATAAGGTTGAGATTGTCACACAAGCTCTTCCTTATCCAAAGGAAGAGCTTTTTTATACTCGAATGGAAAGAAGGAATGGACAACATGTCACAACAAACAACACCCGCAGAACAACAATCACTTCAAAGAAAAAAACCGCCGTTTCGCGCGGATCAAGTCGGGAGCCTGCTGAGATCTGAGCCCGTCAAAAAAGCACGGCTGCAAAAAGCGGCCGGCGAAATTACGGCTGAACAGCTCCGCCAAATTGAAGACGATGAAATCACCCGCATTGTGGAGAAACAAAAGGAAACCGGCCTGAACGTCGTGACTGACGGTGAATTCCGCAGAGCGTGGTGGCATTTTGATTTCTTAGAAAATCTGGATGGCGTTGAGCCGTTCACTCCTGAGCACGGCATTCAATTCCATAATGTGCAGACTAAAGCACGCGGCATCAAAGTCACAGGTGATATCGACTTTTCAACTCACCCAATGCTTGAAGATTACTCATTTCTCCACAGCATTGCCGGTGATGCGACGCCAAAGATGACGATCCCAAGCCCGAATATGCTGTTTTTCCGCGGCAAGCTAGAAAAGGCTTCCTATAAAAATGACTATCACCTTTTCCAGCACGATGTATCCAAAGCATATAAAAAGGCGATTCAAGCGTTTTACGACAGAGGCTGCCGCTACCTCCAGCTTGATGATACGGCATGGGCTGTTTTCTTATCTGAAAAAGGCTTAAAACAAATCGAAGCGTTTGGAACAACGCCTGACGAGCTTCGCCAGCTATTTGCGAAATCCATTAACGACGCGATTGCTGACCGTCCGGATGACTTGACGGTAACCATGCATATTTGCCGCGGCAACTTCCAGTCCACTTGGACAGCTGAAGGCGGCTATGACGCAGCAGCCGAAACTATTTTTGACGGCTTGAACCTGGACGGGCTTTTCTTAGAGTATGATGATTCACGCTCAGGCGGATTTGAGCCGCTCCGGTATGTGAAGCGCTCTGACCTTCAGCTTGTCCTTGGTTTAGTGACATCTAAATTTGGTAAGCTTGAACATCCGGACGATGTGAAACGCCGTATTGAAGAAGCATCCCGTTATGTGAGCTTAGACCAGCTTTGCCTCAGCCCTCAATGCGGATTCGCTTCCACTGAGGAAGGCAACAAGCTGACTGAAGAACAGCAATGGGCGAAGCTTCGCCACGTGGTTGAGATCGCTAACGATGTGTGGAAATAAGCAAAGAAAAAACACACTTGATTCCCTAACGGAGCAAGTGTGTTTTTTCTATCATTGTGCAGTGTAGCCCCCATCAAGGACGACAGCCTGCCCAGTGACGCCCTTCGCCTTCTCGCTTGCCAAAAACACGGCATAATCCGCAATTTCCTTGACGGAAAGCAGTCGCTTTTGCGGCACAAGCGGAAAAATGACTTGTTCAAGTACAGAGTCGTAAGGGACATTTCTCGTTTTCGATAGATCGCTAAGCTGATTGCGTACAAGCTGGGTATCGACATAACCCGGGCAGAGCGCATTGACTGTAATGCCGTGGGGCGCGCCTTCCAGCGCCCCGACTTTTGTGAGTCCAATGACGCCGTGCTTGGCGCTATTGTAAGCGGATTTCCCTGCAAAGCCAACTAATCCATTAACAGACGCGATATTAATGATTCTGCCAAACTGCTGTTTTTTCATGGTCGGAAAAACATGCTTCATTGCGATGAAGGGCGCCGTCAGCATGACCTTGATCAGCTGTTCAAAGGTTTCTGTCGGAAACTCTTCAATCGGGGCGACGTGCTGAATACCGGCATTGTTCACCAAAATATCCAAGCGCCCGTACCGTTTTTGGATGGCGTTCACCGTGTCAGCGACTTGCGCTTCCTTTGTCACATCACACGGGATGGCCACCGCGTCAAATCCTTCATCTGCAAGCTTGGAGACTGCCTTTTCGCACGCTTTCTGATGGAGATCCGAAACGATGACGCTGGCGCCTTTACGGGCGAATTCCTTTGCGATGTCGAATCCGATTCCGCCGGCTGCCCCTGTCACCAATGCGACTTGTTTGTTCATGTCAAACACCTTCCCATTAAGAATTTTGTTTGAGCACAGACTGGCTTACAGCGAAATTAGCTTCTGTTTTTTCATAAACCTCTTCAATTGTGACGCCTTCCTGAAGCTCAGTCAGTGTCATGCGGCCGTTATCAAAATCAAACACAGCCAAATCCGTAATCAGCCTGTGCACGACTCTCTGGCCTGTCAGCGGAAGGGTGCAAGCTTGTTTCACCTTTGACTCGCCATGTTTATTGACATGCTCCATGATGACAACGATCCGTTTCGCACCGTTGACGAGATCCATGGCGCCCCCCATCCCTTTTACCATTTTGCCGGGGATCATCCAATTGGCCAAATCACCCTGCTCCGAAACCTCCATGCCGCCGAGAATAGCCAGATCGATATGCCCGCCTCGTATCATTGCGAATGATTCAGCACTGTCAAAATAGGAAGCGCCCGTCACTTCAGTGATCGTTTCCTTCCCAGCATTGATCAAATCCGCGTCTTCCGTTCCTTCCAGAGGATAGGGGCCGATCCCGAGCAATCCGTTTTCTGACTGAAGCATGACGTGAACGCCATCGGGGATCTCATTTGCGACAAGCGTCGGCATTCCAATCCCAAGATTCACATTCATGCCATCCTTGATTTCTTGTACAGCGCGTTTAACCATTCGTTTTCTCGCTTCCTTCATTTCGCTTCACCCTTTCCCGCCGCTTGCCGAACTGTTCGTTTTTCAATCCGTTTTTCTTGGCTCGCGCCACGCACCACATGCTGTACATAAATTCCCGGTGTATGGATGTGATCTGGATCGAGCTCTCCTGCGTCCACGATTTCTTCCGCCTCGGCAATCGTAATCTTGCCTGCCATCGCAGCAACGGGATTGAAATTTCTCGCCGTTTTCCGAAAAATCAAATTCCCCATGGTGTCCGCTTTCCACGCTTTAACGATCGCCACATCGCCAGTAATGCCTCGCTCCAGTACATACGTCCGGCCGCCGAACGTTTTATGCTCTTTTCCCTCGGCTATGGAGGTGCCGACGCCTGTCGCCGTATAAAATCCCGGTATGCCCGCGCCGCCTGCACGAATTCTCTCAGCGAGTGTTCCTTGGGGTACAAGCTCGACCTCAAGCTCTCCGCTTAAAAACTGCCGCTCAAAAATTTTATTTTCACCGACATAGGATGCGATCATTTTCTTGATTTGCCTGTTAGCCAAAAGCAAGCCGAGCCCCCAGTCATCGACCCCGCAATTGTTGCTGACAACGGTTAAATCCTTTACTCCCTGATCTCTTATCGCCAAAATGAGCTGTTCAGGAATGCCGCACAGCCCGAATCCTCCTGCGATCAGCGTATCTCCATCATGAATCAGTTCCGCAGCTTCCTTACTTGATGACAGCACTTTTCCCATATTGATGCCCCTTTCGTTTTCTCCTACACTAGACCCGTCAGGCTATAAATCGCGATCACAGCAAATACGGCAGCCGTTTTGATGAGCGTGATCGCAAAAATATCCCGATACGATTGCCGGTGAGTCAGTCCCGTCACGGCCAGAAGCGTGATGACAGCACCATTATGCGGCAGCGTATCCATGCCGCCTGATGCCATCGAAATGATCCGATGCATCACTTCCGGTGGAATGTTGTAAGCCTGAATCGCCTGCAAATATTGATCTGACATCGCGCTTAACGCAATGCCCATACCACCTGAAGCCGACCCGGTGATTCCCGCCAGCACCGTTGTCGTGACAGCCCCGTTTACAAGCGGGTCGGCAAAGGTGTGCGAAATTCCGCTGCTCAGCTTGTGAAACCCCGGCAGTGCGGCGATAACGCCGCCGAAACCATACTCGGCACCCGTATTCATAGATGCCAGCAAGGCGCCGCCGATCCCTTCATTCAGCCCCTCCTTCATTTGGGCAAACACTCTTCTCCAATCAAATAAAATCGTTGTGATGATGCCAATCACCAGAGCAAGCTCAACCGACCAAATGGCAGCTGCTGAAGAAATATCAAGCTTTCCGAACTCCTTTAATCCGATCGATGAAAAATCAAATCCATTCGGATACCACTTTGGAAGGTATATGGTGAAACATTTATTCATTGCACCTACGAGTATAAGCGGGACAAAGGCAAGCGCATGCTGCACCGGGCTTTTGTCAGGTTCTGCCGCGAACTCAGACTTTTCGAGAGCGGCTGTATTCTCCGAATCAAAACCGCCATAGCCCTCGCCGGATGCCTGCGCTTTTTTCCGCCTCGATTCCAAATAGAGCATGCCCGCTGCCAGCACAATCACTGCGCCGATCAAGCCAAGCCAAGGAGCGGCATAAATGTCTGTTTTGAAAAACGTCGTCGGGATGACATTTTGAATTTGCGGCGTCCCCGGAAGTGCGTCCATCGTAAACGTAAAAGCCCCTAAAGCAATTGTTCCCGGGATGAGGCGTTTCGGTATGTTTGCTTCTCGGAACAAATTTTTTGCAAAAGGATATACGGCAAACACGACAACAAACAGGCTGACGCCGCTGTACGTCAAGATAGCGCCCATCAGCACGATTGCGTGTATCGCTCTTTTCGCCCCGACAAGCCTGACAATCGTTTTCGCAATCGATGCCGCAAGCCCGGACATTTCAACGACCTTTCCAAAAATCGCACCGAGCAGAAACACTGGGAAATACAGTTTCATAAAGCCCGCCATCTTCTCCATAAAAATGGATGAGAAAAAAGGGAGCACATGGCTTGGATCTGTCAGCAGCACCGCGAATAGCGCGCAAATCGGCGCAAACAAAATGACAGAAAATCCCCGATACGCCGTAAACATCAGCAAACCTAACGCCAATAGAATAATGATCAGTTCCACAAGCATCCCCCATTTCCACAGACAAGAAAGCGTTTACAATAACTCCCCGCATCGGCTGTTTCCGTCCCCTTTCCATATGTACGAGAAGCGGGGGCCAACTATTCCGATTAAAAAAGGAAAGCTCCTTTTTTCGGAGCTTTCCTCTGCCATCATTTCATTCCTATTAGGATATCGACATCAACCGTGATATCGGCTGATTTCATCTCTTTCAGCAGGCTGACTCGGTCTTTCGGCGCCGACCAGGCGAGCGGCGTCATCTGGAGCAGCCAATGTATCGCTTGCCGGTTAAGCGTTTTGGCATAGCGCAGCCTCGCTTGATGACTGCGTTCAACATTCGCTGTAAAACGCTCAACAGCTGCCGTATTGGAATACGTACGCCTTGGTGAATCAGTATATAAAAATTGCCTTAATTCTATTAAATAATCTTTTCGCGGCACTACTTTAATGAGCATGCCATCATCCTTCAGCAGTCTATGAAACTCTGCATAATTGGACGGCGAAAAAATAGACAGCACAACATCAAATTGGCGGTCATAAAAGGGAGCACGCGCCACATCAGCAACCGCCCACATCTGATCTTTGAATGCCTTAGAAGCTTTTATAATCCCATCCTTCGAAAGATCGATGCCTGTTCCCATCGCTGCTTTCCCTGCATAATCAAACCCGCAAAGCGAATTCAAATGAGATCCCTCACCGCATCCGCTGTCCAAGATGGTGAAAGCTTCTTCACCAGAGCTGGGGTAACTGATGAGATCTGCAATCGCATGATGGAGCGGCTCAAAGAACCGGCATTCTCCAATCAGCCTGCTCCTCGCCTCAAAAAGTCCGGCATCGTAACCGGTTTTGACCGGCTTCGCCAGGAAGTTCACATACCCGTGCCGGGATCTATCAAATGTGTGGCCTCGTTCTGTACAAATCAAGCTTTTTCCTGAATCCGCATCCATGGAAGAACCGCAGAGCGGACATCGAAACATGAGGGCGAATTGGCTGAAATCAACTGTTCGTTTCATGATAACAACACCTCATTCATTCATTTTTAGATAAATGAAAAAGGCATAGACAAATAAACCTGGGCCTCTCTCAAAAATTGGCCAGGTCTGGCAGATTGTCTATACCTGTCATTATCTATAACGAATGAATTGGATAATCATGAAAAAAACTCCCTTTTTTGCTGTATGAGTTTCCCCATGTACATCATACAACAAACCTCTAGGAGCTGAAAGCATAGGTTGAAGAAAAATCAATGCCATACTGCTGCTGCCCTCATCAACATCATATCAGCATAGCAATCCAACATGTTTTTCCTTTATTTTCTCAAATTCAAAATATAAATTTTATTATTGTGAAAATAGTTAAAAAGGTTGATTTTCAAAAAGTGAAAGGATAAAATACTGCTATCATCTTAGAAAAAGACATTCTTGTATATGATCAGTAATATGGTCTGATTGTTTCTACCTAGTAACCGTAAAAAACTAGACTACAAGAAAGTTTGAATAAATTTGAACGAGTTGAAAAGGACAAGTTCTTTTCTGTTTGCTCTTATTTTTCACACTTTCTGCGCTTCCAGAATTTGTGAAGGATAAGGGCTTTTTTTGTTTCCATAATAAACCTCATAGGAGTTGCTATCATGTACTTTTTATTAAACCTTGTTGGTCTCATTGTGATTATGGCAGTTGTATTCCTATGTTCTCCGCAGAAAAAGAAAATCAAGTGGCGCCCGATCATTACGTTAATTGTTCTGGAATTGCTGATTACTTGGTTTATGCTGGGAACGAAAGTCGGGAGCTGGGCCATCGGTAAAATTGGTGATTTCTTCACTTGGCTGATTGCTTGCGCCAGTGACGGTATCGCGTTTGCCTTCCCATCAGTGATGGCGAATGAAACAGTAGACTTTTTCTTCAGTGCACTTCTTCCAATTATCTTTATCGTCACATTCTTTGATATTTTAACATATTTCGGCATTTTGCCTTGGCTGATTGATAAAATCGGTTGGGTGATTTCAAAGGCTTCCCGCTTGCCGAAATTAGAGAGCTTTTTCTCAATTCAAATGATGTTCCTGGGAAATACGGAAGCACTTGCGGTCATCCGCCAGCAGCTTACGGTTTTAAACAACAACCGCCTGCTCACATTCGGCTTAATGAGCATGAGCAGCATCAGCGGCTCCATTATTGGTTCTTATCTGTCAATGGTGCCGGCGACTTACGTATTTACAGCAATTCCGCTGAACTGCTTAAACGCGTTGATTATCGCAAACTTGCTGAACCCTGTTCACGTGCCGGAGGATGAAGACATCATCTATACCCCGCCTAAAGAAGAGAAGAAAGACTTTTTCTCTACGATTTCTAACAGTATGCTTGTCGGCATGAACATGGTGATCGTTATTTTGGCCATGGTGATCGGATATGTCGCATTAACATCAGCAGTCAATGGCATTCTTGGCGTTTTCGTACACGGACTGACCATCCAAACGATTTTTGCTTATCTCTTCAGTCCTTTTGCCTTCCTGCTTGGCCTGCCGGTACATGATGCGATGTATGTCGCTCAGCTAATGGGAATGAAATTGGCAACGAACGAGTTTGTTGCGATGCTTGACTTGAAAGAAAACCTCAAATCACTTCCGCCTCACACCGTTGCGGTGGCGACGACATTCCTGACGTCATTTGCCAACTTCAGTACTGTCGGCATGATTTACGGAACATACAACTCGATCCTTGACGGCGAAAAGTCAACCGTCATCGGGAAAAACGTGTGGAAATTGCTCGTCAGCGGAATTGCAGTATCTTTACTAAGTGCTGCGATTGTCGGCCTGTTTGTGTGGTAGAAACATTGAGCCATATCCCTTTTAAGGATATGGCTCTTTTAATTATTGATAAACAGAGGAAGGCACCTGCACATCTCGGATTCCGGCTGCATAAGGTCCCAGGTCATATTGGCCGAAGACGATGGCGATTCCGTTTTTCGTAAAGTAAAACGTTGTGTTTTGGTTAAGGGTAATATCCTCTTTCTTTACGTCAGGGAAAAACAGCGTGTTATGTTTTTGGATATAGCTGTACAGGTAATCTTTCGTTTTGCTGATTTTTGTTTTGGTATTCAGAATCTGATTCAGTGTCACCCGCTTTTGTGCTTTCAAGTCATAATTAAATGACTGAACAGACGTTAAACCATGAGCGCCGCCTGAATAGATATAATTGAGTGTTTGAATGCTGAGCTTGCCTGCGGCATTGTATTTGACGCTGAAGGATGTTTGATATTCCGCTTTGAATCCCTGCTGTTCGCCTGCTTTTTTGTTTTTCAGGTATTCCTGATACGATTGTTCAATGTAGGCTTTCAGCTCTTGATTGATTTTCTTTTCAAACGCGGCATTTCCAATGTGATGCACCTGAGGATACTTTAATTCCTTAATCTTTTTATACGTATGGCTGCTGACAGTCGGTCCTTTCGCTTGAACTGCATTCGATGCGGGGGCCGTATATGCAAATACAGCAAAAAGCAAAACAGAAATCCCAGCAGCTTTCAGCATGTTGCTCCATTTCATACGATCTCCTCCTTTAATATGCATTGCTTATGATTCCCTTTTTTCTGAAAGGTACACTTTTATAGACTCTTGAGGGTGAAAAGAAGTTTCTAGGTCTAATCGCTTGATTTTTCCAATAAAAAAAGAGACACAATGTGTCTCTTTTTTTATTGTTTTCGTTCCGCAATGGCTTCGTGCACCGCTTGTGCCAAATCTGTATTTCCAAACATCTCTAACACCGCAATGACGGTCTGGTCCGGAATGTGTTCTGATTCGTGCTTCGGCACGACCAGTTCATCCATGGTTTTTTTCAAACTTTCATTCAGCTTCTGCTGCGGATACGCCTTGGCGTACAGCTGCAGCGGATCAAGATCATGGTTCACGCACCATTGGGCAAACACCAAAATCATCATATTTTCATCGCGTTCGTAGGCTTCAACGAGCTGTTTTTCGTTCATCTGTCATGCTCCTTATGAAAAGTATCTTCCTATAAGATACAGGAGCGGATTAAATTCGTCTATCCCAATGGCGGTGAGCGGCGACGGCCTCGATAAACGTCTTGCTGAAGGCGGTATAGTCAGCTTCATCTTTCGCTGTCACGATGCCCGGACCCTCTGTTGTCCCAACAGCTGACTGAAGAAGGCCAATTCCTTCATTCACTGCGCCGATCGCTTTATAGTGGCTGTAGGCTTCTCTGATAAACGCCATCGCTTGTTTGTTGTCTTTGAGCTCCGGCCCTCCTGCGGCATAGACGGCATCATACAGAACAGAATCCGCCGTCAGGAACGTGCCGCCGGCCTCAAGCTGCTGTCCGGTGCCGCTTGTGATGTACCCAAGCGTTTGGCTGATGATGTCCGCTGTGATCCCTTCTTGCTTTAAAGCGTCCAGCACTGTTTGCAGCTCATTTTCATCAAAACCATTGCCGGCGAGAACAGCGACTTTTCTCGTTGACGCCGTTTTCACTGTACGGGCCTGGCTTAACGCAGGCGAGGTTAGAATTTCTTTAGATGCTTTCCGTTTTGCCGGCGCCGCCACGCCTACTCCTTTGGCGATTTCTTCCGCTAAGCCTGTATCGACATTGCTGAAGACGTCAACGACCTGCCGCTGCACGTCCTTGCTTTTGACCTTCCCGACCTCAAAGCAGAAAGCAGAAATAATGTGCTGCTTCTCGACAGGAGACATGCTGTTCCAGAACAGCTTTGCCTGTGAGTAATAATCGTTGAAACTGTCACTCCGCTGGCGGATTTTTTTGCCCTCGACTTTTTCCTGATAATGGACGTAGCCGCCTTCTTCAGCTGCCGCAGGCGACGGGTCATTGTTTTGCAGAGAGTTTTTATGATAAGCGACTGGCCCCTTATTGATCGTCATCCGGTGATAGCCATCGTATTGGTTGTTATGAAACGGACATACCGGTCGGTTAATCGGAAGCTCATGGAAGTTCGGGCCGCCAAGACGGATGAGCTGTGTGTCTGTATACGAGAAAAGCCGCCCCTGCAAAAGCGGGTCATTGGTAAAATCGATGCCCGGCACGACATTTCCCGGGTGGAATGCGACTTGTTCCGTTTCCGCAAATACATTATCCTGGTTGCGGTTCAGCGTCATTTTCCCAATAATCTTCACCGGCACGAGCTCTTCCGGCCACAGCTTGGTCGGATCAAGAATATCAAAATCAAATTTGAATTCATCTTCTTCATCAATCATCTGCACACCGAGCTCATATTCAACCGTGCCGCCGTTTTCAATCGTTTCCCACAGGTCGCGGCGGTGGAAATCCGGATCTTTCCCGGCAATTTTCTGCGCTTCATCCCATACGAGAGAATGCACGCCGAGCACCGGCTTCCAGTGAAATTTCACGAAACGTGCCTTTCCCTGTTCATTGACAAAACGGAACGTGTGCACGCCGAAGCCTTCCATCATTCTGTAGCTGCGCGGGATGCCTCTGTCCGACATCGTCCACATCACCATGTGAGCAGACTCAGGGTTATTGGCGACAAAATCCCAAAATGTATCATGGGCAGTCGCGGCCTGAGGCATTTCATTGTGAGGCTCAGGCTTAAACGCGTGAACCAAATCCGGAAATTTGATCGCATCCTGAATGAAAAACACTGGGATGTTATTACCCACTAGATCATAGTTTCCTTCTTCAGTATAAAATTTTGTCGCAAAGCCTCTGGCATCCCGCACCGTGTCTGCGGAGCCTTTAGAACCCGCGACTGTAGAAAACCGGACAAATACCGGCGTCTTCACTGAAGGATCCTGAAGAAATTTGGCCCGTGTATACTCCGTCATCGGCTCGTAAACCTGGAAATAGCCATGCACGCCAAATCCGCGTGCATGCACAACACGCTCCGGAATCCTCTCATGGTCAAAGTGCGTCATTTTCTCCCGGAAGTGAAAATCCTCCATCAGCGTCGGGCCCCGAACCCCGGCCTTTAACGAGTGTTCATCCTCTGACACCCGCACGCCTTGGTTTGTCGTCATTTTCTTCCCGCTGTTATCGACCCTGTACTGCTCAAGCTGCTCGTCCTTTGAGTGTTCATTTACACGTTTGTTTTGGTCATCACTCATGTCTCTTCCCCCTTTTCAAAACGAAACATTCTACAGCACATTTACCCGTGGCATTCTTCATATAAACTGCTAATCCGCTTAATAGGATTTTAGGTCTACATATCAGAATGAGGTCATACATATTTGAAATAAGCCTTCTTCCGAAAACGAGAAGGTGGAAGCGCTTACTAAGAAGGAGGAGGTCATATCGTGCTTGCCATACTCGGTTTTGTGATGATGATTGTCTTTATGTACCTTATTATGTCTAACCGGCTTTCCGCTCTTATAGCGTTAATTGTTGTTCCTGTTGCGTTTGCCCTCATCAGCGGATTTGGCAAAGATCTTGGCGAGATGATGATTCAGGGCGTAACAGACCTTGCTCCTACCGGCATCATGCTGTTATTCGCCATCCTGTATTTCGGCATTATGATTGACTCAGGTTTGTTTGATCCCCTCATTGCAAAAATCCTATCGCTTGTCAAAGGAGACCCGTTAAAAATCACCATCGGCACAGCGGTTCTGACGATGACCATTTCGCTGGACGGAGATGGGACAACAACCTATATGATTACCATTGCGGCGATGCTGCCTCTGTACAAACGGCTCGGCATGAACCGGCTGGTGCTAGCGGGAATTGCGATGCTCGGTTCAGGGGTCATGAATATTATTCCTTGGGGCGGGCCGACGGCAAGGGTTTTGGCTTCCTTAAAATTGGACACGTCGGAGGTCTTCACGCCGCTGATTCCCGCTATGATCGCCGGCGTTCTCTGGGTGATCGCCGTTGCTTATATCCTCGGAAAGAAAGAGCGAAAGCGGCTCGGCGTCATTTCGATTGAACACGCGCCGTCTTCCGATCCGGATGCAGCGCCGCTCAAGCGTCCCGCTCTCCAATGGTTTAACCTGCTGCTGACTATCGCTCTGATGGCCGCTCTGATCACCAGCCTGCTTCCGATCCCTGTTCTTTTTATGATCGCGTTCGCCATCGCCTTGATGGTCAATTATCCAAATGTCAAAGAGCAGCAGAAACGGATCTCTGCGCATGCGGGAAATGCGTTAAACGTTGTGTCCATGGTGTTTGCGGCAGGTATTTTCACAGGCATTCTCTCCGGCACAAAAATGGTCGATGCGATGGCACATTCTCTCGTTTCCCTCATCCCTGATGCCATGGGCCCGCACCTGCCGTTGATCACGGCCATCGTCAGCATGCCATTTACCTTTTTCATGTCGAATGACGCCTTTTACTTCGGTGTCCTTCCCATCATCGCAGAAGCCGCATCTGCTTACGGAATAGATGCCGCTGAAATCGGAAGGGCCTCCTTGCTGGGCCAGCCCGTGCATCTGCTCAGCCCGCTTGTGCCTTCCACCTATCTATTAGTCGGAATGGCAGGCGTCAGCTTTGGCGACCATCAAAAATTCACTATCAAATGGGCCGTGGGGACAACAATTGTCATGACGATTGCGGCGCTTTTGATTGGGATTATTTCGTTTTAATGAAAAAAGGATTTCCGCTCGCGGAAATCCTTTTGTTCTGTATCATCCGAAAACCCGAGATTACAATATAGTTCACATAGGGTATTTTGAGTGAGTAGTAGATATTTTCTCATTTCAATCATAAGAGCCTGGCTGTATTGAGGCAGCAGGCTCTTATCACAATTGTCACTATTTTTTTGTATAACGCACCCAGTCGTAATGAGCGTATAGCGGTGTTACACCATTGTAGGAACCGAGCCATTCATCGACACCCGTACCATTCCACAAGTTCATCATGATCTTTCCTGGAGTTGTCGGAATTTGGCTTGTCGCAGTATGTTTTAATTGCCCATCGACATACCATTTAATAGAGTTTGGCTGCCAATCGAACGCATACGTATGATAAGCATTAGCCGCATCAAATCCGAGATCAACTAGCTTCTCATGGTTTCCTGCACCATTTGTGTAATAGTTAAATTGAACCTTTGTTGTGTCTTTTCCTAAAAATTCAATATCAATCTCATCCCAAGGCGTTCCATCCGTTGGGCCTGTGTATGTGAAAAACGATGAAACGATCCCTGTGTTTTTAGCTGGTTTCATTCTGACTTCATAAAGTCCATAGCCATATGCTTGAACAGACCGGTTTTCCCCGCAGTCAAACTTGTTATAAGATGGACTTGTTAGCGCCAAACGCATTTCACCTAATGACGTCATGGATACGTTATTTGCACGCCAAGTGCAGTTGAACATATTTCCATTTGAATAACCGTCTGCCTTTTGCCAAAAACCGGAGTTATAGCCACTAAAAGGGTCATAAAACGATCCACCTGTTTGAGCCGAGGCAGTAGAAGTGATTGCAGACAAACTCATAAACAAACCAGTGACAAGAAGCAACAACACTCGTTTCATACGATAGGACATGTTGGCATTCCCCTTTCTTCGAAAGCGTTTTCTTTATCGATCATACATGATTCTTTTAAAAGGGAACATCGGTCATAATAATGATAATAACGAATCCTAGAATCCTGTAACTATCACTTTTAGATTGATAATTTATTTGGCTTTGCAACCTAACTTAAACAAAATGAAGGTAATGAGATGTATTAAATTCACTAAGTAAGAACATATTTGGTATTCCTTCTTCAACGCTTTAGTATGAACAGAAAGGAATTCTGCCGAAAATGAAACGGATGCAAGCGGTCATAGTAATGACTGTTGCCAGACAAAATCCATGTGATCTGTGTTCGATCTGACGAAGTGCCGAAGAAAAACATATCGTCAGCGTTAGTCGTCTAGACAGATGAAGCATCAAATACTTGGTCTTCGGAGCTGTACATGGAAGACATTTATGAATCGATGTTCTTATTTTTTATATTGTTAACTATCCTTCAATACTTCACCGTTTGAAGCAATCACCGCTTTATACCAATAAAAGCTTTTCTTGCGGATTCGGCGCAGATCCTTCAGGTCAAACTCATCACGGTTGACGTAAATGAAGCCGTAGCGCTTCGAGCAGCCTTGGTGCGTAGAAATCAAGTCAATGGCTGACCATGGGCAATAGCCGAACACATCGACACCGTCTGTGATGGCCCATTGAATTTGTTCGATGTGCTGTGTTAAATAATCAATGCGGTAATCGTCATTGACCGTATCATTTTCTTCTAATTGATCGAAAGCGCCAAGCCCGTTTTCTGTGATGATTAATGGCAGCTGGTATCGGTCATAGATTTCTCTCAGCGTGGAGCGGAAACCGACCGGGTCAATCTCCCAGCCAAAGTCATTTTTCTTCAAATGCGGGTTGCTGCTCCCGCGGTAGACACCGTCTTCACCCGTTTTTAAATGCTGGTCTCCTCCGCGTGCCACTTCATCCGAGCCATCGCCTTTGCTCGCTGCCGCTGTTTGAGAGGTGTAGTAGTTAAAGGCGATAAAATCAGGCTTCGCAGATTGCAGAATCTCCATGTCACCATCTTCAATGACTGGCGTATAGCCTTTTTCCTTCATATAAGCCCACGCTGTCGTATTGTAGCGCCCATGAACTGCCATGTCTAAATAGAGCCAATTCCGAATTGCATTATAGTTGAAAGCCGCCACAATATCCTCCGGTTTTGAAGATGCCGGGTAGATAAGCGCGATATTTGGAGCAGGGCCGATTTTTGCGCCGGGCAGCATGTCATGGCAGAGATTCATGGCTTTTGCCTGGGCCACCAGCATGTGATGATTTTGCTGGTACAGCTCTTTTTTCGGGTTTTTGAGATTCGGATCAAGTGTTCCTAAAGCGCTGCCATGAAGAATCATCATGTTTTGTTCGTTGATGGTCAGCCAGTACTTCACACGGTCGCCAAAGTGCTCAAACAGCACCTTGGAATACCGTTCAAACGCATCAATTGTCGCTCTTTGCGACCAGCCGCCTTTTTTCTGCAGGGCATTCGGCAGATCAAAATGATACATCGTGACGATTGGCTCAATCTGATATTTGAGCAGCTCATCAATCAGGTTGCTGTAAAACTCAATTCCCTTTTGGTTGATCTCTCCGTCGCCGTCAGGAATAATCCGCGTCCATGCAATGGAAAAACGGTATGCTTTAAAGCCCATTTCAGCAAACAGCGCAACGTCTTCTTTATAGCGATGGTAATGGTCGCTGGCCACTTTAAAATCAGTCGTTCCCTCAGGATAGCTGTCGCGCGCGTCAATTACTGACGGGCCTTTTCCATCTTCATTCCACGCGCCTTCCACTTGATAGGCAGAAGTCGATGCCCCCCACAAAAAATGCTCTGGAAATGCTGCAAGTGATTGATAATTCATCGTTTGTTCCTCCAATGGTTTTAGATTAAAGAAAAGATTCGTTCTTCCATTTTGACTTGCTTTTGGTCTGTTTGAATGACATCAGTATATTGATCTGCGTTTGTAATGACGATCGGCGTGTTCATATCAAACCCCGCCTTACGTAAGTCGTCCAGGTCAAATTCAGCTAGCAAGTCTCCTTGTTTGACGGTTTGTCCCTGTACGACCTTAGGATAAAAGTGCTTCCCCTCCAGCTTCACCGTATCAAATCCGAGATGAATGAGGATTTCTGCTTCCTGATCAGTGACTATGCCGAATGCGTGGCCAGTCGGAAAAACAGTTGATATCACGCCATCCGCTGGTGCAACGAGTCTGCCTTTCTCCGGCAAAATCGCTATTCCCTTTCCGAGTGTCTCCGATGCAAACACTTTATCCTTCACTTCTGTTAACGGAATCACCTTTCCCTCTAACGGACTGCTGATCTCTTCATGGCGGACTGCAGGTGCAGACGGCTCTGTTTTGATATCTGTTTGTTCTGCAGGATCTTCAAACCCAACAATATACGTTAGGATGATTGATAGAATAAAAGATACCGAGATTCCCAAGATAAAACCGGCAAAGCCCTGTCCGTAGAAAATCGGGATCGTCAATAGACCGGGTGCGCCAGAAGCGATGGCGACGCTGTGAGCCTGCCCGATAATTGCCCCGCCAACAGCCGCACTAATGACACCGCATACAAAAGGTTTTTTCAGCCTGAGCGTGACGCCGTAAACGGCCGGTTCTGTAATGCCAAAAATCCCTGTGACAGCAGCGGAACCGGCAAGCGCCTTTAATTTTTTGTTTTTCGTTTTCAGCATGACACCCACAGCAGCTCCTGTTTGTGCAAAAACAGCTGCTGCTGTAGCCGGTTTGATTGAATCCTGCCCATTGACGGCAATGTTATTTAAAATGACCGGCACAATCCCCCAATGGATGCCAAAGATGACGAGAATCTGCCAGAGTGCCGCGATCACAGCGCCGGCCAGCATCGGGTTAAAGCTGAAGATGGCCAGAATCGCAGACGCGATGGCATTTCCCGCGTTTACCCCAATCGGGCCGAATACAATTAATGTGAGCGGCACAATGGTTACCAAACAAATCAACGGCGTGATGAAGGTTTTCACACTGTCATGAATCACCCGGTTCAAATACTTCTCAACATAACTCATCACAAAAATCGCCAGAATGATAGGGATCACAGTTGATGTATAGTTCATTAACACGACTGGAATCCCGAAAAAGTCCGTTTCCGCATTGCCGTTCTTCAGCTCAATGATCGTTGGATAGATAAGCGCCCCGGCAACTGTGACAGAAACAAATAGATTCGCGCCAAACTTTCGGGCAGCGGTAATGGCCAGCAACAGCGGCAAAAAGTAAAACAAGCTATCCGCAGCGGCATACAGTATCGTGTAAGTCGTTTCCTCTGCTTGGAGCCAGCCGGCATTTGTACATATCATCAGCAGGCCCTTTAAAATTCCCGCTCCCGCCATCACGCCAAGCAACGGAGTGAAAATGCTCGATACGATATCAACAAGCCGTCCGAACAGATTCCCTTTCTGGGCAGAACGTTCCTCTCGGTCATCATTCAGCAGATAAGACATCTTTCCAATCTCTTGATACACCTCTGAAACGTGATTGCCAATCACGACCTGAAACTGTCCGCCGCTTTCCACTACAGTTACGACTTCATCTAAAGCTTCGATTTTATCTTTATCTGCTTTTGACCGGTCGTTCAGCGTAAAACGCAGGCGCGTCGCACAATGTACAAGAGAACGCACATTTTCTTCCCCGCCGACCAGCTGTAAAATCTCTTTTGCCGCTGCTTGAATCCCCATTTTCCTCTCATCCCTTCTGCAAAAAAATAAAAAACCTAAACTACCCCTATCGCTATAGGAACAAGTAGTTTAGGTTTTGCCTGCCTGACCAGTAACAATCCTAGAAATGCCCTCATTCGTTTTTTCTATGAAACGCCATCATCACCATCCCTCTGAAAAAAATAAAAACCTAAATTACCATCAGCACAGACAGAGATGATCCGCACTCATTGTAATTTAGGTTTTGCCTGCTTATCAGTAACAATCCTAACATGATCATATGTGAATGTAAGAAAAAATTAACACAAGAAAATAGAAATGTCAACGCTTTCATTATGATTGTTTGACGACCCTTTCTATGTGAATCGTTAAATACAGCAGCTCATCACTGGTGAGCTTGTGTTCATATTCCTGCTTAATGTAGGTTTGGATTTTCTTCGTGCATTCATACGCGCGATGATACTTTTCTTTCACCGTCTCCAGCAAAAAATCATCCTGGCTTTCCATGTGTGTGCCGTTAAAAAGACGCTGCGCGAAAAACTTTAAGTGGGTGACAAACCGGTAATAGTGAAGCGATTCCTCGTTGAATTCAATCTTAAAATGGTATTTTACGATACTCAAAATCTCTTGCATGACTTTTGTAATGTTGATGATATTGGGCATCTCTTCATTCAGCTCGGCATTTACGATATGCAGGGCAATAAAGCCTGCCTCATCCTCCGGCAGAGACACGCCAGTCTTGTTTTTTACCATCTCCAGTGCTTCTTTGCCGATCGCAAATTCGTCTTTGTACAGCCGCTTTGTTTCCCACAGCAAGGCGTTTTTGATATCAAGCCCCTTCTGATTGCGCTGGATGGCAAAGTTAATATGATCGGTCAGCGACACATAGATGCTGTCATTGAGCTTTTTGCCGAGCTGAAGTTTTGCATAGCTGATAATTTCCTCTGATACTTCCATACACTCGATCGGTATATCATACAAAAGGGTTTTGAATTTTTCTGATACATCCTTGTTATCGAGCGTAAACACCTTCTCAATACGAGCTTCATCGACATCATCGCCGGACTTCTTCTGAAACGCGAGCCCTCTGCCCATGATGACCAATTCTTTTCCCTGCTCATTGACCACGCTGATCACATTATTGTTGATCACCTTCGCAATCTTCATGACATGTCCCTCCAATCAACTAAGAACAGACTACACCTTGATTGTACATTCTTTTTGTACTAGGTCAATATCATCAGGGAAAGACGGGACAGGTTAATACAATTCGCTTATCACCGGCTGCCCGGGCTGTTTCTGAAGCAGCGCCTCCAGATGGCGTTCAAATGATGCCTCGTCAGCTTTCTGCTTGTTGACAATGTTGTTCATAATTTTGACGCTTTCGGCGCTATGTTGCGTATATTGTTTTTTCAGCTGATCCAGCTGCTGCCTTGTCTTCTTCGCGTTTTTCGGTGTGACTTGGCTGATGAGCTTGATCATACTGTCTGTGATCTCTAAAAAGGCGGCTCGATTTTCTTTCAGCTGCTGAATGTCGTTGCGGCTCATTTCTTGATTGCGGGTTTTTTGAAGGAAAGCGAGTGCTTCGCTGTTTTGTTTTTTGAGCCGTTTGTTTTCAAGTTGAATCGACTCAAGATTCTCCTTCGCAATGGCTGCTTCTTGTTCAGTCATGCTGCTCCGCACGAAGTATTCAGGATTGCCGATTCCGTAATCGAATGCTTCGTTTACACGTATCATGGAACCGAATACAATAGCCAGCTGCATCTCGCTTGGGAGCGTTTGGAAGTCTTGCTTTTTCTTATTGCTCATCGGTTTGGCTGCGGTTTGTTTTACCGTCCTTTGATCACGATCTGCAAACGTCTGAGTCTCACTTTCACATGCACTCATCACAAGAACGGTGACCAGCAGGCTTATACACAAGCCGAATCGCCTCATGCCCCGTCTCCTCTCTGCTGCTCCTCTTCTGGAAAATACAAAAAATATAGATAAATGGTACCAGATACACCTATGGCCAGCAATAAACCAAAAGTATGATTTGAAGCACAAAAACATAAACATTTTGTAAAAATTAACGTTCATTCCATTCTTTTCAGGCCTATTTCTCGTACAATAGAAGTATCGTTACCGGAGGAGGGCGCTGATGATGAAACGTTTCACGAAACAAGAAAACAGCTGGATGCTATATGACTGGGCAAATTCTGCTTACTCGATTGTCGTCACCACCGCGGTGTTTCCGTTATTTTATAAATCAGCGGTTGCGGAAAGCGGTGTCAGCGCCGCTCAATCGACTGCCTATCTGGGCTATACCATTGCGGTTTCAACATTTATTCTTGCAATCCTCGGGCCGATTTTAGGCACGATCGCCGACTATGAGGGGTGCAAAAAAAAGTTTTTCGGTTTCTTTGTATCAGCCGGTGTCGCCAGCACCGCGATGCTTGCCTTTATCCCGAGTGAATATTGGCTGCTATTGCTGCTGTTTTATACGATATCGGCTATCGGTTTTTCCGGCGCCAACGTGTTTTATGATGCCTTTCTCGTTGACGTCACGCATGAAAAACGGATGAATCTCATCTCCGCACGGGGGTTTGGCTTAGGATACATTGGAAGCACGATTCCGTTTATCATCAGCATTGCTGTCATCCTGCTTGCACAAGCAGAGATGATTCCGATGTCTGTTTCTGCCGCAAGCCAGCTGTCCTTTTTCATAACGGCTGCCTGGTGGGGGCTGTTCACCATCCCGATGATCAAACATGTCCATCAGCGCTATTACATCAAAAGAGAACCACATATCGTCATCAACAGCTTTAAGCGGCTCGGCCAAACGATGAAACGGATCAGGCAATACCGGGCGCTGTTCCTCTTTTTGCTTGCTTATTTCTTTTATATCGACGGAGTCGGCACCATTATTACGATGTCGACATCTTATGGATCTGATGTAGGGATCAGTTCCTCAAGCCTCCTGATCATCCTATTTGTCACCCAGGTCGTCGCCGCACCGTTTTCGATTGTATACGGAAAACTGGCTGAACGCTTCACGGGGAAGACAATGCTGTACGTTGGAATCGTCATTTATATGATCGTCTGCGTGTATGCCTATTTTCTAGAGACAACGCTTGATTTCTGGATATTGGCTATGCTTGTCGCCACCTCGCAGGGCGGCATTCAAGCCCTGAGCCGCTCTTATTTCGCCAAGCTCGTGCCAAAGCGCCACGCCAATGAATTCTTTGGCTTCTACAACATTTTTGGAAAATTCGCCTCAATTATGGGGCCGCTGCTCATTGCCGTTACCGCCCAGCTGACCGGGAAATCCTCGACTGCGGTGTTCAGCCTGATCATTTTGTTTGTGATTGGTATTGTGATTCTTGCCTTTGTTCCCGAGGAAACCGGCCCAGATGTCAGCCAGCAGCAAAATGACCTGCCCCTTTAACCGGGAGCAGGCCATTCATCATTTATTCGCTTTATTCACCTTGAGCTTTTTCCCTTTGACGGTTGTATTCTTCATCACTTTGAGAACTTGGGGGCCTTTACCGTTTAAAATCTCCACGTATGAGGCGTTATCCATGATCGTGATGATGCCGATGTCATCAGCTGACACACCGTCAATTTTGGCAATCGTTCCTACAAAATCAACGGCTCTGATTTTCTTCTTCTTTCCGCCGTTAAAATACAGCTTCATAATGTCTTTATTCAGCTCTTCGCTTTTGTCCTTTTTGGTTTCCGGACGGTCATTCAATTTAGCTAGAAATTCAGGTTTCTTCCTTGCCACTTCCTCTTGAGAAGGGGCTTCTATTTTTTGAATTGCAAATCCGATATATTCTTCTATGTCGGCTAAAAACCGTTTTTCAAAGGCCGTGACAAACGAAATGGCTTTTCCTTTATTCCCAGCGCGCCCCGTCCGCCCCGTGCGATGGACGTAGCTTTCCTTTTCAAGCGGCAGATCATAGTTGATGACAAGGGTGATATTCTCAATATCAATCCCGCGCGCGGCGACATCTGTGGCGACTAGGTAACGATACTCGCCCCGTTTAAATTCATTCATGACATCGAATCGGTCTTCCTGAATCATTCCGCCGTGAATTTTATCGCATGGATACCCTAAGTCATCCAATTCATCGGTCAGCTGATTGACATGCTCTTTCGTCCGGCAGAACATGATGCAGCTATCGGGATTCTCGGTTATCAGTACATCTTTCAGTAAAGAAAACTTATTCTCTTCTCGTACTTGAATCACCGCATGTTCAATATTTCTGGTGGTTAGGCCGGCCGCTTTGATTTCGATATGCTCCGGATTCTGCATATATTGACGGCTCAGCTTCTCGATATCCTCCGGCAGCGTTGCTGAAAATAGCATCGTCGTGCGTTCAACCGGAAGGTGCTTGATAATCGCCTCTACCTGCTCGATAAAGCCCATATTCAGCATCTCATCCGCTTCATCAATGACCAAATAAGAGAGACGATCCAACGGCAGCGTTCCTTTTTCGATATGATCCAAAACACGTCCCGGCGTGCCGACAACAATGTGGCTTTTTTGCTTAAGCTCTGCTTTTTGTTTGTCAAAGGATGATTTTCCAAACACAGCTGTCGCTTTGATTCGTTTAAATCGTCCGATGTTCGTGATATCCTCTTTTACTTGCACCGCAAGCTCGCGGGTCGGTGTTAAAATAAGTGCCTGCGGCTTGTTTTCATCCCAATCCGCCAGCTCACAGAGAGGAATTCCGAACGAAGCCGTTTTCCCGCTTCCCGTCTGTGATTTGACGACAAGATCCTTTCGTTCAAGGGCAGCGGGAATTACGCTCTGCTGCACCTTGGTCGGTTCTGTATATCCCAGTCCTTCCAGTGCTCGTAAAATGTCATGACTGATTTGATAGTTTTTAAAATGACTCATGTATAAACTCCTGTCTCTTGCAGATGTTCTCATTATACTCTAATTGACGAGAGCGTATGTGTTTTGTCGACAAATGACGTGTTAAAACCCATCGATTCCTTGGCGTTTTAGATCCTGAACAGCTAATCGTGCCAATACGTCAGCCCCTGCGCGGTTCGGATGCAGCGTATCTCCGTCCATATAGAGCGCGAGTGTTTTTTCCGGACCGATCGATGTAAAGTATGCAGAGCTGAGGACATTCAAGTCAACGAGGTGCGTTTTTTCCTCTTCGGCCAAAGCCAAAAT
This sequence comes from Bacillus sp. N13C7, assembly GCF_026790065.1. GTDB lineage: Bacteria > Bacillota > Bacilli > Bacillales > Bacillaceae > Bacillus. Next base: position 112,202 of record NZ_JALAMO010000003.1, on the reverse strand, counting down.
AGAAGCCCTGTACCATCGGTTTACAGACGAATGGATGCCTTCAGAAGTGAAATCGGTCGCCCGGCCCTGAGGCGTTGAAAGGATGACTTCCGCTCCCTTCGCTTTCACCTGACGGATCATATCACGCATAATCTCCTTAAATTCCGCTTCAGATTCATTATGCTTCGGATTCGTGTCATTAATGCCGAGCTGCAAGATAAAATAATCCCCCGGCTTAATGTACTTCAGGATCGCCTCGAGCTGCCCGTCATTTCGAAACCCTCTCGCGATCTGCCCGCCAGACGCCATGTTTCTCACTTGAAAGGTGTGTTTGTCGATATAGTGAGGCAGCATCTGCCCCCAGCCCGCCTGCTCGCTGCTGTTGAGCGGATAATAATTGCACACCGTCGAGTCGCCGCCGACATAAATGGTTCGGTTCGTCACCGGCTGATCAGACAATTTCTTGATTTTCAAGGCGCTGAGCGTAAAAGCGGTGCCTGCCTTTCCCTCTGTCACCAGCAGATTCAGCTGCCCGTCGGTGACGGGAATTTGGAACGTATCCTCCGCGCCATCCCCCGTCATATTGATGACCTGAAAGACACCCTCCGCCGCCACACTGGCCCTTGCCGTATTGCCAAGCGTCACCTTCACCTCATAAAGGCCATTCGGGAGATCCACATTAAATGTGTTATTGCTTTTCGTCCCATACGCTAAAAACTGAACGGCATCACTTTTCACACCAGTCCCGGATGCCGCCACATCCTTCATATTCTCCGGTGTTTGAAAACCGTAGCCCTTTGACCGGTCATACCGGTCAGACGCCCTGACACCAATGTAACCAGGCTCAACCGAAACGCCACCAAAATCAAACTGATACACCTTCGGCTCCGCCGCCTTCACACCCTCAATCCCGCCAAAACACATCATCAGCATCATCACAAAAACCGCCGCCAGCCATTTTTTCATTAAGACTCCCCCTCTGCGAAAACGCATACATTAATGCATACTCTGTGATTGTTTCTTTATGATGACTGGAATGCAGAAAAAAATGACGTTGACAACAAAAAGGAAGATTTTGTTATATCAATAGATGATATATCATTTATTGATATAGGGAATGAGGTGACCACTTGCCAAAGCAACGTCCGCAGGAAATGGATCAGCTTACAGATCCAGCCTATTATATTATCTTAACATTGCTGAAACCAAAGCACGGATATTCGATCATGCAGGAGATTGAAGACATGACCGATGACTCCTTCACGATCGGCCCGGCTACCTTATATACATTGTTAAAGAAACTGCTGCAGGAAGAGATCATTGAGCTTGTCAACAATGACAACCCGCGCCGCAAAGTGTACCAAACCACCTTGCACGGCCAAGAACTACTCAAAAAAGAAATTCAGCGCAGAAAAGTGATGGCTGAACACGGAGAACGCGCTTTTCAACAATTGAAAGGGGATTCATCATGAAACAGAAAAAATATATGATGTCTGAAGGATTGGCGTTTTCAGAGGAAAAGGACATGAAGAGACTCAGCGATATGGCCAGCAAAGGCTGGGTGCTCGATTCATTTGCGTTTATGGGGTATAAACTTAAAAAAGCTGAACCGCAAAACCAGTTCTACAGCTTGGACTATCGTGCCGTCGATGATGAAAGCATGGATGAATACCTTGACATATTCGAAAATGCCGGATGGGAACATGTTTGTTCTGAATACACCACACATATCTTTGCCGCCGCACCCGGAACGGTGCCGATTTACTCCGACCGTTCAACTATGATTGATAAATAAAAACAAAGTGAATTTACCCTTCGTTATATCACATTGTTCATGCTCTGTCTTACTGCGGCTGTCACTGTCATCAGGAATACGTTTATTTCTGGTGAAGCTTCCATACTTCATAACGCCATACACGTCCTTTTTGTCTTTCTCATCGCCATCACTATCCCGGCTACCCTTACTTACGCAGCCTTTGTCTTCAGAATTTGGCGAGTCAAACGCAGAAACCCCAACCTTGAGTGAAGGCTGGGGTTTTGCTATTTAATATACAGAAGCGAATGTATAATTAATTGTTTTTTTAGTTCCTGTATTACTGAATTTAAATCTGTATTTTGTTTTATAGCTCTTAGATGCTTTACTGTAGCTCAAGTTGGTATAACCCTTTTTCTTTGCATAAAACGTTTTAATGGTTTTCCACCCTTTACTTGTCTTCTGTTGCATCTCGGCTTTTATGTTCCCGCTCCCAGATCCATTTGCATTTATGCTTGCATTCGTTCCTTGACCTGAATAAAAAATCTGAAATGTAGGTGAGTACGTATAGTTTTTGAATGAGCCTGAATGGTAATGGGTAGTCCAAATACTGCCTCTTTTCACCCAATCTTTTGCTTGAGCTTTGTTACCGGCAAGATCTATCGCTGTAAAGCTTGTCAATGCGATAACAAAAGCAACGAAGGTCATGATCAATTTCTTCTTTTTCATTATGTAATTCCTCCCGCTCTCGTATAGTTCTTTTATCATCTTTAAATATGATAATCATGATTAGAAGATGATGCATCCTCCTAAAATACTAAATTATGGAGATTTATCATGCATCTCGCGTACATTATGACTATAGACTCATTTCTTTAGATTCATTTCCTGCTCTGCTTGAGGACGTTTGGAAATAAAACAAAAGCAACTGCCTTCGACAGCTGCTTTTATCATTCGATATTCTTTACATTTGAGAATTCTCAGCAACCACATCCGCCTTCCCCTGCCTCCTGACAAGCGTCAAGGCCATGCCCGCAAAGATCAGTACGATGCCAAGCGTTTGATAGAGGTCAGGGCGGAAGCCTGTGAAGACGGTATCGAGCACGATCGCGACAGCCGGATCGAGAAATACAATAATTGAAATAAATTTCGTTGATAAAAATCGTAAACTGTCAAAAAACAGCAAATATACAATACCCGTATGGATGATGCCGGTAGATACCACCATAATCCATTTTCCCTGAGATAGGTCAGCAAAAGCGCCGAAGTGAATAAACGGAATCAGGATGATCACCCCTAAACCGGTTTGCAGGAAGGTGGTCGTGTATGGACTGAGGTTGTGAATGCCTTTTCCCAATAAAGTGGTGAACGCATAAAACAGTGCGGCGAGAACTGCCCAAATGATTCCTGATCCCATCAGCTGTGACAATGAAGTGCTGCCGTTAATCCCGGAAATCAGCGCAGTTCCCAGAAAGCAGATGATAATGGAGCTGACGGAGATGACATGTAATTTCTCTCTATAGATGATGCTCCCCAGGAGAAGAACAAGCACCGGGGCAAGGTGATAAACGGAGATAGCAATTGTAACGGACGTTTCTTCAAAAGACTTAAATAAGAACACCCAGTTAAATATAAGAAAGAAACCGCACGCCAATGTTTGCAGCACGTCTCTTTTGCTCCACTTTTCGATTTTATACTGGCCCGACACCAGCCAGCAAAAGCTTAAAAATAACGTCGCGCATAGGCAACGGACAAAGACCAATTCAAATGACGGCAGATTGGTATGCTCTGAGAAAAAGCCGATGGAGCCGAAAATCACCATGGAGATGACCATTTTGATTACGGCTGTTGATTTTTGTTTTGGCGTGATTGAGAGATCTTGCTGCATCAAGCGTATTCTACCTCCAGTACTCCTTCCTAATTTATAATTTTGATGATTTACTTTAGTATGTTAGTCTTAATTACTTTCATCCATTACCATTCAATCACGTTATTTCTTTATCAATTGAACGCCGCAGGGAACATAATCCTGTTACTTTTGAAAGCACAAGCTTTATGCTCTTTCCTTGAACCATACTCAAACGAATAAAGTCATTTATTTGATTTGAAAGTATGGAACTACAATAAATAAAGAAGCCAATACGACCAATGCAATTATTATAGCTGTATATATACTTTTTATTAAAACGCCAAAAACCATGAGTAATAAAGGCATTAATAAAGTGAATACTCCCATTATCAGTAGTATTATTCCCATTCTTTTTGATAACTTATCCTTATCACCTAAAAAAGTGAAGGAATTGTAATTTATTATAAGAACTAATACTTTTTTTACCCCTATTAAATAGGCGAATAATAAACATATAAGTCCGCCAATAATATAGTTTATCAATCTCTTTCACCCTTTATAACGTCTTCTAAAAATTGTTTTGAATCAAATCCTAACTCTGCATCTGCTTGTTTTTTTATTTCTGTTTGATTGTCTAAAAAGATCTTATATCTTGGACTTATTTTATACAACATATTACTAAATTCACTTCCTTCTTTTAGGTAAGGAAGGTCTTTTCCTTTATTTGCTTGTGTAATAAAGTTCTCTTTATACTCTTTATTTTCCTTCACACTTTTTACCAAATTTATTAATGTATTTTTTTGTTGTTCAAATAATTCAGGATCTTTATTAATTATTTTATTAACAAAGTCATAATTGTTCTTCTTAAAACTCTCTAACTCATGCTCATTTTCCATAATTAATTTCATTATTGGATGATTATCATCTACTTCTTCAATATCATCAAGATAGTTAACCAAATTTAACCAATATGATTGTTTACTTTCGTTATCAATAGTAACTTCTAAAAAAGGTTCAAACATAGCAACAACGAATTCACCAAATTTGCCTGGAAACATTCTTAAAATTTTATCCATTATATATTCTTTCTTTTCCTGATCTTTCAAATGCAAAGTGTCTTCTAAAATTTTCACCTTATCACTAAAGTCATCAATTTCATTTACATTCTGAATAAGAGTCTCTGTTAATAATTTTTGTTGCTCAAGTAGCTTTAAATTTTTATTAATTTCATTTAACTGTTCATTTAATAATTCTGGGAGCCTTCTTTCTCCTTTCAAAAGAGATTTAATCTCTTTTACAGGCAGGTGGAGCAATCGAAGAGAGGCAATTAAATTCAACTGAGAAATCACTTTTTCAGAATACTCTCTGTATTGATTTATGGGATTTTTATTAACTTCAATCAACCCTTCAGATTCATAGTATTTAATCGCTTTTTTGGTTAATCCTGTTAATTCAGATACTTGTTTTATATTCATGAAATTCACTCCTTAGAGATTTTTTCATTTTTATCTTAAAGGTACCCGTGAGGGATATGTCAATAAAAAAAGGATCTTAATTGAAAATTAAGATCCTTTTATAGTTTAATTTAGCCTTTCCACCATATTTTTAACAAGCATTTCATTCATCAAAGATGTCTTATCATTAGTTACAGTGGAGGCAACTACCACAGCTCCGGCCACAACAGCTACCCATATAGCAGCTACTGCCGTCCATGTAACAAATGTAACACAAGCTCCTTCGGCAGAGTCAACTTGAGTATTTTCAGAAATGTTCGGATCAATTTTCTTTAGGATTTTTCCACTTCTCGTAAGAAGTTCTTTTACTTCTTTAGGGTCTTTGTTTTCGTAAATGGCTTTCTCTAAATTATTGAAGTAGTTTGGATCTACTTCCTTCATTTCTGCGATTAACTTAAGAGCTTTTCTTTTTGATTCCTTTGTAGACAATTTTTCTAAATTCTCTTTACTCCAAACTTCCGGAAAAAGTTTTGCTACTTCTCCTTGACCAAAGGCTACTCCAGCATAAATTTCTTCACCAGAAAATTTATGGTTTTCGATAGCCTCTACAGAGTTAAAATTACTTGTAATTGATGAAACTAACAGCACGAATAAAATGAATATTAAGTTTTTTCTGTTAATAATTTTCCCTTTCATTTTCCTTTTCCCCTTTCCCGATTAATAATTAAGAATTTTTTGTTTATCCCCCCTTTTAGATAAACTCCTTTTTAAGTTAAGTTGTTTCAACTTGAAAGGTTTGTTTAGAGGTCTTAAATATAAGATTAAAATACTGCACATAATCATAGAAAAACTAATCAGTCCAAACATAACGGCAAAAATGTCATGCATAAGTAATCCTATATAGAATAAAAAGTTCCAACCTTTTTTGGGCGCCAGGATAGCTGCAAACAATAGGAACTGAACAAGCAATGTTCCCCAAGTAGCCACAACAACAAATTTACTAGTAATTATAAATTGAAATATATGAAGGATTGCCTCTGGAAAACCCAACATTAAGTGTTGGGAATAGTAATAAACTGCTGTTCCATTAATCCAGTCTTCCTCACCTAACTTAGCTACGAAAGAATTAAAATATAAAATAGATACTTGTACTCTTATTACAACAAATGAGACCAACGCTATCATCCTAGCATAAAACTCACCGTTGGTATCAATATCATTTACTTCATTATTATACCAATGCCATTTCCTAGAGTCCGTTAATGTTATTGGCAGGAGTAATAAAGTAAAAACCGCATTTACCTGTTCACCACCATCAATTGTTAATGCAGAAACCTGTAAACTATAACAAATCCACCAATGAATAATCCCAGTGATTCTCGGACGCCAGCCAGTCGCTATAATCAGCAATAACAGCACACAAATCCAACGTACTATATTAAGATGAAGATAATCATTTGAAGTAAAGCAAAAAACACTTGGTATAGTTTTGGGACAATAAGGATAAGTAGCTATTCCGCTAGCTGGTCTAAAAAACACACTGGCATCATTAAAAATTAAAGTTAGCGCTGTAGCCAAAGCCATTAAACTTCTAGATATACCATAAACGTTTGTCCAAGGATAGTTGCAATTAACCCACTCAAAAATCCTCTCATTTAATGTCTTAAAAACACTTTGTTTTAAGAACATGTAACTTCAACTCTCAATACTTTAGATTCTTTTGAAATATTACTTCCTCTCTTATTGCTCCATGCCCAAGGAATTAGTGTTTCTCTGGACAAACCTAAATTTCCGCATAAGGATGCTTTAGGTGTTTTATTGTTTATAGTGACTACAGTATCAGTCTTTTTTAAACAAGATATTGTTCCGTCTTTACAATCTTCCCATTCTATTGATTTTGGAATCTGTTCGATTAAATACCCCAACTCAACACCTTGTGCTCTACCATGTCTATATAATCCAAACACATTTTTAAAACTATTATTAGGCCAGGAAACTGCCTGTGAGTACGTTTTTGTTTCATAGACATTTATCATTTCTTCTCTGGGATTTTTGCTAAAAAAACCCCAGCCTTGAGGATACAAAGTTTTCATAAGACTTTGTTCATCAATATTTGGAGACAATGGGTTTGTAGGTAGAACTGCAATGATCGACTTTCCTATAAAAATTATCCATACAGCAGAGATAACTATTAACACTATGGAACTCCTATTTTTTAATGAACTATTATTCATATCAAATCTCCTGTATCTTTATTATTTTTTATTATACATATATTTACATGGATTAAAAAGGTAAATTAATACTGTGTTTATTTGGATATTAAATCGCATTATTATTTACAGTTAGTTCTTAAAACTATATTAAAGTCCTTGTTACTAATTTATGATTACTCATTTTTAGATAATATATATTACCAAACTAAAAAAGAGAGCTTATTAGCTCTCCTTAAATATCTTAATATTAACTTCTATATTAAATTGTTTTATTTTAAATCGCTAAATTCTCCCGTGAATCTTCTCCACAAATTCTATAAGATACCCCGACTGAATTTTCGATCTGATTTTCTTTATTCTATCGAACAATCAAAACCGGGCATGTTGATAATTGAGACACTTTATGGCTGACGCTTCCAAGCATCATTTCTTTCAGGCCGCTGATCCCCCGGCTGCCACCTACAATCAGGCTGATGCCTTTCTTTTTTGCGTGAGTGAGTATCTCATGTGCCGGCTCGCCATTCGCGTAAATGATTTCAGCTTGAACACCGTTTTCAGCTGCTTTTTCTCTTGCATTCTCTAGGATCTTCAGGCCCTCTTTTTTAACCTCGTTCCTGATTTCATCAATAAAGTGCTCAGGCACATAGACAATTCCCGTCAGAGAAGAAGTCGTGACGACGGCTTCTCTCCCCACATGAAGGATGCTTAGGTCCGCTTGCTGCTCTTTTGCCAAATGCACTGCGGCATCAAGCGCTTTTGCACTCATGTCTGATCCGTCAATCGCAACTAACATTTTGTTAAACATGCTCTTCCCGCCTTTCGGACTGTGGGTGGTTCATCTTTCTCTTTTATTGTCCGCCTGCTTCCGGTTATTGTCAATTGATGCGCATGCACTTTCAAAAAGTTGTCAGAGACTCTCTCCGTTTGTGGCGATGACCTGCTGATACCAGCTGAAGCTTTTTTTCTTGATGCGGTTAAATGTTCCATTTCCTTCATTGTCCCGGTCCACATAAATGAAGCCGTAGCGTTTTTTCATTTCCGCAGTGGATGCACTGACAAGGTCAATTGGCCCCCATGATGTGTAGCCGATTAAATCAACGCCGTCGGCAATGGCTTCCCGTGCTTCAATTAAATGTTCTCGCAGATAGTTGATTCTGTAATCGTCCTGGATCGTGCCGTCCTCGCCAACTTTGTCCACAGCGCCAAGGCCGTTTTCCACAATGAACAGCGGCTTTTGATAACGGTCGTATAAGGTATTGAGCGTGATGCGCAAGCCTTTCGGATCAATCTGCCAGCCCCATTCTGATGATTTCAAATAAGGGTTTTTGACTCCGCCCAGCAGGTTGCCGCCTGATTTTGCAAGATCTTCCGGATCGGTGCTTGCCGCCATCGACATGTAATAGCTGAATCCGATGTAATCCACCGTATGTTCTTTCAAGATCTCTTCATCGCCTTCAGCCATTTCAATTTCAATATTGTTTTCTGCCAGGAAGCGCTTCATATATCCTGGGTACGCACCTCGTGCCTGCACATCTGAGAAGAAAAGTGTTTTGCGCTCATTCTCCATTGCCGCGAAGACATCCTCCGGCTTAGATGTCATCGGGTAGGTTGTCGTAGCTGCAATCATACAGCCGATTTTCGAATCAGGAATGAGCTCGTGTCCCGCTTTAACGGCAAGAGCACTGGCCACAAATTGGTGGTGTGCCGCCTGGTACATCGTGTTTAATTTGTTTTCGCCTTCTTCAAAAACAAGGCCCCCGCCGGTAAATGGCGCATGGAGCACCACGTTAATTTCATTAAACGTCATCCAATACTTCACTTTGTGCTGATAGCGTTTGAAAACCGTTTTGGCATAGCGTTCATAGAACTCGATGACTTTGCGATTCTTCCAGCCGCCATAATTCTTCACTAAACCGAGCGGCATTTCATAATGAGAAATCGTTACAACAGGCTCAATATGATGCTTTAACAGTTCATCAAACAGATCATCATAAAATGTGAGTCCCTCTTCATTCGGCTCCTCTTCATCGCCATTCGGAAAAATTCTCGTCCACGCAATCGACGTGCGGAATGCCTTGAACCCCATTTCAGCAAACAAGGCGATATCCTCTTTATAACGATGATAAAAGTCAATTCCAGTGTGATACAGATTCAAGGAAGTCATTGATTCATCAAATGGAGACATGATACCGTTCGGCGATACGTCAGCTGTCGAAAGCCCCTTACCGCCCTCGTTATAAGCACCCTCCACCTGATTGGCAGCAACCGCGCCGCCCCATAAAAATCCTTCTGGAAATCGTTTTGCGTTTGAACTCATATTGAACACCTCATCAGTTTTTTAGGATAAAGCAAGCAGCGCTTCTTTTGTCTGCACTTTGCCGATTTCTTTCACCGGCGAAAACGAATATTGGTCAGTGTTGGTCACGATCACCGGGGTAATGACGTCATATCCCGCGGCTTTAATTTGTTCCAGATCAAAGGACACAAGCCGATCTCCCGGTGCGACCTTGTCGCCTTCTTTGACGTGAGCCGTGAACCATTGTCCTTCCAGCTTCACCGTGTCCAATCCAATGTGTATGAGTATTTCAGCTCCCTGATCACTCGTAATGCCAATTGCGTGTTTTGTTTTAAAAATGGTGGTAACGCTTCCACGAACAGGCGACACAACTTCTCCTTCTTCAGGCTCAATGGCGAATCCTTTTCCCATGATCCCGGCAGAAAACACTCCGTCTTTGACTTCACTTAATGCTTTCACTTCTCCCTTAATCGGGCTGTGAATGATCTCTCTGCTGCCTTCATGCACTGCCGGCTGCTGGCTGCCGTCAGAAGGCACATCCTCGAATCCAAGCAAATACGCAGCTGCTGTTCCCGCCGCAAATGCAATCACAAGACCGATCATCGCGTAAATAAACGTTGGGCCAATAAAGACAGGGATGCTCGGCAGGCCTGCATTCCCTCCGACGATATAGGAAGCAACACCCGTCATGCCGTAAAACGCGCCGCCGGCTGCACCGCCAATCAAAGCGGCTGCAAACGGCTTTTTTAATCGCATATTCACGCCGTACATCGCAGGTTCTGTAATTCCCATCAGCGCCGTAATGCTTGTGGTAAGCGCAAGTGATTTAAATCTTTTGTTTCTGGAGCGAAGGAAGACGGCAAATGATGCCCCAGCCTGCCCCATATTCGCCAAAAACATGGCCGGCAGTAAATAATCATGGCCGTTTTGAGCGATGTTGTTGATCATGATCGGCACAAAAGCATAGTGCATGCCTGTCATAATGATTAAAGAGAATGTACCCGCCAGCAAAATCATCGCCACAAGCCCTGCATGATCAAACAAATAATTGACGCCAGCAGACAAGTATTCTCCTAAAATAGCGCCAAGCGGACCGACTGTAATCAATGTCAGCGGCACGACAATCAATAATGTGAATGTTGGAACCACAATCAATTTGAGAGACGCGTGTGTGAAACGGTCAATCCATTTTTCTACGTACGAGGCAATCCAAATCGCCAGCAAAATCGGAATAACGGTTGACGAATAAGTCGCAGCGGTTACAGGAAGCCCGATAAAGGAAATCGGTTTCCCCGCACCGAGCAGGGCTGTCAAATCCGGATGGAGAATCGCCGCCGCAATGGCAGCCGCTACGTACGGATTGCTTCCGAATTTTCTGGCCGCACTCATCGCAAGCAGGAGCGGCAGGAAATAGAACGCGCCGTCCCCGACAGCCGTCAAAATGACATGAACCTGGCTCTTCTCCGCCATCCAGCCAAACGTAACCGCCAGCGCAACAAGCCCTTTGATCATCCCCGCTCCCGCAATCGCAGGCAGAATCGGGGTAAACACACCAGAAATCACATCAAAAACCGCACTCAGCACATTCTTTTTCTGAGAGGATGAACCAGCGCTCTTTTCATCACTGAGATTGCTCTGCCGCACAATCGCCTGATACACCTTCGGCACATCGTTTCCGATAATGATTTGAAACTGCTCGCCGCTGATATTGGTGCCCATCACCCCCGGCAGCTGCTCCAATTGGCTTCGATCCGCCTTCGCGTTGTCATGAAGATTAAAACGCAGCCTCGTCATGCAGTGAATCACGCGCTGAACGTTTTCTTCACCGCCTACGAGTTGTAATATGTCTTTCGATAATTTATCATAATCCATGTGTATACCTCCTTTTTATGGGGGGACTGCTGGATGAAAGGTGGCCGCCTTTCATCCAGCTTTTTTTCTATCAAATGCCGCATCACCTCCTAAAAGAGAATAAAAAAAACCTAAATGGCACAGATTGCGAGAGTCTCCTCCATCTGCACCATTTAGGTTTTGCCTGCTTTCGCAGTAACAATCCTGACGGGTCGCTTTATTTGTTTGTAGGTATACTTTAGCACTAGATTTGCGGGATGTCAACGCTTTCATTTTCGGTTTTTGAATTAGTATTTTACTATTTAAATAACATTATTTCTAATGTATCTAGCTCTACCACAATAGGTTCATGATAGCTTTCAACTAGATTGGTTTCAGAATATACACGCAAAACTTCTTTTACAAAAGTATGTCTATGTTCTCTTTATCATTTAAAAATTCGCCTACAAAATAGATATGAGCTTCTTGATTTACTCTTTTTTCTAATACTAAATCAATAACTTTCTCGACCTGTTTTTAAGCTTAGTTTCGCTACATCTCGCTAATTTCTACTCTAAAGATTTATCTCATCACCCAAAACTCGAAAGTGATAGTCCACAATCAAGGCTTTATCTTCTTTGCTAGTTTCATCGAATTCAGTTTTTAATAAAACCCCTCACTTATTATTTTGAGTTTTTTAAAACTCAGGATAGGACTTGCTTTGTCCACCCAAAAGTTATTTAAAAAAGCCTTGATTGGCACTTTGCCAATCAAGGTAAAACAGTTACTACTCTAAAGCTGGGGTCTACTAGGAAGAAAACCGTAAGGCCCTGAAAACTATTCAATTAAAATATAGTTTGAAGTGAGATATTTATAATCAGGAATATCTTCTAACTTGAAAAACTCTTAGTTATTTTATCTTAAATTATCATATAACATTTGTATTAAGTCCGATATAGATCTCAGTTTCGATATCTTCATATTCTTTTATTATAACTATAAGAATGTGTTTCTGTGCCAACAACTCTTTTGGTGTTATCCTTGTAATTTAAAATATTGAGATAAATTATTCATATACTTATCATAATCATCGTCTTTACATTTATTCATAATAGTCTCTACAGTAGAATTGACAGTTTTTATATTAAAATCTCTCATTATGAAATATCCATGGCCTAATTCAATTTCAGTACTTTCAAGTATCTTATCCAATCTTTTAGGGCTAAGAACGTTAAAAGTAAACAAATCAGAAGCACCTGGTATATCGTGTAATCCTACGTCAAGTTCAAATGAAACGTAGAAATCATCAGCGTCTTCACCCCAATTTTCATAATCCTTAGTTAAAGCTTTAATTTCTAACATAATTATATCCCACCTTTTAATCTAAAATATCAACATGTACGTTTCTTAATTCTGTTTTTGATCCTACAACTGTAATCTCATTCTCAGTAAAGTTTGCTCTCCACATTTTTTCTTTTGGTTTATATTGCAATCTAAAAGCTCTCATTTTATCTACACTTTTGTATCCTAAAAAATTTCCTGCTTTATCATACATTTTTTCTGCTCCTTCACCAACCCATCCTTTTCCTGCATCTAGTGCATTCTGACGTGTTGAACTACCAAGGGTTGATAAACCTTTGGGTGAATTTTTTATTCCTATAACAGTTTGGGAAGAGCTTAAATTATCTACATATCCGGGATGCCACCACTTACTATTAACGCTACCCTTAGAAGTTTTCTTCTTTACATCTCCCTTTATATCTTTCTCCGCAATATGCTTAGCCACATCTGTGACAACACGCTTCCCGCCTCGAACCGCCAATTTTTTAATAGCGCCCTGAGGACTTACCCACTCAACAAATTCATACTGCGTTCCGGCAAGAAATGAATCAAGTGGCTTAGCTCCGCCTACTTTATCCTCTGGTATGTAAGACACTTCTTCTAGCCGCTTTTTCCCTCCAGCGTAGAATTCTCTTACGATCTGGCCGTTTTCATATACATAATATTTACCGCCGACGTAGTCGATGTTTGCAGTATCGCGAGTTAGTTCGTCAATCACTTCTATCGTATCTATCTTTTTCAATCCTTTATGATTATATAGTTTATCATTTATCACCCGTATGTCTCCATAGACTTTCGGGTGGGCTGCTGCTTCTTTCTTTAATACAGTTAAATTACTGTCATCAGCATGAATCTCGCGCTCGATCTTCTGTTGTTTGTCATCCTTCATCACGGTATCAACGTTGGACTGCTTATGTTTCCCTAGCTTCTTCAGCATCATCTCCATCGGAGAATCATCCGCCTGCTTCATTTGCGGGTTAATCGCGCCGAAGGTTTGGTTGATGTTTTCTTCTTCCTGTGATTTCAGGATAGAGCCGCTTTTGTAGCCTGTGATTTCAATTTTCGGACCGGTGTACATGGTTTCGAGCTGGTCTATATATTTTTTCATCGTTTGTAAATCTGATTTTGCGGTTTCTAGTGCTTGGGTTTGCTGGCCGTCAAATTGAAAGAGCTTATTCAGGGTGTCTGAAATCAGTCGCTCAGCCTGTTCTGTTTTATAAAAAAACTCCAAAGACACTTCTTTGGAGGGGAAAAATTTATTTTCTATTGAGCATTTTATTTGTTACTATATAACCTAACACTAAACAAAAAATTATCATAATTAATCCAATTGCATACATTATTAATTTCTCTTTAATTGAAAATCCCTCTATTAATAAAATAGCAAGAGTCCATGTAAAAAGTAAAAATAGGGAGAAAAAAAACATGATTTTTTTTCTGAATTTCTTCCAGAATTCCTCCATCTATTTTTCCTCCTCTATAATTTCATTTAACTTATCTCTTAACAATTGGTCTTCATTATCAGTATATCCCTCATAAATTATCTTTTCTATCATTTCTTCATCAAAGAACACATTGAAGTTTTCACTAATGTTCCCTTCTGGATATGGGACTGCGACATAATCAAATTCCTTTCCACTGGATGACTGTATCTGATGTCTACCGAAAACCATTACAAGTTTTTTCATATTTTTTAACTTTACTATAGTTCCTATTGGAAACCAATTTCTAATCCGACTCATTTCTATATACTCCTAAGGATTATTTTTTTAACTTTTTAAGCAGTATTTTTTTTCTAAAAATATAAATTCCAAATGGGAACAAAAAGAAAAATACACCATATGAAAAACCAGCAATAACATATAACTCTATATCGTTAACTTGATTTGTATTTGCTAACCAAATTGTCATTATGGTAAGAAATATACCAGCTATAGGGAAAACAATCTGCATTATCAATAATGCTTCATTTATTTTTCTTAATAAAAAGTCTTCATTCATCTTCCTTATCCTCATCCTCTATACCTGCCTTAAATGAAATTCCAACTCCATCAGCTATATAAACTTCAAAACCCTCGTTAGCCGAAGCGCCTAATCCTAAACTTCCTATAGAAAACCCTACACCGATGTACGGATTTTTATTTTCTATTCCAAACCATTCTTCTAAAGGCTCATAACCAAACCAATTTAGAGGGGACGCAGTTACTCCTACTTCAGATACGCTAGCCGATCCTCCTAGACCTCCTCCAGTATTCGAAACATTCGCCTCTACCCCTGCATGAAGTAATTTAAATTCAAGAGCAAGTGGCGATTTTTCATGGTTAATCACTGCATTAATACCATTAAGTTCAGCAGAACCGCCAATCATATCACCAGATAATAAAGTATTAAAAACATTAGAAAATCTCGGAATCGAAAATTCTGCACTCCCTCCCAAAGCAGTAAAATAAGTTTCCGATTTCTTAATTTTTTTAACTTTTTCTTTTTTGTTTTTATCCTTTATAGCCTTATTCGTATCAAAAAGGCTCATATCAATTTTTGTATTAACTAATTGTTCATCACTAATTTCAAAAAGTCCTGAAATATTTCCTGTTCCATAGAAACCAAGGATTCCGTTTCTTTCTTCTTTAATTTTAACACGATAGTCCATAAATTTTTTATATAAATCAAGGATATTTTCATCCCTGTTCCCAGCTATACTTTGGATTTCAGGACTGTTTATCGTTTCGTTATAATCACCTATGTCTCTTTTTGCAGTAAAAATTGTTGTTTGAATGTTGTTTGTGTTGCCTTTGTCTTTTTTTATATGACTAGCTTTGTTGCTAATTTTATCTTTTAGCTTCTCAATCATCATCTCCATCGGTGAATCATCCGCCTGCTTCATTTGTGGGTTAATCGCGCCGAAGGTTTGGTTGATGTTTTCTTCTTCCTGTGATTTCAGGATAGAGCCGCTTTTGTAGCCTGTGATTTCAATTTTCGGACCGGTATACATGGTTTCGAGCTGGTCTATATATTTTTTCATCGTTTGAAAATCTGATTTTGCGGTTTCTAGTGCTTGAGTTTGATGGCCGTCAAATTGAAAGAGCTTATTCAGGGTGTCTGAAATCAGTCGCTCAGCCTGTTCTGTTTCCATTCGGAAAAAGGTATCATTGACTGTCGGCAGGCTGACGATGTGATCTATGGCTGATGTCTGGCGATTGACTGCGTCAGTGAGCTGCTCTGTCACTTCTCGTGCATGCTTGACCCCATGTCTCGCATCGTGTGAGAGAAAAGCCTCTGCGATCATGCCGTGGGAGTCAGATTCTACAGAGGAAATCGCATGCTGTGTTTGTTTCAGCACTTTTTTGTATTCGTCGATAAACATGCCAAAGAAAAGGAGAAAAGGCTTGTGGCACTCCTCGTAAAAGGTCCGGATGGCATCTCCGCCTTTTCCTTTCAGCGCATCCTTCATGCCTGCCAGATGCTCAACGCTTTTTTCCAGCTTCTCCAGCTGTTGTTTTTGCTTGTCCAGTTTCTCAATCGTATGCTGAATGCCCTCGTGAAGAGCGTGGACATCTAATGTTTTCAATCCCTTGTCCTCCCGCGCTTTATTTCATGGAAGATGATATGTTTTCGTCCGTTTCCTTCATGGCGTTTACCGCGCTTTCCGTTTGTGCGATATGCTTGGCCAGAACAGACGCATATGCTTCAGTGAGCTCTTTGATTTCCTTATTTAATTGCTCGATGGACTTCACAACATTCAAATGGTTTCTGCCTGAGAGATGGCCGGGCAAGGAGGACTTGAGTTCAGCTGAATTCTTGAGCTGAGAAAGCCCTTGCTTCACTGTGCCATACACCATTTTAATTTCCTGTGCCATTTGTGCTCACCTCACTTTTTATGTTTTTCCTTCTCTATTTCATGCTCTATCCTCGTAATTTGGCGTCTTATAGAATAGACATCGCCCTCTAATGAGTGGATTTTTCCTTCTATGCTTTCGATGATTCCGCTGACTTGATCGCTTTTGATTTGCTGATATGCTTTGTTCATTCCTTCACGAATATCTTCAAACCGCTGAGCATGTGTTCCTCTCCATGCCTCCCGGTTAAGATGAGGCCGGTGAATGAGATGCTGGGCCTCGGAGAATTCGTGTTTGATTTGCCTGATTTCGTGCAGCACTCGTTTTAACTGATGGATCTGTTCCTGTTTTTCATGTAAGTCGGCTTTTACCGAATGTAACAACATTTCACTATGCATGCCGCAACACCTCGTGTTTCTATCAAACTGTGTCAATTCTTTACAATACAGACTATTTTCATATTACATGATGGGTCATATTGGATAAATAGGTAAAAAGGATTGTCTTGAGGAACGTTATCCCGGTTCTAAATAGCTAAAAATTCGATTTCATAACTTTGTAAGAGGGAGAATCATCATAATGGGGACTTTTCGTTTAGGTCTTGAACCCCGCTATCACTTCTGTTTTTTCTCTCGCTCAACCATTTCTTATAGTCAATAAAGCTCATAAAAAAGCGCCTTCTAGAGAAGGCGCTTCTCCATCTTATTTAGATCCCCATACAGCCTCACCGTTGCCATTCAACACACTAAACGTCATGACGTTCTTCTCTCTCACCGAATCCCACTGGCGTAAAAATACCCCGTTATACTTCTTGCCCGCTAACGTGATGTCGGCTGTATTTTTTCCGGTTTTCTTCCATGTTCCGGTCATTTCCCCGGAAATGGTATGATTTTTGTTGAGCTGGATGTTGATGGTTTGTTTGATGTCGGCTGAGATATCTTTTCCATGCAGGATGACTTTGTATGTTCCTGTAATGTCTTTTTGTTTTACTTCTTTCAGTGTTTCGCCTGCATAACGATATGGCGCTGTTACCGGCCAGCCGTCTTTGTTCATGAACAATTGGTGGACTCTGACTTCGTGTTCTTCACCCCTGCCCGGGAAGCGGGTGTGGAAGATTAAATAGGAACGCCCGGTTTTTTCGTCATAGTATGCGGAGTTGTGGCCTGGTGAGACGTACCCGGTGCCTTTTTCATTTTCTGTTTCAAAAGTGTAGCTGCCCATGAGTTTGACGCCGTATGGTTCGATGGAACGGTCGTCGAAGAATGTGCCTTCTTTGCCGCGGACGTCAAGCATTGGGTTGCCTTCCGCATCATAGTAAGGGCCGTCTGGTTTCTTGGAGCGGGCCACACGGATGTTATAGCCGCCTGTTGCATCGAGACCGCCATATGATAGGTATAAGTAGTAGTATTGGGTGTCTGGATTGTAGAGAACATACGGGCCTTCGATTCTGCTGTGGTTGCCGCCGAGCAGTTTTTTCCCGTATCCCTGCCCAGGAAGCGGGAAGCCCGTTTTTGGATTCATTTCAAGTATGAAAATGCCGCCTGAGTATGATCCGTACACCATCCACAGCTTTCCGTCTTTATCAAAGAAGGTATGCGGGTCGACGACATTCGGGTGTTTGGTTGCGTCATACGGTGTTCCATCGCTGCTTGTGCCTTCCATTCCTGATTTCAAAAAGATGCCTTTGTTTTTGTATGGGCCTTCGATGTTGTCAGCAACGGCAACACCCATGGCGGATCTTGGTGAGTCGCCGCGGCATGCGTTGTAGTACATGTAGTATTTGCCGTCCGCCAGCTGCGTAACGTCAGCCGCCCACAGGGTTTCGGATTGCGCCCATTCAAAGGTATCTTTTAATTCTTCGTAGACATTCGGAATCAGAGGATTATTGTTGCTAACGCTAGTGGTCAGCTGCTTCCATTGCATGAGGTCATTTGTTTTTGCTGAAGCGAGATGAGATCCAAAAACATAAAAGGTGCCATTTGTTTCAATGATGGAAGGGTCATGGACGCTGACTTCTTTAAATACAGGTTTTTGTGCATTGGCGGAGTTTGGGAGGGTGAAGGCCATGATAAGAGCTGCAAGAAAACATACACGGAACAATCGGTTGAACATCTAAACAATTCGCCTCTCTTTTTTATTAAATTTTAAACGCTTACATTTCTCTATGAAGAAACCACGGCCTATTAAAACAGCCGAATGTTTTCATATTCAAACAGATAGGTGATTTCTCATTGTTCTCTTACATAGTTAGACTGATGTCTGTCTGTTTGGTGCAGGACTGCTGCTGCATATCCTCTACTTCATAGTTCAACCCTTTTGCCGTTTCTCCTTCTTCAATTACTTCTGTTTCTTCATTTGCGTACGTAATGAACGCTTTGTCCGGTCTTGTAAAGTCGTCGACTTTTCTCCGGCAACTACGCCTCTTCTGGACATTTTGCCCTCATTGTCAGCAATATGACAGCGGCCGCTTGCACTCCTGTCTGGGTATTCGTGTGCAATGTGCTGCTTTCTGCGTCGCGCTATTACAATAGCAATCTAACTTGTTAAAGAATGTAAAAAATCTTTTGACTTCTGATTCGGGAACAATTAATATAATACTCAGTTAATAGTTATCAGAATTTTTAGGAATTGAGTGATTCATATGACACTGCATAAAGAGCGCCGGATCGGACGGCTGTCTGTTCTCCTGCTGCTGAATGAGGCGGAAGAGAGTACGCAGGTTGAGGAGCTGGAGCGAGACGGCTGGAAGGTCTGTCTCGGCAAGGTAGGATCAATGGACGCGCATAAAGTAGTAGCCGCAATTGAAACCGCTTCCAAAAAGAGCGGTGTCATTCAATCTGAGGGTTATCGAGAGTCACATGCGCTTTATCATGCGACGATGGAGGCTTTGCATGGCGTGACCAGGGGTGAAATGCTGCTGGGATCGCTGCTTCGGACGGTGGGCTTGAGGTTTGCCGTTTTGAGAGGAAATCCTTATGAAAGTGAAGCGGAAGGCGATTGGATTGCTGTCTCGCTTTACGGAACAATCGGGGCACCGATTAAAGGTCTTGAGCACGAGACATTCGGTGTTGGAATTAATCACATATGAAACAGCCCATAGATCTTAGGCGATAGGGGGCTATGCGTGAAAACAGATGTTCACAGCATAGCCCCTTTTTGTATGGGCGCTTTACCAAAGTAAAGACAAAGGAGTTGGGCTTATGGTGACTTTAGACGGTTCTTCATTGACAACAGCCGATGTCGCTCGTGTGCTGTTTGATTTTGAAGAGGCAGCGGCTTCCGAGGAAAGTATGGAGCGCGTGAAAAAAAGCAGAGCGGCTGTGGAACGGATTGTACACGAGGAAAAGACAATTTACGGCATCACCACCGGATTTGGCAAATTCAGTGATGTCCTGATTCAGAAAGAAGATTCGGAGGCGCTGCAGCTGAATTTAATCCTTTCTCATGCCTGCGGAGTCGGTGACCCTTTTCCTGAGTGTGTTTCCAGGGCAATGCTGCTTTTGCGCGCCAATGCCCTGTTAAAAGGCTTTTCCGGTGTACGCGCTGAGCTGATCGAACAATTGCTTGCCCTCTTAAATAAACGCGTCCATCCTGTCATCCCCCAGCAGGGATCACTTGGCGCAAGCGGAGATCTAGCGCCGCTTTCCCATCTGGCTCTTGCGCTGATCGGGCAGGGAGAAGTCTTTTTTGAGGGGGAAAGAATGCCGGCAATGACGGGCTTGAAAAAAGCCGGTATTCAGCCGGCAACTTTGACATCCAAGGAAGGGCTTGCCTTGATAAACGGAACTCAGGCTATGACTGCAATGGGAGTGGTTGCCTACATTGAAGCTGAGAAACTAGCCTATCAAACAGAGCGCATTGCCAGCCTAACGATTGAAGGGCTTCGGGGAATTATCGATGCATTTGACGAGGATATTCACTCGGCCCGCGGCTATCAGGAGCAGATCGATGTCGCAGAACGAATTCGCTTCTATCTGTCTGACAGCGGCCTGACAACCTCCCAAGGAGAACTGCGGGTTCAGGATGCCTATTCATTGCGCTGTATTCCGCAGGTACACGGTGCGACTTGGCAGACACTAGGCTATGTCAAAGAAAAATTAGAGATTGAAATGAATGCAGCTACAGACAATCCTCTTATTTTCAATGACGGTGACAAAGTGATTTCCGGCGGAAACTTTCACGGACAGCCGATTGCCTTTGCCATGGACTTTCTGAAAATCGCAATATCAGAGCTTGCGAATATCGCAGAGCGCAGGATCGAACGCCTTGTGAATCCGCAACTGAATGACCTGCCGCCGTTCCTGAGCCCTCATCCCGGACTGCAATCCGGTGCGATGATCATGCAGTATGCCGCAGCCTCACTCGTTTCTGAAAATAAAACACTGGCCCATCCTGCAAGTGTTGATTCTATTCCGTCATCCGCCAACCAAGAGGACCATGTCAGCATGGGAACCATCGCCGCTCGGCATGCTTATCAGGTGATTGCAAATACAAGAAGGGTCATTGCCATCGAAGCGATTTGCGCATTGCAGGCGGTTGAATACAGAGGCATAGAACATGCAGCGTCCTATACGAAACAGCTTTTTCAGGAAATGAGAAAAGTCGTGCCGTCCATTCAGCAGGATCGTGTTTTTTCCTATGACATTGAACGCTTGACTGACTGGCTGAAGAAGGAATCTTTAATACCTGATCATCAGAATGAAGAACTAAGGGGGATGAACATATGACTGATGTAAAAAAATCAATCCGTGCCAACAGAGGAACAGAGCTTGAATGCTTAGGATGGGAGCAAGAGGCAGTGCTTCGGATGCTTCGAAACAACCTTGATCCGGAAGTCGCCGAGAAGCCGGAGGACCTCATCGTATATGGCGGGATTGGCAAAGCCGCACGAGACTGGGACGCTTTTCACGCCATTGAGCAATCCTTGAAAACACTAAAACATGATGAGACATTGCTCGTGCAATCCGGAAAGCCGGTTGGCATGTTCCGTACACACCCGCAGGCCCCGCGCGTGCTTTTAGCGAATTCTGTTCTTGTTCCGAAGTGGGCAGACTGGGAGCATTTCCACGAGCTTGAGAAAAAAGGGTTAATGATGTACGGACAGATGACGGCAGGGAGCTGGATTTACATCGGTTCACAAGGCATATTGCAAGGAACATATGAAACCTTCGCTGAGCTCGCGCGACAGCACTTCGGAGGCAGCTTAAAAGGAACATTGACGCTGACAGCCGGTCTCGGCGGAATGGGAGGCGCCCAGCCGCTCTCTGTCATGATGAATGAAGGCGTCGTCATAGCCGTTGAGGTTGACGAGACACGCATCGACAAGCGGATCGAAACAAAATACTGCGATCGAAAAACAGCCTCGATTGAGGAAGCCTTAGTGTGGGCTGAAGATGCAAGGCAGGCAGGAAAACCTCTATCTATCGCGCTTCTCGGAAACGCGGCTGAGGTCCATCACACACTTTTGAACCGAGGCGTCAAAATTGATATCGTGACGGATCAGACGTCCGCCCATGACCCGTTAATCGGTTATGTTCCCGAGGGCTATTCACTTGAGGAAGCTGACCGTTTGCGCCAAGACAGTCCAGAGCTTTACGTGCGCCTTGCGAAGAAAAGCATGAAAAAACATGTCGAAGCCATGCTGGCATTCCAACAAAAGGGCTCTGTTGTATTTGACTACGGCAACAATATCCGGCAAGTCGCAAAGGATGAAGGGCTCGAGAATGCCTTCGATTTTCCGGGGTTTGTCCCTGCCTACATCCGCCCCTTATTCTGTGAAGGAAAAGGACCATTCCGCTGGGCGGCGCTGTCCGGTGATCCGGCAGATATTTACCGTACGGATGCGTTATTAAAAGAACTGTTTCCGGCAAATAAAGCCCTTCACCGCTGGATCGATATGGCACAGGAAAAAGTCACGTTCCAAGGCTTGCCGTCCCGTATTTGCTGGCTTGGATACGGAGAACGAAAAAAGATGGGCCTTGCCATTAACGAGCTGGTCAGAAGCGGGGAGCTAAAAGCCCCTGTTGTCATTGGAAGAGATCATTTGGACTGCGGTTCTGTCGCCTCTCCAAACCGGGAGACAGAAGCGATGAAGGACGGAAGTGATGCTGTCGGCGATTGGGCTGTGCTCAATGCGCTTGTGAACACGGCGGCGGGTGCAAGCTGGGTTTCCTTCCACCATGGCGGCGGCGTTGGAATGGGCTATTCCCTGCATGCCGGCATGGTCGCCGTTGCCGATGGAAGTGAGCTGGCTGACGAGCGGCTCGCGCGGGTCTTAACGAGCGACCCAGGAATGGGCATTATCCGCCATGCGGATGCGGGTTATGAACGTGCCATTGAAGTAGCGAAAAAACAAGACATTATCGTGCCGATGCAAAAATAAGGGAGTGATGACATGCCGAAACAAATTGATACGATTCTCATTAACATTGGGCAGCTTTTGACGATGGAAAGCAGTGGCCCTCGTGCAGGCAAAAGCATGCAGGATCTTCATGTGATCGAAGACGCTGTTGTCGGCATCCATGAACAGAAGATTGTGTTCGCCGGAAAAAAAGGAGCTGAAGCCGGCTACAAGGCAGAGGAAATCATTGACTGTTCGGGACGGCTTGTAACGCCAGGCCTTGTCGATCCGCACACCCACCTTGTATTTGGCGGATCTCGGGAAAAGGAGATGAATCTGAAGCTTCAGGGCATCTCATATTTAGATATTCTGGCGCAGGGGGGCGGGATTCTCTCTACTGTCAAGGACACCAGAGCAGCTTCAGAAGAAGAGCTGCTGCAAAAAGGCCATTTTCACCTGCAAAGAATGCTGTCCTATGGCACAACCACGGCTGAAGTGAAAAGCGGCTATGGCTTGGAAAACGAAACAGAGCTGAAGCAATTGCGTGTCGCAAAAAAACTGCATGAAATTCAGCCTGTTGACCTTGTCTCCACATTTATGGGAGCCCATGCGATTCCTCCCGAATATCAAAACGATCCATATCAATTTCTGGATCAAATGCTGTCCCTTTTGCCGGAAATCAAAGAGCAGGAGCTCGCCAGCTTTGCAGATATTTTTACAGAAACAGGCGTTTTTACCGTCAGTCAATCCCGCCGTTATTTACAAAAAGCGGCTGAGGCGGGCTTCGGCTTAAAAATACACGCAGATGAAATTGATCCGCTTGGAGGAGCTGAATTAGCGGGTGAGCTAAAGGCTGTCTCAGCCGATCATTTGGTAGGTGCCTCAGACGAAGGCATAAAGAAATTGGCTGAGGCAGGAACGATCGCCGTCCTCTTGCCAGGCACGACGTTTTATCTTGGCAAAAACACGTATGCCAGGGCTAGAGACATGATTAATGAGGATGTATGTATCAGCTTGGCAACGGACTTTAATCCTGGCAGCTCGCCGACTGAAAATATCCAGCTGATCATGTCCATTGCCGCGCTTCATCTGAAAATGACTGCGGAAGAAATATGGCACGCGGTCACAGTCAATGCCGCATACGCCATAGGAAAAGGAGAAGAAGCCGGCCAGCTCAAAGCTGGCCGCTCAGCTGATCTAGTCATTTGGCAAGCCTCGAATTACATGTATATTCCGTATCACTACGGCGTCAATCATGTCCATCAAGTCATGAAAAACGGAACTATTGTTGTCAACAGGGAGGGAGCCATTCTTGGATAAATACCCTTTTCTCAGAGAGGCAGGCTCTTCGTTTAAAGACCGGGATGTGACAAAAATGAGTGACCTGATCGCAACATGGGACGGCCAAGGCATTAAGGGGCCAGCATTGATAGGTGTTCCCCTATCAAAATCCTCCATCAGTCATTCCGGCGCTTCCTTTGCACCCGGAACAATCCGCCAGGCCCTGAAACATTCATCGGCCTATTCTGCGGAGCTTGGAGGACATGTCGTATCAGATCTTCTTTACGATCTGGGGGATATCGATATTCATGTCACTGATATCGTAAAGTCACATCATCACATTTTTCAAACCATGCACGCTCTGCTTTCGGATCATCCGGATTGGGTGCCGCTCATACTTGGGGGAGATAACTCTATCAGCTACTCCACAATAAAAGCGATAGCACAAACAAAAGGAACGACAGCGGTGATTCAATTTGATGCCCATCACGATGTTCGCAATACGGAGGACGGGGGGCCGACAAACGGCACCCCCTTCCGCCGCCTTTTGGATGAAGAGATCATTGAAGGTCAACATTTGATCCAGCTGGGGATCAGAGAATTCAGCAACAGCCAGGCCTATGAAGCATATGCAAAAAAACATAACGTGAACATTCACACGATGGACATGATTCGTGAAAAAGGACTAATTCAGACTGTAAAAGAGATTCTGCCCGCTGTTCAGGCGAGAGCAGATACCATTTTTATATCTGTTGACATGGATGTCTTAGACCAGTCCCATGCACCGGGCTGTCCAGCGATTGGTCCGGGCGGTCTTTATACAGACGAATTGCTCGAAGCAGTCAAGTACATCGCACAACAGCCCAATGTCGCCGGGATTGAAATCGTTGAAGTTGATCCTACCCTCGATTTTCGGGATATGACAAGCAGAGCCGCAGCTCATGTTCTGTTACACACATTAAAAGGAATGAAACTCTCCCC
This sequence comes from Bacillus sp. N13C7, assembly GCF_026790065.1. Lineage (GTDB taxonomy): Bacteria > Bacillota > Bacilli > Bacillales > Bacillaceae > Bacillus. Next base: position 87,046 of record NZ_JALAMO010000003.1, on the reverse strand, counting down.
AGTTTAATGACCTTCTGGCAGGTTGTACTTTGCGCACAAGAAACTCATCTGCCTAAGATGGCAGCTAAAAGGAGGACGAGACGGTGAGTCTTCAGGAGAACAGCGGCCAACAGCTAAAACGCACGATGAAAAGCAGGCACTTATTTATGATCTCTTTGGGAGGCGTCATTGGGACAGGGCTTTTCCTCAGCACGGGTTACACGCTAAACCAAGCCGGGCCCGGCGGTACGATACTCGCTTATTTAATCGGCGGGTTAATGATGTACCTCGTTATGCAATGTCTGGGTGAATTATCGGTCGCCATGCCGGTGACCGGTTCTTTTCAAAAATACGCCACCACATTCATCGGGCCATCTACCGGTTTTATGGTCGGCATCATGTACTGGGTGAATTGGGTGGTGACGGTAGGTTCCGAGTTTACCGCATCCGGCATTCTCATGCAGCGCTGGTTTCCTGACAGCAGCGTATGGATGTGGAGTGCGATTTTCGCAGCCCTTCTTTTTATATGCAACGCATTTTCAGTTAAGTTATTTGCGGAAACTGAATTTTGGTTTTCCAGCGTAAAGATTGTCACCATTATTTTATTTATCATTTTAGGGGGAGCCGCGATGTTTGGCTTGATCTCATTAAACGGGACGGCCGACGCACCTATGCTGTCAAATTTCACAGATCATGGAGGATTGTTTCCAAATGGCTTTCTCGCCGTATTTATCGCCATGATATCTGTGAGCTTTGCCTTTTCCGGTACAGAGTTAATCGGAGTCACAGCAGGAGAATCAGCAAATCCTCAAAAGGATATTCCGCGATCCATCCGTAATGTCGCATGGAGGACAGTCATTTTTTTCATTGGCGCTGTGTTCGTATTATCCGGGTTAATTTCGTGGAAGGAAGCAGGCGTGATTGAAAGCCCGTTTGTAGCCGTATTTGCAGAGATCGGAATCCCTTACGCCGGAGATATTATGAATTTCGTGATATTAACAGCCTTGCTGTCCGTCGCCAATTCAGGCCTATATGCTTCAACCCGCATGATGTGGTCGTTGGCAAATGAAAACATGATCAGCTCCCGTTTTAAGAAAGTCACATCGAAAGGCATTCCCTTAAATGCCTTAATGATCAGTATGGCCGTATCCTGTTTATCTCTCGTTTCCAGTATCGTGGCGCCTGGAACTGTCTATGTGGTGATGGTAGCAATTGCTGGATTTGCAGGAGTCGTGGTTTGGATGAGCATTGCGCTGTCCCAACTCTTGTTTCGCAAGAGATTTCTTAAAAAAGGAGGAAATGTAAAAGATCTGACATTTCGCACACCGCTTTACCCTCTGATGCCTATAGCCGCTCTTTTATTATGCTCAGCTTCTTGTATCGGTCTTGCTTTTGATCCCAATCAAAGAATCGCACTTTTCTGCGGAATTCCTTGTATCATCCTTTGCTATCTCATCTTCTACTTCAAATCAAAGTTTGAAAGAGCAAAAAAAAGCAGCCAGGAAGAATATCAGATGGATCATATCCTTTAATCAAAAAAGCACACCCCACTCAGGATGGGATGTGCTTTATTTTTATTCTGTAATTAACGTGTGAATCAGCTTCGGCGCCTTCGCTTCTGCTGCAATGCGGATGTTGTCATATACTTTCGCGATGACTTCATCCACGTTTTCGCGATTGGCGTAAAGCGTGACAAGCGGTTCACCTTTTTCTACCTTGTCGCCGACCTTTTTGCGGAGCATGATGCCGACGGCTAAATCGATTTCGTCTTCTTTTGTGGCGCGGCCGGCCCCTAACAGCATCGCTGCGACGCCGATTTCGTCCGCAACGATTTCGGAGACGACACCCGCTTCTTTGGCAGGCACATCCATTTGATATGCAGCTTGCGGAAGCTTAGAAGGATCGTCAACAATCGAGCTGTCGCCGCCTTGGTTTTTCAGGAAGTCCTTGAACTTCTCAAGCGCTTTGCCGTTTTTCATGACTTCTTCCAGCTTTGCTCTCGCCTCGTCAAGTGTCTCGGCCTTTTTCGCAAGCACAACCATTTGGCTGCCGAGCGTTAAGACAAGCTCATGAAGATCCTCAGGCCCCTCACCTTTGAGTGTGTCAATCGCTTCTTTGACTTCAAGCGCATTTCCGATCGCAAAGCCGAGCGGCTGGGACATATCAGAAATAACAGCCATGGTTTGGCGGCCGACGTTATTTCCGATGCGAACCATCGCTTTGGCGAGTTCAGCCGCGTCTTCTTCCGTTTTCATGAAGGCGCCCGCCCCCGTTTTTACGTCAAGCACGATTGCGTCCGCTCCGGCAGCGATTTTTTTACTCATGATCGAACTTGCGATCAGCGGGATGGAATTAACCGTTCCCGTTACATCACGAAGCGCGTACAGTTTTTTATCAGCCGGCGTCAAGTTGCCGCTTTGTCCAATGACAGCGACCTTGTCACGGTTCACAAGCTTAATAAATTCATCCTTCGTCAGTTCCACGTGAAAGCCGTCGATTGCCTCTAATTTATCAATCGTCCCGCCCGTATGGCCGAGGCCTCGGCCGGACATTTTGGCAACCGGCACGCCAAGAGCTGCAACAAGCGGAGCAAGAACAAGTGTTGTCGTGTCACCGACGCCGCCGGTAGAGTGTTTGTCGACTTTAATTCCTTCAATGGCAGAAAGATCAATCGTTTCACCGGAGTTCACCATAGCCATCGTTAAGTCCGCACGTTCACGGTCACTCATATCCTGAAAGAAAATCGCCATGGCAAGTGCGCTTGCCTGGTAATCAGGAATGCTCCCATCCGTATAGCCGTTCACGAAAAATTGAATTTCTTCTGTGGTGAGTTCTTTACCGTTCTGTTTTTTGATGATGATATCTACCATTCTCATTATAGTCACCGATCCTTTTCGATTAAGTTCAGTAAATCAAGCCCACAATTGCCGCTGATAAAAAGCTGACAAGCGTAGCGCCGTATAATAATTTCAAGCCGAAGCGAGCAACGACATTTCCTTGCTTTTCATTCAGACCTTTTACAGCACCGGAAATGATTCCGATTGAAGAAAAGTTCGCAAATGATACAAGGAACACCGATACGATCGCCGTCGTACGGCCGCTGAAGTCGAAGCCGTTTTGCGTTAGCGACGTCATGGCGACAAATTCATTGGATACCATTTTTGTTGCCATAATGCTTCCCGCATTAACAGCTTCATTCCATGGAATACCCACAAGAAAAGCGAATGGAGCAAACACATATCCAAGAAGGCCTTGGAAGGAAATACCGAATACTGCGTTAAAAATACCGTTAATCAAGGCAATAATCGCAACAAATCCGATCAGCATCGCAGCGACGACTACCGCTACTTTGAATCCGTCAAGGATGTATTCTCCGAGCACTTCGAAGAAGGATTGTTTTTCTTCCTCTTCCACACGAAGCATATCCTCTTCTTTCGCAACCTCGTAAGGATTAATAATAGAAGCGATAATGAAACCGCCAAATAAGTTCAAGACTAGCGCCGTTACAACATATTCCGGTTTCAGCATCGTCATATACGCACCGACGATCGACATTGACACGGTTGACATTGCAGAAGCGCAAAGCGTGTACAAGCGCTGCTGATTTAATAGACCGAGTTCTTTCTTCAAGGAGATAAATACTTCCGACTGTCCTAAAATAGCAGAAGCAACTGCGTTATACGATTCCAGTCTTCCCATACCGTTTACCTTGCTGAGGGCAAGGCCGATATATTTAATAATAAACGGGAGGACTTTCCATTTTTGCAGAATTCCGATCAAAGCGGAAATAAACACAATTGGCAAGAGAACATTCATAAAGAATGTCGTTTGGTCCGCATTGACGAGACCGCCAAACACAAAGTTGATTCCTTCTGCCGCGTATTCAAGCAGGTAATTGAATCCTTTGGCAAAGCCTCCTACAAGGAAATTCCCTATCCCGGTATTGAGGAGAATGTAGCCGAGAATAAATTGCAAAATGAGCATAACAACAATTGGGCGGATCTTAATTCTTTTTTTCCCGCTGCTTGCGATCCATGCAAGGCCTAAAAACACGATTAAACCGATAACCCCAATCAAATACTTCATATGTGTTCTCCTTTATTTGTATTCGCTTACAATAGCTGTTTCCCCAGAAAAGAAAGATAAGCAACGGAAAGCAATGTGCCTTCCGTCAGCTTCTTAGTAGTTGTCTCCGCCTGATGCGTTTTCTCCTTTCACAATGGAAACCCCTGCGCTAGCGCCGATTCGGCTTGCTCCCGCCTCGACCATTGTGTCTACATCTTCTTTCGTTCTGACGCCGCCGGATGCTTTGACGCCGATATCAGGGCCTACTGTTTTGCGCATTAAAGCGATATCTTCCTTCGTTGCGCCGCCTGTAGAGAAGCCTGTTGATGTTTTCACAAAATCCGCTCCAGCAGAAACCGCTAAACGGCACGCCCGTTCCTTTTCTTCATCAGTCAGAAGGCATGTTTCGATAATGACTTTGACAAGCGCTTTTCCGGCTGCAGCTTCCACCACACCGCGAATATCCGCTTCAACGACGTCGTCTTCCTTGTCTTTCAATGCCGCAATATTAATAACCATGTCCACTTCAGTGGCACCTTTTGAAATCGCGTCTTTCGTTTCGAACGCTTTTGTTTCAGTTGTGTTGGCACCAAGCGGGAAGCCGATGACCGTACAAACGTCAACTCCAGTTCCTTCAAGCTCTTTTGCTGCAAGCTCCACCCACGTCGGATTGACGCACACTGAAGCAAATTTGTATGTTTTCGCTTCTTCAATTAGTTGTAGAATTTCCGCTTTTTGTGTATGCGGTTTCAAAGCTGTATGATCAATTATGTTAGCTAATGACATCCTTCGCACACTTCCTTTTTTATTAAGATATTTTTTAGCATAACCGACTTTTGAACATATGTAAATTGGTAATTGAAATTTTGTTCAACGAACGGTGTAAGCGTGTCACAAATCATTAACAAGCGCCCTTGCGGTATGCTGGTCAATGATTAAAATGTTGGCATATTTCCCCATTAACGCACCGTGTATGGAGGACACTTTTCTGCTCCCTCCTGCCACTAAAATGGAGCGTTCCTTCAGCCTGAGGTCTTCAAGCTCGACACCGATGGTCCGGTCATTGATGGCGCTGCTGCAAATATTCCCTTTCGCATCAAAAAATCGTGAACAGATATCTCCGACAGCGTGTTTTTTCAGCAGGGCCTTTTCTTCTTCATTAAAATAACCGAGCCGGAATAACAGCGCTTCGTCACGGACAGTGCCCACCGTGAAGAGAGCGATATTCGCCTGCTTGCCCATTTCGATAATCCGCTCAATATGGCGGTCCTTCTCCACCATTCGCTTCACATCTGCATTGTCAAATACGACGGGAAGCGGGAGATAGCGCGGCATCGTTTGAAAAGCCTCCGCAAACAGCTGAATCGTTTCAGCAGAATACGTGTTTACCCGGGAATGGCTAATGCCGCCTTTCAGCTGGACGACCTCAACGCCTTTTACCTGCTTCGGCTGCATGTTTTGCGCAATTTGATACATGGTGGTTCCCCAGCTGACGCCGACAATGTCACCGTCTTTTACAGTTTCATGCATATATTCTGCACCATAGCGGCTGAGGTCATGTGTAATTCCTGCATAATCGGGTGTCGGGGAAAACACAACATGCGCCTCGAGCAGCCCATATTTCTCTTCAAGCATGGAACCGAGCGCATCCAAATCCTCAAAAGGGTCCATGACGCGAATCTGGACAAATCCTTTTTCTTTTGCATATTGCAGCAGCCGGGAAACGGTCGGCCTTGAAATGTTAAGCTGCTCAGCAATTTGCTGCTGACTGTAGTCAGACTGATAGTAAAGCCTTGCCGCTTCTATGCTTAATTGTTGTTTTTCCCGATCCATTCCGCACCTCCCTTGGACCAGTTCTTAATGAAACTGCTTACGATTTGCTTTTATTATACAGGCTGGCGCCGGCTTTCATCCACCTGATTTCTGAAAAACTGAAAAACGCTCTGGATACGGGTCCGGCCAGAGCTTATTTCTTCCATGTCATATGCTGATAAATTCCTTTCATAATGGCGTACAGTCCATATAGGATCAGCCCGCACGCTAATATAGCCAGAATCATTTTGCCATGCGGCTGCTGCGCGAGTTCGGCGAGCGCGCCGTCAAAGCCTCTTGTGTCGTCAGGATCAGCCGTCATGGCTGTCTTAATAAGAAAATAGCCAATGGCTGAGAAAATAATGGCACGGGCGATATTGCCTGCGCGTCCGGTGCTTTTTGCAATGCATATCATGTGTTTGTTCATTTTTGACGTATCAAATTCTTTCATAAAAGCTGCCCGCACGCCTTTTATAAATTGAACAATTGCAAAGAGGAGAAAACCCGCGCCCGTAAGTCCTGTGAGCCATTGGCCGAACGGCTGTGCCAATACATAAGCGGACCACGTCTGTTCTGAGGTGCTTCCGTCCCCTTGGTCAAACACAAATCGCAAAGCATTCCAAGCAATGGATGCGTAAATGGCGGCGCTGAAAAAGTTTCCCGTTCTCCGCGACAGGCCGCGCCTGCTAGTCCCGTGACCTTCTGTATCCTTAAGCGCACTCAGCACCATCCAGATTACATAACCAATAAGACCAACACCGATAAAAAAAAGCAATATTGACCCATACGGCATGCGTGATAACGTTTGGAGCGCTCCGCTCGAATCTTTTGCGCTGCCTGCCCCGGCAGCCGTCATAAACGCCAAAATCCCGAGCAGGATAAAAACACCGCCGAATGCAAAATAACCAAGCCTCCCGAATCGCTTAATCCAAGGCTTGGTTTCCTGTTTGATTTTTGCCATGTACTGGTCTTTCACGGCCATGTGTCCAACCCTCTTTCCACAGAATCCTTACTGTAACATTCCCGATTGGACAAAGTTGAAACAGCTTTTTTGAATCATTGGCCGGCTGAGGCGTGTTTGTGGTGATCAGCTGAATGTGCGGGCGTCATCCACGCAGCCGCTACGGCAGCTGTAATTCCGCCAGCTACTTTTCCAATGATCATGGCAGCTGCCATTTCTTTTTTCATTCCGGCGACACTTTTTGACCTGAAAAGAATTCCGCGGGATTAATGGGGCGGCATTGTGCAGCCTGTATATTCGAATACAGCACGTGAACTGCGTTGTTGATCATGTTTTCAGCGCAGCACGGTCTATTGACAAAAAAAGAAGCTGGCCCCGGATCATGCCGGAATCAGCTGATTGAATCTTAATTAAGTTCTAGAATACTTTCTTCTGCTTTAGCGGAGAACACTTTAGGCTCAAAACGGTCAAGGTCTTCACGACATAAACTTACTTTTTGGATTTGGCGATTGTCGTAGTGGTGGAAATAGTAGTTTCCCGTGTCGTTGCACATCACGGAAGTATATTGCGTATAATGAATTTCGTCTTTTTCCGTTATCACAGCGCCCTTGGGTATCGTCATGTTTGCCAAAATCTGAAAAGCGGCTGTTACACCTTTCGTTTCATCGGCCGCCGGCTCTAGGTGTTCTTTCAAATAAACAGCTCTGACAAACCGGGAAGGCGGTGTATAATCCCCAGGCAGGCCTACAGTTCCTAAGCCTTGGCCAAAAGCGGATAGTGCTAATCCGCCCATCTCTTTGCTCTCTAATTGTTTCGGCCTTATTCCTGTATATTGCTGCAGATTGGTTACATGCCATATAAAGTCGGGGCTGTTCGTCATGACACCTGGTTGATTGTCATAGACTTTGAGGCCATCTGCTCTCGGTTCTATCGTCAGGCTGTGTCCCGTCCGGTCTGACAATATCCAGTGAAGCGGTAAAACGGTATCTAATAGAGCTAATTTCTTCTCCACAATCGTTAAAGAGTGGATCTTTTCTTTGATGTCTTCTAAAGAATTGCAGACTGACAGCGCCCATGTCACAAACTCATGCGGGGAAATGTGAACGGTGTCTTCGCGTATCGTTTTTTCGTACTCCGCATAGCCCGGAAAATAAAGCGCAGCACAGGATAAACCGCTTTCATTAACACCGTCGGCAAATAATATATTTCCAAGCTTTCTCCCCATGCCGATAAACGCGTACTGTGTTTGATGCACCTTTCCGTCAGCTTCACTCGTCCAGCTATAACGGCGCGGATAGAGAATAACCTCCGTCCCCAGCTGAAATGCAAAATCCATTGTTCTCGCTAATAAATGATTTCCGTCAGCAGTTTCCAATGTTAGACTTGTGCACATCTGATTCAATCCCCTTTCCATTCAGATTAAGATCATACATTTTGTGAACAACTTGTTTTATCAGCATAACGAAAGTCAAATAGATTCGTCAAAAGATTCATTACCCAAAATAAAGGTGGGGAAATTCGTTCATGAGAAAAACATATACGATGCTGATGTTTATGTAATTGCTCCCTTTTTTATTTCGGCAACCAAAAATGATTTGCTGACGTTCTAAATATCGGCGCTCCATTCCGAAAAAGGGCAGCTTGAAATGACAGACCTCACAGGCACAACATAACAAAAAATCCAACCTCAAAAAAGGCTGGATATCATTATTTCGCTAAAACAAGCTCGTGAATGGCATGCGCAACACCATGTTCATTATTGGAGCGTGTTTGAAAGTTTGCGGCTTCCAGTACTTCTGGGATAGCATTTGCCATGGCCACGCCGCAGCCCGCCCATTCAATCATTGTCAGGTCATTCCCGTTGTCGCCTATGCACATGACTTCCGCCTGTTCAATTCCAAGCAGCTGCGCCAACTGGCGTACGGCATTTCCTTTGCTGGCTTCAGGATGCAGAATTTCATAAAAGAAAGGCGCGCTTCTGACCATCGTATATGCTTCTCTCACGTCTTTTGGAATCGATGTAATGACGCGGCTTAAGTTCTCCGGTTGATCAATAAACATCACCTTCGGGATGAGGATATCTTTTGGCACCTCGTCAATCTTGCGGAAATGAAGCGGCACTTGTGTCACATAGGATTCGTATACGGTAAATTCGCTAATATCCCGGTTAGGCGTATACAAATTAGATGAGTCAAAAAAATGCATCGGCGTCTTCAGCTCTAAGCTCAGGTCATATAATGAAGTTAAATCATCATAGCCGAGAGACAGCTCCGAGACCACTTCATTTGTATGCGTATTTTGAACAAGCGCTCCGTTATACGCGATGACATAGTCGCCTTCTTCAATTAAATTCAGTTCATCTAAATATCTTCGCACACCCCCGATAGGCCGGCCGGTGCAAAGCACAATTTTGACGCCTTCCGCTTTTGCCGCATGAAGCGCGTTACGGACCTCCTCTGTTACTTCATGATGATCATTTAAAAGTGTTCCATCCATATCAATTGCAATTAGTTTGTACATCCTGCATCTCCTTCATGTCGTTTTCAGGCTATAGTCCCATCATATCGTTTTTTCTTTTTGAGATTCAACCGGAAGAGATGATTTTCTCCGTTTTCTGTTTAGTCGCCTTCCTTGTCTTCGGATACGCATGCGCGGTTTTCTCTTTCTTTCTGTCTCTACGTCTCCGTTTTCTGTTTTTTCCTGTTTCATCAGCAGAAAGCCGGCAGCTAAAAACGGAATGCCGATGATATTCAAGATGGCAAGCTTCACACCCGCCGCCGTCAGAAAGAGTCCCCATGCAGAGGCAGGATTCCGTCTGATCATGACGTATGCAGCCATTTCCAGAACAATCAAGATGGCATGAAGCACTACACCATAAATAAGCAATGCAAACGCAGCAAACAACACAACATTCACGATTGCCCCTGAGTAGATCATAGCGCGCATCATTTGGATAAACGATAAGGACTGCATCGATCCGCTGATGACATTAGGGTTATAGATCGTATAGTCACTAAATAAGTGCTTAATCTTAAGAAAAGCCCATACTATAAATAGCCACTGAATGATATGTAGAATAAGTCCTGTTACCACCAGGCTTTCAGCTTTTTTATTTCTCATCTTTCTCCTCCTTGCCGGTCTTTGATTCAATTCTTGTCATCGTTTTTGTCTGGCCATTTTGCTCCCAGATCAATGTTCCGTCTTTCCCTCTTTTCAGCGTGCTTTTGAGCGGATAATAGGGGCCGAGATACTGAATCTCAATAGACCCGTCATTGCTTTGGAGACTTCCTTGGTAAATGTGACTGTTGATGATTTCACGCCATACATGGCTCCTGGAGCAATCCCTTCATCCCACGTTCCGTAATAAAACGGCGTCTCTTCTTTTTGCTGTTGGCAGCCCGGTAACACGATGCATACAGCCATTAAAAGCAAAATGCCATATTTGTTGATCAATGAGACCACCATCCTTTCCTCCTCTTTTTTGGGCGAATGCCGTGGCACTGTGCCAATAACTACATAAGTTATAAGGAATTCACCCACATTTACATTTTTTTAAGGAGACTGATCACATGAACCCTTATCAATATTACAGCCCGCAGCTGCCTCAGCAGGAACCTTACTATAGCCAATATGATTACAACCCTTATCCGCAGCAGGATGTATACGAGCCATACCAACTTGACAGACAGCCGGCATTGGAAAGAAGAATCGCAGCACTTGAACGGCAAAATGAACAGCAGTCGAGAGAATTAACCCGTCTGACAAACGAAGACCGCCGTCAAAATCGGGAAATTGCACGGATTGCCGAACAGGTCAATCAGCTAAGCCAGGCTGTTGAACGCCATACACGCCGCCTAAATCGGCTCAATCAGCGCCTCCGCACAGTAGAGAACAGGCTGAATATCCCATTTACTGCAGGAGAAGGCGGCTTCTGAAGCAGGAAAAGAAAAAAGCGGAAGACGATTCTCCCGATTTCAGGGTTTCGTTTTCCGCGATCCTTATGTATTCAAACGGACCTTACATAAAAAGGGTTTTTACCAGTATACAATCTTTACCGTTTTCATTCAAAGATAGAGAGGCTAAGGAAAATAATTGTAGTTCCTCTTTTATAGAATTTCTTTTCATTCAAGTTGCATGATAATACCGACTCATGTCAATCGATATTATGGAGGGATTATTTTCATGCATCAAACACAACACGGCTTGCAGCAGCTGAATCAATGCCGCCAGACTGCTCAGCAGCTCATTCAGCAAACTCAGCAAAGCAGCCAGCAATATCGCCAAATGCTTCACCAGGAGCAGCAAAACATCCAAATGCTGCAGCAGATTCTAAACCACGAACAACAAGCTGCACATACCATTCAGCAAGCGTTGCACGGACACGACATGGCCATTCAAAAGTGCCAGCAGGTTGTCAACATGTGCAACCAAATGCAGCAGGAACTTACTGGACAATCCAGCGTCATGAATACGAATGTGTCTACACTTCCATTCGGCCAAAACACGCCATTCCAGCAGCAATCCTACCAGCAGTAACATAAAAAAAGCTCAACACAATGATAGTGTTGAGCTTTTTTTCTTACTGTTATTTTCGAATATGTATATCTTGAATTGACTGTTTCGGTGCATGAAATCTGCTCTCGGCTTCACTTCTTGCCTCGGCAAAAGCCCGCGCCTCTACATGATCTTTGTAGACATCCAGCTGAATCAAATACAGCGGACGCACTTTAAAGCCGTGAATAATGGTTACAGCCCACAACGGGACCACAATAAAAACGCCGGGCAGATCGGGCAGCACAAACCCAAACGCAAATACGAAAAAATAAATGATTCCGTACATCATCCACTTTCTATTTCTCACCTTGATGCCAATAAATAAAAAGGCAAAAAAACTGGTAATGGCAAAAGGCATGAAAATAAACAGCATCCACCAGCTATGCAGCCATTCCCAAGCGGCACCTCTTTTTGTAATTCCCATATTTTTCTCCTCCTATTTACCTATAATAATCGATTAGGCATACTTCGTCATCTGAAAACAAAAAAACTTTTCTTTCCTTAAAATAGTGATAGACGAGGCACAGGTTTCTTGCTATATTATTAATTGATAATGATTATCATTACTAATGAACTAAAAATACATATTGGGGGGTTCTTGATGAAAAAGAACACATTGCTCGCAGGCATGCTGGTGCTTCTACTCATGTTTGTCAGTGCTTGCAGCGGCACGGCTTCTAAAGGGAGCTCAAGCGATTCTGCTTCCGAAAAAACAGAAATGAGAACATACAAATCACCAAAAGGGAACGTCAACATTCCTGAACATCCGAAACGCATCGTCACTGATTTTTATGCCGGTGAATTACTGTCTGTCGGGGCCAATGTGGTCGGCTCAGGCTCATGGTCATTTGATAATCCGTTTTTAAAATCAAAGCTGAAAAATGTGAAGGATGTTGGTGATCCAATCAGCGTTGAAAAAGTGATGGAGCTTCAGCCTGACTTAATTGTTGTCATGAATGAAGAGAATGTTGATAAATTAAAGAAAATCGCTCCGACTGTTGTCATACCTTATAACACAGCGAAAAACGTAGAAGACACAGTCAGCATGTTCGGAGATATCGCTGGAGCGAAAGACAAAGCAACATCATTTATGGCTGACTTTAACAAAAAAGCGGAAGCAGCTAAAAAGAAAATTGCCGGCGTCATCGACAAAGATGCGACCTTCGGCATTTATGAAAACACAGACAAGGGCGAATTCTGGGTGTTCAATGACAATGGCGGACGCGGCGGCCAAGCAGTATACAATGCACTCGGGTTAAAAGCGCCTGAAAAAATTGAGCAAGATGTCATCAAAAAAGGAGAGATGAAACAGCTCTCTCAAGAGGTCATTCCTGAGTATGCCGCAGATTATATGTTCATTACGGATTACAACCCGAAAGGCGAAAGCAAAACACTCGACAAGCTGGAGAATTCCTCTATTTGGAAAAATCTTGACGCTGTTAAACATAATCGCGTGTTTATCAATGACTTTGACACGTTCTACCCGTACGACCCGATTTCTGTCAGCAAACAGGTGGATATCATCACCGACATGCTGATCAAACGGGCCGAAGAAAATAAAAAATAAAAAAACGGCACAGTCATGACGCTGTGCCGTTTTTTATGATTCATTTTAATGTTGACTGCACGGAGTCAGGCATATCTTCAAACTTGACTTCTTCCCAAGTCTCGACATACTTTCCTTTCGCCTTCACTTTCAAATACGCGTTCTTCCGAAGCTCTTTGCCGGCGAAAAAGGTCACTTCTTCTTTTTTCCCGGATGCATTATATCCGTCTAATGTATATTCAGTACCGCCCGGGCTAAGATGTCTGCCATCTCGATCAATCTGAACATAGACATATTGCTGGTGAATAAACGGATTAAATCTGTCTGTAACATCGTTATGAAAAAAGAGAAGCCCGCATATTACGGCAGCCGCCGCCAAGACGGCCAGGATTGCCATTGCTTTTTTCATCTTTGCACTCCCCTTACTTGTTCATTTTTTTCAAATAGCTTGACCGCACCGCGAGGAAGAATAGAAGCTGAAAAATGAAAAACCCTCCGATGGTGAGACTGAGCGGCCCCGCGACATCGGAATAGCCTTCCACAGCCAATGTTCTCAAGGCAAACAGCGTATGCATGACCGCAATGACAAATGGAAAGAAGAAAAGAATGGCCAGTTGTATCGTCACACTTTGTGCCATTTCACGCTCACTCAGGCCGATTTTGGCCAGTGAACGGTAGCGCTCCCGGTCTTCATCTAAATCAGTGAACAGCCTGAAATATAAGAAACTTGCTGCTGCGACAAAGAATACAATTGCGATAAACAGGCCGATAAATAAACTCAGGCTCGGCAGCTGCACCGTATCATAGTAAGTCCCGGCTTTTGAAGCAAAATCAGAATGCACGTCGATATAATTGCCGTAAATCTCATTTTGCAAGGATTGGCTGATCCCAAGACTGTCTTTCCAATGATCATAGCTGTAGCCGTATAATGACGCTTTATCACCGAGTGATTTCAGCTGATCAAAGGTTTGATCGTTCACCGCGATGATGGCATTCAATGAAATCAGCGGTTTTTTGACTTCTTTTACTGTCAGTTTTTGGCCAGACGGCTTGCCTTTTTGGTTCAGCAGCTTCAGCTGATCCGGCGCTTCGTTTTTGAAATTGCGGTCATACGTGCCAGGGAAATAGACAGTCTCATCATTTTTCAGGCCGCTCAGCATGACATGGAAGTATTTTGATACATCCGATTTGCTGATCATGTAAACAGGGGGAACAGTTTCTCCTTCCTGATAGCGAACATAGGAAACATCTATTTTGTCTTTCTTATACGTAAAGCCGTGTGTTTTCAGTTCATGGTCAATATCTTTCAAATGAGTCTGTTCTTTTGGATTGTTGCTGTAAGATAAATACTCCATTTCATAAGCGGACTCTTCCGCCCCGACGGTCGATTTGTACATCGCGAGCACGCCTGTCGCAGTAAACGCAACCGCGGAAATAATGCTGACAATAAAGAACAGGCGGGCGTTGTCTTTTAGACGATAGACAAGGTCAGAAACCCAAATGACGTTTTTCCCGCGCAGATAAAAGGTTTTCCACTTCTTCAGCGCGCGCAGAATCCATATGCTGCTTTGGCTGAAAAAGAAATATGTTCCGATGACGGTGAGCAGTAAAATGATAAACGGTTCGGCCCCGTGAACATTGCCTTTAAGAACCATGCCGTACCCGCCGCACAGACAGACAATGCCGAATAAGGACAGAAGCACGGACGGCTTAGGCTCCGGCTTAATCTTGTCAGTGCCCTTTATTAATTTGATAACCGTATTTGATCTGACAAAAAGGATCGTAAACTGCGATAAAAAGAAAAATAAGAGCAGAAATCCGCCAGCCGTAATAACTAGCGCTTTCCAAGGCATATACAAAGGCAGCGCATCCATTTCTAAAATATAAGCGCCGACCGTAAAGAACGTCTTTGAAAAAATAAATCCTCCGATAATGCCGGCTGCAATTGACATGACGCCGATGATCATATTTTCCGCAGTAATGAGCTTTCTCAGCTGCCCCGGCGTGATGCCCTGCATGAGCAGGATGCCGAATTCTTTATTTCTCGATTTCAAAAATGCGTTAACCGAATACAGAACAAATAAGAAAGAAAAAACAAAGATCATCCATTCCGCAGCGGTTAAGCCTTTTTTGGCGATGTTATTCAGGTAGCCTTCCTTTAATGCCGGATGAAACAGGAACATCGCAAAGGTAAAGAAAATCAAAACGGAAAAGGCGCTGCTTAAAAAGAATGCGAGATAGGCCCTTTTGTTTCTCGTGACGTTTTTATAAGCGAACTGAAGAAAGGTCATTTGCGTTTCCCCCCAGCATAGACAGCACATCGAGAATTTGTTCATAAAATACTTGGCGGTTCTCCCCGCGGTAAATCTCATTAAACAGTTCGCCGTCTTTTATAAAGATGACGCGGCGGCAGTAGCTTGCCGCAACAGGATCGTGGGTCACCATCAAAGCCGTGACATGATCATCCTGATTCAGGCTCTGCATTGTTTCCATGACGTCTTTTGACGCTTTGGAATCAAGGTTGCCCGTCGGTTCATCGGCCAGGATGAGTGACGGCTTATGAATGACCGCTCTTGCGATGGCGGCACGCTGGCGCTGTCCTCCGGATACTTCAAACGTCCGTTTGTTGAGCAGGTTTTCAATACCGAGCTTTGTCGCGATGCCTAGCAGTTTTTCTTTCATTACAGACGGTGCTTCTTTTTCAAGCGTTAACGGCAGCATGATATTTTCACCGATTGTCAGCGTGTCCAGAAGGTTGAAATCCTGAAACACAAATCCGAGCTGCTTGCGGCGGAAATGAGCGAGCTTTGTCCGCTTCAGGCGATGCGGGTTTTCTCCGTGAATCAGGATATCGCCAGAATCCGGACGGTCGATCGTTGAAATGATATTCAAAAGCGTTGTTTTTCCGGACCCGGACGGCCCCATCACCGCCGTGAACTCGCCTTCTTCAATTGAAAATGAAATTTGCTTTAAGGCTTGATAGGACACTTGTCCTTTATAGGTTTTATTTATATGTTTGACTTCAAGCATATTCGCCATGAGAATCCTCCTTATGTTTTTATTCTTGTTGATCTGGGCTGCTTTCATGTAGTGCCGGGACGTTCAACATAAAAATCCCCTTGACATAAATCCATGTTATCAAGGGGAAAAAAAGCGAGCTATGTTGTTTTCTTAACGCAGCCTTACATTTTTGTAAGAAATGAAAATTGAACTGATGTCCCTTCACCGGGAGACGAGCTGATGTCTACCGTATGATTGAGCTTACCTGTTATTTCTTTGACGAGATGGAGGCCGATTCCCGTAGATTCTTGGAAACGCCGCCCGTTTTCACCGGTGTAATAAGGGTCAAACACCCGCTTGATATCTTGGGAGGGAATCCCGACACCGTAATCTTTGACTTCAAGCACCGTCCTGTCTTTATCGCGGAAGACATTCAGCTCAAGTCTGTCACTCTTGCCCGCTGAATACTTGACCGCATTTGTGACCACTTGGCCGATCGCAAATTTGAGCCATTTGGCATCGGTGTAAATCTGATGATCATCGCAAATGTCCATCTTCGGATAAACGCGGTATTGAATAAAAAATCGTTTATAACTTTGAATGACCGATTGAAGAAGTTCTGACAGGGAAACCGCTTCGATTTTAAAATCCCGTTCAAACAGGTCGAGCCTTGAAGAGTAAAGAAGCGTCTCCAGCCCGAATTCAATCTGCCGGACTTCTTTTTTGATTTGTTCAAAAACGGGCTCATCCTCTTCTTGAATGATTAAATTAATGACCGACAGCGGCGTCTTTACTTGATGCACCCATTGATTCATATACGTCACCCGCGCGTCAAGCTTGGCTTCGGTCTCATGGAGCTTCTGGTGCTGCAGCCGGACCAGCTCCATCTGCTTTTCATACAGCTCTGAACAGAACACTGAAGAACCGAAATACGGGATATCCGTCCCTTCCTGCCCCGAGCTGAGCCAATGATACACGCCGCGGTCTTTGTACCAGCGGTAGGCAAGATAGCCCGCCAAAATAAGAAGCTGCACGCCCAATATGTAAAACAAGTGTGAAAAAGAATGAAGACCCGCAAACCAGTAATAAAAGAAGACAAACAGCCCTTGAAGGAGAAAAAGCAGAATCAGCACTGTATGAGAGCGGAGAAACAGCTTCATGACTGCGCCCTCAGCTGATAGCCTTCGCCCCGCACCGGTTCAATAGAAACAGGCGCATTCAGCTCCCGCAGTTTTTTTCTGAGCCGCGTGATATACACGTTAAGTGTATTATCATCGACAAAAATGTCGGTGTCCCACGTCTTTTCCATGAGACGGTCCCGACCCGTCACCTTTTCTCCCCGCTCCAGCAGCACTTCCAAAAGCTTGCTTTCTTTTTTAGAAAGCTCGCTTTTTTCATCCTGAAAACGCAGTTCAAACCGTTCCACAAAGAGCTGAACGCCGGCATATTCAACCACTTTCTCCCCCTGCTTTGCGGCGTACTCCCCGTATGCCCTGCGGATCTGGCTTTTGATTTTCGCCAGCACAATATCGTAGGAAAACGGTTTTTCGATATAATCGTCTCCCCCGTTTTCAATCGCCATCACCTGATCCATTTCCCCGCTTCTGGCTGAAATAAAAATGATCGGGCTTGTGGAGTGCTGGCGGATCTGGCGGCACCAATAATATCCGTCATATGCCGGCAAATTGATATCAAGCAGCACTACATCAGGCTTTTCCTGCAAAAAAACATCAAGAACAGCCGTGAAATCCGCGGTGACCACTGTTTGATATCCGTATTTTTCAAGGTAATTCTTCAACAGTCCACGAATGTCTTCACTGTCTTCCACAATCATGATCTTATTCAAACTGAACCACTCCCGTTTCTTACACTGCTGCCATCATCATAATCGTTTTGGGCGTATGGACGCAACACCGCACAAAAAAACCGCCATCTTGGCGGTTTCTGGTCTCTTCAGCCGACCTGCTGCTTAGCTGCTTTACCGGCTGATCCGAACTCTCTCATTTTGCTTCGCACTGTCTCTTCGACGGCTTCAATGCCGGGTGTCATATAGCCGCGCGGTTCGTACAGATCGCTGTTTTCCTGAAACATGCGGCGTGTTTCATCTGTCCAGGCTACCATACATTCCGTATTGATATTGATCTTCGCGTGGCCGAGCGTGATGGCTTTTTTGATCTGATCCTGCGGAATCCCGGATGCCCCGTGAAGAACGAGGGGAATCTCAGTCATGCGGGAGATAGCCTCCATTTCCTTAAATCCGAGATTCGGCTCACCCTGATATTTGCCGTGTACAGAGCCGAGGGCCGCGGCCAGCGCGTCGATATTGGTTTCTTTGACGATCCGCTCACATTCCGTGATATCGGCATAGCGGACCCCGCCGACCAGTCCGTCTTCCATTCCGCCGACCGTGCCGACTTCGGCTTCTACTGACACGCCGTGCTTTCCGGCATAATCGGTGACTTCTTTTGTCATCGCAATATTCTCATCAATCGGCTGATGGGAGCCGTCAATCATCACTGAGCTGAATCCGGCATCAATGGCTTGTCTGCAGCGTTCCGCACTGCTGCCGTGATCGAGATGAAGCACGACCGGAACGGTAATCGCCATGTCCTCCATTAACGCGCCGACCATGGCGGCAATCGTTTTAAATCCGCCTAAATAGTCGACCAGGCGATCGGAAGCCGCGGCGATGACCGGTGATTGCTCCTTTTGCGCCGCCTGCAAAATCGCCTTCGTCCATTGCAGGCCGTTGATATTAAACTGGCCTATTGCATATTGCTCCCGCTTTGCATCTTCAAGAAGCTCTTTCATCGATACAAAAGCCATGTTCACCCCTCCTTTATCCGTTACATGCTGAAGTATTTTGATACAACATCAACCGTTGTTTTTTTCGCTGTTTGAATGGCTTCCTCAGCACTCAGCTTATAGTATTCAGGCCGGAAGAGCTCAACCGATACAACATCAGAGAAGCCGATCTCTTTGAGGGCTGATAAGTGGGCATCTAAGTCAATCGCCCCTTGTCCCGGCCATACACGATCCTCATCCGTTAAAAAGCCGATTGGGAAATCTTCTGTATCATCGATATGATAGATAAAAATTTTCTTTCCGTCCGCCTGCTTTAAGCTCTCAATATTTGAACCCATGGCATGGAAGTGGAAACTGTCAAGGACAAGCCCGACATTGTCACGGTTAACTGTGTTTACGATGTCGTACGCCTGTTCAAACGTATTGACCGTACATTGCGGATGGCCGACAAATTCAAGCGCGATTTTTACGCCGTACGGCTCCGCGATATCTGAAAGCTCAGTCAGCACCTCTACACTGCTCTTTTTGATCTCTTCTTTTACAATCTTCTGCTCAGTCACAAGCGGAACCGCCACTACATATTTCACACCGAGGGTTTTGCATGTTTCCATCATGCCTTTAAATTCAGCGATGATCTCATTGTGGCCCTTTTCATCACGATTATTGAAGAAAACGAGTGCGTTTAAGGCAAGCGGTTTGATGTGATGGGTTTGAAAATATTCCGCAAGCTCTTCCAATGAATGGTCTTTTAAGTACTCCGGCAGCTTATCCATTGTGCGGATTTCAATATAATCATAGCCGTGCTTTTCGCATAGTTCTAAATCCTGTTTAAGATTTGAGTTTTCCAATGTTGTTGCTTCATTAAAACAAAGTTTCATGTCAGACTCCCCCATCTGCGTTTTAGATATGAAGGGAGTTCGGCAGGAAGGCTGTTCGCCATATCCCGCCGAACTCCATGCTCAGCTTATGCCAGACCTAATTCTTCTTTCATTTTCTTAAGCATAAATCGGCTTGATTCATCCGCTCTTTCGTCGACCCAAGCAAAAACGGCATTCGTCGCAATTCCGTCGAACTTCATTTCCCTTAACTTTCTGAAAATCGTATCAAAGTCAACCTCGCCTTGGCCAATGTCCAAATGCTGGTGAACCGTTACTTTCGCGTCAGGCGGATTGACGATGTAACGCAGGCCATGAGCCGCTTTATGATTAAAGGTATCTGCAAATAAGACATGTGTGAGGCGGTCGCCGGCTTCGTCAAACATGGTCTCGATATCGCCTTTGCCGTCATCATAGAAGAACGTATGCGCAGTTGAGTAGACAAGATTGATCCAATCCTTGTCAAGCGCGCGGATCATATCCATCGCACCCTTGTGCGTTTCGATAAAATCGTACGGATGGGCTTGAAGATTGAGTTTAATGCCTTCTTTTTCAAAGACTGGCAGAAGCTCATCCATGGATTTGATAAATTTTTCTTCACTTGTTAAAGGATCATATTTTGAACCGCTGAATTCACTGTTCATCAAATCCACTTCAAGCTCAACCGCAATTTCGATTGCCCTTTTCCAGTTGCGCACCGCAGCCTGGCGGCGGTCTTCATCAGGGCCTGCCCAGTGATAAAGCGGAAGGAGTGATGAAAGCTTAACGCCTGTATCCCGTAAAAGCCGCTTTAATTGTTTGATCTTTGCTGAATCGACTTTCGGATATTTATAAAATGGACAGAAATCCTCACGCGGCGACAACTCGATATATTCATAGCCAAGCTCTGCCGTTTTATAGACCATTTCCTCTAACGTTAAATCATCTCGATACATTGATGGATCTAATGCTAATTTCATGTTTTCACTCCTCTTTTTTTAGTTTTCTACTGTTGTAAAAGATTGATAGAATTCCGGTTTTTCCTTTAATTCAACCTTTTCTTTTTGTCCAGATTCCTGGGCTTTGACACACGCGTCAGTCGTAACAGCAGCAATATAGCCGTCCCATGCCGTCGGGCCGCTGACCTCGCCTTTCTTTTGAATCGAATCAATGAAGTCTTGGATTTCCACATCGTACGCGGCTACAAAGCGTCTCTGCCAATCCATCAGAATATCTGTGCTGAATTTGCCTTCTTTTCTCATGCTGATGCTTGATGGTTCAGGAAGCTTGATGATGCCGTCTTCTCCGACGATCTCACATTGAATGTCATAACCGTATTTACAGTTGACATAGATTTCAGCATTGATGACGATACCGCCTTTTGTTTCGATTAAAACGATTTGCGGATCTTTTAAATGCGGAAGGGCATTTTTCGATTTTTTCGGATAGATGACCTGAACGGACTCGTAGTCATCATTTACGAGCCAGTGCAGCACATCAATTTCATGAACAAGCGTGTCGACTACGGCCATATCCGTTGTGTAGTTGTCTCCCACAGTCGGGTTGCGGTGCGCACAGTGAATCATAAGCGGCTCGCCGATGACACGATTGTCGAGCGCTTCTTTCAGCTGTACGTAACCGCTGTCATACCGGCGCATGAAGCCAACTTGAACAAGGCGTTTGCCCACTTTCATTTCTTCTTCAACGATGCGCATGCATCCCTCAGCCGTTGTCGCGAGCGGCTTTTCACAGAACACATATTTCTGGGCTTGAATGGCTTTCAGCACGCTCGATTCATGCGCAGGCCCCCAGCTTGTCACTAAGACGGCGTCTACATTTTCGTCTGCAAGCAGGCTGTCATCATTGGGATAAACCGTCGCGTTTAATTGGTATTGCTCAACAACCTTTTGTGCAGCTTCTTGATGAACATCTGTTACAGCAACGATTTCTGCGCCGGACAGTTTATTGGTGATGCGGTTAATATGTTCTTTTCCAATTGCTCCAGTTCCAATTACGCCAATACGTAAACTCATTGACAGCCACTCCTTCTATTGGTTACATCATTTTGCTTTCTGTTTCTTGCTTTACTTGGCTCCGAGGAGATCCGTAGAGTTCCTCTTGGATTTGTTCAAGCGACTTGCCAGACGTATTCGGCGCGAAGAGAAGCCCGATGATCATACTGGCCGTCACACAACCTAGGAGAATTGCAGCCATCGTTCCAATGCCGAAATTGGTCATAATCATTGGGACAAACAGACTCCAAATCCCTATTGAAATACGGACTAAGAAAAACATCAGTCCCTGTGCAGAAGCACGATACTGTGTAGGAAAGATTTCACTTGCCCATAACTGATAGTTCGCTTGCTGCCCGGCTCCGTTATTGATGCCGATTACGACAATAAACAAGAGCAGAACCGGCAGGCCTTCAACCGGCAGCAGAAACAGTGTCCATCCGATCACCGCCATAAAAGCGGCGATTCCAAATACGGTTTTTCTATATTTGTCGGCAAAGGGCATGAAGATAAAGGCGACCCCTAATCCGGTGAAGATAAACAGGCCCATTTGCAAAAGGTTTGCCATGTTGGCAGATACACCGCCGACCTGCTGATAAATGTATGGCATAAAGAAACCCATCACTCCGGCGGCTAAATTCCAAACCAAGTACACACCCATCAAAAACAGTATGTTTTTTACATACATTGGCTTGAGCAAATCAAAATACGAGGTTTTATTCAGTACGGCCGGCTTCTCTGCCTGAGCTTCTCCCGGCTGATTTTTTGACTGCCAGGCGTCTGACTCCGGAAGCCTGATCCTCAGGATGTACGTAATCAGCGCAATCACAAGCAGATGGGCAAATACGATTTTATTTCCTAAGAGGCCCAAATCACCGACCAGTACGGAGAGAAGCAGCACAACAACAGCACCCGCGGCCCAAGCGACTTGTGCCACACCGCAATGGCGGGCCCGATTTTTCTTTGGCGCATTTTCTGCAATAATGGTCCATGATGCGGTAATGTCAGCTCCTACTGATAAACCGATAATCATGTAACCGCTTAACAACATGGGGAAATTAACCCCAAACAGAACCAAACAAATCCCTAGTGCATAGACCAGCATGCTATTGGTATAAACAGCCTTCCGCCCGACTTTATCAGCCAGAAACCCGCCAAGCAGCGCGCCGACAGCAGCAGAAATCGCGTTTGCGCTTAGCGCGCCGAGCAGCCCGATTTGCGTATCGGATAGCTTTAGGTAACTGACCCATAGCGATAATCCGGCCGATCCAGCCACAATTGAACCGGCATCAATATAGTTGGCCAATGCTGCTGCAATTGTCCGTTTATTGAAGGCTGAATCACCATTGGTATTGCCCATATATTCAATCCCCATTAAGCCAGATCCAGCAACTGCTCATCGATATAGTTTCTTGCGATCAATGCATACTCAAGCGGGTTGGCTACATCGGGGTCCTGTTCAGCTTCAACGACAATCCATCCGGAATAATCATGCTTCAACAGCAGCTGATATACTTCTCTAAAATCAATGCATCCATCACCGGGAACCGTAAACATGCCTTTTAAAAATGCTTGCCGAAATGATTCCCCTCCAAGCCTGCATTGTTCCATGACATTCAGGCGGGCATCTTTAAAGTGCACATGCTTAATGCGGCCGATATGTTTTTCAAGCATTCCCATGTAGTCGCCGTCAGAAATATACGCATGGCCTGTATCATAGAGGAGGTGTACATGCGCAGGATCTGTTCCAGCCATCAGGCGGTCCACTTCTTCCGCGGTTTGGACGCCAGTGCCAAGATGATGATGATAGACGAGCTTTAAGCCATGCTGATCGGCAATTTTGCCAAGGTAATTCAGCCCTTCGCAAAGCCGTTCCCATTCATCATCCGTAAAGTGCGGCTTCTCTGTGAACACGTTTTTCTCCAAGCTTTGCACACTGTAGGTTTGTTCAGAGACAACTGCGACATCCGCGTTTACTTGCTGCAAATACTCACAATGCAGAGTAAATGCCTTTGCCGCTTTCCCAAGTCCGTCACGCAAAATAAAACTGCTGAACCATTTTCCCGCAATGCGTAAATTCCGGAGCTTCAGCTCTTTGTTCAGGATGGCAGGTTCGGGGAAAAAGCCCCCGACCTCCGTGCCTTGAAAACGTGCGACAACAATATCACTTAACAAATGCTGAAGTGTATTTCCCGCTCCAATTTCAGGCATGTCATCATTCCGCCATCCAATGGGAGCGATCCCCCACAGGATTTCATTTTTGCCCATCTATGGTGCCTCCCCTCTAATACTGCTTCGCAGATTCCAGCATGTTTTCTTTTGCTTCGTATGCCTTCTGAACGCTTTCTTGTTCAGATACCTCTGCTACGCCGACGTGCCACCAGCTGTCATAGCCATCAGTCATTGTTTTTGGCAGAACCTTCATTTCAATTAACGTTGATACGTCCTGTTTCTTCGCATCCTCTAACGCCGCTTTTAATTCTTCGACTGTGTTTGCGCGGTAGGTTTTCGCGCCGTATCCCTCAGCAACTTTCGCATAATCGACATTTAAAATCTGGTTGTCATCTGTGCGGAATTCACAGTAGTAGCTGCCGCTGCCGTGATCCATTTGCAGGTTGTTGATACATCCAAAGCCAGAGTTGTCAAAGAGCAGCACATTGATTTTCTTGTTGTATTGAATAGCCGTAATCAGTTCGGAGTGAAGCATCAAAAAGCTGCCGTCTCCGACAATGGAATACACTTCTCTGTCAGGGTGGGCCAATTTAAGCCCCAGTGTGCCGGACACTTCATAGCCCATGCAGGAATACCCGTATTCCAGGTGATACGTATTCGGAACATTAGAATGCCATAGACGCTGCAAATCTCCTGGAAGGGAGCCTGCTGAACAGATGATGACGCTGTCTTCAGGAATTGTCTCGTTGATTGTCAGCAATGCCGTTGTCTGCGGAAGCTCTGTATTCAACGCGTCAGCGTATTCATTTAGAACCTCTTGAGAAAAATGATGTTTGATTTCCGGATCAAAGTCTTTCCGTTTAAACGTCACTTTGCTGAGGCGTTCGCGTTCGGCGAGCCATTCGTCCTTCAGCTCCTTAATCGTTGAGCCGAATTCGCTCTTATAGCCTTCAAGCAAGCCGTGCAGTTTGCCAAGCGTCACTTTCGCATCTGCTACCACTTGGAACGCGTCGAGTTTATACGCCTGCATTCGGCTGACATTGATGTTCAGAAACTTCGCTTTATCAAAATCAAAAGCGGTCTTAGAGGATGTCGCAAAATCCGTATATCTTGTGCCGATACCGATAATCAAATCGGCTTGACGGGCCGCTTTATTTGCCGCAAGTGTACCTGTGATGCCCATTCCGCCGAGATTGTTGGCAAAATCCGCTTCAACGGTCGACTTTCCTGCCTGCGTTTCAACTAACGGAATGTGATACGCTTCAGAAATGGCAACCAATTCATCGCGTGCACCGGAATATTTCGCGCCTCCGCCGACGAGGATCACAGGTTTTTTGCTGGCTCTGATCAGCTCCGCCGCACCTTGAAGCTCACGCTCACTCGGCTGCATGCGATCAATATAATGAACCCGTTTGACGAAGAAACTTTCATCAAAGTCGTATGCCTCTCCTTCTACATCCTGAGAAATGCAAATCGTTGCCGGGCCAGCCTTTGCCGGATCAGTCATGACTTCAAACGCGCGCAGCAAACTGCTCATGAGCTGCTCAGGGCGCGTAATGCGGTCCCAGTATCTCGATACAGGCTTCAATGCATCGTTTGTCGTAATCGCCGCACTGTATTCTTGCTCCATTTGCTGCAGTACAGGGTCTGGCTGTCTTGTCGCAAATGTATCTGCCGGAATCAAGAGAACCGGGATATTGTTTGCCAATGCAGTGCCGGCTGCCGCCACTAAGTTGGCCGCTCCCGGTCCGACGGATGTAGAGACCGCATATATTTTTCTTCTCAGCATTTGCTTGCTGTACGCCATTGCGGCATGCGCCATTCCTTGTTCATTTTTCCCTTGAAAGACTTTCAAATGGCCAGCATCCTGCTCAAGCGCCTGCCCGATCCCTAGTACGTTTCCATGGCCGAAAATCGTGAAAATCCCTTCAACGAAAGGCTCTTCCTTTCCATCTACATGGATGTACTGCTGGTTTAAGAACTTAATCAGCGCCTGTGCTGTTGTTAAGCGAATTTTCTTCCCCACAAACGATCCCACCTTTACTCGATCTTTTTCAATTATGACTGTGCTTCAATAAGCTGTACGATTTCATCCGCAGTCGGCATCGCTTCTGACGAACTGTGCTTGCTCACCACAATGGAGGCTGAAGCGCTGCCGTATTTCAATGCCGTTTCGATGTCTTTTCCGCTGACAAGGCCATAGATAAAGGCAGACGCATAGGAGTCGCCGGCTCCAAAGGTTTTCAGCACTTTTGTCTTGTACGCTTGGGCGCGGAATACCTCGCCGGATTTGCTGTATGCGTAAGAGCCTTCAACTCCGTGCTTGATGACAACAAGATCGGCTGAATGGCCAAATAAATGATTGACGGATTCTTCATTGCTTCCGCCTGGGCGGTTTTCCATCACATCAAATTCATCGCGTGTGCCGATGACGATATCCGACTGCTCGGCAACCAAAGAGTAGTAAACGGCTGTTTCATCCGCTGACTGCCACGTATACGGGCGGTAATCCAGTTCGAACACCACTTTGACCTGATGCTTTTTCGCGTATTGAACAGCTTTTAACACCGCTTCCCGTGACGGGCTTTTGGCGAGCGCTGTCCCGGAGACAAGCAGCATTTTTGCATTGGCGATATAGTCCTCGCTTACCTCTGAAGGCTCAAGATAAAGATCCGCCACATTATCTCGATACATTAAGATGCTGCATTCTTCGGGACTGAGGATTTCGGTAAATGCGAGGCCTGCTTTGTGGCCATCTTGATCAACAACCATCTGTGTAGTATCAACACCTGTATTTCTCATATAGGACTCTATGAATCTTCCATGCTGGTCATCTGGAATTTTGCCGATGAAGCCTGCTTTTAAGCCAAGCTTCGCGCTGCCGATCGCGATATTCGCAGGTGAACCGCCGACGTATTTGGAAAATGTCATCGTTTCTTCCATTGGGCGGTTGTATTCAACTGCGTTCAGGTCAATACATGCCCGGCCGATGGCAACAATATCAAATTCCTTCTCTTCATTGAATGTATACTTCATCGTAAACAGCCACTCCTCACTTGTTTAGCGTTCTAAAATCCACTCATGCGCCGGGTCATTATGAAACTTCCATTTCCGCGTCGGCCCTGCCATGACATTTAAATAGTAGGATGTGTATCCGTCCGGCACGCCTACCGGGTGGTATCCCGCAGGAACGATGACAACGTTTTCATTTTCTACAGTCATCGTCTCGTCAATGGAGCGGTCATCTGTGTATACGCGCTGAAACACAAAGCCCTGTCCCGGGTCTAACTCATGGTAGTACGTTTCTTCCAAGAAAGATTCCTCCGGCAAGTTGTCTTGATCATGTTTATGAGGCGGGTAGCTGGACCAGTTGCCGCTGTCTGTATAGACTTCAACTACTAATAGGCTGTTAGCTGAAGGGTCTGAATCCGGAAGAATGTTATGAACAGTACGTTTGTTTGAAAACTTCCCGCGATGCTCAATTCCGTTGTCCTCCGCTTTGATCAGCTTTGTCGGCAGCTGTTTTTCCGATGGAGAATAGCAAAGCGCAACCCTAGCGTCGCTGACCGCTGTAATCTCAAAGGAACGGTCATTTGACATATAGACACTGTCCGTTGGTTTTCGTTCAAATACGCTTTCACGCGTGCCGATATTCTCAAAAGTCGACTCATGATCGGTCACTGTAATCTTCCCCGTTACCGCCACGATACAGATTTCTTGTTTTTTCAATTCTTCTGCATAGCTGGAACCGGAAGCGAGATCTAACACTTTAAACTCTACATAAGTGAGATCAGAGTTGGATGTCGTTACTTCGTGCACCAGTTTGACCCCATTAGACACTTCATTCGACTGCGGCTTACGCAACAAATCACTCATAGTGAAGCCCTCCTCTTTCTATTGGTAGAATGAGTCCGAACAGCGCACATAGACGCCGTTCGGCTGTTCGTCGTTTAGTTGAAATCAGGTGCCGGATATCTTGCTGTAACCACTTTTTTACGCGTATAGAAGTCGACGCTGTCTTTTCCGTTCGCATGCAGCGTTCCGAAGAATGAAGACTTCCAGCCTGAGAATGGGAAGAACGCCATTGGAGCCGGCACACCCAGGTTGATGCCGAGCATTCCCGCATCAATGTTTTCACGGAAGTAGCGGATTGCGTTTGAGTTGGATGTGAACAAGCAGGCACCGTTCGCAAACTCAGACTTATTGGCAATCTCAATCGCTTCTTTCAGGTTTTTCACACGGATGACAGATAAGACCGGAGCAAAAATTTCATCTTTCCAGATCGTCATCTCTGTCGTGACATTGTCAAAGATCGTCGGGCCGACAAAGTAGCCGTCGTCAGACACATTTTCACGTCCGTCACATACGAGTCTTGCGCCTTCTTCCAGGCCTTTTTCGATATAGCTGAGCGTGCGCTTCTTGTTGTCTTCGCGAATCACCGGTCCTAAGAACACGCCGTCATCAAGGCCGTTACCGATTTTAATGTCAGCCACTTTTTCCTGCAGCTTTGCCATAAACTCATCAGCGATTCCTTCTTCAACCGTTACAACCGCACAAGCCATGCAGCGTTCACCGGCAGAACCGAAGGCTGCTCCGATGATGTTTGTGACCGTGTCTTCGAGATGCGCATCGTTCAGGACAATCGTATGGTTTTTCGCGCCAGTCAGAGATTGAACACGTTTTAAATTTTCGCTTCCTTTTTTGTAGACATATTCGCCGACCGGCTTGGATCCTACAAATGAAATCGCTTTAATTTCAGGATGCTCCAGAATGCCGTTCACAACGTCATGCGCACCGTATACGACGTTGAATACCCCTTTCGGAAGGCCCGCTTTTTCAAAAAGCTCAACCAATTTCTCTGTTAACAGCGGTGTCCGCTCAGATGGCTTTAAAATAAATGTGTTGCCGAGCGCGATCGCCATCGGGAACATCCAGCAAGGAACCATCATCGGGAAGTTGAATGGCGCGATTCCGCCTACAACTCCGATTGGGTAACGGTAGTTCGCCGCTTCAACGTCCGTTGCGATGGAAGCAAGTGAGTCACCCATCATCAGAGAAGGTGCTCCAGCCGCGAACTCCACGTTTTCAATTCCGCGTCCCACTTCTCCAAGCGCTTCTTTTGTGTTTTTTCCGTTTTCAATGGTAATCAGATGAGCAAGTTCTTCTCTATGCTGAGACAGCAGCTGCTGGAAGTTAAACAGAATTCTGGCGCGGCGCGGAACCGCCACTTTTGACCATGTTTTAAATGCCTCAGCCGCTGTTTGCGCTGCGTAATCGATATCCTCTTTTGTTGAAATCGGCACTTGGCACAGTACTTCTTTCGTCGCTGGATTCACAACGTCTTCATATTGATCTGTTTTGCTTTCAACCCATTCACCGTTGATGTAGTTTTTTAATTTTCTGATTTCTGCCATTCTTATTGCCTCCTTCATTAGTAAACACATACACTTGTATGGATGGTTCAGGATAGATTCATATCAATATCCACTTTTCAGCAAGCCAATAATTAAACGCTTTCAAAAAAACCAAAAAAATAAATGGCGGATGCATATGTTAGATACAAGCAACCATTTCATGCACATCAGGTTACTTTTTGGTCATTTCTTGGTTATATTCTAATCGCACAATACCCATAAGTCAATCATAATCACTAAATTTTTTCATTATTTTTATTATATTAATCTTCTAACGAATGAAGAGAGTAACGAGAAGTCCGTCGAATCTTGCAAAAGATGTATACCAATGTTATCATTTTTTAATCAACTATTGATCAACTTTTGGTTTTTATTATATATTTATGTTACGTAAAGATTCAAGAAGGAGTTTTTTAATATGAAACTGATGCGGATTCAGGAAATGGAGGAGTACATTTTATCGCATGGCACTGTTTCCTTAGATGAGCTTTGCCAGGTGTTCAATGTCTCTAAAAACACAGTCAGACGTGATATCAACAAGCTAACAGAAAAGGGTGCGATAGAAAAAGTATACGGCGGCGTAACATCTGTTGAAAAAACCGCATTAGTTCCTTTTGAAAATCGCACCATTCAGCACCAAGACGAAAAAACAAAAATTGCCCATTATGCTTCCCGTTTTATTGAAGATCACGATTTAATCTTCATTGATTCAGGAACGACAACAAAGTCTATTCTTGATACGCTTGATCCGGCCAAAAATGTCACCATCTTAACCAACAGTTTAGACATTATCAATGCGGCATCTGCTTTGAAGAATATCAACTTAATCATGATCGGAAACAACTATAAGAGAAAAACCCGCTCGTTTGTCGGCATGGATGATCCGGCTATGCTTGATAAGTACAATATCAACAAAGCCTTTATGTCCGCTACCGGAACCACACTGACACACGGATTGACCAATTCGGACCTGCTTGAGTACGAAATTAAAAAGAGGATTTCGGAAAAAGCAAAAGAAGTGTATCTATTGGCTGACCATTCAAAATTCGGAAAATCAACGCTTTTAACGTATGCGCCGTTTGACAGGCTGCATTGCATTGTGACCTCTCAGCCATTAGATGACGAGTACACGCAGTACTGCAATGAGCACCAAATCGGCATTCATCTGGCTTAACGTTTACAATAGTGTTGAGAGTCTTTCATCCATTTTATGCTAGGAGGCAGATCATGAAAAAAGCGAAGCTCGGAAAATCAGACTTGCAGGTATTCCCTATCGGATTAGGAACAAATGCTGTCGGAGGACATAACCTCTACCCGAACCTGAATGAAGAAACCGGAAAAGAATTGGTTCGCGAGGCGATCCGTCATGGCGTGACGATGTTAGATACCGCTTACATTTACGGGGTCGGCCGTTCCGAAGAACTAATTGGCGAGGTGCTGCGCGAATTCAACCGTGACGATGTTGTCATCGCCACAAAAGCCGCGCACAGAAAACAAGGCAATGACTTTGTCTTTGATAATTCACCAGAATTTCTTAAAAAATCTGTTGATGAAAGCCTGAAGCGTTTGAATACGGATTATATCGATTTGTTCTACATCCACTTCCCGGATGAACAGACGCCAAAGGATGAAGCCGTTAACGCGCTGAATGAGATGAAGAAGGCCGGAAAAATCCGCTCCATCGGTGTATCCAACTTCTCTTTAGAGCAATTGAAAGAAGCAAACAGAGATGGTCTGGTAGATGTATTGCAAGGCGAATACAACCTGTTAAACCGTGAAGCGGAAAAGACATTCTTCCCGTATACGAAGGAGCATAACATTTCATTTATTCCATACTTCCCGCTCGTATCAGGATTATTGGCAGGAAAGTATACAGAAGATACAACGTTCCCTGAAGGCGACCTGCGAAACGAACAGGAACACTTCAAGGGCGAGCGTTTCAAAGAGAATATCAGAAAGGTCAACAAACTGGCGCCGCTTGCTGAAAAGCATAACGTGGACATCCCTCACATCGTATTGGCTTGGTATTTGGCAAGACCGGAAATTGATATTTTAATCCCTGGCGCAAAACGTGCCGATCAGCTGATTGATAACATCAAAACAGCCGACGTGACGCTTTCTCAAGAGGATATTTCGTTTATTGATAAGCTGTTCGCATAAGAAGAAAACAGCCTTCCCCATTGGGAAGGCTGTTTTTATTTGCCTATCAATTAGGTTGATTTTGATGCAAAAACTTACAAAAAGCGCCAAGAATCCGATAAAATAAAGGTAGTTTATCTCAGAAAGAAAGTGATCAAAAAACTAACATGATATGTAAGATTGATAAAACGCTAGAATCAACCCAACAATAGAAGAAGCATACGAATCACGATTAAAACAGATTAACGGGCCGTTTCGGCGGCCTATGGAGGAAACAGAATGAAACTTAACTATGTAAAAGCCCTAGTTGCAGTAATCGTTGCTTTAGGTGTACTGCTGCCATCAACGATTTCTGATGCAAAAAGTTTTAGCGGCCGCTCGTCATCCAGCTACAGCAGCCGAAGTTCCAGCTCGTCATACAGCGGAAGCTATAAATCCAGCCCGAAATCAAGCTACAGCTCAGGATCAAGCTCTTCTAGCAAAAAATCCAAGACATCTGACGATTCATCATCTTCGATTTCGCTGAAAAAGAAATCTTCCGCTAAGACAAGCTCATCAAGCTCTAAAAAATCGTCAGGCACGTTTTCCGGTGCCACATCCAAAGTAAGCGGAAAGACATACAGCGGAAAAACGTCTAAAGCTTATGTCGGCGGACGTTATGTTTCAGTGAATCACTACTACAATGCAGGATTTTCGCCATCAGGATGGTTTGGCTATTATAGCGGATTCACTATGGGCATGTTCATGATCAGCATGATGCACCCTTGGGGTTACACCTATCATCCAGTCGGGGGCCCAGGCTATGTTTCTTATGGCGCTTCGCCCATTGCCTGGATCGTTGATATCATCGCTTTGATCATTATTTTACTCATTGTCATCGCACTGATTCGCGCATTTAAAACACCGAAGACGTACAGAAGGAGCTTTTAGATCATGAAATTAGTATTAAATGAGCAGGAAATTGTAGACGGGATTTGTGTGTATGTTTCTAATGAAGAAGATATATACCCTGAGGACGTTGAAGTAAAAGAGCTGTCTTACAACAAGCGTACAGGATTCTTCGCTGAAGCCAAATGTGGCCCGCACCACAAGCAGCTTGTGTCCGATGACATTTCAGAAGGCATTATTCAGTTCTTAGAGGAATACCACAACTTTAATCCAGACGTTACCGTCGTTGAATTGCAATTTGATAAGAAAAAAGGCTTCTCCGCCTTGGTTTTTGTCAACGAGGGTGAAGAATAGAATGTCCTCATCAAAACCTTACTGCGGGTGAGTAAGGTTTTTTTGATGTTTTCTCGGGGTTATTTCATATCCCCTTTGTTTTGGCTTTCATGTTTTCTTTTTTTAAAACAAATGTTTCAAATGAGATAGGAAATGGGTACTAATCTATTAACTTTATTAAACATCTTAGAAACTCATTGGCTCAACAACTGAGGGGGAACATTTGTGAAGACAAACATAAGGAAATATATGATCTACTTTTTCGGCGCCTTAGGGGGGCTGCTTTATGGCTACGATACGGGGGTTATCTCCGGAGCCCTGCTGTTTATCAACAACGATATTCCTTTAACAACATTGACAGAAGGATTGGTTGTCAGCATGCTGCTCCTGGGCGCGATTTTCGGATCAGCGTTAAGCGGCACGTGCTCTGATCGCTGGGGCAGGAGAAAAGTTGTATTTGTTCTTTCTATCATATTTATTGTCGGCGCGCTTGCTTGCGCGTTTTCTCAAACGATCGGCATGCTGATTGCATCTCGGGTGATTCTCGGGTTGGCCGTCGGAGGTTCAACGGCCCTCGTGCCCGTGTACCTGTCAGAAATGGCACCGACGAAAATCCGCGGTACACTTGGCACAATGAACAACTTAATGATTGTTACCGGGATTTTGCTCGCTTATATCGTAAACTATCTGTTCACACCGTTTGAAGCGTGGCGCTGGATGGTCGGCCTTGCCGCGGTGCCTGCCGTGCTTTTATTAATCGGCATCGCGTTTATGCCCGAATCGCCAAGATGGCTCGTGAAGCGCGGCCGCGAAGAAGAAGCGAAACGAATTATGAACATCACTCATGATCCCAAAGATATTGAAATGGAATTGGCCGAGATGAAGGAAGGGGAAGCAGAGAAAAAAGAAACGACACTCGGCGTGTTAAAGGCCAAATGGATTCGCCCCATGCTTCTGATTGGGATCGGCCTTGCCATATTCCAGCAGGCTGTCGGCATTAACACGGTGATCTACTACGCGCCGACCATTTTTACAAAGGCAGGCCTTGGTACGTCAGCTTCTGCGCTCGGCACAATGGGGATCGGCGTCCTCAACGTCATCATGTGTATCACCGCCATGATCTTAATTGACCGTGTCGGCCGCAAAAAGCTTCTCATCTGGGGAAGTGTCGGCATCACACTGAGTCTGGCCGCATTATCAGGAGTGCTTCTGACACTGGGACTCTCAGCATCAACGGCGTGGATGACTGTTGTTTTTCTCGGCGTCTATATCGTATTTTACCAGGCGACATGGGGTCCGGTTGTTTGGGTGCTTATGCCTGAGCTCTTCCCGTCCAAAGCGCGAGGAGCCGCGACAGGATTCACCACTTTGGTGCTATCGGCAGCCAACCTGATTGTGTCGCTCGTCTTCCCGCTGATGCTGAGCGCAATGGGCATCGCATGGGTCTTTATGATTTTCTCAGTCATTTGTCTTCTCTCCTTTTTCTTCGCCCTCTACATGGTTCCGGAAACCAAAGGGAAAAGCTTGGAGGAAATTGAAGCAAGCCTGAAAAAACGGTTTAAAAGGAAGAAAAGCAGCCAAAGCCAAGTGCTGAATGAGCGTACATTATAAAAAAAGGAATCGTCTCACGGGACGATTCCTTTCTCTGTTTACACCATAACCTTGCAAATATTGTTCGTAAATTCCACAGGGTCCTGAATCGGCAGGCCTTCGATGAGTAGCGCCTGATTGTACAGAAGGTTTGTGTACAGGCTCAGCTTCTCTTTATCTTGTTCAAATGCGTCTTTCAGTGTTTGGAACACCTCGTGATTCGGGTTGATTTCCAGCACTTTATCCGCCTTCACATTTTGGCTGTCCGGCATAGCGTTTAGGATTTTTTCCATCTCGATTGTCACTTCGCCGTCAGCGGCAAGGCAGACCGGATGTGATTTGAGCCGTTTTGAGATTCTGACGTTTTTCACTTTGTCTGACAGAATGTTTTTCATTTCCTCAAACAGATCCTTGTACTTGCTTTCCTCTTCCTCAGACTGCTTTTGGTCCTCATCCGTGTCTATGCCAAGGTCTCCGCTTGAAACGGATTTGAACTCTTTTTCCTGATAAGACGCCAGCATTTTAATCGCAAACTCATCAATGTCCTCAGTAAAGTAGAGAATTTCGTAGCCTTTGTCCGCGACCATTTCTGTTTGCGGCAGTTTCTCAATGCGATCGTATGAATCACCGGTCGCGTAATAAATGTATTTCTGTTCCTCAGGCATTCTGGACACGTACTCGTCTAAGCTGACCAGTTTTTTCTCTTTCGAAGAGTAGAATAATAAGAGATCCTTCAATTGATCCTTATTCGCGCCAAAGTCATTGTACACGCCGAATTTCAGCTGTCTGCCGAACGACTTGTAGAACGTCTCGTATTTCTCGCGGTCTTTTTTCAGCAGGCTTTGCAGCTCACTTTTGATTTTCTTGCTGATGTTTTTCGCGATCAGCTTCAGCTGGCGGTCATGCTGCAGCATTTCTCTGGAAATGTTCAATGACAGATCCTCAGAATCGACCATACCCTTCACAAAGCTGAAGTGGTCCGGAAGCAGATCCGCGCATTTGTTCATGATCAATACGCCATTGGAATACAGCTCCAAGCCTTTCTCGTATTCCTTGGAATAATAGTCAAACGGCATGTTTTCAGGGATGAATAGAATCGCGTTGTAACGCACGGCTCCATCTACACTGATATGAACATGTGTCAGCGGTTTATCAAATCCATAATGCTTTTCAGCATAGAACTTTTCGTAGTCCTCATCTGTCAGCTCGCTTTTGTTTTTTCTCCAGATCGGCACCATGCTGTTGACCGTCTGTTCCTCCTGCACCTCTTCAAATTCATTCTCGCTGCCTTCCTTCGGCTTATTAATGGTTGTATCCATTTTGATCGGGTAGCGAATGAAGTCGGAGTACTTCTTGATGATCGCTTTTAAACGATATTCTTCTAAAAACTCGTCATAGCTGTCATCTTCTGTGTTCTCTTTGATTTTCAGGATAATGTCTGTACCGACAGAATCCTTTTCACACGGCTCAATCGTGTAGCCGTCGGCACCCGCAGACTCCCATTTATACGCCTCTTCGCTGCCGAGCGCCTTACTGATGACCGTCACGACATCGGCAACCATAAATGCCGCGTAAAAACCGACACCGAATTGGCCGATGATATCGTGTCCGTCTTTCAGCTCGTTCTCTTTTTTAAACGCGAGGGAACCGCTTTTTGCAATTGTTCCAAGATGCTGCTCAAGCTCGTCCTTTGTCATTCCGATCCCCGTATCAGAGATGGTTAATGTTCTCGCATCTTTGTCAGCTGCGACCTTTATATAGTAGCTGTCTTTATCAAAGGTAAGCGCATCGTCCGTCAGCGCTTTGTAATAGATTTTGTCAATCGCATCACTCGAATTGGAGATTAACTCGCGCAGGAAAATTTCTTTTTGGGTATAAATGGAGTTAATCATCATATCCAGCAGTCGTTTGGACTCTGCTTTAAACTCTTTTTTCGCCACTCTAGATCGCTCCTTTAACGTTATGTAAACCCTTTTCAGCATCTATTTATCACATACAGTGACAATTGTCAATTAGATTGATGGATGCATATATATGTAAATTTACCATTAGCTGGGTGAATTTTCACTCTTTTTTCTCTGTCGCTCCTGATAAAAAAGAGAGGCTTCATCATCCTCTCTTTTTTTCTGTATCATTCCAGCGGCCAAACTCCCGCTTCATCCATATATGCACCGGGTAGAAAAACAAACCGAACGGGATTAGAAATAATAGATTATGCCATGAAGCATTTAGAAACGCGCTTGCTGTAATTGGAAACGTAATCTCCTGCAAGATAAAAGAGATGACAGTCAGCACAACAAATGCGGACGGAATTGTGACGAAGCAATAAAACGTGAGCTCCTTCTTATGCTGTACCTTCAATACACACAAACCACCCAACAATTTCCAGTCCATCTTAACATATGTTGGCATTTCTTTTCTCACATGTTTATCACTGCACATAGCGGGAAGACAAATAGAAAAAGGAGGACTCGTGTCATGGGAAGACTTGAAAATAAAACCGCAGTCATTACAGGCGCCGCGACAGGCATTGGACAAGCGACGGCAAAGGTTTTTGCCAATGAAGGCGCACGTGTGATGATCGGAGACATCAATGAAGGCCAAATGAAAGAAACCGTTGAAGCAATCAGAAAAAACGGAGGAGAGGCGGACGCCTTTCCTCTCGATGTATCTGATGAAAACAGTGTGAAAGCATTTGCTGATCACATTAAAGACGCCTGCGGCACGATTGATATTCTATTTAACAACGCCGGCGTCGATCAGGAAGGCGGAAAGCTGCATGAATATCCCGTTGAGCTGTTTGACCGCATTATCGCCGTCGACCTGCGCGGCACGTTCCTGTGCAGTAAATATCTGATTCCGCTTATGCTCGAAAACGGAGGCTCCATCATCAATACGTCCTCCATGTCAGGCCGGGCCGCGGATCTCGACCGTTCCGGCTACAATGCTGCAAAAGGCGGGATCACGAACCTGACAAGAGCGATGGCGATTGATTACGCTCGAAACGGCATCCGCGTCAATTCTATCTCGCCGGGCACGATCGAAACACCGCTGATTGATAAACTGGCAGGCACAAAAGAACAGGAAATGGGCGAACAATTCCGCGAAGCCAACAAATGGATCACGCCGCTCGGACGTCTTGGCCAGCCCAAAGAAATGGCAACAGTGGCACTGTTCCTCGCATCAGACGACAGCTCATACGTCACAGGAGAAGACATCACCGCAGACGGCGGCATCATGGCGTACACATGGCCTGGGAAGATGCTGATTGATGAGAAATGGAAGGAAGAAACGAAATAAGAGAGGGGATTTCCCTCTCTTTTTGTCTTTCAAAGCAATACAACCTTATATTTCTTCACATCCAAAAACTGCAAAAACTCCCTCGCCAGCACTTCTGGCTCATGTGTCTTTCCTTCATCCAGCCAATACAAAATCAGACCGATAATCATTGCGGATACATAGTAGGCATAAAGCTTTTTCTCCGCTGGAATATCAGTCTGCTGTTCCAGATAAAACGACTCCAGCGCTTTGATCATCCCGGGTATCACATGAGGAACACCCCACTCCCGATTGAGAAAATGGACAATGGGCATGCGTACCGATAAAGCAGAAAGCAGACTGGTGAGCGCTGTCTCTGCTTCCTCTAAGGAAAGCTCATTCGGATTGGATGCAATCGTCAGGTGTTCAATGATCTCTGCACACGACTGCTGAATCATGGTTTGCAGCAGTTCCTCTTTACTGGCATAGTGATCATAAAAGGTTGCGCGGCGGATATTGCTTTTCCGGGTAATGTCAGAAATCGTGATGGCCGTGTAGTCTTTTTTCTCCTCCAAGACGTCCAGCAAAGCCTTCTGCAGCGCCTCTCTCGTCCGAACCACCCGCCTGTCGATTTGCTTCTCCTTCTCTCGCTCTCCTGGCACAGCTTTTCCAAACAGCCAATAAAACCGCTTTTGAGAAACAAGCTCCCAGACCTTCTGGCTGATGGCTTCGGGAGACGCGGCCGCATCCTCATTCAGCCAATACAGGATAATCGCGTACGTGTACAAGGCCCGATAATGTCCATAAATGTCCCGTTCGATCGGCGTTAAATTCACATGGATCGGAGCCAGCAGCACATCCTGCTGAAACACATCCTTAAAAAAACGATGAAAATGTCCTCTGTTCATCATCACAGAAAAAAAGGAACGATGCTCATGAACAAAGGACAGCGTCGGATGCACCGTTTGCCGTTTTTTGTTCAAATGGAGGGTATCCATATGACTGAAGGCATCAAAAAGCGCTTTGCCCAAGCCTTCCTTCATATCTTCGATCACATCCTCAATGATTGAAAACTTATCCTCATAATAAAGGTAAAGCGTCCCGCGGCTCACTTTGGCCTTCTCAGCGATTTCTTTCATTGTGATGTGTTGAATATCTCTTTCTTCCAATAAAGCCAGCAGCGCCTGTTTCACTTGAGCTTCGGCAGATTCCGGCACAAAAGATACCTCCAATCATTAGACAGATGGTCAATATATGTACGGTAACGTATAGATGGTTCACCGTTGTCTTTCTTACAGAAAAGGTACCACTTTATAATAGGTCCGAGATAAGAAGAAATCAAATGAGGGGGATTTACAATGGAACAGCAAGTAAAGGACGACATTCAGCGCGTTTTTCAGCTTCAGAAAAAACAGCAAAAAGCATTGCGCGCTTCAACAGCGGAACAGCGCAGAGAGAAGCTTCAGCGCTTTTTAGATTCCGTGATCGCCCATGAAGAAGAAATCATCGAAGCGATCCGCAAAGACGTCCGCAAACCATATCACGAAGTCAAAAAAGCGGAAATCGAAGGAACAAAAAAAGCGATTAGAGATAATATGAACAATCTGGAACAATGGATGGCGCCTAAAGAAGTCGGTTCATCGTTAAGCCCAGACGCAAACGGGATCCTCATGTACGAGCCTAAAGGGATGACGCTCATCCTCGGTCCGTGGAACTATCCGTTTATGCTGACGATGGCGCCGCTTGCCGCTTCTCTCGCAGCCGGAAACAGCGCGATTGTGAAGCTGTCCGATTTTACAATGAACACGAGCAACATTGCCGCAAAAGTGATTCGAGATGCTTTTGATGAAAAAGAGGTTGCGATTTTTGAAGGAGAGGTTGAGGTGGCAACCGAGCTTCTTGATCAGCCGTTCGACCACATTTTCTTCACCGGAAGCACAAATGTCGGAAAAATCGTCATGACAGCCGCTGCCAAACACCTAGCATCTGTTACACTTGAGCTTGGCGGCAAGAGCCCGACGATCATTGACAGTGAATACGATCTCATGGACGCAGCGAAAAAGATCGCCGTCGGCAAATTTGTAAACGCCGGCCAAACCTGCATTGCACCCGATTATCTGTTCATTAAAAAAGACGTGCAGGACAGGTTCGCAGGGATTTTACAAACAGTCGTCAATGCTGGATTTATGGAGGATGATCACAATCCAGACCGCAGCAAATTTACGCAGATCGTCAATGACCGCAACTTTAACCGCGTCAAAGACCTGTTCGACGACGCCATCGAAAAAGGGGCGGAAGTTGTATTCGGAGGCGTTTTTGATGCCAGTGACCGCACGATCTCGCCAACCGTTTTGAAAAATGTCACACCTGACATGAAAATCATGCAGGAGGAAATTTTCGCACCGATCTTGCCGATGATGAACTATGAGGATATCGACGAGGTCATCGATTACGTAAATGGTCGCGATAAACCGCTCGCGCTTTACGTATTCAGCGACAACCAAGATCTGATCGATAACATCCTTCAGCATACGACATCAGGCAACGCAGCCATCAATGATGTTGTTGTCCATTTCAGTGACGTCAACCTGCCATTCGGCGGCGTCAACACAAGCGGAATCGGCTCCTATCATGGGGTTTACGGATTTAAAGAGTTTTCTCATGAGAAGGGTGTATTTATTCAGGCCGCTAAATAATTGTAGTGAAGAGAATCTGCATCACCTTGCAGGTTCTTTTTTTATCATTCTATTCACCTATAGATAAAAAGGTAAAATAAAGAAATAAATAGTGATAAAATACCATTTTCGTTACGAGACCAAATTCCTCTAGTCTATCTCATTGAAACCGCACAGCCTCTAACGTATAATATCCCAGAAAACTTCAAAGGAGAGAATATTATACATGGAAAAGCCAGCTGGATTTTGGATTCGGGCAGTTGCCTCTATTATTGATGATTTAATTATTTATTTTTTTGCTTTTATTATGATCCAAATTAACACCTTAATTGTCCTGCCTCTCATTGATGCAGGAAGCTCCTATATGACAGAA
Organism: Bacillus sp. N13C7; assembly: GCF_026790065.1. GTDB lineage: Bacteria > Bacillota > Bacilli > Bacillales > Bacillaceae > Bacillus. The sequence continues at coordinate 46,616 of NZ_JALAMO010000003.1, read as the reverse complement.
GGTCAATACAAATTTTATATCCTGATATTCGGGACGATCCCTGTTATCGCCATCATATATATCTTCGGCATTCTTTATTATAGCTTGCTGACTTCTTCAAAAATGCAAGCAACACTAGGCAAAAAACTCATGGGTATCATCGTTGTCAATCAATATGGCGAGCGAATTTCATTTTGGCACAGCTTTGGCCGTTTTTTCGCTTACATACCATCAGGAATTTTGTATATCGGTTACATTATGGCAGCTTTCCCCTCTAAACTGGCATTACACGATTATATTTGCGGGACAAAGGTTGTCTATAAAAATAAATATCTTGATTGATCAAAAAACAGGCTGCCGAGTTAACCTCGTCAGCCTGTTTTACTATTTCCCAAAAGCCATCAGCGCTTTCATACGAAATGACTTGACCATCATAACATATTAACCCATTTTTTATTCTACTTCACAAAACATCACAAACTAGAAAACTTGCAAGAGTATGCGCAGACGTTTTTTTCAGCACCCGAACGAAACGCAGCCACAAACCAAATGACATTGACAGCAGCTGCAGCGAGACTAACCCCGACCACAAAAATCACCTCAGAAAGCAGGTTGTCACTAAAGAAACTAAACATCAAGCTAAAACCGGCCGAAGACAAATGGATCAGAAGCCCCAAGCCGCAAAGCACCGCCATGACATATCTCATCGCATCTACTCCGAGCATATAAATGAGAAAAGGAATGAAATACAAGACAAGGATCATCCCGACAGATGACCACATGCCAACTGAATTAAACTGATTGGCCGCCGCTCCCGTTCCGGCCAGCGGCGAAAGTGAAGCCGCCACGATCACAGCGCAAAAAAGAAACGCAGAAATGGCTGTCATGATCGCCACGCTGTTTTTTCTAGACATCAAACTCCTCCTTAGATAGAAATATTAACCTTTTCATTATAAGAGCGCTGTGTAGAAAATTCATTATTTATTAATAAATTCCAGAATACACAAGTAAATGCTGTGTTTCTTTCTAGTATATTTATATAGTAAAAAACAAAGGATAAAAGACTCATTTTTCTGTAATATCAGGATTTTATCACCATACCATATTGCATGTGCTTTTTTTTCAAAGTATACTATTCCAGATTAATTCAAAGGAGAGAGAAAAATACATGGAAAAACCGGCAGGATTTTGGATTCGTTTTTTAGCTTATTTTATCGATGGCATTATTGTATCTATTCCTAGTTATATTATTCTATTTTTGATCAATTCTGTTTTTGTAGCTGGGGCTGTGGCAGCAAACCCTTACATGACCCAAGAGGAGTATATGGTGACTTATATGACGATTGCATTTTTGCCTACTATGCTGATCATGATCGTCATCAGTGTGTTATATTACGGACTGCTCACAGCTTCTAAAATGCAAGGCACACTCGGCAAAAAAATTCTGGGCTTAAAAGTGGTCAATGAACAAGGCGGACGGGTTTCTGTCGGACAGGCAATTGGCCGTTACTTTGCCTATATCTTATCTGGCATCATCTTTTATATCGGGTTTATCATGATCGCCTTTGGAGAGAAAAAAGGCCTGCATGACATCATTTGCAAAACACGTGTCGTGTATAAATAATAGAAAAAGTCTAGAGCCAATAGGCATCTAGACTTTTGTTTTCTTTACAATAGGCTGCCATACCATATACGTAGCGCTTCTCCACAGCCACTCAAACGGCCCCATCCGAAAGACACGAAGCCAAAGGTGGCTGAAGACCATTTGAATGGCACAAACGGCAATCGTAATAAGCACGCCGGCGGCAGGGTACACTTTCCCATACAGTCCCAAGCCGTAATGATAGAAAATCCACGTACACACGATAGACTGCATTAGATAATTGGTAAATGCCATCCGCCCAACAGCGGAGAAGGATTCCAGCACTGTTCTCACTCTTGTTTTATGATAAAGATAGACAACCGTTGTGACATAGAAAAACATCAGGAAAGGCGCGCCAATCAGCAAGAATATTTGCTTATCTGTTACAGTGTACAGCACCTGGGCGGAGATGCCGATGATAAGCCCGGCCATACACACTCGTTTCAATCCTTTGCGATGCTTTTCCGGTTCATGCAAGTACCGAGATTTCGCCGCAGCAGCTCCCAGCAAAAACATGCTGAAATAAGGAATGGATGCAAAGAAGAAGTTGAGCGGGTTATACGTAAGCATGCCATTCGAGGACATGTAAACAAGACGATCATGGATCCGCTGTTCCGCAATATCCTTCAAGCTGCCGCTTCCGTACACATGGAGCGCTTGCTTTGCTTGTTGTGTTACCGCTTGTGCCCATTCCTGCCCGTTTGATTGATCAAAGCTTGTCAACATGAACGGAATGGAAAACAGAAGATACAAAGAGACCGCCCATATCAGCAGTGTTTTCGGCTTTGCTTTTCGAAACAAGAGCAGGGCGAATCCGAGCAGGGCATATTCCGTTAAAATATCCCCGTCCCAAATCAAAAAAGCATGAACCGTTCCAAACAAGAGAAGCGCCGCTAACCTTCTCGCATACAGCGGGACAAACCGCTTCCTTTTGCTTACGGCTCTCTCCATCATGACAACCATGCCGAATCCAAATAAAAAGGAAAATAATAATATACATTTTGTTTGGATGAAGAATGTCAGAATGTTTGCTGCTGCAAAGTCTGCTTTAGACCACTTTTCTGTAAAAAAGTTCTCTTTTCCAAGCATAGACAAATACATATCCGGATAACTGAAATGTGCCAGATTGACAAATAAGATGCCGAAAATCGCCATTCCCCTGAGCACATCAAGCACACCGATCCGCTCATTTGCCAAAGTTGGCTGTAATGAAGCCATAGCCATCACGCTCCTTTCTTCTGTACCTTCAGGGTATGAAAAAAAGGAGCGAAGAAACATCGATTTAGGTGTCAGGCAGGCATGGAAACCTTACAATCTTGTCATCTTTATGGCTTCATCACTTTTAAATCTAATGCATCAATATTCTGGAGGACGCGGTCAAAGCGCAGAGCCTGAGGCTCACTTGGGAAGATGTGGCCTTCATACGGATCACCTAACGTCCGGAAAAACGGTTCAAATAAGCCTGGAACCAAGACGCCTACCATCTTTGTATAATGAGAATCCAGACGATAAGAGTGAACGGTATTGGCAGGGACATGCAGGAAATCTCCCGGGTTCAGCTGGATTTCCTGCCCATCTGCCCACATCGTCATTTGCCCTTCCAGGCAATAAAATGTTTCTGTATGGTGTTCATGATAGTGATCAACGATCCGATCGCCTTTAGGGCCGTCCGATACTACGACGATAAACTGGCCGTCTGTATTTTTTTGTGCTGCCACAATGCGGTGAAGCTGATCTCCCGTCAATAGGCGGTCTCCTTCTCCAGATTCAAGCACGTATGGAACGGCTCCATCCGGAAGCTCTGCAAGCTCCGCTAATGCTGCCGCACCGGCAGGCTTTTCTTCATCCAAAAATGCGACGTCTGCCACAGCGGCAGCTTCTGCAAATCGCTCGTTTGACAACTCTTCACACGCGTACGGCGGATGTTCTGCGTAATCATACGGATTCCCAATAACGGAGTACATATGCGCCACATTTCCCTTCATCGTATAAGACACCAATCGTGTTCTGTGGCTCTGCATTCGGTAGCTGTGCGGTGTTCCGGCCGGAATGTTCGCATAATCCCCTGATACTAATAAATAGCGTTCTCCATCAAGCGTCAGCTCAAGCTTGCCGTCCAGCACGAGAATCCCTTCATGTGTGTTCTTGTGGACGTGAAGCGGAAAGGCATCTCCTTTTCCCCCGGTAAGCAGCACGATCTCAAACAGATCGCCCGTACTCTTGCCGTTCGCCATCACCGTGGCAACCTGTCTGCCGAACAAATAGTGCTCACCTTCTCCGCTGCGAAGCAAATAAGGCATTTTTTCTTTAGGCAATGAATGTGTACATAATGTTTTCATATCGTTTCCTCCAATTTAGACCAGTCTATATAGTGTGTTTCGAAACTGACTAGACCGTTCTATATAATTGTAGGAGAAAGGATAACAAAATGCTACCCTTTTTTTCTCACCAGCACTGGAATTTGTTCGGCAATAAGAAGAAGGGGCGTTTTGTCTTTATTCGTTAACGAAAGCATGATCCCGCCCTCAATCATCGAATTGATCAGCATACCAAGCTGATTTGCTTCTTCTTCCGCAAATCCGTTTTCCATTAATTTTCTGGCAAACACCGCTTCCCAGCTTTTAAATACCTTCATGCAAACGGTTCGCAGCGGCTCACTGATTAATGCTGTCTCACTCGCCAGCAAACCGACTGGAATGCCTTTTATGCTTTCTGTATTGTCAAACTGGCTGGCTGTTTTTTTAATAAAGCCCTGAATCGCTTCAACAGGATTAGAGGATTCATCCATGCTTTTCTGTATCACATGTTCAACGATCTTACCTGTATATGTAACCGCTTCAATTGCTAGTTCTTCTTTGCCCTTCGGAAAAAAGTGATATAGCGATCCTTTTGGAGCACCGCTTTCTTTTACAATCTGGTTCAAACCTGTCGCGTGATATCCTTGCAGCTGGAACAGACGTGACGCCGTGTGAAGGATTTTTTCACGTGAATCTCCTCTGCTAGTCATTAAAACATTCCCTCCTAGGTATGGTAGAGCGACTTATATAATATAAAAAAGAACCCTGTGAATGTCAAAAGGGGTAAGACCCTCCCGGATGGGGTAAATGTACAAAAACAGCGTCTAGGAGGGATCTCAATGACAAACGATGATTCAGTCACGAACACAGAACAGCTTGAACAGCAAAACTCCTGCATGAAAACGAAGCTTACACTGAAGAAGCTCGAGGATCAAGTGATCGTCATTACCGGCGCTTCAAGCGGGATCGGGCTGGTCACTGCACGAATGGCAGCCGAAAAAGGCGCAAAGGTGGTAGCAGCAGCACGAAATGAAGACGCGCTGAAGGAGCTCGTTGATGAACTAAAGGAAAAAGGGCACGACGCCATATGGGTGAAAGCGGATGTTGGAAAAGAAGAGGATGTCAACCGTATCGCCGAAACCGCGATCAGCACATTCGGCCGCTTTGACACATGGGTCAACAATGCCGCCGTCTCGATTTTCGGACACGCCATGGACGTCACTGTCGAAGACATGAAGCGCATGTTTGACACAAATTTCTGGGGACCGGTCTACGGAACGAGAGCAGCCGTCAAACACTACACCAATAGAGGCGTGCCGGGCGCTCTCATTAATGTAGGAAGCCTGTTCGGCGACAGAGGGACAGTCATTCAATCCACATATGCATCAGCCAAATTCGCGCTTCACGGATGGACGGAAAGCATCCGAATGGAGCTTGAAAAAGAACAGGCGCCTGTCTCGGTTACGCTCATCCACCCGGGCAGAATTGACACGCCTTACAACGAGCATGCGCGCAGCTACCTCGACAAACAGCCGGCTCATTACCGCTCGATGATCTACCCGCCGGAAGCGGCCGCCGAAGCCATCCTGTTTGCGGCCGAACACCCGAAGCGCGACATGTACATCGGCTCACAGGCCAAAGCCATCGCCATGCTGGGCGCGCTTTTCCCTCGTCTGACCGACAGACTGATGGAAAAAATCATGTACCACAGCCAGCATGCTGATAGACCGTCCAAGCCGCGAGAAGAAAGGGCGCTTTATGAAGCGGGCTATGGCATGCATGACAGGGGCACCAATAAAGGATGGCTGCGGTCAAGAAGCTACTACACGAAAGCCACGAAGCGCCCGATTGTATCAGCGGCTGTTATTGCCGGGCTAGTGGCTTGGGCTGCCGCCAAACGATGCAGATAATCTCTGACCATGAGAAAAACCCATGCTGTTCCAGCGAACCATGGGTTTTTCAGCTGTTAATCGATAAAAGCCTTGTTCATACGCTGCAGCAGCTCGCCGAACATCTCTTTTTCCTGTGTTGACCACTCTTTCAGCATCTGTTCATATCGTTCAAGCCGCTTTTGCTGATCGGCTTTTAATGTTTGTTTTCCAAGCTTTGTAATGGTAAACAGGCTGACTCTGCCATCGGAGGGGTCTGAGAAACGATAGATAAGCTCTTTGGCCTCTAATGCAGCCGCTTGTCTTGAAAGAGTAGAGATATCGAGCTTGAACGATTCTGCCAATTCCTTTACCCGAGCAGGCCCAAACTCATCCAATTGCCTCAGCAATAAGTACGAAGCTCTCTCCAAACTCCCTGTTCTTTTCTCTGATTGATCCAGATAAACAGCTCTTCTGATAAAAGTCGTCAGCTCATATTCTATTAATTCAACTGGATTTTGTTTTTGCAATCGCTCTCGCTCCCCATTCCAATCTCCGGCATTGACAACACCAAATATACTTGTATAATACAAATGTATATTAACTGAATGAATACAAGTCGTTATATGACTAAATCAATTATTATACTTGTATAGTACAATCATATAAAAAGAAAGTAAAGCGATTCCTCAGAACCATCCCAGAAAGCAAGTCACCGAAAGGAGGAAGCTGTTCTAATTGGAGAGCAGCATTTGATGTGAAAGTCATACGAATTATTCTGCAAGTGTTGATTTTATATGTATTTTTTATGATCGGGGAAGCCATTCAGCATCTGTTTCAATTACCGGTGTCAGGAAGTATTGTCGGATTGGTACTGCTGCTGATCTGCTTAGGCCTCCGAATTGTTCCCGTCTCCATCATTGAAGACGGAGCGAGTTTTTTATTGTCCTTTCTTCCATTGTTGTTCATCCCGGCAATGACAGGAGTGATGAAATATCCGTCTCTCATTTCATTAAATGGTTTGATGCTGCTGATTACAGTCGTTCTGAGCACCATCGTCACGATCATTGCGGCCGGATTCGCCAGCCAGCTATTAGAGAAAAAAGCAAAAAAACGTGAGGAGAAAGAGAAATGCAGCAAGCATGTATCGCAATCATTATAATTCTTTTAACAGTTGCCGCTTATTTAGTGATGGTCAAACTCTATAAGCGGTTTCCGCTTCCATTTCTAATCCCCGTCCTGACAACGACCATTTTGATTGTAGCGGTTTTGATAATGTTTCATGTTTCCTATGAAGGCTATATGATCGGGGGGAAATGGATCAATTCTTTGCTTGGGCCGGCTGTCGTGGCACTGGCCTATCCGCTTTATAAACAATGGCACATCATTGTCAAACATTGTGTTCCCATTATCGGCGGCGTGCTGGTCGGATTATGCATGGGAATGATCAGCGGGCTGATCTTCGCAGAAGCATTCGGGATTGATCATGATCTCTTATTATCCATTCTGCCAAAGTCAATCACAACCCCTGTCGCTATTCAGATTGCCGCGGGACTTGGCGGTGTCCCTTCCATGACTGTCGTATTTGTCATGATTGCGGGCTTTTCAGGCGTCATCCTCGGGCCACTGGTCCTAAAATGGCTTCGCATACGCAGTTCATTGGGCCAAGGCATCGCATTAGGCAGCGCCTCCCATGCACTGGGCACCTCAAAAGCCTTTGAATACGGGGAGCTGGCCGTCTCCATGAGTTCCGTTTCCATGACACTTTGTGCGGTGCTTGGCTCATTCTTTGGCCCGCTCGTCGTCTGGCTGTTTCATATTTAACAAAGAAAGACTGCCCCGGGGGAGGGCAGTCTTTCTCTCTTTTACGATGCGAAAAAATCAACCAACGGCTGAAAATCCTTAGACAAATCAACGTCATTCGGCTCTGCTTGAAGCAGGCGGTCGATCATGCGCTCCAGCTCCTCAACATCATTCTTATCTGTATATTCAATGAAGTTTAAGCTTTCGAGCCAATCCCGGTACGAATGTTTCGCCTTGCCGTAGCTGTTTCCAAAGACGAGACAAGGTGTTTTGGTGATAATCGAGAAGATCATCGCGTGAAGGCGGTCGGTAATCACCAACTTACTGGAGCCGATGCGGTCAAGCATCTCCATAAAATGCTTCTCACGATCGGCGTAATCAATGGTGTCGACCGTATCCAGCACCGTATCCGTACGCTCCGCATAGGTTGTTTTTTCTGCCCATTTCATCATCTGTGAAATAAAATCTTCGTCGGTCACTTTCTCCTTATCCGCTCTTAAAATAAAGAGAACGCCGTCCCGCTCGATTTCTTTTGGCACAATATCCAAGGAGAGCACCATATCCGGTGTAAAGATCACATTGGAATCGAAGGTCTCTTTTACAATATCCAACGTCTGCGTCTCACGCGCCGCAATCGTTAAGTTGGGATTTTGATGGTACGCATCCTGTGTTTTTTTCTTTTCTTTATTTCCTTCCTCTGTATCTTCAAAATACACAGATTGCGGAAGTGAAATCGATTTGTAGTCCTTAAACGCCGAGAAGACCTTTCGTCTGTCTTCCTCAATATCGAGATAAAGGTTTCCTAAGTTCCCTCCGCCCGTAAAGCAGACAATATCGTCTTCACAGATAATCTCCTTCACTAATTCAATGCCCTCATCCGTCGCATAATCCATAATCTCAATGTATTCATAATATGGAAAACGATTTTTGATAAATTTCTCTTCCGCATATGCAATCGCTTGGTCGCCAATGTTTGTGTAACTCGGGGATCCAAACAAAAATACTTTTCGTTTATCATTTAACAGGGCTTCTGGTTCAACATTCGGCGCAATGCCTTTTACTAGTTTTTTGCCTTTGATTTCTTGTACAGTCATGTCTGCGTCCTCCTTCTGGGATGAATGCTTCTTTGTGTGGTTAACTGTCTTTACCCCAAAGGGAGGACGGCTATGCATTGGCGTGTGCGCGGCTATATCAGAAACATCGTTTTCGCCAATTTGATGGATGCAGCAACGTCCCGAGCCGTTCTTTCCATATATTCCGCAGCATGCTCAAACGCGTCTTCAAGAGGAACAGCTCCAGGAACGATGCTGAAAAGCGCGTCGATTCCGTGTTTGTAGACAACATCACTATCTCGTGACACTGAACCTGCAATTCCAATAACGGGTACATCGTATGATTTAGCTGCTTTGGCTACGCCGATCGGCGTTTTTCCGTAAATCGTCTGGCTGTCAATTCGCCCCTCACCGGTAATCACAAGGTCTGCATCCTGAACTTCATTTTCAAAATCAACCGCTTCAAGGACAATATCAATACCTCTTTTCAGATCAGCATGAAGAAAAGCCATCAGACTCCACCCGAGACCGCCCGCTGCTCCGGCGCCCTCTGTTTCTCTGCAGGCTGTTCCGAGCGATTCTTCTGCCACATCCGCAAAATGGGCCAGGTGCTGATCCAGTGCCCTCACCATGTCGTCTGTCGCGCCTTTTTGCGGCCCGAAAACAGCTGAAGCTCCTCTTGGCCCTGTTAACGGATTGTCCACGTCGCAGGCGACTTCGATTTTTACAGTCCGCAACCTGGAATCAAGCCCGCTTATATCTATTGATGCGAGCTGAGATAACGAGCCGCCCCCGGGCCCGATCTCACGGCCCGAGCCATCAAGAAGCCTTCCGCCTAATGCTTGAATCATCCCGGCTCCCCCGTCATTCGTGGCGCTTCCGCCGATCCCAATGATCAAACGCTCTGCGCCCGCATCAATTGCCGCTGCGATTAATTCTCCTGTTCCCCTTGTTGTAGTGACGAGCGGATTGCGTTTTTCAACAGGCACGAGGTGAAGCCCTGAGGCGGCAGCCATTTCAATCACAGCTGTTGTCCCATCTCCCATCATGCCAAAAAACGCTTTTACAGGATCCCCCAGCGGCCCCGTGACAACCTGCTCTTTGATCCATCCCTTTGTGGCATCCACCAGAGACTGGACGGTGCCCTCACCGCCATCTGCCATCGGAAGCTTTCTGTAATCGGCGCCAGGAAATACCGATTTGAACCCTCTTTCTATCGCGTCAGCGGCCTCCAGAGCTGACAAGCTTTCCTTAAAAGAATCAGGTGCAATGATGATTTTCAACCAAATCGCCTCTTTCAAAACGTGATTCACTTACGCTAGTTATCTCCAATGTACCATATTCCATTTAGAAATAAATACCATGATGACTGGGAAAAATTTTATTAAAAATTAGAAATGAAAGTGTTTGCATAAATGAAATATTCACGTTATCATACTTGTATACAAGTATACTCCTTTAGTGAGGAAGGTGAGTTGTATGCTAGACTCCAAGGACCTGTTGTATCCCGCAAAATGGCTCTCAAAAGCGTCAACCGGGGTTCGTGTCGCATGCGAGCTGAGAATGCGGATCATTTCAGGCATGATTGAAAGCGGTACCATTTTATCAGAAAATATCATTGCTGCTGAGTTTTCAGTAAGCCGTTCGCCGGTTCGCGAAGCGTTAAAAATACTCGCATCCGAAAAAATCATCCGCTTAGAACGAATGGGAGCGGTCGTGATTGGGTTAACTGAAAAGGAAATCGCGGAAATTTATGATGTGCGATTATTATTAGAAACATTTGTCTTTGAACGGCTTGTCAAAATAGACATTGAGCCTTTAGTTAAAGATCTTAGCAAAATCCTTGAAATGATGAAAGTCTCTATCAAATATGAGGACGCAGATGAATTTTCATTTCAAGACGTACTGTTCCATGAAACGATTATCAGAGCTATCGATCATTCATACCTTCAGATGATCTGGAACAATCTAAAACCTGTCATGGAAAGCTTTATTCTGTTGTCCATGCGGGTACGGTTAAAGGAAAAATATGATGACTTCACAAGGATTTTAGATAACCATGAGCTTTATATTCAGGCCATCAAAACAAAGGACAGGGCGCTGATGATTCAGTCTCTTCACCAAAACTTTGATGATGTGCAAGAAAAGGTAGAAGACCTGTGGCTCTCACAACAAATGCTGGCAAAAGGAGCTGAATGCAGCAATGACTAGTTATATTTTAGGAATTGATATCGGCACGACAAGCACAAAAGCTGTGCTGTTCAGTGAAAAAGGAGACGTGGTACAGAAAGAAAGCATCGGCTACCCGCTCTATACACCGGACATCTCAACAGCTGAACAAAATCCGGAAGAGATTTTTCAGGCAGTCATCCAAACAACAGCGAGAATTACAAAACAGCATCCGGACAAACAGATCTCATTCATTTCATTCAGCAGCGCCATGCACAGTGTCATCGCAATCGATGAAGCTGACCGGCCGCTGACGCCATGCATCACATGGGCCGACAACCGGAGCGAAGGCTGGGCGCATAAGATCAAAGAGGAATTGAACGGGCATGAGGTGTACAAACGGACAGGAACACCGATCCATCCGATGGCTCCGCTAAGCAAAATTGCATGGATCACAAATGAACGAAAAGAAATCGCTTCCAAAGCCAAAAAATATATCGGTATCAAGGAGTACATCTTTAAACAGCTGTTCAATGAGTATGTCATCGATTACTCCTTGGCCTCAGCGACAGGCATGATGAACCTGAAAAGCTTGGATTGGGACGAAGAGGCACTGCGCATCGCAGGCATCACGCCTGATCACTTATCAAAACTAGTGCCGACGACTCAAATCTTTCAGCACTGCAGCCCGGAATTAGCGATCCAGATGGGCATCGATCCGGAAACGCCTTTTGTCATCGGCGCCAGCGACGGCGTGCTGTCCAATCTCGGTGTCAACGCCATTAAAAAGGGCGAAATTGCCGTCACCATCGGAACAAGCGGTGCCATCCGGACGATTATTGACAAGCCGCAAACCGATGAAAAAGGGAGAATTTTCTGCTACGCCTTAACGGACAAGCATTGGGTCATTGGCGGGCCGGTGAACAATGGAGGCATCGTCCTTCGCTGGATCAGAGACGAGTTTGCCTCTTCTGAAATCGAGACAGCGACACGATTGGGCATTGACCCATATGACGTGCTGACGAAGATCGCCGAACGTGTCAGACCTGGTTCCGATGGTCTGCTGTTCCACCCATATCTCGCCGGAGAGCGCGCCCCGTTGTGGAATCCGGATGTCCGCGGCTCCTTTTTCGGCCTGACCATGTCGCATAAGAAAGAGCATATGATACGCGCGGCATTAGAGGGCGTCATTTACAACCTGTATACGGTGTTCCTGGCGTTAACCGAATGCATGGACGGCCCTGTAACCCGCATTCAGGCGACAGGAGGCTTTGCAAGGTCGGAGGTTTGGCGCCAAATGATGTCGGATATCTTCGAATCAGAGGTTGTCGTTCCGGAAAGCTACGAAAGCTCATGTCTCGGCGCCTGCATTTTAGGCCTGTATGCAACAGGAAAAATCGATTCTTTCGACGCCGTGTCCGACATGATCGGCAGCACATACAGACATACGCCGATCGAAGACTCAGCCAAAGAATACAGAAAACTAATGCCGATTTTCATCAATCTATCAAGATCATTAGAAAATCAATATACACAAATTGCAGATTATCAGAGGGGCTTAATCACACACAAATAGTACATGACATGAAGGGGAGGGCATTACCATGCCGTTAATCATCGTGGCACTTGGGATCTTAGCATTACTATTTTTGATTATGGGCTTAAAATTAAACACATTTATTTCCCTGCTGGTCATATCGTTCGGCGTGGCATTGGCACTCGGGATGCCGTTCGATAAGGTTGTCAGCTCCATTGAAGAAGGAATAGGGGGAACTCTTGGCCACATCGCACTCATCTTCGGACTCGGTGCGATGCTGGGCAGGCTGATCGCCGATTCAGGAGGCGCACAGCGCATTGCGATGACGCTCGTCAACAAATTCGGCGAGAAAAACATTCAATGGGCCGTTGTCATTGCCTCATTCATTATCGGGATTGCGTTATTTTTTGAAGTAGGATTGGTTCTATTAATTCCAATTGTCTTTGCGATTTCAAGAGAATTGAAGATTTCTATTTTATATCTCGGAATTCCGATGGTCGCAGCGCTGTCTGTCACGCACGGTTTCCTGCCGCCTCACCCGGGGCCTACGGCAATTGCCGGTGAGTACGGCGCCAACATTGGAGAAGTGCTGCTGTACGGCTTTATTGTTGCAGTTCCGACAGTGCTCATCGCAGGGCCTTTATTTACAAAGTTCGCGAAAAAAATCGTTCCCGCATCCTTTGCGAAAAACGGCAATATTGCATCACTCGGCACGCAAAAAACGTTCAAGCTTGAGGAAACACCCGGCTTTGGAATCAGCGTCTTTACGGCAATGCTTCCGATTATCATCATGTCGGTCGCAACCATTATCGACCTGCTTCAAGAAACAATCGGGTTTGCAGATAACGGAGTTTTAGCTTTTATCAGATTGATTGGAAACGCATCGACTGCTATGATTATTTCGTTATTGGTCGCAGTCTATACAATGGGCATCAAACGCAACATTCCAATCAAAACCGTGATGGACTCTTGTTCAACAGCCATTTCACAAATCGGCATGATGCTTCTGATCATCGGGGGTGGCGGCGCCTTCAAACAAGTGCTGATCAATGGCGGTGTCGGTGATTACGTGGCAGACTTATTCAAAGGAACGGCATTATCGCCAATCATCCTGGCATGGCTCATCGCGGCGATCCTGCGCATTTCTCTAGGATCAGCAACTGTTGCCGCACTAAGCACAACAGGTCTGGTCATTCCGTTATTGGGCCATTCTGATGTGAACTTGGCGTTAGTCGTGCTCGCAACAGGCGCCGGAAGTGTCATCGCTTCACACGTCAATGACGCCGGCTTCTGGATGTTCAAGGAATACTTCGGATTAAGCATGAAAGAAACATTTGCCACATGGACCTTGCTGGAAACCATTATTTCCGTTGCTGGACTGGGATTCATTTTATTGTTAAGTTTAGTTGTATGAAATTAAGAAGGAGCTGTAACACATGTTCAATACAATTGGTGTCATAGGCTTAGGCGTAATGGGAAGCAACATCGCCTTAAACATGGCAAACAAAGGTGAAAACGTCGCTGTCTATAATTACACCAGAGATTTAACGGACCAGCTTGTCCAAAAGCTGGATGGACAATCTCTCAGCCCGTACTACGAGCTTCAGGATTTTGTTCAATCGTTAGAGAAACCAAGAAAAATCTTTCTGATGGTCACAGCGGGAAAACCCGTAGATTCCGTCATCCAATCATTAATGCCTTTGCTTGAAGAAGGCGACGTCATCATGGACGGAGGTAACTCCCACTATGAAGACACAGAAAGAAGATATGACGAGCTGAAGGAAAAAGGCATCGGCTATCTGGGAGTCGGCATTTCTGGCGGCGAAGTCGGCGCATTAACAGGGCCTTCCATCATGCCGGGCGGAGATCGCGACGTCTATGAGAAAGCTGCTCCTATCCTGACGAAAATCGCAGCTCAAGTTGGGGATGACCCTTGCTGTGTCTATATCGGGCCAAAAGGGGCAGGGCACTTTACCAAAATGGTGCACAACGGCATTGAGTATGCCGACATGCAGCTGATTGCAGAAGCCTATACGTTTCTGAGAGAAACGCTGCGTCTGCCGCTTGATGAAATTGCATCTATTTTTGAAACATGGAATCAAGGTGAGCTGAAAAGCTATTTAATAGAGATTACAGCTGAGATTTTACGTAAAAAAGACGAAAAAACAGGACAGCCTCTGATCGATGTCATCCTTGATAAAACCGGACAAAAAGGCACCGGAAAATGGACGAGCATGCAGGCGATTGATAACGGCATCCCGTCCACGATCATCACAGAGTCCTTGTTCGCCCGCTACTTGTCATCCTTAAAAGAAGAACGGATGGCAGCTCAAGACGTGTTAGCAGGCCCAGAAGCCGAAGAAAAACACTTTGATAAAGACACCTGGATTGAATACGTCAGACAGGCTCTTTACATGGGGAAAGTATGCGCCTATGCACAAGGCTTTGCCCAATATAAAATGTCATCTGAGCTTTACGGATGGAACCTGCCGCTCAAAGACATCGCGTTGATTTTCCGAGGCGGCTGCATCATCCGCGCTGATTTCCTAAATGTGATCAGCGAAGCATTCAGCGAGCAGCCAAATCTGGCAAACCTGCTGATCGCGCCTTATTTCACAGATAAGCTCCAAGCCTATCAAACAGGCCTGCGAAAAGTGGTTTGCGAGGGCATCAGCACAGGAATCTCATTCCCATGCTTGACCACAGCGCTCTCTTATTACGACGGCTACCGCACAGGCCGTTCCAATGCGAACCTTTTGCAGGCGCAGCGCGATTACTTTGGCGCCCATACGTACGAGCGGACAGATATGGACGGCGTTTTCCATACGAATTGGTCTGAATAATAACCATAAAAAAACACGGTCAGTTTTAACTGAACCGTGTTTTTTTCATCTATTCTAAAACATAAGGAATGTTTTAAATCTCATAAACAGTGATACAATAATAGCTAGAAACAAATCCAAAGAATCTGTCTTAAGTTAACTTCACCCGCCTCTGCCTATGGTGTCATAAAATGTTCAAATGCTTCAACAAGACTGACACTCTGATTCACAAAAGGCTCGAAAAACCTTGTCTAATTGAGAATCAACCCATTTTCATTTTCTCATTTGCTAGAAAAGAAATGCCTAAATCTTTCCTGTCACACCCTAAACAAAACGAAAAAAAGAATGATATTCATGGGGTTATGGCTTGACAAAAAATATATATTAATTAATAATTCATATATAATTAGAATTATTATTGAAAGCGCATATGCTTTCTAATACATTTTTAGGAGGAATATACATTATGTCTTTAATCGGTAAAGAAGTACTTCCATTCGAAGCAAAAGCATTCAAAAACGGTGAATTCATCGATGTAACAAACGAAGATTTGAAAGGCCAATGGAGCGTATTCTGCTTCTACCCAGCAGATTTCTCTTTCGTATGCCCAACTGAGCTTGAAGATCTTCAAGAACAATACGCTGCACTTAAAGAATTAGGCGTTGAAGTATACTCTGTTTCTACAGATACTCACTTCGTACACAAAGGCTGGCATGACAGCTCTGAAAAAATCAGCAAAATCACTTACGCAATGATCGGTGACCCATCTCAAACAATTTCTCGCAACTTCGATGTTCTTGACGAAGAAACTGGTCTTGCTGACCGCGGAACATTCATCATCGATCCAGACGGCGTCATCCAAACTGTTGAAATCAATGCAGGCGGTATCGGCCGTGACGCAAGCAACCTTGTAAACAAAGTAAAAGCAGCTCAATACGTTCGTCAAAACCCAGGTGAAGTTTGCCCAGCGAAATGGGAAGAAGGCGGCGAAACTCTTACACCTAGCCTTGATCTAGTAGGTAAAATCTAAGGAGTGCATTCAATTGGTACTTGATGCAAATATCAAAGCACAATTAAATCAATATATGCAGCTAATTGAGAATGACATTGTTCTCAAAGTTAGCGCAGGCGAAGATGACATTTCAAAGGACATGCTGGCTCTCGTTGATGAGCTGGCTTCCATGTCATCTAAAATTTCAGTTGAAAAAGCTGAATTAAACAGAACGCCAAGCTTCAGTGTCAATCGTGTCGGAGAAGACACTGGCGTTACATTCGCTGGTATCCCTCTGGGCCACGAATTCACATCATTAGTGTTGGCGCTGCTCCAAGTGAGCGGCAGACCGCCTAAGGTGGACCAAAAAGTCATTGATCAGGTGAAGAAGATCAACGGTGAATATCACTTTGAATCTTATATCAGCCTGACATGCCACAACTGTCCTGACGTTGTACAAGCCTTAAACATGATGAGCGTGCTGAACCCGAACATTACGCACACGATGATCGACGGTGCAGCATACAAATCAGAAGTTGAAAGCAAAAACATCATGGCAGTGCCGACCGTTTACCTGAATGGCGAGTCCTTCGGAAGCGGCCGTATGACGCTTGAAGAAATTCTTGCGAAAATGGGCAGCGGCGCAGATGCATCTGAGTTCGCTGACAAAGAGCCGTTTGATGTTCTTGTTGTCGGAGGCGGACCTGCCGGTGCAAGTGCAGCGATCTACACTGCACGTAAAGGCATCCGCACTGGTGTTGTTGCTGAGCGCTTCGGCGGACAGGTTCTTGACACTATGAGCATCGAAAACTTCATCAGCGTCAAAGCGACTGAAGGGCCGAAGCTTGCGGCAAGTCTTGAAGAGCACGTGAAGGAATATGATATTGATGTCATGAACCTTCAGCGTGCGAAACGCCTTGAGAAGAAAGATCTGTTCGAACTTGAACTCGAAAACGGCGCTGTCCTGAAAAGTAAAACAGTGATCCTTTCAACAGGTGCCCGCTGGCGCAATGTCAACGTACCTGGTGAACAAGAGTTCAAAAACAAAGGTGTCGCATACTGCCCGCACTGTGATGGGCCATTGTTTGAAGGCAAAGACGTAGCAGTGATCGGCGGCGGAAACTCTGGTATCGAAGCAGCGATTGACCTTGCAGGTATTGTCAATCATGTTACTGTGCTAGAGTTCGCACCGGAACTGAAAGCAGACGAAGTCCTGCAAAAACGTCTCTACAGCCTGCCTAACGTTACTGTTGTAAAAAACGCACAAACAAAAGAAATCACAGGCGATCAGAGCGTTAACGGCATCACATACGTAGACCGCGAAACAGGCGAAGAAAAACACGTTGAACTTCAAGGTGTATTCGTCCAAATCGGTCTCGTGCCAAACACTGAATGGTTAGAAGGAACGGTTGAACGCAACCGCATGGGCGAAATCATCGTCGACAAACACGGCGCAACAAGCGTGCCAGGCTTATTCGCTGCCGGCGACTGCACAGACAGTGCATACAATCAAATCATTATTTCGATGGGATCAGGTGCAACGGCCGCTCTCGGCGCGTTTGATTACCTTATCCGAAACTAGTATAAGAAAGCCGCAATATTGCCAGATTGGCAGCATTGCGGCTTTCTTTTTTATTCCAAAAATATTGCATGTTTTATACAATTGTAATATAGTTGTAATGTTAGTGAAGGGTCACTTCACACTCAGCATATTTGCTGTTTTTAAAGCGATACGCACTGATTTTCTATTTAACGTGCCCTGATACTTTTTGACCTTGTTTTTCAGATCTTTAATGGTTTTTTCCTTTTTGGCATTTTCTAATGCCATAAGCGCTTCCCAGCGTTTCGCTGTTTCTGTGGAACTGCAGCCGCTAACTGTAGTCACAGGCGGAAGAAGCTTCGTATTAGATAGCTTCTCGTCAAAAGGAACGGTATCAGGAATCGCTTTCTCTTTATAAATATGATCCAATTCATTTTGATTCAGGAAGCTGATGAAATGGTCAAAGTTTTGCGCTTGCCGTTTCTCAGGCTGATGAAAATCAAGTGTTTCAATTAATTCTGACAGTTTTGTCTGATCGGTTATCTCATTTGCCATGACATGCGTTAACTGATGGTACTCTGCTAATTCACGCATTCTGGCATCTTTCGGAAGCAACAGGCTCGGTGTACCGGCAATCGTCGCCGCGATATTTCCATGCAGCCTTGCGCCAAAGCTCAAATCAGCTTGTCTCAGGAAATCCAGCCATGTCGGCACATTTAAAAAGAACCGGACTCTATCATTCTGATAAGCTGGGTCTTCCATGCTGACCGGATAATTATCGGCAGGCTTTGCTATTGCAGGCGCACCCGCATACGTCAGAATCATTTCTTTTCGCCATTGCGGGATAAAGTAATGGTTCGGGAACTCTTTCATGCTTCTCGTGATGAAGTCCAGCACATGCTTAGGAGACAGTCTTGATGAGTTAACCGTCACCATTGATTCTGGTGTGATATTGGTTTCTCTTATCTTCAATTCTCTGCCAAACGCATACATAGAAGGACAGCCAATCACCGTATGGTCAATGCCTTCACGGAATCCTAATCTTGAAAGGTATTTCGCTGTAATTTCACCGCGGACACCGATCATATTTGATCTCTCCAGCACGGCACTCACAAACGCCTTTACATCCTCATCAAAAGGAAAACCTTCATTTAATTTGGGTTCAAACGGAGCCCGCAAACCAACACCAATCACAACAACCGGAATGGTTAGTTTCTTAATTAATTGGGTATATTTCCGTAGTGAAGGCACGAAATCCTCGCGGAAAGCATCTGCCAGCGGAATAATATACATATCATATGTTTTATTAATTTTTTCAGCGTCTGCCGGATGAATCCGATAATAATCAGGAGTAATCGTCGTTTCTTCAGTCATCAGCGTACGAAACACACTGTAGGCATATACTAAGTTTCCTACGTTGCCGCCAATGGAGTTGCGAACAATCATTTCAGCTGCAGGAAATGTATCAAATGGTGATATGCCAGCTCTTATTAAAATGTTTTTCAATGTGATGTTGCCCCTTCCTCGCCAAATTTTTGTCAGGAGATTTGCTTAGGGAAACTCTATCATGTCTTGAAATTTTCTGCCAAACACCAGCTTTCATCCCTTTTTACTCACAAACTCTCTCCCTTTCTTCCGTTCTAATATTAAATTATACAAAAAAGAATCTTACAGGTGAAATTATAACCTAGCAATCAACGCTGGTAATCTATTCCCATTACTGGATATAGGGTCGGATCACACCCAAAAAACCCGAACCAGGCACTCCGGTAAAAGTGCTCGATTCGGGCCAGCTGCTTATAGTTCCTCGCCATTCGTTTGAATGACGTTTTTGTACCATTCAAATGAATCTTTCTTATATCGCTTCATGGATCCGTTTCCTTCATTGCCACGATCAACATAGATCATGCCATAGCGTTTCTTCATTTCGCCTGTAGTGAAGGAGACGATATCAATAATGCCCCACGGCGTGTAGCCGATTAAATCCACACCGTCGTACGTGACCGCTTTTTCCAACGCTTCAATATGTGATCTCAAATATTGAATGCGCTCCGGATCATGAATCTTGCCGTCCTCCTCCAGCGTATCCACCGCGCCAAAGCCGTTTTCCACGATGAATAATGGGATTTGGTACCGGTCATAAAAACGGTTTAACGTATATCTCAGCCCGGTTGGATCAATCGCCCATCCCCAGTCACTGGAGGTGATATACGGATTTTCGACACCATTCGGCAATCCGCCGTTGACGATATCGCCCGTATTATCATGTTCCACATCACTTTTCACGGTTGTTGACATGTAATAACTGAAGCCTAAGTAATCGACGGTACCCTTTCTTAAAATCTCATCATCGCCGTCTTCGAATGTAATGTTGTAGCCTTCTCGTTCAAATTCCTTCAACGCGTAGCTTGGATAGTACCCGCGAACCTGCACATCCGGGAAGAAATAACGCTGTCTCATCTCTTCTTCAGCCAGCATCACATCTTCAGGGTTGGAGGAGAAAGGATAAATCGGCACGTGTGACACCATGGCCCCAATCTGGAAGTCTGGATTGATGTCTTTTCCTTTCGCCACTGCTAAAGCGCTCGCCACCAATTCATGGTGTGCCGTTTGGTACATCACTTCCTTGGCGTTTTCGTTTTCGCCAACCGTAACACCTGAATTCGTCCATAGGAACAGCGGATTGTTCACATCCATTTGGTTGTTGATCTCGTTAAATGTCATCCAGTACTTCACTTTATCTTTGTAACGGGTAAAGCAAGCCTCTGCAAAGTTGACGAAGAAGTCCACGACTTTCCGGTTTCTGAAGCCGCCATATTCTCTTGCCAAATGCAGCGGCATTTCAAAGTGAGAAAGCGTAATGACCGGCTCGATCCCATGCTTCAGCAACTCATCAAACACATCATCATAGAACTGCAAACCCGCTTCGTTCGGTTCAGTCTCATCGCCTTTCGGAAAAATCCGGCTCCAGCCGATGGACGTCCGCAGGCATTTTAATCCCATTTCCGCAAACAAAGCGATATCTTCCTTGTATCGGTGATAGAAATCAATGGCTTCATGGTTCGGATAAAATTCGTTTTCTTCAATCGTATCCGTGATTTTTCTCGGCACACCGTGCGCACCCGCTGTCATTACATCGACGACACTTGGCCCTTTACCGCCTTCATTCCATCCGCCTTCAAATTGGTGGGCAGCTAAAGCGCCGCCCCATAAAAAATCCTTCGGCATGTTTCCCATGTGTTATTCCTCCTCAGCTTACAACTGTAAATAATTTTTGATCCAGCGTACTTTCTTCAAGTTCCTCGATGAGAATTTCCTGATATGCATGTGAATTCGTGATGATGACGGGGGTAATCGTTGTTAACCCTTTCTCTTCAATGAAAGCTTTATCAAACTCAGCAAGCACCTCGCCTTTTTTGACGGTATCGCCCTCTTTGACCTTCAAGGCAAAAGGAGTGCCGGCTAATGTCACCGTATCCAGCCCAATGTGCACAAGCAATTCGACGCCAGACGCTGAACGCAGGCCAATCGCATGCTTTGTAGGCGCGACCATGACAACGGTTCCGTCAAACGGAGCATAGAGCTTATTATCGGAAGGCTCAATCGCCAATCCTTGTCCCATTGCGCCTGAGCTGAATACTTCGTCAGGCACGTTAGAAAGCGGTATCACCTTGCCGTTAAACGGAGCATATACGGTTTCTTCATTCGCCTGTGCCGTCTGAGGCTGTTCCTTTTCCGGCTGTGCAGCTTTATCTTCTCCGTAGCCAAAGATCTGAATCAGCACAACTGGAAGAATGACCGCAATCGCAGCACCGATTAAAATGCCCCAAATGGATGCCGGGAATCGCTCATTGATGCCATTCACGATCGTAAGCGGTCCCGGAAGACCGGCATACGCAAAGTAATACGGATGAAAGAAGCTTGCCACGACTGCGCCAACCGCGCCAGAAATACAGCCAAAGATAAACGGCTTCTTAAATCTCAAGGTTACACCGTAGATCGCCGGCTCTGTAATGCCAAACAGTCCTGTGACCCCAGCCGAAATGCTGACTTTTCTCGTTTCCTTGTTTCGCGCTTTCAGGATGACGCCAAGCACAGCCCCCACCTGCGCAATGACTGCGATCGTTTGATACGCTTGGAACGAATCCCGACCGTATAAATCAAAGTTTGCCAATACCATCGGCGTGATGCCCCAATGTACACCGAAGATGACGATGACCTGCCAGAATGCCCCGATGATTGCTCCTGCCAAAGCCGGCACGTTTTCCGCCAAGAAGTTGTAACCGTTTGCAATTCCGTTTGCGCCTAATGTTGTCACAGGGCCTATGAGGACAATCGTTAACGGCACCATGAAGACCATGCATAGAAACGGAACAAATAACGGTCTGACTACTTCGTTCATTCTCTTATTCAAGAATCGTTCAAGATAAGACAGCATCCACACTAAAAATAATGGCGGCAGCACGGAAGACGTGTATGTCGTTTGCGATAAAGCAATCCCTAAGAAAGTAATGCTTTTCCCATCTGCGATCTGAGCTGCCATCTCCGCCCACGTCGGGCTGACCAATGCAGCACAGCACGCCACGGCGATATACGTGTTGGTTTTAAAATGCTTTGATGCCGTAATCGCGATGAAAATAGGCAAAAACGTAAACGGTGCCCAAGAGATGAAACTGAAAACCTCATAAGTCCCTGTTTTCTCAAAGCTATCAAACAATAAGTTAATGATAATTAATGCCCCTTGCAAAATACCAGCAGCGGCCAGAATGTAGATAAACGGCGCAAACACCGCTGACATCGTCGCGATGATCCGGTTCAGCATCGTCCCTTTATTCTCACTCTGTTCCCCAGACTGGTCAATATGGACCAGCTTAGAAAACCCTCGTACACTTCCCCTACGTGCTGTCCAATGACAACCTGGAATTGACCGCTGTTCTCTACAACTGTAATGACCCCGGGCATCGACTTCACGATATCCTTCGCTTTAGGGTTAGACCGCTTCAGCACCAACCGAAGCCTGGTAGCACAGCGAGAAGCTCCAATTACATTCTCTTCCCCGCCAACGGCCTCCAAAATGTCTTTTGCTAGTCTGCTATCATCTCTCACTTTCCCCGACATTTTCACCCACCCCTTTGTTTTGGTTGCGCTTTCATTATAATTGTACCGGTATAATTTATCAATATCCGAATAAAATATTTTGACATGAACTATCATTGTAAGCGGTTTATGCTATAATTTTGGCAGTGAAACTAAACGAATAAATGAGGAATGCGTATGTTAAAGTACCAGCAAATCGCAGAAGAAATCGAAAAGTATATAGAAGAAAATGAGCTTCAGCAGGGTGACAAACTGCCAGTCTTGGAAACCCTCATGGCCCAGTTTGAAGTCAGCAAAAGCACCATCACAAAGTCCCTGGAGCTATTAGAGCAAAAAGGCGCGATCTTCCAGGTCAGAGGAAGCGGCATTTTCGTCAGAAAACATAAACGAAAAGGCTACATCAGCCTTCTGTCCAATCAGGGATTTAAAAAAGACCTCGAAGATTTCAACGTCACCTCAAAAGTCATCGAACTTGACGTGAGAAAGCCGACACCGGAAGCGGCGGAAAACCTGAACATCGAAATGGACGAGGACATCTACTATGTCAAAAGGGTCCGCTACATCAACGGCCAGACCCTTTGCTACGAAGAATCCTACTACAATAAATCCATCGTGACGTATTTAAACAACGAAATCGTTTCCCACTCCATCTTCCATTACATCCGGGAAGGATTGGGACTGAAGATTGGCTTTTCTGATTTGTTTCTTCACGTGGGTCAGCTTAATGAGGAAGAAGCGGTATATTTGGGGCTAGAGGCTGGACTGCCGAAGCTGTATATAGAAAGTATTTTTCACCTGACAAATGGGCAGCCGTTTGATTACTCGAAGATTTCCTATAATTATCAGCAGTCGCAGTTTGTGGTGCAGGCTAATAGTTTTTTGCTATGACGTACGATTAACCGGAAAGCGAAAGAGACCAAGAACAATTGATTCTTGGTCTTTTGATCAAAGCAGAAGGCCAAGATGCCGGACAAATAAGCTGTACAGTCAGTACACAATCGGTTAGAAAATGTATTAAGTGATGGTCGGAGCCGTTGTATCTTGTTTCAACAAAGGAAGGGAACAGACATATACAAAATCATCATTTCTACAATATTAACCATCCTCGCCCTATGGATACTATTACAGGTTTCACTAGAGACGAGTATTGTTATAAATCCAATGAATTACTTCATCGTTTTCATTATCCTTTTTCTCTTTATCCGAATGTTGAAAGAAAAACAGCGATGAGATTTGGAAAAGTCCAATGCACGAAAGCAAAAAGAGACCTCTCCTTAACAAAATTCATACACGTAGCCTTTATATAGCATAAAAAAAGCTACTTCCCGAGAAGCAGCTTCCTTTACTAAATGCCCATTTTGATCCATCTAGTTTTAGAAAAGCGAAGTATAATTGCATTTATAATCATGATTGAAACTAAATATAAAATAATGTATAAAATATCATTATTCCCAAGTGTCATGTTATCAGATTGTAATACTCTTTCTATTCGAGGATACATAGTATTACCTGCCTCAAATGGAGCAATAAAA
This sequence comes from Bacillus sp. N13C7, assembly GCF_026790065.1. GTDB lineage: Bacteria > Bacillota > Bacilli > Bacillales > Bacillaceae > Bacillus. The sequence continues at coordinate 22,287 of NZ_JALAMO010000003.1, read as the reverse complement.
CCAAACACTTTATTGCTTACAGCTACTAAAATAACAGAAGTCATCCAATAAACGATGCTTACCCCTATGCTAATTAATATATTTGGACATAGCATGCTTATCGTTCCAATGATGAAAATATACTGCAGTATAACTGCAGAAAATAAAAACAGCAGTAATGTAAAATGTGAAAAATCATGGTACATCAACGATACGATTAGCAGACCTAGCGCGATAAACGCAAAAGATTCCAAAAATAAAACAGCTATCTTCTTATAAAAGAAGGTATAGATGTTTTCCCCTATTAATTTGTAAAAAAGAATATTTTTATTTGAATACTCTCTATTAATAAAGAACGCTATAACAAATGAAAATAACATCAAACCAAACTGGGTTGCAACAGTATAGGAGCTAAAGAAAAACATCTCAGGTGTAACATGGCTGACTTTATCGATTCCAACAAGCAAAAAATACCCCAATAAAAATAAAAATGCGAACATTGATCCTAAAATAATGAAAACTTTGTTGCTAATACTTTTTTTAAACTCTAATTTCATCTTAAGCCCCCGCTGTTTTATTACTCATTTATATACACTTCAATTAATTTATCCACTGAATGATATTGTTGGATTTCTTGGTGAGTAAATATAAAATAATCCCCTTCTATCGCCTTTAAATCAGACAAATCATGTGTAATATTAATGATAATCTTCTCTGGGTTCTCCTGAATATACTTGTTTAAGAAGCCATGAATCTCTATAACCGTTTTTTTGTCTAATGAATTCGTTATTTCATCTAGAACAATAATATTTTTATCCTCTAGTAAGAAGCTAAGCAGTTTTAATTTTTGCTTTTGTCCATCACTCAAATTCTTAATAAGCACTTTACCGTCGATATTATCAAGATTAAGTAAATGTGCAATCTTATTTATCTTTTTTGAATCAAACTTTTTACTCAAAAAATTTAATAAAAAGTCCTTAGAAACATCATTAGGTATATTCGACGAGCTAGATATTAAAGATACGTTTTGACGAATATCTCTGCCGATTCGTTTGCTATTATTCAACAAAAAGTCTTTAGCAAGCTGTGATTTACCGACTCCATTTTTTCCGACAACATGGTTGATTTTCCCACTCGAAAAATGTAAGTCAGTGTCCTGAAGTAACGTTTTGCCCTTCACTTTTAAAGTATAATTCGCTATGTTCATATGCATACTCCTAGGAAATATTTACATAAAGAAAGAGCCGCTTCTACTTTGTTAATTGGTTGCTACTGTTTTCACTTTTGAGGTACCTCTTTCGTTTCCGATTCAGCACTGGAAGAAATGTTTTTGCGATGATTAATTTGGAGATCTTTTACTCTAGTTTACAATAAATAATATCCAATGTACAACGGAATTTACCGCAAGGCCAACTCCTATAATTTGAATAGTAAGGACTAACCAATGATTTGTTTTAAAGCGGCTATATTCGTCTAAGCCAAGAAAAGCCAAAAGAATTTTGTATCCATCAGAATTCAATATTGGAACTAAGTTCCACAGTAAAGTAGATGAGAATAGCATAAATGCCACCGTTAAGGGTTCACTGGAAATTGTAAAATGATTTATTAGTTCTAGAATATTAATTATAAAATAATTGATAAACAAGCCGAATAAATGAACGATTATCTTTTCATTTCTGGATAGCATGTAGGTTTCATTCAATTGGACATAAAAAGCAGGGAACACATAAAAATTCAGTTTAAATCCAACTTTGTCAAAGTTTTTTCCGAAAAATTTTAAAGAATAAATATGTCCCAGTTCATGAAGCACTATATTCATTATAAAGTAAATAGCTATAATTATCCACATTTCCCATCCAAATATTACAGTGGTTAACTCTTTTTGCAATTTTATCAAATGAATATAATTCAACATGAACATTGTAGCCGTAAAAGATAAGAACAGGTAAAAAAACTTTGATGACACTTTCTCTTTATAAGTTTTAAAGTATGATAATTGTTCATCTGTAAGAGAATCTAAGTTTTTCTTATAATAATCTCCACTTGTTTTATCTTTTATAAAAACGTTTTTTTGTACAATCACTTCATATTTTTCATCTTCATACTTCAAAATTTTCATAATAATATTTTTCCATGTGAGGATAAAAGTAGTTTATTTTTTCCGCGGAGTTGAATAGAGAACCACAAACACCACAAATCGAAGAAAATTCATAAGGGATATCAAATTCCTCTATTTTATTGTTTTCTTTTAAAATATCCAAGAACCATTTGAATCCTTCTTTCCTAAGAATAAATAATAGCAAATTTGAATTTAACTTTTCCACTGTTCTTTCAAAATTCTGATTATACTCTTCTCTTAAGGTTATTTTTGTTTCAAAAATAGCGGGTGAACAACACGGATAAATCTCTCCGTCATGATGATATACAATCTCATATCCGGGACAATATAAGGAATCCTCATCATCAAGATTATAAAACTTATGTATATTTTCTTGTCTAATCCTAGTTCTGGCAGCACCAACTGATATCATTGGAAATTTTGTAATCTTTACACCTAAGATTGAATCACCCAACTCCTCCAAAATGTGGTTTGACATCTTGTCTTTAGTAACTGCCATATTAAGAGAAATGTCGATATCAGGGTATTTCCTGCTATGTTCTAATATGTTTTTAATACTGGACGATTTAACAAATGGAGCATGGTACTCATCATAACTTATAGTTAAGGCTACGACATTTAACGAATTCATATCATAAAAGTATTCTTGAACCCGTTTCCTGCTGACACCCCAAAACCCATTAGAAATCAACGTTATTTGTTTTTCATATGGTTTAATGATTTCCATTAGTTCTTTTAAAAATATATAATCTAAAAAAATTTCCCCGCCTGTAAATGAAATCACTTGAATGGTTTTATTTTTTGCAAATTCAGTAACTAAGTCTCTTATATAATCCTTTTCCATCTTAATTGTAGAAGTTGGCGAACTAGAAAAACAACAATGATCACAAGACGCATTACACTTAGAATCTAAATTGATTGATACTGTTTTGTCATACATGATTAACCCCCCCGAAAAATGGTAAAGGAGAGTTAAACTCTCCTTTATACCCCCTAATTAATGACCACTTCCAAGAATCCAGCGATTTTCTTTTGATTTCACAAAGTACCAAAGGTCATTCACTTTTGCTAACTTCTGTGATTCGTCTAATAGACCCTTAAACTCTAAGTTTTTTACAGGCTCATTGTTTGTGTTTTCCTTTTTCATAATATCCCCTCCTTCTCTACTAATATAATCCAATTATTCCATATAGTCCAATATGAGTCAACACATTAGACTAAAAAATCAGAATATTTTTTCTGGTTCTAGGATATATCACTCATTCGCGAATTGATATAGATCCACTGAAACCTATATCATATAGATTAAAAGTCATGTCTCACTTCCGAATCAAAACATCATTAATAGACTACAACAGGTATACAGGTCTTCAAGTAGATAGAAACAAAGACAACAATTACTCCCACTCTTAGATAATCAAGCAGTGATTAGGGTAAACAAATGATTGTTATCACTATATTAATAATGCAAATTTGATAACAAGTGTAAGGAGCTTTTTTTGAGCTCTCTTGCTTTCTCTCCTGTTTTCCACTTTTCTTAACGCTCATCTCTGCTCCTCTTTCACTCATTTCAATTGTCTATAAAAGCAGTTATGCGGTACTATCATATAAAGGTCCAATGTTTAAAAATAATGTCATACTTTTAAATTCACCTTATCATGCACATGCTCATAAATAGGGCTTTTATTCTAAAAAGGGGATGGACGATTTTGGAAAGCAAGTACCTAGATCTACTCGCGCAAAAATACGATTGTGAAGAAAAAGTGGTAACAGAAATCATTAATTTGAAAGCGATACTGAACCTGCCAAAGGGCACCGAGCATTTTGTCAGTGATTTGCACGGGGAGTATCAGGCATTCCAACACGTGCTGCGTAATGGTTCAGGACGAGTCAAAGAGAAGATACGCGACATCTTCAGCGGTGTCATTTACGATAGAGAAATTGATGAATTAGCAGCATTGGTCTATTATCCAGAAGACAAACTGAAGTTGATCAAACATGACTTTGATGCGAAACCGGCATTAAACGAGTGGTATAAAGAAACGATTAACCGAATGATTAAGCTCGTTTCTTATTGCTCCTCCAAGTATACCCGCTCCAAATTGCGCAAAGCACTGCCTGCCCAATTTGCTTATATTACGGAGGAGCTGCTATACAAAACAGAACAAGCAGGCAACAAGGAGCAATATTACTCCGAAATCATTGATCAGATCATTGAGCTTGGCCAAGCCGATAAGCTGATCACCGGCCTTGCTTACAGCGTTCAGCGGCTGGTGGTCGACCATCTGCATGTGGTCGGCGATATTTACGACCGCGGCCCGCAGCCGGATAGAATTATGGAAGAACTGATCAACTATCATTCTGTCGATATTCAGTGGGGAAATCACGATGTCCTTTGGATCGGCGCCTATTCCGGTTCCAAAGTGTGCCTGGCCAATATTATCCGTATCTGTGCCCGCTACGACAACTTGGATATTATTGAAGACGTGTACGGCATCAACCTGAGACCGCTGCTGAACCTGGCCGAAAAATATTACGATGATAATCCAGCGTTCCGTCCAAAAGCAGACGACAACAGGCCAGAGGATGAGATTAAGCAAATCACAAAAATCCATCAAGCGATTGCCATGATCCAATTCAAGCTTGAGAGCCCGATTATCAAGAGACGGCCGAACTTTAATATGGAAGAGCGGCTGTTATTAGAGAAAATAGATTATGACAAAAACGAAATCACGCTGAACGGAAAAACATATCAGCTGGAAAACACCTGCTTTGCGACAATTAATCCTGAGCAGCCAGACCAGCTATTAGAAGAAGAAGCAGAGGTCATAGACAAGCTGCTATTCTCTGTCCAGCATTCCGAAAAGCTGGGCCGCCATATGAATTTTATGATGAAAAAAGGCAGCCTTTATTTAAAATATAACGGCAACCTGTTGATTCACGGCTGTATTCCTGTCGATGAAAACGGCAATATGGAAACGATGATGATTGAGGATAAACCGTATGCGGGCCGTGAGCTGCTCGATGTATTTGAACGGTTCTTGCGAGAAGCGTTTGCTCACCCGGAAGAAACCGATGACCTGGCGACAGATATGGCCTGGTATTTATGGACAGGCGAATACTCCTCCCTCTTCGGAAAACGCGCCATGACAACATTTGAGCGCTATTTCATTAAAGAGAAGGAAACGCATAAAGAAAAGAAAAACCCGTATTATTATTTACGCGAGGACGAGGCAACCTGCCGAAACATCCTGGCAGAATTCGGACTCAATCCAGATCACGGCCATATCATCAACGGCCATACACCTGTAAAAGAAATCGAAGGCGAAGACCCAATCAAAGCAAACGGAAAAATGATCGTCATCGACGGCGGCTTCTCCAAAGCCTACCAATCCACAACAGGCATCGCCGGCTACACGCTGCTATACAACTCCTACGGCATGCAGCTCGTCGCCCATAAACACTTCAACTCCAAGGCAGAAGTCCTAAGCACCGGAACCGACGTCTTAACGGTGAAGCGATTAGTGGACAAAGAGCTTGAGCGGAAGAAAGTAAAGGAAACGAATGTCGGTGAGGAACTGTTGCAGGAAGTTGCGATTTTGGAGAGTTTGCGGGAGTATCGGTATATGAAGTGAGGGTATGGGGTTCAGGGATTCTAGTCTCTGGACTCTGTTTCTTGTGGTTTTTCAATTTCTCATTTAACACAGCAAAATTGCTAACAAGTCTCGTTATCTGCTCGCTCACAAGTACGTAAATAATCTCAATTAAAAAAAGGTACGTGAACTTTTCACATACCTCTTTCTTTTAAATGAATTACCTTTTAAAAAATCACTCATAATAAAGATTAACATAAAGCAATTATCAAAATTACAAAGTTGCTATAATATATACATGCTTACTTTTGGAGATATATTTTGTTCTAAAATTTGTAGGTCTCCCTTTAAACTCAATCTCTCATCTAAAAAAGTGTAGTGATTAAATCAACTGGCTCAATACTGCTGTTGATTCCTCTTTAAATAAATCCCAACATGCTGCTTGTTTAGCCCATTGAGTTACATTTCGATCTCCGGCTGAATCACGTAAATAGTCTAATGCATTTTGAGCAATTACTTTTACAATACTATCCCATTGATTAGGGACTCTTTGTGATTCCCAAATTTCCATTAAATTAATTTGGCTTTCGTATATGTGCCTGAGCATTGCTACTGTATAGTAAATAACATTTGCTCGGTACCCTTTTAAGTTCATCTCATTGACAATGTCTGTTACATACGAGTTGATGATCTTACGAGAAATTAATTGTTTATAGAAATCACTATCGATCTCATCTAAGCTTGTTGATTCCCCCTCCTCGTTTGTATTAGCTTTCCAAAAACGGCTATTTACATTCATAAATTGTTTAAAGGCCTCTTCTCCACCTTTACTTGATATGTGGGGGAATCCTTCCCAAGACATGAAAAACTTTGCTAAGTCTACTTTTGTAATTACGTTTTCCTTTGGATATATCTTTTTGAATGTATTTTGTTCTTTCCCTTTTTTACGTCGACTAATATCAACCATATATTGTCCACGAGCTCGTTCAAAGTACCACTTGGACTCTTCTTTTCTGTTATCTAAACTTGGAATCCAAATGCTACGTGATAATTTTTCAATATCTGACATAAATCTTGTGTTTGCCAATAAATCAGATTTATTAATTTTATTTTGTGTATTCGCGTACTCTGAAATTTTAGATACAATTTCATCTTCAAGTTTATATCGATCTTCTTCCTGTTCACTAACTTTTAAAATTGTTAGCTTTGCTTGAACATACACATCCTTTAAATCTACTCCACTTTTATAAGCCTGATGAACAGATGCTGTTGTCTGTCCACCGTTGACAATCTGCCAGCTAGTAATGCGAGTTATACGATATAAATTGTTGTCTCCTATTTGTTGAATATCAGCATCTTTAGCAACACTAGAAATACCGTTATTATAGGAAACGAACATATCACGTTGAATAGGATCTCTTAGAGTATCCCGAATACCTTTATTTGTCCCTCCACGCGCTTGTAAAAATGAACGTACGTTACGTTCAACAAGTTTTGGACCCCAGTCATCATAAAGTTTGGCTAATAAATCAGCTGGTATATAACCAATATAGCAATCAAAATCATAATCATTTCGATTATTTCCTTTTTTTGGAACACTTATCATTTCAATTGATTGATTGTAGTCCGCCTCCAATTCAATATCGAAATCACGAATACCTTGCTCCGCCTCAGATAATCTATACACGCGATCCATGTCCCAAATATGAACATTAACAGTCTCTACCCCTGGGATATTAACTTCTACCGGTTTGTTTGTCAGATAAAACATTGTAGTCAAAACATAAATATTAACCTCATCTATCGCATTACGATTATTAGTAATAAACCTTGCCAGTTCTCTAAATTCAACGCCATCGCTTGAACTATGATAAATACCATTTGAGTTAGTATAAAAACGTTTTGCCTTATTCGCAATTTCAGTAAGTTTAGTTTTTGAGGTTTCAGGTAGAGTACCTTCATCAAAATTGATATCATAATCAATAACATAAAGACTTAAATTAGCAGACTCTTCATCATAAAAATAACCATTAACTTTGATATTTCCTTTTATATATGGAAATATAATTGAGGGTTCATCTTCTTGATTCATATAAGTTAACATTTCAGTAAAGAATGGAATTTCTCGGCTACCAATGGTTAAACCTTTTTGTTCAATTGAATCTATAAATTCCTCCAGGAATTCAATTTTCTTCTTTTCTTCCTTCACATCTCTCAACCTACTTTACTTGAATAATATGCTTTATCAGTTTCAACTTTGAACTCAATACAGTGAGATAAATCAATTTTATAGGATACATTAGTTACACCAATCGGTAGATTATCACTTATGATCTTTGGGAATTTTTCAGTAACTTCGTAAGTTTCTTCGTTATGTATATAAAAATATACATCATTATACATATCATCTGAAATATATAGTTCAAGTAAAATATCATCAAATCGAACTAACCCTGTTTTTGATCGTTCATTTAGCTGAAAGCGAATATCGTCTATTAAATCTTGAATTGATTTTCCATCCTCAGATTGTGTATGTTCAATTTTAAGTACATACAAGTAAATTTTACGAATTACGTTGTTTAATTCTAGTTGTTTTTCATTTGATATACGTAAACCATCATGGATTTTTTGAGAGATTGTCTTAATTTCAATTCCTATATTTTTTTTCACAAAATCTATTCTGTGTTTTGTTGGTCCTTTCCAAGCATCAATTATCAATGGTGGTTCATCCACAAATTTATTCAACCAAGTTTTTATATAGTATAATTCACCAAATAACCCCATTTGTTCTTCCAAAGAAAGCCGTTTATTCGTCTTAAATCGAAAGAAATTGTGCCAACGATCTAAGACTCCATAAATAACTGTAAATAAAGATCGTCCTTCACTTACCAAAATATGATCAACTAAACTTTGTAGAAGTTTTTCGAAAATCTCTTCACTATCTTCATCTTCTTGTGCAATAATTAAAAACCTCTTATTAATTAACGGTCCAATCTTATCAAAGGTGTCTTTAGTTACCTTTACTCCCCTCCACTTAGGAAGCGATTTCATTTGGTCATCATTCCAATTTTCATTACTGATATCAATATAAATCCTGCGTTCCCTAGTAATCAAATCAATTCCTATCATCATAATAGGTATTTTAAAATGTATAGTTTTAAGTTTATAGACTTGCTCATTCTGTTCATTATCCGTGAGGTCTAGTAATTTTTTAAATTCTTCTGTAAGATTAATCATTTTTATTTCCTCTCTTAACAGTTTTATTTACAATGAATTTTCCCTGTTTTTTAATCACTTTCCCTCCATCATCTGTGTATTTTTCAGTTATTTCTGGAAAAGAAAACGCAAACCCTACAGGTACAAAGTTTTCATTAAATTCATACCCTAAATCTTTAAATAATTTTACTCCTGGATGTAATGGATAGACTAATAAAGCAGCATTATGTTTATTACGTTCTGTTTGACTTGGCTGCTCTAAATCTACAAACTCTTGATTACTTGCCACAATCGCTCCTATATCAACGTTATCTATTGAATTTTTCACTTTCTCTACAGCCCGAATAACTGCAGTTTCTAGTTTTATTTTTCCTAAATTAACTGGATACTTTTTTAAACCAGCTTGCATAACATTATCACTATTTAATGTTGAATTAGTACCACCAACAATAATCACATTAAATTTCTGTAACTCATTTTTTGAATTCATTCTTTCAATAAAACTAGCAATATCTTTACTATTAACTTTGTTAACAGAGGCTGGCGTTTCATATCTTTTAAGAAAATCTATAACTCGCCTGCTAGTTACATCTCTTGATATATAATATTCAGTGTCCTTTTTCAATTTATTATTTAACTTTGTGATTGGTGTTTCTATTTCATTTATTAAACTTAAAGTTGCATCAAAATTTTTCTTCATAATAAGCTCTCTAGAATCAAAAATACGGGTCTGTCTCATACCACTGTAATTAATTAGTTTCTTAGCATAACGCATTTTAGCTATGCTTGTTACCTGCATATCTTCATGATCTAACATTTTTATCGCATATTCTTCCGGTGTGACATTCTCGTTTTTTGCAATATATTCAAATTCCTTACGTAACTCTACCATGACAAAAGCCATGTGTTCAAAATAATCAGATATTGTTTCAGAAGTATAAATACGACACAAATCCATGTAACCAGTTCTGAAACCGAACCACCTACCCATTTGCATCAATGTATCATACATATTTGTTCCTCGATAATAGTATGAAACACTTAGTCCTTCAAGTGTTAATCCACGGGATAATTTATCACCTCCGACTACTATTACATTCAAACCGACATCCTTATAAGTTTCATATTCTAAGGCTTCTCCACTCTGTCCGTTTATCTCCATTATGCGCACATTGCTAACAAGTGTTTTAATCTCTTTAAAAACCTCTTTCCAATCATAAACGGGTAGTTGTTTATCAAATTCTCGTTGTACTAATAAGTGGTCATTTAAATAAAGCTCTTTTAATTCAGTAATATAACTACTATGACTGTTATATAAAATATCATTACATAATTCTTGATAGTATCTTTCTATGACTTCTGTCATAGTGCCTTGTGTATCTGTAAAACGTGAAGTATGGATAAGCATTGAGTTATGTTTTCCATTTTGTCCACGTAGATTTCTTACTGCTATGGCAATTAAAAATGCAAAAATTGCTTCTCTCATTGATTTAGGTACTTTATTAAATTTATCTGAATCTATCGTTTTTTTCATACTGTTAAATAAGTTTAGATCTTCTTCATTTAAATGTCTTAAGAGTAAAGGTTTATTATCTTTAAGATATCCTGTTACATTAAAATATTCAGCTGGTCCACAATATCCTTTTGGCTTAGGTAAAGCTACAACAAAATCTTTTGGGTATAGATCCTTACCAGCAGTATCATGTTTCGCATCAGTCCGGATTAAAAGATTAGCAAAAGGTGTAGCCGTGTATCCTACATATGATTTCTTTCTGAACAACTCTAAAATTTCTCGAATTAATTTATTAATCGTTTTTGGATTTTCTTCTTTATTTGGATTTGATGTATCTACACTTGCTTGATCTGCTTCATCGTCTATAATCAATACCGGTACATCTTCGTTTTTCTTTGATAACATAATACTCTGCAATAATATTTCTTTCAAAGACTCTAATACAGATTTATTTTTCTTCACAACGAGGAGATTTCGAGAAAGAAAATCACGTTTTTTAGCATGTGCTACAGTAATGTCTTTATCCTTTGTAGTCCAAGTTGTGACAAGTGGACCATCATTTCTAATTTTGGCTACTCCTATCTTCTCGTCTGTGTTTTCATCAATTCTCCCTACTACTTCTTCTTCTAACCTAATTTGTGTTTGAGATCGTAAGTCATTATGCATACCAGCTAAAACAATTACTAATTTATACCCAACGTCAAAAGCTTTATTAATTAGACCGGTAAAATTAGCTGTTTTACCAGATTGAACATATCCCAATACTAAGCCACGTACGTCAAAGGCCTCTGTACTTTTAGGATTACCTATTGATCTAAGAATTTTATTTGTCGATTCATGGATTGAGTCTACATTTTCCCTTTCCCAATTTTTGTACTCTTCTAAGTATCTTCTATATCTTGGCCAGAAGTACGAGTATACAGGAAGTGCATTTTCATCAAACCAATTTTTCACACCAGTTCCCTTCAATATAGAACTCTTTGGAATATCAATATATCCTCCATATAACTCAAACATCTCTAACGCTAGACTTTCTAAATCAGATTCCTTAACATCATGATAGCTTGTTTTTAACTTATCTTCTGCTATAGCCTGTGCTCGTTCAAAAGGAGAATTAATACCACTATTTTGAAAGGCATGATATATCGTTTTAAAAGTTGCCTTATAATTTTCTCTCATTGTTTCATTCATTTTTCACTAACACTTCCTTTTCTATAAAACTCTTTATTGTACTTCTATTAATTGATTCAAAACCTGCTATTAAAGAAATAGAGTCGACTATAAGATCTATATCAATTTCATCATTAATAGAGACTAAGCTATTTGCTACTTCTATAATAATGAATCTTTTACTTTCATCTAACTCTTGAATTTCTTCTTCTTTTTTAACCATCGACTCAGATATAAGTAAATTATTGGGAGAACCCCATTCAATAAGTTTCAGATAGGAATTTAATTTTTTTCGAGTTATATCATTAACTTCTTTTAAGATTTCAATTAATATTGGATGATTACGATTTAAAACATATGCGCTGTTAACTTCATCATTGTAAAGTTCCCAAGTATGTAAAGAACCTTTTAATCGATCCGTTTTCTTGTTAGGTTTTGCTCGGTAAAGCATAATTTCTTTAGACACCTGTCTATAATATTTACCTATTGCTCTTAAATTTTCCTTAGCATCTTCTGGTATTGAAATACTCGATTTTTTAATATCTATTTTCCAATCTTCATCAGCATTATTATTAAAGTCTATTTTTATTCTTACTAATTCAGAGTAATTGTCTTTTGTAAACATCCCAAACCAATCTCCAAAATTCACCAAGCGTCCTTCTCTATAAATATAAAATCCTTGTTGATCACGCCAACCTCTTGGACCCGATGCATCTTTATATTCACTTTCGTTGAAAGCTGAAGGATGTGGCAAAACATATGGAGTTATCTTTACCCTTTTTCGATTTACCCGTATAACTTGTGTTTCTCCTTCAATCGTTTTCGGGTGTTCACTTAAAAAAGGATCCCAAGGTATTAAAAAGTTATCATTTAAATAAATATTAAATCCATTTTGTAACTTTAAATGAAAGACCATTTCCAAATACTTTCTAACTCTAGCTACCTTTCCATAAAAGCTTCTAGGTTGAATAACTTTCTTGCTACCAAATCCAGTAAAACGATCTAACTTATCAATAAATACTATTGTCCCGTTAGACTCAAGACCACCTATTTTTTCTTTTATGTCCTCGGGTATTTGTTTGAGTAATTCCCACTCATTATTTTCACTTACAAAATCTAAATCCCAACAACGCTCAGAAATAATCCCTTGACTCTTAGTCACAACACTCAAACGTTTTCCTAATGAAAATGCTGCAGTTTTTAAACCCATTCCAAATCTTCCAAGTTCCCTTTCTTTCCTTTCTAGTCTCGGATCTTTAGAGCCAATAGTCATAGCAACTTGTAATTCTTCATCTGTCATTCCTATTCCATTATCATATATTAAAATGTATCCATTTCCGGAATTATATTCAAATGTAATATGAACATCAGTTGAATTGGCATCTAAACTATTATCTATAATGTCTGCAATAGCAGTTTGTGCATTATATCCTATATTTCTTAACGATTGGATGACAGGAGCTGCAGATGGTCTAGTTAAAATTGTATCCAACTCAATCCCTCACTCTATATCTTTTGATACTTTTAGGTTAACAAAATATTGAAAAGAGTACACGTCATTGATTAAACTTCGTGTACTCCGAGATTTTAAAAATTAAATTCATCAGTTATTTTCTTAATCGGTTTATCGCCTAATATATATAACATTTGTTCAGCAACTGCACGTGCTAAAAGTGGTGGTACGGCATTTCCAACCTGTTGATATTGTTTATCTTTTGCGCCAATAAAAACATAATCATCTTTAAAGGATTGCAATCGTGCAGCCTCTCGAATACTCAATGCTTCTGCTTTCTCTGGGTGTTGCCACATTGATTTTCTAACATTGATTACTGTTGGAGACGGCTCATGATAATTCACTCTTAAATACACTGTATTTTGAGTTCGTGATCCGTCAGTATAAGATATTTCTTTTAGCTCTCTAGATAAACTATGAAAATTCCTCCCTCCACTTTGTTTTAAAGCTTCAAATCGTTTCCGACTTAGAGGCTTGCTATCAGTATTTATATGGTTGTATATGAAATCTCCTTTGATTGTTGAACGAAAATAGTGTTGCATCTCTGTTTTTTGTGAATCGATACTATAAGGGATTTTATTATCAGCTACATCTTTAGTTGGTGCAATATTCTCTAAATCTTTTATGGCATCATAAACAGTAAAAGGAAGTTTTTCTGATTCGAATTTTTCTGGCATCTTGACAGGACCGTTTTTTACATAGTCCTTTTTAATACCTAAAATCATAAATCGATGTCTGTTTTGAGGCGTACCAAAATCACTAGCTAACATTACTTCAGTTTTAATTTCATAGCCTATAAATTTAAAGAAATAGGTTAAATATTTAACTATATTATAAGATTTAACTGTTACACTAACTATCAATTTTTCGTTAATTAGTTTTGCTTTTGTTTTTCCCACTATTTTTATTTTTTGTTGTTTCAACTCTTCTAGATGTTTCAAAAGTTGATTTAATTCCATAAAATCATTAAGTTTGTTCATTTGTAGTTTGTTATCATTATTATTTCGTTGTATTAGTGATACTAGAGCTTCCTTAGTATTAAGAAAAATTCGATTCAATACTTCATAACCATTTAAAAGTGAAAAATCATACTCATTAATACATTGAATTACACTTTTAATTTCCTCTTCTTCTTTCTTTTTTACTACATTGTAAACTTTATCGCTTTTAAGATTTCGTAGTAAACTACGCATTCTAGATAGATGTATATTTGATGTTAGAAATGGTGTAAAAGACTTTTCAATTAGCTCATCTATTAGAGATTTTAAATTTATATTGGTTGAATCCATTAAAACTAATTTTTCTTTTTCCCATAGAGGTTTTTTTCCAAGTTTCGTAGTAATCTCTTGCAAGTGTTCTTCTGAACTATATGCAAATACTCCTTCTCCTTGTTCCGTAACAAAAAACTTATGCTTCTCTGAGTTCATTGTTTTGACATTTTCCAATAAAAAACCCACTGGTTTAATCTCATCAATGGCACGTGCAAATTCTTTAACAAGCTGGTTATTACCAGAAATTAGATGGTTTTTCTGACGATTTGCATTTGAGAAACCTTGACAAGGCGGACCACCGATAACAACAGTTTCATTATTATTAATATTTTTTTCTTTTAAGTAATCACTAAATTTTATTTTTGTTATATCGCTAATCTCACTACCTTTAGGTTTGATAATAATATCTGTGTTTTTATTATGATTATAAATGTATGTTTGAATTGCTTCTTTGTTTATTTCTACAGCACCAATTACTTTGAATCTCCCAGTTTGTTCGAATCCGTTGCTTAGTCCTCCAGCACCTGCAAACAAATCGATTAGTTTAAATTTTACTATTGTACTCATTTGTTTCGCTCCTATTAAAAAAACAACTGTAAGAGCAGCATATATGATTTAACTCTTTTTTTCAATAGATAGCGAACATATTTTCCTTACCTGTTATCTTCTATAATCACTTTACATTTAAGTTAGCAAATATCGATTTCCCCAACGTTTTTCACTTAAATTACAGTTTGAATTTTCTTAAACCTGAAGATATCACTTACTTATGATACGGCTCCCCACGATTAATCCGAAAAGCCCGATAAACCTGCTCCACCAGAATCAACCGCATCAACTGATGAGGAAACGTCATCTTCGAGAACGACAGCTTCTCGTCCGCTCGCTTCATCACTGCGTCGCTCAATCCGAGTGATCCGCCGATGACGAAGGTGACTTTGCTTTTTCCATATGTAGCCAGATTATCTATTGTATCGGCTAGTTCTTCGGATGTTTTCATTTTTCCTTCGATGGCGAGGGCGATGACGTGGGCGTCGGGGCTGATTTTTGATAGGATGCGGTCGCCTTCTTTGTCTTTTATAATTTTCATGTCCTGGTCGCTTAGGTTTTCCGGCGCTTTTTCGTCCGGGAGTTCGATGATGTCGATTTTTGCGTAGGCCGAAAGTCGTTTGGTGTATTCTTCAATGCCTTGCTTGAGGTATTTTTCTTTTAGTTTTCCGATTGTCACAATATTGATATTCACAGGTCATCCCCACTTTAGAAACAAGTTATTCATATATATTGTCCACAATTGTGGATATCTTTTCTGTATTTTGTGTAAGATCATTCGTTCCCCACTATATATACTGCGGGGTCTCCACATAATTCACAGGCTGTGGATAAACTGTTAGTATGTTCGATTTTTCTGATTTCGGGTGGCAGTTCGTGGTCGTCTATGTACATATCCAGCACCGTTTCGATGTGTTCTTCACAGGAATAATACGTTTGTTTCATGTTCAAATCCTCCGATGATTTCTTCCATTTTTACAAATGTTCTCTTCTCAATATAACCTATTTATTCACATGTTAGTAGTGCTTCGGGCTGAGTTTTATCCACAATTCGACAAACAAGCTGTTGATGACTCTATTTCGCTCGTGTGTTAGTTTGGATGTAACCGGTGTATGGGGAGGTCTGCATTTGCGCTTTAGATGGGTTTGGCTTTTTGTGATCATGTTGCTGCTTGCTGGGTGTCAGCCGTCTTATTGGGTGTTAGAGAAGGATCGAATCGGTGAAGGCAGTCCAGACTTAGAAATATACGCTAATTATCTCCAAATGCATGATGACGTGAAAGGATATCAAGTCTTCACTATTTTAGAAGGGAGAAAAATGGTTATTGTGTCTCTCGGAAGCAGCGAGAAAGATAAGAAGCTTGAAGTGTCAGACGTCAAATTCTCACCTAAAGAAACGATTGTAACTGTGAAACGAAAACCTGCTCCTACGGCAAATGAGAAAAACCCTTATATTTTGATTGGACTGGACAAAATCGAAGGGGAATTCATTGTACAGAATGAAAAGGGAAATCGATTTAAAGAAACAGATTACCAGCAATAAAGCCGGCGTTCTGAGAACGTCCGGCTTTTTCTTTTACTTCAATGTTCCATGCGGGTCGATGACGAACTTTTTGGCTGCGCCTTTGTCGAAGTCGCTGTAGCCTTTTGGCGCGTCGTCCAGAGAAATGACGGTGGCGTTGACTGCTTTTGCGATCTGCGCTCTGCCGCTCAGAATCGCTTTCATCAAATTGCGGTTGTATGTCATAGCAGGGGTTTGTCCGGTAACAAAGGTGTGGGCTTTGGCCCAGCCGAGTCCGAAACGGATTTTTAGTGAGCCTGTTTTGGCGTCCGCATCCTTTGCGCCGGGATCTTCGGTCACGTATAAGCCTGGAATGCCAAGGCTGCCTCCGACCTGGGTGACGTCCATGATCGAGTTCAGCACAGCGGCTGGCGCTTCTCCTTGATTGCCGTGCCCAGACGCTTCAAAGCCGACACAGTCCACTGCGGCATCAACTGTCGGTTCACCTAGTATTTGTTCAATTTGCTCGCCGAGGCGGTCGTGTTTTTGCACGTTGACCGTTTCACAGCCGAAGCTTCTCGCCTGTGCCAGTCTGTCTTCATTCAGATCGCCGACAATCACGGTGGAGGCGCCTAGGAGCTGAGCGGAGTGTGCAGCTGCTAAGCCGACAGGCCCCGCTCCAGCGATATAAACGGTTGAACCTGTTTGCACGCCCGCTGTGTAAGCTCCATGGAAGCCGGTCGGAAAAATGTCGGACAGCATGGTCAAATCGAGAATCTTTTCTAGCGCCTGTTCTTTATCAGGGAACACCAAAAGCTGAAAGTCAGCGTATGGCACCATGACGTATTCAGACTGGCCGCCGACCCAGCCGCCCATATCGACGTAGCCGTAAGCCGATCCCGGACGGTCCGGATTGACATTCAGGCACACATGCGTTTTCTGCGTTTTGCACATCACACAGCGTCCGCAGGCAATATTGAAAGGAACGGATACGATATCGCCCTTTTTGATAAATTCGACATCACGCCCCGTTTCAATGACTTCTCCGGTGATTTCATGTCCGAGCACCAAGCCTTCAGGCGCCGTTGTGCGGCCTCTGACCATATGCTGGTCGCTTCCGCAAATGTTGGTTGTAATGACTTTGAGAATAACCCCATGCTCACATTTTCGATTCACATTCGCCTTCGGGACGCCGGGCCCGTCCCTCAAGATTAACTCCGGATAACCGATATCCTCCACCGCTACAGTCCCTTTGCCTTTGTACACAACCGCTTTGTTTCCTGTCAACGCCATTCCTCCCATTCATGTGTTTGGACTTTGCGTCCTTGAACATGACTTCGGTTCGGCATGACTCTTTCCCTTTTTCACGACTGTTTTTTCTGTATTCTTACAACAACAAATATGCCAAGAAAGCAGCCAATAATGGTTCCGCCGATGTCTAAGAAGTCGACTTTACATCCATTTAACAGGAACACAGTAATGGCCGAAACCAGGCTGATCATAACTGCCAGAAGAATAACCCGTTTGGTGCGCATGTAATTCCTCCTTTAGATTCGTTTCTAAAACATACCCAAAATCTCTGCAAACTTCGGTTCAATAAAAAAAGAGACTTCACACCAGTCTCTTCATAAACAGAGATCACTCAAAAAATTTCCTGAGAAATAATGTGACAATACTGGTTACTAACGCAATCCCCGTATACATAACAACCCAAAACAAGAATGAGCCATTACCCGAAGCTAACGTAAATAACAATATCAAGCTCGCAATAAGAACGATGAGCGGTGCCACCCAAAACCTCTTAAATAAAAAATGACCCGCTATACCAAATACACCTGCGATGATCGGAAAACCAAAAACGATAAATAAAACGGCGACGGCTCCCATACTACCCTCCTTGCCTTAAAACCCCTTCATCACCTCAACATCATACAGCTTCAAATGACTCTTCGGCGTCACGACATCCTTTACCTTCCCAATCTCTTTTTCTTTTTCTTTCACTTTCTTTCCGGTTTTCAGGCTGTACTGTTCAATGTAGGCAGGCTTGTTATACGTGTATGTGAAGAAATAGAGGCTGCTGCCTTTTTGGGTGATTTCTTTGAAATCGGCTTTCATTTTGTCCTGGGAAAAGGTGAAGGCGATGCTTGTTTTTCCTGTCTTGGCATCAATTTTGTGTACCTTTCCGAAGCCGTCAATGAAATACAGGTTCCCGTCATAAGGGAAAAAGCTGTTTTTAAAGCTGAAGGGCATGGAGCTGTATATCGTTTGCTCGTCGTTTTTGTATTCGGCGATGTCGTGCAGCTCGACTTTGCCGCTTTTTTTGTTGATCTTGACCATTTGATAGAGATTGCGGGCTTTTTGGCCGCGAACCATAACATACACAGCTTGGTCGTCCACAGCAAGCTGGGATTCGACTGAGGCTCCTTCCCGGTACTGCCATTCCGTTATCTTGTGATAAGTGAGCTTCCTTTGATCTGCTTGAATCTGGAGGAGCTGATAGCCTTTTTCGTCAGCTGTCGGGACGAGTGCATAAATGGCGCCGTCATGAAAACCGGAGGCTCGGATGTAGTAGGGGATGACGTCTTTTTTCCACTCTCCGTCCATTTGGCGGTACAGCTCTGAGCGGTATCCGTCTCCCTTTTTGTCGTAGCCGGAGTTGTATAAGGTATAAAAGCCGTCCGTGTTTTGCAGAAAGCCCGCGCTGTCGCCTGTGTGCTGATAGGTTCTTTTATGGGAGCGCAGGCCGTTTTTGATCGTATAAATCTTGTTTTTGTCCTCCAGCATCACACTGTCGCCGTGAACCTTGGCTGAGCCCAGCTCAAGGCCCTTCATCTTAAAGGAAGACAGCGTTCCGTCCTGGCTGATAAACAGGGCGTAGCTTTTCCCGCCGCCAAATGCATCTTGATCTGCAGAGGATGAGAAATACAGCAGGACTTCTTTGTCATCCAGGAAATCGGGGTTTCTGAGATCCTGCTGACTCACGGTTTTATGGCTTTTGAGAGGAGAAATGAAGATAACTAGTGCGATTCCTGCGAGAATCAGCATGGCGATGGTAATCATCCACTTTTTCATATCCTTCTCCTTAGTAAATGGTCATGATGGTTGTCGTATACGAAGAACTTGTGATGTCGCGCGGATACACGCCTAAGCCTCCGTTGCTGTCTATATCAATGCCTGCTTTCAGCAAAAAGGCAGACCATAGGAGCTTTGAACAGTTTTTGGCGCCGTCATGGCCGGTATTTCTGTTATTGACGAAGTTAAATGAGTATGGGTCGCCTACTTTTGATACCGCCCAGTCGGCAGCAGCTGTTTTTTGAGATGAGGATACGCTGACGGTTTGCACAATGGAGTTGTCTTCCACGTCTCTGGCATTATAAGCGATCTGCCTGACGCCGTCGCTCGGGACAGATTCAACAATTTTGTCAGCAGCGGAGTA
The DNA here is from genome assembly GCF_026790065.1 of Bacillus sp. N13C7. Classification (GTDB taxonomy): domain Bacteria; phylum Bacillota; class Bacilli; order Bacillales; family Bacillaceae; genus Bacillus. Next base: position 2,427 of record NZ_JALAMO010000003.1, on the reverse strand, counting down.
CATGCCGACGTGGCCGTGATTGTAGTAGGCTGTGTAGGAGTTCGTGTAATAGATATTGCCTTTCGCGCTTGTCGGGAGTTTTTTCGTGCCGGACGACCCGCCCATGATAGACATGCCGCTTTCCTTGGCGAGCCGGTCTCCCTCTGTTTTATCAGCCGTGATTTCCTTATAGAACTGTTTTAGGATAATGTCCTGCTTTACGTGCTGCTGTTTGGCAATCTGGCTGGCAGATTTCATGATTTCTTCCGGTGTCGTGCCTGGCTGCAGTGCGGCGATTTCTTCAGCATAATTTGTGGTCTTTACGGCTTTGGCGGGAGAAACAAACAGGCCGCCGCACATTGTAAGCGCTACCAAAAACATCGACACTCGTTTCTTCAACTTCATTACATCTCCTCTTTTCTTGTGAGTGTAGGAAAGGTAATTTCCTCACCCACATTATATTAGGAAAATAAGGAAAGTAACTAGGTTATTTACAGAATTTTTAGAAATCGTTTACAGAAAAAGGCCTTTATCAGGCCCTTTTCATTAAATCTTCTTGCTCATCACTACGTCTGTTTCTTGAAATCCGGTTTGCTCATATAGCTTTCGCGCCGTCTGATTATGGGCAAAGACATGAAGGGACAGCTTGCGGATTCCCATACTGCGTGCCGCTTGATCTAATGCCGCCAATGCTTGCTTTGCGTAGCCCTTTCCCCGATACGGTTCATATAACCCGAAATCATAAATAAACGCTTCCTGCTGCGGATGTTCCGGTTCAGCATGTATCCAGAGCCAGCCAACAATTTCCTTTTCATTCAGCTTGAGGCTCCACAAATGGTGATGGGGTGTTTCCAGCCCTCTCGGAAGCAGATCAGAAAAAGCCTGCTTTGACAAAAGCTGTGCATCTTCAGGCAGCCATGTTCCCGCTATTACCTTCTCTTCCGCGTAATGCTTTGTTGTGTACGTGAGATAAGACCGAAATTCTTCTGTCTGCATAGGGGTCAGCATGATTGTCATATCATCTCTCCTTCATATATTGACTAGAGGATTTTACATAAAATAGAAAGAGGTGTTACTATCAGAATAAGCAACTGAGATTGATAAGTCACTAGAGAAAGGAGTTTCACATGAATAAGATCGCACCCGCAGAAATCGCTAGCATGCTCAACGATTGGTACCTTGCCATCAAGAAACATGAAGTTGAAGAATCCTCCCGTTTATTTGAAGAAGTGAAGCCTTTATTGGATGACATGGAAGAGGATCAGGAGGTGCTTGCCTACTTCTCCTTATTGGAACTGCGCCACAAGGTTTTGCTTCACGAGGCGAGAGGACAGGGCTTTCAGCATGAGGAGCCTTCTCATATGAATGCTACGTCTGACATGCTGAAATATTACTTTTTTCTGTTTGAAGGCATGTATGAGGCCTATAAAAATAATTATGACATTGCCATTGGGCTGTATAAAGATGCAGAGCAGTATCTCGACAACATTCCCGATCCGATTGAGAAAGCCGAATTTCACCTGAAGGTCGGAAAGCTCTATTATAAGCTGGGACAAAATATTGTGTCCCTCAATCATACACGGCAAGCGGTCAAAACATTCAGGGAAGAGACTGATTATAAAAAGAAGCTGGCTTCAGCGCTGATTACCATGTCAGGCAATTTTACAGAGATGAGCCAGTTTGAAGAAGCTGAGGCTTATTTGGACGAAGCAATTCGGATCACGAGTGAATTAGAGGATCATTTTTTTGAAGCCCAGCTTTTGCATAACTTCGGCCTTCTTCATGCGCAAAGCGGCAAATCAGAAGAAGCGGTTTCGAAATTAGAAGAGGCCTTACAGAACGAAGAGTATGCCCGCTCCGCCTATTATTATCATTCTGCCTACTTGCTGATACGAGAGCTGTTTAAGATCAAAAAGAAAGAACAGGCCTTATCTTATTACCAAGACGTGAAGGAAAAATTGACTGCTGAGCCGAATAGAATATGTGAGGCAAAAATAGACATTTTATATGCCATTTATGCAGAAGGGGGTCATGCGGAAACGTTTCACTTATGCAAACAACATATGGATGACTTGTTGTCCGAGAAAGAGTATGACAGTGTAAGAGAACTTTCCATTTTGGCTGGCGAACGGTATAGGGAACTTGAGCTTTACAAAGAAGCTGCCCACTTTTTTTATGAAGCATTACAGATTGAAGAACTGATTAAACGAACGGAGGTTATATAAATGAAAAAGTTTCTGATTGGTGCAGGTGTCGCAGCGGTGATTTTATCAGGATGGTTTATTGCGGATCATCAAACCCATTCACAGGAAATGAAAGTCGCTGAGAAAATGATTGGCTAAAGGAAAGACCCCCGCGGAATGAAGTGACCCCTGTCAAGTAGACAGTGTTAAAAAGACACTAAGCAGCCTGAGTCCTGTATTGATATGGGCTCAGGTTGTTTAACTT
>NZ_JALAMO010000002.1 GCF_026790065.1 Bacillus sp. N13C7 | reverse complement strand
AGGCGTACCTACTGATTATATGTACTACTTATATGAGAAAAGAGAAAGCAAGGGCTAAACTGTCCTTGCTTGTTTTGCGGAAAGCCTCAAATGCAACATATTCACTTTTACATACCGGTATAAGCACGCTTCACATCAAGCTGTACGGGCCTGCCGCTTCGAAAGGAATTGGTTGCGGCGATGCCGACTTCTAAATTGATCGTCGCATCGATATCTGTCACGATCGGTGTTGTTCCATTCCGGACACACTCAGCAAAATGCTGCAGCTCTAAGCAGTAGGCTTCATGAAAACGAGTTTGAAAGTCTGGGATAATATCATAGCTGCTCCCTTTCGCTGTCAGGATGGTCACATGTTGGTTTCTCAATGTCCCTATGAAAATACTGCCCTCTGTTCCGATAACTTCAGCCCGAATGTCATGTCCGTATGGAGAGGTTCTGCTAGCCTCGACGTCCCCCGCAGCGCCGGAGTCAAATTCTAAATACGTCAGCGCCTGATCCACATCGCCGTACTTCTCCATAAACGGGTTGTTCAGGATCCTGCCGTGTCCTGAAACAGAAGTGACCTCCGCTCCGAGCAAAAAACGGGCAATGTCATAGTCATGGATGGAGCAGTCAATAAAAATTCCGCCGCTGTGTTTAATAAACTCTGCTGGAGGCGCTCCTTGATCACGTGTAAAGCCTTTATAATAGATGGGTTTGCCGATTACACCAGCGTCGATCCTCCTTTTGGCATCTGCGTATGCGGGATCGAATCGTCTCATAAAGCCCACTTGGCAAATGACTCCTGTCTCTTTCACTTTTTCGGAAACGATTTTTGATTCCTCAAGGCTTAATGTCAGCGGTTTTTCAACAAAGAGCTGCTTGCCGTTCTCGGCTGCTTTGATGATGATATCACCATGTGTGCTTGTCGGCGTTACGATAATGACAGCGTCAATACCGGGATCTTCTAACATCTCAAACGGATCCTCTGACCATTTTTCGATGCCGAATTCTCTGGCCACCTGCTCCGCTCTCCCTTTCAACGGATCACCGACACTGACCAGCTTTGCCCCAGGTACACTGGTGACGAGATTTTTCGCATGATAATAACCGAGCCTTCCTAATCCCAATACTGCACATCTTACTTGATGTTCCACGTCCCATCCTCTCCTTTATCTCATTTCAGAATCGCTTTGAGAAAGCGCTTTCTCTCAACAGCTAAAAAAACAGCGGTCAATCCGCTTTCACTTTTTGCGCAAGCGCTTTCTCAAAAGATGATTTCATTTTACACTGCCTTTTGTTTACACGCAATATGTTTTTTGGGGCTTCAACTGCCAAAATGAAAAGAACCCGCTCATTCGCGGGCTCATCTTTTGGGCGTTGATGTGGAATGCCTGATCACAAGCTCAGGCGGCAGCACAATTTTTTGTTTCGTCTTTCGTTTTCCTTCGATTGCTTCAGCAAGCAGTTCAATGACGCTCCGCCCCATGCCTTTAATGGGCTGGGCCACGGTGGTCAGAGGCGGGGCCGCCATTTCTGCAAGGATCGTGTTATCAAAACCGATGATGGAAAGGTCATCCGGCACTTTTATGCCTCTTATTCTCGCAGCTTGTATAGCAGCGCAGGCCAATACGTCGTTGAAGGCAAAAATAGCCGTTGGAGCGTTCTTATCCAGCAATTTTCCTGCTTCTTCCTTACCGCTTTCCAATGAAAATCGTGTCGGGACGATAAGCGATTCATCGACAGGCACGCCCGCTTCCTCCATCGCCTGGCGGAAGCCCTTGATTCTGTTTTTTTCACCCGTCGTTGACCCGTCTCCCACAATGCAGGCGATGTTCGTGTGGCCGAGTGACAGAAGATGCTTGGCAGCCTCATACCCGCCGCGAACGTCATCCATCACGACAATATCCATCGGGAGCAACGGCTTATCCTGTGAAATCATGGCAAGCGGAATTTGTTCGCTGGCGATTTCCTCCAAAGCAGACATGCTGTCACGATTCTCAATCCCTGTCGCAAAAATAATCCCGTCCACCTTTTTCTGCTTCAATACAGAAAAATATTTCGTTTCTTTTTTCGGATCGTAATCGGTGCTGCAAATCATCATTTGAAAACCGAGCTCATCCGCTCTTTCCTCAATGCTTTTGGCGAGTTCGCCGTAAAACGGGTTTGAAATATCAGGCGCCACGAGGGCGATCATATTCGTTCGTTTTCCCGTTAACGCCGCAGCGTGGACATTGGGCGTGTACGCCATTTCCTTCATGACATTCATCACCCTCTGCCGCGTTTTGCCGCTGATTCTGCCCGTATTGTTAATCACACGCGACACAGTTGTGATCGAGACACCCGCTGCCCTTGCTACATCGTAAATTGTTGTTTTCATGCTCATCCCTCGTCTGGTTATTGAACTTTCCGGCTGACAATTTTCCGGTATTCAATTGGTGAAATGCCTTCTATCTGCTTAAAGAGTTTTGAAAAGTATGTCGGATCTTCCATTCCCACCGTTTCCGCAATGACGCCCATTTTATCATTTGTAGAGGATAAAAGACGCTTCGCTTCCGTCATTCTCACCCGGTTCGTGTATTGTGCCGGCGTGACACCAAGCACCTGCTGCATGCAGCGGCTCACATAATCCTGGTTATAGTGAAGGGCAAGCGAGAGATCCTTGATTGTCGTCTTTTCCTTATAATGCTCCTGTAAGTACCGGGCAGCTTCCCAGGCAACCCGCTCTTTTGCAGACGGAATTTGAAACGCCTCTTTCTGAAGATGCAGCATCAGCTCCTCAAATAAGATTTGCTTTCTGAGCGGCAAATCGGAGTTTTCCGCTGAGTAATCTATGAGCCTTTCAAACTGCTGCGCCATAAACTGCGGGCGCTGCACCTTGCCTTTTCTCGGCAAGGCCAGGCCGTAGCGGGCCGGCGTCTCGAAGCTCCCTTTTTCCTGCTGAAGCTCAGACCAGTTGCTCCCTCCCTTTGCCGTAAATTCATATTGATGTTCATCAAAGTGAAGCCAATAATAGGAGGTTGCTTCATCACTGCCCTTCGTCCCGTAGTGTTCAAGACCGGGAGAAAGCAAGATGTACTCGCCGCCTTCAACAGAAAACGATGTTTCATTTTCCGTTATATATAACGTTCCCTGTTTGACGTATATTAGATCAAACACAGAGAATACACGTTTCACATGGGTTTCTCCCCTTTTAAAAACCCCTTCTCCGGCTGCGATAAATACCGGAAAAGGCGGGACTGTAAACAGGATGCGAGGCATTTGAATCATCCTCCCTTTTAAGTCGGATTTTTGCAAGAAGTATCGTTTCTCTCCCTTTTTATTATAAGGAAATGGAGGTACACTTTAAAACGTTGATTTTATTTACGAAAGGGGTTAGACACTATGAAACAAGCTGTCTTCAAATCAACTGCTTTGAAAAAACCCGCTGACAAATCGTTCTCATTATTTTCGCTTACTTGGCCGATTTTCATCGAGGTCTCATTATATATGTTTATGGGTAATGCCGATACACTGATGCTCAGCCAATATTCAGATAACAGTGTGGCAGCAGTCGGCGTCAGCAACCAGATTTTGAATTTAATTATCGTGATGTTCAGCTTTATCGCAACAGGAACGACCGTTGTGATTTCACAATTTTTAGGGTCACGGCAAAAGAAAGAAGCCATGGAAGTCGCTTATGTGTCAATCGGCGCCAACTTCTTCATCAGCCTCGCCATCAGCGCCGTTGTCTTTTTCGCGGCTGTCCCGCTGCTTCATATGATGGGATTATCAAACGAGCTAATGCCTGATGCGAAAGTCTTTTTACAAGTTGTCGGAGGTCTGTCCTTTATTCAGGCTTTAATCATGACATTCAGCGCAATCTTAAAAAGCTACGGCTATACTAAAGATACAATGTTTGTCACAATCGGCATGAATATTTTAAACATTGCCGGAAACTTTGTTGTGATTTTCGGTTTGTTCGGCTTTCCTGTTCTCGGCGTTGCCGGTGTAGCCATGTCTACATCCATTGCCCGCGTCATTGGATTAATTGCCATGATTGTCATTGTCAACAAACGCATCCAGCTGAAAATGTCTCTGAAAAAAGTCTTTCATATGCATAAAGACCATTTGCGCAAGCTGCTGAAAATCGGCATCCCTTCTGCTGGTGAACAGCTTTCATACAACCTGTCGCAAATGATTGTCACTTATTTTATTGCGATCATGGGCGCGCAGGCGTTGACAACAAAAGTATATACGCAAAATATTACGATGTTTATTTTGCTGTTCGGTACCGCGATCAGCCAGGGCACACAAATTTTAATCGGCCGCTATATCGGCGGCAAACAGTTTGATGCCGCTTATGAACGCTGCATGAAGAGCTTATATTGGGCACTCGGAATTGCTGCAGCTACATCTGTTTTAATGACGATCTTTTCAAAAGACCTGATCGGCCTCTTTACACAAAGCCCTGATATCATTGCGACTGCGAGCCTTTTGATTGCCATGACGATTATTCTTGAACCAGGCCGCTCGTTTAATGTCATTATTATTAACTCCCTGCGTGCCGCAGGAGATGCCAAATTCCCGGTTTACATGGCAATGATTTCGATGTGGGGCATCGGCCTCCCGCTTGCTTATTTATTCGGCATCCAGCTCGGATTCGGTCTTGCCGGCATTTGGATTTCCTTTATCGCGGATGAATGGGTCCGGGGAATCCTAATGTACAGAAGATGGCGCTCACGCATCTGGATTCAAAAAGGGATGGCGTAACACCCGGCTCAAACAAGGCCGGGCGTTTTTTATAAGTCAGACAGAATCCGTTTCGCTTCGTTCTCTGTGACGGCGTATTGATGTTGAAATACAACGTACTGCTCCGCCCGGATTTTTTCTAAAACAGCCCGGTACAAATGAAGGGCGGCTTTCACTGTTTTTTGCGAATATAGCGGGAATAGCGGCAAGGCATCCTGGCACTCCTCAAGGTAGGCTTCCGCTTCAAAAGCGATATACTCCCATGTCATGGTGAACGCCTTATTGACGACGCCCTTCTCAAGGTCATCTTCTGTATATCCAAATTGCTGCATCACCTGCCGGGGAATGCGGCTTTTTTGCTGTTGGTCCGTGCCGATATCCCTTAGAAGCCGAATCAGCTGAATCGCTAAGCCGAGAGAGCCGGCTGCATGTGTAAGCTGTTCCTGATGCCGGCGCGCCATAGTCGAAAGAAGCATTAATCCGGCCGCACCGCCCGTCTGGTATGCGTGCATGAGCAGTTCATCTAGGCTTTCGAACGGTTTATCCTCCGCCTTCTGTGCGGCAATGAACCCACGGAATGGCTCACTGTCCAATGTAAAGGTCTGATACGCGTGGCTGAAAGCCTTCCATAAAAAATGATTCCCGTTATATGTCCCGGAAAAAACATGTTCCGCCTCAGCTTCAATGGCAGATAACTTCTTCTCATCCGCATCGGCTGCCGTTAGGCAAAACGCCATAATTGCCCAAGCTGCCTGTCTTTGCTTCAGGGGAAGAAACGAGAATGCTTTGTAACAGGCCGGTTCGCTGACGCTTACGATCTGGCCGCACTGCTGATAGGCTTCTTTTATCTCTTTCATTTCTATTCACTCCTATGTATCACTGCTTCTTCAAGTCTATTATGTTTTCTCCCAATTGTATATGAAGAAAAAGCCGATTCCTTTGCGCAGAATCGGCTTTTTCTTTATCCTTCATCAATATCAATGCGGTACGCTTCAAACCATGTATGAATTTGAGCAAGATGGGCGATCAGCTGAGGCCCCTTCATGAGCTGCCCGAACCACGGAACCTTGAAGGAAGAGCCTTCCGTTTCTAAAAGCTGATCCAATTGCTTTCTGTCGAGCAGGGTATGGAGCACGGAGTCCTTTTGGCTTCTGATCGTTTTCAGCCATTCACTGACGCCTTTTGTATATTCCGGGTGATGTGTTTTCGGGTACGGGCTTTTTTTGCGATATAGAATGTCTTCAGGCAAAATCCCCTCAAGCGCTTTACGGAAAATGCCTTTTTCCCGGCCTTCATGCATTTTCATTTCCCACGGAATATTCCAAACATATTCCACAAGCCTGTGATCGGCGAACGGCACCCGAACTTCAAGGCTTGCCCCCATGCTCATCCGATCCTTCCGATCCAAAAGGTTTGTCATAAACCAAAGCATATTTAAATAGAACAGCTGTCGCCTTGCTTTGTCCACACCCGTTTCTCCGTCTAATAATGGCGTTTCTGCCAAGGTTTCTTCGTATTTGGCATTTACGTATTCTTTTAGATTCAATTTTTTCTGCCATGAATCAGAAAGCAGCTTAATCCGTTCCTCTGTCGACCTCATCCATGGAAAGCCCGACTCAACGTCAGCCATATGAAACCATGGGTACCCGCCGAAGATCTCATCCGCGCACTCTCCCGACAGGCTGACGACAAAGTCCTTTTTAATTTCCCGGCAAAACCACAGCAGAGACGAGTCGACATCAGCCATTCCCGGCAAGTCTTTGACCAGCACGGCTTCTTCCAAATGATCGACGAGATCTTTTTGGCTGATCACGCATTTGTGATGCGTCGTGCCGAAGGCCTCTGTCATTTTTTCAATCCATGGTCCGTCATCATTGGGCTGAAAGGCGCTCGCTTGAAAAAATTTATCGTTCTCTTCGTAATCAATTGAATAAGTATGAAGCGGCGCTTTCCCTTCCTTTTCAAAATGGCCTGCCGCAATCGCAGTAATCGCGCTTGAGTCCAGTCCGCCTGATAGGAATGTACAAACCGGCACATCCGACACAAGCTGCCGCGTCACCGCATCCTGAAACAACGATCTGACATTGGCGACCGTATCACCAAAACCATCCGTATGTTTTTCGCTTTTGACATTCCAATAACGCCAAATATTCAGCCCGTCTTTGGAAAACGTCAGCGCGTGGGCCGGCCGGACTTCCTTAATGCCTTTAAATACGCCAGTACCCGGGGTTCTGGACGGTCCAAGCCCGAAGATTTCAGAAAGTCCTGTTCGGTCCACTTGCGCTTTTACCTCAGGGTGTGCGAGGATCGCTTTGATTTCCGACCCAAAGAGAAAAGAAGAGCCTTGCTTCGTATAAAAAAACGGCTTCACGCCGAGGCGGTCTCTCGCCGCAAACAGCAGATCACGCTTTTCATCCCATACAGCAAAAGCAAATATGCCATTGAGATGGTCTACACAGTCTTCCTGCCACTCAATGTAGCTGTGCAGCAGCACCTCGGTATCTGATGTCCGCTCGAACTGATGGCCCCGGGCCCGCAATTCTTTGCGCAGATCTTCCGTGTTATACAGCTCGCCATTGTAAATAATGGTGTACGTATTTCCTTTAAAGGTGCATGCCATCGGCTGGCGCCCGCCTTCAATATCAACAACCGCAAGCCTTTTATGTCCGAATAAAACATGGTGCTCCCCCCAAACGTTGGAATCATCAGGACCCCGATTGGAAAGAGTGTCTGTCATTCTGTTGATCGTTTGTTTTTCCTGGACGAGCTGCTTTTTAAAATCGACCCAACCCGTAATTCCACACATGTAATATCAGCTCCAATCCCGTTTCTTTCGTAACAAATTCGTTTCATTCAGCACCTTAGTAAGTTTATGCATCAAAAGGCAGATAGTTGATTTGTCCATAAAAGAGTTGTATGAGACAGGCTTGAATTGGAAAGAAAGGAGAGGAAAGAAGAAAAAGGAGACAGCATGTATGAAACGGAAACAATTGTTATATAGAGAGGAACGAAAATGGGAGTATGGCACCGTCCTCATTGAAGACGGCATCTGTTTAATCGAAAACGGGGAAGGCGATATACTGCTGGCGGACAGTCTGCATCACAGCCCAATCTGGATCCATCATAAAGGAAGATGGGAGCAGGCCGGCTTTCAGGATCAATTGACTCTGGCATGCGGTGAAGAAAACATCTCCCTTTCCGGCGGAGAACGCATCCGCTATGAAAAATCGGTCAAGCGGCCGCTCATGGCGCTTTTAGATTCGCTTGATGATGAAACCTTTCTCGCCTTTTTGCAGCACTTGCACAGCTTCGGCTTATCCGTATTCGATTGCGTATTTTCTTATAATAAGGGCGTTTTCTCGAATAACTTGGAGGAGCAGGGTGTTTCTTTTTATCACTTTTCAAATGACACCGCCCAATGTGCGATGCAGCATCACTACAGCTGCGAAGGGACAGGAGACCGGTTCGAATGGACGGCTTCAAATGGAAAGCGATCGATTATGTATTCAGCAGTCCAGCGGGGGCGCAAATAAAAAAAGCGGTGCAGCGAGCACCGCTTTTTGATTACTTTTCAACGACCACTTTTACATCCTTGCTTTCTTTTTTGTCTGGATCAGCAGCCGTGACGTACAGCACCGTTCCGGCTTTTTGTTTTTTGATTTTCACCGTGAACGTTCCTTTCGTGTCAGCTTTGGCAGAAGCAATGACTTTCTTGGATTTGTTTTTCACTCTGATCATTGCCTTGCTATTCGCCTTTCCTTTCACTGCTGTATCTTTCGTTTTCACTGCATTTACTTTCGGTGTGCCGGAAGGTTTCCCTTTGACAACGACAACTTTATACGATGTTTTCGCATCGCCTTTTGTTGCTTTCACATACAGGACTTGATCTTGTTTTTGAGTCGGGATATTAACCTTGAACATACTGTCTTTTCCGGCTTTAGCGCTGCCGAGTTTTTTCTTGCCGCTCATCACCTCGATCAGCGTGCCTTCATTCGCGCTTCCTCTGACAGCTGTTTGTGTGCTTTCAAGCTTGTTAACTTTGAGCTGTACATCAGCTGCGCTGACGGCCTTCATGACATTCAGCCGCCCGTAGCCTGAGTGCCAGTCTACTCCAGGCGTCTTTGGAATGTCAATCGGATCGCCATTATCATCATACAATTCCTCTTCCTCGCCATCGACGCTTTCAAAGGAAATATCGTCGGCCGTCTTTTTCAAAATATCCTCTGCTTCTGTTCTTTTCAGCTTAGGGTTTTGAGCATACAGCAATCCTGCAGCAGCGGCAGCATATGGCGTTGCCATGGACGTTCCGCTCATGTACGTGACATTCCCGTTCGGCACTAAGCTTGGAATATCAGACCCTGGGGCAGAGATATCCAAACCTTTTCCATAGTTAGAGAAATCAGCGGTCATATCCATACGGTTCGTTGCTCCGACTGACATCACATATTTAGAAGAAGCAGGATACGATAAGAAATTGGCTCCGTCATTTCCGCTGGCTGCGGCAATCAAGACATTTTTGTCAGCTGCGTATTTCAAAGCAAATTCAATCACGCGGCTGTAGCTTCCGCCTAAACTTAAATTAATCACCTTTGCTCCTTTGTCAGCAGCATATTTGATGCCGAGAGCAATTTGTTCAGTATCTCCGGCTCCTGTGGAATCAAGCACTTTTACCGGAATAATTTTCGCTTTGGCATTCAATCCAGTCATAGAATAGCCATTATCGCTTTGAGCTGCAATAATGCCAGCGACGTGCGTCCCATGTCCCTGATCATCCATTGCGTTGTTATTCCGGCCGACAAAATTACGCCCGAGATCGGTTCTTACTTTTCCTTTTAAGTCAGCAAGCGTGCTGTCCACACCTGTATCTACTACTGCAATTAACGTATCGTTCAGCTTGCGTTTTGACAGCAATGTGCTGGCTGGCTCATATTTCACATCCGCATTTTTGATTCCGCCGTTTTCACCACTGTTTTTAAGCGGCCATTGGTACGGGTACTGAATATCATTTGACAGGCTTTTGTATTCCTGTACAGGTTCCGCAAACTCAACGTTAGACATCTTGGATAATGTCGCAGCAGCGCTTTTGACCCGTTTGGCACTAGCTGTGTATACACCGTTTTGCTTTTCATCTTTCGGAAGTTCGAAGGAATACAGATTGTCAAACAGTTTCTTTGCTTTTTTCACATTGGAAATGTCTTTTTTCGATTGCGCGCTTGCAGAAAAGCCCTTCATTTCGTTATGTACTGATGAGAGGCTTTTATTGTCCTTCACCTTGAAAATAACCTTTGTTGTCTGAACTTCACTTTTTGCCGCAATACTGTTTTCTGTTAAAATAGCTCCTGCTGTTTTGCCTTGCAGCTGCTTGATATTTAATCGTTCCGCCTGTTTCTTTAGCTCCTCTTTAAGAAAAGACGGGACTGATTGTAAAGCTGTATCATACAGCCGGTTGATTGCTTTTTGATCCTTTTCGGTAATTGTATATGAAGAGGACGTACCGTTTTCTGACACATCATCAAACATCGGCTTTAATGTCACAAGATCTTGATAGATTTCATTTCTCGCAGTTTTATTGAGTGCGAGCTTTGCCACGATAAACGGCGCCGCTTTGTAGTAAAGGCTTGTGAGCTCTTTTCCCTCTGCTGTTTGGCTCAGCTGCTCATCACGAATCGCTCTCAGCTTTTCCAGGATGCCTTTACCTGATTTCTTCTGATCAACACTCATTTCAACCGGACAAGCTTCTTCCGCTTCTAAATCTGATGGCTGTTTTTTGGTGCCTTTATACCCAATCGTATACTTGGCTTCCGCAGCTGCTGCCTTTGCCGTTCCGCCGTCCTCTGGTTCTTCTTCTCCAAGGTATTCAACTTTTACATAGTAAGGGCCGCTCCACGCGTATGGAAAAATAATATCGCTTTTTCCATCCTCCGCTGTGAAAGAACGGTACATCTCAAACGTTTCATCTTTAAGCGCTTTTTCCTTGCTCGGATATACAGATACATTCAGTACTGCATCACTCTTAACGGTCAGTGCCAAATGTGAGTTTTTCTGAATATCCTCTTTTCCCGGAGTCACTTTGTACCATTTTACCTGTTCCGGTTCCTTCATGGCGCCCGTCTGTTCTTTGCCGTTTTCCAGAGCAGCCGCCTGATCGATCGCACCGGCCGCTACCGCTTTGGTTCCCGGAGAAAAAAGGCTGAAGATCAGTGCAAAAATAAGCACTGCTGCCACGAACGAACTGAATTTTCTACGTTTCATGATATCCCTCCTGCAAAATAATGAATCTTCTTGAAGGTATCATAATTTCATAGGGCGAGATACCGCTTACAGGTAATTTTAAGGTTATTTTAAATGATTTGGAATATAAGGAGGGAATGATACAAAAACCCGACTCTATCATAGAGCCGGGTTCGCGCCTTTCTATTAAAACAATCGAAAACCGATTGGCAAATGCAGGCCGAGCAGCACTGTCAGCACAAGGACAATGATGAAGCCGATCCAGAGGCCTCCGGTTGATTTTTCTTTTTTCTTGCGGATGAGGAGCATTTCCATCAGGCCGATGGTGATAATGCCAAGAATCATTTTCCCGGCGTATTCTCCGTTCCAGTTGGCGAAATGGATAAACAGCCAAGCTCCTGTCAAAATAATTAGGATATAGAATAGCCGCAGAATCATATGAGTGATTTTTGCGCCCTTCGCACTTCCTGACGAATAGAGCGAGTAGCTGACGAAAAGCAGAATCAGCGCTACCACCCATGTCGTAATATGTAGGTGTGTCATATATGTTCCCCCTATCAGATAAATTACCCCACTTATAGTACCATGAACTTGTCCGCTGTCACAAAGATAGTCTCAGAAAAAACGGGCGGTCCGAGTCCGCCCTCCTATTTGAGTCAGCCGATTTGGTTTGACAGCGTTCCAATCGGGTCAATCGTAATGTCGATTCGGTCACCTGTCCGCAAGAATTTTGGCGGCGTAAAACCCTTTCCGACACCGGACGGCGTACCTGTGGCAATGATGTCTCCCGCTTCAAGCGTCATCCCCTTTGAGAGGGTTTCGATTAATTCCGGAATGGAAAAGATCATATCGCTTGCCGAACCGGATTGGCGCAGCTCACCGTTGACTCTCGTTTCAACTCTGAGGCGCTCAGGCTCCTGAATCGCTGATTTATGTACAAGTACAGGCCCCATCGGACATGACGTATCCAGGCTTTTTCCGATAAAAAACTGCTTATGTTTTTTTTGCAGATCACGCGCCGTAATATCATTCACAATGGTGTATCCGAAAATATGGTCATATGCGTCTTCTTTTAAGATGCGTGACCCGCTTTTTCCAATGACGACAGCAAGCTCTCCTTCATAATCGAGCTGAGAGGTGACCTCTTCATGGCTGTTTACGATATCACCATGCCCTGTAACGGTTACCGGCGATTTTGTAAACACCATCGGATGCTCCGGAATGTCAGCCTCACTCCCCATTTCAATCGCATGATCCCTGTAGTTTTTGCCGATGCAAATGATATTTTTTGATGGCTTAGGAATGGGTGCATGGAGCTTCACCTCAGATAATGAGTACATAAATGATCCCAGCTCATCATTCGGTTTCTTTGCCCACTCAGCCAGCTGCCTTGCATGCGCAACGAATTTATCCCCTTCTGCGATACATTCAATCAGCGATCCCGGAATCGTCTCAAGTTCAAACAGTTTTTTTTCAGCCTTTTGCAAATCCATAATTTTTTCATCATCAATGATCAGGCCGACAAACATTCGGTTGTAAAGTTCCCCTGTCGCAAATTTCATGTTATTCCTCCATCATCTTTTAAATCAGAATGCTCCTTCATGTATTCTCTGTCGAATGCTGAAATCCCTTTTTCTCGTGTCCGTTTTCATTTCGTTTCAGGACGGGCATGCCGCACATATCATACAAATGGCGTTTTGAGGAGGAGGAAAGAATATGGAGAACATACATTTATTTTTTCATCGGCAGCAGCTAAATAGAAAAGGGGCTGCCAAGGGGCTTTTGGTGACAGACCGATCTGTTTCTCCCATTCTTCTCACACAGCGAGACAGAGCGGAAAAGGCATCCTATGAAATCAGCTGGGAAAAGTCTCTGCTTGGCGAAAGCAACCTTTTTTTGAATGCGGAACAGAATGATCCCTCACTGATGCGGCGGAGGCTCGCCTATTGTTTTTTTGACCAGATCGGCGTTCCTGCTCCCGCTGCCTCGTACAGCTTTTTGACCATCAATGGCCAGCCAGAAGGCATTTATTTGAAGATCAAGAACCCTCAGCTGGCCGGCAGGGCAAGTGACCAATTGAAGACCGCCGATCCGAGGGTTCCGCTGTGCATTTTTAAAGATGAATCTTCCGCATTCCTTCATGAATTTCTCACCCTGGTCCGCACCGCCGAAGTTGATGAATTAGCTGAACGCATTAAAATGTATCTGGATGTCAAACTGTTTTTTCTGTGGCTGATCGGGAGCGCATGCACGAACGAAGGTTTTTATTACACATTTTGTTCAAACGAATCCAGCCGTCTTTACATTTCACCGATAGAAACCCGTTCGCTTGCTGCACCCAGAAGAACTGACGAAGACCCTCTGCTCGCTAAGGGGCCAACGCTTTCGTCGAGGCTTCTTTCCATCCCCGCCTTTCGGTCGCAATATCACACATTAATGAAAAACGTGCTGAACCGGTCATTTACAATTGAACGCTTGTCCCCTTTCATCAGAGAGTGGCATCTTGACATTTGTCAAAAAGGTGATGATGATCCTTTCATAAAAAAAAGCCCCTTGCTATTCGAAAAGGAGCAGACAAATATACTGAGGGAAATTGAGGAGCGGCAGGACTTTTTGCAAGCACACTTAGCAAGACTATAGTCCTTTCTTCCATAAAAAAAGCGCAGCAAAAATTGTCGCTTTTTTAGTCAAATTGACGAAAGGCAACCTTTTCAGCAAAAATAGGTTATACTAACGATATCCTGTGTTTATCAAAATAAATTCTAGAATTGGAGATCGTGTAATGAACAGTAAAATTGAAGAAATGAGAATCACACTAATTGAAACAGCACAAAAATACGGCATGAATTCAAAGGAGACGATTCGATGTAGCCAAGAGCTTGACAGTCTGCTGAACATCCGAATTAAAGAAGAAATGATTTTTTGGGGGTATCCTGAAAACTCCCGTATGTGAATCATTATCTATAAGGATTTGAATGCACTATAGGAAACTCCGCTTTTTAACTCATCACTTTTGGGATATACCTCTGGGCGAAAATGTGCCCACCCAAGAAACGAATCCGCAGCACGACATACTCCAAAAAAGCTTTTCTACGAACAAAAACACCAAAGAAACTGAAACAAAAATCACACAGGCGGATAGCGGCATCCATCGCCGCATTTCCGCTCAGTTTTATACACTGCCGCTTTTAAACACTTTAAACATAACGGCCGAAAAATGATAGCGTTTACATCCGATACCGATATATCCCCTTTAAATTTCTCTCACACATATGTGCGTTTGTCATAAGCTATCGTGAATAGCCCAATTACATCAAATTCTCTTATTACTTTACCTGCCTTTTATCAATTTTTCAACAAAGGATGTGCTCGTATGCCGGCCATTGTCGGAGCGTTTAAAATTAATGCGGTAGGTACGAGTGGAGTCGTTCACATCGGGGACTGTATAACGATTTCTCCTCAGGCAGAGGTCAGAACATTTGCCGGTGCGGGCAGTTTTAATACCGGTGACAGCCTCAAGGTGATGAATTACCAGAACGCGACGAAGGTGTTTGACAACGATGCCGTTGATCAGCCGATCGCAGGGAATGCGTAAAGGAGTGTTTTCATGAATTTTTATATTAATCAAACCATTCAAATTAACTATCTCCGGCTGGAATCAATCAGCAACTCCTCCATTCTGCAAATCGGAAGCGCCGGGTCCATTAAATCGCTATCTAACCTGTACAACACAGGCAGCTATGTGGAAGCGGCTCCCGAGGTTTCCGCTCAAGGGGAGCCAGTTGAATTGGATGAGCCCGATACAGGAGCATTTGTCCCCCTCCAGCCTCCTGGCCGTTAATCATATGAAAGAGGTGAAAGAACATGTATGATCAATCTGTTTCCTCTTACTTGCAAAACTTGAATTCCTTCGTGCAGCAGCAGGCGCTTCATATTCAGCAGCTCGAACGTCAGCTGAAAGAGATTCAAGCGGAAATGAATACGATGAAACAGCGGCCGGCCACTACCATTGAGCGTGTGGAGTATAAATTTGATCAGCTGAAAATCGAAAGGCTTGACGGAACATTGAATATCGGCTTAAACCCAACTGACCCAAACAGCGTCCAAAATTTTGAGGTCAGCCAAACAGCACCCGAAATCGGGATGATGCAGCAGGAAGAGAGCGCCCAGCTCATGCAGCAGATCCGCCAGAATGTCGACATGTACTTAACCGAGGAAATCCCAGAGGTTTTGGAGCAGCTTGAAAAACAATATGACAGCAGGCTTGACGATACAAACAGACATCATGTCATTGAAGACATCAGAAAACAAATGGACAGCCGGATTCACTATTATATGTCCCATATCAAAAAAGAAGAAAACACACCGCCTAACCAATATGCGGAACATATCGCTGAGCATGTGAAGCGTGACGTGATCCGTGCTGTTGAACACTTTCTGGAACATATCCCATCAGAAATGAAAGGAGATGAGCAAACATGATCTTCACAGTCATCAATCGTAATCTGGAAGTCGGGGATATCCGGATGAATGGTGTGTCCAGCTCCTCTGTTTTCCACATCGGAGACACTGAATCTATCTACCTTTCTTCTATTTTCGATACACCGCCTGAATCTCTTATTATCGGGCCGTTTGCTCCGCTGCCATCGAACAATGCTTAAGCGTATATCCCGCATCAGGCTGATTAAATTTAACTCTCTTGGAATTTCAAGTGTGTTTCAAGTTGGCGACACGAACGAAATCGATATGAAAATCAAAGTATTTGCTGTTCAGCGCTCGCTGTCTACGTTTTACAGTGATGAAGGTACATTTAACAGAAAGGAGTACCAGATCTTTCAGCAGCAGGCAGTAACGCCAATTCCCGAAACAGGGGTGCAAAGCGCATTTTGCCACGAGGTGCCTGTCATTTATGTACGCAACATCAAAATCCAAGGGGTCTCATCCTCTTCTGTTTTTCATGCAGGCTCGGCTTCTCTTGTCCGCGGCGATGCGAGAATCAAACATATTAGACAGATTCAGTCCCCGCGCTCACAATCGCCCGGCAAAAGCATATAATAAACAGAGTCTTTGATAAAGGGTGTCGTTTATGCCAGCAATTGTCGGGCCTATAGCTATCAATTCCATATCGGGCGGAGTCGTAAACTTTGGTGATTCCTTTTACCTTTCTCCGAAAAGCTCTTCAAAATCTGCGCTCGGTTCGGGAGCAGGAAACACGGGAGATTTCCTTCTATTGAACAATGCAGTCAACGCGACAAATTATATAGACCCCGATGTCAGCGATCAGGATATGGTTGGAAATGGATAAAAGCAGCCGCTCTGCCAAGAGAGGGCTGCTTTTTAATCAATTTTTCTTTTTTCGTTCATTTGATTTTTTTGTTTTGATCAGCTTCTCAGGCGGCTGTTTTCTGATCCATTTGACAAACCGGGCAAGCTGCGGATCGCTTCTGAGTTCATCTATTCCGTTTAAGCGAACCGCAAGCTCTTGATTTGGATATAAAGCATGGATCTGTTTATGGCAAGGAATACAGAGCATCGCTGTCGGCAGAAACGTTCCGCCTTCTTCTTTCGGTGTGAGATGGTGCTCTGTCAGCTGGACATCGCTCCGGCCGCATAGCTCACATATTCCGACAGTCTGCTTTGCCATATCTGCTCCTCCCTTACATCAACTCAAGTGTCACCCGTGTGCCTCGGCCGCTCGGTTCGGCCGGATGGACGATCAGTTTTTTCGGAAGCCGCGCCCGCAGCTCCTGCACATGGCTGATGACACCGACAGACAGATTGTCTGACTGCAGCTTTTCCAAAGCTGTTACAACCGTATCCAGCAGATCTTGATCAAGCGTGCCAAACCCTTCATCTAAGAAAAAGAACTGGAGCGGGTATTCTCCGCGAAGCTGGATCTGCGCAGACAGCGCAAGAGCGAGAGAAAGCGAGGTGAGGAAGGTCTCTCCCCCAGACAAGCTGGATACCGGGCGTTTGACACCGCCATTTGCATCATCCCGCATGACGAATCCGCCTTCTGAATCCACTTCGATGGCATAGCGCTGTCTCGTCAGCATGCCCAGTCTTGCTGAGGCGTCCCTCGCAACGCTTTCAAGCTGCTCCTCAGCCAAAAATTCAACGAAGGTATTCCCTTTAAACACAGCTTGCAGCTTGTCCAGTCTGTCGATATGAGTTTGCCATTTTTTCAGTTCGGCTTCAATTTCGTTAAACCGTTTATGATGGTCGCGGATAACGGCCAGCGCTTTTGCTGCTGCGCCTTTTTCCTCTATAGCAGCGCCAAATGCGTCCTCAGCTTCTTGTAATGCCGTAACGGTTTCGTTCCATTCGCTCTCTGATAACGCTCGGCCGGCAAGTATCTCAGCTACACGTTTTAAGTTTGCAGCGTTTTGCTTTAGTTTATCCATAAACTGGTCTATGCCGGCTTTTATCTTTTCAAGCTCATCGGCTGGAATGAGGCTTCGTTCCACCTCCTCAGGCCGGGTAAAACGTGTGCTTTTTGTATGCTCAACCCAAGCGGCTTCTGCTTTTTCCAATCTGCCCTTCGCCTCTTGAAGGGTGAGCTCGCTTGCTGAAGCGCGGCTTTTCGCCTGATTGAGCCTCATTTGGGCATTTTGCAGATCTTCATATAAAGCTTGCTCTTTTTCTTTTAACAGCTTTAGGTCCTGCTGGACAGAGCGGAGTTTGATTTCGAGCGATTCTCCTTTTGCGTAATCTCCGAGTTCATGCTCATAATCAGCTATCACGCTTTTGATGCGTTCAGCCGCATAATGAAGCTCAAGTTTTTCCCGTTCAAGCTGGTACCCCGACTCCCGCAGCTTTTCCTTTTGAGCTTCATGCTCAGCAAGAAATGCAATGCTGCGCTCAATTCGTTTCTCGCATTCCTCTGCAGCCCGGTCCTTTTCTTCAATAGCTTGCTGCCATTTTTCCGCGTCATCCACAGATTGATCCTGAAATGCTTCTTTAAACAATTTCATGCGGCTGTCCATAGAGGACTGCAGCTCGGCAACGATGCTATCAATGCGGTCAGCCTCTCTTTTTTCAAAACCGATTTTTTCATTAAGCTGCTCGGCCTTTTTTAAAGACTCCTGATAGGCACTGATCATTTGTGCCATCCGTGTTTTAACAGAAAGAATGTCCTGTTTGATTCGTTTCCATTCTAGTTTGGCAGTTTCGAATGCGTCATACACCGATTGACTCTCGTATGAAGCTGCTGCTTCAAGGTTTTGCGCTTGAATCGTCTGCAAAAACGGGCACTGGTCAATAAAGCGGGCAGACTGTTCTTCAAGCGTGATTTTAGCTGAAAGAATCTCCTGGCTGAGAACGGCCGCTTCCGCCAATACCGCATCTGTCTGTTTGATGTCTTCATCAAGATTGCTGTCAAGCTCATATGTTTCATGCGCTGAGGCAGATGGATCATGGTGGGTTGATCCGCAAACCGGGCAAGGCTCTCCAGCCGTCAGTTTTTCGGCTAACTCTTTTGTCAGCAGTGCCACTCTAGCTTTTTCCCGCTGCGAATGAAGCGTGTGTTGTCTCTTTTTAGCCTGTTCAGTCATACGTGTTAGCGACCGCTCTGTCTCGCACACCAAATGGTACACGGTCTGGACAGCCTCATATGCCTGAATGATGTTGCTTTCTTCCGCTTCCGTCTTTTGAACGAGCATGTTCTTTTCTTTGCTCATTTTTTGCAGCACAAGGTTCAATGCGTCACTTCGTTTTTTCTCTTTTTCGATTTGCTCCTCCGTCTGTCTGATGCTCAAAGCCATTTCAGCGGCCTGCTGGCAGCGTTTTCGCTCATCAGATGTCACCTGCAGGGATTTGAGCTGCTGCTTCAATTCCGTCTGTCTGTTTTGCCCACGTGCCAGGCGGTCTGTTACCGTCTCCAATTCCTTCATGACAGATTGAAGGGCCTCTTCTTTCTGCTGGAGTTCAGCCTTTTTGCGAGCCTCCTCTTGCTTGGCCTCACTCAATTTGATTTCGACCTCCTGCAAGCGGGAAAGCTGTTCCTGCTCTGTTAAAAGCTCAGGCTCTTTCTCGCTCTTATGCCGGCGCCACGCTTCATACTCTTCATGTTTTTGCTGAAAGAAAGCAGTCCGGTCTGCTAAATCCTTTTGGGCTAGCGTTTGTTCCTTTTCAGCTTTCTCTTCATGCTGGATCGCTTCTGCGTATCGGTCCGCATAGGGTTTAAGGGCGGCGGCTTTTTCTGCTTCCAGCAGGCGATTTTGCATGCTGTCTACGTGCGGCTGCTCCTCTTCAAGACGTTTTTTCTCTTCTTCATAAGTTGCTTTTTCCTTTTGGACATTCCAAATCTCCTGGTGCTCCGCAAACCGCTCTTTTGCCTGATCACGATTCTTCTTCATCGATTCCAGCCGGACTTCAGCTTGCTCGAGAGCCTTTTCCGCCTGCTCAACCGCTTCTGAACTCGCTTCACCGAGACCTGATTGTTCAGCAAGCATTTCATTTTTTCTCGCATAGGCTTCCTGCGCCTGCCGTCTCAGCTTTTTCACAAGCCGGTCTCCGTACTGCTCCAAGTTAAATAAACGCTGAAGCATGTGCCTGCGCTCCGCCCCTTTTAAAGAGAGAAATTCGGCAAATTTCCCTTGCGGCAGCACCACAGCTCTCGTAAAATCGTCAATCGTCAGCCCCAAGAGCTCCTCGACTCTTTTATTCACTTCGCTGGCTTTATCAGCCAGCACTATATGCTCATCCTTGATTTCGATGAAGCGGCAAAGTGCCGTTTTTACCTTCATCTCATCCGTTCTCTTAAACACACGCTCCACTTTGTAGGCGATTTGATGATTCGTCTGAAGCGCAAAGGTAAAGGAAACAGACAGCGTATCCTCCGCATGGTTTAAGATCCCGTGCGTATTATTCGCCGCCCGCTCCACCTTTCCGTATAAAGCTAGCGTCATTGCGTCGAGGATAGAGGATTTACCGCTTCCTGTCGGCCCAAAAATGCCGAAAACACCGGCACCAGAAAGGCCTTCAAAATCTATCGTCTGCTCCTCTCTAAAGCTGTGGAGCCCCTTTATGCTTAAGGCGATCGGCTTCATTTCGCATCCTCCTCTTCAACGCCTGATGCAAGCTCTAAAAACAGCTTCACCATCTCTTCATCCGGCACCGCGCCCCCCGTTTGTTTTTCATAAAATTTCTTAAACCGGTCTTCGATTGAGACATGCTTAACCTCAATCCGTTCCCGTTCTTTGTTCTGTTCTTCATAAACCGGCCTGATATGGATAAAACCCGGGTGAGCCTTCCGCAGCCTATGAATTTCTTCAAGTGAAAGCTGGTCCGTGACACGGATTTCCAAGTCAATCCAGGCATTCTGATCCCTGCCTTCATCCAGCCAGCTGTACACCTCGCTTAAGCCATTTGCCGATTTCCACTTCACCAGAGGCTTGCCGCTTGATAATAAAACCTCATTCCAAGAGGCCTCTCCCCCCGGTTTTGCATCCACGATTGTCACTGATTTGGCATATCCCGCTTCAGAAAAGCTGTAGGCGAGCGGAGATCCTGAATAACGCGCAAGCGTCCGCGCCCGCTTGATCGTTTGCGGACGATGCAAATGGCCGAGCGCCACGTAAGCGGCATCCGCCGGCAGGCTTTCTGCAGCCACCGTATAAGCGCCGCCTACTTCAATCGGCCGCTCAGAATCGGTTTGGTTTCCGCCTGCGACATAAATATGGCTGGCGGCAATCTTCACTGCATCGTTCCGGAACCGGCTTGTCATATGCTCAAATGCCTGTCTAATTTTTACGTCATAATGATCACGGAGCAGCTTTTCATCAAATGTATCGGAAAGCACTTCATTTAAACGCGCTTCAGATGGGTACGCCAGCGCTCCTACCCCTAAGAGTTCCTCTGCTGAAGGCACTTCAATATGAAGCGGTTCTGTTGTCGGATAGCCGATTAAATAAATCCCGTTTTCATGTGTCAGCGGTGAAGCGGCGGACAAACGGTCAGGATTATCGTGGTTTCCGGCAATGACAACAATCGGGCGCTTCCCCCTGTCGCTGAGCGCAGACAGGCTTTCATAAAAGAGCTGCTCGGCTAAAGCCGGCGGGTTCACGGTGTCAAACGCGTCCCCTGCCATTACAATCGCATCAATCTGCTCTTCCTTTACAATCGTATTCAATTCATCAAGCACATCGGCCTGTTCACTCAGCCTGCTTCTTCCTTCAAGTGTTTTCCCAAGATGCCAGTCAGCCGTATGTAAAATCCGCAAATGCTATCACCTCTCTTTTATAGGAAAACGAGATCCGCTCCGCCTGAATCCCGGAGCTTACGGATCTCGCTATAGTGTCAGAATGTGCCCTCCGTCAAAGAAATAAAGCGCACATCCCTTTACCTTTGTTTTTGCAATTTGCTCAACTGCCTTCGTATACAGCTGAATTTGCGTTTCATATCGTTTTTTCAAGATCGGGGCCGCTCCTTCAAAGCCGTGCTGGAATTTGCCCTCAATCCGATCTGATTTATAGTCCAGGAGATATAAACCGTCCTCCGTTTCGTAGAGACAATCAATAATTCCCTGCACCAACAACGGCTCATCCGCCTCCTGTGCATCAGGATAGATCTCCTTGGCGGGAAGCGCTAAACTGAATGGCACTTCCCTGTCCTTCCATTTAGCGCTGATCAGCTGTCCGCCGATTTCTGTATGAAAGAATTGGACGATTTCTTCTATATCAATAGCCGCTTTTTGTTCTTCAGTGAGCAGCTCTTTTTCATAAAGCTTGTGAACCGTCTGCTCCGCTTCTTCTATCGACGGTACATGTGTAAGCGCGATATGCTGCATAACCGTATGCATGGCTGTCCCTTTCTCCGCCGCTGTCAGGCCTTTTTTCATCATAAAAGCGGGACGCCTGTACAAAATGCTTCCGTCAGCCGGTTTAACGGGCGCCCTGCCGCTGTATTCATCCTCGTACTCTCTTTTCCTCTTGATCTCAGAAACCGATTGCTTTGTGCGAATTTGCGTCACTTCGTGATACGGATATGTCCAGCTCAGCTGCTCGCGGGCTTTTTCATCAAACGCAAACGAGCCGGGAACTGGTTCACCTCGGCGGATCGCTTCTAAGCGCTCGCTTTTTTCTTCCATTCTTTCTTCCAGATCATCATCCAGCAAATCATAGGAATGGATCATTTGAACCGCAAAACGAGCCGGGTGGCCTGATATGTCAGCATGCGCTGCTGGGGCACCGTTTTCAGCCAAAGCCTCCAAATCTCTGTGTCTGGCCAGAGCCGGACCGATGAAATCTAAATAGGTTTTTGCCTGGTAGCGGTCAAATTCAGGGAGAAGCCAGTCAGCTTGGGATGCAGATGCCTGCCATTTTGCTAGCTGTTTCTGATGATCCTTGCACGAGCCAATCAGAAACAGCTTTTCCTTCGCTCTCGTTAATGCAACATAGAGAACACGCAATTCCTCTGACAACAGCTCCCTGCGCATTTTTTTCTTCATTGCAATGAGCGGAAGCGTCGGATAGCTGATGCGCAATTGCGGATGAATAAACTTCGTGCCAAACCCGAGCTCCTTGTCGAGCAGATACGATTTGTTCAAATCCATCATGTTGAAATTCCGGCCAAGGCCTGCTGCAAACACGACTGGAAACTCAAGCCCCTTACTGCTGTGGATCGTCATTAATCGGACAACATCCTCCTGCTCGCTAAGCGCCCTCGCCGTTCCGAGGTCATCGCCCCGCTCCTGCATGCGTTCGATAAACCGCAAGAATCGGAACAGACCGCGAAATGCCGTCGATTCATATTGGCGCGCCCTGTCATAGAGAACACGCAAATTGGCCTGGCGCTGTTTTCCGCCCGGCATCCCGCCGACATAATCCATGTATTTCGTGTCGCGGTACACTTCCCAAATGAGCTCAGACACCGAATGGTTTTTCGAAAACGCGCGCCATTTTTGCAGGTGTCGGTAGAACGTTTCCAGCTTTTGATAAAGCTCGTCGTTTCGGTCGCCGGCAGCCAAGTAGTCTTTCATCGCTTCATAGTACGGCGCTTTCTTATTTTCAAGCCGGATCAAAGACAGCTCGTTTTCATCTGCTCCGACAATCGGTGAGCGCAGAACAGAGGCAAGCGGTATGTCCTGATACGGGTTATCGATCACCTTTAGTACAGAAAGAGTGACAGCGACTTCAACCGCTTCAAAATACCCTGACGTCAAATTGGCGTAAACCGGTATGCCTTGTGCTCTCAGCTCCTCCATGATTTGCGGCGCCCACGGCATCGAACGTAGCAAAATGACAATATCGCGATATTGAATGTTGCGGTGTGTTTTCGTTTTTCCGTCATATACCTTAAACGGCGATGAAATCAGCTTGCGAATTTCCTTTGCGATCGCTTTCGCCTCGAACTGCACCGTTTCCAGTTCTTCTGCTTCCTCACCTGCATCCGTCTCTTCCGAGTTGTCGATCAACAGCAGCTCCGTTTCCGTCTCATCACTGTCCGGATATGCCGCGCCAAGCTTCAGTTCAGCCTGCTCGTCATAATCAACCTCACCGATTTTGCCGCCCATCAGCTGTTTAAATAAAAAGTTTGTGCTGTCTAAAATATCAGTCCGGCTTCGAAAATTTTTATTCAAGTCGATTTTCCGCCCCGTGCCCTCACCGCTCTCTGTAAACCGTTTGTATTTGGAGAGGAAAAGAAGCGGCTCTGCCAGCCTGAATCGGTAAATCGACTGTTTGACATCTCCTACCATAAACAGGTTACCAGTCTCCTCCGGCCCGCTTGTGACGAGCTGCAGGATCGATTCCTGCACGAGGTTGGTATCCTGATATTCGTCAACGAGCACCTCATGAAACTGCTCCTGATAAAATCTTGCAGCCTCGCTCGGCTCCCGTTCACCTTTGTCATTCTCAGCCGTCAAAATCGCCAAACAGTAATGCTCCAAATCAGAAAAATCTATAATTGATTTTTCCTGTTTCGCAGCTTCGAACCGTTTTCCATAGCTGATGACAAGCTGTACGAGTGTTTCAATAACAGGCTTCATGTCAGCTAAGCTTTTCAAATGCTGTTCAGGGCTTCTTGTGAAGTAGTCGGTTTTGAGCTTTTCAAGCAGTTTTTTTGCGCCATTTCTTAAATCCGTCGCTTCATCAAGCAGCGCAGGGTCAAACTCGTCCCCTTTTACTGCCTTCGCGCGCTTAAAAGAAACTGCGGGCACCCGCTTATAAAGTTCAGTAAAATCGTCCTGATACTGAATCAGTTCATCAATCTGCGCAAGATCGTCAAGGAAATTGTCTGCGCGCGGCGCGGGGCCGCCCGGCGCTTTCGTCAGCTCAAGCCCGCGCTGCAGCTTTTCCTTCGACCCGTTAAGCACCATTGCAATATCCTCTTTGACATATGGATAAAACGGCAACTCCTCGATGGCGCTCTTTTCTGATACATCATACAAATGGACAAAGCTTTCCAGCCATGCCTCCGGGTTGGGATGAGATCGGGAATACTCGTACACCTGTTTAACGAGAAATTGCAGATCCAGATCGTGCCGGTCTGTCGTGTAGCGGTCAACAAGCTCAAAGAACGCCGTTTCGCCCTTTGCGTATTCGTCTTCAAACAGCTCGTCCAGCACTTCATCTCCAAGCAGCTCGCCCTCAGTTTGATCGGCAATCCGAAAGCCCGGATCAAGATCGATCAAGTAGTAATATTTCTTCAGCACTTGCAGGCAAAAGGAATGAAGCGTCGAAATGCTGGCCCGATTTAAAAGAGACAGCTGGCGTCTGATATGCAGCGATCCCGGGCGTTTTACAAGCTCTTTTTCCAGAGCATCCGCGATCCGGTGCTTCATTTCTGCCGCTGAGGCGTTTGTAAAGGTCACAACGAGAAGCCGGTCTACATCAATCGGGTCTTCTTCAGCGGTAATTTTCCGGATCATTCGTTCAACAAGTACAGCGGTTTTACCGGAGCCCGCTGCCGCTGCCACAAGAATATCCTGGCCGGTTGAAACAATGGCATTCCATTGGTCATCTGTCCATGTGCTGTCTGCCGGTTTAGGAATGTTCATTGCCATCCGCCTCCTTTTTTATCCATTCAAGTATCGTCTTGTCCTTTTCTGCCTTTAACGTGCGGTACTCGTTTTCTTCTAATGACTCATCAAATTGGCATACTGATTTGAACGCACAGTATGTGCACGGCGTCTTGTTCTTCATTTTATACGGCTCAATGGATACGCGTCCGTCGGTGATTTGTTCGCCTGCTTCTTGGAAGGTGCGGCGCACATGCTTCGTCAGCAGCTCAAATTCCTTTTCTCCGACTGCGGCTGAATCCGATCTGAGAGAGCCGTCTTTCTTCAAGCCGGCGTTGATGATATTTGACCGTCCCTCTTGAAGGGTTGTATCCATGAGGCGAACCACTTCCTGATCGCCGAGGAGCAGGCCCTTCATCTTAAATTTCTTAAAGATCTCCTGTTCAATCTCATCAAGCCCGAGCGGGAGGTTAGATTGAATCATCGGGTCATGAATATGGAAATACAGCACTCCGGCAGGTGTCGCTCTCATTCCGAGCCAGTCGGCTGAATGAGTAATCGACAAATCAAGGTACGTCAGCATTTGCAGCGCCAGTCCGTAATATACTTCTGCTAAGTCAAGGCCTTTGTCGCTTGATTTATAATCGACAATCCTGAGGAGCAGGCCTTTTGAGCTTTCCGCTTTATCGACACGGTCAATACGCCCGACGAGCTCCATCGTGCAGCCGTTTTTCAGCTTGAAGGTCAGCGGCGGAAGCGGCCCTTTTCCTCCAAAGCCCAGTTCAAGCCCGATTGGCACGAATCCGCTCGCTTTCGCATGCTCGCTTAAAATGCCGGACACGCGTGTCACAATTTTTTGCAGTTTTTCCTTTACATAATAATGCCGGTTTGAGCTGAGCAGAATTTCCTTTTGCAGCTTCGGCGCCAGCCGTTCTACCGCATCATAGGAAAACAGCTCACACTGCTCTTTTGTTAAATCGCGCCAATCCATTTTTTGTTCGCGCAGCCGGTCTGAAATCAGCTTTAAGCTGGAATGGAACAGCTGGCCGATATCCGGTGCTTCGAGCTTAAAAAATTGCCGTTCCTTCAGATGAAGACCGTGTGATGCAAAATGGGAGAACGGACACGCGTTAAAGGTTTCCATTCTCGATACACTGCCCTGAATTCGTTCACCATAGAGCTGTCTCGACACGCTGCGTTCAAGCTGCTTCACTTCATTTCGGAAAAATAGGCTTGAGAACAGCTTTTTCGATTGCAGCCTGTCCGGCTCATTCATCAGCACGTTGTATGTGCTCCACCAGACGTCGCTGATGTCGTATTCCCGAGTCCATAATCTAAGCTGGCTCGCGGTAAAGGACTGTGCCACGCTTTTATTGACGACATACATCAGCTGTTCCTCATCGCTGACCTGCTCGGGTTCATTTGTCAACAGGCGCTCCTTATGCAACGGAAACAGTTCTTCCAGCCGCTTAATGATAATTGACGGCAAAAGTGTTTTTCCTTCCGCATCAGCAATCGGATACGTTACATAAAGCCGGTCAGACGGACTGGAAAGTGCCATATAGATGAGGAAATGCTCATCAAGCAAACGCTCCCTTCCTCCCGAGGAAAGCTCAACCCCAATTGTTTTCAGCCATTCCCGGTCATCATCTGATAGCACTCCGTTTTCATCAGGGCGCGCCGGCAGAACGCCGTCGTTTGCCCCCAGCACAAAGGTGCAGGAGGTGCCGTACATCCTGGACAAATCCATATTGCCGACAAACACCTGGTCAAGCGCAGGCGGAATTAGAGAAAATGTAAGCGACTCCGCACCGGCTTCCATCATTTGCTGAAACAAATCAAGGGAAATCTCATCATCTCCCATCATTTTAACAAACTCCTCAAGCAGCTGCATGACTGCATCCCACGCCTGCTGATGCTGCTGCGCCTCAACGATTCTGCCGTCTTCCTCAGCACGCTGTCTTTCCTGATCCAGCTTCAGCGGGACATCTGTCTCTTCTAGATAACGGTAGAGCGCCTCCGCCTTCTCCTGAACCGTCTTTGCTTTTTTCATTCGTTTCTGGAGCTGAAGAAGCGGCGGAACAATCCAGTCGCGTGTGGCATTCAGCATGTTTTCCATTTCGATTTCCTGATCTGTCTGGGCAAAATCATCATCCAATGACACAAAACGTCTGTAGCGGAAACGGTCGCCCTTTGTCCAGCGGTCACCTTTGATCCCATAGGCGATACAGTAATTTTCAAGCTGATCGACCTGTTCTCTCACCTTTGCTTTCGGCTCGTTAAGCGGGAATAGCAGTTCGGTTTTCACGCAGCGAAACACCGCCTCATAACGCCAATTCCCTTTCAGAACATCTAGGCTAGACCGGATAAATTCGATTAATGGATGGTTCAGCATAGATGCTTTTCCATCAATGAAGTAAGGAATCTCGTAATCTGCGAAAACTTCCTTCACCATATCCTTGTAATCTTCCGGCTGGCGCGCAAGAATCGCTACATCCTTATATCGATAACCCTTATCTCTGACAAGAGCGTGAATTTCCCGGGCAATACCTTCCAGCTCAGCTCGTCTGTTTGCGGCCTGCATCACAGTAAAGGCCTCTTGTTCTTCTGCGTACGGGACGGCCGGACGCGCTTCATACTGC
The DNA here is from genome assembly GCF_026790065.1 of Bacillus sp. N13C7. Classification (GTDB taxonomy): domain Bacteria; phylum Bacillota; class Bacilli; order Bacillales; family Bacillaceae; genus Bacillus. The sequence goes on along the minus strand of NZ_JALAMO010000002.1, from coordinate 88,941 downwards.
GCCTCTAAATGTGCCAATTCCGGCGTGCGCCCATGCCGTTCAGTCCCGTTCAGCTCTTTGTACGTAATGTCCAGATTCAGTTCCTTCGCCTTCTGGTGCAGGCGGTAATAGGTTTTTCCCGTCATTCTGAACAAATCCAGTTCATGCGGCTCCCGCTCATATGACGGCTTGTCCGCTGTCAGCGAAAACGTAATGTTTTCCGCATGAACCATAAGCTGCTCCAACACCCTAAATTCCTGCGGCGTAAACTGATAAAAGCCGTCCACATAGATATGCGCGCCTTTTATATCTTCCGCAAACGGAATATGCTCTGCCAGCAGTGTCAAATAATCCTCAGAGTGAAGGTATTGATCTGCAAGGCTTTTTTCCATCTGCTGATACAGAATCGATAAATCATGAAGCTTTTCGGATAAAACACGTTCTCCGCGATACTCGGAAGCCGTTCCGCTTTCCGCCATCCTCCGGATATCTTCCGGTTCAAGACAGTAGCGCTTAAATTCTGTCAGCATCCGTTCAACCTGTGCAGTAAAACCGCTTTTGTCACTCGCTTTTTGATAGACTTTGAACTCCTGTTTATGCTCCTCAATGAGCTTCCGCAGGAGCATCTGTACGCCTGTGCTCGTAAGAAACGGCCTGCTCATTCCTCCCGTATGCTGGAGGATACGCCAGGCCAATCGTGAAAAGCTGAACACTTGGGCACGTATCATTCCGCCCATATCAGGCGTTTTAGCAAGCTCATATTCCATCAAAAACGTCATTTGATCCGGGACTAGAAAAATGATCGGTTTCCCGAATGGAGCCCGGCGCAGTTCATCCTGAATGCTGTCGATGATCAGCTTCGTTTTTCCACTCCCGGACCTGCCTACTAAAAACTCTGCTCCCAAATTAGAAGACCCCTCTCTTTTTATCTTTCTATATTTTATCGAATGTTGACGAAAATGACCAATCTGATCTATTGGTAAAAACGGCCTTTTCGCATATAAAAAGCTGATTTTCTCCGCACAAGTCTCCCTGCCCTACATATACTTTTAGGGAAGCCCAATTCCTTAAGAATGGAGTTGACCCCTCTTGTATTACAGCTACTACCCCTATCCGGCGCCATACCGGGCAGATCCTGTTTTGATTCAGAATCTGAAAAAGGCCATTCATGCAGAATTCAGCGCGATTCAATGCTATCGCAAGCTTGCCGAACTTACCCACCGCGACGACGTCAGAAAACAGATTGAAGAAATCAGGCGTGACGAAATGCGCCATCTTCGTGAATTTTCCACACTGTACGGAGCCATTACCGGCAAGCCCATCATGCCGAAACAAACAGAGAAATGCCCGGACAATTTCACGAGAGGACTGGACGCCGCTTTTAAGGATGAACAAAGGACGGTCGACTTTTACTTGCGCACAGCTGAAGAAACCTCAAACTTAAAAGCAAAAGGCATCTTTACGCGCGCCGCACGCGATGAACAAAATCACGCTGTTTGGTTCCTGTACTATCTGATGGAACATTAGATATACCCGCTCAGGTTATATGTACATATCCCTTCCCCGCAAACACACTCAGCAGTTTTTTTCACATGCAGCCGGGAAACATAAAACATACACTGAACAGGGGGAATCAACCATGGAGCACACTTCACAAGCATGTATGGAGGCTTGCATCAACTGTATGGAGGCTTGTAACCATTGTTTTACAAAATGCTTGGAAGAAAGCGCGCAGCACGATCTCAGCGGCTGCATCCGGCTTGACAGGGAATGCGCGGATATTTGCGCTCTGGCAGCCAAAGCGATGCAAACGGACAGCCCGTTCATAAAAGAAATCTGTGCACTTTGCGCCGATATTTGTGAAACGTGCGGCACAGAATGCGAAAAACATGATCAAGATCATTGCCAGGCATGTGCAAAATCCTGCTATGCCTGCGCTGAACAATGCCGCAGCATGGCAGCGGCATAAAAAACAGAGAGGGTTCATGAAAGAACCCTCTTTTTCATTTGGACAGCCACACGGCGTACAAATCGACCCACCCCTCTTCATCAAGCACCAGGCCTTTCACATTCTCACTTGATGTCACCTGGAGCACATTTTGATACAACGGAATCGCATTGAACTCCTGTATAAGCTGGCGGTCAATGTCCCGCAGCATATTGATTCTCAAGCAGCGGTCAGGCACCGAAAACATGCGGTCTGTCATTTCTGAGCACATCTGTTTCATCTGTTTAGATAGATGCTGATACAAAAAACTGTTCCCGGACAGCAGCAAGTGCAGAAAACCAAAATCGCTGTCTTGATAAAACGTCGCACTATCATGAATGATATCCGCCATCTGCACGATGTCGGCGCGGCGCAGATCAGCAGAATCATAGAATTGAAGTGTAAGCCTGATACCGTGCCGGGCGCAAACATTTTGAATCCACTCCGCGTCCTCACGATGATCCGTTTCCGAAAAGGTAGAAAGCACCAGCGTTTCTCCCTTGTATCCGCTTTGCTTCAGCAATTCAGAAAATGAAACGCCTTCCCACTCAAAAGGACTCTGATGCAAAAAAGACGTAACCGGGATTCTGCGGTGCCCTCCCGCTTCACGAACGAGCCGTTCAGAGGAAATCAGCAGGCGGAGCGCTTTTCTAAAGCTTCGATGCTGAAGAGGCCCCTTCTTTTTCAGATTGAGCGACAAATACTGAACATGCCGCTCATCAAAAACAGTTTGCCGCTCGGGACATGGTTGTTTTTCTTGAATGGTAAAACCGTTCATCTCTCCGGCTTGCTCAGAAAACACAAACTCCACGCGATCCAAAAAGGGCCGTTCCTTGAAGTAGCGCTCATTGGCCTCAAGCACCAGCATCCGGCCGTGATGCTGCATCACCCGAAAAGGCCCTGATCCATTTATCCCTCCGCCCTGTTCTGCGGGCAGTATGGACAAGCGTTCATCACAAAGAACATACGGCAAAAGCTCATTCGGCTTATCAAGTATGAGCTCCACACAATAAGGCCCATTTTCTAAGACTTGTTTCACTCCGTGCAGCAGCCATTTAAACGGGTTGTCAGCTTGTGCCATAAAGCGTTGAAACGTAAACACAACATCCCGCGCCGTCAGCGGCTGTCCGTTATGAAAAGACACACCCTTTCGAAGAAAAAATCTCCATCGTTTTTTCTCCTCTTCCCATCCATGAACCAAATGAGGTTTGGGCTCCTGCACATCCGGATCTAATGTGAGCAATGTATCAAATATTTGTTTGACGAAGTGCCCCTCAGACCGCAAAAATATCTGGCACGGGTCCAAACTGCGGACAGCTCCAGGGGTGATGAACAGCCGAAGCACATCCATCGCTCCATCCCGGCTGGCCTCTGTTACAAAGCCAAACACCTTAGAAAACCACATATCATACTCGTTTCCAAGCCCAGGAAACGCGGACTGATACTGCTGAAGCAGTTCCTTTGCCTTTTTAAGCTTTCCAGCCATTGTATATTCCTTGGCAGTTTGCAGAAGCAGTTCCTCCGGCTGGCGAAGAAACGCGATTTTGGACTTGCGGCCGCGTCCCGCCCCGCTTTCCCGGATAATCCAATTCTTGTTCTCCAGCTTATGCAAAATGAGCTTTGCATTTCGTTCTGTACAAAATAAACAGGCAGCAATCTCAGCGAGCGACATTTCGTTCATTTGCCCATACGCAGCGCGTCCTGTTTTTACAAGTGCCACGTAGTGCTCAATCAGCTTCAATCCCCGCACCTCCCGACAAAAGGGGAATCTTTTTCTCTTCTTTTCTTCACTTTTTGGGCCGCTGCCCCTTCTATACACTACTACTATATCAAACAGCGAAAGGCGGCGATCACATGTTGACCAGCTTTCAATCGATAAAATCGAGATACAGCGCTCCCGTTTGGCTCCGCTTTTTCGGCGAAATGCTGACAAGCCTGACAGGTGCAATGATGGCCCCTTTTATGGTGCTGTATCTGCATGAACAATTAAACGGCAGTATCATGATTCCAATGCTGATCATCAGCCTTCAGCCATTTGCCGATATTTGCTTGACGCTCGTTGCGGGAAGAGTGGCGGACCAGCTCGGACGGCGAACAGCGATTCTGATCGCATTGCTTCTGCAATCAGCAGCAATGACGGGATTTGTTTTTGCTGAACATGCGTATGTTTTCGCCTTTCTCTATGTCATGAATGGCATCGGGAGATCGTTGTACATTCCTGCTTCCCGGGCCCAAATGGCCGAAAGCACGCCGGAAAGCAGACGTTCTGAAGTATTTGCAATGATCAATGCAATCTATTCGGCGGGCCTGACGGCAGGGCCGCTGCTGGGGATGCTGCTGTACCAGTATAACCCCGTGTGGATATTCGCTTTGGATGCCGCGGCATTGCTCATCTACTTTCTGATCGCTGCACTGAAACTGCCAGAGACAAAGCCGCTAAACACAACTGTAACACTGGAAATGTCTGCGAGCTTTATGATATACAGGCCTGTCCTGCTTCTTTTGCTGCTTTCTCTCCCCATCAGCATGCTATATGCACAAACCGAAACAACATATAGGCTGTTCAGCAAAAATATATTTTCTGATTATTTGTTCATGCTGACCATCTACTCGGCAGCAAAAGCTTTATTCAGCTTTGTTCTCCAAGTACCTCTTGTCAAAGGGACAGAAAAGCTTTCAATGAAAACAATCCTTTTCATTACTTATATCTGCTACTCCCTTGCGGCTGCCGGCTTTGCATGCTCAACTTCCCTGACAATGCTTTTAGTGACGGCAGCGGTGATGACGGTTGGCGAAAGCATCGGATTAACTCACATCCAGACCTTCATAGCAAGATTGGCACCGCCCCATCTGCTCGGCCGGTTTTATGCAGTGTACGGTCTGCATTGGGATATTTCCCGTGCAATCGGACCTCTGGCAGGCGGGATGATCCTGGCATCGTTTGGCGGAGAAGTGATTTTTTATTTCCTTGCCGCATGTATCCTGACAACGGGTTTATGCCTGACTTACACAATAGATAAACTCGAACACAAGTCCATAAGAAAAATGAATGGCTAATCGAAAATAATTCATAATTTCTTTATCAATGAAAATATATTATAGTAATAATACATTCACTACGTGAACAATTAGAGCGTTACGTGTAAAGGAAGAAGGGTTTTATATTGAAGAAAGACGAAAATCTCCTCAAAGATCTATGGTTTATCGCAATCAGTGCAGCCGGGGGATTTATTCTTTCATTAACCGGAATATCGATTGGATGGATGATCGGAACGCTGATTGTTGCCTGCTGCCTCGCCATGATACGGCCGGCATGGCTGATGATGGCGCCAGACCAAAAAGGAATTAACCGCCGGTGGCTCGCCCTCGGGCAGATGATCCTCGGCATTGAATTGGGCCAAAAGCTGAATTTATCCGTTCTCTCTGTTCTCAAAGACCATTGGTTTTCAGTCGGCATTATGCTGATATTGTCTATACTTCTGGCCATGCTGTCAGGGTATGTGCTTTGGCGTTTCAGCAAAACGGATATGATGACAAGCTTTGTCGGCACCGCTCCCGGCGGACTTTCCGCCATGCCGAGCATCGCACAGGAGGTCGGCGCCAATACTGCTATTGTCAGCCTCGTTCAAATGATGCGGGTGCTGCTCGTGGTGCTATCTATTCCGTTTTTGGTCATCCTGATCTATTCAAAACAAGATAGCTCAGCAAGTGCCGCGGCAAAAACGCTTTCCACAGCAACGACAGATTTTAGGCTTGCTCCCGTTTTATGGACCACCATTCTTATTCTCGCTGCCTGGGGAGCCTGCAAAGCTGCAAAACGTTTAAAGTTCCCGGCTCCATGGCTGCTCGGCAGCATGCTCGGTGTGGCACTTGTGCACGTTGGCGGAGCTGCGGTGACAGGGCATGACATGATGGCATGGTGGCCGTCACAAGCGAACCATGTGTCGCAGGTATTCCTCGGGGCAACGATCGGCTCGAAGATGTACAAAAGCATGTTTTCTGGCGTTACCCGCATTATCATCGTCGGGTTTGTCTCGTCCGTCGGCTTAATCGCAGCTATGTTTTTGAGCGCCGTGATCGTTTCCAAGCTGACAGGAATCTCACTCATCACTTCTGTTCTGGCATTTGCGCCCGGCGGCATTGCAGAAATGGCGACGACGTCTGTAACCTTGCATGCTGATTCCACCTTTGTCGTTGCAGTTCAGGTCATACGCGTCATTCTGGTTATCGCCCTGCTGCCGCCGTTTTATCGCTTGCTTCACCATCTTCATGGTGAGAAAAAAGACAAAGAGAGCCCAATTAGCGGCAGTAATGCCTAATTGGAGAAAAAATCCTCCCATGGTACACTTACAGCAGAAGGGAAAGGGGTGACTCTTTTGCTTCGCGACAATCCCGAGAAAACAATGCACTTATATTACGGAATATGCTTAGGAATTTGGCTGATTTATAATGTGGTGACATCCGGCTCCCCTGGACTGCCGCTTATGATTTTAGCCGGAGGAAATCTGATTTACCTTACCATCCTGAAAAAGAAAGAAGAAACGTGAAAAACACGCACCTCAGTGCGTGTTTTTTATTTAAAAACGTTGTGAAGACCATCTTCCATTTCTTCTGACGACGGATACCATTTTGTCACCAAATCCCGAAACAGCCGTTCCGCAAAAAGAATCTCTTCCTCTGTATACCGGTCAAAAAATGACAGAAAACGCTGTTCGACCTTCTGATGATAATATTTATGCAAATTGTGAAGTTTTTTCCCAGCCGGCGTCAGTCGGAAGTAGACCTCCTTTTTGTTATCGCTAAGCTGAGTTCTATGAAGGAATCCCGCACTGAGCAATTTTGTGCTGATGCGCGATACAGTCGCTTTTGTCGTATTCATTTTTTCTGCTATAGACGTGACATTGATTGGTTCATTGTCACCGACACACGAAAGAACATGAATTTCTGTCATCGTCAATTGGGATTTACTCCCGTGCTCGGCATCCAGCTTCTTCAATTCGTCGGATAAAAAGGCTTTAATAAGCCCCTCCCATTTCTCCTGCTGATGAATAAGCTCCGCATACAATTCAAAAAGATTGCGTTTCGTATGATCTGTGTCCATCGGGTTTTCCATCCTTTTTCATTCGATTGTTTCTTCTATCATACCGTTTTGTTACTGATGAAACAATCGAATTGCGTTACACTCGGCTGATGGCGGGAAGCCAGCGGCTAATCCCTTTTTGAATCACCTCGGCACAATCGGGCGCCGATGCATCTACCGCCCAAGCAACATGTCCGTCAGGGCGAATCAATATTGTATGCACGTCCCGCCACTCTTCATTCGGTTCTGTAAGCGAAGCGTTTACCGTGCGTAAGCCTTTACCTTGGGCATGACCATCAGCATCTTGCATCAATGACAGCAAAACGAAAGTACCCTTTTGAAGACAGCTGTACAGCCGCTCCATACTGCCGTCGGAAAGAATCAGCTCCATATCAGCCACTCTTGCCCCGTTCAAACGATGCGGCGGCATATTGGGATCAGGTTTATACCTGACATCAAGCGCAGAAATTTGCCCCGCTACATCTCGGTTCACTTCAGGATAGGCGAGCAGCTCGGACATCATACTACGTAAATGGAGACCGGCTTGAGTAAAATCGATCAGCTTTGTCTGCGCCTCCGTGTTTCTCAGAAGGCCTTCAGCAACCGGATGCCGTTCCTCATGATAGCTGTCCAAAAGCCATGAAGGCGCAGATCCCTTAACAGCCGCTGCAAGCTTCCATCCAAGGTTCATCGCATCCTGAAGGCCGACATTCAGCCCTTGGCCGCCCGCTGGAAAATGAATGTGCGCCGCATCTCCCGCAAGAAAGATCCTGCCGTCCCGATACCGCTTCGCTTGGCGTGCGGCGTTCCCGAACCGCGACATCCACGAAGGCTCGGTTAAACCGAAGTCACTCCCGCAAATTCGCATGAGATCCGTTTTCAGCTCCTCCCCAGTGACAGGCACATCTTTCGGCGTCTGCGTGCGATAAGGGCTGATCACGACGACACGGTATCGGTCAGGAGAAAGCGGAACAATCATGACACCCCCCTCTTTTGTGCAAAGGGACAGCACGCCTGACGGCGGCGGAGAAAGGAGCGCCACATCTCCAAGCGATGCAGTAATGGTGCTGTCTGTTCCCGGAAACTCAATTCCAGCCTGTTTCCGGACAGTACTTCCTGCTCCATCGGCACCAACGGCAAACATACTTGTGATCGTCCTCACACTGCCATCCCGATCCTTGAAAATGATTTGCGCCTCTGATGCGTTTTGCGTAACCGTCAGCACCTCTGCCCCTCGAAACACCTCTGCTCCCAAGCTTCGCGCATGCTCCTCAAGCAGCTGCTCTGTTTTAGCCTGCGGAAGCAAAAGCGTATAAGGACAGCTCGTTTCCAAGCCTGAAAAATCAAGACGGGTATCCAGCATTGAAAAGTGCCCGGATGGTATCTTGCTTCCGCAGGATATGAAACGCTCTAAGATCCCTCTCATTTCAAGAAGCTCGAGCGTGCGGGGATGCAGCGTCAGTGCCTTGGAATGCGGGACAGGCTTTTCAAGCCGCTCAATTACACATGTCTTCACTCCGGCCATCGCAAGCTCAGAGGCCACCATAAATCCAACCGGGCCTCCACCTATAATCACTGCTTCATAATTCATCTTCATCACTCCTTTTGTTTCGTTTGAAACAAATTTAAAGATATTGAAAAATAAACACAACTTAAGAAACAAACCACATTATTGTTACACGCGTAACAATAATGATTATATCCCCTAACAAATTTTTCTTCAACACATTTTTCCAAACAGCATAAAAAAGACGCCTCTTCAATTGGCGTCTTTTTGTTCAGCATCGGAAATCACACCGACAATCTTTTTTTCTCTAACCGGGCCAAAGTGCCGGCTGTCGAAGCTGTATATGCGATTATCTCCAACGACAAAATATTGTCCTTTCGGCACCTTGCTTGATCCTGTCACATCTTTCAAAGAAAAATCACCCGTTACATGGCTTCCCGCTGAAACAGACTTCAAATGCTTCAAAAATGGTTCAGCAACCTGTTTTCCGTTCACATATAGCTGATCATCTTTATATTTGATCGATTCACCGGGCAATCCGATTACCCGCTTAATCAGCACTTTTTGATCAGGGCCTTTAAAAAGGACAATATCAAAACGATGGATGGTTTTAAATCGATGCGAAAATTTATTGACCAGCAGTTCGTTCCCTTCCTGAAAGGTCGGGTTCATACTGACGCCTTCCACTTTGTAATCGATAAAGACGGCATTTTTAACCTGAATGGCGAGAACGACGGACACTACACCGGCAAGAAACCAAAACCGTTTTTTCATGTTACTGTCTCCCTCCATCATGCTCACGCTGGCTGGCCCTCACATGCAGGTACCGCTCCACCTTTTTGCCGACATACCATAAGACAGTGATCACCAATACGGCGATGACCGTTCGAATCGGCTGTGTAATCAGCGCGTGCAGATCATATCCGATGAAGCTGATCATAAAAATCATGACAAGCTTTCCCGAGGCTGCCGCCAAAATAAACGGCCGCGTTCCGATCCTTGACAAACCGGCAACAACATTCACCGCGGCTGACGGTGTAAACGGAAAACAAAGCAGAAGAAACATAGGACCGAAGCCGTGTCTTTCCACCCATAACATCAGTTTTCTGACCGACGGATGACTGCGGATAAAACCAAGCAATCTTCTCTGTCCATATTGACGGACAATCAAAAAAACAAGAATTGATCCAGCAGTTGACCCTGCCCAAGACAGGATGAATCCTTCCCACAGGCCAAACGAGTTTGTATTCGCCACCACAAACACGATCAGCGGCAAAAACGGGAGAAATGCTTCAATCAAAGGCAGCAGCACAGCAATGAGCGGACCGAAAGCCCTATAGCTTTGAAAGAATTCAGTTAAATGTTCTTGTGTCAAATAGGATAAAAAATGCTCCAACATTTATACTCCTTACCGTGTTTGTCTATCCTTATTCTACACATTATCAGCAAAAAACTAAAAAGTTTTGGTGATTTTTTCTGTCTTGAAACATTTCACCAGCCGATATAGAATACAAATAGAACAAACGTTCCCGCCAGAAAGAAGGAGTCAGCATGCCGAATCAGAAAGAGGAAATATACGATTTAATTGAAAGGGCTCTCTTTTTGCCCATGGCAATTACAATTTTCAATCGTGATCTCGCCGGAATTGAGCAAAGCACTTTAAAATTGAAGCATCCTTATAAACAGCTTATCAGCGAATCATTAAAAATAGCACAAAAGGATTTGATTGAGGTCAGAAAAGAACTGAGGGAAAGGAAAATTTCAATCCACGAGGCGGAACGCGATGAGGCCTTTACGCTTTATGTATTTGTAATTGATGGTTATGAAGAAAAGCACCGCTATTTTAATCCGCGAATCCGAGAGCAGGTCAGCGAGTTATTAACGCTCTATTTATTTGCCCCTGAAAGACCCTGAGTCTTTTGCATTATTCTGCGCACTCCCGAGACTGACCGCTCCCTCTTCGGGAGCTTTCAATAATAAATATCAGATAATTCACACTATACAAACAAAATAAATTTATTTATAATTCGAACCACAGCCTTTTACCTCAAAAAATGACATCTGCCGCCATATCTGCGCGCACACCTCAACCTTAACCTAGAAGGAGGATTCTATGAAACTGATTCACGTTCTCGCTGCTTTGCCCTTTATCGGAATTTTGCTCGGCATCCCTTTTGCAAATAAAGTGACTCCCTATGTGTTCGGCATGCCGTTTATTCTTGCTTATATCGTCATGTGGGCCCTTCTGACCTCCGCGCTGATGGCGATTGTGTATGTGCTCGACAAAGAAAATAAAAAGGAGGAAGCAGAATGAACGCAGCTCTCATGATCATTTTCGGCGTCCTGCTCTTAAGCATTTTTCTCGGTATTCGCGCCCAAAAAGGAAAAGACATGAATCTTGAACAGTGGACGGTTGGAGGCCGCGGCTTCGGAACCGTGTTCGTCTTCCTATTGATGGCAGGCGAAATTTATACCACCTTTACGTTTCTCGGCGGCAGCGGCTGGGCCTATGGGAAAGGCGGTCCGGCCTTTTACATCATCGCCTACGGATGCCTGGCCTACATCCTTTCTTATTGGCTTCTTCCGGCAGTTTGGACGTACGCGAAACAGCATAAGCTGATGTCACAGTCTGATTTTTTCACCAAAAAATACGACAGCCCTCTGCTAGGCGTTCTCGTTTCACTGGTAGGCATTGCCGCTCTCATTCCGTATCTCGTGCTGCAGCTGAAAGGCCTCGGGCTGATTGTATCGGAAACATCGTACGGCAGAATCTCTCCGGCCGCCGCCATCTGGATCGGCGCCGTTTCCATCACGGTTTACGTTATGGTATCCGGCATTCATGGGTCTGCTTGGATATCGGTTGTGAAAGACATCATGATTTTGGTTGTCGTCCTGTTTTTAGGTGTGTATTTGCCGATTCATTACTACGGCGGATTTCAAGACATGTTTCAGCAGATTGAAACGGCAAAGCCGGGTTTTCTTACGCTTCCTGATACAGGACAAAGTGCCGCGTGGTTCAGTTCAACTGTGCTCTTGACAGCGCTTGGGTTTTACATGTGGCCGCATACGTTTTCCGCATCTTATTCAGCCGAAAGCCCAAAAGTCTTTCGCAAAAACGCCATCTTCATGCCTTTATACCAGCTGGTCCTGCTCTTCGTCCTTTTCGTCGGCTTTGCGGCTATCCTGCAAGTTCCCGGTTTGAAAGGCGCGGACGGAGATCTATCTCTTTTGCGACTGTCACTGCAAACATTTGACCCTTGGTTTGTCGGGATCATCGGTGCTGCCGGACTGCTAACGGCGCTTGTTCCGGGGTCTATGATCTTAATGTCCGCCTCCACGCTGTTTGCAAAAAATGTGTACAAGGTGTTCGCGCCCCGCACGACAGAACAGCATATATCGGTGCTGGCTAAGTATTTAGTTCCGGTGATCGCGTTAATCTCGGTATACTTTACATTCAAAGGCGGGAATACCATTGTAACGCTGCTATTGATGGGCTACAGCCTTGTCACACAGCTATTCCCCGCCCTTTTGTTCAGCCTGTTCAAGCATAATGTGGTGACGAAGCAGGGAGCCTTCGCGGGCATTATTGCAGGTGTCGGGGCAGTTACTTATATTACAATGACGGAAACAACGATCGGCACTTTATTTCCCGCGCTGCCGCAAGCCGCAAAAGACTTGAATGTCGGCATCGCCGCCCTGCTTTTGAACATCTCGGTCATGATGGCAGTCAGCCTTATGACAAGGAAAGCGAAAAGCGCTGCGGCCGATCAGGCGGCATAAGCATAAAAAAAGCAATCTGGACACCAGATTGCTCTTTTTCTTATTTACCGTTCACAGGCGATAAGGTCTTTATCGCGGTCTTTCTTTTTATTGGCATCATAAAGATCCTTAGAGACGTAAGGCTTGTACTTTGTTTTTCCGCCTTTGTTTTTCACCTTCGAAGTGCGGGCCACCCCGCCTTTGTATACTTTGTTTAACTCCTTGCAGTTCTTATACACCTTCACCTTTGTTTTGGCTTCCGCCACATGGTCAGCTCCGTATGAAAAACCGAAAACGAGACCGAGTGACAGCAAAACCGCCGCCGCTTTTTTCATGACGATTCACTCCCCCAACACCCAAAATTTAGTTGATTTATAGCTCGAATTTATCATAATTCATATAGTCTTATTTGACAAGATAAATATGGAAGAAGGGTTTGTTTTTTCTTTTTTTCTTTGATCCACCAGTGTTCAAACTGCCAAAACATGTTTTTCTCCTTATGCTCAGGGGTACACATACGAGTGTACACCAAACAGAAAAGGAGCGTTGATGATGTCTGATTCAAATCTTACGAATCCTATAAAAACATTTTTTCATGATGAATTTCCCGAACAATATCAAGAGCCGCCAGGCCTGCAAAAGAACATGAAGCCTGTCCCTGATTGCGGAGAAAAAAGCTACAAAGGATCTGGCAAGCTAACAGGCCGAAAAGCGCTTGTCACCGGCGGCGATTCCGGCATCGGCCGTGCTGCCGCGATTGCTTACGCCAGGGAAGGTGCCGATGTGGCCATTAATTACTTGCCAGAGGAACAGCCAGATGCTGATGAGGTAAAAGAACTGATTGAAGCAGAAGGCCGAAAAGCAGTGCTGATCCCCGGAGACTTGAGCGATGAATCCTTTTGCCAGGAACTAGTCAAACAGGCGCATCAGGAGCTCGGAGGGCTTGATGTACTGGCGCTCGTTGCAGGCAAACAGCAAGCGGTCGAAAACATCGAAAATCTGCCTACTGAACAAATCTATAAAACATTTGAAGTGAACGTCTTTTCCCTTTACTGGGTTGTAAAAGCGGCACTTCCGTATTTGCCGGAGGGCGCATCGATTATTACTACTACCTCAGTTGAAGGCTACAATCCAAGCCCAATGCTGTTAGATTACGCAGCAACGAAAAACGCCATTATCGGCTTTACCATCGGACTGGGAAAACAGCTGGCTTCTAAAGGCATCAGAGTGAATTCAGTTGCGCCTGGGCCAATTTGGACGCCCCTGCAAGTTTCCGGCGGACAGCCGGCGGAAAACATCCCGAAATTCGGCCAAGGCACGCCCCCGACCCCATTAAACCGTGCTGGGCAGCCAGTGGAATTGGCTGATGTTTATGTATTCTTAGCTTCAGAGAATTCGAGCTATGTAACATCACAGGTATATGGCATCACCGGAGGAATTCCGACAGCCTAAAGCAGGAGAAGGAGCTGCCCTGTTCGGCCAGCTCCTTTCTATTTTCTAATACCGCTCCCCGAGCTCACGCAAAATAAAATCATAAATCATCTTTGTCCGCTCTTCCTTCGGATACAGCATAAATTCCTGCCGCTTCGGCACGCGGTGTTCAATTCTGTCTTGGAATTTGGTTCTGAGCCATGCTGTCCTGTAAACCTGGTTCTCGAACGAATTATAGGAGATCGGCAGCTCCATCGTTTTGCCGTTCGAAAACGTCACTTCCGTATCGTCGAATTCAGTCGGTTTGAATTCTTTCACATGAACATGGGAAATCCAGCCGCATTGGGGTCTTGTCGAAGAAAGTGTAGGGAATAAAAAGATTTGATTCGAAGGGTCCACCATGATCGGCGGTTTGTGTGAAATTTTTGTCACTTCATACGTTCCAGCTTTTCTTCCCGCATAGCTTGATCCGAAAAAACGGCAGCTTCTGTCGACAATTTGCAGCGGCTTCATGCTGACGTAAAACACGCAGTCTTTTTCAATAATTTTAGAACAGATTTTACCGTCCATTTCCTCTGGCAGCACAGCAATTGTTTCACTGTTTACTTCATACGATTCTAAGGGAGTGTCAGTTTTCTGACTCATATTATGGCCTCCATCCTTTTTCTGCAAAATTTATACTAATAATCTATCATCTGTTTTTATAAAACGACAGGTTTTTTTAACAAATAAGCTAAAATCATCTTTTAATGATATTTAATGGTACTAATTAACTAGTAATAAACCAATTTTACTTTTATAAGAACAGCTGGTTTTCGGCATTTTGCAGGATATGTCGATAGATTGCCAAGTATTAGTTGTCTAAAAATTATAAAAATTTATTGATTTTTTCGACCGTTATCCATATACTATAAAAAAGGCATTGGGGGGATTCTTTATGAAAGAGAAAAAATCGTACACTGAGCTCATGAAGTCCCGCAACACGCAAAAAACAAAAGAATTCGATGTCACAATGACGGATATCTACATTCAAATGGTGCTCGATGAATCCTTGTATAAGCGTCGGCTTTCCATGCTGACGGACCAAATTAACAAAGCCTTGGACGAAAAAGATAAAGATGCGTTTCTTACGCTCTCTAAAGAATATGCTGCGCTCAAGAAGAGCGAATAAGCCAATCCATAAGGATTGGCTTTTTATTACCCGTTTACGATCGTTCCTCCATTGACGTGAATCGTCTGTCCTGTGACATATGTGGAATCGTCGCTTGCAAGGTATAAATAGCTTGGCGCCACTTCCACCGGCTGCCCCGGGCGTTCCATCGGCACATCTGATCCGAACACTTCCACATCCTTTGCGGCAAAGCTGGCCGGGATAAGCGGTGTCCAGATGGGCCCCGGCGCTACTGCATTAACCCGTATGCCCTGCTGAACGAGCGACTGGGAAAGTGACCTTGTAAACGTAACAATTGCACCTTTTGTCGCTGAATAATCAATCAGCGTTTTATTGCCTTTATAAGCGGTTATTGAGGCAGTATTAATGATAGAGCTGCCCTTTTTCAAATGAGGGAGCACCGCCTTTGTTAAGTAAAACATGGAGAAAATGTTCGTTTGGAAGGTTCTGACCAGCTGGTGGCTTGTGATTTTTTCAATACCTGGCTGGACATGCTGCTCTGCCGCATTGTTGACCAATATATCAATGGACGGAAACGCTTGGCTTGCCTGCCTGACCACATCATTGCAAAACGCTTCATCCCCGACATCTCCGGCAATCAGCAGGCATTTAACTCCTTCCTTTTCTACATACTGCTTTGTTTCCTCGGCGTCCTGGTGTTCATTCAAATACACAATGACCACATTAGCCCCTTCTTTTGCGAATAATACCGAAACAGCGCGTCCGATTCCGCTGTCTCCCCCGGTAATAATAGCGGTTTTGCCCTCTAATTTTTTCGCTTTCTTCGGCTTATCAAAAACCGGACGGGGATCCATGAGATATTCTAAACCCGGCTGCTGGTTCTGTTGCTGAGGCGGCAATGTTTTCTTTTTTTGATTCGCCAATGAAATCACTCCTTTTCAACCCTATTATGTTATGAACATTGCCTGCTTCCTATGTATGAAAAGATAGAATATGGAAAAATTAAGAATAAATCTGATGGGAGGTATAACGGCTTGGCTAATCAACATTTTGCAAAGGAATCACCTGAAACGTACTGGAAAACATCAACTGACCTGCCTTCTTTTCCGGCGCTTCAAGAGGACACTGAATGTGACGTCACCATTATCGGAGGCGGGATTACGGGGATCACAACGGCATATGAACTTACGAAAAGAGGCTTCCGTGTCGTATTGATTGAAGCAAACCAGGTGCTCAACGGCACCACTGCCCATACGACCGCTAAAATTACTGCCCAGCATG
Organism: Bacillus sp. N13C7; assembly: GCF_026790065.1. Classification (GTDB taxonomy): domain Bacteria; phylum Bacillota; class Bacilli; order Bacillales; family Bacillaceae; genus Bacillus. The sequence continues at coordinate 72,785 of NZ_JALAMO010000002.1, read as the reverse complement.
ACATGATATACGATGAGTTTATCCGCAATTTCGGGCTGAACCACGCAAGGCTTTATTATGAAGCGAATCAAAACGCAATTGATTACATAAAAGGCATTGTAGATGAACATCAAATTGATTGCGAATGGATCGAACAAGATGCTTATCTTTACACAGCAAAAGAAAACGCTGTACAAAAAATCCGCACGGAGCATGAGGCATACACAAAGCTTGGAATTGAAAGAGATCTTATCAAGGATCTTCCGATTCCCGTAGGTTCTAAGCTGGCGCTTGTCATGAAGAATCAAGCCCAATTTCATCCGCTGCAATACTTAAAAGCGCTTCTGGAGCAGATTGTTCAAAAAGGCGGACGGATTTATGAAGAGACCGTCGCGCTTGATATCAAAAAAGGAGAAAGGCCTGAAGTGGTAACCAAAAGCCGGCACGCCATCAAGAGCCGCTTTATCATATGCTGTTCCCACTTCCCTTTTTATGACGGAGGCGGATTATATGCTGCGAGAATGTATTCTGACAGATCGTACGTTCTCGCCATCAAGCCGAAGAGCGAATATCCCGAGGGCATGTATTTGAGTATCGACCAGCCGTCAATAGCGCTCCGCTATACCATTGTCAACGGTGAAAAGCTGATTCTCTTCAGCGGAGTAAGCCATAAAACAGGACAGGGAAAAGACATGTCGACACATTATGAAACACTGAGACAGCTGGCCGAAAGCACCATCGGCATCGAAAGCATTCCATATTATTGGTCCACCCAGGATCTCGTGACAATCGATAAAATCCCGTTTATCGGGCCGATGTCGGAAAATGAGGACAATATTCTTGTAGCAACCGGGTTCAAAAAATGGGGCATGACGACATCAGCTGTCGCAGCCACTCTATTGTCAGACCTAGTAGAGAAAAAAGACAATCCATACGAAAGCATATTTACACCGTCCCGTTTCCATCTGAACCCCGGAGTGCAGAAAGTGATTTCCTACAATGCCGATGTCGCCAAGCATTTTATTAAAGGAAAGCTTGAAAAGCCTGACGTCCAGTTTGAAGACATTGCGCCTGGTGAAGGGAAAGCCGTCACCGTGAACGGCAAACGCGCGGGAGCTTTTCGGGATGAACAAGGCTGCCTCCACCTCGTTGATACAACGTGCACCCATTTAGGCTGCGAGGTCGAGTGGAACGACGGTGAGCATACATGGGATTGTCCGTGCCACGGATCACGCTTTAAGCCATCTGGCGAAGTTGTAGAGGGCCCGGCCATCAAACCATTAAAACAAATAGATCTCGATTAAACCGTTCATTTTAATGAACGGTTTTTCAAATATTTTTCTACTGCAGCTTCATTCATGTTTCTCTTGGCCGATAAAAAAGAAAAAGGCTTAAAAAGCCAAAAAGTAAAAATTATATTTTTCCCAAGGGGGATCATTGTATTGTTATTTAAAAAAGATAGAAAACAAAAAACAGCTTATTTTTCTGAATCAAACGGACAGCAAAAAAACCGCATTCACCTCACAAACAAACATGCAGATGTCAAAAAACAGCTCAAAATGGTCAGGTTAGGAGATGCCGAGCTTTACGTGTTAGAGCAGCTTCAGCCTTTAATTCAAGAAAACATCGTATACATCGTCGATGCGTTTTATAAAAACCTTGACCATGAAAGCTCATTGATGGATATCATTAATGATCACAGCTCAGTTGACCGCTTAAAACAAACGTTAAAACAGCATATTCAAGAAATGTTTGCAGGCATTATTGACGATGAATTTATTGAAAAACGCAACCGAATCGCCTCCATTCATTTGAGAATAGGCCTTCTGCCAAAATGGTATATGGGTGCTTTTCAAGAACTGCTATTGTCAATGATTGATATTTACGAATCATCCATTACAGACCACCAAGAATTGCTGAAAGCCATCAAAGCGACAACTAAAATCTTGAACTTAGAACAACAGCTTGTCCTTGAAGCGTTTCAAAATGAGTACAATCAGACTCGTGATGAACAAGAAGAAAAGAAAAACCTTCTACATCAGAAAATTCAAGAAACGTCTGGGTCGATTGCCAATCTGTTTTCAGAAACGAGCAGATCCGTTCAAGAGCTTGTGGACAAATCTGAAGGCATTTCCCAAGCATCCAAAGCCGGCACAGTGACATCCAGCACTGTTGAAGAAAAGTCAATCGGCGGGAAAAAAGAGCTTGAAATCCAACAAAAACAGATGAACCAAATTGACACAAGCCTTGTCCAAATCGAAAAGGAAATGGTCAAGCTGGATGAAATTGCACAGCAAATTGAAAAAATATTCGGCATCGTTACAGGTATTGCAGAGCAAACAAACCTTCTCTCGCTTAATGCTTCGATTGAATCTGCGCGTGCCGGCGAACACGGAAAAGGCTTCGCTGTAGTAGCAAATGAAGTGCGGAAGCTTTCTGAGGACACGAAAAAAACTGTCTCTACTGTGTCAGAGCTTGTGAACAATACGAATACACAAATTAATATCGTATCCAAGCATATCAAAGACGTAAATGGGCTGGTCAGCGAGAGCAAAGAAAAAATGACGCAAATTAACCGCTTATTCGATGAAATCGTCCACAGCATGAAAATCAGCAAAGAGCAATCAGGCAAAATCGACGTCGATTTGCAGGCCTTTCTTGGAGGGCTTCAGGAAGTCAGCCGCGCCGTTTCTCACGTGGCCGCATCTGTTGATTCGCTAGTCATCCTGACAGAAGAATAAGCATCAAAAAACCGGTCTGCCAAATGGCCGGTTTTTTCGTGCTTTTTATGTTAACTATAAATAAAAATAAGTTGACATAGTATTTGCCTGCCTTTATTGTATAACCATATTTTATTACGGTTTGGAGGATTTCACATGCTGAGATTAATAGACATGATGCATATTGCCATTTTCACCGCACTGATGGCAGTGCTGGGTTTTATGCCCCCTCTCTTCTTATCCTTTACACCCGTTCCGATTACATTGCAAACGCTTGGTGTCATGCTGGCAGGCAGCATCCTCAAGCCAAAGTCTGCTTTCTTAAGCCAGCTTGTCTTTTTGCTGCTTGTTGCCTTCGGAGCGCCGCTTCTGCCCGGCGGCCGAGGCGGGTTCGGCGTTTTTTTCGGACCGAGCGCGGGTTTTTTAATCGCTTATCCCTTCGCCTCATGGCTGATCAGTTTAGCCGCTGCCAGGCTGCGAAAGGTGACTGTATTGCGTCTCTTTTTTACTCATATCGTATTTGGCATCATCTTTATTTATCTGCTCGGTATACCCGTACAAGCTTTTATCATGCATATTGATTTGTCACAGGCCGCCTTCATGAGCCTTGCATATGTGCCCGGTGATTTGATAAAAGCTGCCGTATCTGCGTTTCTGGCTATAAAAATCACCCAAGCCTTGTCTCTTTCTGATACGATGTTTACGAAAGGAGGCTGACACTACATGACAATTACTCATACCTATTCATCTACCGCCGAAACATCGCCCGGACGTGTAGCGATCCACACCGAATCACAGCAAATCACGTACCGGGATTGGGCTCGTCTTGTCTCTCAAACCGCAAATTGGCTGCGATCACAGCCGAGCATGCCGAAACGTGTAGCGATCCTGCTTCCAAACAGCGTGGCGTTTTTACAGCTGTTTGCCGGAGCTGCGGCGGCTGGGTGTACGGCCATTCCTATCGACACTCGCTGGAGCGCGGCTGAATGTAAGGAGAGGCTGTCTGTAAGCAATGCGGATATAGTGGTTACTACAGCCTTTTTCAAACACAAACTAATGGATAGCGAGACACCAGTTGTGTTGCTGGATAACTGTATGGCAAATATCGCTGAGGAATCTACTGCTCCCTTGCCTATCGTTGACCCAGAGCATCCCTTTTACATGGGTTTTACGTCTGGCTCCACAGGAAAACCGAAGGCCTTCACGCGGTCTCACCGCTCATGGATAGAGAGCTTTACATGTACAGAATCAGATTTTTCAATTTCATCAAATGACACGGTATTGATCCCTGGAACGTTAATGTCTTCTCACTTCTTATATGGGGCAATCAGTACTTTGTTTCTCGGAGGAACCGTTTGTTTGCTGAAAAAGTTTTCCCCTTCTCAGACGAAGGAATGGCTGAACCGTGAACCCGTTAGTGTTCTCTATACCGTACCGACGATGACAGACGCCCTCACCCGGATTGAGGGCTTTCCCAGCAATCCCGTTAAAGTCATTTCATCGGGTGCAGACTGGCCGGCAGAATCTAAGAAGAAGCTGGCCGCTACATGGCCTCATCTCAAGCTGTACGATTTTTACGGTACATCAGAGCTAAGCTTTGTGACATACTCCTCACCGGAAGACAGCCAACGAAAGCCGCATTCAGCAGGGCGCCCTTTTCACAACGTCCAGATTGAAATCCGCAACGCTGCCGGAGAACGCTGTCAGCCCGGGGAAATCGGAAAAATATTTGTCAAAAGCCCAATGCGTTTTTCCGGCTATGTCAACGGCAGCACACCAGATGAATGGTTGACAGTGGATGATATGGGCTTTGTCGATGAGGATGGCTTTTTATACATATCGGGGAGAGAAAACGGAATGATCGTATATGGGGGATTGAATATTTTCCCGGAAGAGATTGAGCGTGTGCTTCTCTCCTGTCCAGAGGTTGAAAACGCGGCTGTCATTGGAATCCCTGACGAGTACTGGGGAGAAATTGCCGTGGCTGTCATTCATGGAAACACTGATGCCAGAAAGCTGAAAGCCTGGTGCAAACAGAAGCTGGCATCCTATAAAATTCCGAAAAAATGGGTGTTTACAGAGTGCCTGCCGGAAACGAGCAGCGGAAAAATCGCCCGTTCCAGGCTGAGGAAATGGCTTGAGGAAGGTGCCGTATAACTTGAATGCGGTTATTGTTGGTGCAAAACGAACGATTTTCGGAAAACAAAACGGACTGCTAAAGCAGTTTCTTCCTGAGGATTTAGCCGCTCCTGTCATCAGCTGTCTCAGCCAAAACCTAGAGGATCAAATCGATGAAGTGATTCTCGGAAACGCGACCGGTCGAGGCGGCAACCTTGCCAGGCTGTCAGCACTGCAAGCCGGACTGCCTTTATCGGTTCCTGGGATGACGATTGACAGACAATGCGGCTCCGGCCTTGAAGCCGTGCGCTATGCCTGCAGTCTGATTCAAGCTGGAGCCGGTACGATGTATATCGCGGGCGGCTCAGAAAGCAGCAGCCGATCGCCTTTTCCAGAACGGGCCCGCTTTTCTCCAGATGTGATCGGCAATCCAGACATGGGGATAGCAGCAGAATATACAGCAGCACGTTATGCCATCAGCAGAAAACTTCAGGATGAATATGCACTTCTCAGCCATCAACGCAGCAGAAGGGCGCATGATGCAGGATATTACCATGAAGAAATTGTTTCTTTAGGAGAACTAAAAACGGACGAAGCCTTTGTGAAGAAGCGGCGGATAGAAGCAATTGTTTCCCGTGCAAAGCCCGTTTTCGACACCCGCTCCGGAACAGTTACAGCAGCCAACACCAGCGGCATATCAGACGGAGCAGCCGCTCTCCTTGTAATGGAAGAAGAAAAAGCGGCCGCCCTAGGGCTTAAGCCTGTGCTCCGGTTTATCGGCAGCGCTGTCAGCGGGATTCATCCAAACTATCCGCCCGCAGCACCGGTTGATGCAATCCGTAATCTCTTAACCGCACACGAAGTAACACCTGATGATATCGATTTATATGAAATCAATGAAGCCTTTGCCGTCAAAATTTGTGTTTGCTCGCAAGAACTCGGCATCCCCTTTTCAAAAATCAATGTGCGCGGCGGCGCATTAGCTCTCGGCCATCCGTACGGCGCATCGGGTGCAGCTCTGGTAACCAGGTTGTTTTATGAAGCGCAAAGGCGGAAAGACTGTCAATATGCCGTTGCAGCCATCGGAAGCGGCGGCGGAGTCGGACTGGCTTTATTATTTGAAATTCTGGCGTAGGACTTTTTCATAGGATGCGTGCTTTTGATTTAGTATAATGGCGATAAGATCAAAGTCAGGAAGGGGATTTTATGACAGCCGTTTGCTTAGTAAGACATGGAGAAACCGATTGGAACCTGCAGCAAAAATGCCAAGGCAAAACCGATATCCCGCTGAACGCGACAGGTGAACGCCAAGCAAGAGAAACCGGAGAATATGTAAAGGATTTTTCTTGGGATGTCATTGTGACAAGTCCGCTGAAAAGAGCGAAAAGAACCGCGGAAATCATAAATGAATATCTGCACCTTCCGATTGTCGAAATGGATGACTTTAAAGAACGCGATTACGGCGATGCGGAGGGCATGCTGCTGGAAGAACGGACAAAGCGCTATCCGGATAAAAACTATCCGAATATGGAAACGTTGGAAGAACTCACTGATAGGCTGATGGGCGGTTTAGTAAAAGTAAATCATGCATACCCAAACCAGAAGGTGCTGATCGTCGCGCATGGCGCAGCGATTCATGCACTGCTGACGGAAATTTCCGGCGGTGACCCTGAGCTTCAAAACACACGCCTTGTCAACGCCTGCCTCAGCAATATTGAATTTGCTGAAGAGAAATGGCGTATTAAAGACTATAATATCAACAGCCATTTATCCGGTTTTATCAAATAAGAAAAGACAGGCATTCGCCTGTCTTTTCTTTTATTTCTTCTCGGTTGGCATCTCTTGCTGAAGCTCATCCAAAATAGCATTCGCCCCGTCCACACTGCGGCGGAGAGACCATACCGCACGGTCTACGTGGTACACTTGTCTGTTTTTCACTGCCTTCAGCTTTTTCCAAAGCACATTCTTTTCGATCGGGCGTTTGCCGTCCGCATCGAGGTCATCTGTTTTTCCAGTCATCAGGATAATGACATCCGGATCTGTTTTCAGCAGCTGCTCAAGTGTCATTTTCATGTTCACTGAGTCGCCGCCATTGCTTGATTCGCTGTTGCCTGACGTGCTGATCGCATATCGATAGCCGACCTGTGTTAAAAGTCTTGATGTAAAGAAATTTTCATCTCTTGCCATAATCGTATCGTTTGTATTTCCAATCAAAAGCACAGATTTGCTGTTAGCACTGATTTTTCGCTTTGTCTCGTTAAGCTTTTCTTCATGTGCCGTCAGTTTCTTCTCCATTTCATTTTCCTTGCCGACTGCTTTTGCAATCGTAAGTGAAGCATCAATTGTATCTTGGTAATCAGCGTTTAAATTATCAAGCGCAATCGTCGGCGCGATTTTTTTCAGCTGATCGTATACCTTTTTATGCCGGGTCGTGTCGGCAATAATGAAATCAGGTTTTAATGAAGCGATTTTTTCCATGCTTGGCTGTGAGCGGGTGCCGACCGATGTATAGCCGTCAATTTTCTTCAGCACGTCTTTGTTAATTAGCTGCTTCGCTTTATTGTCATCGGCAACTCCGACAGGTGTAATGCCGAGATCAAGCAGCGTGTCGATAAAACCAAGCTCAAGAACAACAACCCGCTTCGGATTCGCAGACACGTTTGTCTTTCCTAAATCATGTGTTACCGTCACTTTATGTTCTTTGCTGTTTTGGTTGCCGCTTGAAGACGAGCAGGCAGCCGTTAAGACAGAAAGAAGTAAAACTGTAAGAATAATCAGTGTTTTTTTCATGCGTTCCAGTCTCTCCTGTATGTAGTTTCTGCGATTTAGATGTCCAAGAGATAGTATAACACGGAATGAGAATCATTATCACTAATTATTTTTTCATAAGAAGAGAAAGTTCAGTTTACAGGAAAAACTTGTTTCTCACTGTAACAAAGTGAGGGGGGGAAAATCCTAGAGGAACGATTAAAAACAGCTTTCAAGAGAATCGAAGCCTTGGATGAACTCCTGGCCGATGACCTTATTTTTGTTAACGATATCAATTCATATTTAGAGAATGAAACATGACAAGCATTGATGTTTTAGATCAGTGCACCAGAAACTTAGTTACGCAGGCGTTACAGTAACGAGGCATATCTGACAGGCTCATTTGGAACATCATTTAAAGGGGCATTCGCGTATGTTTCGGGCACAGCAGTTCGCAGCTTAATACCTTGTACATATTCCTGAACATACAAAAGCTTGCAGAAAAGCTTGGCTTTCTCTGCAAGCTGACCTATTAAAGCTTCACAATGATTCTTCCTTGAATGCGATTTTGCAAAATATCGTTTAATGCAGCCGGGACTTCTTCCAATGATACTTCCTTGTCCACGATTGACAGCAGCTGATCAGGCTTGAGATCAGAAGACATGCGCTCCCAAACAGCGGCTCTGACATCCATCGGGCAATACACTGAGTCGATTCCGAGCAGGCTGACCCCGCGGAGAATAAACGGATACACCGTTGCAGGAACCTCTCCCCCGCCCGTTAATCCGCTCACCGCGACAGATCCGCCATATTGGACTTTGCTTAAAAGCGACGCAAGCTGTTTTCCGCCAACAGGATCAACCGCTCCCTGCCATTGCTGCTTGGACAGCGCTTTAAGCGTTCCGTCATAGACATCTTCCCTGCTGATCACTTCGCTAGCACCAAGCTGCTTCAAATAGTCAGCGGCATCCCGATTTCCGGTGCTTGCCACCACATCGTAGCCCCGCTTGTTCAGCATCGATATGGCAATACCGCCGACTCCGCCGGTTGCTCCTGTGACGAGCACGCTCCCTTTTTCGGGAGACAGCCCGTTCTGCTCAAGCCGATGCACCGATAACGCCGCAGTAAACCCCGCCGTTCCGTACACCATCGCTTCTTTTAAAGTAAGATTCGCTGGCAAAGGCACCAGCCAGTCACCAGGCACTGAAGCATATTCACTTAATCCGCCATTGCGAGAGACACCAAGCTCATAGCTGGTCGCAATCACTTCATCCCCCTCGGCAAAACGCGGATCATTGGAAGAGACGACCGTACCCGCAGCATCAATGCCTAAAATTAGCGGATACTCTCTGACGATATTTCCGCCTGCTTTTCCGGCCAGGCCATCTTTATAATTGATGCCGGAATAAGCAATTTTAATCAGAACACCGTCTTTCGGCAAATCCTCTGTTGACATGGTTTTTACATTGACTGAAACCTCATCGGCATTTTTTTCTGCCAGCAATGCTTGAAATAACGTTGACATTCGGCACACTCCTTTTCATTTATATCGTAACCGAAGAACGTTCAAAAAACCAAATCATCAAGCTTCCATTTTCATTTCGCCGGCACATTGAGACGATAATGGACAAATGCTGTTTCCTCTTCATAGCCGTTTTGCTCATATAGGCTTCTTGCCGTCCGATTATGGTGTTCCGTCTGAAGCGATAAACATTTTGCCCCGTTTTCCGCAGCATAATCCTTCGCGGCAGACAGCAGCTGCCCGCCGGCTCCCTTTGTTCGCGCATGAGGAGCGACGAATAAGTCATTTAATATATAGATTCTTTTCATGGACACAGAAGAAAACGTTGGATAGAGCTGGGTAAAGCCTATGAATTCTTCATTTTCTTCAGCGATCAAAATAATAGACTCGTGATTTTCCAAACGCGCTTTTATAAAAGCCTCCGCCCCTTTCAGATCGGGCGCCTGCTTATAAAATTCCCGATACGGTTAAACAGAGGTGCGATGTCTGCCGCATCTGATAACTTTGCTTGTCGAATATTCATATTATTTCTTCCTCCCTCTCTATAATCGTTTTATTTTATCTTTAGTAGAATTTTCTGTAAAGTTTGTTTTTCAGAATACTTTTATCAGCATGCATTAAAAAAATATCACAATAATATCCAATAACCGACCCGCAACATACACAGGTCATTAGAAGGAATTTTTTCGACAGGAATTTGCCGGGACACAGGAGCATTTAACCTAAAAAAGGATGACATTTCAGCATAATGAACATTTACTCATGTCTATTTTCGTTCTTTTCTGTATGAAAATCGTTATTTCGAGTCTCTACGGAAATAACGAGAGATGATATACCTAAATAGAGTTAAAATCATCGCGAAAAAATAGGTCTACTAAAATATTAATCCATCTATTACAATAAATTTACAGAATAGTCCCTCTAATGGGTCTAATCTGAATCTTTTTAAAAGGAGAGGGTAAAGAGTGAGAAGCAAAAAATTGTGGATCAGTTTGTTGTTTGCGTTAACGTTAATCTTTACGATGGCGTTCAGCAACATGTCTGCGCAGGCTGCCGGAAAAAGCAGTACAGAAAAGAAGTATATTGTTGGATTTAAACAGACAATGAGTGCCATGAGTTCCGCTAAGAAAAAGGATGTTATTTCTGAGAAAGGCGGAAAAGTTCAAAAGCAGTTCAAATATGTTAACGCAGCCGCAGCAACATTGGATGAAAAAGCTGTAAAAGAATTAAAGCAAGATCCGAGTGTTGCATATGTGGAAGAAGATCATATTGCACATGAATATGCGCAATCTGTTCCTTACGGCATTTCTCAAATTAAAGCGCCGGCTCTTCACTCTCAAGGCTACACAGGCTCTAACGTAAAAGTAGCTGTTATCGACAGCGGAATTGACTCTTCTCATCCTGACTTAAACGTTAAAGGCGGAGCAAGCTTCGTACCTTCTGAAACAAACCCATACCAGGACGGCAGCTCTCACGGCACGCATGTAGCCGGTACAATTGCCGCTCTTAATAACACAATCGGTGTACTGGGCGTAGCGCCAAACGCATCGTTATATGCAGTAAAAGTTCTTGATTCATCAGGAAGCGGCCAATACAGCTGGATTATTAACGGCATTGAGTGGGCCATTTCCAACAATATGGATGTCATCAACATGAGCCTTGGCGGACCTACTGGTTCTACAGCGCTGAAAACAGTCGTTGACAAAGCCGTTTCCAGCGGCATCGTTGTTGCCGCCGCTGCCGGAAACGAAGGTTCGTCCGGAAGCACAAGCACAGTCGGCTACCCTGCAAAATATCCTTCTACCATTGCGGTAGGTGCGGTAAACAGCAGCAACCAAAGAGCTTCATTCTCAAGCGCAGGTTCTGAGCTTGATGTGATGGCTCCTGGCGTATCCATCCAAAGCACACTTCCTGGAGGCACTTACGGTGCTTACAACGGAACGTCCATGGCGACTCCTCACGTTGCCGGAGCAGCAGCGTTAATTCTTTCTAAGCACCCGACTTGGACAAACGCGCAAGTCCGTGATCGTTTAGAAAGCACTGCAACATACCTTGGAAACTCTTTCTACTATGGAAAAGGGTTAATCAACGTACAAGCAGCTGCACAATAATATTAAAAAGAAGCAGGTTCCTCCATACCTGCTTCTTTTTTATTTGTCGGCATCCTGATGTTCCGACGCATTCTCTTCTTTTTCCGCGTGTTGTATCCGTTCCATAATCGAAGGGTGGCTGCCTCTGAAAATTTTTACAAGCACGGGAGGATCAACCTGGCTCAGTCCCGTCACAGCCAAATCCTGAAACGTCTTCACAGCGGCTTCTCTGTTCTCCGTCAGCTCGATCCCATACCGGTCAGCCTGATTCTCCTGATACCGCGAAACCGCATTAGAAAAAGGCGTGACCGCAAAGCTCAAAACGGACACCAAAAGCAATAGCAGCGGCAGTGCTGCAAGGTCATGCCGTCCCTCTAAATGAAACATATTGCGGGTAAAGCGGACCGTCCGCTTGTAAAGCTTATCAATGAAATAAAATCCAGCGAGCGACACGAGCAAATAGCCGGCCAGTCCGATATAGACGTGCTTCATGACATAATGGCCCATTTCGTGGCCCATAATAAAGAGAATTTCTGAATCGTCAAGTTTGTTCAGTGTCGTATCCCACAACACAATCCGTTTGTTCGCCCCAATTCCTGTGACATAGGCATTCAGCGCATTTGTTTTTTCAGACATGTTCACTTCATATACATGATTCGCCGGTATATCGGCTTCTTCTGCCAGCTCTAAAATTTTGCTTTCAAGCTCTTTGTTTTTCAGCGGATAAAAATCATTGTATAAAGGGTCGATAATGACCGGCTGAATGAAAAACAAAAACAGCGAAAACGGCACAGTTAACAGCCACGCGTATAACCACCATTTTTTTTCATGCCTTTTGATCAGCCAATAAAACACGAGAACGCAAAGCGTAAAGATTGGAAAGCTGATCCAAAAGTCTATGACCTGATCCTTGGCCCAGCTGGCTGCAGTCTGTGTGGAAATATTGAATTCAAGCGATACTTGATAGCCTATCCAATCTAAAGGCAGCGTCACCAACGTTGTGATAAGCGAAAGCACAAACACAAAACCAATGATTTGCAAAAAACGAAAAGGGACGGCCGCTTCCATCCATTTCTTGATTCTCTTAGAAACGCCGCTGATCAGCAATACAAAAAACAAAAACCAATCAAGAGGAATTCCGATAAAAAATAAAAAGTTCTTTACATTCGAATATTGCTCGGCCACTGCCAATTCAGACGGCTTCATGAAAGAAGCCGGATCAGCCTGCGTTCCTTTTACGGCCTCCGGTACGGCGGAATCACCGGACAGGAAAAAATACCAATAAAAAAACAGCCCGTACAGCACGTAAGCAAGCCCTGCCGCCGCAATCCACTTGCGCATAACGCCTCACTCCTCACATCTACCCGTTACTTCTATTGTAATCATAAATTCAAATTCTTAGAACCAAGCTGTGCATTCGCACTTTTCCGTCCTTTTAAGCATGGAAAGCCCGATCGCTGGGAAAACTAACAATGTTTGGAGTGATGAAAATGAAAAAAATCGTGGCAGCCATCGTGGTTATCGGTCTTGTGTTTCTTGCATTTTTCTACCTTTACAGCCGGTCAGGCGATGTGTATCAATCAGTAGATGCGGATATGATCACACTGTCTTCAAACGGCCAGGAGGATATCGAAATTAAAAAAAGGCAGCATGTTAAGGATATGCTGGACATTATGAATCAGGGGAAACAGATGAAGCCAGAAAAAACATCACCCCCTGATTACGAAGGGACAATCAAGTTTCATAAAGACCGTTTTGACTCATTCAGGCTATGGATTGACGGCAGCCAGCAAGCCGTTTATTTGAAGGACGGCACATACTACAAATTAAGTAAAAGCGATACAAAGGCGCTGCTAAACATTATGAAAAAAGAAGCAAAGGATTGAAAATGAAAAAGCGAAGCTCCGCCGCTTCGCTTTTTCATTTTATTGTGGCAAAATATCTCTGAGCGCCCGTCTGAGCATTTTCCCCGTCGCATTTTTCGGAATATCGTCAAGAAACGTAATGGCGGCTGGCCGTTTGTATTTTGCCAGATGTTTTTCACAGTGCTGCATGATATCCGCTTCTGTAACCCCAGAGCGCTTTGGTACAATATATCCCTTTACCGCTTCCCCGCTTTGTGGGTCAGGCACGCCGATAACGACCGCCTCCTTGACATCCGGGTGGCTGTACAGCACTTCTTCCACCTCACGCGGATATACGTTGTATCCCCCTACAATGATCATGTCTTTTTTCCGGTCAACAATGTAAAAATAGCCGTCCTCATCCCGTCTAGCCAAGTCCCCCGTATAAAGCCACCCATCTTTTAACGCATGCTCTGTTTCCATCGGCATATTATAATAGCCCTTCATCACATTGGGGCCTTTCACAATCAATTCACCGACCTGATGAGCGGGCAGCTCGCGTCCGAGCGCATCTACGACCTTGTTTTCGACGTGTAAGATACTTGTCCCGATGGAGCCCGGCTTTCTTCCCCTGTCAAACGGGTTAAAGCACGTGACGGGCGATGCTTCTGAGAGCCCGTAGCCCTCCAAAATGGTAACGCCGAATTTTTCTTCAAACGCCGTCAGCAGTGCGACTGGCATGGCCGCTCCTCCCGAAATGCACAGCCGGATGGAAGAAAAATCATCTTTCTTGCCGTTTTCATGCTGAAACAAGTAATTATACATTGTAGGCACACCCGCAAAAATGGTCGCCTTCCGCTGCTTAACAAGCGTAAAAACAGATGCCGGACTGAACTGAGGTTCAATCAAAACGGTTGCACCGCTCATCAGCGGAGCATTCATGCAAACGGTTAAACAAAATACGTGAAACATGGGAAGAGCGCAAACCACATTGTCCTTCTCATCCATTCCCAAATAGCCGGCGACATCGTTGGCATTGCTGTACAAATTCTGATGGGTCAGCATTGCGCCTTTCGGTTTTCCGGTTGTTCCTGACGTATATAAAATAACCGCGGTATCATCAGGGACAATCTCTGGGTTTTGTTGAGCGGAAGATGTCGGGCGCATGATTTTTGCAAACGTTGTCATTTTCATTCTGACCTCTGGGTCTGAAGCTTCCGGCTCAGCCTCTCCCGTCTGGCATAAAATGACGAGCTTAACCTTCGGCAGCGACTCATGCATGCTTTCATAAAGCGGCAAAAGCTGATCAACGCCCACGATTGCTTTTACATCACCATTTGTCAGCATATAACCGATTTCTGTCGGCGTGTACATCGGATTGATGGGCACGGCTACGATTCCAGCCTTTAACGCACCAAAAAATGCGATGATAAAATCCGGCGAATTGCCAAGCAGCAAAGCTAGATGGTCCCCTTTCTCCATACCGGCTTCCTGAAGGCCGTCCGCAAATCGCTGAATGCTTTCATTCAGCTCCTGATACGTCATAGTATGATCCCTAAACCTGCATGCGATGCTGTCGGGCTTCTCAGATGCTGTTTCTTCCAATTTTGAAACAAGATTCATTCTCCCACCCCTTAAAGTGAATGAATAGTCATTCATTATTGAAGCCAAGCTTTCTCCTCCATTATAGAGAAACAGAAAAAAACACTCAAGAGCAAAAAGCCCTGAGTGTCAGTACTGTCATAGTTTCTTCAATGCTTCGGCAATCGGAATATCTCCTTCTGTCAGATCAAAGGCCCGATTTTCCGTATTCTTCTCATCTAAAGAGGCAATGACCGTTTTTGCAACGTCATCACGGGAAATAAATCCCCGCTCCAGATCCTTCGCTGCTGAAACAGTTCCCGTTCCAGGCTCATTGCGAAGGCCTCCCGGACGGATAATCGTATAAGTTAAACCGCTCGCTTCCAGAATTTTATCAGCATAATGCTTGGCCACATAATAAGGTTTGAGTGCCTCATTCCAATTTTCACGGTTATGGGCTTGCAGGGCGCTGACCATAATAAACCGCTTGATTCCGGCAATGTCCGCAGCTTCAATGGCTTTTGCCGCTCCATCAAGATCCACCAGCAGCGTTTTATCATAGCCTGTGCTGCCGCCGGAACCGGCTGTGAAAATGATCGCGTCACAGCCTTTTGCCGCGGAGGCGATTTCTTCCGGGCTGCCCTCCAGATTCGCAAGCACAGCCTCTGCACCGGCAGCTTCGAGAGACGCTTTCTGTTCTTCTTTTCTGACCATCGCTCTGACGGAATGATCAGGATTGTCCTGGAATAAAGAAACGAGTCTTTGTCCGATTTGTCCGTTCGCTCCGATTAAAAACACCTTCATGTGAATCCCTCCTGTCTCCATTATTTCAAAAACACAACCGCTCTTTCAAACAATGTGTTTCGCCTTAATAAATCAGATCAAGAAAATCCTCTTTCGTAATGTCCCCAAAATAATGCTTGAGATTCACATTTTCCAGGACATCAGCGATAACGCTGCGTTCATATTGTTTTCCAACCAGCAGGTTTTCGATTTCAGATACATCACCGGCACCGAAGAAATCTCCGAAGATTTTGCAATCCTCAATTTTGCCTTTCTTCACTTCCAGGCGCAAATCAATCGAACCGATCGGATAACGTTTCGAATGATTGAGGTTAAATTTCGGTGAGCGCCCATAGTTCCAATCCCAATTTTGATAGCGTTCTCTCGAAATTTGATGAATAACTTCCCAATCTTTTTCCGTCAGCTTATACTCCGGTACGTTTTGAATGTCATTTGTGTTAAAAATATGGCGAAGCAAATGGCTGCGGAATTCTTCCGTGGTCATTTTTTCATCAAGAAACTCACTGATGTTTGCCACGCGGCTTCTGATCGATTTAATGCCTTTTGATTCAATTTTATCCTTTTTCACCTTTAACGCAGACACGACATGATCAATCGCTGAATCAAACATGAGGGTGCCGTGGCTGAAGATGCGTCCTTTTGTCGCAAACTGGGCGTTTCCGGATATTTTCCGGCCGTCTACTACAATGTCGTTCCTGCCGCTCAATTCTGCTTCAACCCCAAGCTGGTGTAAAGCCTGGATCACCGGCTCAGTGAATTTTTTGAAGTTATGAAAGCTGTCCCCATCATCCTTTGTGATAAAGCTGAAGTTCAAATTTCCCAGATCATGATATACAGCCCCCCCGCCTGATAAACGGCGGACAACGATGATCCCGTTTTCGTCTACATATTTTGTATTGATTTCTTCTATTGTATTTTGGTTTTTCCCAATGATAATAGACGGCTGATTCACGTAAAAGAGCAAATACGGCTGTTCAGGGTCTAAGTGCTTTACACAGTACTCCTCGATAGCAAGATTGATCCGCGGATCATTGATGTTTTGATTGTCTATAAATAACATGGTGCTCCTCCTTTATCCTTCCCACACAAAACCTGATTTCGCAATATTCACTTTACCGTTAAAAACGGTTTTCGCTTCTTTGCGGAGATTGTCATGAACGCCGAAATGCGGCAAGTGCGTCAGCAGCAGCTCTCCCGCTCCCGCTTCTTTTGCAATTCGCCCGGCCTCCAGGCTGTTCATATGGCCAGCGCTTGTCCCATCTTGATCAGCATAAAAATTGCATTCTGAGATCAGCAAATCGGCATTTTTCGAAAACGGAATAAATGAATCCTGATAGCTGGAGTCAGCAGTATATACGACAGTATGGCTGCCGTCAGTAATCCGCATGGCATAGCAGGTCACCGGGTGGATTGTTTTTAAAAAGGTGATCGTAAAAGGACCGACAGTCAGCGCCTGATCCGGCTGATAGGCAATCCCTTTCGTATGTGTTTTATATGTAAGCTTTTGAAACTGTTCTATATCAGCATCATGTCCGTAAATCGGAAGCGTGTGCTCTCCTTTGCCGAGAAACGAACCGACTTGTTTGGCAAATTGCAGCGGCCCGATGTCAGCAATATGGTCATGGTGATAATGAGACAGAACGACCGCATCCAGCTTTTCCGCCGGCACATACCCGAACAGCTTAGACAATACGGCACTGCCGCAATCGACAAGCAAAGAGTAATTACCTGATTGAAACAAATAGCCCGACGTTGCTTCATTTGCAGCCGGAAAACCGCCATAGCATCCGATAACTGTAACTTTCATAATGTCCTCCTATCTTTTCAAGAAAATTGATCCTCCTTCAATATACCCATTTTTCTTAAAAAAAGCATGTTTTAAACATTGTATCAAAACAGTTATTGATTTTTTCAATCTGTTATATTACAATGAAATCACTACAAAGGGGAAAGAGGGATTGGTTATGCTGGGAAAAATCACAGAATTTTTTAGAAACCTGCCTTCGAAAAAGTGCGCGGAATGCGGAAAAAAGATAGAAGAACAGCATGAATGTTATGGTAATATCTGCAATGACTGTATAAAAGTAAACAATTTGTAATGAGCGAAAATCCCGCGCCTTACGCGTGGGATTTTCTTGATTATTCACATATCTTTTCATTTTGAAATAATAGTCAAGTTAGGTCAAAGCTCACCTGTTTTTAGATAATTCTGGTGATTACGCTAACATCATTGAATATTCTTTATTTTCGAAATATAATTTACTATAGACGAATTCTATTCTTATCTATTATAATTTGATCTAATAGTGAGATTAAATATATGTCTATTCATGATATATGTTGATACTTTGTTTTTTGGGAGGTAATCTATGAAAAGAATTAAGTTTGGATTAGCCACACAAATATTCGTTGGACTTATTCTAGGTGTCATTGTTGGCGTCATTTGGTATGGCAACCCAGCACTGCCTACTTATCTGCAGCCAGTCGGGGATCTCTTTTTACGCTTAATCAAAATGATAGTGATTCCTATTGTTGTATCCAGCTTAATCATCGGTGTAGCCGGTGCAGGAAATGGAAAGCAAGTCGGTAAACTAGGCTTCAGAACGATTCTGTACTTCGAGATCATTACCACTTTTGCCATCATTCTCGGACTAGCCCTTGCAAACATCTTCCATCCGGGTACAGGAGTTAATATACACGAAGCTCAAAAAACGGACATTAGTCAATATGTTGAAACTGAAAAAGAACAAAGCAATAAATCAGTGGCGGAAACGTTCCTGCATATTGTGCCGACCAACTTCTTCCAATCATTGGTTGAAGGGGATCTTCTTGCCATTATCTGCTTTACAGTACTATTTGCATTGGGAATTTCAGCGATCGGCGAAAGAGGAAAGCCTGTATTAGCCTTTTTTGAAGGCGTATCCCATGCTATGTTCCACGTTGTAAACCTTGTCATGAAAGTAGCGCCATTCGGCGTTTTCGCACTAATCGGAGTGACTGTGTCTAAATTCGGGCTCGGTTCTCTTCTCTCTCTTGGAAAGCTCGTCGGATTGGTTTATGTCGCGCTTGCTTTCTTCTTAATTGTCATTTTCGGGATTGTCGCAAAAATTGCCGGCATTAGCATCTTCAAATTCCTTGCTTACATGAAGGACGAAATTTTACTGGCGTTCAGTACGTCCAGCTCTGAAACAGTTCTTCCTCGCATCATGGAAAAAATGGAGAAAATCGGCTGCCCGAAAGGCATTGTTTCATTTGTTATTCCGATCGGATATACGTTTAACTTAGACGGTTCCGTTCTCTATCAATCTATTGCCGCGCTGTTTTTGGCACAGGTATACGGCATTGATTTGACAATTTGGCACCAAATTACGCTTGTGCTCGTATTAATGGTGACATCTAAAGGGATGGCTGCCGTGCCTGGTACTTCTTTTGTCGTCTTGCTTGCGACACTTGGCACGATCGGCGTTCCAGCTGAAGGGCTTGCCTTTATTGCCGGTGTAGACCGCATCATGGACATGGCGCGTACAGTTGTCAACCTGACTGGAAATGCGCTTGCTGCTGTTGTTATGTCTAAATGGGAAGGCATGTTTAATCCTGCGAAAGCAGAAACTGTTATGTCCCAAGCAAAAGCAGATCAAAACGCAACCATTTCCGGTTAATGAAAAGCCTGCGGGGTTCTTGCCCCGCAGGCTTTTTTAATCTGTAGCTAGCTTAAATAGCTCTGTAATCAAAACCGTATCCTCATCCAGCTCCAGTTCACCGCTTTTGATCAGTTCCGCCCATGCCATCCGGTGATCCTCCTGAAATTCATCAATTCGGTCTCCATTGCCCTCCCCTTTGACTAGCCGCATATCAGGCGCTCCAAAAGTTGTTTCAAACACATCTGTCACTTTTATATTGCATCTCGGATTGTCATGTTTATCATAAACAGTAACAAGCTGACCCGCTGTTTGATACACGGCCATTAATTCATCTTTTGAATATAATATTTTCGGCGCGCATGTGGCTGTTTTTTCTCCAGCGATGATTTGCTGAATCAGCTGTTCCCCCAAGCCGGCATCACCTTCCCAGCCGAATGTGCTTTTCAGTTCATAAATCTTCATTCGCCTTCCCCTTATACCATAGGTGACTGGACATAGTAGTACAGAAGCTTAGCCGTATGGCGAAGAGATGATTTATGGGTGCGTTCAAACGCATGCGAAGCGTCAATTCCCGGCCCAATGAGGCCATGCACAATATCATGCCCGGATTTGATCGCCGCTGACGCATCCGACCCGTAGTACGGATAAATATCAAGCTTGTAGTCGATATGATGCTTCTCGGCTAAATGGACTAAATGCTTTCTGAGCTGATAATGATACGGCCCGCTCGCATCCTTCACACAAATTGATACTGAATATTCATCTGTCGCCTGTCCGTCTCCGATAGCCCCCATATCCACCGCCAAATACTCGACCGTTTCAGGAGGAATATTCGAGTTCCCCCCATATCCGATCTCTTCATTATTTGAAATGAGAAAATGAGTTGTATACGGCAGTTCAATGTCTTCTGTTTGAATCTGATGAATTAAGCGGAGCAATAAGGCGACGCTTGCTTTGTCATCCAAATGGCGCGATTTAATAAATCCGCTTGAGGTGATCTCGACGCGGGGATCAAACGACACAAAGTCACCGACGCCAATGCCGAGCTCTTCCGTATCTTTCCTGCAGTGAACAGGTTCATCAAGGCGGATCTCCATATTCTCTTGATCCCGCTCAGCTTTTCCCGCGTCTTTGTAGACATGCACAGACGTTTGATGCATTAAAATTGTTCCTGTATATGTTTTTCCCGTGGCGGTTTCAATTTGGCAATACTCCCCCTCAATCGAGTTGTAGCGGAAGCCGCCGATCAAATCGATTTTCAGCCGGCCGTCAGCTTTAATTTCTTTTACCATAGCTCCGAGGGTGTCAACGTGCGCCGTCAGCATGCGGTGACGGGATGTATCGCGTCCGGGAAGCGTTGCAATTAAGCCGCCCTTATGGTTCCGGACTGTTTCTACCTTCCATTCTTTTAAAAGGCTTTCAATATAATTGATCACCTCATATGTATTTCCTGTCGGGCTTGGGATCGATACAAGTTCTTTAATGAGCTCCATCGTTTTACGTACGGACGTCACAGGACATTCCTCCTTTTATTTTTCTATTTAAAATATACTCTTTTCCCGAGGGACCCGTCCAATCTTTTCCTATCAATCTCTCATATGCTGTAGTAAGCATGGGAAGAGGAGGGATATCTATGTGCTGTCGTCATTCACATGAACAGAAATGTCATTGTCACAGTTGGTTCGATGATTTTTGGTTCTTTGACGAGTGGTTCGATAAAGATTTCCACGACCATTGCGAGAAAAAGAAAGAATGCCATGACCCTTGCAAGAAGAAGAAGAAAAAGAAAAACCATTGTTTCTCTTGTAAAAAACACAGACACTCTTGCTGTCATTGGTAAAGACCGAATCAGAAATATTCTGATGACCCATGCTTAATGAATATTTCCATTCACATTTTTCCAAGCGGGCATTGCTGCTGCTTGGACCTTTTATTGAAACAGCCTTTTTGCTTTTACGATCCAATAAACTGATACGGCCGCTATCAGAGCAACAATGATTTCAACAGCAGCAGCATGTTCTATTATTCTTTTTTGGTATAAAACCGCCGGTACATTAAACAGTGCATGTAAAAGGATAGAATACAGCAAAAACAGCGGCCGGCGGTTTTTAACCGCGTACAAAACAAGCAGAGACAGACCAATTTGGACAGCAATGGCACTGATTCTTTCTACTCCGCCCAGCAGCCATTCATATGAAGGAGTATGCAGCAGCTGCTCCTGAATCGGTAAAAGTGCCTGTTTGACATCGCCATTGATCAAAAGCTGTTCAAACGTCCCGCTATTGATCGCAAATGCGTATACAATAAGTGAGATAGAGGACAAGCCTGTAATCAGGATGGCTTCAAGCCCCCCATGCCCCGCTCCGAAAGCCAGGCCATCCGCCCAAGTATGATGGCGCTTCATAAAAAATCGCATCATAATATACCGCCCGCACTCCTCAAAAATTCCGGCCATTAAGCACCCGTAAATGCCATACCATAATGGATGCTGCATCGCTTCTTTCGTCATTTCATTCACCTGCAGTACATAAACATGAACGCTGCCTTCCAGCAGCTGAGCAAAGACAAAAAACGTGAGAGCGCCAATAAAAAACACCTTCAGCGAGGCGCCATACCTTCGCTTAAACCATACAATCAGTCCGATCGGCAACAAAAACGCAATAGCTCCGGATATTGCCATAAAGACTACTGCTTCTTGACTGACCATTTTTCAGCCTCCTTTTTCTATTTTAAAGATTCCTTATTTCACACTTCTCTATTTTTATCAAAAAACCCTTCTTTTTAGTACCAGATACTAATATCTAGTGTTATAATCTGACCATAAGTAGTGATTGATATGTCAAAAGCAAAAATAACAGCTATCGGCACCTATGCGCCGAGCAGGCGCTTAACTAATGCTGATTTAGAAAAGATTGTTGATACATCTGATGAATGGATTGTTCAGCGCACAGGAATGAGAGAACGCCGGATCGCAGATGACAGCAGTTCACCTCTGATTTATGCATCGAAGCTGTAAAGGATCTCAAGAGCCGTTATGAAGGGACGCTTGATGATGTGAATATGATCCTTGTTGCCACAACAACATCCGATTATGCTTTTCCGAGTACAGCTTGCCGTGTGCAGGAATATTTCGGCTGGGAAAACACCGGTGCGCTGGATATTAATGCGACGTGCGCGGGGCTGACATACGGCCTTCATTTGGCAAACGGATTGATTACATCCGGACTTCATCAAAAAATTCTCGTCATCGCGGGAGAGACATTGTCAAAGGTTACGGATTATACCGATCGAACGACATGCGTTCTGTTCGGCGACGCCGCGGGTGCGCTGTTAGTAGAACGTGATGAAGAGACACCTGGATTTCTAGCTTACGTCCAAGGAACTAGCGGGAACGGAGGAGAAATTTTATACCGTGCCGGTTTGCGGAATGACCTAAATGGAGTCCCGCTTGCTGGTTCCGGTAAAATGGTCCAAAATGGCCGAGAAGTGTATAAATGGGCGGCGAGAACCATCCCCGTCGAATTTGAACGGCTTTTACATAAAGCGGGGCTCAGTTCTGATGATCTCGATTGGTTTGTGCCTCACAGCGCCAACTTGCGCATGATTGAGTCAATTTGTGAAAAAACACCGTTCCCAATTGAAAAAACGCTTACCAGTGTCGAATCCTTCGGAAACACATCTTCTGTTTCGATCGTGCTGGCGCTGGATCTCGCAGTGAAAGCCGGAAAGCTGAAAAAAGACCAAACCTTAATGCTTTTTGGGTTCGGCGGCGGATTAACCTATACAGGATTGCTTGTCAAATGGGGAATGTAATAAAAAAAGAACTTGTTTCCAAGGAAACAAGTTCTTTTTCATTATGAAGCCGGCTGTTCTTCTGATGTTTCTTCCTTCCGGCTTAAAATCGTAAAGTAAGTAATGCTGAGCGCAATCATGACGAGGGCAATGCCGATTAAGACGCCGGCCATCTGCCACATGTAGCCAAAGTCCCCGTTTGAAATAACCGCTCTGAATCCATTAATGCTGTAAGTCATCGGCAATGCGCCATGAATCACCTGATAGAAATGAGGAAGCAATTCCAGCGGGAAGGTTCCTCCGCTCGCCCCCAGCTGCAGCACTAAAATAATGACTGCGATAAATCGTCCCGGGTTGCCCATTGTGGTGGCCAAAAATTGAATCATCGCCAGGAAAGCGAGACTCGTAATGATCGTAAACACGTAAAATCTCCACGTGCTCTCAACCTCGAGACCGATCCCTAGCAGAAGAACCGTCGCCACAATCAATGATTGAATGATTCCCACGAGCATCATGACATTAAATTTGCTGAAGAACCACTCAAAACCGTTTCTCGGACGTCCTGATGCTTCCTTCAGCGGGAAGACAACCGTCAGCATGATACCGCCGACATACAAGCCCATTGACAGGATATAAGGTGTCAGCCCTGTTCCGTAGTTAGGAACAGAATGAATGGCATCATCTTTGGTTTTCACCGGATCGGCAAACATGCTGTATGTTTGATCATCAGCATCGACATCTCCTGTTTGGTCAGCCGCATCCTTCAGCTTACTAGACAGCTCTCCTGTGCCGTCCAATAGCTTGCCTAAACCTGTATCAAGTGAAGCAGATCCGTCTGCAAGTTTTGAAGATCCGCTTTGGACCTGTTTGGAACCTTCTAACAGCTTAAACAATCCGCCGGATACTTGGCTGCTTCCTGTTACCAATTGCTCTGAGCCCGCTTTTGCTTTTGCGAACTGCTTATTATATTCACCGATACCGGCTGTCAGTTTGTTTTGATTTTCTGTCAGCTGCTGTGAACCGTTGTATATCTTCTCAGTTCCTTCGGTTAATTTATCAATAGCATCTTGAGTCGTTTTTGCACCGTTATAAAGCTTAGATGTAGCTTCCGGCATTGCTTTCAGCTGTGCGACCTCCGCTTTCACATCTTCAAGAGAGCTTTTTATCGTTGCAATGTCAGGCAGCTGATCAGCTGTAGGAAGCTGGCTTAAGATTTGATCAAAATCAGGCGCATCAACTTGCGGAAGCTTTTTCTCAACAGATTTAATCAGCTGGCTCTTTTGCTCCGCTGTTAAGAAATCACTTGAATTGATGAGATTTTTAAATGCCTGATCACGGTTTTTCAAGCTGTTTTCAAAGTCAGTCAGCTGTTTTTGGAATTCCTTCATCGCTGTTTCTGACTTTTCCAGGTTGTTCACAGCTGTTTCAAGCTTTGTTAAATCGAGCGCATTTATGATTTTTTCCGCTTTTGCTGCTTTCTCAGAACCTTCTTGCGCTTTACTGTTGAGCTGATCCAGCCCGTTTGTCAGATTAGGCAAGCCCTGCTGCACTTTTTGAAGTCCGCCAAGAAGTTCATTCAGTTTGCCTGTCAGCTCGCCCGATCCTGCCGCAAGCTTGTTAGAATTATCATAAATCTGGTTGCTGCTGTCCTGGAATTTACCGAGCGAGCTGTCAAGCGATTGGATGCCGCTCGTCACCTGAGCCGCTCCATCTGCAAGCTGCGCTGTTTTGTCACTGATGGTGGCTGTGCTTTCCTTCAGCTTTGCCAGATTTTCTTTCAGCTGGGCGCTTCCGTTTTTCGCATCCTTTGTGCCGTCATCAATTTTTTTCGCGCCGCTGCTCGCGTCGCTCAAACCTTTTGCGATATCTTTAAAGTTATCAAAAATGACTTTCGTATATTGCTCGGTCACTTCTTTTGAAACAGAGGCTTTCAGTTTATCAATCGCTTTTTCGCCGATCGTTGCCCCTACATAGTTTGAACCGGCATTCGTATGGTATTTCAGATCCAGCTTTTTCGGATTTTTGTCCAACACAGTGCTGGCATTCTTAGAAAAATCCTCAGGAATCTCGACTACTAAATAGTATTTTTGATTTAATAAGTCCTTTAACGATTGGTCGAGATCAGTTGAAAAATGCCAATCAAAGTTGTCATTATCCTTTAATTCTTTAACCAGATCATCGCCGATTTGAAGTTTTTCTCCTTCATATGTTGCTCCTTTGTCTTGATTGACAACGACGACAGGCAGCTGGTCAACTGTGCCGTATGGATCCCAATAAGCCTTTAAGAATACGCCGCTGTAAATAAGCGGGACAAACAAAATGGCAATAATAGGAATCAATAGTTTTTTACTTGTTACGATGTCTTTCCACTGACTTCGTATTGTGTTCATCCTGATGCCTCCATTCTAAAACTGACTCATCATGAAAAATGGTCATTTTCTTGCAAAGAGAAAGGATTATCTAGTTAGCTGACAATCCTTTGACAACATACACTTCAAGCATTTCTGCAATCGTCTCTTTATCAAGCGGGGGATGCTGTTTTTCCCAATCAAAAATGAGTGCGATATAAAGCTTCAGCATCACAAAAGCTGTCAGCTCCGGGTCGCACGGCTTGATTGCACCGCTTTCGATCCCGTCTTCAATCTTATTTTTTATATAAGAGAGAATGGCACGCTCCATTTTTTGAATTACATCTTGAACTGCTATTGTACCAATCTCAGCATTTTCTTGGAAAATTTTAATCGTCAGCTGATGTGTTTTCCTGAATTCCAGAATGGCAAACAGCGCTCTGTGCACATTTTCATGGAACGGAAGATCCGGCTCCATCGCTTCGTCCGCTTTTTGCTTCATTTCCTTCAATATAGTAGTGAAAATCTCGTCAAACAGCTCTTCTTTGTTTTTGAAAAAAGTATAAATGGTTCCCTTCCCCACGTTCGCAAGCTTTGCCACAAGATCCATTGTCGTCGCTTTATACCCGAACTGCGTGAAAGACTTTGTAGCCGCCTCTAAAATGAGCTTTTTTCGATCTATTGACATTGTATTCACCTCAAAACTGACCATTTGAACATTTTAGTCATTAAGTACATATGCAAATGTATCATAACCAGCTGATCAAATCAATCATTTTTTTAAACAATATGGCCATTGCAAAATAAAAAAAACCCCCGTTATATGGCGGAGGTTTTTAGCTGAATAAATAGGTAAGCGCGTCAGATACAGCAGCTTTTCCTTGATCGATGCAGTCCGGAATTCCGACACCTTCAAAAGAAGCGCCTGTCATGTAAACACCCGGATATGCGGATGCCAGTGCTTCACGCAGCTCCTTAATGCGCTGCTTATGGCCGACATGGTACTGCGGCATGCTTTCATGCCAGCGGGTGACACATGTCATTTCAGGCTCCCCGTTTATGTTCATGACTTTCTTTAAGTCTTCTAACACAATGTTGATAATGTCGTTATCTGAGAGATCAACGATGGATTCGTCTCCGGCTTTTCCGACATACGCCCGAAGCAGCGTTTTGCCTTCCGGCGCTGCGTGCGGCCATTTTTTGTTCGTCCACGTACAGGCTGTGATCGCGAAATCACTGTTTCTGGAAATAACAAATCCCGTGCCTTCATGCTCCATTTGGACGGCGCCTTCAGGAAAGCCCAAGGCCACATTTGCCACGGATGTGGAGTGCATATGTTTCAAATGAGAAATGGCAGGAAGCTCAGATAGCATTCCTGCAGCCGCTTTATGCGGAGCAGTTACAATTACTGATTCTGCATCTAACGTGACACCATTATCCAGTTCGAGCGAGTAGCCAGTGCCGCCTCGGCTGATCTTGGTCACTTTTGTGCCTTTGTACACGTTCGTCAGCTTTAGTTGCTTCTCAATCTCTTCTACAAGGGTCTGCAAACCGGTTGTCAGGGTCTGAAACTGCCCTTGTTTTTTAGCCGTCAGCTGCTGGCCAGAGCTTTGAGGCCTTGTTTTTTTCATGCCGAGAATCAGGCTTCGATGCTTTTGTTCCGTCTGGTAAAATTGCGGGAATGTCGACATCAGGCTGAGCTTGTCAATGTCGCCTGCATAGATGCCTGATAGGAGCGGCTCGATTAAATTCTCAACCACTTCATCTCCGACACGTCTGCGGAAAAATTCCCCCAATGACTGGTCGTCTTTTGATTTGCTTGCAGGCAGGATGAAATCCATAGCAGCTCTTGCCTTCCCGGACAAAGAAAACAGGCCGGTTGAAACGAACGGAGCTATTTTTGTCGGTATCCCCATTACGGCGCCTTTCGGCATTGGATGCAGGGTGCGGTTTACAAGCACATAGGATTGTCCGGTCGCATTGTTGACAAGCAAATGTTCAAGCCCTACATCTTTGACAAGCTGCGGAGCGCTTGTCTTCCGTTCCAGAAATGAGTCAGGCCCTCTTTCGATGATATAGCCGTCTTTCTTGACAGTCTGGATTTTCCCGCCGACTCTCGGGCTTGCCTCAACAAGCGTCAGTTCAAGCGGCAGATTTTTTTCTTTGATTTCTTTTTCCATATAGAAGGCGGCGGCTAAACCGGTAATGCCGCCGCCGATGATGACTACATGTTTTTTGCCTTCACTCATGTTCATCGCCTTCTTTAACGTCCTAATTTTTTTAATACAACTGTTGCCAACGCATCAATAAACTCAGGCTTAGCATTCGGCATTTCCGGCCGGTAATAGCTTGCGCCGATATCGTCAGTTACCACTTTGCATTCATAATCATTATCATAAAGCACTTCTAAGTGGTCCGCGACAAATCCGACAGGAACATATACAAATGCCCGATAGCCTTTTTGTTCGAATAGATCACGTGTTAAATCCTGCACATCAGGTCCGAGCCAAGGATCAGGCGTGTTCCCCTCACTTTGCCAGCCGACCGCATATTCGGAGACGCCTGCACCTTCAGCAATCATTTTCGCAGATTCATGAAGCTGGTCCGGGTACGGGTCTCCCAATTCTTTAATTTTTTCCGGCAGGCTGTGTGCGGATACGATGAGCATTGCGTTTTCTCTTTCATCCTCAGGCATTGACGCATATGTTTCCTTCACTCGGTCAACCCAATATTTCACGAACTTCGGTTCATCGTACCAGCTTTCAACTGACGTAATCGTTAAGCCGCCAATTTTTTCTGCCTCTTCTTTGGCACGTTTGTTGTAGGACTGCACGCTGAACGTGGAGAAATGCGGTGCCAGCACGATGCTGACCGCTTCTGTAATGCCATCCTTATGCATCTCTGCCACAGCATCTTCAATAAATGGCTCGATATGCTTCAGTCCAATATACGCTTTAAATGTTATCTCGTCCTGAATCTCATTTAAGTGCTGTTCAAGCTTGTGCGCTTGCTCCTCTGTGATTTTGGCAAGCGGTGAAATGCCGCCGATTGCTTCGTATCTGTCTTTCAAATCTTGAAGCATTTCAGGCTCAGGCTTTCTGCCTCTTCTGATATGTGTATAATAACGCTCGATATCTTCTTCTTTATAAGGCGTGCCGTACGCCATAACGAGAAGCCCCATTTTCTTTCTACTCACTGTTTACACCCTCTTTAATGATCTGATACAAACATTTTGACAGGATATCTTCAAGATACCAAAAGATATGCTTAGGAATATTGACCCATTTTTTTGTTTTGTGAATATTTATGGACAAACGCCGTCAGCTTTTTCAAAACATCAGGGCTGACATCAGGAAATACACCGTGTCCAAGGTTGAAAATGAAGCTGTCCGATTTCAAACCCTGATCGAGTATTTCCTTCGTTTTCTTCTCAATGACTTCCCATGGCGCAAGCAAAATGGACGGATCCAGGTTGCCCTGCACTGTTTTGGTGATGCCTTTTGATCTGGCTTCATCAATGCCGAGTCTCCAATCGAGCCCGACCACATCAAGTGGAAGGTCATGCCAATCAGCTGCCAAATGGCTCGCACCGACGCCAAACATGATCAGCGGCACATTCTCCTCCGCAAGCTCTGAAAAAATCCGGTTCATTACCGGTTTGATGTATGTTCTGTAATCTGCCTGATTCAGCGCGCCGACCCATGAATCAAAGATTTGAATCGCTTTTGCGCCAGCCTTAATCTGCGCTTTTACGTACACGATAATCATGTCGGCTAGCTTGGACATCAGCAGACTCCATGCATCCGGCATGCTGTACATGAAGGCTTTTGTTTTATTGTAGTTTTTCGACGGGCCGCCTTCAATCATATAGCTGGCCAGCGTAAAAGGCGCACCTGAGAAACCGATGAGAGGGACGTTCAGCTGCTCGTTGACAAGCAGTTTAATCGTCTCAAGCACGTACGGCACGTCCTGTTCTGGATCAATTTGGCCGAGTTTTTCAATGTCCGCCAGAGACCGGATCGGCTGATCAATCACGGGTCCGATCCCGTTTTTGATTTCAACATCCACACCGATTGACGGCAGCGGAGTCATAATATCTTTATAAAGGATTGCAGCATCGACTCCGTATTGCTCAACCGGCAGCCTTGTGACATACGCACAAAGTTCTGGCTGATGTGTGATCTCAAACAATCCGTATTTTTCCTTCAGCTTACGGTATTCCGGCTGTGAGCGCCCTGCTTGTCTCATATACCATACAGGCGTGTGATCCGCTTTTTCTCCCCGTGCAGCTTTTAAAAACGTCTCGTTAAACGTTTCTCGTTTACTCATCTGATTTCCACCTTTCATACTGCAACCATACGTTCGTATTTCTTGACCATTACACTATACCTCGTTTTTGGCAAATGGTATAGAAATGAAGCTTAAAGTTCAAAAAATCGCCGAATTCCATTAAGAGGAAAATAGTTTCGGCTGAACGTATTCGGTTCCTTCCCCTTCTCTTTTTGTCTGCGTATTATAAGGCACAATTTTATAAGAAGCGCCTGAAAACAAGTTGGCATAAGGGATCTCATAGCTTCCCTTTCCTTCAACCGAATCAAGAAGCGTCTCCTTGCCGTCCTTGTTTACATAAATTCTGTATACAGCCCGATCATCCTCTTGGGCATCCCATTTTAATTCAATGGTAAACAGTCCGGCAGCTTTAAATGTGTAATCCGCTTTCAGTGTTTTAACTGGCTCCAGCTCTATCGGGCTTTCCAGTTCTTTGACGTTTTTAGGCTTCGTAAACACAGAGCCGGTTTCTCCTGCCTGTGTCAAAATATCCTTATACAGCCGCGTCGGATACGCGCTGCCGCCTTTTAAATAATGGTTTTGATCCGTTTTGTCATAGCCCATCCAGACTGCCCCGGTTATTTTCGGCGTATAGCCTGCAAACCAGGCGTCCTTTGTCGCGCCAGAGACGCCTGTATAAGACGTTGAACCGGTTTTTCCCGCCAGATCGCCGTGATAGGTGCCGGATGTGGCGGTTCCCCTTTTGACCACCTGCTGCAGCATTCTCGTCATATTCCAGGACGTCTGCTTGCTGAAGACCCGCTTTCCTTCTTCTTTATGATCGGCTATAGCCTCTCCGTCTTCATCTATTATGCTGGAAATAAAATACGGCTCAGTATACGTTCCATTCGCGGCAAACGTATGAAACGCGCCGGCAAGCTGGAGCGGTGAAACGCCTTTTTCCAAGCCGCCTAGAGCAAGAGCAAGGCCTTCATCAGGGATATCCATGCCGTTTGCTTTCAGATAAGATTTTCCTGTTTCGACACCTATCTCATTCAGCGTCCAGACAGCCGGCGCGTTTTTGCTGTATGTAATGGCGTCAGACATGGTCACTTCGCCTTCATACTGGCTGTCATAGTTTTTGGGCGTATAATCTCCGTAGGATTGCAACTCGTCCTTCAATAGAGAATATGGCTTAAATTTCTTTTCCTGCATTGCCGGTCCGTATACAGCAAGCGGCTTAAATGTGGAACCCGGCTGGCGGAGGGCTGTCACTCGGTTATATCCTTTAGATGTGTAATCTCTTCCGCCGATCGCCGCTTCCACACCGCCTGTCTTGTTATTAATAAAAACCGCGCTTCCTTCAGCATTCTGATCAGTTCCGGGATAATAGCTTCCCTCTTTCATCACCTGGTAGGCTGTCTTCTGCAGCTTCGAATCAAGCGGCACCTTAATCGTGTATCCGCCTTGAAGAAGCTGTTCTCCGGAAATCGAGTACTTGTCTTCTGCCTCTTGAATCACAAGATCAATATAGCTGTCAAACCAAGGTGTTTCCGACTGTTTCTTCACGTGCAGCCCGAGTGTCCGGCCCTGCGCGCTGACAGCCTCTTTCGCACTGATAAAGCCTTGGTCATTCATCATCCCGAGAATCGTATCGCGCCGCTCCTTATTTTTATCAGGATGCAAAACAGGAGAATACGTAGAAGGCGCCTTCGGTATAGCGGCCAGAACCGCACCTTCCGATACAGTTAAATCTTTTACTTCTTTATTAAAATAATAGTGAGACGCCGCTTGGATGCCGTATACCCCATGTCCGAAGTAAAGCTGGTTCAAATACATTTCCAGCAGCTTGTCCTTGCTGTAATCCCGTTCAAGGTTGATTGCAATGATCACTTCTTTTGTTTTTCGTAAAAATGTTTTGTCATGCGTCAGAAAAATATTTTTGGCAAGCTGCTGGGTGATCGTGCTTCCGCCTTCCACCTTTCCGCCTGCTAATATATCACGGTATACTGCCCTTCCGACAGATTTTGCATCAATGCCGTGGTGCTCGTAGAATCTTTTATCCTCAACTGCAATAAACGCTTCTCTTACCTGCTTCGGAATCTCATTGATCGAGACCGGCTCGCGATTTTCTGTATACAGGCTTGCAACCTCATTCCCGTTTTGATCTACAATTTTTGAAGAGGCATGAAGAATCAGCTTCTTTTCATCTATAACATAATGTCCGAGAAAAATAATTGAAATATATCCTAGTAAAGCGAGAAAAGCAGTTAACACTAAAATAATGATGGGTATAAAAAGTTTGTTTTTCTTTACCTTAAACATGAACTCACCTCGCCTTTCTAAAGGTAGTATGGGAAAAATTGTTTGGAATTATGTTCGAAGCACTCGCCAATAGAAACTTATACCATTGTTTTGATATACTAGCAAGCAGGAGGTGGCTGATATGAAGGTTTATATTACATATGGGACAGCCGATTTTTTAAAAACGATCGTAAAGAAGCATCCCTCAGAACATATCCTTTTAATGCAGGGGCAGGAAAACGCGATTTTGATCCACGAAACAAACGGGGATACGGTTTTCCAGGCACCACACGCTTATGAAGTCATTGACCAAGCCGGAGAGATAAAGCATCCCGGTTTTGCAGTATTGAACAATATTGCTGTCACTCAGGAAGGGCGTCCGCTGTTTGAAAACAGATTTAAAAACAGAGCGGGAAAAGTCGAAAACCAGCCTGGTTTTGAAGCGATTCGTGTGCTTCGCCCGCTTGACAGTGACACCTATGTCATCCTGACCTTGTGGGAAACCGAAAGAGACTTTCAAGACTGGCAGCAGTCAGATTCATACAAAGAAGCCCACAAAAAACGCGGCACATCTGCCGGAATTGATACAACGTCGATCTTCTCACGGCCTTCTTATGTCACCACATATTTCGCTGTCGAATAGCTGCCGGCATGTCCGGCGGCTTATTTTATTGGGAGGAAAACAAAATGAAATATACTTGTCCAGTATGCGGGTTTAAGGGACTGACTGAACCGGCATATGATAAGCAAGGGGATCATTCTCATGAAATCTGCCCGTGCTGCGGTTTTCAGTTCGGATTTGACGATTACGAGATGTAGCGCGAGGATGGTGCATTTTTCGAGCCATCGGAAAGCATTGCCGGCTACAGAAAAAACTGGCTTGCTGATGGGGGCGTCATTTTTTCTCCTGAATGCTTCCCGGAAACATCAGCAAAAAGCGAACAGAGTGTTACAGCATCGTTTGATTGAACAGCTAAAACAGATCAATGTTCATCTTCCATCATAACCCTGCCTTCTGTCCCGGCACCTTCCGCCCGCCTATGAATAATCTGTAGGAAGCGGAAGGAGTGATAATGATGGAAATCGGGATCTTGCCTGTCCATGTTCTTTATGTCTTTTTTATCGGGGCGATTATCCTATTTATGCTGCTGCGGAAAGATACGACCTTTATTTCCTTATTCGGCATTTTTATCATATCATTGTGGGCCAGCCATTCATTTTCAGCTTCTGTCAGCAGTTTATTCCACAGCTTTATCTACGCGGCTGGCGAACTGCTGCCCACGATTTTCATCATTTGTTTTATCGTTTCGATGAGTGATCTGTTAACAAAAACAGGGATAAATGAGGCCATGATTTCTCCCTTTATACGCCTTGTAAAAGGCCCTATAATCGCCTACTGGCTGATTGGCGGCCTGATGTTCGCCATTTCTCTCTTCTTCTGGCCTTCTCCGGGTGTCGCGTTGATCGGCGCCGTCCTGCTTCCGGCAGCCGCCCGCGCCGGTTTGCCGCCCATTGCCGCCGCCATGGCCATGAACTTATTTGGTCACGGTTTTGCGCTGTCAGGAGACTTTGTCATTCAGGCGGCGCCAAAGCTGACAGCAGATGCAGCAGGCATTCCAGTTGGTGATGTCGTCTCAGCGAGCATTCCCCTTGTCCTGATTATGGGCGTGACCACAACAGCCGCAGCATTTATCATGATTCAGCGCGAACGCAAAAAACAGCTGACTCCAGATTCTTTTTCCCCTTTACTTTCAGGTGAGCAAGACACCTCGCTGTACCTGCCAAAACGGCTGCGGTTCACAATGGCTCTTTTAATTCCGCTTGTCTTTCTTGCTGATATCGCCTGCATGATCTTGTTTAACCTTCAGGGAAATGATGCGACCGCGTTAATCGGCGGGTCTGCAATCTGCATCCTCCTGATCGTTCATTTTCTCGCGCATAAGCAAAAGGGACTCGAAAAAATCACTGGCTATTTTATTGATGGATTCCAGTTCGGCTTTAAGGTTTTCGGCCCCGTCATCCCAATTGCCGCTTTCTTCTACCTTGGCGACTCAGGCTTTGAGAGCATACTGGGCACTTCACTCCCTAAAGGTTCCCACGGCATTGTCAATGATCTTGGCATTGCCTTATCCCATACGCTGCCCATGTCAAAGGAGCTTGCCGCCGTTGCTTTAACTGCCGCTGGCGCCATCACGGGCCTCGATGGCTCGGGGTTTTCAGGCATTTCTCTCGCCGGCTCTATCGCCAAGCTCTTTTCGTCCGCTCTTCATGCAGATCCCGCTGTTCTAACTGCACTCGGACAAATAGCTGCCATTTGGGTGGGCGGAGGAACACTGGTCCCATGGGCGCTGATTCCCGCTGCGGCCATTTGCAAGGTTGATCCTTTTGAGCTTGCCAGAAAAAACTTTATCCCTGTCGTGATTGGCCTTTCAGTAACAACCGTCGCAGCCATGGTTCTGCTTTGAAAACGAGTTGAAATATTCAGACTTTTTCTATACAATCATGGAAAAGCATAGAAAAGGGGGAAGCGGCTTTGTCGATATCTACACTGCAGAAAGAGATAAACAAACAGCTCGACAGCTGTTTTGAAGAAATGGTCGAGATCAGGCGTCATTTTCATATGTATCCTGAGCTCTCGTTTCAAGAAGAAAAAACCGCCGCATTTATTGCTTCCTATTATGAATCATTAGGCGTTCCGATCCGCACGAATGTCGGCGGCAAAGGGGTTTTAGCCTATATAGAAGGAAGCGACCCCGGTCCTACCGTCGCTTTGCGCGCAGACTTTGACGCCCTTCCCATTCAAGATGAAAAAGATGTTCCTTACGCCTCAAGAGTGCCCGGTGTCATGCATGCATGCGGCCATGACGGCCATACAGCAGCTCTTCTTGCAGTGGGAAAGGTTCTCCACCAAAACAGACATGAGCTGAAGGGAACGTTTGTAATGATCCACCAGCATGCAGAAGAATATTATCCAGGAGGCGCAAAGCCGATGATTGATGACGGGTGCCTCGAAAACGCGGATGTGATATTCGGAACCCATCTTTGGGCAACTGAGCCGCTCGGAACCATTTTATGCCGCCCAGGCGCCGTAATGGCGGCGGCGGACCGATTTACGATTAAAGTCCACGGAAAGGGCGGCCACGGCGCTCACCCGCATGATACAAAAGACGCCGTCCTGATCGGCTCGCAAATCGTTTCCTCTTTGCAGCACATTGTCAGCCGCAAAGTCAATCCGATTCAATCCGCCGTCATTTCAACAGGCTCCTTCATCGCCGACAACCCGTTTAATGTCATCGCAGACCAAGCGGCACTCATCGGCACAGCGCGTTCTTTTGATGAAAATGTCCGGGACATTCTGGAGAAAGAAATTGAAGCAGTTGTAAAAGGAGTATGCAGCATGCACGGCGCCTCCTATGAGTACAACTATGAACGGGGTTATCCAGCGGTTGTGAACCATCCTGCAGAAACGAGCCACTTGGTCAGCATCGCTAAAAACACTGAGGGTGTTCAGCAGGTTATTGACGGTGAATCGCAAATGGGCGGCGAGGATTTTGCTTACTACTTACAAAACGTAAAAGGCACTTTTTTCTTTACAGGTGCTGCTCCTGAACAGCCAGAGCGGGTCTATTCCCACCACCATCCGAAATTCGATATCAATGAAAAAGCAATGCTGACAGCGGCCAAGGTTCTTGCGGGCGCTGCGATCACCTATCATTTACTATAAAAAAACAGCCGGAGTGTTTATTCTCCGGCTGTTTCCTTTACTATCCTCAGATGAAAAACGTGTCTGGCCGTCTCTCCAAGCTGAGCTAGCAGCTTATAATTGGCAATTCCTCCGACTGCCGCTCCTATGCCCGGCAAAAGCTGAAAAAGCTTCACGACGTCGATATAATCGCGATATTCCTGCTGGAACACTCTCCAGTCGATGCTCTTTTTCTCCGTCTCCCAATTTTCAATGACAGAAAAAAGCGATTTGCGGCAGTCATCACTCGAAAACGCAAGCTGAAACATAAGCAGCAAGAACATTCTCTCTTGTTTATCCTTCACATCAAAGCCATATATTGAAGATAAAGTAAATAAACACTTCATCTTAATAGAAAGCAGCAGCGGAAAATCGGCAATGCCTAAAAAAATGCCGCCCGCTCCGGTGCCGACTCCCTCAGCAGCTGCCACTTTCTGATAAGAAGCAATTGTTTTTTTCGCCAATTCGTTTTTTTCACTAAGCGACAGTGCACTTGTATCCTTGTTATAGGTGATGATATTGGAGCCTGCCATTGTCGCTTCCACCATTTTTTTCACGCTCTCAGTGACGACTGTATGGATTTTTTCAGGAATCCGCTCATTCACCTTCGTTTGCACACGCTTCGAAAAGCGTTCAAACATGGAATCCTTTCGCAAAAAATGCATTTTCCATTGAAGGGCTTCCTGCATCAGCATCTGGTTGTCTGTCATTTGACTACCCCTTTTCAGTTCACAGCTTTCCATGTTTTTTCAGTCTTGTTGTTATATAAGACGGCAGAACAACAAGAATCAGAACGGCAGAACCGATCAGCGCGTACAGAAAACCTGTCAAGCCGGCAGCGTACGCAGATGCAGCCGACATCAGCAACGCTTGAGTGCTAAGCGCAGTTTTTAATAGGGAGAAATAGCTTTTCAGCTTCGTTTCTTTTTTCACAGGGTAAAGCTCCTGAAGCGCCAGATGGTCAAAGTGGCCGAACAGCGGCAGAAGCTGAACACCCGTAATGAAAATGGTAAACACAGTCAAAACCCCTGCAATCAGCGGGCTTGCCGATACATACATAATAATCAGCGCGAAAATAACCGTTAATCTGACGAGAAGGCCCAAATAATCACTAGAACGCAAGAAGGCGCGGGCAAACATGTACGTAAACGTTTTGCGCTGCTCAAATGGCACGAGCCGCAGCAAAAAGTCAAGATAGGCCCTGCGTTTCGCTTGCTTTCGTAAATGCGGCACATCAGTGAACAGGTTGGCAATCCGATAGAAACGCTGCTTCCGTCTTAATTCGGACTCGATATGGCTTTCCCATTTAAACGTTTTCCGTTTCGCTGCCGAAGACATATACAGATACAGAGCAGCCATAATGACATAGACCACAAGCGCATACATATAAACAGATTGGAATACAAAATAGAGAACGAGCGTATTCGCCGCAAAGCGAATGATAAGATCCATCCGTTTCAAGCTGCGGTCATTCTGGAAGGTTGTACGCCATTCCATTACCTGATTCCACACTTTCAGCAGTAAAAGCTGGACAAAGACTGCCGCATATGATGCAAGCGAAGCCCCAGGTGCGACGGCGAAATAAAGCGGCATCGCAACAAGACTCAGCGCAATCAGCGGAAACAGCTGAGACACATAGCTGTAGACAAACGCCTGCTTCAAGTAAGGCGCCATTTTCGCTTCTAGCGGCAATAAGAAGACAAGGTCAGCCTCCTTCAAAAGCGTCCGCACGTAAGAGCTTGTCAACACGAGCGAAAACAGCACGGCCATCACCCAGAAGGACGGAAAGTGAGCGGGAATGTCCCGGATCCATTTGCTGTACCAGCTTGCAGCGCCCGCGAGAAAAAAGATCAAAACAATGACGAGGTGATCGTTGAGCATATATTTCATGTACGTTCTTGTTTCTTTGATATGCTCCTGCAGCCGCGACTGCCAAATATCAAGCATATTATTCATGGCCAGCGTCTTCCTTTGTAAGCTCAAGATACAGATCATCCAGCGCCGCGTCCTTCATTCCAAACTGCTCTCTGAGCTCGGACAGCGTGCCTCGCGCCCGCACCTCGCCGTTATGTAAAATAATGAACGAATCACAATAGCGTTCTGCCGTTGCCAAAATGTGCGTTGACATCAGCACGCTCGCCCCGGCTTTTTTCGCTTCATTCATCCGCTCAAGCAGCGCGTTAATCGCAAGCGGGTCAAGCCCCAGGAAAGGCTCATCGATAATATAGAGCGCGGGTTCAGCCAAAAATGCGCACATGATCATAACCTTCTGCTTCATTCCTTTGGAAAAATGAGCCGGGAACCACTTCAGCCTCTTCTCCATTCGGAATTCCTTTAAAAGCGGCGGCAGCCTTTTCTCCATCGTTTCTTTTGAGAGGCCGTAAGCCATGGCTGTTAATTCAAGATGCTCCATCAGCGTCAGCTCTTCATATAAAACAGGTGTTTCAGGGATATAGGTGAATTGAGAGCGGTAGCCTTCCGGGTCCTCAGCAAAGGTTTTTCCGTTTAATTCGATTGATCCTTTATGCGGGTCCATCAGCCCGATGACATGTCTGATGGTTGTACTTTTACCTGCACCGTTCAGCCCGATTAGACCTACAATTTGATTCGGTTCAAGGGTGAATGATACGTTTTTCAACACCGGATTTCTTGTATATCCGCCGGTTAAGTCTTTTACCGATAGCAGAGACATAGTTTCTCCCCTTATATTGTTTTTCTTCATAGTACCAAAAACAAGGCCCGATTTGAAACAATTCCCTTTTAACAAATGATGAATTTGCTGTCATAAAGAAACAGGTTTCTGGACATCATAATGGTCGTAGAGGAAAAGCATATCAACTGAAAAATGAGGTGTTTGTCAAAGACGTCTTAGATACAGTTGGATAGAAAATAAACATGTCCAATGCTCAAACATTTCTCTTCACTGAATTGATGAATTCTTCTTATGAAGCAAATTGTCAAATGAGGTGTTTATCGCAGGAATCGTTAAGCATTAACAAGTCTTCATTTTACTGACAAATGAGGTGCTTACCAAAGGCATATCACATTTTCTTTATATAAGCTCTTCCTCTGCATTCAGGGTGAACGCTCGCCGTTCATCCTGTTTTCTATTTTCTGCATTTCTGTGGTACGATGAGTGTATACATACCAAACAATTTCATAAGGAGGAACCCTCATGCATAGTGCAGAGAATTGTATCTTTTGTAAAATTATTGCCGGCGACATTCCATCCGCAAAGGTGTATGAAGATGAACACGTGCTGGCCTTCCTTGATATCAGCCAAGTGACAAAGGGACACACACTTGTCATTCCAAAAACACATATCGAAAATGTGTATGAATTTACGGATGAATTAGCAAAACAATATTTTCACGCTGTTCCGAAAATCGCCCGCGCGATCCGGGATGAATTTGAACCGATCGGCTTAAATACGCTGAACAATAATGGCGAAAAAGCAGGACAATCTGTTTTCCATTACCATATGCATATTATCCCGCGCTACGGAAAAGGAGACGGATTCGGAGCAGTTTGGAAAACGCATGCTGATGATTACAAACCAGAGGATCTTCAAAACATTTCTTCCTCTATCGCAAAACGCCTGGCCTCATCATAAGATGAGGTTTTTTTATTTGTGAACATTTCGCCAATATCCGTCAATTTCTTTTGATAATTCAAATTTTTTATCAAAAAAACTGAATTTTTGTGATAGGATAATTGTATTATTTTATACATTAACGTGGAAAACAGGGAGAGATCATGATGGAACGTACAACGAATTTTAATGCAGGTCCTGCAGCGCTGCCATTGGAAGTTCTGCAAAAAGCACAGAAAGAATTTATTGATTTTAACGAATCCGGCATGTCTGTTATGGAGCTTTCCCACCGCAGCAAAGAGTATGAAGCGGTGCATCAAAAAGCGAAAAGCCTATTAATTGAACTGATGGGCATTCCGGAAGATTACGATATTTTGTTTCTTCAAGGCGGGGCAAGCCTTCAATTCTCAATGCTTCCGATGAACTTTTTAACACCTGAAAAAACCGCGCATTTTGTCATGACCGGAGCCTGGTCTGAAAAAGCACTGGCAGAAACGAAACTATTCGGAAATACGTCTATCACTGCTACAAGTGAAGCAGACAATTACAGCTTTATTCCGGAGGTTGACCTCTCGGATGTAAAAGACGGTGCGTATTTACATATCACATCCAACAATACGATTTTCGGCACACAGTGGCAGGAATTCCCGAATTCCCCTATTCCGCTCGTTGCTGACATGTCCAGCGATATTTTGAGCAGAAAGATCGATGTATCCAAGTTTGACGTGATCTACGGAGGCGCCCAAAAGAACCTCGGCCCTTCCGGCGTGACAGTTGTCATCATGAAAAAAACTTGGCTGCAGAATGAAAATGCGAACGTTCCAAAAATCCTGAAATATTCAACGCATGTCAAAGCGGACTCACTTTATAACACTCCGCCGACATTTGCGATTTATATGCTGAGCCTTGTTCTGGAATGGCTGAAAGAAAACGGCGGTGTAGAAGCTGCAGAACAGCGCAATGAGCAAAAAGCGCAAGTTCTATACAGCTGCATTGATGAAAGCAATGGATTCTATAAAGGGCATGCCAGAAAGGACAGCCGCTCACGCATGAATGTTACCTTTACGCTTCGTGATGACGAATTAACAAAAACATTCGTTCAAGAAGCAAAAGAAGCAAAAATGGTAGGTCTTGGCGGACACCGTTCAGTGGGAGGCTGCCGCGCTTCTATTTATAATGCGGTGTCTCTCGAAGACTGTGAAAAATTAGCTGCGTTCATGAAGAAATTCCAGCAAGAAAATGAGTAAAAAGTCTGGCTATGCAAACGGTCCGTTTGGTATACTGTTTGCATATACATTCTTTAAGCCTTCGCAATAAATGACGAGCATATTATTGGGGGGCAAAAAGCTTAGCAGAGGAGAGCATAGATATGAAAACAAAAGAGTTAGTCATTATGGCTCTGTTTGCCGCAATCGGCGCAGCGCTTCATTCCATTATTCCGCCCTTTTTAGGCGGCATGAAACCAGATATGATGCTGATCATGATGTTCATGGGGATCCTGCTGTTCCCGCGGGTGCAAAACGTACTCGTCATCGGGATTGTGACCGGAATCATCTCCGCGCTTACAACCGCATTCCCAGCCGGACAGATTCCTAACATCATCGATAAACCTGTATCAGCGTTTCTGTTCTTCACCCTGTTCCTTTTGTTCAGAAAGAGCCAGAAAACAGGTGCAGCTGCAGTGCTGACAGCGATCGGAACTATCTTATCGGGAATTGTATTTTTATCTTCAGCTTTATTGATCGTCGGTTTGCCTGGCGGTTTCATCGCATTGTTCGCGGCAGTTGTTCTGCCTGCTACTGTGCTGAATACCATCGCCATGATCATTATGTATCCGATTATACAAACGATTTTAAGACGTTCGAGCTTTTTGGAAGCTGTTAAATAATTATCACCCAAAACCTCTTCCGCTTCCGGGAGAGGTTTTTTGACAAAGAGCCCGCAGCATGCCAGCATGTTTTAAGCGAAGAGTTTCGTGAAAAAGATAAGGCATAGTGTAAAGGCGGTTCCGGTTGAACAAACAAGCGCTTTTTGCCGGATGACCTTCTTGGGCGGATAAGAAGCAGCCTGGCTGAGAAGTCTGATATAGTAAACAGCGCCTGAAGCGAAGACAAGTGTGATGCAGGATAACACAATCATAAAGACAGACAACCTTCTCCCTCCTTTTCACTTAAAAAATATGCTAAAATAAAGCAAGCTATGTATAGAAGTTCAGGCTTTCAACAAAAATGAAAAATACTGAATGAATCCTATTTTCAAGAAAAAGACGGGGTGATTGTAATGGCGGACGGACGTTCTCTATTAACAGGACTATTCGTAGGCGGCATCATCGGAGGAGCAGCAGTTCTTCTATCTGCACCTTCCTCAGGAAAGCAGCTGCGTGAAAAAATGAAAACCAATTATGATTCTTTCGAAGAAACGATCAAACGCTTAAAATCAGACGGGCTTGCGTTAAAAGACCAGCTGATCAAAGCGGCAAAAGAAAGTACAGACGCCATTAAAGACGTAAGCGGCGAGCTCCAAACGTCAATTAAAAAATGGCAGGAAGAGATCAAGCCTCACCAGCAGGATTTGCAAAAAGAAATCGCTGATATTGAAGAGAAGATCAGACAGCTGGAGAAAACCTTACAAAACTAATATCCTATTCAAAAGAAAAAAATGCGGTCCAAACTGGGACCCGCATTTTTTTTTGCCGAAAAAGCCTCTCACCGCAATGGTTTGTGAATTTATTAAAAAATTCTTACATTTTCATCTTTATTAATCTTTATTTTATTGGCATAATAGAGAAAAAGAAAAAGAGAAGCAGGTGACGTAATGAATCGAGTGGAACCGCCCTATGATGTGAAAGAGGCTCTGGTCTTCACCCAGAAAATGGCTCAGCTTAGCAAGGCTCTTTGGAAATCGATCGAGAAGGATTGGCAGCAGTGGCTCAAACCGTATGACCTGAATATCAATGAGCATCATATTTTATGGATTGCGTATCAACTGAATGGAGCTTCCATTTCTGAAATCGCTAAATTCGGAGTCATGCACGTATCAACCGCATTCAACTTTTCAAAAAAGCTGGAAGAACGAGGATATTTAAGGTTCTCCAAACGGCTGAATGATAAACGGAACACATACGTTCAATTAACTGAGGAAGGCACCGAGGTTTTCTGGAGCTTGCTTGAGGAATTTGATCCAACTCGCAACGCGGTTTTTAAAGGGTCACAGCCTTTGTATCATTTATTCGGAAAATTTCCTGAAGTGGCAGAAATGATGTGTATGATACGCCATATCTACGGCGATGATTTTATGGAAATTTTCGAAACGTCACTCACCAATATTGACAATGACTTTGAAAGCGTAAACGGAAAGCTGAAGAAAAAAGCAAAGAACAGTACTGCGGATGAACCGGCAGAAGAGCTCGAACCTGTAAACAGCTAATCAAAATGCTTCATGATATCAATAAACACTTCCATCAGTTCTTGATAAAGCCCCTGCTCATACAGGGCAAAAATCGTTTCGTGAACATCTAATTTTTCATTCAGCTGTCCGGCAAAAAGCGCAAGGAGCTTATCGAAAGTTACAAATCCTTGCGCTTTTTGTGT
This sequence comes from Bacillus sp. N13C7, assembly GCF_026790065.1. GTDB lineage: Bacteria > Bacillota > Bacilli > Bacillales > Bacillaceae > Bacillus. The sequence goes on along the minus strand of NZ_JALAMO010000002.1, from coordinate 30,101 downwards.
TGCCAGCTCTTCCGACAATTCATCGCATATCCTCATAACCTCTTCCCCTTCCTCCTTGCTCAGTCCTTTATCAATGAGAAGCGCATAGAAGGGGTACCTGTCCATATCTACTGTTTTCACTAATAATTGTATGTAATATTCTAATCGCTCAATGCGATGATCCATCGAATCCATCCACACCACTTCTTTCTATCTTTAATCTTATTTTAGCTGATATTTCACTGAGAAGAAAGTTCTAACCCCATATTTTGCAGTTTGTTTGCTTGTTTCAAAAAATACCTGCCGGATGATATTTTTTCTTAAAAAGCATTGATTTTTTCTCTTGGGAGGAGTAAATTATTTTGAGATTCTATTCAAGATGCATGGAAGGATGACTTTGATGAATTGCTGGAAGACCATAAATCTCATGAAGGATTATGGCGCCGTTCGCATAATATTAACTGCTGTATGTTTTATGATTTTGGTTTTTATATCTACCTTTTTAGCATTTGAGCTGCTGCGGCCTGGCACAAGCTTAAGCGATGAATACGTACCCTTATTCGGCGGTTTGCTCGTCGTTATTTTATTTGTACATAAAGTCATCCATGTCCTGCCAATCATCTGCAAAAAAAGAAAAATAGAAAAAAAGGTTTACATATTGCGCATGCGCTCATGGAAACGGATACCAAAAACGACAATGCTGATTTCGCTCGTAAGCCCGTTTTTGCTGATTACGCCTGTACTGTTTTACGCGGCGCTGGCATTTCCAAATCACGCCCATTATTTCTGCATGATTTCGGGCATACATGCCGGCTATTGTCTGCCTGACTTCTTGCTGGCTCTCAAGCTGATACAAGCGCCGAAAGCCTGTTTTATAGATCAGGAAGCAGATGGCTTGGATATTCTTGTAGAAAAGTAGCCAGACCTCGATTTTTGAATTTGCATTCTATCTTTTTTAATAAATATTTGGTAATGTAATATGGGACAGTTCAGAGAGAGGGGGAATCTCCCATCATTTTATTCTATTTTATCGTGGCTGCCATGTTTATTTTATACTTCATAAACAGGCTCACCAATACATTATGCCTTGTCAGAGAGATTCCTGAAGAGCGGCAGGATAAGGTATTTCGATTTATTAATGTATCTATATTAATTTTACTGATCTCTTCGTTTGTGGAGATCTCCTTTACTGTGTAAATATGAAAAAAGCATAGCTGCTGTTTCAGCAGCTATGCTTTTTTGTTTGATTAGTACAGCCAAGAAGCGCCGATGATAATCAATAAAATGAACAAAACAACCAATAAAGCGAAACCGCCTGCAAATACTTCACCCATCTTAAAAAGCACCTCCTGTAAAAAGCTTTATTTACCAATTACATCTTATGCAATTCATGATTGAAACGATTAGGCGCTTGTGTAAATAAAGGATCGCTTATCGTGCAAGCGATCCCCGGGCTGCTTAGTAGATGTAAGCTGCACCTACGATGATAAGCAAAATGAACAGTACTACGAGCAACGCGAATCCGTTAGAGTATCCTCCGCTCATGTTACATACCTCCTTTTCTTGATCAATATATAAGTATGTCGCCAGCAAAAGTTTGACTAGACGAATGCCCTTTATTTAAAATCTTTTTACAGAAAGCCACAATATGTTATGATACGCATAGGTAATTTAATTTGGAATGATTAGGAGTGTTTGAAAACAATGAAGAAAATCGCAATAGCAGCTATCACTGCTACAAGCATCCTCGCTCTCAGTGCTTGCAGCAGCGGCGACAAAGAAGTCATCGCAAAAACAGACGCAGGCGATGTGACGAAAGGCGAGCTTTACACAAACATGAAGAAAACAGCTGGTGCAAGTGTGTTGACACAGCTGGTGCAAGAAAAAGTATTAGACAAGAAATATAAAGTTACAGATAAAGAAATTGACAACAAGCTGAAAGATTACAAAACACAGCTTGGCGATCAATATACTGCCCTTGAAGACCAATACGGAAAAGATTACCTCAAAGAGCAAGTAAAATATGAATTGCTGACACAAAAAGCGGCTAAAGATAACATCAAAGTAACAGATGCCGATATCAAAGAGTACTGGGAAGGCTTAAAAGGCAAAATCCGTGCAAGCCACATCCTTGTTGCTGATAAAAAGACAGCTGAAGAAGTAGAGAAAAAGCTGAAAAAAGGCGAGAAATTTGAAGACCTTGCGAAAGAATACTCAACAGACAGCTCTGCTTCACAAGGCGGCGACCTTGGCTGGTTCGCAAAAGAAGGCCAAATGGACGAAACGTTCAGTAAAGCTGCATTTAAATTAAAAACAGGTGAAGTCAGTGATCCTGTCAAAACACAATACGGCTACCACATCATCAAAAAGACAGAAGAACGCGGCAAATACGAAGATATGAAAAAAGAGCTGAAATCTGAAGTGCTTGAACAAAAACTTAATGACAGCACAGCTGTTCAGGAAGCTGTTCAAAAAGTCATGAAAAAAGCTGACATTGAAGTGAAGGATAAAGACCTGAAAGACACATTTAATACATCTTCAACAAACAGCAGCACCTCTTCATCTTCAAGCAATTCTAAATAATAATAAAAAAAGCTGTGCACGCTCATTGAGCTGCACAGCTTTTTTTATGCGATGGAATGGTTTGGATTTTCTTCGTCATGCTGCTGGGAACTGCGGCGTTCTCTCTCCTTTTCCATCCTCTCTATATAAATCTGCCCCTCTTTTTCAATAAAGGACTGGTCTACTTTTTCTTCCTCTTTGGCTGCCGCCACAAGTTTATATGCGCTGAAAATGATGCCTACAATACAAAGATACACCCACCATGGAAAAAATAACACGGGCTCCTCCCCCTTTTGCATAGATTCTTTATTCTTAACCATATGCGGGAGTGAGACGAGTTATGAGCGGCAATAACGCATAAAAAAGGACTGAGCTGAATGTTTCAGCATCAGTCCTTTTTTGATTATTTATGAAAAGTCGGTTTATAAAAGGAACGGTTTTCCAGTGCAAATACACGTTCAGTGTATTCGCCCGGTTTCACGCGCTCAAGCGCTCTGTCCATCATATTCATTTTGGCATCCAGGTTGTCTATATAATGTAAAATTTCCGCTTCCTTCACCATCGGGGGTTTTGGGCTGCCCCATTCTGCTTTGCCGTGATGACTTAAAATCAAATGCTGAAGAATTAACACCTCTTCTGAATCGATTTGAAGCTCCTCAGCCGCTTTTGACAGCTCTGTGACCATAATCGAAATATGGCCGAGCAAATTGCCTTCGACCGTATATGAAGTGGAAACAGGGCCCGACAGTTCTTTCACTTTTCCGAGATCATGCAGGATAACACCGGCATAAAGCAGATCACGATCAAGAGACGGATATAAATCTGCAATGGCTTTTGCCAGATTCAGCATAGAGACAACATGATACGCTAAACCTGAGACAAACTCATGGTGGTTTTTCGTCGCTGCCGGATAATCCATAAATTCAGCTTCGTGTTTTTTGACTAAAAACCTTGTTATCCGTTGGATATTTGGGTTTTTCATTTCAAATATATATTGAGTGATGGTGTCCATCATTTCATTTTTCGGAATCGGCGCGGTTTCTAAAAAATCATCAATATTGACGTTTTCATGTTCGCTTACCGGCCTGATATTTCTCAGCTTCAGCTGGGTGCGCCCACGGTAATGGTGGACATCCCCTACGACCTTCACAATTGTTTGCGGCGCATAGGTCAGTTCATCACTTTGCTTGGCATCCCACAGCTTTGCTTCAATATCACCTGACTGGTCTTGCAGCATCAGCGTTAAAAACGGTTTTCCATTGCTTGCAATCCCTTTCGTCGAGGATTTAATCAATAGATATTGGTCCACCTGTTCGCCAACCTCATGTAGCATAATCCCTTTAGCCATTCTATTAAAGCTCCCTCCGTATCTTACATAATACCAGTATATCACATACCGATTTACAGCTATAGAACCTCTTTTATGACACCAAATGGATGATTTGGCTGTTTTGAAATGCATCTTTTACATGGTCATGGCATGTAAAATACAAAATCTGTCGTCCGCCTTCAGATAAATCATAAAGAACGTCTAATACGCGTTTCAGCCTGGCCTGATCAAAGTGAACAAAGCTGTCGTCAAGCTGGAACGGAAGCCTGGCCCCATCCTGACGCGTAACGGCCAGAGCAAACCGGATCGCTGTATACAGCTGCTCGCACGTCCCTTGTGACAGTTCTTCGGCATGATAGACAGTTCCATCACCGTTCATGACCATAATGGAATCATCCGTTTCAGAGAAATAAATCGTTTGATAGCTTCCGTCAGTCAGCGGGCGGAAAAATTCTCCGGCTGTCTCCAAAAGGCGGGGAAGCTCGACTTTCTTATGCCGCTCCAATTTGTTTCTGATCACCTGTTTAATCATTTGTATGGAGGCCCATTTTTTAGCGGTCTCTTTCACACGCTCTTTTTGCATTTCGGTTTGAAGCTTGAGGTCTGAGACCAGCCCAGAAGCCTCTAATTGTTCCTGTTTGACCAAGAGCAATGCGATTTGGCTGCGAAGCTGTTCGATCTCCTCAGTCAGCCGCTCTTTTCTTTCATTCTCAATGAATTGCCGGTTTTTCAATTCAGAAAGCGTATTGGCCCCCGCCAGTTCAAGTTCCTCTGGGTGTCCGCCTTGCAGCTGTGCGTTTACGTGATAACGTTTGTTCTCCGTATCCTTCAATTCCCTGCTGATGTCTGCCATAGCGCAAAATTCATTTCTGTCTTTTACAGCTGCTACGGCATATAGCTGTTCGATCTGTGCGTGGAAATACTGTATTTCTTGTTCCAGCTCCAGCATCTGTTCCTTTGTATAATGAATATCTGTTTCAATTTCCTTTTTTTGCTTCTCGATTTCTTTTTCTCGTTCAACGCTTTTCCGCAATGTGTGAAGGGCATCCGAGATGGAGATGTCCTGGCTCTGGTTCACAGGATGAAGCATGCTGACGCGTTCTTCGAATGCTCTCCGGTGCTTTCTCAGCCTGCCTGCTTCAATGGTCAGCTCGTGCTTTTTATTCACTTCTTTTTTGACATCCTTCATTAAGCTGTATGCATCAAGCAAAAAAGACGGATCTTCCTTGAATCCGAGCTCCTTCATAAAATGCTCAACCTGAGCAAAGGACGGAGCCATATCGGTTTCCCACTGTTCAAATTGCTGGATGACCCTTTCATACGCCGCCTCTTTTTGCTGCAGCACCGCCCGCTGTGTGATGAGATGCTGTTTATTGCGGTCATCCTCCCATAGCGCTTCTCGCAGCGCTTCGGCTTCTGCCGGCGAAATATCCGTCATTGGCAGTCTCGCCTCCCGGTTTCGGGAAGACGGTGCTTTTTTCCCTGCGGCAACCCAATACACGATAAGGGCTGCGCCGATACATATGGCGGGAATCCATTGCTGCAGCAGCAGAAAGAGAACGATGAACAACATGCCGGCTGACATCACAGCCTTTTTCTGTTTAGCCTGCTGCCTTTCAAAAAACTTCAGCTGTTCTCTCAGCTTCGTTTGCTCCTGATGCTGCCCCTGTGCTTCATCATATGCTTTAAGAGCCGCTTCTTTATCTTTTCTTTGGCTGTTTTCAAGGATGGCAGACGAAGCGGCACGAACGGCCTTTTCTGTGTCTTCCAGCTCCTGCCGGGCAATTTCAAATGTCTCATCGAGCTGCCGTTTTCTGTCCCTGGCCTGCACGTACTGCTGTACCGCCTGCTGAAGCTTCCATTCATAGTCATATGACGTGTTCATCTTCAGGAGTTCATTTTCATCCGTTTTATTGAGCTGTTCCAGCCCTGCCGCTGCCTGTGCAGACGACTGGCGCAGCTGTGCCTGAATGGCAACGAGCTGTTCTCCGTAGGATTGATACATATGAAACCCTGCCGAAAGCTCTTGTATCAGCGTTTCTCTCGCCAATATGTCTCTATCCGGGTTAAGCTTTTGCATCTGCTTGTCCAGTTCAGCCATCTTCACCCGAAGCGCCTCAAGCTGTGCTGATTTCGGATGAAGATGAGATTCGTATTTTTCCAGCTGATGCAGCCCGTCAGCCGGAAATTGTCTTGCTTGTTCCGGATATTGAGCAATCGCCTGTTCCAGCGTCGCTTTTTCATTTAGCAGCGGCTTCAGCTCAATCGCTCCCTCAATCATTCGGATATGTCCGGCCGCCTCTTTCAATTCGGTTTCGGCGGCTTCAAGACGGGCTTCAAGCGTTCTTTTTTCCTCAAGAAGCTGATGATAGCCCGCTTCCTCTGCCTCAGCCTGCTTCAGCTTCGCTGCCAGCTGCTTCAGCGTTTCCAGCTCCTGATTCAATTGGGGGTTTCGCCCGTTTGGTTTATAGAGCCTTTCGCTTTCCTTGGCCAGCCTTGAATCAAGCTTAGAGACGGCTTCAGCGCCAAACAAGCTGGAAAACAGCAGAAACTCCCCAATCTTGTCCCGATTAAAGGCGTGAATTTCCTGAAGCCCAAATACGTCAAACGAATAAATGGCTTTATAAAGCGCCCTGTCCGTGCCTTGGAACAGCTGCTTTAAAAAATCTCCATGCTTCACTTCGCCCTTTTCGGTGTACACTCTCAGCTTCTCGGCAGTCCCTTTCGTCCGTTCGATCTTCACAACCCCATACTCAGGATGTTCGGCTTCAAGAACACCGCCGTAGACACCGCCTGTTTTCGGTTCATATTTTTTCGTTTTTGGAAAACCGAACAGCATGCTTTCAATAAAGGACATCATCGTCGTTTTTCCTGCCTCATTTAATCCGTAGATTAATTGGACAGGTGAGGCGGAGAAGTGAAAGGTCTGATTGGAAAATTTCCCATAGTGGTAAATGTGTAAAGATTTAATTCGCAAAGCTTTCACCGCCTCATATTTCATGCACCTTAAGCTGTCTTTTCAATAAAATCTGTGCCTGTTCTTTTATTTCCTTTACCTCCTCTTGGCTAAACCGGTCCGCGTGCCTTCTATACACAGGGTGCCGCTCAAGCCCTTCCAGCACGTCTGATAAATCACTGCGATCAATGTCTTCCAATAAACCGCCAAAAAAAGGATCAAGGTCTGTTAGGTTTGTTTCTTGTTGCGTCTCATCTTCTAATGCAAGCGGCCAAATGAAGTGTTCTTCCTCCGCCTCCTGCTCCTGAAACGTTTCAAGAAGCTCATTCAAAGTGCCTCTCGGCGCCTTCAGCAGCCATTCCGGCGCCGTCCCTTGTAATACCAGTCTTACACAAACAGGGCTGCCCTTTGTCCGCATCTTCGAAAACGTGTCCTCAACCATTTGGAAAAGGGCGGTCATATTCTTTGCCTCTGTCACATCAACTGCCACTTTTTCCCACAGCACATCGTGCGCTTTCTGGAATTCATAAGAAATGTCTCCGTTTGTCACACGAACGAGATAATAGCCTTTATCTCCCGTCTCCTTCATATGGCGCGCTTGCGTGTTTCCCGGATAAATGACTGCCGGATGCTCGGCAGAAAGAACCTGGCGTTTATGTATGTGGCCAAGTGCCCAATAATCCATCCCGCTTTTCATAAGATCGTCATGTGTAAACGGGCAATACGGATCGTGCCCTTCAGCTCCTGATAGCGTGCCGTGGAGCATACCGATATGAAACGGCGCGTCAGTCGATCTCCGATAACGGGCGGCTTGATTTTCCGTTACGGCTCTGGCCTGGTAGCTGAAGCCGTAAATGCTTGCTATGCGCCTGCCTTCCTTATAAAACGATTTTTCTTCAGGATCAGCGGATGCAAAAATGTGGACATTCTCCGGCCATTCAATCGGCGTCCACTCCCCGCCCAGATGATCGTGGTTCCCAAAGATCACATAAACTGAAATCCCGCACTCTCTGAGTCTTTCAAACTGTTTTTTCAAAAAGAGCTGGGCCTTTAAGCTTCGATTGGCTTCGTCAAATAGATCTCCCGCCAGCAAAATGAAATCAACGTTTTCTCTCACTGCGGCGTCTATTATATATCTCACGCTAGCAAACGTGCTTTCTTTAATCCGGGCAAAAATCGGTTCCGGCAGGTGCGATATCCCGTAAAACGGGCTGTCAAGATGAAGATCTGCCGCATGAATAAAGGTTAGATCAGTCAACATTCTGCTCCTTTCCAGGATGAAGTACCCTTATTTTAGCACCGAATTCTTACGAATGCACGTTCTGTCAAAAAAGAAACAGCCTGAGAAACCCCAGGCTGTTTTTTCATCAATTTTTCGCTAAACGAAGTGCTTGTTTGATCGCTTTGAACGCGCTTGAGTTGCCGTAAATCAACACACCGCCTTTGTAAATTCTGGCGCCGATGACTGCCAGTATGACAATAGTGAGCAGTGTGATTCCGATTCCTGCAGCCGCCTGCCAAAACGGAATATCAAGCATGCCGACGCGCAGGAACATAATCATTGGCGTGAAAAACGGAATAAACGAGGTTACCGTAATAAATCCTGCATCAGGTGCATTCAAGCCGAACATCGCGATCATAAAACCGGCGACCACCAAAAGCGTCATCGGCGTGATCGTTTGCTGCACGTCCTCTATTCTGCTGACGACACTGCCGAGAAACGCGGCGAGTGTCGCGTATAAAAAGTATCCGAGCAAAAAGAAAATCACAGCATAAATAACAGTCGTTGCTGAAACGTCGGTCAGGTTAAGGAATCCGCCGACAGATGAAGCCGTGTCGCTCGTTTTGTTCAGCTTAAGCGACAGAGAGCCGGCTGCTATAATGACAGCAAGCTGAGTGATCCCGACGAGCCCGATGCCAAGCAGCTTTGCAAACATCTGCTGAATCGGCGGCATGCTTGAGATGAGAATTTCCATGACACGCGATGATTTTTCAGTTGCGACCTCCATCGCAATCATGCTGGCATACATAATCACAGAGAAATAAATGACGAACAGCATGATATAAACGAGTCCTACCGTCTGGCCCAGCTCTTCCTCAGACTTGGCTCCCTCTTTCAGCGCCTCCTGCCCAACAGTAACGGGCGCATAAAGGCTGCTGATTGTTTCCTGCGAAACGCCGAGCTCCGCCGTTCCGACAGCCGTTTTGGTTTGCGTCAAGGCCTGCTGCAGCGTTTGATACGTGCTTTCATCAGAAATCGTTAACGCTTTATACGTTCCTGAAATGGTTCCTTTTTCATCTCTTTTGATGATGAGCATGCCGTCAAACGTTTCATCTTTGACTTGCTTTGTAACCTCATCCTCCGATTTCTTCGACTGCTTTACATCAAGATCGCCGTTTGTATCAATCGCCTTCAGCTGCTTCGAGAAAATCGGGTATAATTCGTTTGTTTCATCAACAACAGCGATTTTTTCTTTGGCGTCATCACCTTGAAACAGAGAAATAATCGACTCCAGATTCGTTACAACTAAAACAAGCAGTACCGTGATGACAGTCGAAATAATAAAGGATTTTGCCATAATCTTATTTTTATATGTATGAGAAAGCATGATCCAAAATTTATTCATAGACGGCCCCCACCTTTTCTATAAAAATATCATGCAGTGACGGCTCTTCAAGCTCGAACTTTCTGATGAACCCTTTCCCTTGGAGCAAAGCAAAAATCTCTTGAGAGATGTCTTCATTGGCAATCTGCAGCTTGACGCCGCCGGCCGTTTCCTTCCATTGAAGAATGCCTTCATGAGACTGCAAAAAACGCAGATCGTCATCGGAGTGAATGGTAACATTCTTTTTTCCGAAGGAACGCTTGATCTCCTTCAGCTTGCCTTGCACAACCGGTTTTCCTTTCTGCAATATGCAAAGGTTCTCACAAAGCTCCTCCACATGCTCCATGCGATGGCTTGAAAATAAAATAGAAACACCGCTGTTTTTCAGCGAGATCACAGCCTCTTTTAACAGCTCAACATTGACAGGGTCCAGGCCGCTGAATGGCTCATCAAGAATCAGCAGCTCAGGCTTATGCAAAACAGCCGAAATGAATTGGATTTTCTGCTGGTTTCCTTTTGAAAGCTCCTCCACCTTCTTATTCTCGTAATTTGTTATATTGAAGCGTTCAAGCCATGTGCCGAGCTCTTTTACAGCCTCCCGCTTCTCCATCCCTTTTAATCTGGCAAGATAGACAAGCTGATCCTTTACCTTCATTTTCGGATAAAGGCCCCGTTCTTCCGGCAAATAACCGATTTTGTTGCTGATACTGTAATTCACAGGGCGGCCCTTCCAGCTGATTGAGCCCTCTGTAATGCTTAATAAGCCAAGGATCATGCGAAATGTCGTCGTTTTTCCCGCTCCGTTTGCGCCTAAAAGACCGAACATTTGCTGCTCCGGAATGTCTAAGTCTAATCCGTCAACGGCCTTATAATCTCCAAATGTCTTCGTGACATGATCAATCGTTAGCACTTAATCTCCTCCTTCCCTGACCCATTATATACTAATTTTGGAGGAAACATAATAAAGGATTTTGATTCCCTGTTTAGAATATAATTGAAGAAAGAACGATAAATCTTGTAAATGGAGGGAAACCTATGGCTGATTATTTCCTTACAGCTTTTGATCCTGCGGGAACAACACTGGTAAATGAGCGATTCGAGGCTGAAAATGAAGAAGCGGCAAAAACGCATGGTGAAGCCCTGTTAAAAGAAAAAGAGCTTCTCAGTCATACCCATCGTTTAGTTAATGCAGCCGGAAAGCTGATTTTGTTTCACAGATGATCAGCTTCCCGGCTGATCTGTTACACTTGGAACTTCGGCTCCCGTTTTTCTAAAAAGGCACGGATTCCTTCTTGGTGATCCTTGGTCCTTCTCATTTTTTCTTGGGCGTTGCGCTCTAGAGAAAGCACCTTTTTCAGTTCTTCAAGCTGGAGGCTTTGAAAGATGGCTTTCGTCTCGATCATCGCCAATAGAGGTGAGGCCATCAGGGTTTCGATAAAGGGCCTTGCGCCTTCCGCAGGGTCTCCGGCAAATGTCCCATCCAGAAGGCCCATATCGGCGGCTTCCGCGGCGGAAAGTTTTTTCCCGCTCCAAATCAGCTTTTTCGCCTTCGCCTCCCCAATTCTTTTCTTCAGCAAATAATGACCTCCGCCATCCGGAACAAGCCCAATGCCGATAAAATTCATCGCGAGAACGGCGTTTTTTTCCGCGAGCACAATGTCAGTGCAAAGTGCCAAACTCAGGCCCAATCCCGCAGCAGCGCCGTGAATAGCTGCAATTGTCACTTTCTTCATCTGATATAGCGTCAGAGTGACAGCCTCAATCGTATCCATCAGTTGCTTAAATTGATCAGGGTCATGCTCTGATGTCATCATTCGGATGTCTCCGCCGGCCGAAAAACCTTTCCCGCTTCCTCTCAGGAGAACGATGAGCGCCTCGCTTGCAGCCGCCATTTCGACCGCTTCCTTCAATTCAGACAGCATTTGTTCATTCAAGGCATGATGGGCGTCAGGTCGATTCAGGATAATCTCTGCTACGGCCCCATTACATTCATATTGAATAAACTCCATATGAAGCACCTCCATGTATACGCTTTCTTTTTTCTTTCTCCTATACATTCCCCGCCACTCTCAAATAAACCTTTTTATTTTTCAAGGTCAATAGATACTGAAAAATGCATATTGTTTGAATGAAAACATAAAGTTTTATATAGTGAAAAAGAAGGGATATCAGGATGAGAAAGGAGGGAAGGAACATGGATAAATTGCTGATCAGTTTTCTGCTAAGTTTATTTATGGTGTACTTTCCCCCTTCGGACGTGGTTCTGCCTTCCCAGCTTGAAGCAAGCACTGACAGCTATGTGCCTATGTCCTCATATCCGCAGGAAACACAATCGGCCAAAACGCCGTCGCCGGGCAGCATGTATCCGGCAGAGCTGATCAAAGAGTACAGCCCGCTGGCGCAATCTGTCAGGCAGCTGTCTGTCAAACCTCTTGACGAACCGCTGATAAACAGGCTGGAAAAGGTCTGTGCCGTTCCTGTCAAATACCAGTCTAATTACCTCCGAATATACATGTTCACGTTTTGTTTGTAACTTACCCCATTTAGCCAACACTACATTCGGAGGGATTTTCATTGAATATTAAAGAGAATGATTTGCCTGGCATCGGCAAAAAATTTGAAATCGAAACAAGAAGTCACGAAAAAATGACGATTATCATTCATGATGATGGAAGAAGAGAAATTTACCGGTTTAATGACCGAGATCCGGATGAGCTTCTTTCCAATATCTCATTGGATGATGCTGAAGCAAGGCAAATTGCTGCCATCTTAGGGGGCATGGTCTATAAACCGCAAGCGCTTGAGTCCATCGAAATGGCCTTCAGCGATCTCATTATTGAATGGTTTAAGGTCGAAAAAGGCGCAAAATCGATCGGGCGCACACTCGGAGAGCTTGATGTCCGCCAAAACTACGACGTCACTGTGATTGCCATCATCAAACACAGCCAGGAGAAGCTTTTAAATCCCGGAGCCGATTCGGTCATTGAAGAAAATGACACACTTGTCCTCTCAGGTGAAAGAAAGCATCTGAAGAAGCTGATTCACGATTTTCTTTCTGGAGAGGGCGTGTGATCGGCCGATGGATCATCTTGTATTTGAAGTCGGGACTGCACTTGTGCTTGTGGCGATTGCCAGTCTAATCGCCAATAAAATTAAATTCTCAATTATTCCATTTCTGATTGTGCTTGGAATGCTGCTTGGACCGCACGCGCCGAAAGTAGGGATTATCGACCTTACATTTATAGAAAGCAGTGAAATTATCGAGTTTTTCGGACGGATGGGTGTGCTGTTCCTCCTTTTCTATCTCGGACTCGAATTCTCCGTTGGAAAATTAATCAAATCCGGAAAATCAATCGCAATCGGCGGAACGATTTATATCTTGATTAATTTCAGCCTCGGAATGCTTTATGGGTTTATCACCGGGTTTTCCTTTCTGGAAGTCCTCGTCCTCGCAGGCGTCATCACAATCTCGTCAAGTGCAATTGTCGCAAAAGTGCTCGTTGATTTAAAAAGAACGGCCAATCCGGAAACCGAGCTGATTCTTGGCATCATTATGTTCGAGGATATATTCCTTGCCGTGTATTTGTCGGTTGTGTCCGGCCTTGTGCTAGGTGATGCGACATCCGTAGGGAGTGCGCTCTTGTCCATTTTGATCGCCTTCGGTTATATGCTGCTGTTCTTTATTGCAGCCAGAAAGCTCCCGCCGCTGTTGAATAAACTGTTGGATATTCGCTCAAATGAAGTGTTTATTATCGTCATTTTTGCCGCACTCTTTTTTATCGCCGGGTTTTCAGAGACGATTCATGTAGCAGAAGCGATTGGCGCGTTGCTGCTCGGTTTGGTTTTTTCTGAAACAGAGCATTCTGACCGGATTGAGCATCTAGTTGTTCCGTTTCGCGACTTCTTTGGAGCAATGTTCTTTTTCAGCTTCGGACTCAGCATCGACCCGTTTTCGCTCGGTGAAGCGGTTTGGCTTGCGCTGGGAGCAGTGATTTTGACCATCCTCGGGAACTTTATCGCCGGAATGGTGGCAGGACGGCGCGCAGGGCTTTCCCATAAAGCTTCATCGAATATCGGCCTGACGATCGTATCACGGGGCGAGTTTTCGATTATCGTTGCCAATCTCGGGATAGCCGGCGGCCTGTCAGCTACATTAAAGCCATTTGCGGCATTATATGTCCTCATACTGGCGATTTTAGGACCCCTTTTAACAAAGGAATCAAAACGAATCTACCGCCTGCTGAACATGGTATTTAAATGGAAGCCTGATGTTCAGCCTGCAAAAAAAAGGGGATAAAAAAAGCAGCACTGTAAATCAGTGCTGCTTTGTTGTTTTCTCAAAAATCTGCTCTAAATATTTGATCTTTTCATCCGTGTAGTGCTCGAAGCGCTCATTGTATGATTTCGGATCTTTCGGATTGGCAAAGTGCGTAATTTTCCCTGTCTCACGATCAATAAATTTACTTGCTGCGCCGCAGCCGATGCCGATAATCGTCTGCACCTCTTCCATAATCATGATGTTATAGATGCTTTCTTGTCCAGGCAAAGAGTATCCGACATTTTCAAGGTTTCCAAGAATGTTTTTCTGGCGGTATAAATAATAAGGCATGTACCCATGATCTTTCGTCCAGGCTACCGCGTCATCCATCATTTGAGAAACCTCTTCCCTGCCAGCGACTTTGTACTTATGCTTGTTTCTTGTCATTTCAGACGCCCGTTTAAAGGAAAGGGTATGAACCGTAAGAGATTCCGGCATCAGTTTTTCCGTTTCTGAAAGGCTGTGCCTGAACTCCTTCACGCCCTCCCCGGGTAAACCGATAATCAGGTCCATGTTGATATTATTCATGCCGTGCAGGCGTGATAGATGATATTTCTCAATGGTTTCTTCAACTGTATGATGCCGTCCAATCGCCTTTAGCGTTTCGTTTTCATAGGATTGCGGATTGATGCTGATCCGGTCAATGTCATATTTGTTTAACACGGCGAGTTTTTCTTCTGTAATCGTGTCAGGGCGGCCGGCTTCCACCGTAATCTCGCGAATGTTTTTCACATCCGGGAAGGAGCGGACCATTTCTTCATACAGCAGATCCATTTCCTCCGCTGTAATGCTTGTCGGCGTCCCGCCGCCAAAGTAAATGGTTGTAACCTTAACATCATGCTCCTTCAGCCATTCGCCGATTTTCTGCATTTCGTAATGCAGCCCCCATAAGAATGAACCGACTCTGCCCGCCTGCCCTTGGATGGCGTACGCAGGGAACGTGCAGTACGCGCATTTTGTCGGACAGAACGGAATGCCGATATAAATGCTGACTTCGTCCTTTACTTCATACAGATCCGGCACTGCCGCCAGCTGCCGGTCTACAATTTCCTGCATTAACTCGATTTTCTCATCATGAATTAAATAGTCTTTTTTCAATTCAGCATGCGCTTGCTCCTTCGACATTCCGCTTTGCAGCTTTTTATGAAGCAGTTTTGTCGGCCGGATACCTGTGAGGATTCCCCACTTTTGCGTGATGCCCGTATGTGCTTGAAGAAGATTAAGGTACACATAAGAAATCGTGTTTTTCACTTGCTTAAAAGCTTCTTTTTCATTCATGCCGGGAGAAAAAGATTTTGTATGCTGCTCCGTTATACCAGTTCCCTTCACTTCTCCCGAAACCGTCACTTGCTCATCCGTTTGTGAGCACGCTAAAGAAATAGCAACATCTGCGGGCTCATCTCCGCCGTACACAAGCTCGCACTCTTCATAAAACAAATTTGCAATATTTTGCAGAGGCCGATGCAGGCGGTCATCATGTATGCCTTCTATTTTAATTTGCAACGTCATCACCTAATTTATCAGATTCAAAACTTTCTTTAGTGTACAGAAATAAACCGCTAAAATCAATCCGGCAAAAAAGCCGCCGCACCTGTCAGGGCGCGAGCGGCTTTTTTTATACACGTTTCATGTGGAACTTATCAAGAAATCCTTTTCGCTGCTGCATTCGGAAATATTCTTTCATCATATAAGCGACACCCTGCTCGTCATTGGACCTTGTGACCCAATCAGCCTTTCTCTTGATCTCCGGAGCGGCGTTTCCCATCGCTACCCCAAGGCCGGCAAGTTCAATCATCGGGAGATCGTCATACTGATGCCCGATGGCCACGACATCATCCATGGTCAGCCCCAGCTCTGAAGCGACGAGGGCCAGGCCCGCTTCCTTCGAGACACCTCTCGGGACGATATTCAGCTTCCCATCGTTTACGTGAATCACGTCAACCACAGGGAAGGCTTTCGTAATTGTTTCTGTGATGTCATGCTGGATATCGTGCTCCGTGTACACTTCGATGACAGGCGCGCTTACCGGCTCATCCATGAGAAGATCGCTTAATGATTCAACGAACTGGACTGGATAAAAGATCGGATCAGACGGGTGAATGAGTGCTTTCCCCAATAAATTCGAATTTACTTTTTTCTTGTTTCCAATAGAATATTTCTCGTGCAGAAGCCGAATATTGCATTGATAGCTCTCCAGCACTTGAACAATATTAAAGGTGTGATCGTCAGAAATTCTTTTTTCAAAAAACGGGGCGTCTATTTTTTCAGCAATGTATGCCCCGCTATGGGTGATCAGCTTGGCATCAAGCTTCAGCGATTTCGCGATTTTCTGTGCTGAACGAAAATGGCGGTTGGTCACGAGCGTGACGTAAATCCCTTTTTTCTTAACGTATTCAATCGCGTCTTTCGTTGCCTGATGAATCTTCCCGTTCGACCGAAGCAGCGCTCCATCTATATTTAAGGCAAGCAGTTGTTTTGACACAGAGATGTCCCCCTCCTTGATGACTGTACTTGTGTATAAGATATGACCCTGTCTCTGTGTTTAGAACAACCTTTTCCGCAAAGCAAAAAAAGCCTGGCTCAGCAGACTTTGTGGATTGAAACATATAGGATACGATCGAAGCAGCCATTCTCCCTAATATCGTTATTTCGATTTACGAAAAATCATGTATCAGGAACCCCTTGTTTGACCAATGATGCGCTCCGAACACTTACTCTCTGTTGCTTATCCCCTCTATATAACGGCATGATATGCGACCGTATCCATTTATAAATCAGGTAAGTGTAGGCGCTTTCAATGGTATTATCTCAGTTTTCTTTGCAGATGACAAGGGTTTTTTTAACTAAAAAAAGTGACCAGGTGATGTATACCTGAGGTAGCACTAATTGTTAATTTTTGGAACACGACACTTGATGCAGAACATATATTCTCATATAATATACATACTAAGCGATAAAGCGGTGATTAGATGGCTGATTTAAAAGAAATATACAATGAAAAACTACTATCTCGATTAATACACCATGTTAAGGCATCCTATCCTGATTTTAACCAAGACAGATTTGAGGAACATTTACTGAAGGAAGAATGGCCTGGGCTCGCATTAAAAGAGCGGATGCGCCGCATTACAGTTTCCTTATACGAAACACTGCCAAAACATTTCGGTGAAGCGGTGGCCATTTTACGGGATGCTGCCCCTCATTTTAAAGGACTCAGCGGAATTCTATTCCCTGATTATGTGGAGCAGTACGGGTTAGCGCATTGGGATGAATCAATACACGCATTGGAATACTTTACGCAATATTCTACTTCAGAATTCGCTGTGAGGCCTTTTTTGCTTTTGGATCAAGACAAAATGATTGCACAATTGCTTGCATGGTCTGAGCATGAAAATGAGCACGTGAGAAGACTTGCGAGTGAAGGAAGCAGACCCCGCCTGCCATGGGGAAAATCGATACCCGCTTTGAAATCGGACCCTTCTCCGGTTCTGCCGATCCTTGAGAATCTGATGCAGGACGAGTCCTTATATGTACGAAAAAGCGTGGCCAACAATCTGAATGATATATCAAAAACACATTCTCATTTGCTGAGAAAAGTCGCAGATCAATGGTACGGAACACATCCCTATTCTGATTGGATCATCAAACACGCCTATCGTACCTTATTAAAAAAGGGTGATAAACAAGCCTTAGCGCTTTTTGGTTATGAAAATGCCGATTCAATACAAATACATGATCTAACATGCCAACCAAGCCGTATAGCCATTGGCGAAAGCATTGCATTTTCTTTTTCTGTTCGATCAGACAGGGATCAAAAAGTGAGAATTGAGTACGCGATTGATTTTGTCAAAGCAAGGGGCCAGCGTCATCAAAAAATATTTAAAATAACAGAAACAACTATTCGAAAAAACGAAACGAAGTCATACACAAAAAATCATTCCTTTAAGGACCTAACGACCAGAAAACATTACAAAGGCACTCATACATTATCAGTGATTATCAACGGAGAGACAAAAGACTCACTGGATTTCGAAATTTGCTGAATGAATAAAAAATCCCTTCTTTTCCAAGAAGGGATTTGCTTCATTAGCCTTCAACACTGCCGTAAAGCTCTTCTAAAGGCTTCATAATGATTTTGTTCAATTCACCGATCAGCATGCTCATGCGCTGTTCCGCTTCCATCAGCTGAGAAATTTTTTCGTGCTGCTGTACAAGCGCAACAGTTTTTTGAGCCTGTGTCACTTCTTCTTGTGTAATTTCTTCTCCTGCCATTTGTTTTTGCTGGAGTCTAAGCTGCACGTCACGGAAGTTTTCGAACATGCGCTTCGCTGATTCATCTGCGTTTACCTCATCGTAAAGGTTTTTTAAACGGGTGAACTCTTCGCTCCCGCGTAATGCTTTTTCCAGATCATACGCTACATCATAAAAATTAACAGCCATTATAAATAGCTCCTTTCATCATTGCCATTTGACATACCACTCCACTATAACAAACTATGGAGCTCCTTTCATTAATCACAAACCATTTCTTCTTAAAAAAGGATGACAAACAGCGCTTGAATCGCACCTATGATCCCGCCGAGAAGGCCTCCCAAATAAGTAATCATTTTAAATTCTTTTTTTGAAATGGACAGCACCATTTCTTCAAGACGCTGCACCGGGAACTGATCCACCTGCTCCTTGACGATCTCCTCAAGGCGCATCCGTTTTAAAACACTTTCAAGATTGGCCGAAATCCCTTCAAGCAATTTGTCTAACAGCGCCGGGAGCATTTGCTGGGCCAGCTCAGATTCATAGCGGACAGCAAGACTGCCAATCGTATTGTCGAAGAAAGGAGCAGTCGAAAATGTTTTCAGCACGCTTCGTTTCAGGCTGAAAATAAGCGCTTTGGCATTCCATTTTTCGTCTGCTTCATAAAACGTATACTCTCTCAGCTTGCCCCATTCGTTTTTCAAAAGATCAGAAAGCAGTCTATTTGTTTCCTCGTTCCTCAGAAACTTCAGCAGCTCCGGCAGCACGCGGTCTGCGAGGCTTGTATTGCCCAAAAACATTTGCACCATGCTTCCAAGCATGCCGCGCTCTTTTAAAAAATCATCAATCATATTGCCGAGTCGGATTTTTCCTTCATCGCTTTCAAAATATCTGACGCTGCGTGCCAATATATATCCTGAAATCATCGGGATCTTTTCCTCAAGCTTTTCCTGCACTTCCAAAGGCACCAGCTCTTTTAACGATTGGTGCTCGTATTGGCGGAAAAGCTGATTCAGCTTATCATCCGTCCAGTTGCTGATCCATGCATCTGCCGCTTCATCAGCACTCTTCACCCCGGCTTTTTCAAGCGCTTCTTTTACTGTCATTTCAGAAAGTGTCAGCTTTTGAATCAGCTGCTCCCCAATTTGGAGAGCCTGCGTTTTGGCTGTATCAGAGACGAGCCGCTTTTTAATGCCCTCAGGGGTTAACAGATGATTGACGACCATCAGTCCCATTTGTTTTGCCAGTTCATCCCGCCTTCTTGGAATCAGCCCGGGGGTAAAAGGGACTCGTTTTCCAAACAAATAGTACGCCTTATAAGGCCTAAATAGCATTTGAATTGCTAAATGATTCGTCACCGCGCCAATGACGGCGCCGATCACGATCATAAAAATAAAGGTTCCTGCAATACCCATTCCTATTCATCTTCCTCCATCTGTGCTTCAGCTTTTTTTCATATAGATGATATATCTATTCGTATTATAGAGGTTGATGCAATCACTTAGCAAATAAGGAGACAAATTCCTGTTGTCATAAAATCAGCTTGTTCATCTGGAATAGGGCAAGGTGGAGAATCGTATTCTGTAGAGTAGAATACCGTTTACATGTATTTAGCGTAAAGCTGCTGACACCCGCCGGCAGCTTTTGAATAAAAGGGGGAGTCTCACCATGATAACACTTGGTTTTATGTCCTTATCCCGCCAGCATGAAGCGGACTATTCCGCAGAGCTGGCCAAAAGAGCACCCGAATTTGGCATACGTTTCATCCGGTTTACGCCGTTTGATATTTCACCTGACACCTTGCGTGTGAAAGCATCAGTCTATCATTCGGCCAGCAGCACATGGAACGAAACTGAAATGGCAATACCAGATTATATTTATGACCGCTGTTTTTACGCCAAGGATTCACAATCCCAAAAAGCAAAACCGATCGTTGAGTGGCTCAAAAAATATCCGAAAACGGAATTCATCGGGCTGGGCTTGCCAGATAAGTGGACCGTCCTTCAAGATTTGCAGCAGCATGCTGTCATTAACCCCTATATTCCGGAAACGATGAAGGTGAACCGTTATGAGCAAATCCACTCCTTTTTATCTAAAGAAAAAGCCTGCATCCTAAAACCGGCGTTCGGTGCAGGAGGCAGAGGCGTAATTCTTTTGGAGCTGGGCAAGAAAAACATCACTGCCACTTATCACATCGGAAAGGATAAGCAGTCAAAAACCTTTTCCAACCAAACTTCTTTCAAAACATGGTGCAAAAAAGTGCTTCAGCACCAATATTTGCTTCAGCCTTATTTAAATATTCAAGATAAGGAACAATACCCATGTGATATCCGCCTGTTCATGGAAAAAAACGAAGCAGGTGAATGGAATACAGTCGGCAAGGCAGTAAGACGAGGATACAAACATGGGCTGCTGGCCAATTTGTCAGGCGGATCTGATGCACTGACATTTGATTCGTGGTTTGAAGATATACCGAAAAAACAGCAAGTGGTCTTACTTGATGACGTGTTCTCGATCACCCAATCGGTTCCGTATTATCTTGACGAGCGCTACGGACCGCTGTTTGAACTCGGACTCGATATATGCCTTGCAAAGGACGGGAGAATTTGGATCATGGATATCAATTCCAAACCCGGCAGAAAATCAATCCTGCGTGTCTCTCCCGAGCAAAAAGAACAGCTGTACACCTGCCCCCTTAAACGCTGCCAATACCTGTTTTCCGAGCAAAGCCAGAAAGGAGTTCTTCCGCGTGAATGGTAAACGGTTTTTGATCGGCATAGACAAAACCAGTGAAAATACCCTGTTTCTGCCCTCATCTCTAAAGCAAGACGGACTTTTGCATGCCGCATTCGGGACGAAGGTTGTCAGATGCCACGTTTCTTATAGACAGCATCTAGAACAAACCGTGCTTCTCTCTGAAAATCTGTTTCATGAGCTTTTGCTTCCCCACCGAAGCAGGGCTGACATTCTGATTCATGATCATACGGTTCATATCGGACCGCTGATCGGTATCTTTACGGCGGGGTTTTCCGTATCTCTTGAGCGCCCTTTTAAGGACCGTTCCCTCTTTTTTTCTAAGCTTGTGACGTTACACGAGCAAGCAGGAGGCTACTGTTTCGTTTTTGGCGCGCATCAAATCAATTGGGAGGAAGGCACAATTGAAGCGCTCCTTTACAGGGAAAACGGCTGGGAGAAAAAAATCGTCCCGCTGCCAAATGTCGTTTATGACCGGTTGCCAAACCGAAAAATTGAAGATTCGCTTCTCCTGCAGCATACAAAAAAACGGCTGATTGATGAATATCAAATCCCATGGTTTAATAAAACATTTTTTAATAAATGGAGCGTTCATCAATTGCTCGAACAAGATCCGAGAACAGCTCCTTTTTTGCCAAAATCGGAGCTGACACCATCTGTGGAAAGAATTGCAGAACTCTGTGATGCATACAAAAAAGTCTATATCAAACCTGCAAACGGAGCACTCGGCACCGGAATTTATCAGCTGACAAAAACAGACGATGGCCTGACGGTGAAACATACGAACGATGCCAAAACGTTTTCTGCAATCAATTATTCCGATGCCGCTGCATTTCTGGCAGAATTTCAAAAACAGCACGATCCATCCGACTTTCTCATTCAGCAAGGTGTGGATCTGATCAAATTTCAAGGAAAACCAGCGGATTTCCGCGTCCATACGAATAAAAACAGAAAAGGGAAATGGACGGTGACAGCCATAGCCGTCAAAATTTCCGGAGAAAACAGCATTACAACCCATCTTTCGAATGGCGGAACGGTAAAAACACTTGCGGAAGTATATGATGATCCCGCTGAAAGAATTGAGGTCATTAAAAAGCTTTCTGCTGCAGCACTGACGGCAAGTCATGTGCTTCACGACCATATCGAGGGGTTTATCGGGGAGATCGGTTTCGATTTTGGCATTGATCAGAACGGTAAGGTATGGATGTTTGAAGCGAATTCACGTCCGGGCCGCAGTATTTTTTCTCATCCAAACTTGCATCATGTTGATTCTTTGACAAAACGAAGAAGCTTTGAATACGCATCCTATCTATCCGAGAAGGCGATCACCTCCCATGATGCGTTATGGCCTTCGTAATCTGTCCGCTTTTTTTGATAAAGCGGGCTTACCTTTTTCCAAACCTAGGACAAACTGCCGCACAAAGACCTCTTCAATGATGTTCTGAAACAGTGATACAATGAAAATAATCGTTCGTATCAGGTCAATGGATATCAATTTTAAGGAGCGTGGCGTAATGATTTCGCATTTTAGCTGGAAACCGTTGTTCCAAAAAGAGAAGCTGCCCGGATGGAGCATTTCGTTTTATTATAAAGGAACCCATTATGAAGGCATCTATCATAAAAGCGGTGAAATTGAATGGGGAGACTTGTTTCCCGCCCGCGCTGACGAGCCTGCTCTTAAAAATGAGATACATGAACTGATGCTTTTTCATATTTATGACTAGCTTAGCCTGAACGGCTAAGCTTTTTTTTAGCTTCTCAAGATTTACCACTCAATTATCCGCATGAGCTTCCGGGCATTTTAACATAATACTAGTAACAAGCCGGCAAGCATTGGGTTACGCCGAGGGGCAGTGACACCCGAGACGGGTCCACAGACTGGTGCAACTCCAGTTAACCCAACCACACTAAACAAAAAGGAGATTTTACACATGGCTAACCAAAATTCTTCAAATGACTTACTAGTTCCTGGCGCAGCTCAGGCTATCGATCAAATGAAACTTGAAATCGCTTCTGAATTCGGCGTTAACCTTGGAGCGGAAACAACTTCCCGCGCTAACGGTTCTGTCGGAGGAGAAATCACAAAACGTTTAGTATCTTTCGCTCAACAGCAAATGGGCGGCAGAGTACAATAACAACTTAATATATGGCTATAGAGGGCGCGGTTTCCGCGCTCTCTTTATATTTGTCACCCTTTTTTCCTGCTCCACATATCCTAGAAAAAAAGGGAGGGAATAAGGGTGTCATTCATCGCCTTTGTGAATTGGGAGCTGGTTCAGTTCGTAAGTATATCCATGATTCATGAATATGTTTCCCATCATTCTGTCTATTTGTACAGGTATTCTTTCCCGCGCTGTTCAAATTGAGAACATCCTTTTATAATAGGGCGAGGAGGGTTTTTGATGAAAATCGCTTTATTTGGAGCCAGCGGCCGCGTCGGACAAGCTTTTTTAAAACAAGCTGCCGCAGATGAACAATTTGACATATATGCTCTGGTCAGATCTCAACCTACTGAGCTTCCCCTTCCAAAAGACCGAATCGTTACGGGGAACGCACGCTGCCGGGAAGATGTAAAAAACGTGATGAAGGATGCTCAAATCGTGATCAGCTGTCTCGGCACGGATGGTGATGATACCCTGTCAACAGCTATGACACACATTCTCGCCACTATGCGGGAACAGGATATGAAACGGCTGATTACGATCGGTACCGCAGGCATTCTTGATTCCCGATATGAACCAGGAAAATACCGGTTTGAAACAAATGAATCGAAACGAAAGCTGACCCGCGCCGCCAAAGAGCACGCAAAAGTATACGAAATGCTTAAAGAATCCTCGTTAGACTGGACAATTATCTGTCCCACTTACCTTCCGGACGGAACAGCAACCGGCGTTTATCGAACCGAGCGTAGCGTTTTGCCTGAGGGCGGCACAAGGATTTCGGTCGGCGATACTGCTGATTTTCTATATCGTGAGCTCGTTACAGGAGAGTATGCCGGATACCGTGTGGGACTGGCTTATTAACTACATAAAAACAAAAAACCCAAAACACGATTGTTTTGGGTTTTTGTGCTTTATGCAATGGAATGTTTCTGGCCCTTTTGCAGTTCATACATTTGATAATATTGGCCTCTAACCGCCATTAGCTCCTCATGATTCCCTCTTTCTACAATTTCTCCTTTATCGAGGACCAAAATCTGATCTGCGTTTCTGATTGTTGAGAGCCGATGGGCGATGACGAAGGTGGTGCGTCCTTGTTTCACGACATCGAGCGCCTGCTGGATCACGGCCTCTGTCTCTGTATCAATATGTGCTGTTGCTTCATCTAAAATCAAAATGGCGGGATCAAACGCCAAAGCTCTGGCGAAAGAAATTAACTGCCGCTCTCCGGAAGACAGCGTGCTGCCTTTTTCAATCACGGGTTCATTTATGCCTTTCGGAAGCTTTTTCAGAAGCGGATCGGCACCAACTTGCTCCAGTGCTTTTTTGATATCTTCCTCAGTCATTCGTTCGTCATTCAGACTGACGTTTGAACCGATTGTGCCCGAGAATAAGTATGGGTCCTGAAGCACAATGCCCATTTGGGATCTGAGTTCCTGCCTTGACATGTTGTAAATGCTCTTCCCATCAATCAGAATATCCCCTTTTTGCGCGTCATAAAAACGAAACAAGAGATTTAAAATCGAGCTTTTTCCAGATCCGGTATGGCCGACGAGCGCTATGGTCTCGCCTTTTTGCGCGGTAAAGGAAATATGTTTTAATACCTCTTCACCATCTTGATAGGCAAATGACACATCACGAAATTCCACCCGCCCCAGCGCGCGCTCCTTCGCCGGTTCACCCGCTTCTTCCGTATCCTTTTCTTCAAGGAGTTCGAAAACGCGTCCGGCAGAGACCCGTGCAAGCTCCAGCTTTGAAAACTGATTGACGATGCCTGTAATCGGCTGAAATAACCGGTTTAAATAGTCGACAAACGCGTACAGCACACCGATGGAAACCATTCCGGCCGTATTCAGGCTTGCACCGCCAAAATGCCAGATCAAACTGACAAACGCAAGGTTTCGGATCACATTGACAAGATTATGGGACATTAAGGAGTTTAAATTCAGCATCCTGTTTTGAAAATAAAAATGTGATTCATTTAATTCCTCAAATTCTCTCATCGTTTCTTTTTGATGACGGAAAGCCTGAATAATCGTCATGCCTTGAATGGACTCATTCATTTTTGCGTTAATGCCACTATTGATTGAGCGGATTTTTTGATTGTAATATGACGCGTATTTTCGGTATATGACCGACCACAGCCAGATAATCGGCACAATTGCCAGACACACTAACGCGAGCTTAACATCCAGCAGAAACAAAGCCGTGAATATCCCAATCATATAGATTCCGCTTGTCACAAATGTTGACAGCACTGTGACATATAAATCCCTGATGGCCTCCGTATCGTTGGTAATCCGCGCAACCACTTTACCGGCCGGAAGGTTGTCAAAATAACGAATCGGCATTTTCTGTATGTGCGAAAACACGTCCTGCCTCATCTTTTGGATAATGCGATTGGCGCTCATCTGCAGCAAATAATGCTGTCCGTATTGAAAGAATACCGAAAAAACAAGCAAGCCCCCATACAAGCAGATCAGAAACACCATTCCCTTTATTTCCGGCTGATAGAACTGGAAAAGCTCCTGCTTTGTCAGCTTTTCGGCTTCATATGTCCGGCTCTCGTCTCCGTTTGTAATCGTCAGCTTTCCGTCAGAAAACGTTCTGTTCCCATCAAAACTGACCGCCTGATCAACAAAATAAAACGCCATTCCCACTTGATAAATATGCGCTTCTTTTTCTTTAGAAACAGGGCCCTGCATCCGGTCCTCTCTGACGTATGAAGTGCCGTGAAACTGAACGGCGTTTTTATCTTTTTCCGCTTCATACCATGTTTTCTCAATGCCGAGGATATGATCGTCAATCATTTTTTTGCCGATAAACGGTCCGGTCAGTTCTGCCCCGACAGCGATTGCCAGCAATAGGACGGCTGTGATCAGCAATTTTCGATAAAGGAGTGCGTATCTCCATAACGTTTTTCCTGTTTTCATGCGCCTGCTCCCCTTTCCTCCTCAGTGAACAGCTGCTGTCTTTCATATTGTTCCCGATACCACCCATTATTGGCCAGCAGCTCTTGATGCGTGCCTCTCTCCGAAATCACGCCGCCGTCCATCACAAGGACCAGGTCAGCATGCTCTACCGCGGATAAACGGTGCGTCAAAATAAAAGTCGTTTTTCCTTTGCGGTTTTCTCTGATATTGCTGATAATCGCCGCCTCTGTTTTAGCATCTACGGCAGAAAGCGAATCATCCAGAATCAAAATCTCCGGATTCGCCATAAGTGCTCTCGCAATCGAGATTCTTTGTTTTTGCCCGCCGGACAGCGCCACGCCTTTTTCGCCGACCATTGTCTCCAGGCCGGACGGAAGCATGTGTAAATCGGTTTCAAAATGTGCATCGGCAATAGCTTGCTGAACCTCTTCATCACTTGCATCCTGTTTTCCGTATAAGATATTTTCTTTTACCGTTCGTGAAAACAGCAAATGATCCTGCGGCACATATCCGATCCACCCGCGGAGCCGATCAAGAGGGATCTGCTCAATCGGCACGCCTGAGAATGTGATGCTCCCTTCACCGGGAGGGTACTGGCGCAAGAGCTGCTTGATAATCGTCGTTTTCCCGCTCCCTGTTTTACCGGCAATCCCAACAGTCTGCCCTTTTCGCACCGTAAACGAAATATCGTGAATATTGCTACTTGTTGAGCTTGGATATGTAAAGCAGACATTGCTGAAAACGATATCTCCTGGCTCTTTCAGTTCAGCGGGCTGCTTTGGATCTGTCACGTCCGGCTCATAAGAAAGGGTTTCATTTACCCGATCTAATGACGCATTACCTCGCTGCATCACATTAATAAGTTCACCGATTGCAAACATCGGCCAAATCATCATGCCGAGATAAACGTTAAAGGACACAAGCTCGCCAATTGTCAGCTCGTTCCGGAATACAAGAAATGCTCCATAGCCAAGTCCGATCAGATAACTGGCGCCGACAAGCAGCTTCACCGTCGGCTCAAACAGCGAATCAATAAATGCCACTTTCATGTTTTTCCGGTAAACATCTGCGGTCATTTCATGAAATCGGCGAACATCGTTTGTTTCCTGCACATATGCGCGAATCACCCGCACGCCTGAAACGGATTCAAGCACCCTGTCATTCAGCGCCCCAAACGCATTTTGGGCCTCCGTGAACCGCTCATGAATTTTACTTCCGTATAGGCTGATTGCAATCGCCATAATAGGGAGCGGGATAATGGCGGCAAAGGTCAGCTTCCAGCTGATTAAAAATCCCATTGTCAGAAAGATCGTCATCATAAACATCGTGGAGTCGACTAACGTCAAGATGCCAAACCCCGTCGTTAAACTGACGGCCTGAAGATCATTCGTCCCCCGTGCCATTAAATCGCCTGTCCGGTTTTTTTCATAGAACGGCGGCGACATCGTCAGCAGATGCCCCATCAGCTTTGTACGAAGAATTTTCTCCATCACATTCGCTCCGCCAAACAGCTGGTGCATCCAAAAATAAGACATGATATACACGGCCGCCGTCAGCACAAAAAAGATACCGATATAAAACAGCAGCCCTTCCGCATTAAATGCCCCTGATTTCATGTCATCTATGGCATTCCCCAAGAGCTTGGGCGGAAACATTTCAATGACATTAACTCCTAATAAAAGCACAATCGCAATCGTATAGCGCAGCCAGTAAGCTTTAAAAAACCAGCCAAGCTTTTTCAAAACTGAAAACATCGATTCCCATCTCCTTTATCTCATCAGCCGCCTTCTATTTTTTCCTTGCTGCTTTTTTCGTTCAGTTTGACGTGAGCTGCCCTCGCCTCTGTATTTGTCTTCACATCCCATACACCTGTCTTTCCTTCAATTTTGTATATAAAAAAGGCATGAAGCGTCAGCTCCATGCCTTTTTTATCCAAATGATATGCACAGCGCTTTTCAGCGCGCGGCTAGGCCAATAAACCGTTCAATTAAACAGAACATAGGGATTGCCGCGCCAATATGAAACTGTTTGATAAACACGCAAATTCCTTGGCATAGCAAACCCTCCTTCCGTTCTGATTTCATCTTTTTTTCATCATATAAACAAAACCTTTTTTTGTCAATCATTACTTGAATAGGAAAAGGTTAATTGTGCTTAAATCCGGGTATGGTGTTGTAAGACGTTTTGAGAGGGTGAGAATGATGTTTCATGCTGACCGTATCATCGTTGCGTTTGACGGAAGTGAAAATAGCAAGAAAGCGCTTCAGACAGCCATTGACCTTGCTAATACCGTAAATGCCGCCATTACCGTCGCCCATTCACATGATATGAAAGACAATCAGACCATCATCGACCCGCCGAGGCCCGCAGCCGGGGCAAGCTATATTGGCGGAGGCATGACAAGTGTTCCCGAGCCGCTGATATCTGATGTTGCCTCACCTGAGCCAATGATCTACGAAGACCGTACAGAAGAGGTCATCGCTGAAGCGAGAATGATGCTGAATGACCAGCAGGCAGATGGAGATATCGATATTTTAGAAGGCGATCCTGCTGAATCAATTATCGAGCATGCAAACCGCATTTCTGCAGATTTGATCGTAACTGGAACCAGAGACCAAAACAGGCTGAAAAAGCTGCTATTTGGAAGTGTGAGCGAAAAACTTTCAGCAAAATCAGATATACCCGTTCTGATCGTAAAGTGAGCACGCCCTGTGCTCGCTTTTTTATATTCATAATTGTGAAAAAACATAGATTTTCGTTTTTTTCTGTTATAATGCTTTCGTGCCCAAAAGCACAAAAGCATTAAAGAAAATACGGGGTGTTATTTTGGAATCTCAAAAAAAGCTGACGTTTCCGTTAGCCGTCGGTTTATTTATATTCATGTTAGGCATCATTATTTCTTGCTTATTCTTTCTTCATACAGAACCGCATATCCCGCTGTTTCTATGTGTTGTCATGCTTTCAGCAGCCGGTTTATGGTTCGGTTTTTCCTGGAAGAGCCTAGAAAAGGGGATTGTTGATGGAATCAAAAACGGCGTACAGCCGATTATCGTTCTGGCGCTGATCGGCATCTTAATCGGCGCTTGGATGTACAGCGGCGCAATACCGTCCGTGACAGTTTATGCTCTGTCCTTTATTGAACCAAGCCACCTCCTTTTGACAGCTTTGTTTTCATGCATGATCATCAGCACACTTGTCGGCTCAAGCCTGACTACTGTGAGCACGATCGGGGTAGCGCTGATCGGCGTGGCGAGCGCGGCCGGCGTTCCGCTTGAATGGACGGCGGGCGCAGTCATATGCGGCGCTTGTTTTGGTGATAAAATGTCTCCGATGTCAGACACCACCAATTTTGCCGCCGGCATAGGCGAAATACCGATCTTTGAACACATTCGCCATATGATGGGCACTACCATTCCGGCTTTGCTCATCACCGTCGTTCTGTTTTACTTTCTTGGTTTATCTGTGTCAGCTGATGCCGCTTCAACTGATGATATCCAACGTGTCATAACCGGCATAAAGGATGCCGCAAACGTGACACCGTGGGCCCTTCTTTCCCCGCTCTTAGTCGTTTTGCTGGCAATTAAGCGTGTGTCCGTGATTCCCGTTCTGACTATCGGAATTATTTCCTCGGGAATGTTGACTGCTATTTTTGTACCTGACAGCAGCCTTCAGGCATTTATGACAGCTTTACAAAATGGCACAACATTCGAAACAGATAATGAGGCGGCAGCAAAAATCATCAACAGAGGCGGTCTGCAATCTATGATGGGCTCTGTCTCTCTCATTATGATTGCTTTTGCACTCGGCGGATTGATGGAGAAAATCGGATTGATTTCAGCACTATTGGAAGGCGTCATGAAAGGCATCCGCTCAAAAGGCCGTCTCGTTGCAGCAACTGTCGGCTCAAGCATCGGCGTCAATTTGGCAACCGGCGAACAGTATTTATCAATATTAATACCGGGACAATCATATAAATCCTTATACGACCAACAAAACATCCCGCGAAAATTTCTGACAAGATCATTAGAGGATGGCGGAACATTGATTAACCCGTTAATCCCTTGGGGCGTCAGCGGCGCTTTTATGGCGAGCGCACTCGGTGTTCCCGTCATAGACTATATTCCGTTTACGTTTTTCCTTTATATATCGCCGATGATCTCCATTTTGATTGGATTTGTTAAAAAATAAAAGAGCACCGCTTGCAGGGACTGCCCCCATAAGATGAGACAAATAAAAACACCTTCAAGTTTGAA
>NZ_JALAMO010000001.1:330695-444155 GCF_026790065.1 Bacillus sp. N13C7 | reverse complement strand
GACTCCTCTCGGGCGCGCCATGATCTACATGAAATCGGGAAGTAGCTCAGCTTGGTAGAGCACATGGTTTGGGACCATGGGGTCGCAGGTTCGAATCCTGTCTTCCCGACCATTCTTGGGGCCTTAGCTCAGCTGGGAGAGCGCCTGCTTTGCACGCAGGAGGTCAGCGGTTCGATCCCGCTAGGCTCCACTTGGTTTCAATAAATATTTGGCGGTGTAGCTCAGCTGGCTAGAGCGTACGGTTCATACCCGTGAGGTCGGGGGTTCGATCCCCTCCGCCGCTACCAATGGACCTTTAGCTCAGTTGGTTAGAGCAGACGGCTCATAACCGTCCGGTCGTAGGTTCGAGTCCTACAAGGTCCACCACTATACGGAGGAATACCCAAGTCTGGCTGAAGGGATCGGTCTTGAAAACCGACAGGGGTGTCAAAGCCCGCGGGGGTTCGAATCCCTCTTCCTCCGCCATATACAACTTAATCATCGCGGGGTGGAGCAGTTCGGTAGCTCGTCGGGCTCATAACCCGAAGGTCGCAGGTTCAAATCCTGCCCCCGCAACCAAATTTTATGAATGAAATAAGGAGTGCCTGAAGGGTACAACCAAAATAATTCAATATGGTCCGGTAGTTCAGTTGGTTAGAATGCCTGCCTGTCACGCAGGAGGTCGCGGGTTCGAGTCCCGTCCGGACCGCCATTTAAATACTTAGGCTCGGTAGCTCAGTTGGTAGAGCAACGGACTGAAAATCCGTGTGTCGGCGGTTCGATTCCGTCCCGAGCCACCATTTATCAATATATATTTTGGCGGTTGTGGCGAAGTGGTTAACGCACCAGATTGTGGCTCTGGCATTCGTGGGTTCGATTCCCATCAATCGCCCCAAATAAACATTGCGGGTGTAGTTTAGTGGTAAAACCTCAGCCTTCCAAGCTGATGTCGTGGGTTCGATTCCCATCACCCGCTCCATTTCCATATTGTCGTGGGCCTGTAGCTCAGCTGGTTAGAGCGCACGCCTGATAAGCGTGAGGTCGGTGGTTCGAGTCCACTCAGGCCCACCATGACTTTTACATTCCACAGTAGCTCAGTGGTAGAGCTATCGGCTGTTAACCGATCGGTCGCAGGTTCGAATCCTGCCTGTGGAGCCATATTGGAGAAGTACTCAAGTGGCTGAAGAGGCGCCCCTGCTAAGGGTGTAGGTCGTGTAAGCGGCGCGAGGGTTCAAATCCCTCCTTCTCCGCCATATGATTACAGATAGATAAGCTCTCAACTATCGGCCCGTTGGTCAAGCGGTTAAGACACCGCCCTTTCACGGCGGTAACACGGGTTCGAATCCCGTACGGGTCATCCAGAAACCTTGCAGAAAATGCAGGGTTTTTTTATTTTTTATAAATTATCATATGTCTTAGATTTCATCCATTATTCTATAAATAGACAACAAAAATCCCCATATATTTCGTTTTTCTTCGGAAAATGAAGGTAAATGTCAATAAGTATAAGCGCTTTCATGAAAGGGCTTTTTTTTATTTCTTCGAATAAATACTATAAATGAAAACTATGATGTCAGAAAGGATGATTACATGGCCGCTGCCAGCCCGACAGCACATGATGTTTATCTTTTTCACGAAGGCAGTCTGTTTAAAAGCTATCAGCTGTTTGGCTCGCATTTTCGCGAGCTGAATGGCCAAAGCGGATATGAATTTTGTGTGTGGGCGCCTCATGCGTCAGAAGTACGAGTGGCAGGGGATTTTAACAGCTGGGCAGGAGAACAGCATGTGATGCACAGAGTAAGCGATAGCGGCATCTGGACGTTATTTATTCCAGGTTTGGGAGAAAAGGAACGATATAAGTATGAAATCGTGACGAATAGCGGCGAGATCAGGCTGAAGGCAGATCCTTATGCTATTTATTCAGAAGTCAGGCCCAATACAGCGTCACTTACTTACGATCTGGGTGAGTACAGCTGGAAAGATCAATTATGGCAAAAGAAACAAAAGGCTAAGACGGTATATGAGAAGCCTGTTTTTATTTATGAGCTTCATCTCGGTTCGTGGAAGAAACATGCTGATGGCAGGCATTACTCCTATCAAGAATTAAGTCAGTCGCTTATCCCTTATATTAAAAAGCATGGGTTTACCCATGTTGAACTTCTTCCGATATATGAGCATCCTTATGACCGTTCTTGGGGGTACCAAGGTACGGGATATTACAGCCCCACAAGCAGGTTTGGCACGCCGCATGATTTGATGCAGTTTGTGGATGAATGCCATCAAGAAAACATCGGAGTCATTCTGGATTGGGTTCCCGGACATTTTTGTAAAGATGCACATGGCCTTTATATGTTTGATGGAGAGCCCCTTTATGAATATCAAGAAGAACGTGATCGGGAGAACTGGCTATGGGGCACAGCAAACTTTGACCTGGGAAAACCGGAAGTTCATAGTTTTTTAATTTCTAATGCGTTGTACTGGGCCGAAATCTATCATATAGATGGATTTAGGGTTGATGCAGTGGCTAATATCCTGTATTGGCCAAATCAGGATGAACGCCATACGAATCCATATGCTGTTGAATTTTTAAGAAAACTCAATCAAACCATGAGAGAGACTTTTCCGCATGTCATGATGATTGCGGAAGATTCTACAGAATGGCCTCAAGTGACGGGTGCCGTTGAGGAAGGGGGGCTCGGTTTTCATTTTAAATGGAATATGGGCTGGATGAATGACGTGCTGACATACATGGAGACGCCGCCGGAAGAAAGGCGTTATCGTCACGAGCTTATTTCTTTTTCATTGCTGTATGCGTTTAGCGAACATTTTGTATTGCCATTTTCTCATGATGAAGTTGTATACGGAAAAAAATCACTTCTTCATAAAATGCCTGGCGACTACTGGCAGAAATTTGCCCAGTATCGGCTTTTGCTCGGATATATGACAGCTCATCCCGGAAAGAAATTGATTTTTATGGGATCAGAATTTGCCCAATTTGATGAATGGAAAGACACAGAGCAGCTAGATTGGTTTTTGGACTCCTTCCCCATGCATCAGAAAGCCAGCGTTTTTACGCAAGATCTTCTCCGCTTTTATCAAAAAAGCAAAATCCTTTATGAACATGATCATCATGCCCAGTCGTTTGAATGGATTGATGTCCATAATGATGAACAATCGATCTTTTCTTTTATTCGTTATGGCAAAAGGCACGGTGAGGCACTGATCATCATTTGTAATTTTACACCCTCGGTCTATCATCAATATGATGTTGGTGTTCCTTTTCTAACCCAATACATCGAAGTGCTGAACAGCGATAGTGAAACATATGGAGGCTCAGGACAAATCAATAAGAAGCCGTTAACGGCTGAAAAGGGAGCGCTTCATCATAAACCGTTTTATATCACGATGACCATCCCCCCTTACGGCATTTCGATTTTACGGGCGGTTAAAAAAAGAGGAGAGATAAAATGATCAAAAAACAATGTGTAGCCATGCTCCTTGCCGGCGGAAAGGGCAGCCGTCTCAGCGGATTAACAAAACATATGGCCAAACCGGCTGTATCTTTCGGGGGAAAATACAGGATTATAGATTTTACGCTCAGCAACTGCTCCAACTCAGGTATAGATACAGTCGGGATTTTAACGCAATATCAGCCGCTTGAGCTGAATTCCTATATTGGAATCGGCAGTGCATGGGACCTTGACAGATATAATGGCGGCGTGACGGTGTTACCCCCTTATGCCGAGTCATCAGAAGTCAAATGGTATAAAGGGACGGCAAGCGCCATTTATGAAAATCTTAATTATTTGAATCAGTACGATCCTGAGTATGTGCTGATTTTATCAGGAGATCACATATACAAAATGGACTACGGCAAAATGCTTGATTTTCATATTGAAAAGAAAGCGGATGTAACGATCTCTGTCATCGAGGTGGGCTGGGAGGAAGCAAGCCGCTTTGGCATCATGAAGGCCGATGCAGATGGGACGATTACACATTTTGATGAAAAGCCCAAATTCCCTAAGAGCAATCTTGCCTCAATGGGCATTTATATGTTCAATTGGCCGCTTTTGAAACAGTACCTTGAGATAGATGACCGGAACCCTTATTCAAGCCACGACTTCGGCAAAGATATTATTCCTCTGCTTTTGGAGGAGAAAAAGAAGCTTTCCGCTTATCCGTTTAAAGGATATTGGAAGGATGTCGGAACTGTTCAGAGCTTATGGGAGGCCAATATGGATTTGTTAAAGGAAGACTCGGAGCTCAAGCTGTTTGAACGCAAATGGAAAATTTACTCCGTCAATCCAAATCAGCCACCGCAATTTATTTCATCTGACGCACAGGTTCATGATTCGCTTGTGAACGAAGGGTGTGTTGTGTATGGAAATGTGTCTCACTCTGTTCTTTTTCAAGGTGTGACTGTCGGTAAGCATGCGTCTGTCACATCATCGGTCATTATGCCGGATGTGACGATCGGCGAGCATGTAGTGATTGAAAATGCCATCGTTCCTAAGGGTCTTGTGCTTCCGGATGGCACAGTGATTCGATCCGAAAAAGACATTCAGGAGGTGCTGCTCGTTTCAGAGGATTTTGTAGAAAAAGAATTGATTTAATACTGAAGAGGGGGCAAAGCCATTGTTCAATAATCAAATGTTAGGTGTTATAGATGAAACCACATATAAGCATTCTCTTCAGGATTTAACGGCACAGCGGTCGCTTGGTGCCATCCCTTTTGCCGGAAGGTACCGTCTGATTGATTTTATGCTTTCCAACATGGTGAACGCAGATATTAGAAGTGTTGCCATTTTTCCGAAGTATCGCTATCGTTCGCTTATGGATCATCTTGGAGCGGGTAAGGAGTGGGATTTGCATCGAAAAAAAGACGGCCTCTTTTTTTTCCCGTCTCCGCATCTTCATCACGAATACGATGAATTCGGTTCCTTTCGCCAGTTTTCGGACCATCTAGACTACTTCCACAGAAGCACACAGCAATATGCTGTTATCACCAACAGCCATACCGTGTGCAACATCCAATTTCAATTTGTGCTGAAACGCCATCAAGAGGTTGGCTGTGACATTACCGAGGTATTTCAGGACGGCCAGTCGCTGCAAATCTATATCATGTCTACAGCGCTTTTGAAGGACCTGATCTACGGACATAGTGAGAAAGGCTATAAAACCATTCAGGAGGCTGTTGAAAAGGAATCAGCTTCCTTGACCATTTGTCCTTATGAATATACAGGTTATGCTGCTGTCATTGATTCGGTGGAAAAGTATTATACCCACAGTATGGAGCTTATTCAGCCTCGTTTTTGGCAGCAGGTGTTTTTGCCGCAGCAGCCGATCTATACAAAAGTAAAGGATGAGCCGCCGACGAAATACGGAAAACATAGCACTGTCAAAAATTCCTTGGTGGCAAACGGCTGTGTGCTTGAAGGAGAGGTTGAAAACTGCATTTTGTTCAGGGCGGTCCATGTCGGAAAGGGGACGAAGCTGAAAAACTGCATTGTTATGCAGAAAACGCAGATTGGCGAGGATTGTCTGCTTGAGCAGGTCATTTCTGATAAGGATGTTAAAATCGGAAATGCGACTGAGGCTGCGGGAACAGCTGACCATCCGCTTGTATTAAGAAAAGGTTTGGTGCAAGGAGAGCTGATGAATTCTTGAAGATATTATTTGCTGTGTCTGAATGCACCCCATTTGTTAAATCAGGAGGTCTTGCTGATGTAGCCGGCGCTCTGCCAAAGGCACTTGCGGAATTAGGCAATGAAGTTGCTGTGATGCTGCCGAAGTACAGCCAAATACCTGAGCTGTGGAAAAAGCGCATGAAAAAAAAGGCAGAGTGTACGGTTGCCGTCGGCTGGCGTCAGCAATATTGCGGAATTGAACATATGGCTGAAGATGATGTGAATTATTACTTCATTGACAATGAGTATTATTTCAGCAGGGATTCATTGTACGGGCATTATGATGACGGTGAGCGGTTTGCCTTTTTTTCAAGAGCTGTACTGGAGGCCGCCAAAGCTGTGAATGTTCAAGCCGATATTGTTCATACTCACGATTGGCATACAGCGATGGTCAACTATTTACTGAAAGAGGAGTACAGAAAACATCCTTTTTATGAACAGATGAAAAGCGTGCTCACGATCCACAACCTGCAGTTTCAAGGCATATTTCCTCCTGATGTCACCCATGACTTGCTTGGTCTTAAGATGGATCATTTTCATTATGAAAGGTTAGAATGCAACGGATTTGTTAATTTTATGAAGGCGGGCATCATTGCGGCAGATCATGTGACAACTGTAAGCCCTACTTACAGAAATGAAATATTGACGCCTTATTATGGTGAACAGCTGGAGCAGGTTCTGCGATATAGAGAAAATGACTTAACCGGCATTTTAAATGGCATTGATGATTCTTTCTACCAGCCGAAGAGCGATCCTTATATAGAGGCGCATTACGATTCGGATCATCTCACATGCAAGGAAGAAAATAAAACCAAGCTTCAGCAGAGGATGGGGCTTCCAGAGCGAAGCGATATTCCGCTGATCAGTATGGTGACAAGGCTCACTAAACAAAAGGGACTTGATCTTGTCCGCAGAATTATGCACGAACTTCTTGATGAGCAGGACATACAGCTGATTGTGCTGGGCACAGGGGAACGTGAATTTGAAGATTATTTCCGGTATGCAGAATTTGCTTTTCATGACAAATGCCGGGCGTATATTGGGTTTGATGAGCCGCTTGCCCATCAAATTTATGCGGGCTCTGATATGTTTCTGATGCCGTCAAAATTTGAGCCGTGCGGCTTAGGCCAGCTGATTGCTCTCCAATATGGCGCCATTCCGATTGTCAGAGAGACGGGCGGGCTTTATGACACTGTCCGTTCTTATCAGGAGAAGGAGGGAACGGGGAATGGATTTACGTTCTCTGCCTTCAATGCGCATGATCTGAAATTTACGATTGAGAGAGCGCTGTCGTTTTATCGCCAAAAGGATGTATGGAAGAGCATCATGAAGACCGCAATGAATGGAGATTACAGCTGGGAGCAGTCAGCGAAAGAGTATCAGCGCATTTTCGAGCATGTGACAAGGAGTGGACGGGATGTTCTCGAGTAAAGAACGCTTTGCAGCCTTATTTTTAAAGCGTCTGGAAATGACGTGCGGAAAAAGCTTTAAAGACTCTGCCAAGCTTGATCAATATAAAACGTTGGGCAATATGGTCAGAGAGTATATCAGCGCTGATTGGATCCAGACGAATGAAAAGAGCAGGTCCAATTCCGGGAAGCAGACGTATTATTTGTCGATCGAATTTCTTCTCGGTCAGCTCCTTGAACAAAATTTAATGAATCTTGGCGTTCGTGAGGTTGTAGAAGCAGGCTTGAAGGAAATTGGCATCAATTTAGAAGAGATCCTTCAGGTGGAGAGCGATGCAGGCCTTGGCAACGGCGGGCTTGGGCGCTTGGCTGCTTGCTTTTTAGATTCTTTGGCTTCGTTGAATTT
The DNA here is from genome assembly GCF_026790065.1 of Bacillus sp. N13C7. Classification (GTDB taxonomy): domain Bacteria; phylum Bacillota; class Bacilli; order Bacillales; family Bacillaceae; genus Bacillus. Next base: position 436,674 of record NZ_JALAMO010000001.1, on the reverse strand, counting down.
GCCGGGGCACGGAATGGGGATTCGTTATAAGCATGGCTTATTTGAGCAAAAAATCGTTGACGGGCATCAAGTGGAGCTGCCTGAGCAATGGCTTAAAAACGGGAATGTGTGGGAAGTGAGAAATGCTGATCAGGCGGTTGACGTTCCGTTTTGGGGCGAGGTGCATATGACTGAAAAAAACGGGCATCTGCATTTTCGACACGAACAAGCAACAATCGTTACCGCCGTTCCTTATGACATTCCGATCATCGGCTATGAAACGGGCACCGTCAATACGTTGCGGCTTTGGAATGCCGAGCCTTATGCGCATTATCATGGCGGCAATATTTTGGCTTATAAGCGGGAAACAGAAGCTGTTTCTGAGTTTTTATACCCTGATGACACCCATGATGAGGGGAAAATTTTGCGGCTGAAGCAGCAGTATTTCTTAGTATGCGCAAGCTTAAAAAGCATTGTAAACAATTACCGAAAAACGAATAAATCTTTATCCGGCCTGCATAAAAAAATAAGCATTCATATTAATGACACCCATCCTGCGCTTGCGGTGCCTGAGCTGATGCGGATTTTGCTCGATGAAGAGAACATGAGCTGGGAAGAGGCCTGGCACATTACCGTACATACGATTTCTTATACAAATCATACGACATTGTCAGAAGCGCTTGAGAAATGGCCGATTCATTTGTTTAAGCCGCTGCTCCCGCGAATGTATATGATTATTGAAGAGATCAATGAAAGATTTTGCCGAGCGGTTTGGGAAAAATATCCTGGAGATTGGAAAAGAATAGAGGACATGGCGATTACGGCGCATGGTGTTGTCAAAATGGCTCATCTTGCCATCGTAGGCAGCTACAGTGTAAACGGCGTTGCCAAAATTCATTCTGATATTTTAAAGGAAAGGGAGATGCGCAACTTTCACTTACTGTTCCCGAATCGTTTTAACAATAAGACGAATGGAATTGCCCACAGGCGCTGGCTGTTAAAAGCGAATCCCGGCTTGTCTGCCATCATTACAGAGGCGATCGGCAATGAATGGGTGAAACAGCCGGAATCACTGATCAAATTAGAACCGTTTGCCTCTGATCCCGCTTTTATCGAGCAGTTTCAATACAACAAAAGCAGGAAAAAACAAGAGCTTGCCGATTTGATTTTTTGCACGGCTGGGGTGGTTGTGAATCCTGACAGCATATTCGACGTTCAGGTGAAACGGCTTCATGCATACAAACGGCAGCTGCTGAATGTTCTTCATATTATGTATTTGTATAACCGCCTCAAAGAGGACTCGGGATTTTCAATTTATCCGCAAACCTTTATTTTTGGGGCAAAGGCTTCACCAAGCTATCATTATGCCAAGAAAATCATTAAGCTGATCCATTCGGTCGCAGAAAAGGTCAACTATGATCCGGCAGTCAAACAGCTGATTAAGATTGTTTTTTTGGAAAACTACAGAGTTTCTATGGCTGAGCGGATTTTTCCGGCGTCCGATGTGAGTGAACAAATTTCAACCGCAAGCAAGGAAGCATCTGGTACAGGAAATATGAAGTTTATGATGAATGGCGCTTTGACGATCGGCACGCATGACGGTGCAAATATTGAAATTCTTGAGCGGGTGGGGCCTGATTGTATTTATACATTCGGTTTAAAGGCGGATGACGTATTATCGTATCAGGAAAACGGCGGTTATAGATCGAGGGAGTATTTTCAGCATGACCGCAGGATCAGACAGGTGGTGGAACAGCTGATCAACGGTTTTTTTGAAGGAGAAGCTGATGAATTTGAATCGATCTATGACTCGCTGCTTCCGCATAATGATGAGTATTTTGTACTGAAGGATTTCAGTTCGTATGCAGATGCCCATGAACGTATTCAAGCTGATTATCGTGATCGGCCGAAATGGTCTGAGCGCTCGATTTTAAACATTGCCCATTCGGGGTATTTTTCCAGCGACCGCACAATCCGGGAATATGCAAAAGACATTTGGGGAATCAAACCGATGATGTGAAAAAGCCGCTTTTACAGCGGCTTTTTGGTTTTACACATTCATTGAATAGATTGTAAAGGATAAGAACGTTGCAAATGAACTCCATAAGAAATAAGGCAACAGAAGATAGCTTGCGGCTCTGCTGTATTTGTTCGCTGCGATCATTAATAGGAGTGCAGTCATGGCGACAAGCAGGCAGTCAATCGAGGCAGCGAGCAAATTCTTTTGTGTAAACTGAAAAAAGCTGAATGCCTGATTAAGCACATAATTAATCAAAAGCGTAATCCAAAAGCTTTTCGCTTCTTTTACTGAAAACGCAGCAAACACAATGGCAGCTGAAAGAGAGATCAAGGCAAACAGGATGGCCCAAATAATGCCAATCACAGATCCGCTTGGCGTCCAGTCCGGTTTTTTCAATGAATTGTACCATTCTTGGTCAATCGGAAATAGGTAGTTTGCGGCTGAGAAAAGCGCGTATGTAATGATAAAAACCGCTATGGTGCCGACAATCTTCTTCATGTTTGAACCCTCCGTATGTATTTATTTTACAATTATACTTACCCTTTATCTTAAAAAAGATCAAACCCTCATATGCAGCAAACGTTAAAGAACCCCCAATACGGGGGTTCAATCAGCGTGGAGATCGCCGAATGTTGTCATGATTCCTTCTTCATCTAGTTCTTCCTCATAACGCTCATGAGCCCTGCTTTGATAGACAGTAATTTCTTTGCCTGTGATATCTGTAGCGATGAAATTTTCGTATGACTCTGTATTGCCGATATTTTCTTCGGCATTCATCGTCATATCATCATAGCTGAGCGGCGGGTTTTCCATATCCTGCGGAGTTTGCGAGTTTCCGTATTTTTCGACGTCCTGGTAGGAATCTTCACTGTCATAAGGGGCCCTGATTTCTTCATCATCGTCAAATTCAAATTGCCCGAAAGGTGTTTCTTCTTCGATCGGACGGTCTTTGGAAACGACATCCTGTGATGAATACTCTGCGAGCGTTGTAGCAGTCGGAAGCGCTTCAAGACGTTCGTAAGGGATTTCCTTTCCGCTGACCTCACAAATACCGTACGTACCGTTTTCTATCGCCTTCAATGAATGCTCAATGTCGCGGAGATGCTCACGCTCATGCAAGTCTAGAGCGATGTCTTTCTCACGCTCGTAAAGTTCTGTCGCCTGATCGCCGGGATGGTTGTCGTATGCCGAAAGCTCACCCCACGAATCATAAGGAAAGGCTGAGTTAAGCTGAAAATGGTCATTGTCTTTGAAACGGTTTAAGATATCTTTTTTCGTTTGTTCCAATTCATTTTTTAAATGCTGCAGCTGGTCTTTGGTAAGCAATGTGATCGCCTCGTTTCTCTGTAATGCATACCTTTAGTATGAACAGATCGCCTGAGAACTTTCATAAATAACGGATGGAGGAATATAGGATATTTCCCTTAAATGGTAAGCGGATACAACCTTTGCTATCAGTGGAGAAAGAAATTTAAGGTTTGTTTCTTTTTCATTTCTGAAATTAGGTTTATAATAGGTAGGGCAGGCCATTTGGACTGCATGATCTGTGTGTGTTTGACACAAAGGAGACACAGGTGTATGGTATTAAAAGCATTTTAAGGATTATGGAGGAATGTCTCATGGTGACAACGGTGCAGCGTATGTTCCGAAAGGAAGTTCTACATGCATTACATAAAGCCAAAGAAGTCAACCATGCTGTCTTAATAAGCTATTCGAGACAAATCGAGTCTCTTGACCCTCTATCATTTTTCAATTACGGAGCAAAAAAATATACAGGCAATCGATTTTTTTGGTCAGATCCTGAAAGTGAATTGACAATAGTCGGTCTTGGCAAAGAAGCGGTTTTCCAGACAAATCAAAAAAGCAGCGAGCGGTATCGCGAGGTTTTTGAACAATGGGAGCGCTTTAAAAAGACGGCTTTTCATATTTATGAAGAAGAAAAGCTGCAGCATTCTGCAGTGGGACCTGTGTTATTCGGAGGATTTTCTTTTGACCCTTGCGAAGAAAGAGGTACACAATGGGACCATTTCTCGGAAGGGGATTTCTTTGTGCCTTCGCTTATGCTGACAATGACTGCTGAAGGCCCATTCTTAACAGTCAACAGATGGGTAAGCGGAGAAGAAGATGCAGAGGCTGTTTTGGAAGGCTTAAAAGCTCTTGCAGTCGAATTCATTGTTCCTGATTTAGATCTGGGAAATCAGGCTGTGATCGAAGCATCTCAAGAGCTGGATAAGGATGATTGGCTGAAGGCAATTGAAACGGCAACAAGCCAAATAAAAGAGAAACAATATGATAAAGTTGTTCTTGCACGAGAGCTGCTGCTTACATTTGAAGGCCCGGTTAAAATTGAACCGGTGCTTAAAACGCTTTTGACTGATCAGCAGACAAGCTATGTTTTTGCAATCGAACAGGAAGGCAAAACTTTTGTCGGCGCGTCTCCGGAAAGACTGATCAAAAGAGACGGCAACACTGTCATGTCTACTTGTCTGGCGGGCTCCATAAAGCGCGGCGCCGATGAAGAAGAAGACCGCCGTATCGGCCTTGAATTGTTAAACGATGAGAAAAATTTGCTGGAGCATGATATTGTTGTAGGCATGATCCATAACGCTTTTGTATCAAGCTGTTCTGACGTTGAAAAGCCTGACGAACCTGTATTGTACAAAACAAAAAGCGTTCAGCACTTATATACGCCGATTGTCGGGCAGCTTCGTGAGTCTGCTTCACTTTTTGACTTAATTGAGAAACTGCATCCTACGCCGGCGCTTGGGGGAGCACCTCAGAAAAAAGCTGTCGAAGTGATCAGAGAGATCGAACCGATGTCCCGCGGCTGGTATGCAGCCCCTATCGGCTGGATTGACAGCCATGATAACGGGGAATTCGCGGTGGCCATCCGTTCAGGACTGATCGAGGGGAGCACAGCAAGGCTGTTTGCCGGGTGCGGTATTGTGGAAGACTCAGACCCGAAATCGGAATATGAAGAAACGCAGATTAAATTAAAGCCGATGGTCTCTGCATTAGGAGGTGAGGGGCGATGACAGCCAACCCGATTACACATTACATCGGAAGTTTTATTGATGAATTCGCCCTTTCTGGAATCACGGACGCTGTCGTTTGCCCGGGCTCAAGATCTACACCGCTGGCTATTCTTGCAGCGGCTCATCCCGATATCAGTGTCCACGTGCAAATTGATGAAAGATCTGCCGGATTTTTTGCTTTAGGGCTGGCAAAAGCGAAGCAGCGTCCCGTGCTTTTGATCTGTACATCGGGTACAGCAGCGGCCAACTTTTATCCGGCTGTGATTGAAGCCCATTATTCAAGAGTGCCAATTATTGTGTTAACTGCTGATCGGCCTCACGAGCTGCGCGAAGTAGGCGCACCGCAGGCTATTAATCAGCACTTCTTATTCGGTAACTTTGTTAAGTTTTTCACAGACTCTGCTCTTCCAGAAGAGTCTCCTCATATGCTGAGATATATTCGGACGCTGGCCGGCCGCGCCGCCGGAGAAGCGCAAAAGCGCCCAATGGGGCCTGTGCATGTGAATGTGCCGCTCCGTGAGCCGCTGATGCCGGATCTATCAGCTGAGCCGTTTGGACGAATGAGAACAGGCCGTCACGTGTCTGTCAAAACGGGTACGCAGTCCGTTGACCGCGAATCTCTTTCTGATGTTGCTGAGCTTTTGGCAGAGGCTGAAAAAGGAATGATCGTCTGCGGAGAGCTTCACAGTGAAACGGATAAGGAAAACATTATTGCGCTGTCAAAGACGCTTCAGTATCCGATTTTAGCGGACCCGCTGTCTAATCTGCGGAACGGCGTTCATGATAAAAGCACTGTCATTGATGCGTACGATTCATTTTTGAAAGATGATGAGCTGAAGGCGAGGCTGCGTCCCGATGTTGTCATCCGTTTTGGGCCGATGCCTGTTTCAAAACCGGTTTTTTTATGGCTAAAGGATGATACTGCGATTCAGCAGATAGTGATTGACGAGGATGGAGGGTGGAGAGACCCGACACAGGCAAGTGCGCACATGATTCATTGCAATGCGTCTGCTTTTTCTGAAGCAATTATGGCTGGCCTTGCAGGCATTGCCAGATCATCAGAATGGCTGGAAAAGTGGCAGTTTGTCAATGAACGGTTCCGAGAGCATCTGCAAACAATCAGCAGTGAAGAGGTTTCGTTTGAAGGCAATCTCTATCGCATTCTTCAGCACCTTGTGCCTGAAAACAGCTCTCTCTTTGTCGGCAACAGCATGCCAATTAGGGATGTTGATACGTTTTTTGAAAAGCAGGACCGCCCTTTCCGGATTTATTCAAACCGGGGCGCAAATGGGATAGACGGTGTCGTCTCCTCTGCCATGGGGGTGTGTGAAGGAACAAAAGCGCCTGTCACCCTCGTGATTGGAGATTTATCTTTTTATCACGATTTAAACGGATTGCTGGCGGCCAAAAAGCTGGGCATTCCACTTACTGTGATTCTCGTGAATAATGACGGCGGAGGCATTTTCTCATTTTTGCCTCAGGCGGCTGAAAAAGCACACTTTGAAGATTTGTTCGGCACGCCGACAGGGCTGGATTTCAAGCACGCGTCCGCACTTTACGGCGGAACGTATTCATGCCCGGCATCATGGGATGAATTCAAAGCAGCTTACGCGCCGCAGGCAGACAAGCCCGGACTGCATTTGATAGAAATTAAAACGGATCGCCAATCAAGAGTACAGCTTCATCGTGATATGCTGAATGAGGCTGTGCAGGAAGTGAAAAAACAATGGGAACTGTAAACATAACAGTTTCAGATGGTGTCCGATATGCTGTGACAGACGAGGGGCCGAATGCTTCCGTAGCCGTCGTCTGTCTGCACGGGTTTACCGGCAGCAAACAATCATGGAGTTTTCTTGCTGGATTGCTGCCTGATTCCCGTTTGATCAAAATCGATTGTTTAGGGCATGGTGAAACCGATGCCCCGCTGAATGGAAGAAGATACAGCACAAGCAGGCAAGTTTCTGACCTTGCCGAGATTTTTGATCAGTTAAAACTTCACAAAGTGAAATTGATTGGGTATTCTATGGGAGGGAGGCTTGCTTATTCTTTTGCGGCAGCATATCCAGAACGGGTATCGGCACTTGTGCTTGAAAGCACAACGCCGGGGCTCAAAACGCTTGAGGAACGGCGGGAACGGATCATGAGAGACCGGAAGCTTGCTGATTTTATTTTGCGTGACGGAATCGAAGCATTTGTGCAGTATTGGGAGAGCATCCCTCTGTTTTCATCCCAGCAGCAGCTGGCTGATGATATTCGGCACAGAATACGGTCAGGCCGTCTGCGAAACAATAAGATTGGTCTTGCAAACAGCTTAACCGGAATGGGCACCGGCTCGCAGCCTTCCTTGTGGAGCCGTGTGGAAAAAATATCCGTGCCTGCACTGCTGATCTGCGGGGAGTGGGACGAAAAATTTTGCACCATTAATCAAGAGGTGCATAAGAAGCTTCCATCTAGTAGAATAGAGATTGTTCCAAAAGCCGGCCATACGGTCCATGTGGAACAGCCGCGAATTTTTGGTAAAATAGTGAGTGAGTTTTTGACAAGCATCTGACTCATTCGCATAGAGAATTAAAGGAGGTCATCATATGGCTGCAGAATGGAAAACAAAACGGACATACGATGAAATATTGTATGAAACGTATAATGGTATTGCAAAAATAACAATCAACCGCCCTGAGGTACATAACGCGTTTACGCCTAAAACGGTTGCTGAAATGATTGACGCGTTTGCTGACGCAAGAGATGATCAAAATATCGGGGTTATCGTGCTTGCCGGAGCCGGAGACAAAGCATTTTGTTCTGGCGGAGACCAAAAAGTGCGCGGCCACGGCGGTTATGTAGGAGATGACCAAATTCCTCGTCTTAACGTTCTGGATCTTCAGCGTTTAATTCGCGTCATTCCGAAACCGGTTGTCGCGATGGTGTCCGGATATGCCATCGGAGGAGGCCATGTGCTTCACATCGTATGTGACTTGACAATCGCTGCTGACAACGCCATTTTTGGACAAACAGGCCCTAAAGTGGGAAGCTTTGACGCTGGTTACGGTTCTGGCTACCTGGCTCGAATCGTAGGACATAAAAAAGCCCGTGAAATCTGGTATCTGTGCCGTCAGTACAACGCACAGGAAGCGCTTGACATGGGTCTTGTGAATACTGTGGTTCCTTTGGAACAACTTGAAGAAGAAACGATTAAATGGTGTGAAGAAATGCTTGAAAAAAGCCCAACCGCACTTCGTTTTCTTAAAGCTGCGTTTAACGCGGATACAGACGGACTTGCTGGGATTCAGCAGTTTGCAGGGGATGCTACCCTTCTTTACTACACAACTGATGAAGCAAAAGAAGGCCGTGATTCCTTTAAGGAAAAACGCAAACCTGATTTCGGACAGTTCCCTCGTTTCCCGTGATCAGCAATACTTAGTAAACCAACAGCTTGAGACTTTGCGGTCCAAGCTGTTTTCTTTTCAATACAGACATTTTACCTCGGAGATGATGACATGCTGACAGAACAGCCCAACTGGCTCATGCAGCGGGCACAGCTGACACCTGAGAGAATCGCTCTCATCTATGGAGACCAAACTGTGACATTTGCAGAATTGTTGGCTGCGTCTAAGCGGATGGCATCGCAGCTTGCTGCCCATTCGGTCCGGAAAGGGGACACTGCCGCTATTTTGCTCCAAAACCGTGCAGAAATGGTATACGCCGTTCACGCTTGTTTTTTGCTCGGTGTTAAAGCAGTGCTTCTGAATACAAAACTGTCAACACATGAAAGACTGTTTCAGCTGGAGGATTCAGGCGCCCGCTTTTTACTGACAGATTCAAGCTTTAAAAGACAAGATTATGAGCACATCGTTCAAACCATTGATGTCGATGAACTGATGAAAGAAGCCGCAGGGGAAATTGAGATCCAGCCTTATATGCATATGGATGCAACGGCAACGCTGATGTATACGTCGGGTACCACAGGAAAGCCCAAGGGGGTTCAGCAAACGTTCGGAAACCATTATTTCAGTGCGGTGTCGTCCGCGCTCAATTTGGGTATAACAGAACAAGACCGCTGGCTTATTGCATTGCCGCTCTTTCATATCAGCGGTTTGTCCGCGTTATTTAAATCTGTGATCTACGGAATGGCTGTCGTGCTTCACCAGCGTTTTTCCGTAAGCGATGTACTGGATTCTATCAACAGACATCAAGTGACAATGATATCTGCGGTGCAGACAATGCTGGCCAGTCTTTTGGAAGAAACGAGCCGCTGTCCTGAATCGATCAGATGCATTCTGCTCGGCGGAGGCCCTGCACCGTTGCCATTGCTTGAGGAATGCCGTGCGAAAGGATTCCCCGTCTTTCAGTCATATGGAATGACAGAGACATGCTCACAAATTGTTACCCTGTCGCCGGAATTCAGTATGGAAAAGCTCGGATCTGCGGGGAAACCGCTGTTTTCATGCGAGATCAAAATAGAGCGTGACGGTCAGGCGTGTAAGCCGTTTGAACACGGTGAAATCATGGTCAAAGGCCCGAATGTCATGAAAAGCTATTTTAAGCGGGAGAGCGCAAACGAAGCATCCTTTGAAAAGGGCTGGCTTAAAACAGGTGATCTTGGGTATTTGGACAGCGACGGCTTTTTATATGTATTAGACAGACGTTCAGATCTGATCATATCTGGAGGAGAAAACATTTACCCTGCTGAAGTGGAGTCAGTGCTGCTCTCGCACCCCGCTGTAGCCGAAGCAGGTGTTTCAGGTGCTGAGGACAAGAAATGGGGGAAAGTCCCCCACGCTTATCTTGTTCTTCACAAGCCTGTGAGTGCAGAAGAGTTGACCGCCTACTGCAAAGACCGCTTGGCGAAGTATAAAATTCCGGCAAAATTCTTTGTCCTTGACCGCCTGCCGCGCAATGCGTCTAATAAGCTCTTGCGAAATCAGCTGAAGGATGCGCGTAAAGGAGAACTGCTATGATCGAAATAGAGAAAATTACGCTTTACCATTTGAGCATGAATTTAAAGAAACCGTTCAAAAACAGTATTGAAACGCTTCAAGAACGAAAATTTCTAATCGTGGAAGCCATTGATACATCCGGTATCACTGGCTGGGGAGAAGTATCTGCGTTCTCTTCGCCTTGGTACACCGAGGAAACCATTGGAACATGTTTGCATATGTTAAAGGATTTTTTTATTCCCAATATTGTCGGACGTGAATTTAAGCATCCTTCCGAAGTGCCGGACAGTCTGGCGCGCTTCAAAGGAAACCGGATGGCAAAAGCAGGACTTGAATCGGCAGTCTGGGATATCTATGCGAAAAAGAAGGGCATACCTCTTGCCGAGGCATTGGGCGGGACAAGAGATAAAGTCCCTGCCGGGGTGGTTGTCGGCCTGGCGCCTCTTGATGATATGCTGAAGGAAATTGAGAGCTATCAAAAAGAAGGATATCAAAGAATAAAAATTAAAATTCAGCCCGGGCAGGACGTGGAGTTGGTCAAGGCCATCCGCAGCCGATTCCCAAACATCCCGCTCATGGCTGATGCCAATTCCTCCTATGAGCTCAAGGATATCAGCCGTTTAAAGGAGCTCGATGAGTATCAGTTAATGATGATTGAGCAGCCGCTCCAAGCTGACGACATTGTGGACCACCGCCACTTGCAAAAACATTTGAAAACCGCCATTTGCCTTGATGAAAGCATTTGTTCAGCTGAAGATGCGAGACGGGCGATTGAGCTCGGAAGCTGCAAAATCATTAATATTAAGCCCTCCCGTGTCGGCGGCTTAACAGAAGCCTTAAAAATTCATGATTTATGCAGAGAGCATCATATGCAGGTTTGGGTCGGCGGCATGCTGGAAACAGGCATTTCCAGAGCCCAGAACGTAGCGCTTGCTTCACTGCCGCAATTCACAATACCCGGAGACATCTCCTCATCCTCCCGCTATTGGGATGAGGATATTGTGACTCCTGATATCCATATTGATAATGGATTTATTTCTGTGTCAAACCAGCCTGGTTTAGGGGTTGAAGTGAACCAGGACATTATGCGAAAATACGTGACCAAAATGGATGTTTTCACGCAGCATGGGTAAGAAAAAAGCATTTTGCCTGTTTGAGAGAACGCCAGTGCGCTGTTATAGTAAAAGCGTTCGTTGAATACATCCCTTCTCGTTTGGACCGGCTGCTGCCAGCAGCCGGTTTTTTTTAGTGCAATTAGAGCTTGACAAAAGTGGATAAACGCGATAATTTTGCACTAAAGAAACTTTTTGTCTCGTCTAAATAAAATGTGCTTTTGTCTAATTAAATGTCACATGTCTAAGAAATGAAAACATAAAATAATACAATCGGACATTGATGGCAATGAGGAGGGAAAATATGAAACAGGGACTGATGGCGGCATTGCTTTTTGCTTGCATGGCTTTAACGGGATGCGGAACCGATTCAGCCGGAAAAAGGGCTGATCAGCGGTTGCAGGTAACGGCAACAACATCCCAAATTGCCGATGCAGCTGAAAATATCGGAGGAAATCATGTAAAAGTCACCTCTTTAATGGGACCGGGAGTCGATCCGCACCTTTACAAAGCTTCACAAGGTGACACACAAAAATTAATGTCAGCCGATGTTGTTTTATACAGCGGATTGCATTTAGAAGGGAAAATGGAGGGCGTTCTCCAAAAAATCGGTGAACAAAAACAAGCAGCGGCAGTCGGCGAGGCTATTCCGAAAAGCAAGCTTATTTCTGCCGGAGAAGGCAAGACGTACGATCCCCACGTTTGGTTCAGCATTCCGTTATGGATCTATGCGGTGGATGAAATCGAAGCTCAATTCAGCAAAGCGATGCCTGAGCATGAGGAAGATTTTCAGAAAAATGCCAAGGAGTACAAAGAGAATTTGGAATATTTAGATAAATGGGCGCGTCAGGAGATCGCCCGCATTCCGGAGAAAAGCCGTGTGCTTGTGACGGCTCACGATGCCTTTGCGTACTTTGGGAAAGAGTATGGATTTCAGGTGGAAGGCCTGCAGGGACTCAGCACAGATTCAGATTACGGATTAAAGGATGTTCAGGAACTGGTCAATCTCCTGACGGATAAACAAATAAAAGCTGTTTTTGTAGAAAGCAGTGTATCTGAAAAATCGATAAATGCAGTAGCAGAAGGGGCTAAAGAAAAAGGCCATACCGTCACAATCGGCGGACAGCTCTATTCGGATGCCATGGGTGAAAAAGGCACAAAAGAAGGCACATACGAAGGAATGTTCCGCCACAATATCAACACAATTACCAAAGCGCTTAAATAAAGAAAAGAGGTGAAGGATATGTTCCCTGTTGAGCTCGATAATGTTACGGTTGCTTATCATAAAAAGCCTGTTCTCCAAGACATTTCACTGCAGGTGCCGGAAGGGAAACTGATTGGCATTATCGGTCCAAACGGCGCGGGAAAATCAACCTTGATCAAAACCATTCTCGGTCTTGTGCCAAGGGCTTCAGGAGACATCTCTATTTACGGCAAAGACTATAAGGATCAGCGGACAAGAATCGGGTATGTTCCGCAGCGCGGCTCGGTTGACTGGGATTTTCCCACAAGCGCGCTCGATGTCGTGCTGATGGGGAGATACGGCCGAATCGGCTTATTGAAAAAGCCCAAAAAAGCCGATGTGGAAATAGCGAAGGCTGCTTTAGCAAAAGTCGGGATGCTCGATTATGCGAAAAGGCAGATCAGCCAGCTGTCAGGCGGCCAACAGCAGCGGGTGTTTCTTGCCCGGGCGCTCTGCCAGGACGCCGACATTTATTTTATGGATGAACCGTTTGCCGGCGTTGATGCAGCGACAGAGCGGGCGATTATGACGCTTTTGGCAGAACTCAAAGAAAAAGGGAAAACAGTGCTTGTCGTCCACCACGACCTGCAGACCGCAGAGGATTATTTCGATTGGATTTTACTGCTTCATCTAAGAAAAATCGCTTTCGGACCGGCAGAAAACGTTTTTACGATTGATAACCTCCAAAAAACGTATGGAGGAAGGCTGACGTTCCTAAAAGATAAAGTGCTGGCAGAAGGACAGAAGGGGTGAGCACATTGTTTGATAGTTTGTGGCTGCAGCTCCAGCATCCAAATACACAGTGGGTGCTGGCGGGTACGCTTTTGCTCGGGGCGGCAAGCGGTGTTTTGGGCAGCTTTGTTTTGCTTAGAAAGCAAAGTTTAATTGGGGATGCGATGGCTCATTCAGCTCTGCCGGGAGTATGTCTCGCTTTTTTGTTCACCGGGCAAAAATCACTGCCATTCTTTTTGCTGGGAGCAGCGCTTGCCGGTCTGCTCGGGACATGGTTTATTCAGCTGATTCCGCGGCTTTCAAAAACAAAAGAGGATTCGGCGATCGGGATTGTTCTCTCTGTGTTTTTTGGTGTAGGAATCATACTGCTGACATATATCCAGCAGCAGGGATCGGGAAGCCAAAGCGGGCTTGATTCTTTTCTATTCGGCCAGGCGGCTTCATTGGTCAGACAGGATATCATGCTGATTGGAGGCATATCCGCTGTATTGCTGTTCCTTTGCATTGTATTCTTTAAGGAGTTCACGTTGATTACGTTCGATCCTGCGTTTGGAAAGGGATTGGGCCTGCCAGTGCGCTTTTTAAACGGGCTTTTGGCTTTCCTTATTGTCTGTGCTGTCGTTATTGGGCTTCAGACAGTTGGTGTGATTTTAATGGCGGCTATGCTAATTACGCCAGCCATAGCTGCAAGGTATTGGACCGAGCGATTAGCCGGAATGGTGGTAATTGCCGGAATCGTAGGCGGTATAAGCGGCGTGGCCGGAACCTTGCTGAGCACGACGATGAATGGCATGGCGACGGGGCCATTAATGATTTTATCAGCAACAATGATGTTTCTCTTTTCCATGATTTGTGCCCCTAAGCGTGGATTGGCGGCAAAAGCGATAAGGCTGATAAGGCTGCGGCGCAGAACAAGCCGGGAGCAGGTGCTGCTAACAATTTATGAGCAATATGAAAACAATGATCTTTATGTAACGGCTGAAGGCATAAGAAAGAAAAGGCAGTTATCCCCTTCATTGTGCCGTAAGGTATTGAATGAAATGGAAAAAGAGAGCTTCATCGTGCGTATCGAAAACGGGATTTGGCAAGTGACTCGCACGGGGATAGAAAAAGGCTATTCCATTGCTTTGAAGCAGCGGATGTATGAAGTGTACCTCATGCATGAAATGGAGCTTGCGGATACAGAATTCGATCAGGAGGATTTTGTCCTGGAGCGTTTGCCTATGGAAACGAGAGAGCGGCTTTTTTCACTCTTAAAGCTGTATGGACGGATGCCTGAGATTCGAAGGGCGTCTCCTGATGCTGAGAAGGGACAGATCGCAAATGAGTTTTGAAGCATGGATTATCGCTACTGGTGTATTAGTCGGCGTAAGCTGCGCATTGATCGGCACATTTCTCGTGTTGAGACGAATGGCGATGCTGGCCGACGCAATCAGCCATACCGTGTTGCTTGGCATCGTCGGTGCTTTTCTTGTGACAGGAAGTCTTGACGGAATTCCTATGTTTATCGGCGCTGCCGTATCTGGTCTGTTAACGGCATTTTTGGTTCAGCTTCTTCACAGCAAGGGGGTTCAATCAGATGCCGCAATAGGAGTTGTATTTACATCCTTATTTGCAGTCGGCGTCATTCTGCTTTCTGTGTATGGAGCGAATGTCCATCTCGATATTGAGCACTCGTTAATGGGAGAAATCGCTTTTGTGCCGTGGAATACGGTCACGGTATTCGGAGTGGACATCGGGCCGCAAGCGTTTTGGATGCTGGCATCTGTTTTGGTTTTAAATGTAGTGTTGATAAGTGTGTGCTATAAGGAGTTCAAGATCGCTTCGTTTGATCCGCAAATGGCTTTGGCACTGGGTATACCGGTTATGCTGATTCATTATGTGCAAATGGGGATGCTGTCGCTGACGACTGTGGCTTCCTTTGATTCGGTTGGTGCTGTATTGGTTGTGGCAATGCTGATTGTCCCGCCTGCTGCGGCTCATTTGCTGACTGACAGGCTGCTTTCTATGCTGATCCTCAGTGCGGTGATTGGAGGGCTATCGGCAATCATGGGCTATTTCGCTGCAACGTGGCTTAATGTTTCAATTTCCGGAGCGATGGCAGCCATGACAGGTGCATGTTATGCAGGTGCCTTTTTGTTTTCACCTTCAAACGGGGTCATGGTAAAAAAGATGAACACTGAACATGCGAAAAGAAAGAGCTGGCTGATGCAGCTCTTTCTTTTGATTACAAATCATGCGGCTTAAACGTTTTGCAGTCCGTTTCCCGGCTGTTTTCAGCCGTTTCACCCGTATGGCTGACAACATAAATGGCATCAGCGGTACATTTGTTCCCTTTGCCCCAATAAGAACAGTTGTTGACTTCACATAGAATTTTCTGCTCCATGCCATCCCCTCCTTATAAAGGTTCTGGCTTAGTATAGCCGGCGGGCTGGTCCTCTATTCCTCCTGGCGGATATACCGTTTATCTCGCATAAACATCTTCCAGAAGAAATAGAACCCCGGAAAGAGAATGATAAATGCAACGATATACGTCGCAAACAGTGCCCTGAACGTTGCCGGCTCTGTGAAGCCCGACATGACTGTTACATCAGGGTAAATCATATAAGGGAGATGCGCCCGACCGTACGCATAGCTTGCCAGAAAGTACTGTACCGCAATCGCGACTAGTGCAAGCCGCGGCTTTCCGATGTTTTGGCCAAAGCTCTTGTTAGGCAGAAAAAGAGCAATCCCCGCAATGACAAATGTAATAAACGATGCAATAATCCAAGAGAAATCATTCATCATTCCGGTATAAAGCCAGTTCGCTTCATTTCGCATTGTCAGCATAATGCATACAGCAAACAGGAGTGAAATCGGGCCGGTAATCATGGCGCTCTTTCTGTAAGCGCGGTACGCATCCTGTTCCTCCGCCACATTTGAAAAATCAGCAAGCAGCAGCGAGGACAAAAATAAAGTGCTTAAAATCGCAAACCCGATAAATGAATAGGCGTTGGGGCTTGAAAAAATGTTAGACATGTTCAAGTTATAGATTCCGTCCGTTTTTTCTATAAATCCCCCGTGTGTTACCGGAAGCACCAAAATTAAAATAGCAGGGATGATAAAGCCGGAGATGCCGGAAATATATCTTAGCAATTTTCGTTCTTTCGCTGTGTTTGAAAAAACGAGAAACCCGCTTCGGATCGCTAACAGCAGTAAAATCATGCTGCCGGGAATTAATAAAACGGTTCCGAGCACGAATGTCGCGCCAGGGAAAAAGCTGAAAAGCGCCACGACGATGGCCACAATAAAGACGTTTGTGACCTCCCAAGTCGGGGACAGAAATCGGTTCGCAATATCGGTGGCTTTCATGTGCTCCTTGTTTAAATAGATCATAGACCAAAATCCCGCTCCAAAATCCATTGTCGCCATGACGGCGTAGATAAACACAAAGCCCCAGATAATTGAGATGGCGATCAGAGCGTCAGTTGAGATGTCCATTTGTCGATCTTCCTTCCATTTGGTTTCCTGTTTGCGGAGCCATTACGACTCCGCTGTATTTAAATCTTCGTCAACCGGGTGCTTGCGGAAATAGTACAGCAGCACGTAGACAACAGCAGCGCCTAACACGGCGTAAACAAATGTGAAAAATAAGAAGAGCACCCCGATGGAGCCGGTCGTTGTCACGACATCCGACGTTTTCAGGAGATGATAGATGACCCAAGGCTGCCGCCCGGTACAGGCGAAAATCCAGCCAAATTCAATGCCGATGATGCTAAAAGGTCCTGCTGTCATAAAAATGACCAATAGCCACGTCGGGAAACGGTCTTTCTTTAGCACCTTTCTCCAGACGACACCGATAATGGAATAAAGGATCAGCAGCATTCCTACTCCGACCATTGCATTAAACAGCGTGTGAATGAACAGCGGCGGCCATTCGTCTCTTGGAAATGCATTTAACCCTTTTACAACAGTGTCAAAGCGGTTCGCTGCCAAAAAGCTCAACGCCCATGGAATCTCGATGGCCCATTTGACTTTTTCTTCATTCGGGTCGGTAAAACCGCCGATAGCAAGAGGGGCATGAGATCTTGTTTCAAACAACCCTTCCGCGCCGGCTAGTTTTTCGGGCTGATATTCGTATAGCATCTGAGCTGATTCGTGCCCGTTCAGTGCTGTCACCAATGAAAAGATTCCGCCAATTGTCAGTGCAAGCAAAAGGGCTTTTCGGTGAAAGCGATAGACGTTTTCCTTTTTTCTCGACCGGATCATTTTATATGCGGCAACAGAAGCAACGATAAAGGCCCCCGTCATAAATGCAGACAGTACGACATGGCCGGCAGTAACAAAAAAGCTCGGGTTAAAAAACGCGGCCCAAGGATCAACATCTGTAATTTTTCCGTTTACAATTTTAAAGCCGGCCGGCGTACCTTCAAAGGCGTGAACATTTGTGATCAGAACAGCCGACGCAGCGGCACCGACTAACACAAAGAAAACAGCAACAATCCTCATCGCCGGTGACAAGCGGTCAGCGGCGTATACATAAATCGACATGAATAGAGCTTCAACAAAAAAAGCATAGATTTCAATTTGGAACGGCAGGGACATGACCCGTCCGATGACTTCCATAAATCCCGGCCATAAAAGTGCGAGCTGAGTGCCCGCTATCGTCCCGGTCGGTATGGCGACCCCCAGCAAAACGGCTTGTGCTTTCGTCCATCTCTTCGCCATAATCGCATAATGGTCATCTTTCGTTTTTTGATAGATCAATTCAGCCACTAAAATCATGAGCGGCAGACCGACGCCAAGCGTTGCGAAAATGATATGAAAGCCCATTGTTGTGCCAAAAAGGCTTCTGGCCAAAACTAAATCATCCACAATCGTAAACCACCTTTCGAAAGACGTTCTGTATGTATTTTGGGTTTATTATTTGCTTCCACGGTTAGATTATTCTTCCTATTCTTAAATGCCGTGAGGTTTACGATGTGAAAACGCAGGGAAGGATGTAAGGAGATTGACAAATCGTTTGTCAGGATATAAAATAAAACGTAATTATTACGATTTAGAAAGGGGATACACATGAAAGAAGGAATTCATCCAAAGAACCACAAAGTCATTTTTCAGGATGTCAACAGCGGATACCGTTTTCTCAGCACCTCTACTAAAACATCTAATGAAACAGCAGAGTGGGAAGATGGCAACACATATCCGGTCATAAAAGTAGAGGTCAGCTCTGACACGCATCCGTTCTATACAGGCCGCCAGAAATTCAATGAAAAAGGCGGACGAGTGGAGCAGTTCAAAAAACGCTATAATATGGGGAAATGAGGCAGACCTGAGGGTTTGTCTTTTTTTATGCCGAGTTTCATTTCGGTAAGGTGACGTACAGTCAGGCACTGTGATATATTTAAGAGTAAAAAGACAGAAAGGGTCAACTAGATATGAGCCTACTAAATGATATTCTTGAATTTAACAAGACATTTACTGAACAAAGGGAGTACGAAAAGTATCAGACGTCAAAATTTCCAGATAAAAAAATGGCGATTCTTTCTTGCATGGATACTCGTTTAGTTGAACTGCTGCCGCATGCGATGAATATGCGAAACGGTGATGTGAAAATCATTAAAAGTGCCGGTGCGCTAGTGACACACCCATTTGGGAGCATCATGAGAAGCTTGCTTGTCGCAGTGTACGAGCTGAACGCTGATGAGGTATGCGTGATCGGGCATCATGATTGCGGCATGAGCAAAATCAGCAGCAAAAGCATGCTTGAAAAAATCAAAGAAAGAGGAATTCCCGAAGAGCGCATCAAAACATTAATGTACTCCGGTGTGGACTTTGATCAATGGTTTAAAAGCTTTGATTCGGTGGAAGCGAGTGTGAAGGACAGCGTAAACGTTATTAAACATCATCCGCTGTTCCCGGAAAACGTTCCGGTCCATGGCTTAGTCATTGACCCTGAAACCGGCAAACTGGATCTTGTCGTAAACGGCTATAACAATTAATGTTTTTGTTTCTTTTCAGGTACGGGATCGACTCCTCCCGGATGAAACGGGTGGCATTTTAAAATTCGTTTGATGGTCAGCCATCCGCCTTTTAAGGCGCCATGTGTTTTAATCGCTTCAATTCCATATTGGGAACAAGTCGGATAGAAGCGGCATGTTGGCGGTGTCAGGGGAGAGATGAATTTTTGATATCCCCTGATCAGAGCGATAAATAGGGTTTTCATATGTCTTCAGCAACCTTTCTGATGCAAGTATAAGAAAAAAAACGCAGATTGAAAAGTTATTCGATAATTCTTATCGGAAAGGTATGTTATAATGGATTTACATTTTTAAAAAAGGGAGAGTGCCATTATGCCTTCAGTAGAAAGTTTTGAGCTTGACCATAATGCGGTTGTTGCTCCATACGTAAGACACTGCGGTGTGCACAAAGTAGGAACAGACGGCGTTGTTAATAAATTTGATATTCGTTTTTGCCAGCCGAATAAACAGGCGATGAAGCCTGATACCATTCATACACTTGAGCATTTGCTCGCGTTTACGATTCGCACTCACGCTGAGAAATATGATCATTTTGATATCATTGATATTTCTCCAATGGGCTGC
This sequence comes from Bacillus sp. N13C7, assembly GCF_026790065.1. Taxonomy (GTDB): domain Bacteria; phylum Bacillota; class Bacilli; order Bacillales; family Bacillaceae; genus Bacillus. The sequence continues at coordinate 417,035 of NZ_JALAMO010000001.1, read as the reverse complement.
CAAACCGGCTATTATCTTGTTGTGAGCGGAGAGCCGACACCAGCGGAAATCGTTGATCTGCTTGAAGATACAATGAAGGAAGCGGTAGACATTACGGAAATTCCGGCTGCAAATGAAAAGCAGTGCGGCCAGGCAAAGCTTCATGATCTGGAAGGCGCTAAACGTTTAATGCGTTTCTGGCTGTCACAGGATAAAGAAGAATTGTTAAAAGTATTTGGCTAAACAGAAAGTGACCTTTTTGCGGATAAGCAAAAAGGTCTTTTTTGTGACGTCTCCTATTTTCTGTACCATTTGCTGTAAGCGTTTGCTACTATTTAGGTAAACGATGAAAGGGTGATGGCATGAAAAAAATGTTGCTTGTTCTGCTTTTTTCTGCTTTTTTGCTTAGCGGGTGCGGATCTGGCGAAAACAAAGCAAACACAGCTGAGGCGCCAGAAGTATTGGATGTTAAACTGACCGGTCCTGAAAAAGTAAATCCCGGAGAAAGTGCCGTTTATGAAGCAGCGGTATCTTATGGTGACGAAGCGGTGACGGATGCCGATGAAGTGGAGTTTGAAGTGTGGAAAGAAGGAGAAAAAGAAGATAGCCACATGTATAAAGCGAAACAAGAAAAAGGTGTATATCAATTGAAAACAACGTTTAAGGAAGATGGTGTATACACTGTCCAATCCCATGTCACAGCAAAAAAACAGCATAGCATGCCGACGTTAAAAGTCCAAGTCGGAGACGCCGATGCTGCCAGTGCCCAGTCTGAAGACGAGCATTCACACAATCATTGACGTTTTGTATCAGAGCGAGTTTCTTGCGGTGGATCAATGGTGTGCTTTACATTGTAGGCTTTCACAGTCGTCCAAATGGTTACAAGCAATACAGCCAGCACAATCAAAATACTTACTGTAATGAGAAGCGTCATGACATTCCACCTCCCGTTTTTTAACAATTGTAGCATAATAAAAGAAATCGTGACAGATAAGGGTAAAAAAGAGGTTTTAACGAACGATATAAGGGGTATACATAGTCATATAACAAGGAGGAAGATAAACATGTCAGAACAATTGATTCAAGCGGTAAACAAACAAGTAGCGAACTGGACAGTCATGTATGTGAAATTACATAACTATCACTGGTATGTGAAAGGGAAAGATTTTTTCACTCTTCATGAAAAGTTTGAGGAACTGTATAACGAAACGGCAACTTATATTGATGACTTAGCAGAACGTCTTTTGGCGCTGAATGGAAAACCGATTGCGACAATGAAGGAATCCTTGGAAACGGCTTCTGTCAAAGAAGCGGAAGGAAATGAAACGGCTGAGCAAATGGTTCAGAGCGTATATGATGATTTCACAGTCATCGCGGAAGAGCTCAAAAACGGCATGGATTTAGCTGACGAAGTCGGAGACGAAACAACAGGGGACATGCTTCTTGCGATCCATCAAAATATTGAAAAACACAATTGGATGCTGAAAGCTTACCTCGGATAAATCCAAAAAAGATAAGCCGGATGTCTTATAAAAGACATCCGGCTTTTGATTTTGTAACGAAAAAAATAGGCGACAACTAGTCCATTTTTCTGAAAAATCCAATCCGTTCGGCTTGTTTTCCATAGAATAATGTAAGGCCGTTTCTGTGAAAGGATGTTGGTATAAATGGATAGAGACTTTGGCATCTTTTCGTTTTTCGCAGTCAGCGTTTCAGCAGCGGGGTTTTTCTTCGGAGGTTTTCAGTATTCATTCCTGATTTTGCTCTCTCTTATGGCCATTGAATTTATCAGTACGACCTTGAAGGAAACGATTATTCACAAGCTGGCATTTAAAAAGGTATTTACCCGGCTTGTCAAAAAATTAGTCACGCTGGCTCTGATCTCTGTATGCCACTTTTTTGATCAGCTGCTGAATACACAGGGGTCAATGCGTGACTTGGCAATTATGTTTTATATTCTTTATGAATCTGTGCAAATTGTAGTGACAGCCAGCTCTCTTGGCATACCGGTTCCTCAGATGCTCGTCGATCTTTTAGAAACGTTAAAAAATAAATTCAAGCGCAAACCGTAACTTTTACCTGTTCGCGGGTCATAATAAAGCCCAGGCGCCAGTCGCACATTCTGGCAAAAGGCACGGCAAAAAACTGTACGAGCTGGTCTTGTATGCTTTGACCCTGATGGCGTGCTGGGTTTCCCTTATTTTTTGATAAAAGGCTTCCGAAGAAACATAACTGTGGTATGATGTATGGAAGATAGCTAGGAACGGATTTGAGGGATAAACATGTACGAGTTTAAAGATTATTATCAGAATACTGTTCAGCTTTCCTTTGACGATCAGCCCTTCTCGGACAGCCCGAAGCATGTCTGGGTGATTTGCCGTTTTGGCGACAAATGGCTTTTAACAGAACATGAGGACAGAGGCTATGAGTTTCCAGGCGGAAAAGTAGAGCCGATGGAGTGCGCAGAAGAGGCAGCGCTCCGGGAAGTAAAGGAAGAGACGGGTGCGAGAGTGAAAAGCCTTAAGTACCTCGGACAGTATAAAGTTCTCGGGAAAGAAAAAGTGATTGTAAAAAATATATATTTTGCAGATATAGAAAAGCTCGAAAAGCAAGCGGATTACTTTGAAACGAAAGGCCCGGTTCTGTTTCAAGAGCTTCCGGAAAACCTTTCCCGCAATAAAAAATTCAGCTTTATTATGAAGGATTCCGTTCTTCCGATCAGTTTGAAAAAACTGAAAGAAGCTGGATGGATCGAATAAAAAACCCGGCATTTATGCCGGGTTTTTTATGTCCTGCCCTTCGTCCATTTCTTTTCCAGGAGCTCTACGCCCTGATACATGAGAGTGGCGAATATGGCGATGATCAGCAGGCTTAAGAAGACGAGCGTAAAATTGAAGACTTGGAAACCATAAATAATCATATATCCTAATCCGACTTTAGAGACAAGGAATTCCCCTACAATGACGCCAACCCATGATAACCCGACATTTACTTTCAGTGTTGATATAATAGCGGGAGAGGAGGCCGGCAGAATCACTTCTTTAAAAATGACCCATTTCTTGGCGCCGAATGTTTTCATGACTTTTATATAATTTTCGTCAACCTCTTGGAAGGCGGTGTAGACGACGATGGTTGTGATAATGACGCTGATGATGGCTCCCATTGCAATAATGCTGATAAAACTCGGACCGAGCGCAACAATCAGGATTGGGCCCAGCGCCACTTTCGGCATTGCATTCAAAATAACGAGATACGGATCTAAAATTCTGGCAAGCCGGTTAGACCACCATAACAAAGCAGCGAGGCACGTGCCCACAAACGTTCCAAGCAAAAAGCCAAGCACCGTTTCGAATAAAGTGACGCCGATATGTGACAGTAAAGACCCGTCACCGAGTTTCTCCAGCAATAAATGCCATACAGCTGACGGAGAGCTGAAGATCAGCGGATCAATCCAGCCGAGCCTGCTGGAGATTTCCCAACCCGAGAAGAAAAGAATGAATATGGCTAGCTGAAAAGAATGGACGTTCCATTTTTCCTTTTTCTGTTTTAATTGATATTGCTCGTGAAGCAGATCAATGGTTTCTTTGCTGTTTCTCAAGAGAATTCAGCTCCTTCCATATCGTCTGAAACAGCGTCTGGAAGGATGGCTCCTGGCGGGCATCAAAAGGCATCATCGCGGCCAATTCCTTAGGAATGGTAAAAATCTGATGGATGGTGCCCGGCTGATTTGAAAATAAATAGATTGTATCGCTCATCGCTATCGCTTCCCCTATATCATGTGTGACTAGCACTGCTGTTTTTTGATACTCCTTTAATGTGCGGAATACCAGGTTTTCCAATGCCAGCTTTGTCTGAAAATCAAGCGCGGAAAATGGCTCATCCAGCAAAAGCAGACTTGGATCTGGCGCAAGTGTTCTTGCAAGTGCGGCCCGCTGGCGCATTCCGCCTGACAGCTCTTTCGGATATTTTTTCTCCACATCTATGAGGCCGAACTCTGGCAATAGACCGAGTGCAGCTGCCTTGCTTTCTTCCGTTAATGTGCCGGCGATTTTTAAACCGAGAAGCACATTTTCCTCGATAGATTTCCAGGGAAATAAGTAATCCTGCTGAAGCATGTAGCCAATGTTATGTTCTTTTTGATTCGGCTCACGGCCTTCAATCAGAACTCTGCCCTCCGATGGCTCAATCAGGCCGGCGATAATGGAAAGCAGTGTCGTTTTTCCGCAGCCGCTCGGGCCGAGAAATGAGATGAAATCACCTTTTGCTGCATCAAAATGAATATCCCGCACGGCCGTCGTTTTTTCTTTAAAAGAAAAATAAGTATGGGTTACATGGTCGACATGTAAGAAAGACATAGATGGCGCCTCCTATTTTTCCGAGGTGACTTTTTCGGCAATATGTTTATTTACAAGCTGATTATATGGAATGTGCTTCGGCAGTTCTCCCGATTGATCCATAATGGTTTGGAGCAGCTCCCATTCTTTTTCGTTTAGCAGGGGATCTGGCGAATACGATTGCTGCTTTTTATAACGTTCGATGGATGTTTCGATCACTTCTGGGTCAGTATCATCAAATTCATCTTTAATGGCGTCTGTGATGTCCTTTGCCGAATGATTTTCCACCCACTGCTGCGCCTTATAAATGGCTTTTGTAAACTTGACGGCTGTATCTTCATGTTTCTTCAGATAGCTTTGTTTCGCCATAAAAGTCGTATAAGGAACCTGGCCGGATTCTTCTCCAAAAGAAGCTACGATATGTCCGATCCCTTTTTTCTCAAAGAGGGAAGCTTGCGGTTCAAAGAGCTGTACATACTCGCCGGTTCCAGATGCAAATGCATTGGCGATATTGGCGAAGTCTATGTTCTGGATCAGGTCAATATCCTTATGCGGATCAATTTTATGTTTGTTCAGCACATACTCGCCGACCATTTGCGGCATGCCGCCTTTTCTCTGGCCGAGAAACGTTTTCCCTTTCAGCTGATCCCAATCAAAGTGTTCAACATCTTCCCTTGCGACTAGAAATGTTCCGTCTGTCTGAGTCAGCTGAGCGAAGTTAATGACGGGGTCTTTGGCCCCTTGTGCTTCGACATAAATAGATGTTTCTGACCCGACAAGTGCGATGTCTGAGCCGTTTGAAAGAAGCGATGTCATCGTTTTGTCGCCGCCCCAGGTCGTATTTACATCCACATCAAGCCCTTCTTCCTTGAAAAATCCTTTAGACTCAGCAACATATAAAGGCGCGTAAAAAATCGAATGGGTCACTTCAGCTACTTTGACTTTGGTGAGCGTTTCTTCCTTCTTGCAACCTGTCAGGGCGATGATCAGAAATATACTGCAGACACAGGCGCAGCCCAGCCTTAACCATTTGTTCACATAGACAACCTCCTTATTTAGCATCAAGTTAATATCCTTTTTTGCTTTACATATCGTATGATGGGTATAAAAATGTGTGAATGCCTAATCAGGTTTCTCCGGATGCCATTTTGGAGAAAGGAAAACATATAGAGAAAGGAGGCGGCTGCTTTGATTGTTGAGAAAAGAAGATTTCCGTCGCCAAGTCAGCATGTGCGACTGTATACGATCTGCTATCTTTCAAATGGTTTACGGGTAAAGGGCCTTCTGGCTGAGCCGACGGCACCGGGACAATATGACGGATTTTTATATTTGCGCGGCGGAATTAAAAGCGTGGGCATGGTTCGGCCGGGCCGGATTATCCAGTTTGCATCCCAAGGATTTGTTGTGTTTGCTCCTTTTTACAGGGGGAATCAAGGGGGAGAGGGCAACGAGGATTTTGCGGGAGAAGACAGGGAGGATGCCTTTTCTGCATTTCGCCTGCTTCAGCAGCATCCAAATGTCAAGAAGGACAGAATCCATATTTTCGGGTTTTCCCGCGGCGGAATTATGGGAATGCTCACTGCGATTGAAATGGGGCAGCAGGCGGCTTCATTTGTTTCCTGGGGAGGCGTCAGTGATATGATCCTTACATATAAGGAGCGGGAGGATTTACGGCGAATGATGAAAAGAGTCATCGGCGGAACACCGAAAAAGGTGCCTGAGGAATACAAATGGAGAACACCATTTGACCAAATAAACAAAATTCAGGCCCCCGTGCTATTAATCCATGGAGAAAAAGACCAAAACGTTTCGATTCAGCATTCCTATTTATTTGAGGAGAAACTAAAACAGCTGCATAAGCCGGTAGAGACGTGGTACTACAGTAAATTCACACATTATTTTCCCCCGAAAGAAAACCGGCGTATCGTGCGGCAGCTCACACAATGGATGAGAAACCGCTGAAGGTGAAATATGTTATCATAAAGAAAAAAGAGAACGAAAGGGGATTTCACTTTGGGAATGCCTGTTGAATTTAATACACTGATTGTGACAAAAGGAAAAGAAGTTCGCATAGATGAAAATATATTCACGTTAGAAAAAGACGGATACCGAGTATATCCGATGGAGATCCCAATGGATGTGCGCAAAACAAAGTTCGGCGAAAAGTCGGGCACAGCTGAGGTGCAGAAGCTTCAATGGGAAGGCGGCCGGACCATCATTACGTACAAGCTGACTTCTTTGCATTCTGTCAATTAAAACAAGCCAAGAGCGTAATTGCTCTTGGCTTTTGCTTTTTAAACGAGAGGGCCGCCTGCCTGTGCAATGGCATCTGTATGTGCGAACTTTTTGAAATTCTCTTTGAATTCATTTGCGAGGTAGAGAGCCTTTTCTCTGTATTCTTCCTTGTTGGTCCACGTGTTTTCAGGCTGAAGAATATGATCAGGAACGCCAGGAACGTGAAGTGGAATGTGAAGGCCGAAAATATCGTCAGTCATCATTTCTGCATCCTCTAATTTGCCTTCAATCGCTGCTTTGACCATCGCTCTAGTGTAAGAAAGCTTCATCCGTTCGCCTGTGCCGTAGCCGCCGCCGGTCCATCCGGTATTGACCAGGAAAACGTCTGCGCCGTGTTCATCGATCTTTTTGCCGAGCATTTCAGCATAGACGTGAGCTGGAAGCGGCAGGAATGGTGAGCCGAAGCATGTGGAGAACGTCGTTTCAGGAGATGTCACACCGCGTTCGGTTCCGGCAAGCTTGCTCGTATAGCCGCTCAAGAAATGGTACATCGCCTGCTCCTTCGTCAGTTTGCTGATCGGCGGCAGGACTCCGAAAGCGTCGGCCGTTAAAAAGACAATTGCTGAAGGATGGCCAGCCATGCTTGGGGTCACGATGTTGTCAATCATATGGATCGGGTAAGCTGCACGCGTGTTTTCAGTATAGAAAGAATCATCATAATTGGCTTCGCGTGTATCTTCATCAACCACAACATTTTCGAGAACCGACCCGAAGCGGATCGCGTTAAAAATCTGAGGCTCCTTTTCTTCGCTTAAATGAATGCACTTGGCGTAGCATCCGCCTTCGATATTAAAGACACCTGTGTCAGACCAGCCGTGTTCATCGTCACCGATCAGTTTGCGGTCAGCGTCTGCTGACAGGGTGGTCTTGCCTGTTCCGGACAACCCGAAGAAAAGAGCGACATCGCCTTCTTCACCGACATTGGCGGAGCAATGCATAGATAAAATATCTCTTTCAGGGAGCAGGAAATTCATAATGGAGAAAATGGATTTCTTCATTTCGCCGGCATACTCTGTTCCGCCGATTAAAATCGTCCGCTTTTCAAAAGAGACAATAATAAAGGTTTCGGTATGTGTGCCATCTGTTTTTGGATCTGCTTTGAAATGCGGAGCAGAAAGAATGGTAAATGGCTGTTCAACAGTTTTCTTATCGTTGCCTTCCGGGCGGATAAACAGCTGTCTGGCGAATAAATTGTGCCATGCGAACTCATTCACGACGGTGATTGGCAGCCTGTATTTTTCATCTGCTCCGGCAAATCCTTCGAAAACAAACAGCTCATCCCGCTGTTTCAGGTAGCTGACGACTTTGGTGTACAGCCTGTCAAACGCTTCTTCTGAAATCGGCTGGTTCACCGTTCCCCAATCGATCTTATTTTTCGTGCTTTCTTCCTCTACGATGAATTTGTCTTTAGGTGAACGCCCTGTGTAAGCACCTGTAGTCGCCCGAACGGCACCCGTAGATGTTAAAATGCCTTCGTTCCGGGAGAGTACTTTTTCTGTAAGCTGTGCTGCTGATAAATTATGACGCACATTTGGACTTGTTAATAAGGCTTGTAAATCAGCGGTCAAATCAACTGAGTTCATATGAAACCTTCCTTTATCGTTTTTTGTGTTTTGCTAATTGTGAATTAGTATAACATATATTTTCAAATAGTCTATACTATTTATCATTTTTTGTGTGTGCGTTTTCCAATGTTTTCCCTCGATATAGGTGCCTATTTCTTTTGAATCATATTGACATTGCAAACCCTTTTACGATAAGATATTTCATTGAGCGGATACTCTTATCCCGAGCTGGCGGAGGGACAGGCCCTATGAAGCCCAGCAACCGGTTTCTCTGTGATTTATTATGTTCAACTATGTGAGACAACCAAGGTGCTAACCTGTTGCAAGGTTGTATGATTCCTTGAGCGATAAGAGTGAAAGGCACAAAGACCAAACCCTTTCCTCGATGGAAAAGGTTTTTTTATTTCATAAATATGCCAATTAACATTCTCTAATATAAAGTTACATTGTATAAGAGGGAGCGAGTTCCGTATCATATATACAAGGTCTTTCGGGAGGCCTTGTGCAGGAGGAAGCAAATCATGAGTAAAAATCGTCGTTTATTTACATCAGAATCTGTTACGGAGGGGCATCCGGATAAAATCTGTGACCAGATTTCTGACAGCATTTTAGATGAAATTTTAAAGAAAGACCCTAACGCGCGTGTTGCTTGTGAAACGTCTGTGACAACAGGTTTGGTTCTTGTCAGCGGAGAGATCACAACATCTACGTATGTTGACATTCCGAAAACGGTTCGCCAAACCATTAAAGAAATCGGATACACACGTGCAAAATACGGATTTGATGCGGAAACTTGTGCAGTTTTAACATCAATTGATGAGCAGTCTGCTGATATCGCGATGGGTGTAGACCAAGCGCTTGAAGCCCGTGAAGGCACAATGAGTGACGAAGAAATAGAAGCGATTGGTGCGGGTGACCAAGGATTAATGTTCGGTTATGCGTGCAACGAAACCAAAGAGCTTATGCCTCTTCCAATTTCACTTGCCCATAAATTAGCCCGCCGCCTGAGTGAAGTCCGTAAAGAAGATATTCTTCCGTACCTTCGCCCTGACGGCAAAACACAGGTAACGGTTGAGTACGATGAAAATAACAAACCAGTCCGCATTGACGCGATTGTAATTTCAACTCAGCATCATCCTGAAATTACGCTTGAGCAAATTCAGCGCAACATTAAAGAACATGTAATCAATCCGGTTGTTCCTGAAGAGCTGATTGATGAAGAAACAAAATATTTCATCAACCCTACAGGACGTTTCGTAATCGGAGGCCCTCAAGGGGATGCGGGACTTACAGGACGCAAAATCATCGTTGATACGTACGGCGGCTATGCACGCCACGGCGGAGGCGCGTTCTCAGGTAAGGACGCGACGAAGGTAGACCGTTCTGCAGCTTATGCGGCAAGATACGTTGCGAAAAACATCGTTGCGGCTGAGCTTGCTGATTCTTGCGAAGTACAGCTTGCTTACGCGATCGGTGTTGCACAGCCTGTGTCAATCTCAATCAACACATTCGGTTCCGGAAAAGCTTCTGAGGAAAAACTGATTGAAGTTGTTCGCAATAACTTTGATTTACGACCTGCCGGCATTATCAAAATGCTTGATTTGCGCCGTCCGATCTACAAACAAACTGCTGCGTACGGTCACTTTGGACGTCACGATGTTGACCTTCCTTGGGAGCGCACAGACAAAGCGGAGCAGCTGCGTAAAGAAGCGTTAGGAGAATAATTTTATAGCCGCTTACTGGTTAAGCGGCTTTCCCTTTTTTACGTTGTATTCATGTTTATTTTTTTACATAACCGTGAAACCAAATACTATTCACAGCGTCTATAAATAGGGGTTCAATGATGACAATTTTAATTATGGAGGCAATACTATGTGTGGATTTGTCGGGGTTTTTAACAAGCATCCGTTAGCTCAAACCGCTGATCAAGAAGAACTAATCAAACAAATGAACCAAATGATCGTTCACCGCGGTCCTGACAGTGATGGATATTACCATGATGAGCACGTCGGATTCGGATTCAGACGGCTCAGCATTATTGATGTAGAAAATGGCGGACAGCCTTTATCATATGAAGATGAAGCATATTGGATTATCTTTAACGGAGAAATCTATAACTATATTGAACTGAGAGAAGAACTTGAAGCTAAGGGGTATACTTTCAACACGGATTCGGACACAGAGGTTCTTCTTGCGACTTACCGTCACTATAAAGAAGAAGCGGCGTCCAAACTGCGCGGTATGTTTGCCTTTCTGATTTGGAATAAAAACGATCATGTGCTTTATGGAGCAAGAGATCCATTTGGCATCAAACCGTTGTACTACACAACAATCAATGATCAGGTTTATTTTGCCTCAGAGAGAAAAAGTTTAATGGTTGCTCAAAATGAGATTGAAATAGATAAAGAGGCACTGCAGCAATACATGTCCTTCCAATTTGTTCCTGAACCAAGCACGCTTGATGCCAATGTGAAAAAAGTAGAGCCGGGTTCACAGTTTACAATCCGCCCGGACGGTGATATCACATTTAAAACGTATTTCAAAGCGAACTTCAAGCCTGTGCAGACTGAAGAAGATAAGCTTGTGAAAGAAGTCAGAGACGCGATTTATGACTCTGTAAACGTTCATATGAGAAGTGACGTTCCTGTCGGTTCATTCCTGTCTGGCGGAATTGATTCTTCCTTTATTGTATCCGTTGCGAAAGAATTTCATCCAAACTTAAAAACTTTCTCTGTCGGATTCGAGCAGCAGGGCTTCAGTGAAGTCGATGTAGCGAAAGAAACTGCGGCGGCACTAGGCATTGAAAATATCAGCAAAGTCATTTCGCCTGAGGAATACATGAATGAGCTTCCAAAGATTGTATGGCATTTTGATGATCCGCTTGCTGATCCGGCTGCGATTCCGTTGTATTTTGTTGCAAAAGAAGCGAAAAAACATGTAACGGTTGCTTTATCAGGTGAAGGTGCGGACGAGCTCTTCGGCGGATATAACATTTACCGTGAACCGCTTTCGCTTAAACCGTTTGAGCGCATTCCGTCCGGCCTGAAAAAGATGCTTCTGCACGTTGCGGCCGTTATGCCTGAAGGAATGAGAGGAAAGAGCCTGCTTGAGCGCGGCTGCACGCCGCTTCAGGATCGTTACATCGGTAACGCAAAAATCTTTGAAGAGCCTGTCAAAAAACAGCTGCTGAAGCATTATAATCCGAACCTTTCATATCGCGATGTGACGAAGACTTACTTCACAGAGAGCAGCTCATACAGCGATATCAACAAAATGCAGTATGTCGATATCCACACTTGGATGCGCGGCGACATTTTGTTAAAAGCGGATAAAATGACGATGGCGAATTCCTTGGAACTGCGTGTGCCGTTCTTGGATAAAGTGGTATTTGACGTTGCTTCAAAGATTCCTGATGAGCTCAAAACGAAGAACGGCACGACAAAGTACCTTCTTCGCAAAGCAGCTGAAGGAATTGTGCCTGAGCACGTATTAAACCGCAAAAAGCTTGGTTTCCCTGTACCGATCCGTCATTGGCTGAAAAACGAAATGAACGCATGGGTGCGGAACATTATTCAGGAAAGCCAAACAGATGCTTATATCCACAAGGATTATGTCCTTCAGCTTCTTGAAGACCACTGTGCAGACAAGGCCGATAACAGCCGTAAAATCTGGACAGTACTGATCTTTATGATCTGGCACAGCATCAATATTGAAAAACGGTATATGCCTGAAGAGCTGAGCCATCAGCCTAAAGAAGTCATCTTTGTATAACAGACAAGGCTTTCGATTCGTCGAAAGCCTTGTTATTATCCCTTTATTTCTCCAGCATCATTGATGACCCAATCCACACGAAAGATTCAGAAAAATGTTTTATTGATAATTTTTTCTAGGGGAGAAGAAAGCATGCAAAAACAAAAACAAGAGCTGCACCGCGGACTTGAGCAAAGGCATATTTCTTTAATGTCATTAGGAGCTGCAATAGGAGTAGGATTGTTCCTTGGTTCCGCATCAGCTATTCAATTAGCAGGGCCGGGAATTTTGGCAGCGTATGCCGCAAGCGGCCTGATCATGTTTTTTATTATGAGAGCACTTGGGGAAATGGCTATTCAAAAGCCGGTCGCTGGCTCCTTCAGCAGGTATGCGCGTGATTATTTGGGACCGCTTGCAGGCTATCTCACAGGATGGAACTACTGGTTTTTATGGGTTGTCACCTGTATGGCTGAAATCACTGCTGTCGGTATTTATATGGGGTACTGGTTTCCGGACGTGCCGAACTGGATTTGGGCATTATCCGCGCTGATCATCATGACGGGTGTTAATTTCTTGGCTGTTAAAGCTTACGGAGAGCTGGAATTCTGGTTCGCTTTGATTAAGATTGTTGCAATCTTATCTATGATTGCTGTCGGGTTGTTGATGATTATTGCAGGGGTCGGCAATGGAGGCATTGCAACCGGAATCAGCAATTTGTGGAACAACGGAGGATTTTTCCCACATGGAATAAAAGGAGTTTTATTGTCACTCCAAATGGTGATGTTCGCTTATTTAGGGATCGAAATGATCGGAGTGACGGCTGGTGAAGTGAAAAACCCGCAAAAATCATTAGCCAAAGCAATTGATACAGTTTTTTGGCGTATTTTGATTTTTTATGTCGGTGCTTTATTTGTCATTATGTCTATTTATCCATGGCAGGAAATTGGCTCAAAGGGAAGCCCGTTTGTTCTCACATTTGAAAAAGTGGGCATTCCGTCGGCTGCCGGCATCATTAATTTTGTCGTCTTGACAGCCGCGCTGTCTTCCTGTAACAGCGGCATATTCAGCACAGGGCGCATGCTGTTTAATTTAGCGGAACAGGGTGAGGCGCCAAAACCTTACGGACAGCTGACAAAAGGCGGCATCCCGGGAAAAGCTGTTCTGGCTTCAGCGGGTGCTTTATTGGTTGGCGTGCTGTTAAACTATGTTGTACCTGCAAAGGTATTTACTTGGGTCACAAGCATTGCGACGTTCGGAGCGATCTGGACGTGGGCGATCATTTTGCTTTCTCAAATTAGCTACCGGAAAAGCTTGCAGCCGGAAGAAAAGAAACACTTAAAATACAAAATGCCCTTGTTTCCGTTTACGTCTTATGTATCATTGGCATTTTTGGCATTTGTCGTTATTCTTATGGCTTACAGTCCGGATACAAGAGTAGCCGTGATTGTCGGGCCGCTATGGTTTCTGATCTTACTTGCTGTGTATTATGGAAAAGGTTTTCATAAGAAAAATGCTTCTGCTGACAGCAAACGAAATATCAGCTGACAAAAAGAGCTCCTTGGGGGCTCTTTTTGTGTATGCACATAGAAAAATAGAGAACAGGAAAGAATAGGAATGTGTTTTTTGCATTGGCTGCTTTCAGTTGCGGATCATGTTTTTATGATAAGATAAAAGTCATACGTTTGATGTCACATGTGAACGTTTTATGGAGAATTTAAAACCCGAACTTTGATTAGGTCCGGGTAAACAATGGTTATTGCTTTCAAACATAATTTGAAAAATGGTAAAGTAAGACGAAGCTGGTCTTATGTTTGTTGAAGTGATTTATAGTATTGGCCCTTTGTTACATATTCCGACCGTATTCTTTGCATATCGTTTCGGTCTTCTTCGGTCAAAGGGCGGATGACTTTTGCAGGACAGCCAAAGGCGAGGTGGCCAGGCGGGATGATTTTTCCCGGCGGGACAAGACTCCCGGCACCAATAAAGGCACCTTCGCCAACTTCGGCTCCGTCTAAAATGATTGAGCCCATGCCGATTAAGGCATTCTTTCGGATAATAGCGCTATGAAGTGTAACCTGATGCCCTATCGTGGCGTCATCTTCAATGAGAAGCGTCTGGTTCGGACTTTGATGGAGGCAGCTCAAATCTTGTATATTGACTCTGTTCCCGATTCTGGTCGGCGCGACATCTCCCCTTATGACAACAGAAAACCAAATGCTGGACTGTTCTCCGATCACGACGTCACCGGTAATTGTGGCATTATCAGCTACAAAGGCTGTTGGGTGAATATCTGGCTTATGTTCGTTATAAGGGTAGATCATAACATTCATCCTTCTTTCTCTATTTATTTAAAATGGTATGAGGTGAACAGCATGTGGACCTGGAAAGCAGACAGACCTGTTGCAGTGATTGTGATGATCCACGGAGCAAGTGAATATCACGGACGATATAAATGGCTGATTGAAATGTGGAGATCTTCGGGTTATCACGTTGTTATGGGCGATTTGCCGGGCCAGGGGACAACCACGAGGGCCAGAGGTCATATTCGCTCATTTCAAGAATACATTGATGAAGTAGAAACTTGGATAGATAAAGCGCGAACCTTTGAGCTGCCGGTATTTCTGCTCGGTCACAGCATGGGCGGCCTGGTCGCGATTGAATGGTTTAAGCAGCAAAGAAATCCCCGCATTACGGGAATTATTTTATCATCACCGTGTCTTGGACTGCAAATTAAAGTCAATAAAGCACTTGACCTTGCATCAAGAGGACTGAATGTTATTGCTCCGTCGCTTAAGGTTGATTCGGGATTATCAATTGATATGGCGACCCGCAATGAGGAAGTGATCGAGGCTGACCAAAATGACTCGTTGTATGTCAGGAAAGTATCTGTGAGATGGTACAGAGAACTGTTAAAAACAATTGAGTCAGCGATGGTGCCGACAGATGCGTTTTTGAGAGTCCCGCTTCTGGTTATGCAGGCCGGTGACGACAAGCTTGTCGACAAAACGATGGTTAAAAAGTGGTTTTCAGGTGTTGCTTCCCACAATAAAGCGTATAGAGAGTGGGAAGGGCTTTATCATGAAATATTTAATGAACCCGAAAGAGAAGATGTCTTTAAAGCAGCAAGAGCGTTTACTGATCAATATATTTGAACTAGTTGGGGGTGCATGTGTTGACAGTACCGGAACATCCTTTTGGACTGATGGCAAAAGTATATCGAGATATTTTTCCGCTCGTTCATCAAGAGCTGGACATATGGAAACAAAAATCAGAATCAATTCATAACAGTGAATTAAAAGCACAGGCAACCGCAAGCATACGAGACAAAACGTTCCACTGTGAAGGCGGCGGCATACTGGCCTTATTGTCAGGCAATCAAAAGCAGAAATGTGTCGAGTTTATCATTGCGTATCAAACGATCAGTGATTATCTGGACAATTTGTGTGACCGCAGCACCTCACTTGATCCGCAGGATTTTCGGATGCTCCACACCTCAATGCAGGACGCACTTACTGTGGGAGCAGAACCGCAAAATTACTATCAATTCAGAGAAGAACAGGATGACAGCGGATATTTGCATGAACTGGTCAAAACATGCCAGCGTGTACTTGGTTCCATTGAGCACTACGACATGATTAAACCTTATCTGCTTGAACTGTGCGGCTATTATTGTGATTTGCAGGTGCATAAGCACGTCATTGAGCATGAGCGTGTTCCGCGTCTTGAGAAGTGGTTTACTCAATATGCACCTGAACTGCCTGAGATGGAATGGTATGAATTTTCAGCCTGTGCAGGATCGACGCTGGGTATTTTCTGCCTTGTCGCGTATTCGTTCCAGCCTGATTTCACAGAAAACACCGCTAAAAAAATCCGCAATAGTTACTTTCCTTACATACAAGGTCTTCACATTCTGCTTGATTATTTGATTGATCAAGAGGAGGACTTGCTGGAAGGGGATTTGAATTTCTGCTCGTATTATCAGTCTCATGAAGAAATGATGAAGCGGCTTGAACACTTTATCCATAAAGCCGACGAACATTTGCAAGGCATTCCGCATGAAAACTTCCATCGTTTAATCAACCGCGGCTTGCTTGGCGTTTATTTGTCAGATGATAAAGTGGCGGGCCAAAAGGAAATGGGCCGGCTCGCGAAAAAGCTCATCAAAGCAAGCGGCAAAACCTCCTTTTTCTTCTATATCAACGGAAGAGCCTACCGTAAATTTCAAAAAATGACCTGGATCAAAAATTCAAAGAAAAAAGCTCAAATCATTTGCTGATTTGAGCTTTTTTTTCGATGGCGACAATAAATGGCGGGTCATTTTGCTGATTGATAAATCCATATGTTAACACACGGGCTGTTTGCTGGTCCAAGTCCCGGCAAAAGTCGAGCACATCGTTTTTTTCAGCTTTGCCTTCCGGATGGCCATGATAGACGACCAGAACAATCAGGCCCTCATCTTTCATGATGCTGAGCAGCTGTTCGATTGCTTTGATCGTTGAACGGCCGTTCGTCGTAATCGATTTGTCCCCGCCCGGGAGATAGCCAAGGTTGAACACAGCAGCTGCTACTTTTCCATGCGTTTCCGGCGGAAGGGATTCGGCGATTTTGTCATGGCTTTTGTGAAATAAGGTTGTCCGTGCTTGATATGTGTCACCGAGCCGTTCCTTCGTATTGGCCACGGCTGATTCTTGGATGTCAAATGCGTATACATGGCCGTTTTCACCGACAAGCTCTGCTAAAAACTGCGTATCGTGTCCGTTGCCCATTGTCGCATCTACAACGATATCTCCTTCTCCCGCGGCCATTTTCAGCAGCTCTTTGCTGTAAGGAAGGATTTTTTTCAACATCATAGCGCTGATTCCTCCTCAAGCCGCTGAAAGAACTTTCCTTGATAGCTGCCGCGGTTTTCAAGCTCTTTATTAATGGCGCCAAGCACTTCCCATTTGTTGACGCTCCACATCGGCCCGATCATTAATTCTATCGGTCCGTCACCTGTAATGCGGTGGACGATCATTTCGGGTGGAATGATTTCAAGCTGATCGCAGACGAGCTGCACATATTCATCTTGAGAAAGGAATTCCAGTTTTCCCTTTTCATATTGCTTGACCATCGGTGTGCCTTTCAATAGGTGCAGCAAATGGATTTTAATGCCCTGTACGTCCAAATCTGCGACGGCCTTTGCCGTTTCCATCATCATGTTCCGGTCTTCCAAAGGCAGTCCGTTGATAATATGCGAGCAGACACGTATGCCGTGTTTTCTTAATTTATTGACGCCTTCCACATAGCAGTTAAAATCATGGGCACGGTTGATCAGAAGAGCAGTTCGTTCATGAACCGTTTGAAGCCCAAGCTCCACCCACAGATATGTGCGTTCATTCAACTCTGCCAAATAGTCCACGACATCATCTGGCAGACAGTCCGGACGTGTGGCGATCGAAATGCCAACGACATCATCGAGCGCGAGGACGGATTCGAATTTCTCACGAAGCACCTCAACCGGCGCGTGCGTATTGGTGAAAGCCTGAAAGTAGGCGATGTATTTGCCGTCCTTCCATTTTTCGTGCATGCGGTTTTTGATGTCATGGAATTGCGTAATTAAATCATCGGCCCGATTTCCGGCAAAATCGCCTGAACCTGCTGCGCTGCAAAATGTACAGCCGCCGTGAGCAACGGTGCCGTCCCGGTTCGGACAGTCAAAGCCGCCGTCCAGCGCCACTTTAAACACCTTATGGCCAAAATGATCTCTCAGATGATAATTCAATGTATGATAGCGTTTTTCCGTATTTGAATAAGGAAAAGGATTGTTCTGCATCACAATTCATGTGCCTCCTTGCGTACAATTGCATCCTAAAATTGTAGCACGCATTTCACAAGAGAACAAATGAATATCGACCATAAATTACTTTATTGAACGAAGCCAGATGGGGCTACAATATGAATGATGGATTGTTTCCATTACCAAGAGGAGGGGTTACTGTGGCAACAAGACAATCAGTAGATGAACATCTCCAGCAATGTATGCAGGCGTATGATTATGCTGAAGAACAGCTGAAAGTCGCTTCTAAACAAGAGCATTATAACGATCAAGAATACAGTGATGCACAAATGCAGCTTGAAAACGCGGTAAATGCCTTGAATAAGCTGTGGCTGTCGTCAAATGATCAGCAGAGAGAACAGCTGTACAGAATGAGACTTCAGCTGCAAGCTTTACAAAATAATATGATCCTGCAGCACCCTCTTGATGTATAAGAAACGGACCCTTTTGATAAGGGTCCGTTTTTTTGTAAAAAAGGATTGACTTTGTACCTCAAAGTATTTATTGTATTAAGTGTACTAATTGGAGTAATACACTATAGACACTGATATCAAATCATTTATATATTGAACGTAAGGGAGGCAGTTATGAAATGAAACATAAAAAACGAAACAAACGTAACGTGCCAATGCTGATCGCTGCATCTGTGATCGCTTGTTCTTTTTTTCTTGTCCTTGTGATGATCGGTTTTGAATGGCAAAAATGTATAATTGATCAGTTTTATCTATAAAAGGTTCAGATCGTATAGAAAGTAGGGAAGTAAATGATTCAAATCGATCCAAGAAGCTCAACACCCATTTACGAACAAATTATTCAGCAAATGAAAGAGCTTTGTTTGAAAGGGATCATGAAGCCCGGTGATAAGCTTCCTTCTGTCAGAGAATTGGCGACGATCATTATTGCGAATCCGAACACTGTCAGCAAAGCGTACAAAGAGCTTGAGCGAGAGGGGATTATTGAAACGCTTCGGGGCAGAGGAACCTATATATCGGAGAATGCAAAAACGACACTGGTTGAAGGGAAGATGACGATGATTAAAGAGCAACTCAAACAGCTCATCATCGATGCACACTATGCAGGGGTTGAGCTGGAAAAACTGCACGAATGGATAAAGGAAATCAGCGCTGATGTGAAGGGAGGCAAAAAAAATGATTGAACTACGGCAGCTGTCAAAAGCGATTGATGGCAATCAAGTATTAAAAGATGTTTCATTAACAATCGAAAAAGGAGAAATCTTTGGATTGCTTGGACGCAATGGATCGGGCAAAACGACGATGCTTCGCTTAATCCAGCAAATCATTTTTGCCGACAGCGGGACGATCTTATTTGACGGCGTAGAAATTAAAAAGCATCCGAAGGTGAAACAGAATATCATCTACATGCCTGTCCAAAATCCTTTTTACGATAAGTATACATACAAGCAGCTTGTCGATATCCTGAGAAGAATATATCCGAAATTTGATGTTACGTACGCGAATGAACTGATGAACAGATACGAAATTCCGGAAACGAAAAAATACCGTGAGCTGTCAACGGGCTTGAAAAAACAGCTGTCACTCGTTCTGTCGTTTGCGGCGAGACCGGCGCTGATTCTCCTTGATGAGCCGACGGATGGAATAGACGCGGTGACAAGGCATGATGTGCTGCAGCTGATGGTCGATGAAGTGGCAGAGCGTGATACGAGCATTCTGATCACTTCTCACCGGCTTGAGGACATAGAGCGGATGTGCAACCGAATCGGTTTTCTCGAAGATAACAGGCTGACGAATGTGATGGATCTTGATGAGCTAAAAGAAGAATACATCAAAATTCAAATGGCGTTTGATACAGATGTCAATTTGGCCATCAGAGAGCAAAACATTCCGATGCTCGATCAGGCCGGCGTGTTCTATACGGTGCTGATTCGGAAAAGCGACGAAGAGAACAAGAGCTTTTTAAGAGAGCTGAAGCCAAAAGTGTGGAATGAGCTTCCTGTCAACTTGGAAGAAGTGTTCATTGCGAAGTTTGGAGGGAAGCGGAGATGGTAGACCGAGGCCTTCTCTATCGAGAGTGGAAGCAGAATCAAGTGATGCTTTTGTTAAGTATTGTGTTTTTAGTGCTGGCAAATCCGCTTTCTATCGTTAATACGTATTTGTCTTATCAAGGGTGCCTGGCTCATCAAGACCCGCAATATTGTGATTTTATTGTGAATTATAACGTAAGCAATCTGATAGATATCAACTGGGTGCCGGGTGTCATTTTGGCGGTCTGCTTCTTGGGAATGGAACGTTCGAAAGGCACGATGGATTTTATATTAAGCCTTCCGTATAACAGAAGTCAAATTTTCCTGACGAAATTTTGGTTAGGCGGTTTTGTGATTGTGCTGTCACAATTGATTGGCTTTTTACTTGCATGGCTGCTGATTCTTGTCTATAACCCTGAACACGTCTACTTTTTTGAGCACAGCAGCGTTGGAGTAATTGTGATTAGTTTTATGGCTTATTGTTTGTTGATGGCTGCCGGAGCGTTAACTGGAAATGCTTTTGCCCAGTTATTAACGGCATTTGCTACTGCGGCATTGCCATATTTAATTGTTGCATTGCCGGTTGGGAACTTTGAAGTTGTTTTTGGTGTGAATATATGGGAAATGTTTCCTTCCCCTGAGGCATATGTCTCCCTGGTAAGCAATTTAACTTATCTAGTACCGATTAGTTACGTTGAAAATGGATGGCTGTCTGACAGTAAATATATTTTATTGATTCCAGCTGTAATGAGCATTCTATTTTACTTGATTGGCTTAATAAGCTTCAAAAAGCATCCAAGTGAACGAAACGGACACTTTTTCTTATGGAATAAATTAGATCGTCCGGTGCAAATTCTGGTTATGGCTTTCGGCATTCTTGGGTTTGGTTTATTTGGATACTCTACCGGAAATTCCATTATTGGTTATATTATGGGAATGATCATTGGGGCAGTGGCTGGATTCTTTGTGAGCTACTTCTCTATTTATAAGAAAACAAAAGTGTAAGAAATGCCTTAGGTTTGGAGGGAAGTGAGTTGCCGGATTCCGGACTGCTTTATAAAGAATGGCGGCAGAATAAAGTCGCCTTAGCAATTACCATTTGGGTTTTTATATTGGGTAATCCTTTATCGATTTTAAATATGTATCTCATCTATCAAGGCTGTGTCACTGGAAAAGAAAATTGGGTCGGCCCCTGCGTATTCAGCGTTGATTATTTAAACAGCACATTTATCTCAGTATTTTGGATTTGGGGTGTGGTTTTGGCGGTCAGCCAGCTTGGGATTGAACGAAGCAAGGGCTACTTTGACTTTACATTAAGCCTTCCTTATACACGGGGGCAGATATTTCATGCGAAGTTTCTCACCGGCGGAATGGTGATTGTGATCCCGCAGCTCATAGGTTATGTTTTATCTGTTTTGCTAATTTTGTTTTTAAAGCCTGATCAGGCCGTTTATTTTCACAACTACAGCTTGGGAATGATCATTGTTAGCATGCTGGCTTATTCTTTGGTTATGGCCGGAGGAGCTTTGACAGGCAATAGTTTCGCACAGCTTCTAGTCTCATTTACCGTAGCCATTTCGCCGTTTTTACTCATCAGCCTGCCTGCGATAAACCTCGAGATCCTTTTGGGCGTGTCAATCGATTTTATCCATGGTCCAGTACCCAAATGGGTGCAGTATTTCATTCCGATAATTTATGTAGACTCGAAATGGGCTGAGAATTCACCATATTATTTAGTGATTCCGGCTATCATGACTATCATCTTCTACGTCATCGGCTATATAAGTTTTGTCAAGCTTTCTAATGAAAGAAACGGGTATTTCTTCTTATGGAAGCCGCTTGACCGTCCGGTGCAGATCATCGTAGTTATCATAGGAATCTTGGGCTTTGGCTACTTTGGATTTTCTGCAAGCGAGAGCTTTGCCGGCTATCTCCTTGGCATGGCTGCAGGTGCCTTGATTGGTTTCTTCATTAGTTATTTTGCGATTTATAAAAAAATAAAACAGTTGTAAGGGAGAGAGAACATATGATATATGTTCAGCATATTGACCATTCTTTCAAGATCGGGAAAAAGGGCCGTGAGAATGAAGTTCCAGTATTGAAGGATGTTTCATTACGTGTGGCGAAAGGGGAAATCGCCTGTATTGTCGGACGAAGCGGATCAGGTAAATCAACGCTTTTGAATTTAATATCAGGCTACATATCGCCGACAAAAGGGCGGATTGTCATTAATGGCACTGATGTTACGGGGTTTAATGAAAAGGAATGGGCGCAGTTTCGCCTTGACCATTTCGGCTTTATTTTCCAAAGCTTTCAGCTCATCCCGGGGTTAACGACGTATGAGAATGTTGAAATGCCGCTGGCGTTAAAAGGGATCAAACCGTCCGAGCGAAAGCAAAAGGTGCAGGATATGCTGAAACGCGTCGGTCTGGAAAATCACGCCGCTCATTATCCGAATGAACTGTCAGGCGGCCAGCAGCAGCGTGTCAGTATTGCCCGGGCCTTGATTTTAAATCCTTCGATTATCTTAGCGGATGAGCCGACGGGAAGCCTTGATTCAGAAACGGAACATGAAGTGCTGGAATTGATCCAGCAGCTGAATCGCGAGCGTGGCATTACATTTGTGATCATTACTCACGATGATGAAGTCGCTTCTATCGGGCATTCAAAATTTCAGCTTCATGATGGTGTGCTAAAAGGGGGAATTACCGTTGAGGTTTAAGGATCAGGTCCATTTTATCAGAAGAAATATGAAGAAAAACAGGCTTCGCGTCTTTATGACGATTCTGGCGACAACAATGGCGTGTGCGTTTTTGGTCGTGCTGTCATCGGTTGGATTTGGGATTCAAAAGACGATTACAGATATGACAATGAGCCAGCAGATTGTAACAAAAGTCAGTGTAATGGGCAAGGAAGGGGACAAGCCGATTAAAAAAGCTGATTTAGAGAAGTATGATCACGTAAGGTCAGTTGTAGAAAGAACGCAAGTATATGAACCAAACAAAGCTACGTTAGGCAATCGAACAAATGAAAGCTCTAATCTCATTTTTACCAATATGAATGATGAATTAAAGGCCAATATGGAATTGGAAAAGGGTAGAGTCGCAAAGTCGGAAAATGAAATCGTAGTAGGATACGACTTCGCAAAGAGATTATTGACGAAAAAAGAATCGGAAGAATATAACAAAAAAATCGAAGAAGCAAAAGGAAATCCAGAAGATATAAAAGAACCAAAGGGCTATACGAAAGATATTCTGAACAAAACAATTGAACTAAGTGTATCGAAGACAGATCCTAAAACAGGGGATGTTACAAAAACAAAAACATATGACTTTAAAATTGTCGGTATTACAAAAAAACCATCTCAAGATTGGATGGAGGACTCGAACATCTTCATCAGTGATCAATTCAAAAAAGACTTTTCGGAATTTTTGGACTTCGAAGGCGGGAATGTTGAAACAAACATTGGCGTATTTGCTGATAAATTTGAGAATGTGGAACAGCTGACAAATGATCTAACAGATGACGGTTACTATGTCACTTCAGTGACTACCGAGCTTGAGGGAGCTAACACCTTCTTCATGGTCTTCAAAATCGGACTGATCTTCGTCGGATGTATCGCGGTTATCATCTCAGCGATCGGCATTTTTAACACAATGACGATGGCGGTTACAGAAAGAACGCAAGAGATCGGCATCATGAAAGCGATTGGGGCGAGTCCGTCTATCATTCGCCGAATGTTCTTAATGGAGAGCGCGTATATCGGGATTTTAGGCTGTGTGATTGGGATTATCATTTCTTACGGCGTAAGCTACCTTGTTAACCTGGCTGTTCCGATGATTCTTGCGGCGACAAGCGGGGGCGATGCGGGCGATTTGAATTACACTTTCTCCTACATCCCGGTCAGCCTTGTCAGCATAGCCGTTGTGATTTGCGGAGGGGTTGCGGTCATTTCCGGCATGAACCCGGCTAGAAAAGCAACCAAAACCAACGTGCTGACAGCGTTGAGAAGAGAATTATAATGTGTACGAGCCGGCTGAGACAGCCGGCTTTCTCTATAGCGCATAATGGCGTTTTGCTATACACTTGATAAAAAAGGAAAAAGTGCGGTGAGTCGATTGTTTAAACTTTTGCTGATTGAAGATGATGAATCGCTGTTTCATGAAATGAAGGATCGTTTAACGGGATGGTCCTATGATGTATATGGCATTCAGGATTTCAGTCAAGTGCTACAGGAATTTGCGGCGGTTAAGCCTGATTGTGTCATTATCGATGTACAGCTGCCTAAATTTGACGGCTTTCATTGGTGCCGGCTGATCCGCTCCCGGTCAAATGTTCCGATTCTCTTTTTATCCTCCCGTGATCATCCTGCGGATATGGTGATGTCTATGCAGCTCGGAGCAGATGACTTTATTCAAAAGCCATTTCACTTTGATGTGCTGATTGCGAAAATCCAAGCGATTTTCCGGCGTGTGCATCATTATAATACGGAGCCGAGCACGATCAAAACATGGTGCGGGGCTGCCATAGACGCAGAGCAGAACCTCGTCAGCAATGACAAGGGCTCTGTTGAACTGACGAAAAATGAAATGTTCATTTTAAAACAATTGATAGAACATAAAAACAAGATTGTCAGCCGGGAAGAGCTGATTAGAAGCTTGTGGAATGATGAGCGTTTTGTGAGTGATAATACGTTGACTGTCAATGTCAATCGCCTGCGAAAAAAACTGGATGACCTGCAGCTTGGCGCATATATCGAGACAAAGGTCGGCCAAGGCTACATGGCGAAGGAAAAGGACCATTTCTATGATTAAAGCATTCCTTACCGAAAGGCGTAGCTGGATTGCCGCATTTTTGTTTCAGCAGGTTTTGATGTTGTTCATTGCTTTTGTTGATCCATCCATTTCATTTGAAAATGTTCTCTATATGGTATATTTGTGTGTTTTATTTTTTGCGATATTCCTTTGGCTTCGTTATCGGAAAGAAACGGCGTTTTATAAAAGCCTGAAAACATGGGAAAACAATCTTGATGTGACAGCGATAAATGAACCGGAAACGCCGTTTGAATCAATGGTTGAACGCAGCATTACCGGGCAAACGGAACACTTGAAGCAAACCGCAGCCCGGCATCGCTTGGCATTAGAAAATGAAAAAGATGAGCTGCTGGCATGGATTCATGAGGTCAAAACCCCATTAACAGCAATGCATTTACTCATCGACAGAATGGAAGATCAAGCGTTAAAATCCCAGCTGTCATATGAATGGCTTCGTATTCACCTGCTTCTTGATCAGCAGCTTCATCAAAAACGCATGTCATTTATTGGAAATGATCTGTCTGTAGAATGTATCAAGCTACGGACTTTGATTTTCAAGGAGATTAAAGACTTACAATCGTGGTGTATTCAAAAAGGGATCGGCTTTGATATTCAGCTGGAGGCTGAGGAAGTGCTGAGCGATGCAAAATGGCTGGCGTTTATCATCAGGCAGCTGCTGACAAACGCAGTGAAATACAGTGAAGCTTCTGAAATTGAAATCAAAAGCTTTCAAAAAGGAGAGCGGACGCACCTCGAAGTGAGAGACTTCGGCAGGGGCATTGCGCCAAAAGATATGCCGCGTATTTTTGATAAAGGATTTACATCCACAACGAACCACCATGATCAAGCGTCCACTGGCATGGGGCTGTACCTCGCGAAAAAAGCAGCGAAGCCGTTATTGATCCATATTGATGTGCAATCGGAGTTCGGTGCGGGGACAGTTTTTACTTTAACCTTCCCAAAGCGGAATCAATTCGAACGTGTCATAAGCGTGTGACGAAAATGTCACATGCTTTTCTTTTTTGTTCGCCTAATCGAAGGAAAAGCCCGGCAATCCTTTTTATAATAACATTATCCAATACAAAGGAGACTGCGGAAATGATAATTTTAGAAGCGAATAAAATTCGAAAAAGCTATGGTAACAAGCTGAATAAACAAGAAGTGCTGAAGGGCATCGATATACACATTGAAAAGGGTGAATTCGTCAGTATTATGGGTGCCTCCGGTTCTGGCAAAACCACCTTGCTTAACGTACTGTCTTCGATTGATCAGGTCAGTCACGGAACAATCAACATTAACGGAAACGAAATGACTTCTATGAAGGAAAAGCAGCTCGCTGAATTTAGAAAACAGCATTTAGGCTTTATCTTTCAAGACTACAATTTGTTAGACACATTGACCGTGAAAGAGAATATTCTTCTGCCTTTATCGATCACGAAACTATCAAAAAAAGAAGCCAATCGCAAGTTTGAGGAAGTTGCAAAGGAACTGGGAATTTATGAATTGCGGGATAAGTATCCGAATGAAATTTCCGGCGGCCAGAAGCAGAGAACATCGGCCGGGAGAGCGTTTATTCATGACCCGAGCATTATCTTCGCTGATGAACCGACCGGCGCGCTTGATTCAAAATCGGCCTCCGATCTATTAAACAAGCTGAGCCAACTCAATCAAAAACGCAACGCCACGATTATTATGGTCACCCATGATCCTGTCGCGGCCAGCTACTGCGGCAGAGTCATTTTTATTAAGGATGGGCTCATGTATACGCAGCTGAATAAAGGGGGGCAAGACAGGCAGACGTTTTTCCAGGATATCATGAAAACGCAAGGCGTGTTAGGCGGGGTGCAGCATGAACATTAATCAGCTCATCCTGCGAAATCTGAAAAAAAATCTTCGGAATTACTATCTGTATGTGTTTGCGCTCATCTTTAGCGTGGCGCTTTATTTCGCTTTTGTCACACTGCAATATGACCCTGCGATTAACGAAGTGAAGGCTTCAATCAAGGGAGCCGCGGCCATTAAAACCGCCTCGATTTTGCTTGTCGCTGTAGTGGCGATCTTCATTTTATATGCCAATACCATTTTTATTAAGAGACGGAGTAAAGAAATCGGATTGTTTCAATTAATCGGAATGACGAAGCATAAAATCTTTCGCATCTTAAGTGCAGAAAATATCATGCTGTATTTCGGTTCTTTAGCGATCGGGGTAGTAGCTGGGTTTTCGATATCGAAGCTTGTCCTGATGATTCTGTTCAAAATTGTGGATGTCGAAGCTGATGCGAAACTGCATTTTTCCGGGCAAGCCTTGATCCAAACGATCATTGTGTTCTGCGGCATTTATCTTTTGATTATGATCATGAATTATACGTTTATCAAAAACCAGAGTATTTTATCTTTGTTTAAAGTGGCGTCTTCTACTGAAGATAAAGTGAAGAGAATATCATTTTTTCAGATGCTGGTCGGCGCTTTAGGCATTGTGCTGATTTTGACAGGATACTATGTGTCTTCTGAGCTGTTCGGCGGAAAATTTAAGACCATTAATGAACTGTTTGCTGCGATGAGCTTCATCCTGGGCACCGTAATAATCGGGACGTTTCTCTTTTATAGAGGATCGGTTACGTTTATCTCGAACATCATTCGAAAAAGCAAGGGCGGCTATTTAAATATTTCCGAGGTCCTGTCACTGTCATCAATCATGTTCAGAATGAAATCGAACGCGTTGCTGCTGACGATTATTACAACCGTTTCAGCACTCGCTATCGGGCTGTTATCGCTCGCTTATATTTCGTATTACTCGGCAGAAAAAACGGCTGAACAAAATGTAGCGGCTGATTTTTCATTCATGAATGAGAATGATGCCAAACGATTTGAGAGCAGTTTGATTGATCGTAACATCCCATTTGTAAAAAAAGTGACCCCTGTCCTGCAAGCAAATGTTGACATTGCAAATATCATGGATGGAACTCCGAAAGAGATGCAGGGGGATCCTAGCAACATGCAGCTTGCTGTTGTCAGCGACAAAGAAGTAAAAGGAGTCGATGTGGAGGCTGGAGATGCCGTTTTCTCAGGATACACCGACTTGCTGCAAAAAATAATGGTTTTTAAAGACTCGGGTGTGATCAAAGTCAAAAGCAAGCATGAGACGCAACCATTACACTATAAAGGATTAAGAGAAGAGTTTCTTGTATCCTACACGTTTACAAGCGGGGGCATGCCCGCTGTCATTGTGGATGACAGCTTGTTTAAGCGGCTGAACCAAGATAAAGACCCCCGCATTCAGCTCGCGCAATCTGAATTTATTGGCATCAATGTGAAGCATGAAGACCAGCTTGAAAAAGCAAATGAGCTTTTTCAACAGGTGAACAAGAAAAACGAGCATTTATCAAGAATGGATACAAGCATTGCGCAAAAATCTCTGTTTGGTCTCGTGATGTTTATCGTCGGCTTCTTAGGACTAACGTTCTTGATTACATCAGGATGTATCCTTTATTTTAAACAAATGGGTGAAAGTGAAGATGAGAAACCGAATTATACGATTTTGAGAAAACTTGGTTTTACGCAGGGGGACCTGATAAAGGGGATACGCATCAAACAAATGTACAACTTTGGCATTCCGCTGGTTGTCGGCCTTTTCCACAGCTACTTCGCCGTCCAATCCGGCTGGTTCTTATTCGGATCAGAGGTGTGGACGCCGATGATCGTGGTGATGGTGTTATATACTGCGCTCTATTCGATTTTTGGTTTTCTGTCAGTTGTTTATTATAAGAAGGTTATTAAATCATCGTTGTAAAGTAATTATGATAAAAAACACTAGAATTTTTGTAATTTCTAGTGTTTTTTAAAAATAAATACCTTGTATTATAGAGTAATGTGAATTATAGTTGGGAAGGAGGCGTAAATTTTGGAAATTAATAAAGAGGTGCTAAAAGGCCATATTGATTTAATCATTCTATCCCTTTTGCACAGCAGGGATATGTATGGGTATGAATTAGCTAAATTAGTTCGCGACAAAAGCAATAATCAATTTGAATTAAAAGAAGGAACTCTATATTTATCATTAAAACGGCTAGAAAAAAATAAATGGATTGAATCATATTGGGGGGATGAACAGGGGCCGGGGGGCAGAAGAAAGTACTATAAACTTACTGCATTAGGATTAGTGGGATATGAAGACAAGCGGCTGGAATGGGAGTTTGTAAAAAAAATGATTGATACCTTTTTAGAAGGAGGGATAGATGAATGAGACAAATCGATATGTTTGTAGATTCAGTTTATTCAAAAACTGTCGGAAGCCGTAAAGAAATAAATGAACTGAAAGCGGAAATGAAAAGTCATCTGCTGGAAGCTGTCTATGAATTGATGGCGGAGGGGAAGTCAGAGAAAGAAGCGATTGCCACCGCAATTGATCGTTTCGGAGGAACAAATGAAATGAAATCAGTTGTCTCTGGATTATTTCAAGTGAAAAATATATTCGCCAAAAAGCTACTTTATGCAGCTTTTGCATTTCTTGTCGTCAGTATGACACTCTTTGGGCTCATATACGTGAATGAAGTCAAAAAGGACAGAATGCGAGAAGATTACATAATGTCTATTATTCTCAATCATTTAGGAAGGCAAGAAGAAATTACCACCGATAATGAGAACTATATGAAAGACTTGGTTGAAAACAACCCAAGTGTTTATGAAATTTTTCTAATGGATCATCAAAAAATAAAATCCGTGACTTCCAATGAAGAATTCCAAAATCTAAAACCGGATTTCCATGTCAGTAAAAATATTTGGACAACGAGTTCATCAGTTGTTAGTTTTGTAGGATATAGCCAAGGAAATGAAAATTGGGATTTGAATTTAACCCGTATAAGTTATAGACCGCTTGCCGATACCATCTTACATATTGGCGTACTTATATATTGGATTTTATTTTTCGTGTGGGCAATGCTTAATGCTCACCATCAGAGAAGGTTGAATGCAGGGTGGATTATCATGGTTGCCTTATTTAATGTTGTTGGTTATTTGTTATTTCATGTCTTAGGTAAAAAGAGAAAGCTTATTATAAATTAATGATTGTTTAGGAGGGGATGGGTAATAATCTCCTTCTCTACAGATGTTAGATTTTTTCACGCTCATCAGTTGAAAAATGTGAACTAGACAGATAGAATGAATGTGCTATGATAACTGGATTTGTACGGAGCCGTTTTAGGTTTCGTTTTTTTCATGAGCTTTTTTAGGGAAGAAAGGGGGATGAGTATGCCGCGTGCTCTTAAAATTTTAATTATTGGAATGTTTATTAATGTGACGGGTGCTTCTTTTTTATGGCCGCTGAATACGATTTATATCCACAATCATTTAGGAAAGTCATTAACCGTAGCGGGGCTTGTCCTCATGCTGAATTCAGGTGCCAGTGTGGCTGGAAACTTATGCGGCGGTTTTTTGTTTGATAAAATCGGCGGCTTTAAATCGATTATGCTTGGGATTGCGATTACGTTGGCAAGCTTGATGGGCCTTGTCTTTTTTCATGATTGGCCGGCCTATATTATACTGCTGACGATTGTGGGCTTTGGTTCTGGTGTTGTTTTTCCGGCCAGCTACGCAATGGCGGGATCGGTATGGCCTGAAGGCGGAAGGAAGGCATTTAATGCGATTTATGTCGCGCAAAATGCGGGTGTGGCGGTCGGTTCAGCGCTTGGCGGTGTCGTGGCGTCATTCTCGTTTTCATATGTATTTTTGGCGAATGCTGCTTTGTATCTGGTCTTTTTCTTTATCGTATATTTCGGATTTCGAAATATTCAGACGAAAGATGCGTCTCAAACGTCTGTGCTTGATTATGATGCTGTAAACAGCAAAGCAAAATTTGCTGCACTCATTATATTAAGCAGCGGCTATGTGCTTGGATGGCTGGCCTATTCTCAGTGGTCTACCACGATTGCTTCGTACACACAAAGCATTGGAATCTCTCTTTCCTTATACAGTGTGCTGTGGACGGTTAACGGAATTTTAATTGTGCTTGGCCAGCCGCTTGTCAGCTTTGTGGTGAAAAAATGGGCGGAGTCCCTGAAAGCGCAAATGGTCATCGGTTTTATCATTTTTATTGTGTCTTACTGCATGCTGCTGACGGCAAAGCAATTTCCCATGTTTCTGGCTGCGATGGTGATTCTGACCATCGGGGAAATGCTTGTTTGGCCTGCGGTGCCGACGATTGCCAACCAGCTTGCCCCCAAAGGGAAAGAAGGATTTTATCAAGGCTTTGTCAACAGCGCGGCGACAGGCGGCAGAATGATTGGTCCGCTGTTCGGAGGGGTGCTTGTCGACCATTACGGCATCCGTGCACTTGTTTTATCTCTTTTGGTTTTGCTGATGATCAGTATTGCCACAACGCTTTTCTATGACAAACGGATAAAAGCGGCTAAAGAAACAAATAAGCAGGCATCAATGTCTTCATAATAAAAGATCCCGCCGGATGAGCGGGATCTTTTTACATTATCGGGAGCACGTTAACGGCATCCTTTACATTTGAATATGTTTTCAGCGATGAAAAATTGGCATCCAGTTTATTCATTTTCATGGCTAATTCAGGCTTAATGCCGGTAATGATTAGTTCAGTTCCGGTCAATTTCAGCAAATGGCTCAGCTTGAAAATCTGGTCGGCGGTTTGTTCATTTACTTGTGCCAATCCTGATAAATCAATGATTAAATAATCGTCCTTGGATGTTGATAAGATATTCGTCAATGTGCAGACGATGGAATTAAATCGTTCCTCTGTCAGGTTGCCGATCAGCGGAAGAGCCGAAATGCCGTTGCGAATCGGGACAATCGGCGTTGAAAGTGCAGTTATTTCAGTGAGGGAATCCTCTAGAAGCTTTTCATACTCTTTTTGCTGGGTGATGTCTTTTTGAATTCCAACAAAATAGGTCTTGCCTTCGATCTCGAGCGGATCAATATTTAATTCATTCCAGAACATTGTTCCGTCTTTTTTGTAGTTTTGGATCTGTGCAGTAACCGGCTCTTTATTTTGCAGTGCGGTTCTGATGTTGGATACTTCAGCGGGGTCTGTGTGTTTCCCCTGTAAGAAGCGGCAGTTCTTTCCTAAAATCTCCTCAGCTTCAAAGCCGGTCATTTGAACAAAGCCTTGATTGACGTAGACAATAGGGTTGTCCTCAAGTGCGGGATCCGTAATCACCACACCGACCCGCGCGTGATCAAGCGCTTTTTTGATGACTTCCATCTGTCCTTGTACTCCAAATGATTGAAAACTAGCCATATAAATCCCCCTTAGGCTGTCTGCTAACTGCGCGAAAGCCTGGTATTCCCCTTTTTTTAATGAATTCTACAGTAACCGTAGCACAACACATGTTCTGATTCAAGCAAGCGCAGTTTGTTGTTTGTCATTCGGGCTTGTCCTCGTATACACTAAAAATAAGAACAGAGATTGAACATATGAACGGAAGAATATTGTATAAGCTTAATAAGTGACTAGGTCAATGTCACTGGGTGAAAAATGAATCTAATGCATCAAGCTTACCGATCATGTGTTCACATATAATGGAAGAAACAAGCTTTTTCAGATTTGCCAGTATGTAGATATCGAAAATCATCGGAATCGTTTAAGGGGGCTGGATGGCCTGAAGTCGCTTTACGAAATAAGGGCTTTAGGAAGGTGATGATGAAGATGCTGCATCAGGTACTCATTGCTTGTGTAATTGGAGGAATCATGGGGATTCTCGGTCATGTGAAAAAGAGAGGCAGGCTGGAGAAGCCCAGAATGACGAAGCGGTTTATCTACCTTGGATTTTTGGAAGATTGGTTTATCGGCATGACGGCTTCCATTTTACTTGTATTATCCGCTGACCCCGATTCAGGAATTCAACTTGTCATCTTATCCATTATCTCAGGCTACGGCGGTGAAGCTGTTCTCAGAAGTTTTGACTTTGTAAGAGAACTGAACAGCGGCGGCGAACCGGCCGAGTCCAAACGTCAAACCAAAACTCCACCCGAATAATTGTCCTCAATCTCCGCCCGTTCAGGGTACATTCCCATTGTATACAAACCTGCTTGCACTTATGAACAGAATTCTATAAAATACAGTTAAGATTACGGTTGCGATAAGAACAATGAAGAGGAGCAGTAAGAAGCAGATATTGTTGCAGAGAGTTGACGGCTGGTGAAAGTCAATCAAGTTTGTTTCTGAACTCACCTCAGAGTTGCAGCGGTGAAAAGCCGCTGACGCATAACTGCGTTAAAAGTATCAAGTGAGTGCGGCGAATGCCGCGCTAACGAGGGTGGTACCGCGGGAAAACGAAAGTCTCTCGTCCCTTTTTGGGATGAGGGAGTTTTTTTTAGTTTGGGAATATTCTGAATATAATTCTCTCCTTCCCGTCAATACTTGAACCATACACGCCGTATTCAATCAGAAGGAGGTTTTTACTTTGAGTTTTCAGCACAAAGAGATAGAAAAGAAATGGCAAACATATTGGCTTGAAAACAAAACATTTGCCACTCTTGATCATAATGAAAAACAAAAATTTTACGCGCTGGACATGTTCCCTTATCCGTCTGGAGCGGGATTGCATGTCGGCCATCCTGAAGGATACACAGCCACGGATATCCTATCCCGCATGAAGCGCATGCAGGGCTATGATGTTCTTCATCCAATGGGCTGGGACGCATTTGGCCTGCCGGCAGAACAATACGCGCTTGATACAGGGAATGACCCTGCTGTGTTTACGAAGCAGAATATCGATAATTTCCGCCGCCAAATTCAGTCGCTTGGCTTCTCATATGACTGGGATCGTGAAATCAATACGACTGATCCTGAATACTATAAATGGACGCAATGGATTTTCTTAAAGCTGTACGAAAAAGGCCTTGCTTACGTTGACGAAGTGCCTGTAAACTGGTGCCCTGCACTTGGAACGGTTCTTGCCAACGAAGAAGTCATTGACGGCAAGAGCGAACGCGGCGGCCATCCGGTTGAAAGACGCCCAATGAAGCAGTGGATGCTGAAAATTACAGCATATGCGGACAGGCTTCTTGAAGACTTGGAAGAGCTTGACTGGCCGGAAAGCATTAAAGATATGCAGCGCAACTGGATCGGCCGTTCAGAAGGCGCCCACGTTCATTTTGCTATAGATGGACATGATGAATCCTTTACAGTGTTTACGACAAGACCAGATACGCTGTTTGGCGCTACATACACTGTACTTGCCCCAGAGCATGCATTGGTGGAAAAGATCACAACAGCAGAGCAGAAAGAAGCTGTTGAAGCATATATTAAAGAAATTCAATCTAAGAGTGATCTTGAGCGTACGGATCTTGCGAAAACGAAGACAGGCGTTTTTACCGGAGCTTATGCGATCAATCCTGTAAACGGAGAAAAATTGCCGATCTGGATTGCGGATTATGTTCTTGCTTCATACGGAACAGGTGCTGTCATGGCTGTTCCTGGTCACGATGAGCGTGATTTTGAATTCGCTAAAACATTCGGCCTTCCGGTGAAGGAAGTCGTGAAAGGCGGAAACGTTGAGGAAGCAGCGTACACTGGCGATGGCGAGCATGTGAACTCTAATTTCCTGAACGGCCTTAACAAGCAGGAAGCGATTGAGAAAGTGATCGCTTGGCTGGAAGAAACGAAAAACGGTGAGAAGAAAGTGACGTACCGTCTGCGCGACTGGCTCTTCAGCCGCCAGCGTTATTGGGGTGAGCCGATTCCGGTCATTCATTGGGAAGACGGAACATCCACGGCTGTGCCGGAAGAGGAGCTGCCGCTGATTTTACCGAAAACGGATGAAATCAAACCGAGCGGAACAGGCGAATCACCGCTTGCGAACATTAAAGAGTGGGTGGAAGTCACAGACCCTGAAACAGGGAAAAAAGGAAGAAGAGAAACGAACACAATGCCGCAATGGGCGGGAAGCTGCTGGTATTTCTTGCGCTATATTGATCCGCGCAATCCGGATCAGCTGGCATCACCAGAGAAATTGGAAAAATGGCTTCCGGTTGATATGTATATCGGCGGTGCAGAACATGCCGTGCTTCATCTTCTGTATGCCCGCTTCTGGCATAAGTTCCTTTATGATATCGGTGTAGTGCCGACGAAAGAACCGTTCCAAAAGCTGTACAATCAAGGAATGATTCTCGGCGAAAACAACGAAAAAATGAGTAAATCTAAAGGGAATGTTGTCAACCCTGACGAAATTGTTGCTTCTCACGGCGCTGATACACTGAGATTGTACGAAATGTTCATGGGACCGCTTGATGCTTCAATTGCCTGGTCTGAATCAGGCTTAGACGGCGCGCGCCGCTTCCTAGATCGCGTATGGCGCCTGTTTGTTGAAGACAATGGTGAGCTAAATGGCAAAATCGTTGAAGGCGCCGGTGAAACTTTAGAGCGTGTGTATCATGAAACAGTCATGAAAGTGACAGACCATTATGAAGGCCTTCGTTTCAACACGGGTATTTCCCAGCTGATGGTCTTTATTAATGAAGCGTATAAAGCAGCAGAGCTGCCGAAAGAATATATGGAAGGTTTTGTGAAGCTTCTTTCTCCTGTCGCGCCTCACTTAGCGGAGGAGCTTTGGGAGAAGCTTGGCCATTCCGGCACGATTGCATACGAAGCTTGGCCTGTATATGACGAAACGAAACTTGTGGATGATGAAGTTGAAATCGTTGTTCAGCTGAACGGAAAAGTAAAAGCGAAATTACAGGTTCCTGCCGATGCGACGAAAGAACAGCTGGAACAGCTTGCTCAAGCAGATGAAAAGGTCAAAGAGCAGCTTGAAGGCAAAACGATTCGAAAAATCATCGCGGTGCCTGGTAAGCTCGTCAATATTGTGGCAAACTAAGCCTAGAAAAAATCCCCTTTGCCAAAAGGGGATTTTTTTCATCAGTCTCTGAATAGCAATCGTCAGGCTGACTTTGATATACTGAACATGATTATTGTGAATGGGAGTGTTTTCTTTGGAAATAAAAGAAATCAGCACAGCCGCTTTGAAAGAAAAAATTGAGGCGGACGAAGAATTATATTTAATTGATGTAAGAGAAGATGAAGAAGTTGCGGAAGGCATGATCCCGCAAGCTGTTCATATTCGCATGGGAGATATTCCTGAAAAAATGGATACCCTTGATAAAGACAAAGAGTACGTGTTTATCTGCCGCTCAGGAATGCGCAGCATGAATGTCTGCAGGTATTTGGATGAGCAAGGCTTTAAAACAGTCAATGTTGAAGGCGGCATGATGGCCTGGGAAGGCGAAACAAAACCAAAAAACTAGGGGAAGCGGTCCCTAGTTTTTTTATTTGTATTCCGGCAGCCAATCACCGTGGGCTTCAAATAAGTCGTCACACATGGAGATGATGTCATTCAAGGAAAGCTCCGCGCTTGTATGCGGATCAAGCATTGCAGCTTGATAGACCGCTTCTTTTTTCTGTGTAACAGCGGCTTCAATTGTCATCAGCTGTGTATTAATATTGGTCCGGTTTAAGGCTGCAAGCTGCTCAGGCAGTTCGCCGGCGAAGCACGGCGTAATTTTTTTTCTGTCAGCGACACATGTCACTTCTACAACCGCTTTTGAAGGCAGATTGGTAATCAGTCCTGTATTCAAGACGTTTCCCCCGAAGGTGAACGGCTCGTTTGTTTCCATTGCTTCTATAATTCTCGAACCGTATTCCTTTGAACGTTCATGCGTAAGGTTTTTATTGTTGACGATATCATCCCGCATTTTCTCCCAATTTTGAATCTGTTTCACGCATCTTCTCGGATATTCGTCAAGCGGGATTTGCAGCTCGCTGATCAGCTCGGGATAATTCCGTTTAATAAAGTAAGGGTGGTATTCTGCGTTGTGTTCGGAGGATTCCGTCACATAATAGCCGAACTTATCCATCAATTCAAACCGCACCATATCATGATGCTTTGTTTTTTGTTTTTCTTTTGCTCTTCTTTTAATTTCCGGATAGAGATCTGCACCATCTTTTTTGACTTCCAAAAGCCAGGCCATATGATTGATTCCTGCGATGCGTTCCTCGATTCCATCATGCTCCATTCCGAGAGATTTGAATAAATCCTTCGTGCACACTTGAACACTGTGGCAAAGCCCGATTGTTTTGATATTCGTATAGCGGAGCATGGCGCCTGTAAGAGTGGCCATTGGATTTGTATAATTTAAAAACCACGCATCCGGGCACATTTCCTCCATATCTTTTGCGATATCAAATAAGACCGGGATTGTTCTGAGTGATCTAAAGATCCCGCCGATTCCGACTGTGTCGGCAATCGTCTGACGCAGCCCGTACCGTTTGGGAATCTCGAAATCGATGACTGTGCTTGGTTTATATCCGCCAACCTGGATCGCATTGATGACATAGCTTGCGTTCTGCAAGGCTAGTTTTCTGTCATCGTAGCTGTTGATGGCAACGCTCGGATTATAGCGGTCTCTCAGATTTTCAAGCATGAGCTGGGATTCCCGCAGGCGTTTTGGATCAATGTCATATAGGGCGAATTCAAATCCATTCAGCGCTTCTGTTAATAAGCAGTCTCCCAAAACATTTTTCGCGAAGATGGTGCTTCCTGCACCGATAAATGTGATTTTTTTCATAATGCTTCCTCCTTAATGTTATCCCTTTACCGCTCCGGATGACAGGCCGGCAATAAAGTATTTTTGCAGCGCCAAAAACAGAATAACCATCGGCAGCATCGCCATGAGCGCGGCTGCGGCAACTAAATGCAGGTTGTTGGCGTTTTCTCCGAAAAAACCTGCCATGGCAACTGTTAATGTCTGTACCTTTTGATCTTGTAAAAAGAAAATGGCGAATTGATAGTCGTTCCATATGAAGACACAGGAAATAATACAGATTGTCGCAGTGATCGGCTTCAGCAGAGGAAACACGATCGTAAAAAAGATTTTCAGCATGCCTGCGCCGTCAATTCTTGCGGCTTCCTCAAGCTCTTTTGGAATGGTCGAACGGATAAAGCCTGAATACAAGAATACGGTTAACGGCATATAAGCGGCTGTATTGATCAAAATGGCGATAGCGTGTGTATTGACCATTCCGGCGTCCACGACCATCCGGTACAAAGGCACCATGGACGTTAATGGAGGGATGATCATAATGGAAATCAACAGGGCAAAAACGGCTTTATTCAGCTTCGTTTCCCGCCGGGCAAGAGGGTAGGCGGCAAGTGAGCCGAATACGATCAATAACAAGGCAGAAAAAACAGTGATGATGATGGTGTTCATAAAAGAGTTTCCGAGCGAAGCGCGCTCCCATGCGTCTGAAAAATTGTGAAAGGAGATGTCGGCTGGAAACAGCCATTTCGAACTGTAGTCCCCTTTTGCTTTTAATGAAGTGGTCAGCAGGATGTAAAAAGGAATGAAATGCGCACAGGCGACAATGGCGGCAAGAATCGTAATGATCCGCATGTTTTTTGAACGGGCGGTTTTCATGACATTTCCGTCTCCTTTCTTTTAAAGTACGCTAGCGCACAAAAGCTGATGATCAAAATGACAAATGCCATAAATATGCCTTGGGTTGCGGCATAACCGGCATCCTGCCGTTTGAAGTACAAATCATACATAAATGTGGACATGGACTGCGACGCATTTCCGGGCCCCCCTGCGGTGAGCGCGATAATGACGTCAAACAGCTTTAAGCCTCCGATAATGTTGATCACCATATTAATCGTGATTGAGGGCATTAACAGCGGCAGCGTGATCGTGAAAAACTGCTGCCCTTGTTTCGCTCCATCCATTTGCGCCGCTTCATAGTAGTCTTTTGGAATGCTTTGCAGGCCTGCTAAGTAGACAACCATAGCAATCCCGACATATTGATAGGTGTTAATCATGACAATGATCCATGGATTGAGTGATGGACTGGCGAGCGCATTGATCGGGCTGATGCCGAATACACCCAGTAAATCGTTGAGCGCGCCTCCGTCGTAGGAGAAGAAAAAGTACCAAATGTAGCCCATAATGAGCGGGCTGATCATGACCGGCAAATACACAATTGTTCTAGTTATCGCTTTCATTTTGATGCTTTGATTCAATAGCAGGGCGTACAAGAGTCCAACCACATTCTGAAAAAAGGTGCTGCCGAGCCCGTAAAGCAGTGTGTTTTTTAAGATGTGCCAGGTGTCAGGATCAGAAAACAGCCTTTCATATTGCGCGAATCCCACCCATTGGTAGACTTGTGAAAAGCCGTTCCAGTTTGTAAAGGTGATCAATGCGCCTTTCACAAACGGATAAATCATAAAGACCAGTACGGAGAGCAAAGCAGGAATATACATCCACCAAAGTGAGGACTGCTTTTTTGGCTTAACCTGTTTCACATGAACGTCCCTTGCGATCTCACTCATTGTTCTTCAGCTCCCTGTGTTTCCGATTGCTCCCGAAGTCGTTTGTATTCTCTGCCCAGCTTTTTCGAAATCTCTTGAGGCGTCAAAATGTCAGCCGCAAGCTCCTGCCCGACCGTGCCAAGGACATCCCACATTCCGTTTGGCAGGTATAACCGATCGAAGTAAGGCTCGACTTTGACATCTTGATAATACTCATAATCGTTTGCGTAAAAAATATCAGCTTTTACATGAGTCAGACCCGAAGGAAGCGACGTGGCCTCAGCCATTTGTTTGGCATTTGCGGGACGGGCCATAAATGCGATAAATTCTTTTGCCTCTTTTAAGTGAGGCGAATCTTTCCATGCTGCAAGCGTATAGCGTTCCCCGCCGATCCATATTGGGTCATCATCGGCATGTATGGCAGGTGTCGGGATAATGCCGACCTTGACGTTCGGATTGATCTGGGCAACGTCTTGGCCGAGTGTGCCGCCTTGCATCGTAAAGGCGATTTTGTTTTGGGCCATTAATTCAATGAGCTGTGATTTTTTTGCAGTTACAGCGTCAATATTGATTAGTTTTTCTTTCTGCATTTGTTTAAGGATCTCTGATAAATAAGTGAATTTGCTCCATTGAAAAGTACCGTTGATGAGCTGTTTTGTTTCATTATGGGCAGGATCTGTGATGAGAAGAGGTGTAGCGAATTGGTCGTAATATTGGGCGAATGAGCTTTTGTCATATCCAGCAAACCAGAAGGGCACAATCTTTCCCTTACTCTTTTCTTTAATCGTTCTCAGCGCTTTCATAAAGTCATCCATGGTTTCCGGCGGATCAATGCCGTAACGGTTTAAAATATTACGGTTATACGCCAAACCGTCTTTTGCCTGATTGATCGGATAGCCATACACCTTTCCATTCTTATTTTTGAGGATGCTGTTTAAATTTGGGTCAAGGTTTTGAGTCCATTCCATCTCACGGAGATCGGCGGTATATTCTCCGTACCTGATTTTTCCCCAGCCATGTGTATCGAAAAGATCGGGCAAGTCATTGGCAGCCATTCTCACACGCATCATATTTTCATAGTCATTGCCTGGGAAATGAAGGCTGACACGAATGTCACTGTGTTCCTTTTCAAACGCTGCCGCCAATTTTCTGAACGTATCTCTTTCAGTGTCGGTTGACATTGTAGAATAAATGGTTAACGTCTGTTTTGCGGTATCTGCTGAGCTTTTCTCTGCTGAGCAGCCGGGCAGCATAAGCAGAATAAGAGAGAGAAATAAAACAAATATGTGTTTCATCTTTTCCTCCTTATCATCGTGATGAATCTTTTCTTATGTCACCCCCTTAGCCGTACATCCGCAGCTTTGTCTCACGATTAATGTTGTGGGCAGTGTGACGCGGTGGGGAAGCGTTCGGCCATTGAGGCGGTCGAGCAGCAGTTTTACGCCTGTACGGCCCATTTCCTCTGTGTATACCTTCACCGTCGTTAAAGGCGTGCTGGCAAACTCAGCTTCTTCAATGCCGTTAAAGCTGACGATCGCTGTATCGCGAGGCACTTGCAATCCGGCTTCCTGGAGTGCTTTTAATGCGCCAATCGCCATGGAATCGCTGGCGATAAAGAATGCTTCCGGCAGATTGCCTTGAGCGATTGCTTTCTTCATCAGGCGATAGCCCTCACGCATGCTGTATTCTCCGACCAGCACATGCTCAGGCTGGGGGGCGGCAAACTCCAAAAAGGCGGTGAGGCGCTTGTCTTCAATGGTTCTGCGAATGCTTTGTCCGTCCTTCAGCGTATGCTCTTTTTCCTGTCCGCCAATGTAGCCTAACCGTTTGTAGCCTAGATCGAAAAGGTATTCGATTGCCTGTCGTGAAGCGGATTCAAAATCAATGCCAATCGAATCGTATGCTTGCGGATCTGGAGAATGATTAATAAATACGGCATGCTCCAGCCTTCCGCTGATGTGCTTAACCGCTTCATCATGAACACGGCCGATGACAATAACACCATCCAGTTCCCGAAAGATATGCTCCTGAAAGGAACCGAGATGAATCGAATTCGTAATGAAAATTTCCTGTTCAAAGCATTCTTTTTCAATGCCTTTGCGAATTGAAGAAAAATAAGGATCCTGCCGCTCCTGATCGGGGGACAGGCAGCTCAGCACGCCGATCAGCGGCTGGGCCCGCTGTTTTTGCCCGCGGGCTTTCCGGCGTTTGGCAACCGTTTGATAGCCAAGCTCTTCGGCAATATTGATGACTCTTTGTCTCGTTTCACCTGCAACTGTCAGCGACTCATCTTCATTTAAAATTCTGGATACAGTTGCACTGGAAACATTAGCTTTTAAGGCGATATCTTTAATCCGAACCATGGGTATCCCTCTCATCTTTTTAGTAAAATGTTAACTTATCTGTTTTTGATAAATTGATACTATCATATGGAAGTAAGCGGTTACAATAACTATTTTCGGAATATTTCGTTATATTTACTAAATATTTAGTAAATGATCTGATGTGGTTTAGAAAAATAAAGGGGAAACCCAATCTGTCTCGTAAATGTGAAGTAAGCGAATAAGGAGGGGGATGGAATGAAAAACGAAAAAAGAAAGCAGCTGTTTCGGCTGCTTGGAGATTTGCCAGATCAGAGGCCAATCAGTGCAGAGGCATTGTGTATAGAAAAAAGAGAAGGACATATCATTGAAACGCTCCTGCTTGATTTAAACGGATATGAAAAGGTGCCTGCTTATTTTGTAAAGCCGGAGTCAGCAGAAGGACCTTGTCCAGCCGTGTTGTTCCAGCATTCCCATGGCGGCCGGTATGACAGGGGGAAAAATGAACTGATTGAAGGAGCAGATTATTTAAAAGCGCCTT
This sequence comes from Bacillus sp. N13C7, assembly GCF_026790065.1. Classification (GTDB taxonomy): domain Bacteria; phylum Bacillota; class Bacilli; order Bacillales; family Bacillaceae; genus Bacillus. Next base: position 375,298 of record NZ_JALAMO010000001.1, on the reverse strand, counting down.
CTTATGCTCATGAGCTGACGTCTCTCGGGTATAGCATTCTTTCAATTGATCATTGGGGATTTGGAGATCGGCGAGGAAAAGCGGAAAGCGAGATTTTCAAAGAAATGTTGCTGACCGGCAGAGTGATGTGGGGCATGATGATTTATGACAGTTTAAGAGCATTAGATTATTTGCAGTCTCGTCCTGATGTCCTGTCTGACAGAATCGGAACCATCGGCATGTCTATGGGAGGGTTGATGGCATGGTGGACAGCGGCGCTTGATGACCGGATTAAGGTGTGCGTGGACTTGTGCAGCCAAGTAGATCATCACGTACTGATCAAAACACAGAATCTAGACCGGCATGGCTTTTATTACTATGTCCCGTCGCTTGCAAAGCATTTTTCCGCATCGGAGATCCAAAGCCTGATCACGCCGCGCCCGCACCTAAGCCTTGTTGGTGAACACGACCGGTTAACGCCGGCTGAGGGTGTGGGCAAAATCGAAAAAGAATTGACAGCTGTCTATGCTGGACAGGGAGCTTCTGAGTGCTATCAGGTGGTCCGTTCTGCTTCGGGGCATTTCGAAACGGCAGTCATGAGACATGCAGCTGTCCAATTTTTGCAAAAGTGGCTATAAGAAATCAAAGCTGGACCGTTTTACGTTAAAACGGTCTTTTTGTTTCTTTTTCACCATCTGCTAAATGCTTTCTCCTATTGACAGAATCGTTCGTGAATAATAATATTCTAATTGTTAACCTAAATTTATATTTAGTTAACATTTAGGGCGGAAGCGATCGCTTTCTTCAGTTATCAGTGAAAGGGCGAGAAGGGATGCAAGATGAAACATTTTATAGTGTCAGAATGAGGGCCTCTATGAATGGATCTCATGAAGACGGCGGAAAGCATATTTCCGGAGGAGAACGGCTGATTCCTTTCCGTGAGATGAAGCGTACAGTCAATGCCTTATTAGAAAAAGGATTATCCCATTCAAGAGGAAAACCTGATTTTATGCAAATTCAATTTGAAGAAGTTCATGAACCGATAAAAACCATTCAGCCATTGGCAGTGCATACAAATGAAGTAAGCTCCCCGGAAGAGGGGCAAAAGCTTGCCCGCTTGTTATTGGAAAGAGAGGGCGTTCCGCGAGAAGTGATTGAAAAAGCCTATGACCAAATCCCTGAATGGTCGGGTGTCAGGGGAGCGGTGGTGTTTGATATTCACTCGGGCAAGCGGATTGACCAAACAAAAGGAAAAGGGGTGCGGGTATCCAGAATGGATTGGCAGGACGCCAATTTTGAAAAATGGGCGCTCCACTGTCACGTAGCGGCACATCCAAGAATAAAAGAAGCCCTCGCACTCGCTTCAAAGGTCAGCCAGCACCCGGCCGCCGTTGCAGAATTGTGCTGGTCGGATGACCCTGATTACATAACAGGCTACGTTGCGGGTAAAAAAATGGGCTATCAGCGTATTACAGCAATGAAAGAATACGGGACAGAAGAGGGCTGCCGCATCTTTTTTATTGATGGCTCCAACGATGTAAACACGTACATACATGTTCTGAAGAAGCAGCCTATTTTAATAGAGTGGGAGGAAGATCATGACTCATGATTTGATAGAAAAAAGTAAAAAGCACCTCTGGCTGCCGTTTACCCAAATGAAAGATTATGATGAAAACCCCTTAATCATCGAAAGCGGTGCTGGGATCAAAGTCAAAGACATAAACGGCAAGGAATACTATGACGGGTTTTCTTCTGTTTGGCTTAATGTCCACGGACACCGCAAAAAGGAATTAGATGACGCGATTAAAAAGCAGCTTGGAAAAATCGCGCACTCTACGTTATTGGGCATGACCAACGTTCCTGCAACGCAGCTTGCCGAAAGATTAATTGATATCAGTCCAACAAAGCTCACGCGCGTCTTTTATTCAGACAGCGGCGCAGAAGCGATGGAAATCGCCCTAAAAATGGCGTTTCAATATTGGAAGAACATCGGAAAGCCCAAGAAACAAACATTCATCGCAATGAAAAATGGCTATCACGGTGATACGATTGGCGCCGTCAGTGTCGGTTCAATTGAACTGTTCCACCGCGTATACGGGCCGTTAATGTTCGATAGTTACAAGGCTCCGATTCCTTATGTATATCGCTCTGAAAGCGGTGATCCGGATGAATGCCGTGACGAGTGCCTGCGAGAGCTTGAACAGCTGCTCGAGGAACATCATGAGGAAATTGCCGCGCTTTCCATTGAATCAATGGTTCAAGGAGCGTCCGGTATGATCGTGATGCCGGAGGGATATTTGGCGGGCGTCCGCGAGCTATGTACAACATACGATGTCTTAATGATTGTTGACGAAGTGGCCACCGGATTTGGCCGTACCGGAAAAATGTTTGCGTGTGAGCACGAGAATGTCCAGCCCGATCTGATGGCTGCCGGCAAAGGCATTACAGGAGGCTACTTGCCAATTGCCGTTACGTTTGCCGCTGAAGACATCTATAAGGCATTCTATGATGATTATCAAAACCAAAAAACCTTTTTCCATGGTCATTCCTACACAGGAAATCAGCTCGGCTGTGCGGTTGCACTTGAAAATCTGGCATTGTTTGAATCTGAAAACATTGTGGAACAAGTAGCGCAAAAAAGTGAAAAACTCCATTTCCTTCTGCAAGATCTGTACACGCTTCCTCACGTGGGAGATATTCGCCAGCTCGGCTTTATGTGCGGCGCAGAGCTCGTTCAGTCAAAGGAAACCAAAAAGGCTTACCCTGCTGATCGGCGGGTTGGATACAAAGTTTCCTTAAAGATGCGAGAGCTTGGCATGCTGACAAGGCCGCTTGGGGACGTGATTGCATTTCTGCCTCCTCTCGCCAGCACAACCGAAGAGCTCGAGGAAATGGTTGCCATCATGAAACAAGCGATCCATGAGGTTACCAGCCTTGAAGATTGACGCCTGGTTAAACGAGCGGTTAGACAGAGTGAAGGAAGCCGGCATATACCGCAAGCTTCAGCCAATGAATGGGGCTCCCATTCCAGAGAGGAAAATGAATGGCACAAATCAAACAGTCTGGTCTTCAAACAATTATTTAGGACTCGCAAGCCATAGCCGCTTGATCTCTGCAGCCCAAGAAGCACTGCAGCAATTTGGGGTGGGAAGCAGCGGCTCGCGTTTAACGACAGGCAATTCCATTTGGCATGAAAAGCTTGAAAAAAAGATTGCCGGCTTTAAACGGACGGAAGCAGCTTTACTGTTTTCGAGCGGTTACTTGGCCAATGTCGGTGTCCTTTCATCATTGCCGGATAAGGAAGATGTCATTTTAAGTGATCAATTCAATCATGCGAGTATTATTGACGGGTGCCGCCTGTCTAAGGCAGATACAGTTGTTTATCGGCATATTGATATGGATGATCTTGAAAACAAGCTGAACGAAACATGGCGTTATCAGCGCCGTTTTATCGTAACAGACGGCGTATTCAGCATGGATGGCACGATTGCCCCTCTCGATCAGCTCATCTCACTTGCCAAACGATATCATGCTTTCGTAATCGTTGATGATGCCCACGCCACAGGTGTTTTGGGTGAATCAGGAAGAGGTACGAGTGAATACTTTGGCGTTTGTCCTGACATTGTGGTTGGCACCTTAAGCAAAGCTGTTGGCACGGAAGGAGGTTATGCTGCCGGTTCGGCGATTTTTATCGACTTTTTGCTGAACCATGCCAGAACATTTATCTTTCAAACTGCTATTCCGCCAGCCATATGTGCGGCGGCTTATGAGGCTTTCAACATCATTGAAGCCAGCGGGGAGAAACGGCAGCTTTTGTTTTCTTATATCGAGACGATCAGAACCAGTTTGAAGAACATGGGCTACCTGGTAAAGGGAGACCGTACGCCGATTATCCCCGTGGTCATCGGCGATACCCGTAAAACGGTCACATTTGCTGAAAAGCTTCAGGAAAAAGGGATTTATGCCCCTGCCATACGGCCGCCGACCGTACCGCCAGGTGAAAGCAGGATTCGGTTAACCATCACTGCTGACCACAGGGCGAGTGATATCGATTATTTGCTGACATCATTTCATTCAATCGGAAAGGAGCTGCACATCATTTGAGGGGTTTTTTTGTAACAGGAACAGATACAGAAGTGGGGAAAACAGTTATATCCAGCGGTCTTGCCGCTTTATTGAGAGCACATAACAGAGATGTCGGGGTGTTTAAACCTTTTTTAAGCGGTATATCTCGTCATCATCCAAAGAGCGACACTAGTCTCCTGAAAGACACATCACAAACGAGTCTATCTCATGAAGATATTACGCCTTTTGCCTTCAAAGCGCCGCTTGCGCCGTATGTCGCGGGGAAGCTGGAGGGAAAGGCTGTCAGCATGGAAGAGGTCTTGAACCATTGGGAGCAAATAAGAGAAAAACATGAATGCTTTATCGTAGAAGGTGCGGGCGGTATATCTGTACCATTGGGAGAGGATTATTTGGTCAGTCATGTCATAAAAGCATTGCAGCTGCCCATGATCATTGTGGCTCGTCCTCATCTTGGAACCATTAATCATACTTTTTTAACTGTTCAATATGCAAAAAGCATGGGTCTTCCAATCGCCGGCATTGTCATCAATGGAATCAGTGATTCTCCTGATGATGACGAAAAAACCAATCCTGAGATAATTGAGCGATTATGCGATGTGCCGATTTTAGGGGTTACGCCTAAGCTTGCCAACGTGACGAAAGAAACGGTTCTGCATATGGCAAAAGACCATATCAACCTATCATTACTGATGAATCAAGTGGGGGTATGAGAATGAATCAATGGATGGAACTCGCAGACCGGGTGCTGGCCGGCGCAGAAATAACTGACGAAGAGGCGCTTTCAATATTACATTGTCCTGATGAGGATATTTTGCTATTGATGCATGGGGCCTTTCACATCAGAAAACACTTTTATGGAAAAAAAGTAAAGCTCAATATGATTATGAATGCGAAATCAGGACTCTGCCCGGAAAATTGCGGCTATTGTTCACAGTCTGCGATTTCGAAAGCGCCGATTGAGTCTTACCGGATGGTGAATAAGGAAACGCTGCTTGAAGGCGCAAAGCGGGCGCACGATCTGAATATCGGCACATATTGCATCGTGGCAAGCGGCAGAGGACCTTCAAATAGAGAAGTGGATCAGGTCGTTGACGCAGTGCAGGAAATTAAAGAGACGTATGGACTGAAGGTGTGTGCGTGTCTAGGACTGTTAAAGCCGGAGCAGGCGAAGCGGCTCAAAGATGCCGGAGTAGACCGCTATAATCATAATTTGAATACGTCACAGAGAAACCATTCAAACATCACGACCTCACATACATACGATGACAGGGTCAATACAGTTGAAATCGCAAAAGAATCGGGACTGTCTCCGTGTTCCGGTGCCATTATCGGAATGAAGGAGACGAAACAGGACGTCATCGACATTGCAAAAAGCTTGAAGGCTCTTGACGCGGATTCCATTCCGGTGAATTTTTTGCATGCGATTGACGGCACGCCATTAGAAGGCGTCAACGAATTAAACCCGCTGTATTGTTTAAAAGTGCTGGCACTGTTCCGTTTTATTAATCCGTCAAAAGAAATCCGCATTTCAGGAGGAAGAGAGGTCAATCTCCGCTCATTGCAGCCATTAGGGCTTTATGCCGCTAACTCCATTTTTGTCGGAGATTACTTAACGACTGCCGGGCAGGAAGAAACGGAGGACCATAAAATGCTGAATGATTTAGGCTTTGAAATCGAATCAGTCGAAGAAATGAAGGCCAGTTTAAGTGCCAAAAGCTGAAAGATTCAATAAAAGCAATCGGTGTGATGTCGATTGCTTTTCTTTTTGAATAGAAAGGAGAAGGTTCACATGACTATTGCATCTTCAACTGCATCTTCTGGGTTTTTGAAAAACCCATACCCTTTTTACGAAACATTGCGCGCTGTTCATCCGATTTATAAAGGGAGCTTCATGAAATATCCGGGATGGTATGTCACAGGATATGAAGAAACGGCAGCCATTTTGAAGGATACCAGATTCAAAGTCCGCCCCCCGCTGCCCGAGAGAACAACCAAATATCAGGACCTTACACGTGTACAAAAACAGATGATGCTGTTTCAGAACCAGCCTGATCATAGGCGATTGCGGACGATGGCCAGCGGAGCGTTTACGCCGAGAATGACAGAATGCTATCGTTCGTATATTGAAGAAACTGTCCACCGCTTACTTGATCAAGTGCAAGGCAAAAAAAAGATGGAGGTCATTTCGGACTTTGCTTTTCCTTTAGCAAGCTTCGTCATCGCTAACATCATAGGTGTACCGGAGGAAGATAGGGAGCAATTAAAAGAATGGGCTGCAAGTCTCATTCAAACGATTGATTTTACCCGGTCAAGAAAGGCACTAACAGAGGGCAATCATACCGCTGTACAGGCTATGGCATTTTTTAGAGAACTGATTCAAAAGCGAAAACAGCAGCCGCAGCAGGATATGATCAGCATGCTCTTGAGGGGGAAAGAAAAGGATAAGCTGACGGAAGAGGAAGCGGCATCGACGTGCATATTGCTGGCGATCGCCGGACATGAGACAACCGTCAATCTCATCAGCAATTCAATTCTTTGTCTGCTGCAGCACCCACAACAGCTTTTGAAGCTAAAAGAAAACCCAGATCTTATTGATACCGCAGTTGAGGAATGTTTACGCTATGAAAGCCCCACGCGAATGACTGCCAGAGTTGCATCAGAAGATATTGACATTAGCGGGGTGACAATCCGTCAAGGGGAACAAGTCTATCTTCTGTTAGGGGCTGCCAATCGAGATCCAAACATATTTGCGCACCCCGATGTCTTCGATATGACGAGAAGCCCTAATCCGCACCTTTCATTCGGGCATGGCCATCATATTTGCATGGGGTCCTCGCTGGCACGATTAGAAGCACAAATTGCGGTCAATACACTGCTGCAGCGAATGCCCGGCCTTCAACTGGCTGATTGTGAATGGCGATACCGGCCGCTTTTTGGATTTCGGGCGCTTGAGGAGCTGCCGGTGACTTTTGAATAACCCTAAGCATGTGAGTGCCAAAAAAGTGTCAGCCCCGCCGAAAATGGGCAATCTATAAAAAAGGGGAGTGAACACAGTGAAAAAAGTGCTGATCGCCGGCGGAAATGGTGTGATTGGGAGACTACTGGCTGAAGGGCTTAGGTCAGATTATGAAGTGACAGTGCTTGATAAAGATCATGTCGACGGCACAGCCTCTTCCATTCAGGCTGATGCGGCAAATTATGAGGAGCTGTTGAAGAAAATTCCGAAGGATACAGATGTGATCTTGAATTTATTGGCTGTCAAAATCAAATACGATGTCATGGACATTGCTGAATTTGAAAAAATGACGGATGTTTTCTATAGGGCAAGCTATTATCTGTGCCGCGCCGCAGCGGAGCTCGGGATTGAAAAGCTCGTATTCGCCAGCAGCAATCATGTCACAGATGTCTACGAAAAAGACGGGCGTTCGCTCTTAGGACGGGAAATCACCACAAGCGATTATCCGCTGTCAAAAAACTTGTACGGCGTATTAAAGCTGACCTCGGAACAGATCGGCCATTTGTTTTATTTGGAAAATAAGCTTTCAGTAATCAATCTTCGCATTGGAACAGTTGTCACTGACGAAATAGATACACTGCATGAAAAAGAACGAACGAAAAAGACACTGCTTTCCCACCCCGATCTGCTGTCGATTTTTAAAGCTGCCATTGAAACCAATATCCGGTACGGCACTTATTACGCCGTCTCTGATAATCCGGGCCGGCCATGGTCCATTGAATCCGCTGTGAATGAACTTGGATTTTCGCCGCAAATCAATACAGCCGAGCTTCTGAATGAGGAAGAGAACGGAGCATAATCATTTTCTAAGATTATGCTCTTTTTCTTTTGTCATCGGTTTTAATCCACGGCAGTCCCCGCCCGGCCGAGGACTCTGTTCAAATGATTATAGACATGGCAATCACAGGTTTGCTACATTTTAGACACGATATCGTCACATGCTGCAGCTCGTTCAGAAAAGAATGACAACGCTTACAAAAGAGAGGTGGGAGCCATCGCACATTCATTGAAAAGTCGCCTGTTTGATTTTTTGATTTACGGGTTTTTGCTGATGTTCGCTTTAATATGCGTACTTCCGTTCATTCATGTCATCGCAGCATCCTTCGCCACAGTAGAAGAAGTTGTGTCAAAATCATTTATTTTAATACCGTCCACTTTTTCGCTTGATGCTTATCGCTACATTTTTTCAACAGATATTATTTATAAGAGTTTGCTTGTTTCTGTGTTTGTGACAGTGATAGGCACTGCTGTCAGTATGTTTCTTTCTTCATTGATGGCTTACGGATTATCCCGCCGAGATTTAATCGGCCGGCAGCCGCTCATGTTTCTCGTCGTATTTACGATGCTCTTTAGCGGCGGCATGATTCCGACTTTCCTTGTGGTCAAATCGCTTGGATTGCTTGATTCTTACTGGGCACTCATTTTGCCGACAGCCATTAATGCCTTTAACCTGATCATTTTGAAGAACTTCTTTCAAAATATCCCGGCAAGTCTGGAAGAGTCCGCGAAAATCGACGGATGCAATGACTTGGGCATTTTCTTTAAAATTGTGCTGCCGCTGTCACTTCCTGCGATCGCAACGATTTCATTGTTTTATGCGGTAACATATTGGAACACGTATATGACTGCGATTCTGTACTTAAATGATTCTGCAAAATGGCCGATTCAGGTGCTTCTGCGCCAAATCGTCATTGTATCAAGCGGAATGCAGGGGGATATGTCAGAAATGGGGGCAGGCAGCCCGCCGCCTGAGCAAACCATTAAAATGGCGGTCATAGTGGTGGCGACCATCCCGGTTCTGCTCGTCTATCCGTTTATACAAAAGCATTTCGCAAAAGGAGCTTTGCTGGGATCTGTCAAAGGATAAAAGAAATATGAAACGGAGGGGTACGATGGGAAACAAATGGAGGGTGCTTTTCATTGTGCTTGTACTGGCACTCGGCGGAGTGCTGGCGGGCTGTAAAGGGGCTGATCAGTCTTCGGCTGAAGGCAAAGCTGACTCGGATTCAAAGGTAAAGCTGTCTTGGATGGCGATTTTGTATCACCAGCAGCCGCCGAAAGACAGGGCAATTAAAGAAATTGAAAAGCTGACAAATACAGAACTGGACATCACCTGGGTTCCAGACGCGGTGAAAGAAGACAGGCTGAATGCGGCGCTTGCAGCCGGCAACCTTCCGCAAATCGTGACCATCCAGGATATTAAAAATTCGTCAGTCATGAACGCCTTCCGGTCAGGAATGTTCTGGGAGATTGGCGATTATATCAAAGATTATCCGAACTTAAGCAAAATGAACAAACTCATTAATAAAAATGTGACAATCGACGGCAGGCTCTACGGGATTTATAGAGAGCGTCCGCTTTCCAGGCAGGGTATCGTCATTCGAAAAGACTGGCTGGACAATTTGAATTTAAAAACGCCGGAAACGCTTGATGAACTTTATGAAGTGGCCAAAGCATTTACAGAGGATGATCCTGACAAGGATGGGAAAGATGATACGTTCGGACTGACAGACCGCAATGACTTAATTTACGGCGCGTTTAAAACGCTTGGCTCGTATGAAGGCATGCCGACGGATTGGAAGGAGTCCAATGGAAAATTCACGCCTGATTTTATGACACAAGAATACAAAGACACAATGAATTATATGAAAAAGCTGCGTGATAACGGCTATATGAATAAGGATTTTCCAGTCACAAGCAAAACCCAGCAGCAGGAGCTGTTTTCCCAAGGAAAAGCCGGCATCTATATTGGGAATATGGTAGACGCGGTCAATCTGCGCGACCATGCCTCTGATAAATCGATGAAGCTTGAGATCATCAACCGCATAAAAGGCCCTGATGGGAAAGAGCGGGTGTGGGCATCCGGGGGCCATAACGGCGTGTTTGCTTTCCCGAAAACGAGTGTGAAAACAGAAGCTGAGCTTAAACGGATTCTGGCGTTTTTTGACCGAATTGCTGAAGAAGACGTCTATAGCCTGATGACTTACGGCATTGACGGCGTTCATTACAGCAAAGAAGAAGGCAAAACGTTCACGCGCAAGGAAAGCCAAGTGAAAGACTGGCAGACTGATATTCAGCCGCTGTCCGCCCTAATCGCCATAGATAAAGCCTACTTAAAAAATACTGGGGATCCGCTTCGCACGGCGTACGAGGAACTGACGGAAGACAATGAAAAGATCATCGTCTCAAACCCTGCTGAAAGCCTGTATTCCGCCGCGGAGTCGGAACGGGGAGATGAATTGAAGAAAATCATTGATGACGCGACCTACAAATATATAATAGGCGACATCACAGAAAGCCAGTTTGATAAAGAAGTGGAAAAATGGGAGTCAAGCGGCGGAAAGCAGATAATTCAGGAATACGAAGAAGCGTTTAAACAAACAAAATAACATTGGAAAAACCCAAAACGCGCAAGCGGTTTTGGGTTTTTTACATGTTTCTTTTTTGCTGGCGGTAGTTTCCCGGTGTAATCCCCTCCAGCTTCTTAAAAGACCTGATAAAGTTTTGCGAGTTTTTGTATTTCAGTTTTTCGGCAATGTCTTTGACCGCCATGTCGGTTTCGGCAAGCCAGCTTTTCGCCATATGGTGGCGGTAGCCGGAGACATACTCGCTGAATGAAATGCCCATTTCTTTTTTGAAGATGCTGCTTAAATAGTTTGGGTTGTAATGCAGCCTGCGGGCGATTTCATCCAGTGTCAAATCGGATTCAAACTCGTGATGGATGATATGAATGATGTTGTCGGAAATATTTTTGTACTGGGCGTCCGCGCGGGCGTTCACTTTGTCTGTCATCGGATCAATAAACTCATTCTTGAGCCAGTTTTCGGTATCCTCGAATGTTTTCAGCTCAAATATTTGGTCATACAGCATTTTGTTTTCTTCAAGCTCAAATAATTCGATCCCGAGCACATGCATGAGTTCAATCACATGGTTCAAAAAGCGGGCGATGGCGATTTGAAATTGGTACGGGTTGGTGTTTTGGGTGAAAATGGCTTGCAAAATGGCGTGCAGGCATTTGTCTGCTTTCTCCTTGTCCCCTGCTTTGACAGCATCGAACAGCTCATGCTGAAGCTGCTTTGGAAAATGGGTTTTGAAGGTTTTTTTCTGATCAAGATCTTCGTAAAAGATAATCGATTTGTTTTCCGCTTTAAGCCGGTATTTCAACGCTTCTGAGCCTTCCGCATAGGCTGTTTTCGCTTTTGCCAGCGCATCAAATGGCTGGCTGATGCCGATGCTGACAGACAGCTGCAGCTCGGCTTCCGCTTTTTCCTGAATCATTTTTGCAGTCTCATTCAGCTCAGCGATGAATTCTTCCTTTGTCCCGTTCTGGTTGATCAAAATGGTTGCCTGCTGTTTGTCCACGACGGCGGGCGCAAGATGCTTGTCTGCCGGAATGTTTCTCTCAATCAGGCTGTTGACTGCAAACAACAGCAGATCCATATCTTTTTTCTCATATGGCGTATGATTGAGCGTATCAATTTGCAGCACAAGCAGGGCGAGATGCCGCCAATTTTGCTTTAAACCGAGGCTTTCGAAACGGTTATTGACCTCCTCATCGGTCAGTTTTCCAAGCATGAGCCTGACCATAAAATATTGCTGCAGATGAGTGGCCTGCTGTTTCATTGTCTCTTCAAGGTCGTCATTTCTGTCCTTCAGCTGCTTAAAGCTGTGTTCAATTAACTCAAATTCATTTTGTGGCGGCTGTTTCTCTGGAATGGCGCCATGCCGTGCGAATGATTCGTAAAGCAGCCGGATCGGTTTATAAAAATGGCGGGAGCCAAGCCAAGAGAATAATAATGAAAGCGTTAACAAAATAAAACATACCGTAAAGGTGATCCAGCCGATTGATTTAGCTTCTTTCTTTAATTCAGGCAAGGAAACGAGAGAGAAATAAGTCCATGTGTTATAGTCTGATTTTTGATAGGTGACTTTATATTGAACCCGGTCAATGACTGTTTCAAACTGTCCGCTTTTGGCTGTCTGCGCCAGCATTTTTTGGACAAAGTCGTCTCTTTGAAGAGTTTCACCGATATCAGACATGTTGTTATGCAGGATGATGCGCCCTTTTTCATCAATGATAAACAGGTTGTTGGCATTTGAATAGTCAGGCATATTTTTGACCAGCGAACAGCTCGGAATGCTTGCGGCGGCCAAACCCTTCGTATTTGTGCTGTTGAGAGGCAGCTGTTTAATCAAATTGATATTGTAGCGGCAGTTTTCTGCTGTGCCTTCTTTTGTCGAAATCAAATGATTGTTTTCCTCAAGAGTCCAATACGAGCGGCTCGCTTTGTGGTCCGTGTAGGCTGCGGCTGCTTCATGAAGAGAGTCTGTATTCAAACGGTACAAGCCGGAATTGTTCATGTACCATTTTTTCATATAACTCACAAGCGTCATGTTGGACAGGTCGGTATCAAAGCTTTGCAGATAGTTGAGCTCTTGGTTCACTTGGTTATAGATTTGAAATTGGTTAGAGTGCAAAGGCTCGGACAGTGTGCGAAGGAGAGGCGGCGAACTCACATAGTGGGTTAAAGAGTGATCGACGGTTTTTAATATGTGCTCGATGCTTTGCTGAGTCTGCCGGAGTGTGTCGAGCTTTTCCTCCGAAACGTTGGAGATAGCCGTTTTCTGAGAGTGCTCGTACGAAAACAATCCGACCAGAATGACCGGAATGGTGCTGAGCAGACAGAAAAACGTGATCAGTTTGTAATAAAACTTGTATTGGCTTCTTTTCATAAAACCCCCCATTTCATAACATCCACTTCACCTTAATACAATTAATCCAAAGATTGATAGATATTGTCAATAATCATTTTCTAATATTGGTGTCTTTTTTTCAGGTGGACCGGCTGAACCCATGGTTATAGAGGAATAAGGCAGGATGTGATCATATGATTGTAGACGGACGTTTGCGTGCTGCGCTACAGTGAAGGCAAGAACCCGTGAAAGGAGGCTTGGAAAAGGTGAAAACAGCAGAAGCGCAAGCACCGGCTGTTGATGCGGTCATTTTTAAAAAAGAGAAAAGAAAGCGCTTACTAAGACAGCTGATCCAGCAGAAGTATTTGTACTTCATGATTTTGCCGGGGTGTATTTATTTTTTGCTTTTTAAATATGTCCCGATGTGGGGAATTGTGATTGCGTTTCAGGATTATCAGCCGTTTCTCGGTATTTTGGGCAGTGAATGGGTTGGACTGAAGCATTTTATCAGGCTGTTTACAGAGCCTACGTTTTTTCTCCTGTTAAAAAACACGCTCGTGTTATTTGCTTTGAACCTGGTGATATTTTTCCCGGTGCCGATTTTGCTGGCGCTTCTATTAAACGAAGTGCGGAGGGCGCTCTTTAAAAAATTTGTTCAGACGCTGATTTATATCCCGCACTTTATGTCATGGGTCATTGTTGTATCGCTTTCGTTTGTGCTTTTGACAGTAGACGGGGGCTTGATTAATGAACTGATTGTGTTTTTTGGCGGCGAAAAAATCAATTTTCTGCTGAATGAAGAATGGTTCCGGCCTCTTTATATTCTGCAGGTCATTTGGAGGGAAGCGGGCTGGTCGACGATCATTTATCTTGCGGCCATCACTGCGGTGGATCCTCAGCTGTATGAAGCGGCGAAGATGGACGGAGCGGGACGGCTGCGGCAAATGTGGCATATTACATTGCCTGCTATTAAAAGTGTCATCGTCGTTTTGCTGATTTTAAAAATCGGGGACACGCTGGAGCTTGGCTTCGAGCATGTGTATTTGCTGCTAAACGCGACAAACAGGGAAGTGGCGGAAATTTTTGATACGTATGTTTACACTGCGGGGCTGAAACAAGGCCAGTTCAGCTACAGTACAGCGGTCGGCGTGTTTAAAGCGGCGGTCGGGCTGATTTTGGTTATGCTTGCGAATCGTTTGGCGAAGAAATTTGGCGAGGAAGGAATTTATTAAGAAAGGGATGGGATCAATGGATCAATCAATCGCTGTAAAATCGCCTCTTACGTACGCAGAGGCATTGGCAAAAACCATTATGAACACGTATACAGTGGAGGAACTGCCGCCTGCAAACCGCTGGCACTACCATCAGGGTGTTTTCTTATGCGGTGTATTGCGGCTGTGGGAAGCAACTGGACAGCAGCGGTACTTTGAGTATGCGAAGGCCTATGCAGACCTTTTAATCGACGATTATGGCAATCTATTATTCAGAAGAGACGAGCTGGACGCCATTCAAGCAGGTCTTATTCTTTTTCCATTATATGAGGAGACGAAGGATGAGCGGTATGTCAAAGCGGCAAAAAGGCTGCGCGGCTTGTATGGGACACTGAACCGGACGTCTGAGGATGGCTTTTGGCACAAGGACGGCTATCCTTATCAAATGTGGCTTGACGGCTTATACATGGGCGGGCCGTTCGCACTGAAATACGCCAATCTGAAGCAGGAGCCGGAGCTGTTTGATCAGGTCGTGCTGCAGGAGTCACTGATGAGAAAGCATACGAAGGATACAAAAACCGGACTCTATTATCACGCCTGGGATGAAGCGAAACAAATGCCTTGGGCCAATGAAGAAACAGGCTGTTCACCAGAGTTTTGGGCGCGTTCTATCGGCTGGTACGTCATGTCTCTCGCTGACATGATTGAAGAGCTGCCGAAAAAGCACCCAAACCGTCACGTCTGGAAAAAAACCTTGCAGGACATGATTGAAAGCATCTGCCGCTATCAAGACAAGGAGACGGGGTTATGGTACCAGATCGTTGATAAGGGCGACAGGCCCGATAACTGGCTGGAAAGCTCAGGATCCTGCCTGTACATGTACGCAATCGCGAAAGGAATCAATAAAGGATATCTAGACAGAGCATACGAACCAACCCTGTTCAATGCGTATCAAGGTTTGATTCAGCATAAAACCGAAACGACAGACAACGGTGCGTTTCTCGTCAAAGATATTTGTGTCGGAACATCAGCCGGTTTTTATGACTATTATGTCAGCCGGGAAAGAAGCACAAACGACCTGCACGGGGCCGGCGCGTTTATTTTGGCCATGACAGAGCTGGAGCCTCTTTTTAGGTCAACGGGGAAATGAAAACAAGTATACGTACGGCTTTGTGTGTGATCGCCTCAGTGCTCTTTTTGGCATCATGCTCAAGCAGGCCGGACGGAATGCATGTCATCCTCTTTTCTGATATGCAGGCAGGCGTACAAGAAAAAATAAAAAAGGCAGTCGGGCAGGAGGCCGGGAAGGTGGATATCTTTCCTGTTTTTCCGGAAAAACTGCTGACCGAGATCACCGCTCAAGAGGGGGATGTCTTCATCGTGCCTGAAGACATGTTTCAAGCGTACGATGATCCGGAAAATTTTCAGCCGTTAGACGAATGGGCGGTGAAAAAAACATCTCCTTATACAGCTGTTGATCAAAAAACAGGAGAAAAAACGGTCTATGCCGTTCAGATCAGAAAAGGGGAAAAGCAGCTGAACGGCTATTCCTTTCGATTGAATCGCAATATGGCAGCGTTTATCCCTGTGTATGCTAAAAAAACAGAGGAAGCGCTGCAGCTGATTTCTCAACTAACTGAAGTCCGATAGAGGTGAGGACATTGAAGAACATCGTCATTTGCGGATTGAGCAGCAGAGCTCTCAGTATGTTTATCAAACCGCTGATGGAGCGGTTTTCATCACATTATGAGATTACGGGATTGCTGGATGCCGATCCAAAACGTTTTGCCGTTTGCAAGAAAAGGTTTCCGGAGCTTGCCCACGTCCCAGAATACAGCGAAGTCGCTTTCGATGAGATGATGCGTGTTTCAAAGCCTGATATCGTTATTGTGACAGGCAGGGATGACACGCATGTCACATATATCGTAAGAAGCCTTCAGTGGGATACCGATGTGATTACAGAAAAACCAATGGTGACGACGGTGCAGGATGCAAATCGGGTGCTTGAGGCTGAGGCGAAAAGCAAAGGGAGGGTCACCGTTGCGTTTAACTATCGCTACAGCCCTTTTCACCGAAAAATTAAAGAAATGATTCTTGAGGGAAAAATAGGCAGGGTAACCTCTGTTGATTTAAACTGGTATATTGATACGTATCATGGCGCCAGCTATTTTAAACGCTGGAACCGATCGAGGCAATTTTCCGGAGGCCTCTCTGTCCATAAATCAACGCATCACTTCGATCTTGTCAATTGGTGGCTAGGGCAAAATCCGTCTGAGGTATTTGCTTATGGCGCGTTGAATTACTACGGGCCCGATAGTGAGTGGAACCCGCTGCCTGGTGAAGACGGGCGTTTTTGCGGGACGTGCCGGGTTAAAGAAAAATGCCATTACTATTCAAGATGGCATCCCCGTTCCTCCAAAGCTTCTGTTAAGGATGATCATCTCCAAGCGGGAGACCAATCCAGCTTATATACAGCATACAGGCCGGACGCGTGTATTTTTGATGAGGAGATTGACATTGAAGATACGTACGTGGCGGCCGTCAAATACGACGGCGGCGCGCTTTTAAGCTACTCCATCCTATTTTCCGCCCCGTATGAAGGCTACCGGCTGACGATCAACGGCACAAAAGGGCGTATTGAATCAAATGAATTTCACGAGCCTTCCAGAATTCCGTTTGCTTTTCCCGAGCAGACGATTGAATACTATCCGCTTTTTGAATCAAAGCAGACGATACAAGTGGTTAAAAACGAGGGCGGACATGGCGGTGGCGATCCACTATTGCTTGAAGATCTTTTTTTAGGGAAAGATCCGCTGCGCCAGTATGACATTTTAGCAGGGGCTGAAGCAGGCGCCTACTCTATCGCAGTCGGTGAGGGGATATGGCGCTCGGTTGCCGAAAAGAAGCCGGTCGATGTGAAGAGGCTTATTCAGATGCAAAATATATAAAGCGGAAAAGGAGGGGCCGCCGTGGAGCATGATGGTTCAATGGGTCGGGTGCTGCGTTTTTGCGAGTGGATCATGAGATTGGCATATACGAACTTGCTTTGGCTGTTTTTTGCGGTGATCGGCCTCGGGGTGTTCGGTATCATGCCCGCGACCGCAGCTTTATTCGCTGTCATGCGGAAATGGGTTCAGGGGCAGGAGAACGTTCCTGTGCTAAAAACGTTTTGGCGGGAGTACAAGGCTGAGTTTTTCCGTTCAAATCTGCTCGGTGCTGTATTGGCAATCATCGGAATGATCATTTATATCGATTTGGCCTTTATGTATCCGAGCCATTTCCTTCTGCATGTCCTGCGTTTTGCCATTATGATATTTGGATTTTTGTTCGTATCTATGCTTTTTTATGTGTTTCCGCTGCTTGTCCATTTTGACTGGAAAAAACGTCTGTATGTGAAGTTTTCGCTTTTGCTCAGTGTGGCGTATTTGCAATATACGCTCGTCATGCTTGCGCTGACTGTCGCTCTCTTTTTCCTGCTTGCGTACCTTCCCGGCATTGTCCCTTTTTTCAGCGTCAGCCTGATCAGCTACTGTCATATGCGAATTGTGTATGCTGTGCTGCTGAAAGTAGAGCAGCAAGATGGTGAGCCGCAGGAGAAACACCAAGCTTTTTATCCGCGGACGAGGTGATCATGATTTCTCTATCATAATGCTGTTCCAAACAGAATAGAGTGATAGAGAAAGGAGAGCGGATAAGATGCTGAAGGTGGCAGTATTTGATGAAGAGCATGAAAAAGACCTACAGACAGAAATCAATTCATTTTTAAAAGGGATATCAGAGGAGCAGCTGATTGATATCAAATATACGGTTTCGGCGGCGTGCGACCCGGACGGCGAGCAGCTTTACTGTTTTTCCGCCCTTATTTTATATCGTAAATAAAAAGATCTTCCCGCGGGCGCGGAAAGATCTTTTTTTGTTAATAAGCCTTTTTTACTCTTGGACTTCTCGGCTTGTCAATTTTCTCCGCTTTTTTGATCTCTCTTCGTTCTTTTGAAAGCGATTGATAGAGAGAGGCGATCATCAGCAGGATAACAATAGAAAACGGCAGCGCTGCCAGAATCGCTGTGTTCTGCAAAGCGGCAAGCCCGCCGGAATATAGAAGCACAGCCGCCATGGAGGACTGAATGATACCCCAGCTGAGTTTCACAGAGTTTGCCGGATTTAATGAACCGTACGACGTCTGCATGCCCAGCACGAATGTCGCGGAATCAGCAGACGTGATAAAGAATACAGCGATCAGAACCAATGCAAGGATCGATGTCACCATTGTCAGCGGATAGTTGTCAAGTGTTCCGAACAGCATCGTTTCAGTTGACAGCTTGGCCACATTGAACGTGCCTTTTTGCTGAAGGTCCATGGCTGATACGCCGAAAATAGAGAACCATAGAAATGCCAAAATACAAGGTGTCACCAAGACGCCTATTAAAAATTCGCGGATCGTCCGGCCTCTTGACACGCGGGCAATGAAAATGCCGACAAATGGAGACCAGGAAATCCACCATGCCCAATAGAAAATCGTCCAACCGTTAATCCATTCGCGTTTTTCAGGATCGTTCGGTGTCAGCCTGAAGCTCATTTGAACGATGTTTTGAATATATTGTCCGATAGAATCTGTAAAAGAGTTCATAATCAGCACAGTAGGCCCGACAACGAGCATAAACAGCATTAACAGTCCGGCTAAGCCCATGTTGATGTTGCTCAGATACTTAATGCCTTTTCCGAGACCGCTCCATGCAGAAAGCAAAAAGAGCACTGTTACAATAATGATTAAAATCAATTGGACGATAAACGAATTCGGTATTCCAAACAGGTAATTCAAACCGCCGTTGATTTGGGTTGCGCCGAGGCCAAGACTTGTCGACACTCCGACAACAGTGGCAAAAACAGCAATACAGTCAATCAATTTGCCGATCGGGCCGTTTACTTTATCGCCGAGAATCGGTGACAGCGTGCTGCTAATTAATCCGGGCGCGCCTTTGCGGAATTGGAAATAGGCAATACATAATGCCACAACGGCATAGATGGCCCAAGCGTGCAGACCCCAGTGGAAAAACGTATAGCGGAGTGCATCTCTAAAGGCTTGGGGGGTTTCTGTTTCACCTGATGGAGAGCTAATTGCGTAATGGCTGATCGGTTCAGCCGCACCATAGAATACTAAGCCGATTCCCATGCCTGCGCTGAACAGCATGGCAAACCATGATAATAACCCGAATTCCGGTTTTTCATCGGGCTTTCCGAGTTTTATTTTTCCGATCGGGCTGAAAATTAAAAAGAGACAGAACCCGACAAACAAAGAGACAACTAAAAGATAATACCAACCAAACGAATTGGTAATGAATGCTTGTGCCGATTGAGACACGTTTTGCAGACTGTCAGGAGAAATAACGCCCCACAATACAGCTGCAGCTGTGACGACAATCACAATCCAAAATACACTAGATATATGTTTCAACATTTCTCACCCTCTAATTTTTTGAGTACGCCTATATCTTGCTCGCAGGCTTAGTATGGTCGTACGCTGGCAGATCAATCCTCTCTTTAAATTACCCCGCAATCAGGTGAAACAAAACAAGTCTCACCCTAACATGAATGCGGAGAATGTTCAAATATTCGGCCTTTGTTTGCAAGTGTTCAAAAGAAATGGTTAAGAACGGGCGTATTGTCCGGCATTAAGCCCCGCAAGTCTGCCTGTGACAAGGGCAGAGGTAATATTGTATCCGCCTGTGTAGCCGTGGATATCCAGAATTTCACCGCAAAAATACAGCCCCTCCATTTTTTTAGAAGCCATCGTTTTCGGGTCAATTTCTTTTACAGATACCCCGCCTCCCGTGACAAAGGCCTTATCAAGAGACAGTGTGCCATTTGCGAGAACAGTAAACTGCTTGCAGTCCTTTACAAATTGTCTGAAAGGGTCTTTCGGCAGCTCAGAAAACGATACGTTCGGAGAGATGCCGTTTTTTTCAAGCAAGAATAGGAGGTAGCGCTCCTGCATCCAAGGCTTCAGCACGTTTTTAATGGCTTTTTTCGGTGCTTCTTTCAATTCTTTATACATCTTTTGAAATAGTGTTTCTTCATTGATATCCGGGTACAAATCAATTTTGATCGGCACTTGGGGCTGTTTTTTCAGCTCTTTCACAACAAATTGGCTGCATCTGAGAATAGCGGGTCCTGAGAGGCCGAAATGGGTAAACAGCATGTCCATTTTATGTGTGATAATCGGTTTTCCTTTTTTATTTAACACACTGACAGCGACATCTCTTAATGATAAGCCCTGAAGTGTTTTTTGCTTAATAAACGGTTCGGCAGATGTGACGGGAACCTCTGTCGGAAACAGCTCTGTTATGGTATGGCCTGCGGCTTCAGCCCATTCATACCCGTCTCCCGTGCTTCCGGTATGGGGCACACTTTTACCGCCGACAGCGATAATGACTGCCTGGCTATGGATCATTTCGCCGTTATTCGTCACAATCCCTGCTGTCTGTCCATCTTCATATATGACAGATTTAATTTTCTCGTTCGTTCTGATGGTTACGCGGAGCTGTTTCAGCCTGTTTAACAGCGCGTCAACGACACTTTGGGCTTTGTCTGTCACCGGAAACATCCGGCCGTGATCCTCTTCCTTCAATTGAATGCCGAGATTTTCAAAGAACTTGATAATGTCTTCATTATTAAATTCAGAAAACGCACTGTATAAAAAACGCCCGTTGCCTGGGATGTGCTTAATTATTTCTTCCACAGGAAGGCGGTTCGTCACATTGCAGCGGCCGCCCCCGGAAATTGCGAGTTTCCGGCCTAGTTTATTCCCTTTATCTATCAGCAAAACATCAGCACCCTGTTCTCCTGCTGCAATTGCTGCCATCAAGCCAGAAGGGCCTCCGCCGATTACGATTACGTCATACTGTTTCATCTTTATCATCAACTTTCTTTTTCCGTTTCGTATGCGAACACCCCGTCCGCAGTACTATTATAGCGAAAGTAAGCCTTTCCTTAAACGTCTTTTGCCGTGAACCTGAATCGTTCACAAGATTGCTTTTGTATTTATTACCGTCTAAATGCCCAGTTGTGGTAAAATAGAAAAGTTGAATCTTCGTAGAAAATGGTGATGAAGAAACATGTCAAGCAAACTGTTAAGAGGCACGTTTGTGTTAACGCTCGGTACATATATATCACGGATTCTTGGAATGGTCTATTTAATTCCTTTCAGCATTATGGTCGGGGCGACAGGCGGTGCATTATTTCAATACGGATACAACCAATATACTTTATTTTTGAATATTGCTACGATGGGCTTTCCGGCCGCTGTTTCTAAATTTGTTTCTAAATATAATTCCAAAGGGGATTACGAAACAAGCCGAAAAATGCTCAAGGCGGGCATGTCGATTATGCTTGTCACAGGAATGATTGCCTTCTTCATTCTGTATTTATCAGCTCCGCTGTTTGCGGAAATATCGCTGGGAGGCAAGGATAATAACGGGCTGACGATTGACCATGTCGTTTATGTCATCCGCATGGTCAGCTTAGCGCTGTTGGTCGTGCCGATTATGAGCCTTGTCCGCGGATTCTTTCAAGGGCACCAAATGATGGGGCCGACAGCCGTTTCCCAAGTCGTTGAACAGATTGTCCGCATCATCTTTTTATTGAGTGCGACATTCTTGATTTTGAAGGTTTTCAACGGCGGCCTTGTCATCGCTGTCGGTTATGCGACCTTCGCAGCGCTGATCGGCGCCTTCGGAGGCCTGATCGTGCTGTATATTTATTGGAACAAACGGAAGGGCAGCCTTTTGGCGATGATGCCGAATACGGGGCCGACAGCAAACTTAAGCTACAAGAAAATGTTTCTCGAGCTGTTCAGCTATGCCGCTCCGTACGTTTTTGTCGGACTGGCCATCCCTTTGTATAACTATATTGATACTAATACGTTTAACAAAGCGATGATCGAAGCCGGCCATCAGGCCATCAGCCAGGACATGATGGCGATTCTTACCCTGTATGTGCAGAAGCTTGTGATGATCCCGGTTTCCCTTGCAACAGCTTTCGGATTGACATTAATTCCAACGATTACTGAATCGTTTACTAGCGGAAACTATAAGCTGCTGAATCAGCAGATCAATCAAACCATGCAGACGATCCTGTTTTTAATTATTCCAGCTGTTGTCGGGATCTCTGTATTGGCAGGGCCGACGTATACATTCTTTTACGGATCAGAAAGTCTTCTTCCTGAATTGGGGGCAAACATTCTGTTTTGGTATTCCCCGGTTGCGATTCTGTTCTCTTTATTTACGGTCAACGCAGCCATTCTGCAGGGCATTAATAAACAGAAATTTGCGGTTGTCAGCCTTGTCATCGGCGTCGTGATCAAGCTCGTGCTGAATGTTCCGCTGATCAAGCTGATGCAGGCTGACGGCGCGATTTTAGCGACGGCGCTTGGATATATCGCTTCGCTTTTATACGGGTTTATCATGATCAAGCGCCATGCCGGCTATTCGTATAATGTATTAGTCAAACGGACAGTCTTAATGTTGCTATTATCAGCGGTAATGGGAATAGCCGTAAAAATCGTGCAGTGGGTATTAAGCTTCTTTATTTCCTACCAGGACGGCCAGGTGCAAGCTGCGATCGTTGTGGTGATTGCGGCTGCTGTTGGCGGAGCTGTCTACTTGTATTGCGCCTACCGATTAGGATTTTTGCAGAAAATATTAGGCCGCCGTTTGCCGGGTTTCTTAAAGAAAGGCAGACATGCCGGCTGATGAACAAAATATGATGAACCAAAGGGCTCGCATGCTGCGGGCTTTCTTTTATAAAGGAGAGATGAGGAATGAGACTTGATAAGCTGCTTGCCAACAGCGGGTATGGTTCCAGAAAAGAAGTCAAAGCCGTTGTGAAGGCGGGGGCCGTCATGGTCGATGGCAAACCGGCCAAAGATGTAAAGGCTCACGTTGATCCTGATACGCAGGAGGTGACCGTATACGGGGAACCGGTTGATTACCGCGAGTTTATTTATCTTATGATGAATAAGCCGCAGGGAGTGCTGTCGGCGACTGAGGACAGCCGGCAGCAAACAGTGGTTGATCTGCTGACGCCGGAAGAAATGAGATTTGAGCCGTTTCCCGCCGGCAGGCTTGATAAAGATACAGAGGGCTTTTTGCTGCTCACAAATGACGGCCAGCTTGCACATCGTCTCCTATCGCCTAAAAAGCATGTTCCGAAAACGTATGAAGTCCATTTGAAATCTCAAGTGTCGCCGGAAGATATCACCGCTTTGGAAGCAGGTGTCTATATAGAAGGCGGCTACAAAACAAAACCGGCAAAAGCGGAAATCAAGACAAACGACAACGGCAACACCGTGATATACCTGACGATTACAGAAGGAAAATACCATCAGGTCAAGCAGATGGCAAAGGCTGTCGGCAATGAAGTGATTTATCTGAAGAGGCTATCGATGGGACGCGTTTCCCTGGATCCCGCTCTGGCGCCTGGAGAATACCGCGAGCTTACAAAAGAAGAGCTGCAATTGCTGAATGAACCGCAAGCATGAAAAAACCCCGCATTCTAAATGCGGGGTCTTCTTTATAAGCACACAAAAACAAGGCTCAGAAGATTCTTCGCCCTGTATCTATCAGGCCGCTCTCAGGCGGCCCTATGTAATTTTTCAATGTTTATGAGGTAATCTTTACTTTCTTTCTCGTTGTCTCCCACTTGCCACGGCTTGGACTATGAACAAGATCATTGTATGCCAACACATTTAAGTCTCTTTGAATTGTTCTAGGTGTAATGCCGAATTCGTCAACCAGTTCCTGTGTTGTCACAAGACCTTTTTCTTGGATAAACATGTAAACTGATTTGATTCGAGTTAGCATACGGTTTGTTGAAGGTTTCAAAAAACCACTCCCTATCATAAGATCGGATGGACTTGACTAACCACAACTCACGACTATCAACTGCGTACGAAATAGCAACAAAGGCAGACATCTATTGTTTTAAAATAATTCGCCCTCATTATACACGATATCGCAGTAATGAATCTAGGGATAACTCCTATTAATTTTTTCCAATTCTCGTTGGGCAGCCATCCTTGTTGGATTACTATGTATTTCAGCTCAATATTATTATGCTTAAAGAAACTTTTTTTATTCTGTTTCGTAGTAAATTTTGGAGGTGGGTGCATTTTGACAAATTTGCTTGAAGCTTCAATAGAACAGGCTGGGTATACAAGCCGAAAAGAAGTGCTCACTGATGTTTTTCTGGAGGTCGGAAAAGGGGAGCTTGTCGGTCTGATCGGAGCTAACGGCGCCGGAAAAAGCACTGCAATCAAGGCAATACTCGGCCTCTCGGAAGATTTTAAAGGGCATATTGGCTGGAACGACTGCTCATTTGCATATATTCCGGAGCATCCGTCCTTTTACGAAGAGCTGACGCTATGGGAGCATTTGGATCTGATCAGCGCGCTGCACGGTATTGAGGAGGGTGAATTTGCGCATCGGGCTGAAAGCCTTCTGCAGACGTTTTCACTAGATCATGTTATGCATGAACTGCCTGTCACCTTTTCAAAAGGCATGCAACAAAAACTGATGCTTATACAGGCTTTTCTCTCTAAGCCGGATATGTATGTGATTGATGAACCATTTATCGGCCTTGATCCGATATCGACGAAACGCTTTGTGGACATGCTTAAAGCTGAAAAAGAGCGGGGAGCCGGTATCCTCATGTGTACACACGTCCTCGATACCGCAGAAAAAATTTGTGATCGGTTTTACATGATTGAGAAAGGTTCTTTATTTCTCCAGGGCACGTTAAAAGATATTCAGGAACAGACTGGATCAGTGGGGCAGTCATTGCTTGACTGTTTTTATAAGGCAGTTCAAGGTGATCGTTCATGAATGGGCGTACGCTCTTTTTTCGTAGGCTGTTTGACTATTACAGATATCAGTTTAAGGTGCTGCATGCGGTCATTGACTGGACAGTCGCTCTCTACATCGTTTTGTCGGCGCTTGCTTTTGTCATCTATCAGTATGTTGATTTAATGAACGGAAGAGGCCTCCTATATGAGTGGTCTGAAGTGATGGGATGGAGATGGCTGTACGCTGTGTGTGTGCTGATCATGTGCACAGGCTCGATCCGTACACTTTTAATGGAAGCGGACAAAGTGTTTTTGCTGCAAAAGAAAGAGATAATCTATCAGCTCAAACGGTACGCGCTGGGGTATTCCTTTTTGGTCACGCTGGCCAAATGGCTGCTTCTCTTTTTTATTTTCCTTCCTTTTATCCATTCTGTTCTCATCACATTGGCAGAAAGCGTTGCGCTATTGTGTTATTTGTTTGGCCTTCATCTATTCTTTTTATCCTTAAAGCAAGACAGGATCAGAAAGCCGCGCACCATTTCGAGACGGATTGGCGATATTCTTATCAGAGCGGTTCTTTTTGCCGGTTCTGCCATCCTGATCGTTTTCGCTGGATCACGCTTGCTTTTGCTCATTGGCATTATATGTTTGATTTTCGCATTCGTCCGCGGCTTGCAAAAGGCAGCTTCGTTCTCGGCTTTTGAAGCAGAGACGGCTGAAGAGAGAAAAAGCAGGCTGGCGCTTGCCGGGCTTGTCATGATGATGAGCCAGGAGGCGGGAATGCCGAAAGTGAAAGACAGGATGAGAAGAAAACCATTTTTATACCGGAATTCAAGAAGGATATTTAAAAAACGAACAATCTATACAGGCTATAAGGAATTGTTTTTCAAAGTCATGCTGAGGAATGGGGAGTATGCGAGGCAGATGTACATGCTATTGTCAGCTTTCACCGTTCTCATATTTGTCTCACCGATCTGGCTGAAGCTGATGGCGCTGTTGGTATATACAGGTGTTTGCCGTTATATCCTGACGCTTATTTTTGACAAGGTCATGGATTCCCCTTTTTTAATTGGCACTCCGAAGGACAGTGATGAATATTATCGCGCCAGAAAAAGCTGTATCAACATCCTGCACTATGCGTTTGCCGCCTGCTGTTTATTAGCAGCCGCTGTCTCTTTATTCTTCACATAAAAAACCCAAACGGCTGACGTCTGGGTTTTTTGTCTATGTTATAAAATAAACAGCTGGATGAAAAACAGAATGGCGAAAACGATGACGAGCGGATGAATGTCTCTCCATTTTCCCCGCGCTGCTTTGACGATCGGATATGAAATAAATCCAAGCGCAATTCCTGTAGAAATGCTGGATGTCAAAGGCATGGCCAGAATGACGAGAAACGCAGGAAATGCCTCGTCCATCTCTTTCCAGTTCATGTTGGAAACCGAGCCCATCATCAGGCTGCCGACGATAATCAAAGCAGGCGAGGTGATGGCGGCTATACCGGACAAGGCGCTGACAAGCGGACTGAAAAACATTGAAGCCGCAAACATCACCGCCACAGTCAAAGCCGTAAGACCCGTTCTTCCCCCGGCTGCGACACCTGCGGAGGATTCGATAAATGCAGTCGTCGGACTTGTTCCGAAGACAGCTCCGACTGTCGTTGCTGTTGAATCAGCAAGCAGCGCTTTTCGCACATTCGGCAGCTTGTTGTTCTTCATCAGTCCGGCTTGCTCTGCAACGCCGATCATTGTGCCTGTCGTATCGAAAATGGTGACCAATAGAAAAGAAAAGACGACAGCGTATAGGCCGTGATGAACGACATCGCCAAAAGCTGATAATGGATTTGAGATGATCAGCCCCTCTGGCAAATGAGGAAACGACATAAAGCCTTTTGAAAAATGCAGCTGACCGGTAAAAAATGCGATCAAAGCGGTAGCCGCCATTCCGATAAATAAAGCGCCGCTTACATTAAGCACCATCAGAACCACACTGATCAAAAGCCCGATCAGCGTTAAAATAACACCAGGCGAATGCAAATTGCCGAGAGTCACCAGGTTTGACTCATCAGCCGCCACAATTCCCGCCTGCCGCAAACCGATAAAAGCAATAAACAGCCCGATCCCTGTTGTGATTCCGTATTTTAAATTGTTTGGAATCGCTTCTATAAGTTGTTTTCTTAAAGGTGTTAACGATAGAATAATAAAGAGAACCCCTGCTGTAAATACTGCGCTGAAAGCTGTTGCGTATGAGATGCCGCCATCGCTTGCACTTACGACATGAAAGGCTAAATAAGCGTTCAAGCCCATGCCGGGCGCAATAGCAATCGGATAATTTGCTGCCAGGGCCATCCACAGCGTTCCGACAATGGAGGCAATAATCGTTGCGGTAAAAACCTGGTCGAAAGGAATCCCGGCATTAGCCAGAATGACCGGATTCACCACGACGATATAGACCATTGTGAAAAAGGTCGTCAGCCCTGCTATAATTTCTTGCTTTATGGATGTTTGCTGCTCTTTTAGATGAAACATAGTATCCTCCAATTACGAACGTTTTAACAAAACACCATTAATATTATTCGTTTTATTTGGTTTTTGCAAGTTTTTCTTGCGGAAAGGGGATCGTGATGAACTGGGAAGTTGAAGTGATCAGAAAAAAAGAAGATTTAATTCGTGATACGCAGGAATTTTTGAGAATCAACAGTGTAATGGATGAAACAACCGCCGGACCCGGCAAACCGTTCGGAGAAGGAGTAAACGCCAGCCTGACTTCATTGCTGGAGCTGGGAGAAAAAGAAGGCTTTACAACAAAAAATCTTGACGGCTTCGCAGGCCATATTGAATGGGGCGAGGGCGATGACATTGTCGGCGTACTTTGCCATGTTGATGTCGTGCCGCCGGGAGACGGCTGGACGAGTGATCCGTTTTCAGCTGATATCCGCAACGGACGGATTTATGCAAGGGGCGCCATTGATGATAAGGGCCCGACGATGGCTGCGTTTTACGCTTTGAAAATTGTAAAAGACATGAAACTGCCGCTTTCCAAGCGTGTCAGAATCATTATCGGAACTGATGAAGAAAGCGATTGGAGATGCGTGGAGCATTACTTCAAACATGAAGAAATGCCAACGCTGGGATTTGCGCCTGACGCCGATTTTCCGATTATTAACGCGGAAAAAGGAATCATTGATGCTTCGCTACTCATCCCGCACCGCTCAAACCAAGCCGATGCAGAGGCAGTGCTTGTCTCGTTTCAATCGGGTCTTCGCTTGAACATGGTGCCGGACGCTGCTGAAGCTGTTATTACAGGCCCGAAAAAAGAAGAGATTCTTGCTTCATTTAAAGACATGCTTCGCGCAACAGATCGAAAAGGGGAAGCTGAAATAGAGAACGGACAGCTCATTTTGCGTATGTACGGGCTTTCCTGCCATGCGATGGAACCGAACAATGGGATCAATGCCGGCATTTTATTATGCGAATTTTTGCAGCAGGCTGGGCTTGACGCAGCAGGACAGCGGTTTGTGCAAGTCGTGACAGATAAGTTCTCAAACGATACTAGAGGGAAAAAACTGAACATCGACTGCGAGGATGAAATCAGCGGCGAGCTGACACTAAATGTGGGAACACTGCGCTATACGGAAGGGCAAGGAGGAGAGCTCGGGATCAATATCCGCTATCCTGTGACCGCAGAAAGCCAAGTGATCCGTGATGCATTCGAAAACGCACCTGAATTTGAGCTGGGAGAATTCAAAGACAGCAAGCCGCATCACGTGTCAGCAGACCATCCGTTAGTCAAAACCCTGCAAAAGGTATATGAAGGCCAGCTGGGCAAAAAAGCTGATTTAATCTCAATCGGCGGTGGGACCTATGCCAGATCATTAAAAGCAGGTGTCGCGTTCGGCCCGCTGTTCCCCGGACGTCCAGACAGCGCACACCAAAAGGATGAATATATTGAAATCGATGACCTGCTGAGATCGACAGCGTTATATGCGCAGGCCATCTACGAACTTGCAAAATAAAAGGACCGGCTTCTGCGGAAGCCAGTCCTTTTTTAAACAAATGACCATAAATCAGTTGATAAATACCGTTCTCCTGTATCGGCTGTCATACAGACCACAACTTGGTCAGGAGAGAGGCGTTTTGCTGTTTCGATTGCCGCGAAGCAGGCAGCGCCTGACGAAGGCCCGACAAGAATTCCTTCTTCAGCAGCGAGGCGTCTTGTCGTTGTATAGGCGTCTTCATCAGAGATTTTGATAATCTCATCATATACATCTTGATTTAAAATCGGAGGAATGAAGCCTGGGCTTGTCCCTACAAGCTTATGTGCGCCGGGTTTTCCTCCGGATAATACAGGCGAACCCGCAGGCTCAACAACATGAACCGTGATATCGGGGAAAAGCTCTTTGAGTGCTTCACCTGTTCCGGTAATGGTTCCGCCCGTTCCAGAAGTGGCGACAAAAGCGCCGAGCGGTTTTCCGATTTCCTCTATTGCCCGGGCAATTTCTAGCGCCGTCGTTTTCCGGTGTGCGTCTGGATTGGCGGTGTTATCGAACTGCATTGGGATATAGCTGTTCGGAATTTGTTCGGCTAGCTCCTTCGCTTTTTTGATGCTGCCCGGCATTCTTTCCGCTCCTGGTGTTAATACAACCTCTGCACCGTAAGCTTTAAGAAGGTTGATCCGTTCCTTCGTCATCGTATCAGGCATGACTAAGATCGCTTTATAGCCCCGTGCTGCCGCATTCATGGCGAGCCCGATTCCGGTATTTCCGCTCGTCGGCTCTATAATAACTGAGCCCGGTTTGAGCAAACCGTTTTGTTCTGCTTCTATGATCATCTGATAAGCCGCTCTGTCTTTTACACTGCCGCTCGGATTGAAAAATTCAAGCTTTAAATAGACTTGTGCCGCGTTTTCCGGCTGAAGCCGATTCAATTTCACAAGGGGTGTATCTCCTATCAGATCAGCTGTATTTTCAACGATTTTCAACATTGTCATTCCTTTCTGAATAAAACAAGTGTCATATAATATCCTAACATAATAAACGTTTGTGTGAGAGGTGTTTTCATACACTGTTCCTCTATCCGCACAGCCTCTTTATTGATAAAATAATAGCTGTTACAGAAAGGAGTGTCAGACGGATGCCAGATATACGGCCGCATTATTTCATCGGCGTTCCCATTCCTGAGGGAATGGCAAATCCGATCTATCAGGCTGCGAAAAACGAGCCGGTTTTGACGTTTCAAAAATGGGTGCACCCGCTTGACTATCATATCACGTTAATTTTTCTCGGAGCGGCGGATGAGATGCAAATCCAGCAGCTTGAAGGCTCACTAGCTGAGGTTGCTTCAGAAACCGATCCGTTTCCGATTGAGTTCGGCAAAATAGATGTATTCGGCGACCGCAGAAGGCCGCGTGTTTTACACCTGGAGCCAAAGAAAAACAAAACGCTTGAAAAACTCAGGGAACTTACGAAACAGTCTGTTCTTCAAGCCGGCTTTCAAGTGGAAAAAAGACCGTATCACCCTCATATGACGCTGGCTCGAAAATGGACAGGCGAAGAAGGATTTCCGGCACATGTTCCATTTGAAAGCGGCGAGGTGACGATGATGGCTGAACGGTTTTCTCTCTTTCAAATACATTTGAATCAATCACCAAAGTACGAGGAAATATTTAAATTTCATTTATCTTAATTGATTGCGGAGTGGAGAAACAAACATGGCACAAATTATCAAAATTCATGATTATATATCGAGATATGAGCTTGATCCGTACCATTATATCAACCAGTTTGTACGGCTGAAAAAAGAGCGCTGGCTTTCATTATTAGAAGCAGCGGAGCGCCAGCAAGAAGAAAGACAAGCTCATGCTGAAGAGCCGGAACCAGTTCAGAAACGCAAAAAATTTTCGTTGAAAAGAAGAAAAGAAGAGATAAAAGCCGATATACAAGAAGAGAGACACCAATGGTTTGAGGAGGAAGATGATTTACATGTAAGGCTGCCAAAGAGCAGGATGGCGCTTGCTTCTTTCTATAAAAGGCATTTATATGATTTTCAGCTTAAATGGGCAAGCTCTACTCTTTCAGAAATATCTCATCTCTCAAACCAGGTGAAGCAGGACCGCATTTTGCGTTATCTGACCCAGCAGCTGCCTGACTCTTATTTCATTATGTATAAGCCTGTGCTGAGAATTCAGCAGGCGGCGGTTGAATTAAGCATTGTGATTATTTCTCCTCTTGACGTTTATTGCGTTTCTTTCTTAGAGGCAGAGGAAGACAGTGTGTACATAGGGTCTAAAAATCGTTTTTGGGAGAAGAAAACAGCCTCTCAGACTGCATCAGTGTTAAATCCGGCGCTGAGCCTGTTTCGGACGGATTCCGTTGTATCAAAGATCATCAAGGAAAAACAGGCTGATATTCCGGTTCGAAAATTGCTTCTGAGCAGAACGTCGTACATCGATTACCCGGAACCGCCGTACGGCTTAGAAATAGTGGATAAGCGCGGCGCGGAAGAATGGATTGAGCGCCAGAAGAAAAACACTGCCCCGATTAAACATCATCAGGTAAAGGCTGCAAAGGCTCTATTGTCATACTGCATGTCTGACTCCTATCGCAGACAAGAGTGGCTGGAGTAAAAGAGAACGATTTGAGCGGTTTTCTCATAACATAAGCAGGTGAGAAAGATGAGCCATTGGTTTTTTATTATTAATCCGGCAGCAGGACATCGAAATGGACTGCGTGTTTGGAAGTCCATTCAAAAGGAATTAATCAAACGGAAGATTGAGCACCGCTCGTTTTTAACTGAACACCCGGGACACGCCGAGGTGCTCGCCAGGCAGATTTCAACGATACAGGAATATAAGCTGAAGCGCCTGATTGTTATTGGCGGAGACGGAACTATGCATGAAGTTGTCAATGGGCTGAAAGATGTCGACGATATAGAACTGAGCTTTGTGCCGGCGGGCGCGTATAATGATTTTTCGCGAGGCTTTTCTATTAAAAAAATCGATTTGATACAGGAAATCAAAAAACTGAAGCGCCCGTTAACCCGAACCTTTCATTTAGGAAGTGTCAATTTCCTTCAGGATAAATCACAGGTTCTTTACTTTATGAATCATATCGGGATCGGGTTTGACGCTTATGTCAACAAAAAGGCAATGGAATTTCCGCTGAGACGGGCTTTTCTTTTTCTGCGGCTTCGATTTCTTGTGTATCCGCTTTCCCATTTGCATGCCTCGGCTACCTTTAAACCGTTTTCGTTAGCCTGTACAACGGAAGAAGAGACGCATGAATTTCATGATGTCTGGTTTGCGGTTGTATCCAACCATCCGTTTTACGGGGGCGGCATGAAGGCGGCTCCGCTTGCGAATCCCCGCGAGAAGGCATTTGATATCATGATCGTTGAAAATCAGCCGTTTTTGAAAAAATATTGGCTTTTATGTCTGATGGCATTTGGAAAACATACAAAGATGGACGGCGTTACGATGTTTAAAGCAAAGGACATTACGTTTTACACGAAGGACAAAATCCCTTTCCATGCTGACGGAGAAATCATGGGCACCACCCCATTTCGTCTCGGATCGAGTCCTTCACCCTTAAGGATCAAAACATAAAACGTGTTTGGAGGAGAGCTTCCGATGGTCAGCATCCGCCGCAGCTTCGAAGCGTACGTCGATGACATGAATATCATTACCGTTCTGATTCCTGCTGAACAAAAAGAAATCATGACACCGCCGTTTCGACTTGAGACAGAAACAACCGATTTTCCTCTGGCTGTCAGAGAGGAATACCGCCTTGAAGACACATACAAGTACGTCTGCGTATCAGGCCGTCCAGTGACATTCGGAAAAACACATGCTGTCAGAGCATCCAACGGCGACAAAACGGATCTCCAAATTGGCGCGGTCATCCGGACGGACGCGTTTGATGATTTATTTTTTTATGATGGAGAGCTGGGGGCCGTTTATACTGCAGATTATACTGAATTTAAAGTCTGGGCGCCTGCCGCAACCTCAGCTGCTGTCAAGCTTTCCCACCCGGATAAAAGCGGCCGCATATTCCAAATGGTGAGATCGGAAAAAGGCGTCTATACTGTTACTGTCACCGGTGATCTTCACGGGTATGAGTATGTGTTCTGTATCTGCAACAATTCAGAATGGGCGGAAACCGTTGATCCGTATGCAAAGGCCGTGACGGTAAATGGAGAGAAGGGCGTCGTCCTTCGCCCGGATCAAATGACATGGGCTGCTTCGACTAAACCGTTCTCAGCCCCTGTAGATGCCGTCATCTATGAGATGCATATCCGCGACTTCTCCATCCATGAAAACAGCGGCATGAAAAACAAGGGAAAATACTTAGCGCTGACGGAAACAGATACGCAAACCGCAAATGGCTGTTCTTCCGGACTAGCGTATGTCAAAGAGCTCGGTGTTACGCATGTAGAGCTTCTGCCGGTGAATGACTTTGCCGGAGTTGATGAAGAGAAGCCGCTTGATGCTTACAATTGGGGGTATAACCCGCTTCATTTTTTTGCCCCGGAGGGAAGCTATTCCTCAAACCCTCATGAACCTCAAACAAGAAAAACAGAGTTAAAACAAATGATCAACACCCTTCATCAGCACGGCCTGCGAGTCATTCTGGATGTCGTCTTTAACCACGTGTACGAAAGGGAGAATGCCCCCTTTGAAAAAACTGTGCCCGGTTATTTTTTTCGGCATGACGAATTTGGAATGCCGTCAAACGGCACCGGCGTTGGCAATGACATCGCGTCAGAAAGACGGATGGCGAGAAAATTCATTGCGGATTGCGTCATCTACTGGATTGAGGAATACAATGCCGACGGCTTCCGCTTTGATCTGCTCGGCATTTTAGATATTGACACTGTGCTTTATATCAAAGAAAAAGCAACTGCGGTTAAACCAGGAATCCTGCTTTTTGGAGAAGGGTGGGATTTGGCGACACCGCTGCCGCAAGAACAGAAAGCCACCTTGGCGAACGCTTCAAAATTGCCTGACATCGGCTTTTTTAATGATGCGTTCCGTGACGCTGTGAAAGGGAACACCTTTCACCTGCAGGCAGCCGGCTTTGCGCTCGGAAACGGTGAAGCAGCGGGAACCGTTATGCACGGAATTGCCGGGTCTTCTGGATGGAAGGCATTAGAACCGGTTCTGCCTGAACCCAGCCAGTCCATTAACTACGTTGAGTCACATGACAATCACACCTTTTGGGATAAAATGAGCTTTGCGCTAACTCAAGAAACTGACAGCCGAAAGCGAAGCAGGCAAAGGCTGGCAGCCGCGATTATTTTGCTTGCCCAGGGGGTGCCGTTTATTCACAGCGGACAGGAATTTTTCCGGACGAAAAAGGGAGTGGAGAACAGCTATCAATCAAGTGACAGCATCAATCAGCTGGATTGGGATCGGCGTGAAACGTTTAAAGAGCATGTCGACTATTTCTGCAAACTGATCTCGCTTAGAAAAGCGCATCCGGCATTCCGTCTCAGATCGGCTGCAGACATCCAGCGCCATCTTGAATGCTTGACGCTAAAAGACCGCCTCATCGCATTCAGGCTTTATGATCTAGAGGGGATTGATGAATGGGCAGAGATCATCGTCATCCACCACGCGAGTCCGGAATTGATTGAATGGAAGCTGCCAAACGGCAAATCATACCGGCTTTTAAGTGATACATCAGGCTTCCAGCGCAACCCGAAAGAAATCAAGAAAGCGGTTGCTGTAAACGGAATCGGAACGGTTATCTTATATTTAGCATCAGATCTTAAGAGTTTTGCTTGACGAAGTTTGTGCTATAGCGCTAAAATTTAAAGGACGGCTATTGATTAGCATATGAGACTCTCAATAGCTGTCTTTTTTATTTTCATACGATTCTTACGAAAAAGGCACTCGCTGGATAGACGAGAGACGATTAGCCTTTATTCTAAAATATTTTAAGAAATGATGGGTTGAACATTGATATGAACTGGTTGGGACAATTACTAGGTAGCGATTGGGAGATCTTCCCCGCCGGAGGAGCTACAGGAGATGCATATTATGCGAAACATAACGGGCAGCAGCTTTTTTTAAAACGTAATAGCTCACCTTTTTTAGCTGTTTTATCCGCCGAAGGCATTGTTCCAAAGCTGGTTTGGACAAAACGGATGGAAAATGGGGACGTCATTACGGCCCAGCACTGGATGACCGGCAGAGAGCTGAAGCCTAAAGATATGAGCGAACGGCCCGTTGCTGAATTGCTTCGTAAAATACACACATCAAAAGCCTTGCTGGACATGCTGAAAAGACTTGGAAAAGAACCGCTGAACCCGGGGGCTCTTTTGTCTCAGCTGAAGCAGGCCGTATTTGCTGTGCAGCAATCTTCGCCGCTGATTCAAGAAGGGATCAAGTATTTAGAAGAACATCTGCATGAAGTGCATTTCGGTGAGAAAGTCGTGTGCCATTGTGATGTTAATCATAATAACTGGCTTTTGTCTGAAGACAACCAGCTGTATTTAATTGATTGGGACGGCGCTATGATCGCTGATCCGGCGATGGATCTCGGGCCTTTGCTGTATCACTACGTCGAAAAGCCAGCTTGGGAGAGCTGGCTGAGCATGTACGGCATTGAGCTGACGGAAGGCCTGCGGTTACGAATGGCTTGGTATGTGTTATCTGAAACGATCACTTTCATTGCCTGGCATAAAACAAAAGGCAATGATAAGGAATTTCATGATGCAATGGAAGAACTTCATATTCTCATGAAACGTATCGCTGAATAATCAGGAATACGAATCCATTTGCTCTACCCATTGAGACAGGCTGTTCTGATGTTCTTGTATGTGTGAGTCGATGGATTTGGACGATATTCCTGATTGGCTGTAGCGGTAAACATCTTCCAGCACATGTTTGAAGTTTGAATCAAGCTCGGTGTTTGCCATCAGCGATTTAATCACTCGCTCGAGCTGCTCGTACTCTGCGACGGTTCCGCAGCAGTCCAATTGATGGTCAGTCAATATATCCTTTAATAAATGAACTTGATGCTCATAATGTAAACCCATAGCGGTACACATCCCTTCAGTATCATCATACGGGTTAAATTGTTCAAAACAGCGCGTTTTTATGCATGTGAAAGGAGTGTTCCGGCAGACGGGAACCTCTTTTTTTTATATACTCAGCCCAGCAGGCACACTGGAAAAACGAGCTTGCGGGTCTTTTTAATTCATGGTATGTTGTTAGTCGAAATAATAGATAGAGGTGTCAATCATATGAGAATGCGCCACAAGCCTTGGGCTGATGACTTTTTGGCTGAAAACGCAGATATTGCCATCAGCAATCCTGCTGATTATAAAGGAAAATGGAATACAGTGTTTGGCAACGATAATCCGATTCATATCGAGGTTGGTACAGGAAAAGGGCAATTTATTTCTGGAATGGCCAAACAAAATCCAGACATCAATTATATTGGGATTGAGTTATTTAAAAGTGTCATCGTGACTGCCGTCCAAAAAGTAAAAGATAGCGAAGCGCCGAATGTAAAGCTTCTGAATATAGATGCGGACATGCTGACAGATGTGTTTGAGCCGGGTGAAGTCAAACGGGTCTACTTGAATTTTTCTGATCCTTGGCCGAAGAAACGCCACGAAAAACGGCGTCTGACGTATTCCCACTTCCTCAAAAAATATGAAGAAGTAATGGGGAAAGGCGGAGCAATTCATTTTAAAACAGACAATCGCGGCTTGTTTGAGTACTCTTTAAAAAGCTTCTCCGAGTACGGCCTGCTGCTGACATATGTCAGCCTTGATTTGCATAACAGCAATCTGGAAGGCAACATTATGACGGAATATGAAGAAAAATTCTCAGCACTCGGCCAGCCGATTTACCGGGCTGAAGTTGAATGGAGAACGTAAAACAGACTCTGACAGGAGTCTGTTTTTTTTATGGGCCGTTTGCTACCATGATGACAGGGGGGATGAAAATGGAAACCATGAAAATTGGAAACATCACGTTAACCTGGCTTGACGGAGGCGTGACGCATATGGACGGAGGCGCCATGTTCGGTGTTGTTCCAAAGCCGCTTTGGTCTAAAAAATATCCAGTTAATGAAAAAAACCAGATTGAACTGAGGACAGACCCGATTCTCATTCAAAAGGACGGGCTGAATATCATCGTCGACGCCGGGATTGGATCCGGTAAGCTGACTGATAAACAAAAGCGAAACTATGGTGTGACACAGGAGTCGAATGTGAAAACCTCATTAGCGGCACTCGAATTGACGGTGAATGATATTGACGTTGTCGCTATGACACACCTCCATTTCGACCATGCCTGCGGTTTGACGGAATACGAAGGAGAGCAACTCGTGTCAGTTTTTCCGAATGCAGTGATTTATGCATCGGCTGTTGAGTGGAAAGAAATGCGCCATCCAAATATCAGATCGAAAAATACGTACTGGAGAGAAAATTGGGAGGCTGTTGTAGGCCAAGTCAAAACCTTCGAAGATACCTTAACGATCACGGAGGGAATTACGCTGCATCACACCGGAGGCCATAGTGACGGCCACAGTGTTCTGATATGCGAGGATGCGGGTGAAACCGCCGTACATATGGCAGATCTGATGCCGACACACGCTCACCGCAATCCGCTATGGGTGCTGGCTTACGATGATTATCCGATGACCTCTATCCCGCAGAAGCAGAAATGGCAGGCATTCGCAGCGGAAAAAGACGCATGGTTTATTTTTTATCATGATGCCGAATATCGCGCGCTTAAATGGGATGAGGACGGAAGCATCAAAAATTCACTCAAGCGGGCGAAGAAGCTATAGCATATTTTTATGTTTACCCTGCATGATTTCCGGCTAATAATGCAAACCTAGTACTAATTATGCTCAGAAAGGAAGAGGCAGGGTGAAACAATTTACAGTAACAAACGAAGGAGACATTCAAACAACATTAAGAGGCCTTGAAGTACTCTCTGTTCCTTTTTTGAACAAAGGTGTTGCATTTACTGAGGAAGAAAGAAAAGAGCTTGGCTTAAAAGGCTTTCTGCCGCCAAAGGTATTAACGATTGAAGAGCAGGCGAAAAGAGCATACGAACAGTTTTCCGCACAGCCTGACGATTTGAGCAAAAATGTCTATTTAACAGCACTGCACGATCGGAATGAAACGCTGTTTTACCGCCTGTTAAATGACCATTTAGGGGAAATGCTCCCGATTGTCTACACACCGACAGTCGGAACGGCTATCCAAAGATACAGCCATGAATACAGAAAGCCAAGAGGGCTCTATCTGTCAATCGATGACCCGGACGGTATGAGAGAAGCATTTAAACAGTATAAAGATCAAAGCGATACGATCGATTTAATTGTTGCAACAGATGCGGAAGGAATTTTAGGAATCGGTGACTGGGGTGTCGGCGGTATCGCGATTTCCATCGGCAAGCTGGCGGTTTATACGGCTGCTGCCGGCATTGATCCGAGCAGAGTGCTGGCTGTCGTTTTAGATGCGGGGACAAATCAGGAGAGCCTCTTGAACGACCCGCTTTATGTCGGCAACCAGCATTCCAGAGTGCGCGGGGAACGCTATGACCAATTTATTGACGATTATGTTGCGCTGGCAAGAGAAACATTCCCGAATGCATTGCTGCACTGGGAGGATTTCGGAGCGAAAAATGCGCGCAGCATTCTGAAACGCTATAAAGATAAAGTCTGTACGTTCAATGATGATATCCAAGGTACAGGCGCTGTTTCACTGGCGGCAGTTTTATCCTGTGCAAAAGCATCTAAAGTGCCGCTGAGGGATCACAGAGTTGTCATATTTGGAGCGGGAACAGCAGGGATCGGTATTGCTGAACAGCTGCGGGAAGCATTGGTGCGCGAAGGGCTGAGTGAGGAAGAATCCTACCAGCGCTTTTGGTGCATAGACCGAAACGGGCTGTTAACAGATGATATGGATCAGCTTCTTGATTTCCAAAAGCCTTATGCCCGGCCGGCTGATGAGGTGAAGAATTATCAGCGGAACGGGGAAGGAGGAGGAATTGACCTCCTAGAAGTGGTCCGGCAGGCTAAACCGACGATCCTGATCGGTACGTCTACGGTTTCAGGCGCTTTTACTGAAGAAATTGTAAAAGAAATGGCGTCACACGTAAAACGTCCGGCGATTTTGCCAATGTCGAATCCGACAACTCTTTCTGAAGCGAAACCGCAGGATTTAATCGAATGGACGGAAGGCCGCGCACTGATTACGACAGGCAGTCCGTTCCCTCCGGTAGAATACAACGGCGTGACGTACCATATCGGACAAGCGAACAACGCGCTTGTTTTCCCGGGACTCGGTCTTGGAACGATTGTAACCAAATCAAAATTAATTACGGATGGCATGTTTGAAGCATGTGCCCGGGCGATCGCAAGTATGGTCAATGTCGGGGTGCCTGGCGCGCCGATGCTTCCGAAAGTAGAGGATTTACGGACTGTATCGGCAACCGTTGCAGTGGAAGTCGCTAAAACTGCAATGAAGGAAGGCGTTGCGACGGAAGAGCCTGAAGACATCATACAGGCTGTGCAGGACGCGATGTGGTATCCGGTATATAAACCGATTCGCGCGATATAATAAAAAAGAGCCGCTGCATGGGCAGCGGCTTTTATGTTACGCTTGTCCGTTAAGAGGCGATTGTGTCAATGACATCTACAATTTCCCCTGTTTTCGCATCCACCATGACTTCATACTGCTCTAATTCTCCGAAAGCTGATCGTGTAATCCCGGTTTTGTACACCTGTAATGTTTCTCCGTTCACATTGTAAGGCTCGGGCTGTGTGTAAATCCATGATCCGTCAATCGGGCCCCGCTGCTTAAAAGCGGATTTTACGATGTGAAGCGCTTTTTCTGAAGAAATATAAGGCTTCATTACATATTGTTTCACAATGACTGCCGTACAAATGCCAAGTCCTGCTCCTAAAAGAAGATGACGCAATTTCAAAATAAAGCACCTCCTGGTTGATCGTACTTTTCATTATACAGAAACCGCCAAATCCTGTTAAGCAATACGCGGCTGATCGAGCAGATTCGATCAGGGTGCTTGGAAAACTTGATGGTTTCTAATAAAATAAAAGGACTACATAGAAATGAGGGGAAAACATGAATCAAGAAACGAAAGCGCTTTTCCAAACACTGACGCAGCTTCCCGGCGCGCCGGGCAATGAGCATCAGGTTCGTGCTTTTATGAAGCAGGAGCTTGCCAAATATGCCGATGACATCGTTCAGGACAGACTGGGAAGTGTTTTCGGGGTGAGAAAAGGTGCAGAGGGCGCACCGCGAATCATGGTAGCAGGACATATGGATGAAGTCGGCTTCATGGTGACTTCCATTACAGATAACGGGCTGATCAGATTCCAGACGCTTGGGGGCTGGTGGAGCCAGGTGCTGCTTGCACAGCGAGTTGAGGTTCAAACAGACAATGGGCCGGTTCCGGGTGTCATTTCGAGCATA
This sequence comes from Bacillus sp. N13C7, assembly GCF_026790065.1. Classification (GTDB taxonomy): domain Bacteria; phylum Bacillota; class Bacilli; order Bacillales; family Bacillaceae; genus Bacillus. The sequence goes on along the minus strand of NZ_JALAMO010000001.1, from coordinate 335,011 downwards.
CCGCCTCATCTGCTGACAGATGCCCAGCGAAACCGCCCAATGGAAATCAAAAACATGATGATCGATATCGGAGCGGATGATAAAGAAGATGCCATTAAAATCGGCATAAAGCCGGGACAGCAGATTGTGCCTGTCTGCCCGTTTACGACGATGGCGAACGAAAAGAAGATTTTATCAAAAGCGTGGGATAACCGGTACGGATGCGGCTTGAGCATTGAACTTTTAAAGGAATTGCACGGAAAAGAACTGCCGAACACACTCTATGCGGGTGCAACGGTTCAGGAAGAAGTAGGACTGAGGGGTGCGCAGACGGCTTCCCATATGATTAAACCGGACTTGTTTTTTGCCCTTGACGCCAGCCCGGCAAACGATATGAGCGGCGACAAAAACGAATTTGGCCAGCTAGGAAAAGGCTTTTTGCTCCGCATTCTTGACAGAACGACAGTCATGCACCGCGGAATGAGAGAATTTGTTCTTGATATGGCGGAAACACACGGCATTCCATATCAATATTTTGTATCCGGCGGGGGAACAGATGCCGGCAGAGTTCATATTTCGAACAGCGGCGTTCCATCAGCAGTTATCGGAATTTGTTCCCGCTATATTCATACGAACGCTTCTATCATTCATATTGATGATTATGCTGCAGCGAAAGAAATGCTTATCAAACTTGTGACAGCCTGCGATAAGCAGACGGTTGCTGCGATTAAAGAAAATATGTAAAGTGTCATAAAAAGCTTGTTGAACGAGGCAGTAAGCCCGGATCGACAAGCTTTTTTCTTATTCTGTTTCAATTACATAGGAAAGGGCCTTGATGGCTTGGTTCACGGTTTCAACTGTTATATTTGCTTTGTTGGAAAGCTCTTTTAAAGGATGGTGGAGCGATTCCGGCCGAATGATAATCAGGGGTTTTCCTTTTGCGAGTGCATATGATGCATCCATTGCCGTATTCCACTGTTTGTATTTTTCGCCAAACAGGGCGATCACAAAGTCTGCTTTATTCATCAGGACGGCGGTTCTGAAGTTGTTGATGTCAGAGGCCTTGTCATCCTTCAAAACGGCATTTGGCTGAACGCCCATTATTTCTTCTCCGATATTGTCTGAGCGGTCATGATTCTCCATCGGGCCGACAAACGTAATCGGCAGCTTCAGTGATTTTGTTTTCTCTTTGATTTCTTCGCGCCAATTGCTGTGGATTTCTCCTGCTAAATAGACGATAAACTCCATGCTGAATCCCTCCTTATGTATATCCATCTGTCAATTTTACCCTCATGTACACGATGTTAAACGAAACGAGCTTGATAATGCAAATAAAATATGATAATGATAATGGGAAAGCCAATCTTACATATTCATTCGTTGCATATAAGTGGTTTTGCCGCAAGCAGTTTGGTATGATCCAAATGGACGAGTATCGATAAAACAACATGTAAGAACATAAAACAACTGGAGGGATATGAAATGAAAAAAATCGAATCAATTCAAGAGCTGGAAAAAGCGGTAAAGGATGATTGGGCGGTATTTATGTTTTCAGCCGACTGGTGCCCGGATTGCCGTTTTGTAGAGCCTTTTCTGCCTGAACTGGAAGCGAACTTCCCTGAATTCACATACTACTACGTAGACCGCGACAAATTCATTGATACGTGTGCAGAGTGGGAAATTTACGGAATCCCAAGCTTTGTGGTGTTTAATGAAGGAAAAGAAGTCAATCGTTTTGTGAGCAAAGACCGGAAAACAAAAGAAGAAATAGAACAGTTTTTAACTGACTCTCTCGCTAAAGCGTAAAGGAGGACATCGGTTTGAAAATGACCTCAAGGAAGCTGTCAGATATACTGAAACAGCGCCTCCAGCACGAGAATCGCTCCTTTCTGTTTGACAGAGAAAAAGACACCCTCCGTGTTGAGGATCAAACGACCAAAAAAGGGATTACGCTCGACTTGCCGCCGATTATTGCAAAATGGGAACTGAAAAAAGATGAAGCCATTGATGAAATTGTGTACTATGTCTCCGAAGCAATGACGGCAATGGAAGGAAAGGCTCAGGAAATGACCGGAAAAGAAAGCCGCATTTACCCGGTCATCCGCTCGACTTCCTTCCCGGACAAGTCCAGCGAAGATATTCCGCTTATTTATGACGATCATACCGCAGAAACAAGAATTTATTACGCACTTGATCTCGGGAAAACCTACCGTTTAATTGACCAGCGCATGCTTGAGAAAGAAAACTGGACAAAGGAGCGGATCAGAGAGACGGCTGCATTTAATCTCCGTTCCCTGCCGACAGTTGTCAAAGAGGATACGGTTGCCGGCAATCTCTTTTATTTCTTCAGGGCAAACGACGGTTACGACGCCAGCCGGATTCTCAACGAAGCGATTTTAAATGAGTACAAGCAGCAGGCAGAAGGTGAATTGGCAATCTCTGTTCCGCATCAGGACGTTTTGATTCTTGCTGACATCCGGAATGAATCGGGGTATGATATTCTAGGACAAATGTCGATGAGCTTCTTTGCAGGCGGCACTGTTCCGATTACCGCACTGTCATTTTTGTACAATGAAGGAAAGCTGGAACCGGTGTTTATCCTGGCGAAAAGCCGTCCGAAAAAGGATTAGAAAGGATTTTTACTTATGAACGCTTTTTATAATAAAGAAGGTGTGGGAGACACGCTCCTTATCTCTCTTCAAGATGTGACACGCGAACAAATAGGCTATGAAAAGCACGGCGACGTCGTCAAAATCTTCAATAACGAAACAAAGGAAACAACGGGCTTCAACATTTTTAATGCGTCTTCTTACTTGACAATTGATGAGAACGGCCCTGTTGCGCTCTCAGAAACATTCGTGCAAGATGTGAATGAGATCCTAAACAGAAACGGCGTTGAAGAAACATTAGTCGTTGATTTATCTCCGAAGTTTGTTGTCGGATATGTCGAATCGAAAGAAAAACATCCAAATGCGGATAAATTAAGCGTATGTAAAGTCAATGTAGGAGAAGAAACGCTTCAGATTGTCTGCGGCGCGCCTAACGTTGACCAAGGCCAAAAAGTTGTCGTTGCCAAAGTCGGTGCCGTAATGCCGAGCGGACTTGTCATCAAGGATGCAGAGCTTCGCGGCGTTCCGTCAAGCGGAATGATCTGCTCAGCGAAAGAACTCGATTTGCCGGATGCCCCTGCTGAAAAAGGAATCCTTGTGTTAGAAGGAGACTATGTGGCGGGAGACGCATTTGAATTTTAGACTCCCATAAATCCGCCCAAAAAAACGAATCATGTGAAAAGCCGCTAAGCCCTTGTTTAGCGGCTTTGTTTTGCTGAAAAGCTTAATCTTTTCTGGGCGGACCAGCAGTGGTATACTAAAAATCGTCCCAGAAAACTATAAGGGAGTTAGAGATAAATTATGAGTTGGCTTCATAAATTTTTTGATTTGTTTTTAGGCGAGAGCGAAGAGGATGCTGAACAGGAGAAAAAACCTGCTCAAATTCCGCAGCAGCAAGAAGTGCATCACCCTGAAGGACAACTAAAAAGATTGGAAGATCCTAAAATATATTATGAATATCCAAAAGGCAAGTTCCGTTTTCCAGTCGTCCCTGACGGATACAAAAACCATGACCTGAGAAGACGGCGCGCACCATCGGACGAACCGAAATCCGCACCGCGTCCAAGTGCCGCACCATACAGAGAACGTCCCAAAAATGAAAAAGAGCAGCATACATATCAAACGTCAGAGCCGGCGAAGAAACCGTTTAAACCGACAAATATCCCTTCTCCTATATATGGATTCAACCAAAAGCCATCCGTCAAAAAGAATGTGCCGAAACAGCCTTCTGACGAGACATTGAAGGCACCGGACAAATCTGTAAAAGAGAAGGTAACACTGCTGTCAGAAGAAATCGAACGCGAACAAGGCTATCCTGCTCCAGACAGACCGGCGCAGTACAAAAAGGAAGGGCCCATCTTTCCGGATACCGCGTTTAAAGAACAGCCTTCTGGCGTCTTAAACAGAAAGACTGCAGAGCCTGATGAAGCACTGGCACAGCGCTCAGCTGAGCCGCAAGAAAACAAAGCATCATCTTTTTTCGGCGTTCAACAGCCGGAAAAAGAAGAGTCTTTCTTTCCTGCTGAACATGCTGAAGAGCAAACAGGATCTGAGACGGTGGCGGAGGCACAAGAGGACCTTTCAGGCAGTAAAGTAATGCATGAAACGGTTGTGGCTCAAGAAGAACAATGGGAACAACAGTCAGAGAAATTGGAAGAGCCTGTCCTCCGCGCTGAACATGATGAAGAGCAAACAGGATCTGAGGCTGAAGAAACAGAAGACCCGTCA
>NZ_JALAMO010000001.1:0-330545 GCF_026790065.1 Bacillus sp. N13C7 | reverse complement strand
TGAGGCTCTGACTAAAGCAGAGACTGGGGCCAAAGAAGCAGAAGGGCTATCAGAAATAATAAACAATCAGTATGAAATCCCAGCAGAAGCTGAGGACACGGCGATAGACAGGCAGCCAGAAAGCCTTACAGAAGCGGAACAGGACTCCAAACCGTTTTCTGCAGCCCATGAAAATCGGCAGGAAGTCCATCCGGAAGAATCATATGCAGCTCAAGAGAAGACGCAAAAAAGGCCTGTCATGCAGGAGAAGCGTACTGGACGAAGCACCTCTTCTCAAAAAGGGCCGTCCGTTCCTTTTAATGTCATGATGCTGAAAAGTGATACGCATAAACAGCAAAAAGCAGAGGAGCGCCGCGGCAGCTATGTGTTTCCGAATGTCGCACTGCTAGATGTCCCGCCAGCGCAAGTTCAGGACGATACTGCGTGGATCGAAGAACAGCGTCAGCTTCTTGATTTGACCCTGAAAAATTTCAATGTCCGCGCCAATGTGGTTCATGTGACCCAGGGGCCGTCTGTCACGAGGTTTGAAGTGCATCCCGAACCAGGCGTGAAGGTGAATAAAATCACCAACTTATCTGATGATATTAAACTCAGCCTGTCCGCAAAAGATATTCGGATTGAAGCGCCGATTCCGGGGAAAAACACGATTGGAATTGAAGTGCCGAACCGGACGAGCAAGGTGGTTGATTTGCGCCAGATGATTCGCAGCTCAGCTTTCAGGACAAGCAAGTCACCGCTCACGGCAGCGCTTGGGTTGGATATCTCAGGAAACCCTGTCGTCATCGACTTAAAGAAAATGCCGCACGGCCTGATTGCCGGCGCTACGGGCTCGGGAAAAAGCGTATGCATCAATACCATTTTAGTCAGCCTGCTTTATAAAGCAGATCCGAGTGAAGTAAAGGTGCTTCTGATTGATCCGAAAATGGTTGAGCTTGCGCCTTACAACAAAATTCCTCATCTCGTCAGCCCAGTCATTACTGATGCCAAAGCGGCTACGGCTGCTTTAAAATGGGTCGTTGAGGAAATGGAGCGGCGCTATGAGCTGTTTGCCCATTCCGGTGTCCGCGACATTGACCGGTTTAATCAATTAACAGCCGATCATCACACGGGCGAAAAGCTGCCGTATTTAGTGGTGGTTATTGATGAGCTGGCTGATTTGATGATGGTGGCGCCAAATGATGTCGAAGAGAGCATCGCACGGATCGCCCAAAAAGCCAGAGCGTGCGGAATCCATCTGCTCGTCGCGACTCAGCGGCCGTCAGTCGATGTCATTACCGGTCTGATTAAGGCGAATATCCCGACGAGAATTGCATTTTCTGTCTCGAGCCAGGTTGATTCCCGAACGATCATTGACATAGCCGGTGCAGAAAAGCTTCTTGGAAAAGGGGATATGCTCTTTTTGGAAAACGGTTCAGGAAAACCTGTCCGCCTGCAAGGTAATTTTGTGTCGGACCGAGAAATCGACCGCGTCGTTTCCCATGTCAGAAACCAAATGCCGCCAACCTATTTATTTGAACAAGAAGAGCTTGTTAGACAAGGAGCAGCCCTGAAGGAAGAGGATGAACTGTTTTATGATGCGTGCGAGTTTGTTGTTAAGCAAAACAGCGCGAGTACTTCAAGCCTGCAAAGAAGGTTCAGAATCGGATACAATCGCGCGGCAAGGCTGATTGATATGATGGAAGCGGAGGGCATGATCTCTGAGGCAAAAGGAAGCAAGCCGCGAGAAGTGCTGATCACAGCAAGTGATTTAATAAACGAATAATATAGGTTCATTTTCACACCAAACATGGTATGATAGTGTTTAGAGCATTTAACAGCTATGCCGCTTTACAGCAGGTGCGCATAAACAAATCTTGATATCTAGGTTTAATCGGAAAGAAATAACCGGATACTAAACATTACAAAACATATAAAATACGCCGCTAAGGTTGCTTTTCAGCCGCCGCGGTCGCAAATTGAAATGAGCGTCATATACTGGGGAACAGATAGACGTTTGTTGGAGGTACAATTATGACTGTTTATCATTTTGTTGGAATAAAAGGGACCGGTATGAGTCCGCTTGCCCAAATACTTCATGATAATGGATATACTGTCCAAGGATCGGATATCGAAAAATTTATTTTTACACAAACAGCGCTTGAAAAAAGAAATATTACGATTCTTCCTTTTAGCGCTGAAAATATTAAACCCGGCATGACAGTCATCGCCGGTAATGCATTCCCAGACACGCATCCAGAGATTGAAAAAGCCATGTCTGAAGGAATTCCGGTGATACGTTATCATAAGTTTTTAGGCGACTACATGAAAAAATTCACAAGTGTTGCCGTTACGGGTGCACACGGCAAAACGTCGACTACGGGGCTGCTGGCTCACGTGATCCAAAACGCAAAACCGACGTCTTACTTAATCGGGGACGGAACAGGCCAGGGAAATGAAAACAGCGAATATTTTGTATTTGAAGCGTGTGAATACCGCCGCCATTTCTTAAGCTATCAGCCTGACTACGCGATCATGACGAATATTGATTTTGACCATCCTGATTACTTCTCAAGCATTGACGATGTGTTTGACGCTTTCCAAGAGATGGCTCTCCAAGTCAACAAAGGCATTATTGCCTGCGGAGACGATGAGCATCTGCCGAAAATTCATGCAAACGTCCCTGTTGTGTATTACGGCACGGGGGAAGAAAATGATTTTCAAGCCAGAAACATCGTAAAAAGCACGGAAGGGACAACTTTCGATGTATTTGTCCGCAATACATTCTATGATACGTTTTACATTCCTGCGTACGGCCACCACAATGTATTAAACTCATTGGCGGTCATTGCGTTATGCCATTATGAAGAAATTGATTCCAGCATCATTAAGCATGCCCTTAAATCATTCGGCGGCGTCAAACGCAGATTCAATGAGAAGCAGCTCGGTGATCAAGTCCTGATTGACGACTACGCTCATCACCCAACAGAAATAAAAGTGACAATTGAGGCAGCAAGACAGAAATATCCTGATCGTGAAATTGTAGCGGTATTCCAGCCTCATACATTTACGCGGACGCAGCAATTTCTAGACGAATTCGCAGAAAGCCTGAGCGGGGCTGACTGTGTGTATTTATGCGACATCTTCGGCTCTGCCAGAGAAAACGCAGGAAAGCTGACGATCGGCGATCTCCAAGGAAAAATTCATAATGCTAAGCTGATTGAAGAAGATGACACATCTGTTTTAAAAGCTCATGAAAAAGCCGTTCTCATCTTTATGGGAGCAGGAGATATCCAAAAATATATGAGAGCCTACGAAAACGTCATGGCATAATAAAAAGCAGTGATCTCACTGCTTTTTATTTATCTGCTGGAAAAGCTTGTTAAAGGATTTTCTGACAAAACGGAGAATAATATGTATACAGCCCAGCACACATGTTTATGATTGAAGAAAACGGGTAAACAGCAGTATATCCTGCAGCAAGGAGGTTTGAGATGATTATCATTCTTTATTTAAGCGTTGCACTCATCGCAGTCGCATTTCTCGTATTAGTGATCTACTTGTCTAAAACATTGAAGTCACTGCAGCTGACACTAAAACACGTTGCATCCACTCTCGAAGGGCTGGAGGGACAAATGAAAGGCATTACAACTGAAACAGCCGAGCTTTTACATAAGACCAACCGCCTGGCTGAAGATATTCAGGAAAAATCAGAAAAGCTGAACACGGTCGTTCATGCTGTTCAAGGAGTGGGAACTTCTGTACAGCAGTTCAATACATCCATGAAACAGGCAGCAGGGTCTGTATCGGCATCAGTAAGAGAAAATCAAGACAAGATCAATCAAGTTGTCACATGGAGCCAAGCAGCGATGGAAATTTGGGAGAAATGGAAGCAAAGAAAAAAATCGGCTCTGTAAGAGAAAAAATACGATGAGGAGGAATAATGATGAGCAAAGATGGAATTAATAGTAAAGATTTTTTAATCGGAACTTTAATCGGGGGAATCATCGGTGCCACTACCGCACTTTTTCTAGCGCCTAAATCAGGCAAAGAGCTTCGCGACGATCTCGGCAGCCAAGCGGTTGCTTTACGGGACAAAACTGACAAAATGACGGCAGATGCGAAGGAAAAAGGCACGCAATATGTCAGCATCGCAAAAGACAAAACATCCAACATCACACAGCTTGTAGCGGATCAGTCAGGGCAGATCATGAACAAGGTGAAGGATTTAAGAGACCGTTCCAAATCTGCAAAAACTGATTCATCAAACGAAATGCAAGAGATGAGAGAAGAAGCGATGCAGGCGGCTGATGAAACAAAAGATCAAGTCCTCCAAACGAAAGAAGATGTAAAAGACGAACTGAAAGATGCACAAAAACAGGCTGAGCATATCAATCGCTAAGCAGGGAAGGAAGAGCTTGAGTAATGGCAAAACAGCTTATTCAATCTGAGGAAGAATTTAAACGGATTGCCGAACAGGAAGGCCTTTTCGTCTTCTTTAAACACAGCACCACATGCCCGATCAGCCAGGCAGCATTTCATGAGTTTGATGCCTTTGCAAATCAGCACGAGGATGTGCCGGCTTACTACCTGCAAGTACAAGAAGCCCGGCCGCTGTCAAATTTCATTGCAGAAACATACGGCGTAAAACACGAAAGCCCTCAGGTTTTCGTCATCCAAAACGGTGAGGTTAAATGGCATACCTCACATTCACAAATTACAGAAGCGGCTATTGAGCAGCACCTGTCATAAAAAAAGCGTCCAGATATGATCTGGCGCTTTTTTTTTTGAAAAAACCCTTGAACATTGCCCTCACATCATGTAGGATAGCTTCATAGATTACTTTATCACTTAAAAGCGTTTGGGTAATAAAGTAGAGTTTTTATAAAATTTTTTGTATTTCAGTATTTCCATTTGGAATTACTTATAGTAAGATGCATGATAACTACAAAATAAAAAATGAATGTGCAGGGAAAGGATGAAAACAATGAGCAACACAGAGTTAGAGCTTTTAAGGCAGAAAGCAGACGAACTAAACCTACAAATATTAAAATTAATCAACGAACGCGGAAATGTTGTAAAAGAGATCGGTAAAGCGAAGGAAGCACAAGGTGTCAATCGTTTTGACCCTGTCAGAGAACGCACAATGTTAAACAAAATCATTGAAAACAATGACGGGCCTTTCGAAAATTCTACCATCCAGCACATTTTTAAAGAGATATTCAAAGCCGGTTTAGAGCTTCAGGAAGAAGATCACAGCAAAGCGCTGCTTGTCTCCCGTAAGAAAAAACCTGAAGATACAATTGTTGATATCAAAGGTGAAAAAGTCGGAGACGGCCAGCAAAGATTCATTGTCGGCCCATGTGCAGTAGAGAGCTACGAGCAGGTAGCTGAAGTGGCTGCAGCTGCGAAAAAACAAGGAATTAAAATTTTGCGCGGAGGAGCCTTTAAGCCTCGTACGAGCCCATACGATTTCCAAGGGCTTGGTGTTGAAGGCCTGCAAATTTTAAAACGTGTAGCGGACGAATTTGATCTGGCAGTTATCAGTGAAATTGTAACTCCGGCTCATATCGAAGAAGCGCTTGACTACATTGATGTGATTCAAATCGGAGCGCGCAACATGCAAAACTTCGAATTGCTGAAAGCGGCAGGCGCAGTGAAAAAGCCAGTGCTTCTCAAGCGCGGACTTGCTGCAACAATCTCTGAATTCATCAATGCCGCTGAGTACATCATGTCACAAGGAAATGACCAAATTATCCTTTGTGAGCGCGGGATCAGAACATACGAAACAGCAACGAGAAACACGCTGGATATTTCGGCTGTACCGATTTTGAAACAAGAAACGCATTTGCCTGTTTTTGTTGATGTTACGCATTCAACTGGCCGCCGCGATCTCTTGCTTCCGACTGCTAAAGCCGCTTTAGCGATCGGCGCAGACGGTGTAATGGCTGAGGTTCACCCTGATCCGTCAGTTGCACTTTCTGACTCTGCTCAGCAAATGGCGATTCCTGAATTCGAAAAATGGCTGAATGAACTGAAACCAATGGTGAAAGTCAACGCTTAATTGATCAATCTTAAAAGGCCGCGTCTGCGGCCTTTTTTTATGCTTTCTCGTTTATTTAGTTATAAAATCCAAGTATACGTTTTCATCATCTATAAAAACGTGTATAATTTCATGAGAAGTATTTAAATTTGATGAATAATGAAAAATAATGTACACTACTGACTTACGCTTACAAATCATAAACGACATAAATTCGGACATTATGACATTTCTCTACATAAAGTGTTTATGCTATAGATAAGGATAAGTGTATCCAGTAAAAGGAGTGGTTTTAGGATGAGCAATATTACGATCTACGACGTAGCGAGAGAAGCTAATGTAAGCATGGCAACCGTTTCCCGTGTCGTGAACGGCAACCCGAATGTAAAACCGACAACACGGAAAAAAGTCTTGGAAGCCATTGACCGTCTCGGCTACCGTCCAAACGCGGTGGCAAGAGGGCTGGCAAGCAAAAAAACAACAACTGTAGGTGTCATCATTCCCGATATCTCCAGCATTTTCTATTCGGAGCTAGCACGCGGGATTGAAGATATCGCGACAATGTATAAATACAATATCATTTTGAGCAACTCTGACCAAAACCTGGAGAAAGAGCTGCACCTGTTAAACACAATGCTCGGCAAACAAGTGGACGGCATCGTGTTTATGGGCGGAAACATTACGGACGAGCATGTTGCGGAATTTAAGCGTTCTCCAGTGCCGATTGTACTTGCCGCTTCAGTAGAAGAGCAGGGGGAAACACCGTCAGTCGCGATTGATTACGAACAGGCGATCTATGATGCAGTGAAGCTTTTGGTTGATAAAGGACATACAGACATCGCATTCGTTTCCGGACCAATGACAGAACCGATCAACCGCTCAAAAAAACTGCAAGGCTACAAACGTGCGCTTGAAGAAGCGAACCTTCCGTTTAATGAACAATTTGTCGCTGAAGGGGATTACACATATGATTCCGGACTTGAAGCGCTGCAGCATTTGATGAGCCTGGACAAAAAACCGACAGCCATTCTTTCTGCAACTGATGAAATGGCACTCGGCATTATCCATGCCGCTCAGGATCAGGGCTTATCCATTCCTGAGGATCTCGACATTATCGGATTTGATAATACAAGATTAAGCCTCATGGTTCGTCCGCAGCTTTCAACAGTGGTTCAGCCGACATATGATATTGGCGCCGTGGCGATGAGACTGCTGACGAAGCTCATGAATAAAGAACCGGTTGAAGAGCATATCGTCGAACTGCCGCACCGTATAGAGTTAAGAAAGTCAACTAAGTCATAAGAAAAACAAGAGAGCAAGCTTCACCTCTTAGGTGAATTCTTGCTTTTTTCATGGGGAGAAATGATGAAACGTTTTGATTATCTTACACCTGTTGGTTTTGTGTTAGGAACGGTTATTATTGTGATCGGGATTATTTCGGGATCGGGAGTAAGCGGTTTCCGTTCTTTTCTTGATCTGACTTCTTTCTTTATCGTAACAGGGGGGCTTTGCGCCGCTGTTTTTATCAGTTTTCCGCCGAGAGAGCTGAAAAAATCGCCGTCTGTGTTAAAGCAGGCTTTTATCCGCCAGGAAGACAATGTGAAAGATCTGGTGAAAACCTTTGTTTCTCTTTCTGATCATGCGCGAAAACACGGGCTGCTATCACTGGAAGACCAGGCTCGGGACATTGAAGATCCTTTCTTGAAAAAAGGGCTGTTATTAGCAGTTGACGGCTGGGATGAAGAAACGATTCGGCTCGTCATGGACTCAGAAATCGCAGCAATGGAGGAACGGCACCGCAAAGGACGGCGTGTTTTTGAGAAGGCAGGAGAATTTGCTCCGGCATGGGGAATGATCGGAACGCTCGTCGGGCTCGTGCTGATGCTCAAAAACCTAAATGACCCGAATATGCTTGGGCCGAATATGGCCGTTGCACTTCTGACGACCTTATACGGTTCATTGCTGGCAAACATGGTCTTCAACCCGATTGCGGCTAAGCTTGAGGAAAAAACGGAAAGTGAAATCTTTATCAAGCAGGTCATGGTTGAGGGCATTATCGGAATCCAATCCGGAAAAAATCCTCGCAATCTCGAAAGCCAGCTTGTCGTTTTCAGCTCTCGGGAAGAATGGCAGAAGCAGCCGAATCAAGTAAAAACAAAAAAGGGATCTGTACATGAAGCTTAGAAGAGAACGTTTTGAAAGAAGGAATGGAAGCGGGAAAAACAGTCAATCTTCACCCAGCTGGATGGTCACCTTTACAGATCTGATCACTTTGATCCTTGTGTTCTTTATTTTACTTTTTTCAATGTCCCAAATTGATCTGCAAAAATTTAAAACGGCAGTTGAATCGATTCAAAAAGAAGGCAGCGGGCTCCAGCCAGACCAATCGTCCATAGAGAAAAAGAACACATCGCCAGCCGATGCCAAGAAGCAAGAGGATCAGCTCCTTAACAAAGTAAATACATATATAAAAGACAATCATTTGAACACCCTAATGACAGCCAAACGGGATGAACGCGGTGTCGTGCTCGTTCTGCAGGAGGCTGTGCTGTTTGATTCAGGTGAGGCAAAGGTGCTGAAAAATGCTGAAACACTTCTTCATCGGATTGCCGTTCTTCTTCAGACAATTCCAAATGACATTCAGGTGGAGGGCCATACAGACAGCCGAAACATCTCGACTTACCGATACCCGTCGAACTGGGAGCTATCAGCAGCACGGGCGAGCGGAGTGATTCAATACTTCACCTCAAAAGAGAAACTTCCCTCCAAGCGCTTTATTGCTGTCGGTTATGCGGATACAAAGCCGGTAAAGGATAACAAGACAAACGAACACATGAAAGAAAACCGGCGTGTGGAAATCGTCATCAAAAAATCAAAAACGACCTCTTCGTGAAGGTCGTTTTTTTACTTTGTTCTTTGCTGCTCAGACCGTATCGCATATAATGCTTTGCTGACGGTTTGGGCATTTTTTTCTGTGATTTCAGGCTTGCGGGGAATCGGAGGATATAAATCGGCCGGATCGCTCCAGCTGGGCGGAAGGGCGACGGGACATTGTTTTTGCCATTTGGCGATCCATTCCGGCGGGATATCGAGTCCTGGATCAATGCCCTTCATTTCAAGCCATATTCTGGCCCAGGCACGGGGCACGACACGCCAAATATCATATCCGCCGCCTCCGACTGCAATCCATTTCCCTCCGCAATATTGATGGGCTAGCGTGTGTGCAAGCCGGGGAATTTCTTCGTATATCTTGATGGTTGCAGATAAATGCGTAAGCGGGTCATAGTAATGGGCATCGGCGCCGTTTTGGCTGATAATGACATCCGGCTGAAAATAAGCGGCGACTTCTGAAGCCGCTGTCTGGTAAGCCTCAAGAAAAGAATCATCCTCTGTAAAAGCGTCTAGCGGGATATTAAAGGAATAGCCATATCCTTTTCCGCTGCCTTTTTCTTGGATCTGGCCGGTTCCAGGGAATAAATACCTTCCAGTTTCATGAATGGACAGCGTGCATACGCCAGGGTTATCGTAAAACGTAAATTGCACACCGTCTCCGTGGTGGGCGTCCGTATCAATATAAAGCACCCTGGCGCTGTATTTTTTCTGGATATATTGAATTGCCACAGCGCTGTCATTATATATGCAAAACCCTGAAGCTCTCCCCCGAAAGCCGTGATGAAGGCCTCCGCCAAGGTTGGCCGCATGCAGGGCTTGTCCCGACATCACCCAGTCTGCGGCCGTTAAGGTGCCGCCGACTAAGAGTGATGCCGCTTCGTGCATGCCGGCAAAGACGGGTGTATCTTCTGTGCCGAGCCCGTAGCTTTCTCCTTCTTCAGCGGGAAGTTTTCCCGCGCCCGCAAGCTTTACCGCCTGAATGTAATCGTCCGTGTGGACAAGGGCAAGCTCTTCTTCTGCAGCGATTCTGGGGCTGACAATGTCTCCATCATCAAAGGCATTGATCGCCTTAAGCAAATCATATGTTAACAGAACCCGCTGCTGATTAAAGGGATGTTCCTGATGAAACATATAGGTTTGGTAGGATGGAGAATAGATAAATACACTGTCTCTCATAGCAGATCCCTTTGCTCTGACGGCCATATGACGTGGTGCCTATTTCTTTGTAATGCCTGCAAAAACGGCAGCGGATTCATCGTTTTCACACGGAAGACAAGCACTTTTACACCGGGATCATCATGCGGATAAACAAGCACGCTTAATATTTTCACTTGAAGGTCTTGGCAAAGACTGCTGATCTCCGTTAGGCTTTTGGTGATGTCGTTTACTTTGATTTCGATTTGCGATCCCGGCTGGTCAGCTCCTGTCAATTTGACAAACGTCCGCAGCAAATCAGTTTTTGTCAAAATGCCTACTAATTTTTGATGCTGCACCACTGGCAGACAGCCGATGCCATGCTCGTAGAACACGGCAGATATTTCTTCGACAAAATCTAACGGGTGGGCGCAGACGACCTCTTTTTTCATAATTGAATCTACGCTCCGTGTGAGAAATCGGCTCCGTTTGCTTTCCTCAAAAATACTCGGGCTGGCCTGTTTCATGTCTCTGTCTGTAATCATGCCGATCACATGGCAGTTTTCGTCTACAACAGGCAGGTGCCTGATATGGAACTCTTTCAGTTTGCATATTGCTGTTTCAAGCGTATCCGTCTTCGTTAATGTAATGACATCCCTTTTCATGATTTGCTCAACAATCATTATTTTTACCCCTTTGTCAGTGTCAGTTAATACATATAACGATGGTAAAAACGGAGCCTGTCAAATTGTTCAATTGATTCTTGGCTGACGTTTTTTCCGATGCGGGCCATCAGACAGTTTGCAGGGTGAGAGCTGATCTCCGGCTCATCCGTTGCAAACCAGACCAATCCGCCTGCGTTCATCATCTTTTCCATGATCTTTCTATATTCCCACACATCTTT
The DNA here is from genome assembly GCF_026790065.1 of Bacillus sp. N13C7. Classification (GTDB taxonomy): domain Bacteria; phylum Bacillota; class Bacilli; order Bacillales; family Bacillaceae; genus Bacillus. The sequence continues at coordinate 319,596 of NZ_JALAMO010000001.1, read as the reverse complement.
TTTCATCCCTTTTAAATCCCAATGCCAGTAATATTCCGTCGTCATCACGATGTAGTTTTCCATTTGTTCATCCATCATGCTGACGGCCAGAAGCGTCTTTCCGACAGAACATCCCCGATAGGCTGGCGCCACCTCGATGGCACCGAGCTCAAGCAAATCCTTCATATGTCCTTCAGACCATCTTTCGAGCGGATCAGGATATAAATACGTCACATAGCCGACAATGGTTCGGCCGTCTCTGGCAATAATAATGCGCCCCTCGGGAAGGCCTGCAATGTCAACTAACGCTTCATGCTGCTCACGAGGCGGGCGAAATGCGGTTAAATCTTTATGAAACTCATAACCTGCCAAATCCTCTGGAGAGACAGGCCCTTCTATCAGTAAAGAGCCGGTTGCTGTTTTGATGTTTGCTGAATGATATGTTTTATGATGTTCCACTAATTCACCGTCCCATCAATTCTTATAAAAAATACATGCCTCCTTTAAGAATACCAAATTATAAAGCGTTTTCAACATGGTTTATATTTTAAAAATTGAGAAGAATATGAATATATACTATAATAATTGTGACAACTTCAGCAAAGGGGGATGTTTGGGCATGAATTTGAAAGCGTTACCAGCAATAGAGGGGGACCATAATCTAAAAAACTATGAAGAAACGTACCAGCATTTTGATTGGGCCGAGGCAGAGAAGCATTTCTCCTGGTATGAGACAGGGAAACTGAATGCGGCGTATGAAGCGATTGACCGCCATGCCGAATCGTTTCGAAAAAACAAAGTAGCGCTTTATTATAAAGACGCAAACCGGGATGAAAAATACACATTTAAAGAAATGAAAGAAGAATCAAACAGAGCCGGGAATGTACTGAGACGGTATGGAAATGTGGAAAAAGGGGACCGCGTTTTTATTTTTATGCCGAGATCACCCGAGCTTTATTTTATTATGCTTGGCGCTATCAAAATCGGTGCCATCGCCGGACCGCTGTTCGAAGCATTTATGGAGGGAGCGGTGAAAGACCGGCTTGAAAACAGCGAGGCGAAGGTTGTTGTCACGACGCCTGAGCTGCTGGAGAGAATACCGGCTGACAAACTGCCTCACTTACAGCATATATTCGTAGTCGGCGGAGAGGATGTTAGCGACTCAAACATCATCAATTATGACGAAGCAGCTAAACAGGAGAGCACAAGGCTGGATATCGAATGGATGGACAAAAAAGACGGCTATCTGCTTCACTATACATCGGGTTCTACTGGAACGCCAAAGGGCGTGCTTCATGTCCATGAAGCGATGATTCAGCAATACCAAACAGGAAAGTGGGTTCTTGATTTAAAGGAAGAAGACATTTACTGGTGCACAGCTGATCCGGGCTGGGTGACAGGTACGGTATACGGCATTTTTGCACCGTGGCTGAACGGAGCAACAAATGTCATCGTCGGCGGACGCTTCAGCCCGGAGAGCTGGTATGGAACGATTGAGCAGCTTGGCGTCAATGTCTGGTACAGCGCGCCGACCGCTTTTCGCATGCTGATGGGAGCGGGGGATGAGATGGCTGCGAAATATGATTTAACCTCACTCCGGCATGTGCTCAGTGTCGGTGAGCCGTTAAATCCGGAAGTCATCAGATGGGGGCACAAAGTGTTTAACAAACGAATCCATGATACATGGTGGATGACAGAAACGGGCAGCCAGCTCATCTGCAACTATCCTTGCATGGATATCAAACCGGGCTCAATGGGTAAGCCGATTCCCGGTGTGGAGGCAGCGATCGTTGACAATCAGGGCAACGAGCTTCCGCCGTACCGAATGGGCAATCTCGCCATAAAAAAGGGCTGGCCGTCCATGATGCATACCATTTGGAATAACCCTGAAAAGTACGAATCGTATTTCATGCCGGGCGGCTGGTATGTGTCCGGCGATTCTGCTTACATGGATGATGAGGGATATTTCTGGTTCCAAGGCAGAGTTGATGATGTCATTATGACCTCCGGTGAGCGCGTCGGCCCATTTGAAGTGGAAAGCAAGCTTGTCGAGCATCCGGCCATTGCAGAAGCAGGGGTAATCGGAAAGCCTGATCCGGTGCGGGGAGAAATCATTAAAGCTTTTATTGCACTCAGAGAAGGATTTGAGCCGTCCGATAAACTGAAAGAAGAGATCCGCCTATTTGTGAAGCAGGGGCTTGCAGCCCATGCGGCTCCGCGTGAAATTGAATTTAAAGATAAGCTTCCGAAAACCCGGAGCGGAAAAATCATGAGACGCGTGCTGAAGGCGTGGGAGCTTAATTTGCCGGCCGGAGACCTGTCAACGATGGAGGATTAAAAGGCAGCGTTGACACGGAATTTTATTTATGTTAAAAATGATATAGCTTCATATGAAAAGGTAAAGATTGAGACAAGTAGAATATCCTTACGTTCCAGAGAGCTGATGGCCGGTGAAAATCAGCACAGACGGATATATCGAATACACTCATGAACCGCTTTTGCAAACAAAGCCAGAGCAGGCTTTCAGTAGTGAAAGAACGGACCTGATCCGTTATCAGGCAAAGTGATAAGACGAATGTTTTGCGTTCTCTTATTAGTAGGGTGGTACCGCGATGATCAATCGTCCCTTCGTGTAAACGAAGGGGCGTTTTTTATTTTAGTTTAAAAAAGGAGCTATATCTTATGACAAACTTACTTGAAGACTTATCCTTCCGCGGATTGATTCAGCAAATGACGGATGAAGAAGGGTTAAATAAACAACTGAATGAAGAAAAAATCCGCCTGTACTCAGGCTTTGATCCGACTGCAGACAGCTTGCATATCGGACATCTGCTGCCTATTTTAACGCTCCGCCGTTTTCAGCTTGCGGGGCATCATCCGATTGCGCTTGTGGGCGGCGCGACAGGGCTTATCGGCGATCCGAGCGGAAAAAAAGCGGAGCGTACATTAAACACTGCTGACATCGTATCTGAATGGTCCCAAAAAATCAAAAATCAGCTGTCCAGATTTCTTGATTTTGATGCAGCAGAAAACCCTGCTGTTATCGCGAACAACTTTGACTGGATTGGCAAAATGAATGTGATCGACTTCCTTCGTGACGTCGGAAAAAACTTCGGCATCAATTACATGCTGGCAAAAGACACGGTCAGCTCGAGAATTGAATCCGGCATTTCATACACGGAATTCAGCTACATGATTCTTCAATCTTATGATTTCCTAAATCTGTACAGAGATAAAAACTGTAAGCTGCAAATCGGCGGAAGCGATCAGTGGGGCAATATTACAGCAGGTCTTGAACTGATCAGAAAATCAGAAGAAGAAGGAGCAAAAGCGTTCGGTCTTACGATTCCGCTTGTCACAAAAGCAGACGGCACGAAGTTCGGAAAAACGGAGGGCGGCGCGATCTGGCTTGATAAGGAAAAAACATCTCCTTATGAATTCTATCAATTCTGGATCAACACAGATGACCGTGACGTTGTCAAATACTTAAAATACTTTACATTCCTATCAAAAGAGGAAATTGAAGCATACGCTGAGAAAACAGAAACGGCGCCTGAAAAGCGTGAAGCTCAAAAACGCCTGGCAGAAGAAGTGACAGCGCTCGTTCACGGACGCGAGGCGCTGGAGCAAGCGATCAACATTTCTCAAGCGTTGTTCAGCGGCAATATTAAAGAGCTTTCTGCCCAAGACGTAAAAGTTGGCTTTAAAGATGTTCCTTCTATGGAAGCTGACAGAAGCCAGGAGCTTTCACTTGTAGATGTATTGGTGCAATCTACATTATCTCCTTCTAAACGCCAAGCGCGTGAAGACATTCAAAACGGAGCTGTTTACATTAACGGTGAACGCCAGACGGACATTAATTATATCTTATCGGCTGAAGACCGCATCGAAGATCAATTTACTGTTCTGCGCCGCGGAAAGAAAAAATACTTCCTTGTGACGTATAAATAAACAAAAAAGATCCTTTGCCGCCATGGGCAAAGGATCTTTTTTGTTTATCGCATACAAATAACAGGAAAAGAGTATATTAGATAGGGCAAACACGACCAATCAACACCTTTTAACAGAAAGGAGCGCTTACCGTGAATCTCATGTGCACGATTGCAAAAGAAAGGCTGCAGCGGGACTATTGGGAGCAGCAGGCGCGAGAAAGTGTTGGCCAGCCAGAGGCAAAAGACGAATCAGACGATAAAAAAACCCCGACCGCATAGCGGCAGGGGTTTTTTAAAACGATTAACGAGAGTAGAACTCAACGATAAGCGCTTCGTTAATTTCCGGAGCAAGTTCAGAACGCTCAGGAAGACGAGTGAAAGTACCTTCAAGCTTTTCAGCATCGAAAGTAAGGTATTCAGGAACGAAGTTGTTCACTTCAACAGATTCTTTGATGATAGAAAGGTTTCTTGATTTTTCGCGAACACCGATTGTTTGGCCAGGTTTCACAAGGTAAGACGGGATGTCAACGCGGCTTCCGTCTACAAGAATGTGACCGTGGTTAACCAATTGGCGAGCTTGACGGCGAGTACGTGCTAAACCTAGCTTGTACACAACATTATCAAGACGAGAATCTAAAAGAATCATGAAGTTTTCACCGTGTTTACCAGCTAGTTTGCCAGCTTTGTCAAACAAAGTGCGGAATTGGCGTTCGTTTACACCGTACATGTGACGAAGCTTTTGCTTTTCTTGCAATTGCAAACCGTATTCTGATAATTTTTTACGTTGTCCTGGACCGTGTGGACCTGGAGCGTAAGGGCGTTTTTCTAATTCTTTTCCTGTACCGCTAAGAGAGATTCCTAGACGGCGGGACAGTTTCCAAGATGGACCTGTATAGCGAGCCATAATGTGACTCCTCCTTTGGTTTTATTTTTGTGGAAAATAAAAACCGTCTGCTCTATTCGACCATGCACATTTTGTTTTCATGTATCCTCGCTCCAGCAGCAGAGAGTTACACGATACACCTTATGGTAAAGGAACAAAATGAAAACATAGAAGCTGAACAAAAAGGCTGCAATATTTCACACAAACGTCATTATATAATTTATTTGTTTTGAAGTCAACCATTCCTCCATTAATGATTCGCCGTTTATGATATAATAAACAAAAATTAGTGGTAAACTTTTAGGTGATAAAAACATGATAGAACAAACTAAAGATCAATTATCTGCCTTTCATTATCATATGCTCGATTTTTTATTAACCAAATCTGAAAAAGTCACATTTACCGACTCTTTCAGATGGCTGACTTCCGCTATTCAAACCTATTTTTCATCCCTTTGTGTTTCGCTTACACCGTCACCATCAAACTCTGCGGCAAAATTGGAAGATGATGAAGTGCGTTTTTTTGTTTCGAAAATTAACGCTTCATTATATATCATTGAAGACGCCTCCGGCAGGCGCTTTCATCTGACTTGCAAGCAGGATGGAGAGATTCCTGAACGGCTTCCGGACGTGGTTGCTTCATTTTTAAACCAGTCCATGAGACAGGAAAGACTCTATATCAAAACGATCTATCAAAAAAAGATATACAAAATGACAGAGCTGTTCCACTCTCTGCTTGATCAGACAGAAGTGCTGAAGCAGCTTTTAGAAAGCTTAACCCGCACGTTTTCTCTGTTTGAATTCTCTTTATTTATATCGCACGACCAAGATCAATGTTTAGGCGTTCCTGCAAAAGAGCTGTATATGGAAGGGGAAAAATCCGATTCCTTTGCGCTTAAAGTGTATTTGACCGGGGATATTTTGCGGAAAAATGAATCTGCCGCTTACATTCCGATCAAAGGGCAGCAGGGAACGTACGGGGTTTTGAGGGCTGAAGGAACGGGCGGCAGTTTTCTGACTGACGCTTACCTGGATGAAATGGGGCTGATCGCAAACGCTGCGGGAAAAGCGTTTGAAAACGCTCAGCTTTATGAACAATCTAAAGCAAGCATCGCAAATTTGGAATTGATCAATGAAACGTCACGCCGTCTGAACCAGCGGCTGACGCTGACGGATACGATGAATGATCTGGCTGTGAGAATGGCAGAATCGTTTCAAGCAGAAGAAGTGGGTTTTTTTCATATAGACCATTTTGAAAATCAAACACTGCTCCCTGGCAGCACAGCATTTTTCAAAGAAGAGAAGCCATCTGATTTTTATAATGAATTGAAAGAAAAGCTGTATGAAGGAGAAAAAGGGGTTTTCATCGGTAATGGCCAGTCTGTTTTCGGGGAGGCCGGCTACGGTTCGCTGATGGCTGTTCCAATGATTGAGAACGACAGGCTTTTAGGCTTTGCGGTCTTATTGAAACAGGAGATGTACGCTTTTACTTTTGAAATGTACAAGCTGTTTCAGGCGCTGATCCATCACGCGACACTGGCTGTAACCAACTCAATGCTCCGCGACCGCCTAGAGCATCTTGTCAAAACAGATCAGCTGACTGAGCTGTATTCGAGGGTGTATTTAGATGAAAAAATTCAATACAGCATGAAAATCCATCAAAAGGGTGTTTTTATTCTTGTTGATATTGATAATTTCAAGAGCGTAAATGATACGTACGGTCATCAGACTGGGGACGAGATTTTAATTCAAGTGGCTTCGGTGATTAAAAGCAACATCCGAAAGCATGATGTCGGCGCCCGCTGGGGGGGCGAGGAGCTGGCGATATATTTGCCGAATGTGACGGTTGCGGTGGGAAAACGGATTACTGAGCGACTGGTTTATGCAGTCAGAAAAAACACGAAACCCGAGGTGACGATTTCCTGCGGGATTTCCTGCTGGACGGCCGAAACTAGAAAGTCTCTGAAAGAGCTTGTGCATGAAGCTGATGAAGCGCTTTACAGCGCGAAACGAAGCGGAAAAAACCGTATGATGATTCACGAGTCAATAAAATAAAAAAGCCCAAAACTGATATCGTTTTGGGCTTTTTTTGTTACTGTGCTAATGCTTTTTCAAGTTTTTTGACAAATTGCGACAAATACGTTTCGTCGATTTCGTCGAAACGGTTTTTTACGGGGCTGTCGATGTCCAAGACGCCGACAACTTTTCCGCCTACATGAATCGGAAGCACAATTTCTGATTGAGAAGCAGCATCGCAGGCGATGTGTCCCGGAAACGCATGAACGTCCTCAACGCGCTCCACCTTTCCGTTTGCATATGCTGTGCCGCAAACGCCTCTGCCGAAAGGAATCCGAACACATGCCGGAAGACCTTGGAAAGGCCCTAGCACAAGCTGTCCATCCTCTTCCTTGGCAAAATAGAAACCCGCCCAGTTCACTTCAGGCAACGTATGATAAAGGAGCGCTGAGGCATTTGCATAGTTTGCAATTTGATCTGTTTCGTCTTCGATGATGGCTTCGAGCTGTTTTAGCAGAAGCTGATAGTCTTTTTCTTTATCTCCAGATTGTTTTTCGACATGGAACATGGAAAACCCTCACTTTTTCTATAATATAAAACAAAGTTCCGGCTTTTCTGCCGGCATTTGTCGATAAGTTCTTACAGGAACAGCGGTCTTCTGCTTGAATAGTATCAAGAGGAAGGAGTGAGCCGAATGAAAGTAAGCACCAAAGACAAAATTATTGAATCTGCTGTCATGCTTTTTAACCAAAAAGGATTTTCTGGCACGTCTGTCCGTGAAATCGCAAAGTCAGCTGGTGTAAATGTTGCGCACATCTCCTACTATTTTAAAGGCAAAGGAGGTTTGATGGAACACTTAGTTTCAGAGTTTTACGAAGGCTACAACAAAACACTTGAAAGAGCGGCAGGCAATGTCTCTTCTCAAAGCACGCAGGAACAGCTGCTCCAATTGGTTTTCGATATTTTATCCTATCAGCATAACCATCGTCAATTAACTCGTTTTGTCTACCGGGAAGTCACGATTGACTCCACGTTAATCAGAGAAATTATGTCGACATATCTTATGAAGGAGAAGTATATCTTCCAGCTGATCATTGAGGAAGGAGAAAAACAGCGAGAACATTTAACGCTGCCGCTGCCTCATTTTATTCTCCAATTAAAATCTCTCTTGATGATGCCCTATCTCCAGCCTCAATATATTTCAGAAGTGCTCTACATGCAGCCGCACGAGCCATACTTTTATAAAATGTATTTTGAAGAAATCAAGATTTGGATCAGAAGCGTCTTCCGGACGGGAGACGTGGCGCTTATCAATTAGCACACTTCTCCAAAAACGCCTCATACGCGTACCCGACATCTCCCGCTTGATGGGCATCAGACCCGAACACAAGCGGGATCTTCTTTTGCTTTGCTTCATCCAGCATCCAATCCTCGATATAAATGCCGCCTGCATAGGTTTTTCTTAAGCCGGAAGTATTGAAGTCAAGCTCCATTCCGCTTTTTTCAATAGCATTCAGGCACTGTGAAACGAGTCCGCGAATATGATCAGACATGCTGTACGGAAACAGCTTGATGAATTTTTGGACAAGTGTGATGTGACCGACTCTTTTTGGCTTATAGCTGCCGAGAGATGCTACAATGGAAGAATAGATGCTGCGGTAATACAGTTCGTATACAGCTTCAATGCTTCCGCAGGCTGAAATCAGCTCTTGAAAGGTATGCTCATCATAATCAAGGCACAGATAGGAAGAACCTGCGCGCAAAAAATGAACGGATAAGATGCTGTCATCTACATATGGACCATATGTATCCAGAAATAATGTAATTTCATCTTCAAATTCAGCAATATAATCGACCTCAAGCCCCGTCCGTATGGTAAGCTGTCCGCGATATTCTTTTTGCAATCCGGAAATTTCATGGATATAGCGTTCCAATGAGCCTTGCGCCATCGCGCTGTCTTTTAGCGGAGTCGGGTCAGTGAAAGAGGGCGGCAATGGGGCGTGTTCCGTAAACGTAATCGATTCAAAGCCTTTTTTTAAAGCTTCTTCTGCATATTGTCTGAGTGTGTCATTTGTGCCGTGAGGACAAAATGGTGTGTGAATATGTCCGTCTCGCTTTTGCATTGGCGTCACCCCGTGAAAAAATAGTCAAATCCTGCCGATTTTACACAAAAAGTTTTTGATTTCTGGTCAAAAAATGTTGGTTACATGGTATCATAATAACAATGAAAACGACAGTTTTTCTCAATACATATCCTGAAATCTTTCTGAATAAATAAAACACCCTGACAGATTAAGGTTAACAGCAAGGGGGCTCATTATGGAGTTTGTCATTGGATTATTAATTGTACTGCTTGCGCTGTTTGCGGCAGGCTACTTTTTCAGGAAAAAAATTTACGCCGAAATCGACCGGCTGGAATCGTGGAAGATTGAAATTCTGAACCGGTCGATTGTGGAAGAAATGTCCAAAATCAAACATTTAAAAATGACGGGTCAGACAGAAGAGTTCTTTGAGAAATGGCGTGAAGAATGGGATGAGATTGTCACAGCCCACATGCCGAAAGTTGAAGAGCTCCTTTATGATGCCGAGGAAAATGCAGACAAATACCGGTTTAAAAAGGCCAACCAAGTGCTCGTTCATATCGACGATCTGCTGACAGCGGCGGAATCGAACATTGAAAAAATTCTGCGGGAAATCAGCGACCTCGTTACAAGTGAGGAAAAGAGCCGTGAAGAGATTGAACAGGTGAGAGAGCGCTATTCCAAATCGCGAAAAAACCTGCTGGCTTACAGCCATTTATACGGAGAGCTTTATGACAGCCTTGAAAAGGATCTTGACGAAATTTGGAGCGGTATTAAACAATTTGAAGAAGAAACAGAAGGCGGAAACTATATTACCGCACGAAAAGTGCTGCTTGAGCAGGACCGCAATCTTGAACGGCTTCAGTCATACATAGATGACGTGCCGAAGCTGTTAGCAGACTGCAAGCAGACGGTGCCCGGCCAGATTGCAAAGCTTAAGGACGGCTATCGCGAAATGAAAGAGAAAGGATATAAGCTTGAGCATATCCAGCTTGATAAGGAATTAGATAATCTGTCAAATCAGCTGAAACGGGCGGAACATGTTTTGATGACTGAGCTGGATATTGATGAAGCGTCCGCCATCCTGCAGCTCATAGACGAGAATATTCAATCGGTTTATCAGCAGCTGGAGGGCGAAGTCGAAGCAGGCCAATCCGTGCTGAGCAAAATGCCTGAATTGATCATTGCTTATGACAAGCTGATAGAAGAGAAAGAGCATACAAAGGCGGAAACTGAGCTGGTGAAGGAAAGCTACAGACTGACAGCTGGCGAGCTCGGCAAACAGCAGGCCTTTGAAAAACGCCTTGATGAAATTGGCAAGCTGCTCTCATCCGTTAAAGATAAGCTCGATGCAGAGCATGTCGCCTACTCTCTTTTAGTCGAAGAGGTTGCCGGGATAGAGAAGCAGATTGAAGAAGTGAAAAAAGAGCATGACGAATACCGGGAAAAGCTGCAAGCGCTGAGAAAAGAAGAGCTTCAGGCGAGAGAGACGCTCAGCAATTTGAAAAAAACAATATCTGATACAGCAAGACTGCTGAAGACAAGCAACATTCCAGGCATCCCGAGCCATATTCAAGAGATGCTGGAAAACGCGCATCATCACATTCAAGAAACAGTCAATCAACTAAACGAATTGCCATTAAATATGGAAGAAGCCGGAGCCCATCTGAAGCAAGCAGAAGATATCGTCAACAGGGCAAGCCGGGAATCAGAGGAACTTGTCGAGCAGGTCATCCTCATTGAAAAAATCATTCAGTTCGGAAACCGGTTCAGAAGCCAGAATCATATTCTATCTGAACAGCTGAAAGAAGCGGAAAGACGTTTTTATGCTTTTGACTATGAAGACTCTTATGAAATTGCAGCTGCCGCTGTAGAGAAGGCTGCGCCAGGTGCAGTTGAAAAAATTAAAGCTGACTTATCTGCTTAATCAATCTTGATCATGAAAAAGAGCCCGCAGTGTATGAGCGGGCTCTTTTTTTATTGCAAAACGCCTGCGCAATAACGCAGGCGTCTGTGACATTAACTTATTTCGTTAAGCTGTTTGGATGGGCCGATGAATAAGGTCAGCACATAGCCGATTACCGCTCCGACGATTCCCGGAAGCACCCAGCCGATTCCGAGGCTGTAAAGAGGAAGGTTCGCACTTAGAAATACATCTAAAGATCCAAGTGAAAAGCCGGCTGCTTTGATGCCGTCTAAAATACTGAATAATCCTGTACCGATCAAGCATGCGATATACACTTCACGTCTTTCCTTAAAGAGCTTATCAATAAATGAAAGAACAATAATGACAATGGCAAGCGGATAGATTGCTGATAAAATAGGAACAGAAAACGCGATAATTTGCGCGAGTCCGAAATTCGCAATGATCAAGCTGAATAACGTGACAATTGTAACGACAATTTTATATGATAATGCCGGGATGAGCTTTGAAAAATACTGGCCGCAAGAAGTGACAAGTCCGATGCTTGTTGTTAAACATGCGACTGTAATCGCTGATCCGAGTACGATGTTGCCTAATGAACCGAATAGATAATGAGAAGACGCTGATAAAATTTTAGCACCTTCGCCGACAGGACCGATGGCGTTCGTACTTGTTGCACCCAGGTATGCAAGGGATACATAAATGAATGTCAGGCCTAAAGCTGCAATCACACCCGCTTTAATACATGCTGCGGCAAGAGCTTTAGACTGTGTAACGCCTTTGCTTTTTACAGCATTTACAACAACAACGCCAAATACGATAGAAGCAAGTGCATCCATTGTTTTGTAGCCTTCTAAAAATCCTTTAAATACCGGTGTTCCTTTATATGCTTCTGTAACTGCACCCAATCCGCCCATCGGTGTGAAAATAGCTTTAAGTACAATCACTAAAATAATCGTGAATTTGATTGGAGTAAGAATTTTTCCGACTCGATCCACAACCTTGGATGGGTTTAAGGCTAAATAGTACGTAATGCCGAAAAAAATAAGTGTAAATACAAATAAAGAAAGTCTTTCCGGAACGCCAGTCAAAAACGGAACAGCGCCGATTTCATATGAAACAGTTCCTGTTCTCGGAATGGCAAATAATGGGCCGATTGATAAATAAAGCACGACAGTAAAAACTGTGCCGAAAACAGGGTGTGCTTTATCAGCAAGTCCCTTAGCGTCCTTGCCGGTTAATGCGATGGCGATAATACCGAGAAGCGGCAGGCCTACTCCGGTCAATAAAAATCCGCCGATGGCCTTCCAGACGTTGTGTCCGGCTGCTTGTCCAAGTTCCGGCGGATAAATCATATTCCCTGCTCCAAAGAATAACGCAAATAGCATGAAACCAATAATAATGGTATCTTTGACAGGCAGTGAGTGTTTCATGAAAAAATCCTCCTAATAATTATGTTAAAATATTCTGTCAATTAATTGTCAGATAATATGACGAAATGAACAAATCTTATTATATGGTAAAAAAATTAGAAGTCAATACTAGTTTTTCGTAATTTTCTATTAAATTTTGCTATGGTAACATAAATATCATACCTTGTACCGCTTTCATAAAGGAGTAAGTTAGATGATATATTTAGATAATAGTTCAACGACGAAGCCTTATGATGAAGTCTTGAACGTGTATGAACAGACAAGCAGCCGGTATTTTGGCAATCCTTCATCTTTACACCGATATGGAGCCGAAACGGAACAGCTGCTTCAGGCAGCCAAAAATCAAATCAAAAGGGCCTTAGGGCTCAAAAAATATGATATTGTATTTACGTCAGGCGCCACTGAAGCCAATAATGCAGCTTTAAAAGGAGCGGCTTTGTCTAAAATAAAAACAGGCAAACATATCATTACCACTTCTATTGAGCACCCGTCCGTTACGGAATCGTTAGAACAGCTGACAGAGCTGTTCGGGTTTGAGGTCACTTATCTTTCAGTGAACGAAGACGGATTTGTTTCAATAGAAGAATTAAAAAATGCCATCCGTCCTGATACCGTGCTTGTCAGCATGATGCATGTGAACAATGAAGTCGGTTCCGTACAGCCGATTGAAGAGGCAGGGGACATGCTGAAGCAGCACCCGAATATTTTGTTTCACGTCGATTATGTGCAGGGCATCTATAAAGTGCCTTTGGCAATTGAAAAAGCAGGCATTGACCTGTGTTCGATTTCCGGGCATAAATTTCACGGGCTGAAGGGAACAGGGGCGCTTTTTGTAAAAGAAGGAACTCGCCTTATCCCCCTGATAACGGGGGGCTCTCAGCAAAAGGGCATACGGGCCGGAACGGAACATACTGCGGGTGCGGTTTCACTTGCCAAAGCCATTAACCTTGCCGCAGCTGATTTTGAGACCCGGCTTGACACAATGGCTGCCGCAAAAGAATTGTTCATGAAGAGGCTGAGTGAAACTGAAGGTGTCGTTGTCAACACGCCTCAACTAAATAGTGCGCCGCACATTATTAATTTCTCTGTTCCCGGGATTAAAGCAGAGGTGCTTTTGCACATGCTTGAGGAACAGGATATTTTCGTCTCAACAACATCGGCCTGCTCGGCAAAAGAACACAAGCCCAGCAAAGTTCTTTTACAGATGGGCAAGGGAGAGCAGATTGCCGGAAGCAGTATCAGAATCAGCTTAAACTACAGCCAGACAAGCGATGTGGCAGAACCGTTTATGAACGCGCTCCGTCCTGGCATCAAAAAATTAAAGAAAATGATGAGGTAGAACATGAATTACGATCATATATTAATTCGTTTTGGGGAAATATCGACCAAAGGCAAAAACAGAAAAAGCTTTATTGAGCGCTTAAAACAAAACGTCAGACTCGTCCTGAAAGACTATCCGAACTTAAAATATTTTTCCAACCGGGACCGCATGACGATTACATTAAATGGACAAGATCCGGAGGCTCTTTTTCCTCATTTAAAACAGGTATTTGGCATTCAAAGCTTCAGCCTGGCGATTAAGTGTGACAGCCGCCTTGATGATATTAAGGCAACAGCGCTCCAGGCCATCAAGGATCAGTATCAGCCTGGCGATACGTTTAAAGTTGCGACGAAGAGAGCGTATAAACAATTTGAATTAGATACAAATCAAATGAACGCTGAAATCGGCGGCCATATTTTGAGACATACAGAAGGATTAACGGTCGATGTCCGTAACCCAGACATCGCGCTCAGAATTGAAATCAGGGAGGAAGCAACCTTTTTGACGATTCGCGATGAAAAGGGTGCGGGAGGCCTGCCTGTTGGTTCAGCAGGCAGAGCGATGCTGATGCTTTCCGGCGGTTTTGACAGCCCTGTAGCCGGTTTTTATGCGATGAAACGGGGATTGTCGGTAGAAGCTGTTCATTTCTTCAGCCCGCCATACACAAGCGAGCGCGCAAAGCAAAAGGTAATGGATCTGGCAAAATGCCTGTCCCGCTTTGGGGGAAGCATGACGCTTCATATCGTTCCGTTTACGAAAACGCAAGAGCTCATTCAAAAACAAATACCTGAGAACTACACAATGACGGCAACCCGCCGCCTCATGCTTCAAATTGCCGACAGAATCAGAGAAAAAAGAAACGGGCTTGCCATCATTACGGGAGAAAGCCTCGGTCAGGTAGCGAGCCAAACGCTTGAAAGCATGTATGCAATTAATGCGGTAACATCAACACCGATTTTGCGTCCGTTAATCGCCATGGATAAAACAGAAATCATCGAGAAATCACGAGAAATCGGCACATATGAGACAAGCATTCAGCCGTTTGAAGACTGCTGCACAATCTTTACGCCGCCAAGTCCGAAAACGCGCCCTAAAAAAGAAAAAATCGAACACTTTGAAAGCTTTGTTGACTTTGAGCCGTATATTCAGGAAGCGGTTGATAACATTGAAACAATGACGCTTTATAGTGATCAAGAAGCAAACGATAAATTTGCAGAACTTTTTTAAATAGCTCCGGCTCCTGTATACAATTACCAACGTTTTTTTGAATGAAGCCATGTGTTTTAACACATTCTATACTCACAAGGAGGTGAGACACATGGCTAACAATAACTCAGGTAACAGCAACAACCTTTTAGTACCAGGAGCTGCTCAAGCTATCGACCAAATGAAATTAGAAATCGCTTCTGAATTTGGTGTAAACCTTGGAGCAGACACAACTTCTCGCGCTAACGGTTCTGTTGGAGGAGAGATCACAAAACGTCTTGTATCTTTTGCTCAACAAAACATGGGCGGAGGACAATTCTAATTTACAATTTCACATAATGGCTTAGGAGTGGGGTTTTTCCCCACTCTTTTTCATTTTATATAGATAAAAAAGGACCAGCGGCCTATAAAATCCTAGGTTTACGGAGCTTGGTTTTAGGCATATCCTTACGGAAAGAGCCTGTATTTATGTATAATGGGTGGAGAAAGTGAGGAGTTGTTCGTGTTAAAACGAGAAGATTTAATCGCCCCTATGCAATATAATTTAGTAAATGAAATGGAAAAGTTCAGTGCCGCTGGACAAAAAACTGCCCTTTTATGGGAGGATGAGTCAGGCAAGCAAGAATCTTGGTCATATGAAAAGCTGATGGAAGAAACAAATAAAATTGGAGCGGCTTTGGCTGACCTTGGATTTAAAAAGGGGGACAAGCTGATTGTAATGGTTCCTCGGGTGCTTGAAGCCTATGCTGTTTATTTGGCGATCCTGAAATCAGGAATGGTTGTCATCCCATGCTCTGAAATGCTTCGCGCGAAAGATCTTGAATACCGGATTGAACATGCCGAAGTGAAAGGCGCTGTCGTCTATTCTGCATTTATCGGCGCTTTCCGTGATGTCAGTACCGCTGACAAACTGATTAAGCTCTCTATTGGAGAAAACGATGCCGGCTGGAAAAATCTCTTATCGATTCAAGCGGATGGAAGCCAATTCCAAACAGCAGACACAACAAGAGAGGATATGGCCTTCTTATCTTATACATCCGGAACAACAGGTCAGCCTAAAGGTGTTGTACATACACACGGTTGGGCATTTGCTCATTTAAAAACATCTGCCGGCGCTTGGCTTGATATTTCTGAAAAGGATATCGTCTGGGCGACTGCTGCACCAGGGTGGCAAAAGTGGGTGTGGAGCCCGTTTTTAGCGGTGCTTGGCAGCGGAGCAACGGGTTTTGTGTACCACGGCAGATTCAAAGCAGAAAAATATTTAGAACTTTTAAACCGGTACAAAATCAATGTCTTCTGCTGTACGCCGACGGAATACCGCTTAATGGCGAAAGTCGAAGGTTTGGACCGTTATGATCTTTCTGCCCTGCACAGCGCCGTTTCCGCAGGCGAGCCGCTCAATCGTGAAGTCATTGATGTTTTCCAAAAACACTTTGGCCTTAAGGTGCGGGATGGATACGGCCAAACAGAAAGCACGCTTTTAGTCGGTGTCTTGAAGGATATGGATATTAAACCGGGAAGCATGGGAAAACCGACGCCTGGAAATCAAGTGGAGATCATTAATGAAGACGGTGAAATCTGCAAGCCTGGTGAGGTTGGCGATATCGCTGTTCACCTCAGCACGCCGGCGCTCTTTAAAGAATATTACAAAGACCCGGAAAGAATGAAAACACAAATTCGCGGCGATTATTTCCTGACAGGGGACAGAGCGAAAAAGGATGAGGAAGGTTACTTCTGGTTTGAAAGCCGAAATGACGATATCATTATCAGCTCCGGCTACACGATTGGGCCATTCGAAGTGGAAGATGCGCTCGTGAAGCACCCTGAGGTTAAGGAATGTGCTGTTGTCGCAAGCCCAGATGAAATTCGAGGCTCCATCGTGAAGGCATATGTTGTCCTGCAAGACCACGATAAACGCAGTGATGAGCTTGTCAAAACGCTGCAAAATCATGTGAAGACCATTACCGCTCCGTACAAATATCCTAGAGAGATTGAATTTGTGGAAAGCCTGCCGAAAACGGCTTCTGCAAAAATCAGACGAGTGGAATTAAGAAAACGAGAAGAACAGCTCAAAGCCAACAAAAAGGCGTAGAGAAAGAGAGTGAATGTGAATGAAGGCGATATGGCATGGCGGTTTCATTTATACGATGCTCGAAGAAGGCGACCGGACAGAGGCAGTTTATGTTGAGGATGGTGTCATAAAAGGCACCGGCAGCTTTGAGAGTCTGAAGAAAAAGTACGGGTCCCCGGAAACAGAAGAAATCAGCCTGAACGGAGCAGTGATGTTTCCCGGATTTGTCGACAGCCATTTGCATTTGATCGGCCACGGTGAGAAACAGCTTCAGCTCGACCTGTCTGCTTTGACGACGAAAGACGCTATTTTACAGGCAGCGAAGGAAAGAGAGCGGCTGCTTCCGGAAGGCGATTGGCTTATTGGAGAGGGCTGGAATGAAAATCAGTTTGAGATACCGGACTATTTGACTAAACAGGATCTTGATCGTTTCTTTCCCGACAGGCCTGTCTTGCTCAAGCGAATATGCAGGCATGCGATAGCCGTCAACTCTGCTGCTCTTCAAGCGGCAGGGATTTCACGGAACACTCCTGATCCTGAGGGCGGAGTCATCGTAAAAGAGGCAAATGGCGAGCCGTCCGGGCTTCTGTTTGATAAGGCGCAGGATTTGGTCCTGAAGGCTGTCCCGCCAGTCTCCCAGCACTACGTTGATAAGGCGCTTACGGCTGCGATAAAGGATTGCTGGACTAAAGGCCTGACGGGCGGACATTCGGAAGACTTATCCTATTATGGTGATGTGTCGGTGCCGATGAAGGCTTATGAGAAAGCTGCCGCCAGCGGAAAATATCCGTTTCGCTGTCATTTGCTCGTTCATCACGAAGCGGTCGATCGATGGGAGCAGCTGGAGAAGCCGTCCGGCCCGTATGTAGAGTTCGGTGCGATGAAAATCTTTGCAGACGGGGCGCTTGGCGGGAGAACAGCATTATTGAAAGAGCCATATCAGGACGATCCATCCACGAATGGTGTTCAAGTACACGATGACGAAGCCCTTGACCGGCTCGTTCAAAAAGCGAGAAAAAAAGGCATGGAGATTGCCGTTCATGCAATCGGCGATCTTGCATTTGAAAAAGTGCTGAATGCAATAGAGAAGCATCCGCCCCAAAACGGCCGGCATGACCGGCTGATTCATGCCCAAGTGCTGAATGACGAATTAATCGAAAAAGCAGCGCGCATGCCAATCGCACTTGATCTTCAGCCTCATTTTGTTGCCAGCGATTTTCCGTGGGTCATTGACCGTCTCGGAAAAGACAGGATGAACACAGCCTTTGCGTGGAAAACACTGATATCTAAAGGCATTTTGTGCGCGGGCGGTTCTGACGCCCCGATTGAGCCAGTTGATCCGCTTCTCGGCATCCAGTCCGCGGTGCTCCGGAAAAGCAGCAACGAGCCGACCGGGCCGAGCTATAATGAAAGCGAATGTTTAACTGTGTATGAAGCGATTAGGCTTTATACTGAGGGAAGCGCCGGAATCATTTATAAAGCGAAGTCACGCGGAAAAATTGCCGAAGGCTATGACGCGGATTTTACGGTTCTCAGCGATGATCCGTTTACAATTGACCCTGCACAGCTTCATCTATTAGACGTCAAAAAAACCGTGATCAACGGCCAGATTGTATATGAGAAATAACAAAAGGACAGGCGGCAGCCTGTCCTTTTTATTTTCTATAAAAAAGTACGCTTCACTTTCTCCCAAAATGAATTGTCCTTTAGTTTAACCGTTTTGATTTTTTTGTCAGACAGTTTAATTTCAATCGTTTTTACGTTTCTTGTACTGAGGGCTTCGTTGTCCAAGCCGATGATTGGATGCTCATTGCCGTCTTGCACCACTCGAAGGGTCAGCTTTCGGTCAGCGCTGAGGACAAATGGCGAGCCGAGTGTCCGGTAGGTGTTATTGTTAAGGGATGCAAGCTCAGATACTTGCATGCATGGAAGCAGCGGATCAACAACCGCTCCTGCAACGGACTTGTTATATGCGGTGCTGCCGGTAGGTGTTGAGATAATCATTCCGTCACCTCTAAATGTTTCAAAGTGCAGATCGTCAATCAGCACATCCATTACAAAGGTTTTAATAATGCTTGAACGGATGGAAACCTCGTTTAAGCAGTGAAAAGGACTGGCGTTATCCACAGTCACTTCAATCAGCGGATATTTTCTAACTTCAATTTGTTCAAACGTCATCGCATCGACCATTTTTTCACGCTCATCACTATGAAAGTCGCAATATAAATGAGCTTTCCCCTTTTTGGTAATGCCGACGTACAAGCAGTCGTCACGGAAATTCGTCTTTCTGACTGCCTGCAAAAATGTGCCGTCCCCGCCAATGCTCGCGATAATATTGGCGTCTGAGTGCTGATTCACTACGGTAAATCCATGCTCTTCAGCCAATTGTGTTAAAGAGCTGGCTTCTTCGTTTGTTTCCTGGTCCTGTTTGTGAAAAAAATAAACATTACGGCGTTGATCGGTCATATCCCATTTCCCCTTTGCTGTCATATTTAAGTTTTTCTGCCATCCGGTATTTGTGATAAAATACCTTTGGCCATAAGTGTACCATGTTTGCCGGCAGCCCGTTAAGCCGGAGCTTTCTCATTAATTGAAACATTTTTTATATTGAATCGTATAATGAGAGAGTTTGGGGAAAAAGGAGGAGAAAAAATGAATGCAAAAAGATGGATTGCATTAGTGATTGCTCTGGGGATTTTCGGCGTGTCCATCATCGTCAGCATCTCAATGAGCTTCTTTGAAAGTGTCAAAGGCGCTCAAACGGATCTCACATCACTGACGGATGAATCGCAGGAAAAGACGCTGGAAAACGGCAGTCTCTCAAGTAAAATTGCCGTATTGGAGGTCAGCGGCACCATTCAGGATAATGGGGATTCAAGCAGTCTGCTCGGTTCAGACGGATATAATCACAGAACGTTCTTAAAAAACCTTGAGCGTGCAAAAGATGATAAGGCAGTCAAAGGCATCGTCCTGAAGGTGAATTCGCCAGGCGGCGGAGTATATGAAAGTGCTGAAATACATAAGAAGCTGGAAGAAATCAAGAAAGAAACGAAAAAACCGATTTACGTGTCGATGGGATCGATGGCAGCATCCGGCGGTTATTACATCTCAACGGCAGCTGATAAGATTTTTGCGACACCGGAAACCCTGACCGGGTCACTCGGCGTTATTATGGAAAGTGTCAATTATTCAAAACTTGCTGATAAGCTCGGCATTTCTTTTGAAACGATTAAGAGCGGGGCACATAAGGATATTATGTCTCCTTCCCGTGAGATGACAAAAGAAGAAAAGAACATCATGCAATCGATGGTTGATCATTCTTATGAAGGCTTTGTTGATGTTATTTCTGAAGGCCGCGGCATGTCAAAAGCAGAGGTTAAGAAAATAGCGGACGGACGCGTGTATGACGGACGGCAGGCGAAAAAACTGAATCTCGTTGATGAGCTTGGTTTTTATGACGATACCATTACAGCAATGAAGAAGGATCATAAGGATTTGAAAAACGCCTCAGTTATTTCATACGAGGAAAGCTTCGGTTTAGGCTCACTGTTTACAATGGGCGCGAACAAAATGTTTAAAAGTGAAATCGATTTTCTGAATATGAGAGAAATCCTTTCACAATCTGGTTCGCCGAGAATGATGTATCTCTATGCGAAGTAGGAGGGATCAATAATGGATGCGACATATGAAGAGTTTGAGCGCAATGACATCAAGGGCCCGGAAGAAGCGGAGCAGCTGACACATGCCTATGCGGGCTTTTGGGTTCGTTTCTGGGCTTTCCTGCTTGATTGGCTCGTGATATGGGGATTAAACCATTTACTTGTTTCTCCCCTCTTTACCGTATTGGATCTGCCGAAAACATCCGGCATGTTCACCTTCTCGGCCTACAGTGTGACAACGCTTGTTGTGTACCTTGCCTATTTTGCGATTATGACAAAATGCTTCAGGCAAACGCTTGGAAAAATGGTGTTTGGCCTCAAAGTGATTTCTGTGAAGCCGGATCGTAAGCTGACATGGGGGACCGTGATTTTTCGTGAAGTCGTTGGACGGTATATTGATAAAATATGGATTTTATATATCGTCGTTGCTTTTTCACCTACAAAGCAGGGAATTCATGATTACATTGCTGATACGACAGTTGTGCATGAAAAACTATACCGTAAATAACCGACAAACCCGGACCCTGTCCGGGTTTATTTTTTTAGGAATTGGCGATAATGCACCTAGAGGAAGTGAAGAATATGGTATATGTGCTGATTGCCATTCTTATTCTTATAGGTATCGTGCTGCTTCTCAGAATGAAAATTTATGTCGCAGTAGAGTATCTTCACGCTGATGATAACGACAAACTGACCTTAAAAGTCACAGCGCTGTTTGGCCTGATCCGGGTCAATAAAACAATTCCGGCGATTAAGGTAAACAAAAATGATGGAACAGTCGATGTCAAACAGAAATCAAAGTCCAAAGTGAAAAAAAGCAGCAGCAAGAAAAAAATTACGTTTGATGATGTGCAGCAAAGCATCAATAAAATTGAGATGCTTGTGCATCGGGTTACTAATTTAAGGAAAACCAGCGCCTCTATTCTGGCGCATTTGCATATCACAAAGCTCGAATGGGTCACAGTTGTCGGGATTCATGATGCAGCAGTGACAGGCGTGTTAACAGGTGCTGTATGGGGTGTGAAAGGCGGTATCGCTGCGATGCTGTATGATCATCTGGACTTCATGAATAAACCCGTCTATGAAGTAATTCCATCGTTCCAAGTCCCTGTCTCCAAGACCCATTTTCAGTGTATATTCTTTTTTCGCTTTGGACATGCTATGCTTGCAGCTTTCAAATTCGTTAAATACGGGCGGGAGCTGTCCGTATTAAAGAAGAATCCATCGTCTCGAATGACTTCAAAGAATGATTCATCAGTTTAAGGAGGAAGCGAATATGGCAGACCATCCCATCCAAGGTTTAATGAAAACCGCAATGGAAAACTTGAAAGAAATGATTGATGTTAACACGATCATCGGAGATCCGGTTGAAACGCCGGATGGAAGCGTGATTTTAACCGTTTCTAAGGTTGGTTTCGGATTCGCTGCAGGCGGGAGCGAGTTTGGCGGAAAGCCGGCAGAAAAGAAATCGGAAGACGATGAAACAAGAGAGCAAAAACTTCCTTTCGGAGGCGGAAGCGGGGGCGGTGTGTCCATTACGCCGATCGCGTTTTTAATTGTCGGATCGACAGGCATCAGAATGCTTCATTTAGATGAAAATACCCATTTGATTGAAAAAATTTTAGACGCAGCCCCTCAAACCCTTGAACGCATCCAGCAAATGTTCAAGAAAAATAACAAGAACCAAGGTCAGGGACAAAACCAAAATCAAATGAACAATATGAATTATTAATCAAGGTTAACTGCGCCGGCCGCAGTTAACTTTTTTTTGGCATAAACTTTGCAGTTTGCAGGAAACTTTACTATGATAGAGACATACATACAAAAGGGAGGAATTATAATGGCTGAAATTACATTTAAAGGCGGTCCGGTTACACTTGTCGGACAAGAAGTGAAGGTAGGAGATCAAGCTCCTGATTTCACAGTGCTGACTAACAGCCTTGAAGAAAAATCGTTAGCTGATATGAAAGGAAAGGTAACGATTATTTCTGTTATCCCTTCAATTGACACAGGTGTATGTGATGCGCAAACACGCCGTTTTAACGAAGAAGCTGCAAAGCTTGGAGATGTCAACGTCTATACAATCAGTGCAGACCTTCCATTCGCACAAGCGCGCTGGTGCGGTGCTAACGGAATTGACAAAGTG
Organism: Bacillus sp. N13C7; assembly: GCF_026790065.1. Taxonomy (GTDB): domain Bacteria; phylum Bacillota; class Bacilli; order Bacillales; family Bacillaceae; genus Bacillus. The sequence goes on along the minus strand of NZ_JALAMO010000001.1, from coordinate 296,945 downwards.
GAGACGCTCTCTGACCACAGAGATATGTCATTTGGCGAAGCGTTCGGAGTGTATATTAAAGAACTTCGCCTGCTGGCGCGTTCCGTATTTGTCCTTGATGAGAATGGAAAAGTCGTTTACGCTGAATATGTAAGCGAAGCAACAAACCACCCGAACTATGAAAAGCCAATTGAGGCTGCCAAGGCATTAGTGAAGTAAGCAGGGAAAAAAGCTCCAGGCTGCCGCCGGAGCTTTTTTTATGGCAAGGAGGAACACAGAATGCAAAAAGACCATGTAGGCGCGGTGTACGAGCTGTTAGACGAAGCCGCGATCATCATAAAGAATGAATTGCAGATTTCATATATAGAGGCGCTGGCCGAAGCGGGAGAAATGTATTTTCTTGAAAAAGCGGATCAGCTGAAACTGTCTGATGAGAAAACCAAACAGCTTCAGGCTCTGCTTGACAAAGCGGAATTCAGCACATATGAGCACGAGTGGGTGCGCAAAGCTTTTCAGCTTGCCGTCCTGAAAGGCCTGAAGGATATCTCTCATCCGAACAGACAAATGACGCCGGACACGATTGGGCTTTTCATCAGCTATTTGGTGAATAAGTTTATGGCGGACAAAAAGGAACTGACGGTTCTTGATCCGGCTGTGGGCACAGGAAACCTTCTGTTTACCGTGCTGAACCAGCTGTCTGAAAAAACGGCGAACAGCTATGGCATCGAAATTGACGACGTGCTGCTGAAGATCGCATATGCCCAAGCAAATTTGTTAAAAAAAGAGCTTGAGCTTTTCCATCAGGACAGCCTTGAGCCGCTGTTTATTGATCCTGTTGATACGGTCATTTGCGATCTGCCGGTGGGTTATTATCCGAATGACGAAGGGGCAGAAGCATTTGAACTCAAAGCGGACGAAGGCCACTCCTTCGCGCATCATCTGTTTATTGAACAGAGCGTCAAGCATACCAAACCGGGCGGCTACTTATTTTTTATGATTCCGAATCATTTGTTTGAGAGCTCCCAAAGTGATAAGCTGAAACAGTTTTTCAAAGATAAGGTTCATATCAATGCGCTGTTGCAGCTGCCACAATCCATTTTTAAAGACGAGGCTCATGCCAAAAGCATCCTTGTGCTTCAGAAAAAAGGAGAGGAGACGAAAGCACCGGGGCAAATCCTGCTTGCGAATCTCCCGTCTTTCTCCAATCAGAAGGCGATGCTTGATATGATGGCTCAATTGGATACGTGGTTCAGTAAAGAAAAATAGATGGTAAATAGCAGCTTAGGCCGCCGTCATACGATGGATGCTTAAGCTGTTTTTATGATGGTGCTTGAAGATCAGGCTGACGAATTGAATCCGCCTTTGAGACACAAAATACAAAGGGAAAAACCGCAAAATGTAAGCGTTCATCAATACAAAACCTATAGGTAATATGTCTGAAAATAACGACTTCTTATTGTAAGCGTTATCAATACACAAGTTGACTTGAAATGCCGACATGACAATGTTTAAATGGAAAAGTCAGATATTTTTCGGAGAAGATAATGATATTTCCGGGAAAAAAGTACGAAAAACGAAGTTGTTGATACAGAGTATAAAGGAGCGTCAATCATGTCCAAAATTATTGCAATTAACGCAGGAAGCTCGTCTTTGAAATTTCAGCTTTTCGAAATGCCTTCAGAAACCGTTTTAACGAAGGGTTTAGTTGAACGAATCGGTATCGCCGACAGTGTATTCACGATTTCTGTAAACGGCGAAAAAAATACAGAAGTAACTGATATTCCGGATCATGCGGTAGCCGTTAAAATGCTGCTGAATAAGTTAACGGAATTCGGCATTATTAAAGATTTGAATGAAATTGACGGAATTGGCCACCGTGTCGTGCATGGCGGAGAGAAATTCAGTGATTCTGTTTTATTAACGGATGAAACCATTAAGGAAATCGAAGATATTTCTGAGTTGGCACCGCTTCACAACCCGGCAAATATCGTTGGAATTAAAGCGTTCAAAGAAGTGCTTCCAAATGTTCCTGCGGTTGCTGTTTTTGATACGGCATTCCACCAAACAATGCCTGAACAGTCTTATCTCTACAGCCTGCCATATGAATACTATGAAAAATTCGGCATCCGTAAATACGGCTTCCACGGCACTTCACATAAATATGTAACTGAGCGCGCGGCAGAGCTTCTCGGCCGTCCGTTAAAAGACTTACGCCTGATTTCCTGCCACCTTGGAAACGGGGCAAGTATTGCTGCTGTTGAAGGCGGTAAATCAATTGATACATCCATGGGCTTTACGCCGCTTGCCGGTGTTGCAATGGGTACACGCTCTGGAAACATCGATCCTGCCCTGATCCCATACATCATGGAGAAAACAGGCCAGACAGCTGATGAAGTGCTGAATACATTAAACAAAAAAAGCGGACTGCTCGGCATCTCCGGTTTCTCAAGCGATCTTCGTGACATTGTTGAAGCAACGAAAGAAGGAAATGAGCGCGCGGAAACGGCTCTTGAAGTCTTCGCAAGCAGAATCCACAAATACATCGGCTCGTACGCTGCAAGAATGAGCGGCGTTGATGCGATCATCTTTACTGCCGGTATCGGTGAAAACAGTGTGGAAGTCAGAGAACGCGTGCTTCGCGGCCTGGAATTCATGGGCGTATACTGGGATCCTGCACTTAATAACGTGCGCGGTGAGGAAGCTTTTATCAGCTATCCGCATTCTCCAGTTAAAGTCATGATCATTCCGACTGATGAAGAGGTCATGATTGCGCGTGACGTTGTCCGTTTAGCAAAATAAATTGCATGAAAGCACATTCTCTTGAATGTGCTTTTTTGTTGATGCATGATCATCATAGACAGAAAACAAAAGAGGTGGGCCAATGAGCGTTCAAGAGCATAAACAGGAAGCTCCCAATATCATTCGGTGCAAAGTCATTACAGTCAGCGACACGAGGACAGAAGAAACCGATAAAAGCGGCAAGCTGATGATCTCGTTTTTAGAAGAAGCCGGTCATCACATTGCTGCATATGAAATTGTAAAAGACGATAAGGATGCTTTGCAGCGGGCAGTGCTTGCAGGCTGCATGGATGAACAGACAGATGCGGTTCTCTTAAACGGAGGGACAGGCATAGCCAATCGAGACGTCACGATCGAGGCCATCACGCCGCTCTTTTCGAAAGAACTGCCTGGGTTTGGAGAAATATTCAGAATGCTGAGTTATACAGAGGATATCGGCTCTGCCGCGATCATGTCGAGAGCCACTGCCGGCGTTATCCAGCATACAGCTGTTTTCTCAACGCCAGGCTCAAGCGGCGCGGTAAAGCTGGCAATGAATAAGCTGGTTATTCCCGAGCTTGCACATGTGGTCAGAGAAATCAGAAAAGACAAGTAAATGAATAAAAACTACGAAACTTCACCTGGAAATTTAGGTGAAGTTTTTTTTATAAAAGGCTTGAAAAAAAGAATCGTACTTGTTAAAGTGTATACATACAAAATGTATTTTTATTAAATATAATTTATTTTTATACAAAAAAGAAACACGGTTGAGAGGAGATTTTTATGATGTCAGAACAGAAAAAAGTCGTATTAGCATACTCAGGAGGTCTCGATACCTCAGTTGCAATAAAATGGCTTCAGGAGCAAGGCTATAATGTGATCGCCTGCTGCCTGGACGTCGGTGAAGGCAAAGATTTGGCATTTGTTCAGCAGAAAGCGCTGGAAGTCGGCGCGACAAACTCCTACGTGATCGATGCGAAAGAAGAATTCGCACAGGATTACGCGCTTGTCTCTCTGCAAGCCCACACGATGTATGAAGGGAAATATCCGCTCGTTTCGGCATTATCTCGACCGCTGATTGCGAAAAAACTGGTTGAAATTGCGGAAAAAGAAGATGCACAGGCGATTGCGCACGGATGCACGGGAAAAGGAAATGACCAGGTTCGGTTTGAAGTCTCCATTAAATCATTAAACCCTGACCTTGAAGTCATCGCGCCGGTACGCGAATGGCAGTGGTCACGTGAAGAAGAAATTGAATATGCGGCTAGCCGCGGCATTCCGATTCCGATCAATCTTGACAGCCCGTATTCTATTGACCAAAACCTCTGGGGACGCGCAAATGAGTGCGGCATTTTAGAAGATCCATGGGCGGCGCCTCCGGAAGGTGCATACGATTTAACAGCTCCGCTGGAAAAAACGCCGGACACGCCGGAAGTAATTGAAATTGCATTTGAACAGGGTGTTCCGGTCTCCATTGACGGAGTATCCTACTCGCTTTCTGAATTGATTTTGAAGCTGAATGAAATGGCAGGCGCACACGGTGTCGGACGTATCGACCACGTGGAAAACCGCCTTGTCGGCATTAAATCCCGGGAAGTATACGAATGCCCAGGTGCGATGACACTGATCAAAGCGCATAAAGAATTAGAGGATTTAACACTGGTGAAAGAGGTAGCTCATTTTAAACCGATCATTGAGCAAAAAATGTCAGAAATCATTTATAACGGCCTATGGTTTTCCCCATTAAAAGACGCGCTGCACGCTTTCTTAAAAGAAACGCAAAAGCATGTCACAGGCATTGTCCGCGTGAAGCTGTTTAAAGGCCATGCGATAGTTGAAGGCCGTAAATCAGAATACTCTCTATATGATGAAAAACTTGCAACATATACAAAAGACGATGCGTTTGATCACCATGCGGCAATCGGATTTATTGAGCTTTGGGGACTTCCGACAAAAGTGAACAGCATCGTGAAAAAGAAGGAGCAGATTCAAGCATGAAGAAGCTTTGGGGAGGCCGATTTCAAAAAACACCGGAAAAGTGGGTCGACGAGTTCGGCGCGTCCATATCATTTGACCAAAATTTAGTCACTGAAGATATTACAGGGTCTCTCGCACATGCTGCCATGCTGAAAACATGCGGTATCCTGACAGCGGAAGAAGAACTGAAAATCCGTGAGGGACTGAATACCCTTCTGAAAAAAGCAGAGAAGGGGGCATTGGAATTCTCAGTTGATTATGAGGATATTCATTTGAACATTGAGAAAATGCTTATTGATGAAATCGGCCCTCTCGGCGGCAAGCTGCATACCGGCAGAAGCCGGAACGACCAAGTGGCGACAGACATGCATTTATACTTGAAACATCATGTCGTCCACATCATCGAGCTGATTGAGGCATTCCAGAGCACGCTGATCGAAAAGGCGGAAGCGAACGTTGAAACGATTCTGCCGGGCTACACACATCTGCAGCGCGCCCAGCCGATTTCATTCGCTCACCACCTGCTTGCGTATTTCTGGATGCTGGAGCGCGACAAGGAGCGTTTTCAGGATTCAATGAAGCGGATCAACAAATCTCCGCTTGGCTGCGGGGCGCTCGCGGGAACAACCTTTCCAATCGACCGTCATTATTCAGCAGAGCTGCTCGGTTTTGATTCCATTTATGAGAACAGCCTGGACGGCGTCAGCGACAGAGATTTCATTTTGGAGTTTTTAAGCAACAGCAGCATGCTGATGATGCACCTGTCCCGTTTCTCTGAAGAAATCATTCTATGGTGCTCTCAGGAGTTTAAATTCATCGAACTTGACGATACGTACGCAACGGGAAGCAGCATGATGCCGCAGAAGAAAAACCCTGATATGGCAGAGCTGATCCGGGGCAAAACAGGACGCGTTTATGGCGATATGATGGGACTGTTTACGATTATGAAAGGTCTTCCGCTCGCTTACAACAAAGATCTGCAGGAAGATAAAGAGGGCATGTTTGACACAGTGAAAACGGTTGAGGGCAGCCTGCAAATCTTCACAGGCATGATTCAAACAATGACTGTAAACAAAGAGGTCATGAAGAAAGCGACAAAACAAGACTTTTCAAATGCGACGGAACTGGCTGATTATCTGGCGAAAAAAGGAATGCCGTTCAGAGAAGCGCATGAAGTAGTCGGGAAACTTGTGTACACATGTATCGAAAAAGGGATCTATTTAAGCGATTTGCCGTTTGCTGAATTTCAGCAGGCGAGCACACTGTTCGAAGAAGATATTTACACTGTGTTAGACCCTTATCACGCAGTTGAAAAAAGAATGAGCGCCGGAGGCACCGGATTCAAACAAGTGGAGCAGGCGCTTGAAAAAGCGAAAGCTTGCGTGGCAGCCGGAGTTTGTTAAAATTTCCTTCATAAAATCCCGTCATTATAGCCAACCTACCTCTATAATGATGGGAGGCAGAAGAAATGAAAAAAGAACCGGAACGCTATATATATGATGAACAAGAAAGCCAGGAGACAACAAGGCTCATTTCTGAAGCATATCAAAGCGGTTATGTTGATATGCCTGATCAGGAGTCTTCGTCTTCTGCAGAATAAGCTGTCTGTAAAGGCAGCTTTTTTTGTATGTCCAAGTGTAAAAAGTGATATTGATGGGCTTTTATAGTAAAGTAGAAGAAGAAACACTTTATTGAAAGCGGCGACGTTGCTTTGGGAGGTATTCATGTGCGACATGCTTTAATTACTGCCGGTTCGAAGGGTTTAGGCCGCAAAGTGACTGAGACGTTGCTTGCAAAGGGGTATTCAGTTACAGTCAATTACAGGCAGGATGAGGAGGCTGTCAGACGCCTGAAGGAAGCCTTTCCTGATTGTCTTGACCGGCTGCATTTTGTAAAAGGTGATGTCACCAAAAAAGAAGATCTGCTGCGCATTGCAGAGGCTGCCTTAAACCGCTTCGGTAGGATCGACTTTTTGATTAACAACGCGGGACCATACATATTTGAACGTAAAAAGTTAGCCGATTATACTGATGATGAATGGTACGGTATGCTGGAAGGGAATTTAAGCGCCGTCTTTCATTTATTCAAAGCGGTTATTCCTATTATGAGAAAACAGCAATTTGGACGCATCATCACGTACGGATTTCAAGGCGCGGCGCACGCGCCCGGCTGGCTTCACAGATCGGCATTTGGCGCTGCGAAGGTGGGCTTGGCTTCTTTGACGAAGACCATTGCCATTGAAGAAGCTGAATACGGCATAACCGCCAACATGGTGTGCCCGGGAGACATTGTCGGCGACATGAAAGAAGCATCGATAGAGGAAGCCAGAATGCGAATCGGCCAAGAAAAAACGCCGATCGGAAGATCCGGCACAGGCGAGGATATCGCCCGGATTATCGCTTTCTTGTGTGAGGAGAACTCAGACCTTGTGACAGGCACTGTCATTGAAGCCACCGGCGGCCTCAATGTCATTAACAAGAATCAAGCAACATAAGTTTTTCAGTTTTTTAAAAAGGGAAAATAAAAAAATCAAAATCATGTGACGAGGTGAAAGAAATGAAAGTGACATATCACGGACATTCTGTAATCACAGTGGAAACGAAGGACCATCATATTATTTTTGATCCGTTTTTAACAGGGAATTCATTAACGGATATAAAGCCGGAGGATGTAAAAGCGGATGTCATCTTATTAACGCACGGCCACAATGACCATGTCGGTGATACTGAACAAATCGCCAAGCAAAACAACGCGCTGGTTATAGCCCCGAACGAGCTCGCTGTGTACTTAGGCTGGAAAGGCTTGAATGTTCATCCAATGCATATTGGCGGCTCCCGCCAGTTCGATTTTGGAAAAGTGAAGCTCACACAGGCCTTTCACGGATCAGCCATCACAGATGAAGAAAACAAAACGATCACATACACAGGCATGCCAGCCGGTATATTGCTGACTGTAGAAGATAAAACGATTTTCCACGCGGGCGATACGGCTCTTTTCTCTGATATGAAACTTATTGGCGAATTGAACCATATTGATCTTGCTTTCCTGCCGATTGGCGATAACTTTACGATGGGGCCTGAAGACGCCAAGCTTGCCGCTGAATGGCTGCGGGCAAAACAGGTCGTGCCGGTTCATTACAATACATTCCCGGTCATCGAACAAGACCCTGAAGCATTTGCTGACAGCCTGCCGGGCGGAGTCGGTAAAGTCATGTCGGTCGGTGAGACGATCGAGCTTTAAACGTGAAACCATCTCTTGGTTGACAGGAGATGGTTTTTTATTTTCCAGGCTCATTGCGTACAAATCCTCCGAGCCCTTATAATAAAAGCAGAAGACTGTCCTTAGAGGTGAAAGGCTTGGCGACGAAGCATGAACAAATTTTAACGTATATTGATTCACTGCCTGTCGGTGAAAAAATTTCTGTGCGAAGAATTGCGAAGGAAATGAAAGTAAGCGAAGGGACTGCGTACAGAGCGATCAAGGAAGCAGAGAATAAAGGGTTTGTCAGCACGATTGAACGTGTGGGCACAATCAGGATTGAGCAAAAGAAAAAAGAGAACATTGAAAAGCTTACCTATGCAGAGGTTGTAAATGTCATAGACGGACAAGTGCTCGGAGGACGGGCCGGACTCCATAAGACATTGAATAAATTCGTCATTGGCGCGATGGAGCTGGACGCGATGATGCGTTACACCGCAGCGGGGAATCTTTTGATTGTCGGAAATAGAATCAACGCACACAGACAAGCGCTTGAAGCGGGCGCAGCTGTATTGGTGACCGGGGGCTTCAACACGGATGACAGCATTGTGCAGCTGGCAGATGAGCTTGAGCTGCCGATTTTATCCACGAGCTATGACACCTTTACAGTTGCTGCAATGATTAACCGGGCGATTTATGACCAGCTGATCAAAAAAGAAATTGTCCTGGTGGAGGACATCCTAACGCCTGCTGACCGCACGGTATATCTTTCGCCTAAGGATAAGCTTGAAAAATGGTATGAGAAAAATTTTGAAACGGGACACGGCCGCTTCCCGGTGGTCGATGATCAAATGAAAATCCACGGCATTCTGACATCAAAAGATATTGCCGGCCATGACCGAAACGCACCCATCGAAAAGGTCATGACCAAAAACCCCGTAACGGTTATTGGGAAAACATCTGTCGCCTCAGCGGCGCAAACGATGGTATGGGAAGGGATTGAAGTGCTTCCTGTCACCGACGGCCACCAAAAACTGATCGGCATGATCAGCCGCCAGGACGTGCTGAAAGCCCTTCAAATGATTCAAAAGCAGCCCCAGGTCGGGGAGAAGCTTGATGATATCGTTTCAAGGGGATTTAAAGATGAGGATAATGAGAAAGAGGATCAAACGGTTTACGAGTACGAAGTCACGCCGCAGATGACAAATCAGCTCGGAACCATTTCTTACGGTGTGTTTACAACCATTTTGACGCAAGCGGCAAACCGGTTTTTGCGCTCGAAAAAACGCGGCGAACTCGTTATTGAAAGCATCACCATTTTCTTTTTGAAGCCTGTGCAGATGGAATCGGTCATCGAAGTCAGACCGCGCATCTTGGAGGCCGGCAGAAAGTTCGGAAAAATGGAAGTTGAAGTGCACAGCCAAGGCCATATCGTGTCTAAAGCGATGCTGATGGTTCAGCTGATGGAAAGAAGCTAAGGGACGTTCAGGCGCCCCTTACGCGTGATCTCTTTCAGCTTCTTTGGCGTGAAGGGGATTGTAATGCCTGTAGGCTTTTAAACCTGCCCAAGCGCTTCCTGCTCCGATAACGATAAAGATACCGCCGATCACTAACGTTAATACAGAATGGAATAATATCATTTGGTTGAGGCCGTAGAACAGGACAAGTGACCCTAAGGCCATGCTTGATTTTGCTGAATAGATTTCTTTTTCTAAAGATTGCTTTGCCCGTACGCCTTTTGCTTTGTAGAACACATAAAAGCAGGCTGAAAGCCCAATCAAAAAAACAAGAACCAGCATAAATGAAATCCTCCATCGTAAAAGTTTACAAACCCATTCTATACAAAAACGGGCTTGGTTTTGACGTTATTTTTCTTTTCCGTCGGCAGAGAATGTGATTTAATGAATAAAAACAATAAAGGAGTATCAAATGAAAACAGAACTGATCAGAACCATATCATTATATGACACGATTATCTTACATAGACATGTGCGTCCTGATCCGGATGCCTACGGATCACAGTGCGGACTTACGGAAATCCTGCGGGAAACGTATCCTGAAAAAAATATTTTTGCGGTCGGCACGCCTGAACCGTCCCTCTCCTTCTTATATTCCCTTGATGAGGTGGACAATGAAACATATGAGGGCGCACTTGTCATTGTCTGCGATACGGCAAATCAGGAAAGAATCGACGATCAGCGTTATCCTTCAGGCGCCAAACTGATGAAAATCGACCACCATCCGAACGAAGATCCATACGGTGACCTTCTCTGGGTCGATACAAGCGCAAGCTCGGTAAGCGAAATGATTTACGAGCTGTATTTAGAAGGAAAAGAGCACGGCTGGAAGCTGAATACGAAAGCGGCAGAGCTGATCTATGCCGGCATTGTCGGAGATACCGGACGCTTCTTATTTCCGAATACTACGGAAAAAACATTAAAATATGCAGGCGAGCTCATTCAGTATCCATTCTCTTCCTCAGAGTTGTTTAATCAATTGTATGAAACAAAACTGAATGTGGTGAAGCTTAACGGCTTTATCTTTCAAAATGTGTCATTGTCCGAAAACGGTGCCGCTTCTGTTTTCATCAAAAAGGATACGCTTGAAAAGTTCGGCACAACGGCTTCTGAAGCGTCACAGCTTGTCGGGACGCTTGGCAATATCTCAGGTATTCGCGCTTGGGTGTTTTTCGTAGAAGAAGATGATCAAATCAGAGTCAGATTCCGTTCGAAAGGGCCTGTTATTAACGGACTTGCCAGGAAATATAACGGCGGAGGGCATCCGCTTGCTTCAGGTGCCTCTATTTATAGCTGGGACGAAGCTGATCGGATTTTAGCTGATCTGGAAACATTATGTAAAGAACACAAGTAGAGGGGAGACCCTCTCTCCTAGTGTTCATCTGTGACGGGGATGAACCAGCAGCCGAAATCAGTAAGGTCCTCGTAGACTTGGAGATTGTGAGATTGAAGTTCTTTTTTGATGAGGGAAGCGAGTGAGTTTGTTTCGGCATACGCAGAAAAACCTTGTCTGAGCCGGGCTGCTTGATCTTTTGCTAGCTGACGGTCACTGTAAACCTCCATTTCTCTTCCTCCTTCCTTTCGCCATTAAGCCTCACATATAGTTTATAAAAAAGAATGGGAAAAAGCGACAGAAGTTTGGAGAATTTAAAAAAAATCCATAATTATGCGGCGAATGATATTTCAAGTTCTACCGTCAGTCTCGTATAAATAATTAATTCCTTGACCGTTGCCTTGTATTTTTTTTCGTTGATCATATAGACTTTGTTTTCAATTGTCAGTTTTAAAAGATCCTTTGTTTGATAGACGCTCTCTATGTCTTTTGTGATCACTTCTGAAATATTATCCTTTACATGTTCCTCGAATTTTGTTTTATCCGGCTGCGATATTTTATATTTTTCCCCATTCACTAATTTGACGCTGACACTTTGGATCAAGAGTTTTCTTTTATTGTCTTCATTCAGTTTATGGAGGTCTTCCTGATAGATCGAAATTTGATTGTTCAGGTCTTTTACGTGCTCTTTTTGTTTTTCGATGAGGCTGACCTGCTCCTCTTGGAATGTTCCATAAGTAAACAGGAAAAAGAACCAGCTGATTACAGCCCCGCACATCATTCCCGCGAAAAAACGCTGCCACCCCGGTTTTTTGTAATGCTGGGGGACCCTCATGAAGAAAGATGCTCCTGGGTCAGCCATGAAATAATGAGCCAGCCGCTTTGCGCGCCGCCCATAGCCGAGATAATCAAAAGAAGCTGCTTAAAGATATCCCTCGTGTTGCCCTCAAGAATGCCCCGTTCAAAGCTGTATACCGCATCAAAGGTGCCTCCGATAGCCGCGACAAGCGCCCATATTTTTAATTTGTTCGCAAGCTTTGTAATGGACGTAAGCGGTGCTTCGCCTGCTAAATATGCGCCGAGCCCTCCGATGAGTGCGCCTCCGATCAGTACCCCTAACGCTATGAAGTAGCTGTTGATAAAATTCACCATAAATCCTGCTTCCTGATCCATCTTTATCACCTCACCTTTTATATCATATTGAGCATTCAGGACAAGTATGATGATGAGTCAAAAAAGAACATTTGTTTCTTTTGGAAACCGGCCTTATAATGAAGAAAGAAATGGATCGTAATGAGAAAGAGGTGATAGCATGTCTTTTGTTCACCTGCAAGTGCATAGCGGGTACAGCCTGCTAAACAGCGCCGCGGCCGTGGAAGAGCTCGTCAGTGAAGCTGACAGGCTCGGATATGCGTCTTTGGCGCTGACAGATGATCATGTCATGTACGGAGCAATTCAATTTTATAAAGCATGCAAGGCGAGGGGAATCAACCCAATAATCGGTTTGACGGCTTCTGTTTTTACAGATGATAACGAGCTTGAAGCCTACCCGCTCGTGCTGCTGGCCAAATCAAATACAGGCTATCAAAACCTGCTGAAAATCAGCAGCGTCCTGCAATCGAAATCAAAAGGCGGGCTAAAACAGAAATGGCTTCACAGTTATCGGGAAGGCATTATCGCGATAACGCCCGGCGAAAAAGGATATATTGAGATGCTTCTTGAAGGGGGGCTGTTTGAACAGGCCGCTCAAGCCGCACTAGAATTTCAGTCTATATTCGGAAAAGGAGCTTTTTATTTCTCCTATCAGCCTTTTAAAGGGAATCCATCCTTGTCTGAACAGGTCCTAAAGCTGTCAGAAGAAACGGGTATCCCTGTGACGGCTACAGGCGATGTGCATTACATCAGAAAAGAAGATAAGACTGCCTACCGCTGTCTGAAAGCGATTAAAGCAGGCGAAAAGCTGACGGATGCACCCGCCGAAGATTTGCCTGATCTCGATTTGAAACCCCTCGACGAAATGCAAAACATTTATCGGGAGCATCCCGAAGCACTGCAAGCTTCTGTTGAGATCGCGGAACAATGCCGGGTTGATGTCAGCCTCGGGCAGACCCGTCTCCCGTCTTTTCCCACTCCAGACGGAACGCCCGCTGATGATTATTTAACGGACATCTGTATGGCAGGACTACACAGCCGATTTGGCAAGCCTGATGAACGATATCTTCGCCGTCTGCAATATGAGCTAGATGTCATCAAACGGATGAAGTTTAGTGATTACTTTCTGATCGTATGGGATTTTATGAAGCATGCCCACGAAAAAGGGATCGTAACGGGACCGGGAAGGGGGTCAGCAGCAGGCTCTCTTGTGGCTTATGTGCTGTATATCACAGATGTTGATCCAATTAAGCATCATCTGCTGTTTGAACGGTTTCTAAACCCGGAACGCATCAGCATGCCGGATATTGATATTGACTTTCCTGATACAAGAAGGGATGAAGTCATTCAATACGTTCAGCAGAAATACGGTGCGATGCACGTTGCGCAGATTATCACCTTTGGAACACTTGCGGCAAAGGCGGCGCTTCGGGACGTCGGCAGAGTATTCGGCGTCAGCCCGAAGGAGGCAGATCAGCTTGCAAAACTCATTCCTTCAAGGCCGGGCATGACGCTGGATGAAGCGAGACAGCAGTCACCGCAGCTGGATAAGCGGCTTCGGGAGTCAAGCCTGCTCCAGCAAGTCTATGCAATTGCCCGAAAAATAGAAGGGCTGCCAAGGCATACATCAACCCACGCAGCAGGCGTTGTCCTGAGTGAAGAACCGTTAACGGATGTTGTCCCGCTTCAGGAAGGGCATGAAGGGATATATTTGACGCAGTACGCGATGGATCACCTTGAAGACTTGGGCCTTTTAAAAATGGATTTCTTAGGGTTGCGCAACCTTACGCTCATCGAGTCCATCACGTCAATGATCGAAAAAGAAGAAAATATTAAAATAGATCTTTCACGTATTTCCTACCGCGATGACAAAACGTTTTCCTTGCTGTCAAAAGGGGATACGACAGGGATCTTCCAGCTTGAATCAGCAGGGATGAGAAGCGTCCTGAAGCGTCTTAAACCTTCAGGCCTGGAGGATATTGTGGCGGTCAATGCGCTGTACCGGCCTGGCCCGATGGAACATATACCGTTATTTATTGACCGTAAACACGGCCGGGCGCCTGTTCACTATCCCCATGAAGATTTAAGGAGCATCTTGGAAGATACATATGGCGTTATTGTATATCAGGAACAAATTATGATGATTGCTTCCCGTATGGCAGGGTTTTCTTTAGGTGAAGCGGACCTGCTGAGACGGGCGGTCAGCAAAAAGAAAAAAGAAATCTTGGACAGAGAACGAAGCCATTTTGTTGAAGGGTGCTTAAAAAAGGAGTATTCTGTAGACACTGCAAATGAAGTCTACGATTTAATCGTCAAATTCGCAAACTATGGCTTTAACAGGAGCCATGCGGTGGCATACAGCATGATCGGTTGCCAGCTTGCGTATTTGAAAGCTCATTATCCGTTATATTTTATGTGCGGATTGCTGACAAGCGTCATTGGCAATGAGGATAAAATTTCTCAATATCTTTACGAAGCAAAGGGGAGCGGGATTCGTATCCTTCCTCCGTCAGTGAACAAAAGCAGTTTTCCGTTTACAGTTGAAGACGGATCTGTCAGATACAGCCTCCGCGCGATAAAAAGTGTAGGCGTCTCAGCAGTCAAAGATATATATAAAGCAAGAAAAGAGAAACCATTTGAAGATCTTTTCGATTTCTGCTTTCGTGTGCCGTCTAAAAGCGTCAATCGCAAAACGCTTGAAGCACTTATTTTTTCTGGCGCGATGGACGAATTCGGCCATAACCGGGCTACGCTGCTCGCATCCATTGACGTTGCTTTGGAGCATGCTGAGCTATTCGCTGCAGATGATGATCAAATGGGATTGTTTTTAGATGAATCGTTTTCGATTAAGCCGAAGTATGTGGAGACGGAGGAGCTCCCGCTTGTGGATTTGCTTGCGTTCGAAAAAGAAACGCTTGGCATTTATTTTTCAAATCATCCGCTCTCTGCCTTCCGCAAACAGCTGGCTGCTCACGGTGCAGTGACTATTTTGCAGGCCCAGCAGGCAGTCAAAAGGCAGCTTTCTCTCGGAGTCCTGCTGTCGAAGGTCAAAACAATTCGGACAAAAACAGGTCAAAACATGGCGTTTTTAACGCTCAGCGATGAATCAGGCGAAATGGAAGCCGTTGTTTTCCCTGAACAATTCAGGTTGCTTTCTCCCGTTTTAAGGGAAGGCGCCCTTTTGTTCACAGCGGGGAAATGTGAAGTAAGGCAGGACAAGGTTCAGTTCATCATGTCCCGGGCAGAATTATTAGAAAATATGGATGCAGAAAAAGCGCCATCGGTTTATATAAAAGTAGAAAGCAGTCAGCACAGCCAGGAGATCCTGGAAAAAATTAAGCGCATTTTGCTGGAGCATAAAGGGGAAACAGGCGTTTATCTCTATTATGAAAGGCAAAAACAGACAATTAAGCTTCCTGAGTCGTTTCATATCCATGCGGATCACCAGGTGTTATATCGCTTAAAAGAGCTGTTGGGTCAAAAAAACGTCGTTTTAAAACAGTGGTAACGATGCACTTTTTGTTATACAATTGGAGCAATTATGTGATCCTGTTTAAATATTCAGATAGATTAACTCCGCAGAATGCAGCAATCAACGCAGCAGTATACGAATCAAAAAAATATCCATAAGGAGTGTTTAGGAGAATGTCATTAAGAGAAGAAGCATTACACCTGCATAAAGTCAATCAGGGGAAACTGGAGTCTAAATCAAAAGTAGAAGTCAGAAACGCGAAAGATTTGAGCCTTGCTTATTCCCCGGGTGTTGCTGAACCATGTAAGGATATCCATGAAGACATTAACAAAGTATATGATTATACAATGAAGGGGAACATGGTAGCAGTTGTAACTGATGGGACAGCTGTGCTTGGTCTTGGAAATATCGGCCCGGAAGCCGCACTTCCTGTTATGGAAGGAAAAGCTGTTCTTTTCAAAAGCTTTGCGGGCGTAGATGCGTTCCCGATTGCTTTAAACACAAACGATGTTGATAAAATCGTTGAAACTGTAAAATTGCTTGAACCGACATTCGGCGGCGTCAACCTTGAAGATATTGCAGCGCCAAACTGCTTTATCATTGAAGAGCGCCTCAAAAAAGAAACAAACATTCCGGTTTTCCATGATGATCAGCACGGTACTGCCATTGTAACTGTTGCAGGCCTTGTTAACGCGCTGAAACTGTCTGGAAAATCCATGTCCTCCATTAAAGTTGTCGCAAATGGAGCCGGTGCGGCCGGTATTGCGATTATCAAGCTTCTTCACCATTACGGTGTACGCGACATCGTGATGTGCGATTCAAAAGGGGCGATTTATGAAGGGCGCCCGAACGGCATGAACGATGTTAAAAACGAAGTGGCGAAATTCACAAACCAGGACCGCAAGGATGGTTCTCTGAAAGATGTCATCGTTGATGCTGACGTATTTATCGGTGTGTCTGTAGCAGGGGCGCTAACAAAAGAAATGGTACAAAGCATGGCAAAAGATCCGATTATCTTTGCGATGGCCAATCCAAATCCGGAAATTATGCCGGAGGATGCGCGTGAAGCTGGTGCGAGCGTTATCGGAACGGGCCGTTCTGACTTCCCGAACCAAGTAAACAATGTTCTTGCATTCCCTGGTATTTTCCGCGGAGCGCTTGACGTTCGTGCCACTCACATTAACGAGGAAATGAAAATTGCAGCGGTTGAAGCCATTGCTTCACTGGTTTCAGAAGATGAGCTTAGCGCAGATTACGTCATCCCTGCACCGTTTGATAAACGTGTTGCGCCTGCTGTTGCGAAGGCTGTGGCAAAAGCGGCAATGGAAACAGGTGTCGCAAGAATCACTGTTGATCCTGAGGAAGTTGCTGAAAAAACGAGACAACTTACGATTATTGGTGAATCATTTTAATTCATTCCAAAAATGGCAGCGCGTTGGCGGAGACCGGCGCGCTGTTCTCAAGTTAAACTCGCGGCTGAAATTTTTTTAGGGGTTGATCTTG
Organism: Bacillus sp. N13C7; assembly: GCF_026790065.1. Classification (GTDB taxonomy): domain Bacteria; phylum Bacillota; class Bacilli; order Bacillales; family Bacillaceae; genus Bacillus. The sequence continues at coordinate 280,036 of NZ_JALAMO010000001.1, read as the reverse complement.
AAAAAATTTCAGCTGGGTTTAACATTATTTTTGAATGCGCTCTCAATCCTGTCGGTTCAACGCTTAATCTGATTTCTCACGAGCCTTTCCGAACGCGTCATTGAATAAAAAGATGTCGAATTAAGGATGACAGCGTTTGACAAAAAAAGTACAATAGTTTCGGTAAAGTTATTAGCAAGTCTATCAGATTGATGACATGCGGTGAAGAGAACCCTTCACAAAAGGGAGGTAATCATTTGTTAAAGGATATATTCACGAAAAAGAAAAAGTATGCTTCCGTACCATCTGATCAAGCGAAGCACGATGTACCGGAAGGCATTATGACAAAATGTCCTAAGTGTAAAAAAATCATGCTCACTAAAGAGTTGGATAAAAATATGCGGGTATGCATGAACTGCGATTATCATTTCCCGATGAACGCAAAACAGCGTATCGAAAGCTTGATGGATGAACAAACCTTTGAGGAATTCAATCAGGGAATGTTATCGGAAAATCCGCTTGGTTTCCCGGGATATCTGGAAAAGCTTGAAAAAGATCGCGAGAAAACATCCTTAAACGAGGCTGTTGTGACAGGCAAGGGCACCATCGGCGGATTTCCGGCGGTTGTCGCCGTCATGGATTCTTCATTCAGAATGGGCAGCATGGGTTCAGTCGTTGGCGAAAAAATCACGCTTGCGATTGAAAAAGCAAAAGCTGCTAAAGTTCCGTTTATTATTTTTACGGCTTCAGGCGGTGCGAGAATGCAGGAAGGCGTATTAAGTTTGATGCAAATGGCTAAGACAAGCTCTGCCTTAAAATTGTTCAGTGAAGAACGGGGGCTCATTATCTCAGTTATGACGCATCCGACTACCGGAGGTGTATCAGCGAGCTTTGCTTCACTTGGTGATTACAATTTCGCTGAGCCTGGCGCGCTGATCGGTTTTGCCGGAAGACGGATTATTGAACAGACAATAGGGGAAAAATTGCCTGAGGACTTCCAAACGGCTGAATTTTTATTGAAACATGGACAGCTTGATGCGGTTATTCACCGCGATGACATGAAACAAACGTTAAAGAATCTGCTGGATATGCATCAAACAGGAGGTGACATTGAGTGGCTGCAAGATTAGAATTTGAAAAACCGGTGATTGAACTGCAAACGAAAATCGCCGAACTAAAAAAATTCACCCAGGACTCCGATATGGATCTGAGTGCAGAAATCGCACGGCTAGAAGACCGTCTCGCTAAGCTTCAGGATGATATTTATAAAAATCTGAAGCCTTGGGACCGTGTTCAAATTGCGCGTCTGGCGGACCGTCCGACAACGCTTGATTATATCGAACACCTGTTTACCGACTTTTTTGAATGTCACGGAGACAGAGCATACGGAGACGATGAAGCCATTGTCGGCGGCATTGCGAAATTCCATGGTCTTCCTGTAACAGTAATCGGGCATCAGCGAGGCAAAGACACGAAGGAAAACCTTGTCCGCAATTTTGGGATGCCGCATCCTGAAGGCTATCGAAAAGCGCTTCGTCTCATGAAACAGGCGGATAAATTCAACAGACCAATTATCTGTTTTATTGATACGAAGGGGGCATACCCTGGTCGAGCAGCGGAAGAAAGAGGACAAAGCGAAGCCATTGCCAAAAACCTGTTTGAGATGGCCGGCCTTCGAGTGCCTGTTATCTGCATCGTCATTGGCGAAGGCGGAAGCGGCGGAGCCCTAGGTCTAGGTGTTGGAAATCACTTGCATATGCTGGAAAACTCTACTTATTCTGTTATTTCTCCTGAAGGTGCCGCGGCACTTTTATGGAAGGACTCCAGTCTTGCTAAAAAAGCAGCAGAAACAATGAAAATCACTGCGCCGGATTTAAAAGAATTAGGTATTATAGATCATATGATAAAAGAAGTAAAAGGCGGAGCGCATCACGATGTAAAGCTGCAGGCAAGCTATATGGACGAAACCCTTAAACAATCGTTAAAAACTTTGCTGAAGCTGAGCGAGGAAGAATTAGTCCAGCAGCGCTATGAAAAATATAAAGCAATTGGCAAAGTCTCGATTGAAGATCAATATATCGGGGTAAACTAAATAAACGTGAAGCCTTTGGCTCACGTTTATTTTTTGTGACATTCCTTAAATTTTATTTAAAAACAATTTATTTAATTGTATAATAGGTAAGGTTTCATAGGGAGGATGGAGATCCCTTTTCATTGTTTTTATGGCAATGATCATGTTATGTTTAATCATATATGTTGCTGAGGTGAATGGAGAATGAAACGTATAGGGGTATTAACGAGCGGCGGGGATTCCCCGGGAATGAACGCAGCAGTTCGCGCAGTAGTCAGAAAGGCGATTTATCATGACGTTGAAGTATACGGCATTTACAACGGATACGCAGGATTAATCAGCGGAAAGATTGAAAAGCTTGAACTCGGATCTGTAGGCGATATTATACATCGCGGAGGAACTAAGCTTTATACGGCAAGATGTCCTGAATTTAAAACGGTTGAAGGCCGTGAAAAAGGGATAGAAAACTTGAAGAAGCTTGGTATTGAAGGCCTTGTTGTCATCGGCGGAGACGGTTCTTATATGGGTGCGAAAAAATTGACGGAACACGGGTTTCCATGTGTAGGTGTACCGGGTACAATTGATAATGACATTCCGGGCACTGACTTTACAATCGGTTTCGATACAGCTTTAAATACAGTAATTGACGCAATTGATAAGATTCGCGATACAGCGACTTCTCATGAACGTACATATGTGATCGAAGTAATGGGCCGCCATGCCGGCGATATCGCATTGTGGGCCGGTCTTGCAGGGGGCGCGGAATCAATCCTAATCCCTGAGGCAGACTATGACATGCACGAAATCATTGCCCGTTTAAAACGCGGCCACGAACGCGGCAAGAAGCACAGCATTATTATTGTTGCCGAGGGTGTAGGCAGCGGTGTTGAATTCGGGAAACGCATTGAAGAAGAAACAAATCTTGAAACTAGGGTATCTGTATTGGGCCATATCCAGCGCGGAGGTTCACCGAGTGCTGCTGACCGCGTATTGGCAAGCCGTCTCGGCGCATATGCAGTTGAACTGCTGCTTGAAGGAAAAGGCGGACGCTGTGTAGGTATACAAAACAATAAGCTTGTAGACCATGATATTATAGAAATACTGGAGACAAAGCACACAGTTGAGCAAAACATGTATCAGCTTTCAAAAGAACTGTCTATCTAATGTGCAGCTGAAGGCTGAAGATTTCAGAAGGAAGTGAACCAAATGAGAAAAACGAAAATAGTTTGTACCATCGGTCCGGCAAGTGAAAGTATTGAAATGCTTACGAAATTAATGGAGTCAGGAATGAACGTGGCTCGATTGAATTTTTCTCACGGAGATTTTGAGGAGCACGGTGCAAGAATAAAAAATATTCGCGAAGCAAGCAAAAAGCTTGGCAAAAACGTTGGTATCCTGCTTGATACAAAAGGTCCTGAAATCCGCACACATACAATGGAAAACGGCGGCATTGAGCTTGAAACAGGCAAAGAGCTTATCATTTCAATGGACGAGGTTGTAGGAACAACAGATAAAATTTCAGTGACATATGAAGGTTTAGTCGATGACGTTGAACAAGGTTCAACAATTCTGTTAGATGACGGCCTTATCGGACTAGAGGTGCTTGATGTTGATGCAGCTAAACGCGAAATCAAAACAAAAGTGCTAAACAACGGAACACTTAAAAATAAAAAGGGTGTTAACGTACCGGGCGTCAGCGTTAACCTTCCTGGTATTACTGAAAAAGATGCGCGAGACATCGTTTTCGGTATTGAGCAGGGAGTAGACTTCATCGCAGCGTCTTTCGTACGTCGTTCTACGGACGTGCTTGAAATCCGTGAGCTTCTTGAAGAGCACAATGCTCAGGATATTCAAATCATCCCGAAAATCGAAAACCAAGAGGGCGTTGACAACATCGATTCAATTCTCGAAGTGTCAGACGGCTTAATGGTTGCACGCGGAGACTTAGGTGTGGAAATTCCAGCTGAAGAAGTGCCGCTTGTGCAAAAAGAACTGATCAAAAAATGCAACGCGCTGGGCAAACCTGTTATTACAGCGACACAAATGCTTGACAGCATGCAGCGCAATCCGCGTCCGACTCGTGCGGAAGCAAGTGACGTTGCAAACGCGATCTTCGATGGCACAGATGCGATCATGCTTTCTGGTGAAACAGCTGCCGGAAGCTATCCGGTTGAGGCGGTTCAAACAATGCACAATATCGCGTCCCGTTCTGAGGAAGCTTTAAATTATAAAGAAATTCTTTCAAAACGCAGAGATCAAGTAGGCATGACGATTACAGACGCGATTGGACAATCTGTCGCGCATACGGCGATCAACCTGAATGCTGCAGCGATCGTAACGCCAACTGAAAGCGGCCATACAGCACGTATGATCGCAAAATACCGTCCACAGGCGCCGATTGTAGCGGTTACTGTAAATGACTCTATTTCCAGAAAGCTTGCCCTCGTATCTGGCGTATTCGCAGAAAGCGGCCAAAATGCGAGCTCTACAGATGAGATGCTCGAAGATGCTGTCCAAAAATCATTGAACAGCGGAATTGTAAAACACGGCGATCTGATCGTCATTACAGCAGGCACTGTCGGTGAGTCTGGCACTACGAACTTGATGAAAGTTTACACTGTCGGCGATATCATCGCTAAAGGCCAAGGCATCGGACGCAAATCAGCTTACGGTCCGGTTGTCATTGCACAAAATGCAAAAGAAGCTGAGCAAAAAATGACTGACGGTGCGGTTCTTGTTACGAAAAGCACTGACCGTGACATGATTGCATCTCTTGAAAAGGCGTCTGCTCTTATTACAGAAGAAGGCGGCTTGACAAGCCATGCTGCGGTAGTCGGTTTAAGCCTAGGCATTCCGGTTATCGTGGGTATGGAAAATGCGACATCTATTTTGACAGAAGGCCAGGATATTACAGTTGACGCTTCCAGAGGCGCTGTTTACCAAGGCCGTGCAAGCGTTCTTTAATCACAGGTGAAAACGGAAGGGGAATCCCTTCCTTTTCTCTTTATCTTGCCTTATGTTGAACAGAGGCGTGTTACACGTGTGGGGGGCTTGGATATGAGATTTTTATTTTTGCTTTTTATTGTGTTTCCGGCAATAGAAATCGGCATATTCCTATTTTCAGGCAAGCTGATCGGCATTTTGCCGACGGTCCTTTTAATGGTTCTGACGGGCATTATCGGCGCAGCAGCTGCAAAAAAACAAGGAACCGAAGTGTATTACAAGGTTCAGCGTGATCTTCAATATGGAAAAATGCCGGGGGAAGCGATTGCTGACGGCCTGTGCATTTTCATTGGCGGTCTTTTGCTGATGCTTCCGGGCTTTTTATCAGATTTGGCCGGCGCCTGTCTGCTTATCCCGTTCACCCGCAGCTGGTGTAAGCCGATTCTGTTCAAATGGCTGAGAGGAATGTCGAAGAACAAGCGGATCATCATCAAATAAAAAACGGCAGCCATGCAACATGGGCTGCTGTTTTATTTTTGCTGAACGGTGATATAGGACCATATTTCCTTTAATGCGCCTGTTGTGATGAAGGCCTGGATCATGACGAGAAAAGCCGGCCCGGCAATCAGTCCTAAAAACCCAAATAATTTAAAACCGGCGAACAGGGCGATGAGCGTTGCCAGCGGATCGATCCCGATAGATTTGCTTAATATTTTAGGCTCTGTCAGCTGCCGCTGAATAAGTACGACGAGGTACAATACCCCGATCCCGATCGCCTGGGGAAGCTGTCCGGTAACCGATAAATACAAAATCCACGGCACAAATACGGAGCCCGCACCTAAATAAGGGAGAAGATCAACAAGCCCGATTAAAAAGGCAATTGTTGCGGCATGTTCAACTTTTAAGAGAGAAAGGCCGATAAATACAATCACCATTGTAATGAAAACAAGAACGGCCTGCGCTTTGATAAAACCGGTCATTGCTTTTTTTAATTCGCTGCTGATCGCCTTGCTGTTAGCTGTAACCCGATCCGGCAGAATCGAAACGAGCATTGCTTTCAGCTTGTGCCAGTCCTTTGTCATAAAAAATGTTGCCAGGAGAGAAAAAATCAGAACAGCCGCCGTGTTGGGAAGAAGCGCGAAAAACCTCGGGATCATTTCTAGAATGTGGGACAGCAGCAGTCCGGCATTTTTAGCGGCGGAATCACCGAGTGTCTGAATATGGGTGACGATCGAAGCCTGCTGGTTGGTCTCCAATTCTTGAAACAAGAGGGCCAGTTCGTTATAGAGCGGTTGGATATGAGTCGTAAACAATTTTTCGCAATATAAGATAAACGTGCTGATATGCGGAGGCAGCGTTTTCGCAAGATAGGCTGTTCCCGTTATGATTTCCGCTACTAGAATGGTGAGCACGCCGAAGGCTGCAAGCAGAAAAAAAGCAAGCACGCCCAGAACGTTTATCGTTCGGGGGAATCCTGTCACTTTGTCCAAATAGTCAACAACAGGATGAATCACTGATGAGAGAATAAGGGCGATCAGGAACGGATAAGTTAACGGAAACGAATAATAGGCCGCAGCTATCGATCCTGCGGTAATTGATATGACAAAGAGGGTTCTGAAAAAAACAGTGATATAAGATTGATTCACGAAAACGCTCCTCCTCTCGTCAGCATGTCCTATTTTTTATATGTATTCACGCCCCGGCTGAATATGTATACATTCATCTTAAAGGAGGGATGGCATGTGTTTACACAAGCGAATTTATTTTTAATTATCCTCTTGGCTATTGCACTTATCGCAAAAAACCAATCATTGCTCTTTGCTGTATCCGTCCTTTTGATCATCAAAATCGTTGGGCTTGACCAGAAATTATTTCCAACCATCCAGTCAAAAGGCATTAATTGGGGAGTGACCATTATCACAATCGCTGTTCTCGTTCCGATTGCCACGGGAGAAATCGGATTTAAGCAGCTTGGAGAAGCAGTGCGGTCTTCCTATGCGTGGATCGCCTTGGGAGCAGGAATCGCAGTGGCGCTGATTGCCAAAAACGGCCTGACCCTGCTGGAAAATGACCCGCATATTACAACTGCTCTCGTGATCGGGACCATTCTTGCCGTCGCGCTTTTTGGCGGAGTTGCGGTGGGCCCGCTGATCGGAGCGGGGATTGCTTATATAGCCATGCAGATCGTAAAACTGTTCACTTCATAAAAAAAGCGGCCCTAAAGCCGCTTTTTTTTTATATGCAAAAACCCGCAAATAAAGGCGTTTTTTCAGGGAAATCACAGAATGAAAAAAAAAATTATAGGTAAACATTTAACAAATGTCTGATTATTGTTTATAATGAGAATAGGCTTAAACTTAAATAAGCTTATAAGAATTTGTTATGTTCTTTCATAAGCAAAGGGTTTCAGTACCAGCAGCCAGTAAAATGTAAGCATTTTCTTTTTGGGGGAGAGAAATACTTGCATCATGCATTTTAAGTAAGCCTCATGTTTTTACAACACTCTTAAAGGGGAAATTAATTGAAAAGGAGATGTTATATATGACAGCGACACGCGGTCTTGAAGGGGTTGTAGCAACAACATCATCTGTTAGTTCTATTATTGATGATACCCTTACATATGTGGGGTATGATATCGATGATTTAACAGAGAATGCAAGTTTTGAAGAAATCATCTACTTGCTTTGGCATTTAAGGCTGCCAAACAAAAAAGAGCTTGATGAGTTAAAGCAGCAGCTTGCAAAGGAAGCTGCCGTTCCGCAAGAAATTATTGAGCACTTCAAATCTTATTCCCTCGAAAATGTTCATCCCATGGCTGCTCTTCGGACAGCGATTTCATTACTAGGCCTGCTTGACAGCGAGGCTGATACCATGAACCCTGAAGCCAACTACCGAAAGGCGATCCGCCTTCAGGCAAAGGTGCCTGGTCTGGTTGCAGCATTTTCCAGAATACGCAAAGGCCTTGAGCCTGTTGAACCAAGAGAAGACTACGGCATTGCCGAGAATTTTCTCTACACATTAAACGGTGAAGAGCCTTCGCCAATTGAGGTCGAAGCCTTCAACAAGGCATTGATTTTACATGCTGACCACGAATTGAACGCGTCAACGTTCACTGCAAGGGTCTGTGTCGCAACACTTTCTGATATTTATTCAGGCATTACTGCCGCAATCGGCGCGCTGAAGGGCCCTCTTCACGGCGGGGCGAATGAAGGCGTTATGAAAATGCTGACAGAAATAGGCGAAGTGGAGAACGCTGAGCCGTACATCCGCGCGAAGTTCGAAAAGAAAGAAAAAATTATGGGATTCGGCCACCGCGTCTATAAGCATGGCGACCCGCGCGCGAAGCATCTGAAAGAAATGAGCAAGCGCCTGACCAACCTGACAGGCGAAAGCAAATGGTATGAGATGTCGATTCGTGTAGAAGAGATCGTCACTTCAGAGAAAAAGCTTCCGCCTAACGTTGATTTCTATTCGGCTTCAGTTTATCACAGCCTCGGCATTGACCATGATTTGTTTACACCGATTTTCGCTGTAAGCAGAATGTCCGGCTGGCTCGCTCATATTCTTGAGCAGTATGACAACAACCGTCTGATCCGCCCGCGCGCAGATTACACAGGCCCTGATAAACAAGCATTTGTTCCAATTGAAGAAAGAGCCTAAAGAACCATTGGAGGCTGGCTTGCGTCAATGAGGTTAGCCTCTTGTTCAGAACATCAAAAATCGTTACACTTTATATTGAATGTTGAGAAAAATCATTTTGTTTTCTATATAAGAAAAATAAAATGTTTTCTAAATATGAATTACATACTGGGAGGTTTTTATTGTGGCACAAGGCGAAAAAATTACAGTCTCTAACGGAGTATTAAACGTACCAAACAACCCGATTATCCCATTTATCGAAGGAGACGGAACCGGTCCTGATATTTGGAACGCGGCTTCGAAGGTTTTGGAAGCAGCAGTTGAAAAAGCATACAAAGGCGAAAAGAAAATTACGTGGAAAGAAGTTTATGCCGGAGAAAAGGCTTATAATAAAACAGGCGAATGGCTTCCTGCTGAAACATTAGATGTGATCCGCGAATATTTCATCGCGATTAAAGGGCCGTTAACAACACCTGTCGGCGGCGGGATCCGTTCTTTGAACGTAGCGCTTAGACAAGAGCTTGACCTATTCGTCTGCTTAAGACCTGTAAGATACTTCACTGGAGTGCCGTCACCGGTAAAACGCCCTGAAGATACTGATATGGTCATCTTCCGTGAAAATACAGAGGATATTTACGCAGGCATCGAGTATGCAAAAGGCTCTGAAGAAGTGCAAAAGCTCATCAGCTTCCTGCAAAATGAGTTGAACGTCAACAAAATCCGTTTCCCTGAGACATCCGGTATCGGCATTAAGCCTGTTTCTGAAGAAGGAACAAGCCGTTTAGTCAGAGCTGCTATTGATTATGCGATTGAGCATGGCCGCAAATCAGTAACGCTTGTTCACAAAGGAAACATCATGAAGTTCACAGAAGGCGCCTTCAAAAACTGGGGCTATGAACTTGCTGAAAGAGAATACGGCGAAAAAGTCTTCACATGGGCTCAATATGACCGAATTGCTGAAGAACAAGGAAAAGACGCTGCAAACAAAGCGCAAAGCGAAGCGGAAGCAGCAGGCAAAATCATTATCAAAGACAGCATTGCTGACATTTTCCTTCAGCAGATCTTAACGCGTCCGAACGAGTTTGATGTCGTTGCGACAATGAACCTGAACGGAGATTACATTTCAGATGCGCTTGCTGCACAAGTCGGCGGAATCGGTATTGCTCCTGGAGCGAACATCAACTATGAAACAGGGCATGCGATTTTCGAGGCAACGCACGGAACGGCTCCTAAATATGCCGGCCTTGATAAAGTAAACCCATCTTCAGTTATTCTTTCAGGCGTTCTGCTTCTTGAGCATTTAGGATGGAACGAAGCGGCTGATTTGGTTATCAAATCTATGGAAAAAACAATTGCTTCTAAAGTCGTAACTTACGATTTTGCCAGATTAATGGATGGCGCGACTGAAGTGAAATGTTCAGAGTTTGGAGAAGAACTGATTAAAAACATGGACTAAGCAAGGAAACAGCCTAAAACTAGCCATAAAGGAGAAGAGAGACATGGGAAATACTCGTAAAAAAGTTTCTGTTATCGGAGCAGGTTTTACCGGAGCAACAACTGCATTTTTAATTGCTCAAAAAGAGCTGGCGGACGTTGTTCTTGTTGATATTCCGCAGTTGGAGAACCCGACAAAAGGAAAAGCGCTTGATATGTTTGAAGCAAGCCCGGTTCAAGGCTTTGACGCAAGAATTACGGGAACATCCAACTATGAGGATACAGCAGGTTCTGACATTGTTGTCATTACTGCCGGTATCGCAAGAAAACCTGGTATGAGCAGAGATGATCTGGTCTCTACAAACGAAAAAATTATGAGAAGCGTTACACGAGAAATCGTGAAATATTCTCCTGACTCTATCATTGTAGTGCTGACAAATCCTGTTGATGCAATGACTTACGCGGTGTATAAAGAATCAGGCTTTCCTAAAGAGCGCGTCATCGGCCAGTCCGGTGTGCTTGATACGGCAAGATTCAGAACGTTCGTAGCAGAGGAATTAAACCTGTCAGTGAAAGATGTGACTGGTTTTGTGCTTGGCGGACACGGTGACGACATGGTGCCGCTTGTGCGTTATTCTTATGCCGGCGGTATCCCGCTTGAAACTCTCATTCCGAAAGAACGGATTGACGCCATTGTGGAGCGCACAAGAAAGGGCGGAGGCGAAATTGTGAATCTTCTCGGAAACGGAAGCGCGTACTATGCGCCTGCAGCTTCTCTTACGGAAATGGTCGAAGCGATCTTGAAAGATCAGCGCCGCGTCCTTCCTACAATTGCCTATCTTGAAGGTGAATACGGCTATGAAGGCATCTACCTTGGCGTTCCTACAATTGTAGGCGGCAACGGTCTTGAACAAATCATTGAGCTTGAACTGACAGACTATGAAAGAGCACAGCTGAATAAATCAGTTGAATCTGTCAAAAATGTCATGAAAGTATTATCCTAATAAAAAGAGAGAAAGGCTTGCTTGATAAAGCCTTTCTCTTTTTACTATAAATGAAAGCGTTATCACAGCCTTCTTTATTTCTTTTAAAAATGATGTAAAAGGCGAATTGTCGGAATGTCCTGCTTTCGCTAAAATAAAATCATGAAACATGTTAAGATGACATAAAATAGAGAAATAGGATGTCGGGGAATTATAATACTGGAGGCACAGCATGAACAAGAAAATTTTAGTTGTGGATGATGAAGAATCTATTGTTACTCTTTTACAGTACAATCTGGAACGGTCAGGCTATGATGTCATTACCGCCTCAGATGGAGAAGAAGCACTCAAAAAAGCGGAAACAGAGAAGCCTGATTTGATTGTGCTTGATGTAATGCTTCCAAAACTGGACGGAATCGAAGTGTGTAAGCAGCTGAGGCAGCAGAAACTGATGTTTCCCATTTTAATGCTGACAGCGAAGGATGAGGAATTCGACAAAGTATTAGGGCTTGAGCTCGGTGCAGATGATTATATGACCAAGCCGTTCAGTCCAAGGGAAGTCAATGCAAGAGTCAAAGCGATTTTAAGGCGTTCCGAAATGGCTGCGCCCTCTAGTGAAGTGAAAAACGATGAAACGGAAGGCCAGATTGTAATTGGCGATCTGAAAATCCTGCCTGATCATTATGAAGCGTACTTTAAAGAAAATCAGCTTGAACTGACACCGAAAGAATTCGAACTGCTGCTCTATTTAGGCAGGCATAAAGGCAGAGTGCTGACGAGAGACCTGCTGCTGAGCGCTGTTTGGAATTATGATTTTGCCGGAGATACCAGGATTGTTGATGTGCATATCAGCCATCTCCGCGACAAAATTGAAAGCAATACAAAAAAACCGATCTATATTAAAACGATTAGGGGATTGGGGTATAAATTGGAGGAGCCAAAAATGAATGAATAAATACCGTTTGCGCCTTTTTTCTGTACTCGTTGTCTGTATGATTCTGGTGTTTAGCGTCCTCGGGCTGTTTTTGCAGCAGCTCTTTGAAACATCTGATCAAAGGAAAGCAGAGGAACACATTGAAAAAGAAGCCAAATACATGGCTTCGCTGCTTGATGCCGGCAATCTGAATGATCAAGCAAATGAGAAAATCATTAAAGATGCAGGCGGCGCACTTGATGTGAACGCATCCGTTCTCGATACAGACGGCAAGGTGCTGTATGGGTCAAACGGGAGCGCGGCAGATTCTCAAAAGGTACAGGCGCTTGTTTCTGGCCATGAGGGTGTTCTCTCAACAGCAGATAACAAGCTTTATTACGGGCTTTCGCTTAGAAGCGAAGGCGAGAAAACAGGATATATGCTGCTTTCTGCCCCTGAACATAACTCCGGCTTGAACGGCGAATTGTGGGGGATGCTGACGGCCAGTCTTTGTACCGCTTTTATCGTTATTATTTATTTTTATTCCACTATGACCTCGCGTTATAAAAGGTCAATTGAAGCAGCCACAAACGTAGCAACAGAGCTGTCCAAGGGGAATTACGATGCCCGAACGTACGGCGGCTATATCAGGCGCTCTGATAAGCTTGGCCGTGCGATGAACAGCCTTGCCGTTGATTTGATGGAAATGACGAGAACGCAGGAAATGCAGCGGGACCGGCTGCTGACAGTCATTGAAAATATCGGCTCCGGGCTGATTATGATTGATGGAAGAGGCTTTATCAATCTCGTAAACAGATCTTACGCCAAACAGTTTCATATCAACCCGAATCAGATGCTGCGCCGTCTTTATCATGATGCATTTGAACATGAAGAAGTGATCCAGCTTGTCGAAGACATCTTTATGACGGAGACAAAGAAGTGCAAGCTGTTAAGGCTGCCGATCAAAATTGAACGGCGTTATTTTGAGGTGGACGGCGTTCCTATTATGGGGCCGGATGATGAATGGAAAGGAATTGTACTTGTTTTCCATGACATGACAGAGACGAAGAAATTAGAGCAGATGAGAAAGGATTTTGTGGCTAATGTTTCTCATGAGCTGAAAACGCCGATTACGTCTATTAAAGGGTTTACGGAGACGTTATTGGACGGGGCAATGGAGGACAAAGAGGCGCTTAGTGAGTTTCTCTCTATTATTCTAAAGGAAAGCGAAAGGCTTCAGTCTTTGGTTCAGGATCTTCTCGATCTCTCAAAAATTGAGCAGCAAAACTTCACGCTCAGCATCGAAACATTTGAGCCAGCCAAAATGCTTGGTGAGATTGAAACGCTTCTGAACCATAAGGCGGATGAGAAAGGGATCTCCCTGCAACTGAATGTCCCGAAAGACCCGATCTTTGTTTCGGGGGACCCGCACAGGCTGAAGCAGGTATTTCTGAATCTCGTAAACAATGCGTTAACCTACACGCCTGAGGGGGGCTCTGTAGCGATCAATGTAAAGCCCGGAGAAACAGACATTCAGATTGAAGTTGCCGATTCCGGAATCGGCATTCAGAAAGAAGAAATTCCGCGTATTTTTGAACGTTTTTATCGCGTGGATAAAGACAGAAGCAGGAATTCAGGCGGAACCGGACTAGGCCTTGCGATCGTCAAGCATCTTATAGAGGCTCATGAAGGGAAAATTGATGTCACAAGTGAGCCGGGGCAGGGAACCGTCTTTACAGTGACATTGAAACGGGCCGCTGAAAAGTCCGCTTAATGTTTACAAAGGTTTAACAATATCTTCATGCACTGTTAAACCTATGCTGGTAGGATGTAGTAGAACCCCTTCATCCAAGGAGCCAATTTTGACGGCGGGAACCTTTTTGTGTTCCCGTCCTTTTTTGTGTCTTCTCTTCAGTTCACGTATTTTCCTTTCAAATTGAACTTTGTTAAAATAAGAGAAGCTATGATTACTAAGAGATGAACGGAAGCTGCGGCTTTTTTAGGAGGATATTGAATGACGGAACGAAAAAAATTAGTGCTTGTAGACGGAAACAGTTTGGCTTACCGTGCGTTTTTTGCATTGCCGCTGTTAAGCAATGATAAAGGTGTTCATACGAATGCGGTATACGGCTTTGCGATGATTTTGATGAAGATGCTTGAGGATGAAAAACCGACGCACATGCTGGTCGCATTTGATGCCGGGAAAACAACATTTCGTCACGGCACATTTAAAGAATATAAAGGCGGCAGACAGAAAACCCCGCCTGAGCTTTCCGAACAAATGCCTTTTATCCGCGAGCTGCTGGATGCCTATCAGATCAGCCGCTACGAACTGGAGCAATACGAAGCTGACGATATTATCGGCACACTGGCCAAATCGGCTGAAAAAGAAGGGTTTGAAGTTAAGGTTTTTTCTGGAGATAAGGATTTAACCCAGCTGGCAACAGACAAAACGACGGTTGCCATTACGAGAAAAGGAATTACCGATGTTGAATTTTACACACCCGAGCATGTCAAAGAAAAATACGGGCTTACGCCTGAACAAATCATTGATATGAAGGGTTTGATGGGCGATTCCTCAGATAATATCCCAGGTGTTCCCGGCGTCGGAGAAAAGACTGCAATTAAGCTTTTAAAACAGTTTGATTCCGTTGAAAAGCTGCTGGAGTCCATTGACGAGGTGAGCGGAAAAAAACTGAAGGAAAAGCTAGAGGAATTTAAGGATCAGGCATTGATGAGCAAGGAGCTTGCCACGATTATGACGGATGCGCCGATTGACGTATCTGTTTCCGGTCTGGAATATCAAGGCTTTAATCGTGAACAGGTCATTGCCATCTTTAAAGATCTTGGATTCAACACGCTTCTTGAACGGCTAGGGGAAGATAGTGAAGAAGCAGAACAGGATCAATCGTTTGAAGAAATAAATGTCACAACAGTCACAGACGTGACAAGCGATATATTGGTTTCTCCATCCTCATTTGTTGTTGAACAGATTGGCGATAATTATCATGAAGAGCCAATTCTCGGATTTTCGATCGTAAATGAAACGGGATCTTATTTTATTCCGAAAGACATTGCCGTTGAGTCTGAGGTGTTTAAAGAATGGGTGCAAAATGACGAGCAGAAGAAATGGGTCTTCGACAGCAAGCGGGCTGTTGTCGCTTTGCGCTGGCAGGGCATTGAGCTGAAAGGAGCCGAATTTGATACGCTCCTTGCGGCTTATATCATCAACCCGGGCAATTCATATGACGACGTTGCGAGTGTTGCTAAGGATTATGGCCTGCATATCGTTCAAAGCGACGAATCGGTTTACGGAAAAGGGGCAAAACGGGCGGTGCCGTCAGAAGATGTACTGTCTGAGCACCTTGTCCGAAAAGCGTTAGCCATCCAAAGCCTCCGTGAAAAGCTCGTTCAGGAGCTGGAGAACAACGATCAGCTTGAGCTGTTTGAAGAGCTCGAAATGCCGCTTGCCCTTATCCTCGGTGAAATGGAATCAACTGGCGTCAAGGTCGATGTTGACCGTTTAAAACGCATGGGTGAAGAACTGGGCGCGAAGCTGAAGGAATATGAAGAAAAAATCCATGAGATTGCGGGAGAGCCGTTTAATATCAATTCGCCTAAACAGCTCGGTGTCATCTTGTTTGAAAAGCTCGGGTTGCCTGTCGTGAAAAAAACAAAAACAGGCTATTCCACGTCTGCCGATGTGCTTGAAAAGCTGGCTGACAAGCATGATATTGTTGACTATATTTTGCAGTACAGACAAATCGGCAAGCTTCAATCGACATATATTGAAGGGCTTTTAAAGGTGACGAGACCGGATTCGCATAAGGTGCACACGCGCTTTAACCAGGCTTTAACCCAAACAGGGCGCCTCAGCTCGACTGATCCGAATCTGCAAAACATTCCAATCAGGCTTGAGGAAGGGCGCAAAATCCGCCAAGCTTTTGTGCCGTCTGAAAAAGACTGGATCATTTTTGCAGCAGATTATTCACAAATCGAGCTTCGGGTGCTTGCCCATATTTCTAAGGATCAAAATCTTATCGAAGCTTTTACAAATGATATGGATATTCATACGAAAACGGCAATGGATGTGTTCCATGTTGCTGAAGAGGAAGTGACATCTGCGATGAGGCGCCAGGCAAAAGCGGTCAACTTTGGCATCGTCTACGGCATCAGTGATTACGGGCTGTCACAGAACCTCGGCATTACCCGAAAGGAAGCCGGAGCATTCATCGACCGCTATTTGGAAAGTTTTCAAGGCGTAAAAGCGTACATGGAAGAGTCGGTTCAGGACGCGAAGCAAAAAGGCTACGTAACAACACTTATGCATCGCCGACGCTATATTCCTGAGCTGACGAGCCGAAACTTTAATATCCGCAGTTTTGCGGAGCGGACGGCAATGAATACACCGATTCAAGGAAGCGCCGCTGATATTATAAAGAAAGCCATGATAGATATGGCTGCCAAGCTGAAAGAAAAGCAATTGAAGGCAAGACTGCTGCTTCAAGTTCATGATGAATTGATTTTTGAAGCGCCAAAGGAAGAAATTGAAATCCTTGAAAAGCTTGTTCCTGAAGTGATGGAGCATGCGCTTGCATTGGATGTACCGTTAAAGGTGGACTTTGCGTCAGGCCCATCTTGGTACGATGCGAAATAAACAGAGATAGGAAGTGATGGATGTGCCGGAATTACCAGAGGTTGAAACAGTCCGGCGCACTCTGACCGGGCTTGTAAAGGGAAAAACAATCAAATCGGTAGAGATCAGATGGCCGAATATCATCAAACGGCCTGCCGAACCGGAGGAATTTGCGCGAATTCTAGCAGGAGAAACGATACAGTCCATCGGAAGACGGGGAAAGTTTTTGCTGTTTTATTTAGATCATTATGTTATGGTTTCTCACCTTCGAATGGAAGGAAAATACGGTCTTCATCAAGCGGAGGAGCCTGACGATAAACACGTGCATGTCATATTCACGATGACGGATGGAACACAGCTCCGTTACAGGGATGTGAGGAAATTTGGAACTATGCACTTATTTAAACCGGGAGAAGAAGCGGGCGAGCTCCCGCTTTCTCAGTTAGGGCCGGAGCCGGATGCAGAAGAATTTACAAGTGCGTATTTAAAAGAACGGCTTGCGAAAACAAACCGCGCTGTCAAAACTGCTCTACTGGATCAAAAAACGGTAGTTGGACTAGGGAACATTTATGTGGATGAGGCTCTTTTCAGAGCGGGTGTCCATCCCGAGACAAAAGCCAATCAATTAACAGACAAAACAATCAAAACACTTCACGCTGAAATCAAAAATACCCTGCAGGAAGCGATTGATGCGGGGGGCAGCACAGTCCGCTCGTATATCAACTCCCAAGGGGAAATCGGAATGTTCCAGCTGCAGCATTTTGTGTACGGAAAAAAAGATGAACCGTGCAAAAATTGCGGAACGATGATTTCAAAAATTGTCGTCGGAGGCAGGGGCACGCATTTTTGCGCAAAGTGCCAGAAAAAATAGCAGCATAATGCTTCATCGTCCAAGCTGTTGGTGCATATATCAGTAACTCTGGAATTGAGGATGCCATTTTCGAAACACGGATTTTTCACTTTCCCATATATATGATTGTGATGAATCCCGGGCATTTCACATCTGATACAAGAGCACCAACAGAAAGGAAGAAACGGATATGCAAATGGTTTCTATACTGCTGCTGGCGTTGGCTGTCAGCTTGGACAGTTTTTCAGTCGGATTTACGTACGGATTGAGAAAAATGAAAATACCGTTTAAAGCGATTTTGGTTATCGCCTGCTGTTCCGGTGCTGTCATGTTTATCTCCATGCTGATCGGAAGCTTTCTCACAAAGTTTTTTCCTGTATATGTGACGGAGAAGCTTGGCGGTTTGATATTGGTTGGAATCGGTGCGTGGGTTCTGTATCAATTCTTCAAACCGGCAAAAGATAAAGAATACCTATTGCATGAAAAAACGCTGCTTAATTTAGAGGTTCGGTCATTAGGGATTGTGATTCATATTTTGAGAAAGCCTATGAGTGCGGATATCGACAAATCGGGTGTGATCAATGGAATTGAGGCGGTCTTATTGGGATTTGCCTTATCGATTGACGCATTCGGAGCAGGTATCGGGGCAGCCATTCTCGGTTTTTCACCGATTGTGATGAGCATTGCCGTTGCCTTCATGAGCTCGCTGTTTGTATCAATCGGAATCAACGCCGGCCATTTTCTGTCTAAGTGGAAATGGATTGATAAAATGGCGTTTTTGCCGGGGCTTCTGCTGATCACGATTGGGCTCTGGAAATTGTAAAAAGGAGTGGATCTCTTGACCTTAGTCATTGGTTTAACGGGAGGAATAGCTAGCGGCAAAAGCACGGTCGCCAACATGCTGATTGAAAAAGGAATAACAGTTATAGATGCAGATCTCATTGCAAAACAAGCGGTAGAAAAAGGGATGCCGGCCTACCTGCAAATCATTGACGAATTTGGTGAAGACATACTGCTCTCAAATGGCGATTTAGACCGAAAAAAGCTTGGGGCGCTGGTATTTACAAATGAACAAAAGCGTCTCGCTTTAAATGCAATTGTTCATCCGGCAGTCAGACAGGAAATGCTCAAGCGCCGTGATAAAGCCATTGCAAATCGGGAGGCATTTGTTGTATTGGATATCCCGCTATTGTTCGAAAGCAAATTGGAATCATTGGTTGATAAAATTATTGTGGTCAGTGTGACAAAAGAGCTTCAGCTGGAACGTCTGATGAAGCGCAATCAGCTGACGGAAGAAGAAGCAGTCAGCCGTATCCGCTCTCAAATGCCCTTAGAGGAAAAAACAGCAAGAGCAGATCAAGTCATTGATAACAGCGGCACGCTTGAAGAGACCAAACGCCAGCTGGATGAAATTATCGCCTGCTGGGCATAATACAAAAAACACCGTTCAAAATGAACGGTGTTTTTTTCATTAAAAATCAAAGTTGTCCGGATCAGGACCGACGCGCAGGTTTTCATTCAGCGCATCAATTCGGTTCATGTCGTCCTGTGTTAATTCAAAGTCAAATACGCTTGCATTTTCTTTAATGCGGTGTTCCTTCGTTGATTTAGGAATCGTAATGATGCCATGCTGCAGATCCCAGCGCAAAATGATTTGTGCGACAGATTTGTTATATGTTTGAGCAATGTCTGCCAGCACAGGATGATTCAGCAGCTGCCCTTGCATTAAAGGCGACCAGGCTTCCATCTGGATGCCCTGTTTTTGGCAGTATGCCATCAGCTCTTTTTGTGTAAGTCGCGGATGGAATTCCACTTGGTTGATCATAGGCTTGATTTCGGCAGCCGTCATCAAATCTTCAAGATGATGGATTTGGAAGTTGCTCACGCCGATCGCTTTGACACGGCCTTCTTTATAAAGTGTTTCAAGCGCTCTCCATGCTTCTTTGTATTTTCCCTCTACAGGCCAGTGGATGAGGTATAAATCTAAATAGTCCAAACCGAGTTTTGACAGGCTTGTTTCAAAAGCGGCGAGTGTTTCCTCGTATCCTAAATCTGCATTCCACACTTTTGATGTAATAAATAGGTCCTCTCTTGAGATGCCTGCTTCGTCAATACCTTGCTGAAGTCCTTCTCCGACTCCAGCTTCATTTCCGTAGATAGCGGCAGTATCAATACTGCGGTATCCGTGAACAATGGCAGTTTTAACTGCGTTTACCAGTTCAGATCCTTCTTCCACTTGGAATACGCCGAGCCCGAACCATGGCATTTTTACTCCGTTATGAAGTGTTGCTGTTGCTTGTAAATGTGTTGTCATGTTGATTTCCTCCTTTAAAATTGTCAGGCTTCCTGCAAATCCCGTTTTTCCATCAAACGGCTCCAGCCTGTTAAAATAATTGCACCGACTACCATTAATCCGCCTATCCAAGCGGTATGAATCAATCCGATTGAATCGGTGATCACACCGCCAAGGTATGAGCCAAGCGCAATCCCGGCATTAAAGGCAGCGATATTCATCGCGGATGCGACGTCAACTGCACTCGGGACAAAACGCTCAGCCAGCATAACGACATACACCTGAAGGCCAGGCACATTCATAAAGGCCAGCAATCCCATACAGAGAATGGTAATGAGGCCTGCTGTTTGGTATGGAGCCGTAAATGTGAGTACAAACAGAACGAGTGCCTGTACAATAAACATATAAAATAAAGCGGCAATCGGATTTCGGTTTGACAGCTTTCCGCCGATCATATTGCCGATTGCAATGGCGATTCCGTACCCGAGCAGGATCACTGCTACAGTTCCGGCTTTAAAGCCTGTTACTTCCTGAAGCAGGGGAGACAGATACGTGAATACAACGAATGTTCCTCCGTATCCAAGCGCTGTAATGAAAAATAAAAGCAATAACCGGCCGTTTGTCACAAGCTTCAATTGATCCCGCATTGTTGTTTTTGTCCCTTTTCGTAATTTGGACGGAACAAGAATGCCATTTGTAATGAAAGCAATGATTCCGACGGCGATAATGACCATAAAGGCAAAACGCCAGCCGAACTGCTGGCCGATAAACGTGCCGAAAGGAACTCCGGTTACAGTTGCCACAGTGAGGCCCGTAAACATAATCGAAATCGCGCTGGCCCTTTTATCCTCCGGGACAATATCCGCTGCGATCGTTGAACCGATCGACATAAACACACCGTGTGAAAAAGCTGATATCACACGTGCTGCTAATAAAATCCCGATGCTCGAAGCCGTAGCGGCCATCGTATTCCCCGCAATAAAAATGAACATGATCCAAAGCAATAGCGTCTTTCGTGACATGCTTGAAGTCAATGAAGTTAAAATAGGGGCGCCGAATGTAACGCCAAGCGCATATAGGGAAACGGTCAATCCCGCTGTTGTGACAGGAATGTCCAGGTCATTTGCAATTAACGGCAAAAGGCCGACGCTGATAAATTCGGTTGTCCCTATGGCGAAAGCACTTACGGCCAACGCCAGTAATGCAGGAATGCTGCTTTTATTGGCTGAAGTCATTATAATCCTCCTTTGTGTCATGTGTTGTATGATTGAAATTCTGCCAAGTAAGCTATATAAATAAAAAAGAGCAGATTCAAATCAGCCGGCAAATGTGATTATGAAAGATATCGTCAAGAAAGAAAAGTACGTACTTTAAAGTGCTATAGTCACTTTTTGGTGCCTGTAAGGAGAATGAACAGTATGGAGAAGAAAAAATATAATATCTCTGTTGAAGCGACCCTTGAAGTCATCGGCGGGAAATGGAAATGCGTCATTTTATGCCATCTGACGCACGGAAAAAAACGCACGAATGAATTAAAGCGCCTGATGCCTAACATTACGCAAAAAATGCTGACCCAGCAGCTGCGTGAGCTGGAAGCGGACGGTGTCATAAACCGGATCGTGTATAACCAGGTTCCCCCTAAAGTGGAATACGAGCTCAGCGAATATGGCCGCAGCTTAGAAGGGATTTTAGACATGCTGTGTGCTTGGGGAGCGAATCATATAAACAGAGTGTACGGAGATACATTTTCTGTGTTAGAAGAAAGTGTGCTCAATGATAAGCTAAAACAGGAATCATAAAAAGAGCAGTCAGTGCGGAGCGCTGGCTGCTTTTTTGGATCTTACGCCTGATATTGTGTGCAAGAAAGCCTATGATGCATCATAAATTAGTGTTGTAATCGTTGATTTTTATCAATATGTACTGGCGAATTCGTTTTAATGTGTTATACTAATTTTAGATAGTAACAAATTAGGATGGCATAATTGATAAGGGGTGTCCAACATGAAGGTAAAAGTAGCGATAAACGGGTTTGGAAGAATCGGAAGAATGGTTTTTAGAAAAGCAATGTTAGACGATCAAATTCAACTAGTGGCCATTAACGCCAGCTATTCCGCAGAAACGCTGGCTCATTTAATAAAGTATGACACAATTCACGGCAGGTACGAAAAAGAGGTTGTGGTTAGTGAAGACAGCCTGATCGTAAATGGAAAGAAAGTGCTTTTGTTAAACAGCCGTGATCCAAAACAGCTTCCTTGGGGAGAATATGATATTGACATTGTCGTTGAAGCAACAGGGAAATTTAATTCAAAAGATAAAGCGATGGGCCATATAGAAGCGGGTGCGAAAAAGGTCATTCTGACTGCTCCGGGAAAAAATGAAGACGTTACCATTGTGATGGGCGTAAATGAGGATCAATTCGACGCTGACCGCCATGTCATCATTTCAAATGCATCATGCACGACAAACTGTCTTGCACCTGTCGTAAAAGTGCTTGATGAAGAATTTGGCATTGAGAGCGGCCTGATGACAACAGTCCACGCGTATACGAATGACCAAAAAAATATTGATAATCCGCACAAAGATTTGCGGCGGGCGCGGGCATGCGGCGAATCGATCATTCCGACGACAACCGGGGCAGCAAAGGCGCTTTCGCTCGTGCTGCCGCATCTGAAAGGAAAGCTTCACGGCCTCGCCTTGCGTGTCCCTGTACCAAACGTCTCACTAGTTGATCTTGTTGTCGATCTGAAAACTGACGTAACGGCTGAAGAGGTAAACGAGGCATTTAAGCAGGCGGCCAAAACGTCGATGTATGGTGTGCTTGATTATTCAGATGAACCGCTCGTTTCAACTGATTACAATACGAATCCTCACTCAGCGGTCATTGACGGGCTTACGACAATGGTAATGGAAGACAGGAAAGTCAAGGTGCTTGCATGGTATGACAACGAATGGGGCTACTCGTGCAGAGTGGTTGATCTGATCAGCCATGTAGCGGCACGAATGAAACATCCGTCTGCTGTATAAAATAAAGTCATGGACACATTTTAAAGAAAAAACCCTTAACAGCATATTTCTGAAAAAACGCACCTTGCAAATTAGACTTAAACACAGTATACTATTTTTCGTGAACTTCTTGCTTGAGACTGTTTCGGAATTACTTAAAGGGTTAGGACCTCTCCGGACTAACTTTCCCCCGTGGTAAATGGCCGACCCAGTTGTTGGAATTTCACTTTTTAATTCTTGTTAAGGGGGGTCCATGACTATGGAAACAATGGGGCGTCACGTTATCTCCGAGCTATGGGGATGCGATTTTGATAAGCTGAATGACATGGATTTTATTGAAAAAACGTTTGTAAATGCTGCTCTAAAATCAGGTGCTGAGGTGCGAGAGGTTGCATTTCACAAATTTGCACCGCAAGGCGTAAGCGGAGTTGTGATTATTTCTGAATCACACTTAACGATTCACAGTTTTCCTGAGCACGGATATGCGAGCATTGATGTTTATACTTGTGGAGACTTAGATCCTAATGTTGCTGCTGATTACATCGCAGAGGCATTGCATGCTGATACAAGAGAAAACATTGAAATACCGAGAGGAATGGGGCCTGTGCAAATTAAGCAGGCGCAAGCGAAAGTACTATAATGTAAACACGAACACAAAGGGAGCTGTAGCTAAAAAGCCATTATGCGCTTTTTAGCTTATGCTCCTTTTATTTTTATAAACAAACAAGGGCGGTCAGCTTTTTCTTTTTTCATTTTTTTTGTAAAATAAGAAAGAGATTTTCACAAACCACCTGATGCTGTAGATACAGCTTACACAACGGCTCTCCCGACAGATGGCTGTCACATTTATTTTGAAAAGGCGGAGGCTGCCGAAAATACATTGCAGGGAACGAAATAATTGGGAGCTGATTTTATTGAAATGTCCTTCATGCCAGCATAACGGAACGCGAGTCCTTGATTCACGGCCTGTGGATGACGGAAAATCCATTCGCCGAAGACGCGAGTGCGAATCCTGCCACTACCGGTTTACAACCTTTGAGAAAGTGGAGGAAACCCCGCTGATCGTCGTGAAAAAAGAGGGCGTGCGTGAGGAATTCAGCAGAGAAAAAATGCTGCGCGGCCTCATAAAAGCATGTGAAAAAAGACCTGTTTCACTCAAAACGCTTGAAGACATGTGCTTTGATATTGAAAAAGAACTTCGCAATCAAGGCTGCTCTGAGGTGAAAAGCGAGCTTGTCGGAGAAATGGTCATGGACCGGCTGGCTAAGATTGATGAAGTCGCGTATGTGCGGTTCGCGTCCGTCTATCGGCAGTTTAAAGATATAAATGTCTTTATTGATGAATTAAAAGATTTAATAAAGAAAGAGCGTTAAAAGAGCTAAGAGGATTCTTCTAGCTCTTTTCTCATGTGCAAAATTGGCATTTGATAGATATAAGAAACGGTGTAAAATGAAAGGTAGAAACAAATTCGGAAGGTTTGAGAATGTATGGCTGACTATTGGAAAGATGTACTGCCTGTAGATCCGTATGTGGTCAAAAGCAGATCAATGCTGCAGGATATTGACAGACAAATTATCACACAACTGTATCAGCCCTTAATCGGCCCTGTTGCATTCTCTCTTTATATGACATTGTGGGGAGAGCTTGAACAAAACCGCCTGTGGGGCGGGGAGTCTACACATCGACAGCTGATGGGAATGACGCAGTCCAACTTAAAAACGATCCATCAGGAACAGGGAAAGCTCGAGGGCATCGGATTGCTGAAGGTATATATGAAAGAATCCGAGCGGCAGGAGCGCCTCTTTATATATGAACTTCTTCCGCCGCTTAGGCCAAACGAGTTTTTTGAAGACGGAATGCTGAATGTTTTCCTGTACAATAGAGTCGGGAAAACAAAATATCAGCAATTAAAACAATTTTTCACGCACCCGGCTATTTCAGAAGATGCGAAGGACATCACGCGGCCGTTTAATCATGCGTTTGAATCACTCCAGCCGAGTGAATGGAAGCTCACACCTCATATGGAGGAAACGGTGAGACTTGAGCCGGGCACAGAATATACTTCTGTCGGACAAGCTCCGTCTTACACCATAACGGAGGATGTATTTGATTTTGATTTGTTTTTAGCGGGGCTATCTGAGACGATGATTCCGAGAAAAGCGATGACCCAGCAGGTGCGGGAGACAATCAAAAAGCTATCTTATCTGTACGGCATAGACCCTTTGCAGATGCAAAATGTCGTCATGAGCGCCATTGATGAGCGTGACGTGATTACGACGGAGGCTTTAAGAAAAGCGGCAAGCGACTGGTATCAAATCGAGAGAAACGGACAGCTGCCTGACTTAGTGGAAAAAACACAGCCGATCCATTTGCGTGAAGGCGAAAAACCGGCCGAAGAGGATTCACTGGACGGGAAGCTGATCGCATTGCTTGAGGCAATTTCTCCGAAGAAGCTGCTGCAGGACATTGCCGACGGAACAGAGCCGTCAAAAGCTGATCTGAAAATCATAGAAGAAATTATGTTTGAACAAAAGCTCGAGCCAGGCGTCACAAATGTGTTAATTTATTATGTCATGCTGAAAACCGACATGAAGCTGTCGAAAAACTATATCCAAAAAATCGCCTCGCATTGGGCACGCAAAAAGGTAAAAACAGTCAGAGAAGCGATGAAGCTTGCGATAGAGGAAAACCGCCAGTACCTTGAATGGGCTGAAGGAAAAGCAAATCAGTCTTCGAAGCGAAACCAAAAAGTGATACGTGAAGAAAAACTGCCTGATTGGATGAAGAAAGAAAAAGAAACAGCGTCAGGTTCAGAGACCGGACAGCAGAAGCTGCATCCGCAGGATTTGGAAGAACAGAAGAAAAAGATGATGGAAGAAATGCAAAAACTGAAAAAATACTCTGCCTATTAAAGACAGAGATGCGGGGTGAAGGAATAAATGGAACCAATCGGCCGTTCCCTGCAGGGCGTAACCGGCAGGCCGGATTTCCAAAAACGTCTTGAGCAAATGAAGGCTAAAGTGATGAAAGATCAAGATGTTCAGGCCTTTTTGAAGGAAAACGAAGAAGTGATTGACCAAAAAATGATCGAAAAGAGCTTAAATAAGCTTTATGAATATATCGGGCAAAGCAAGAATTGCTCCTACTGTTCAGAAGATGAAGATTTCAACAATTTGTTGGAGGGCTACCATCCGAAGCTTGTTGTCAATGGACGTGCTATTGATATCGAGTATTATGAATGTCCGGTTAAACGGAAGCTCGACCAGCAGAAAAAACAAAAGTCTCTTATGAAAAGCATGTATATCCAGAAGGATCTCCTCGGAGCGACGTTCCAGCAGGTCGATATCAGTGACCCGAGCAGGCTTGCGATGTTCCAGCATGTTACAGATTTTCTGAAAAGCTATAATGAGACGGGAAAAGGGAAAGGACTGTATTTATACGGGAAGTTCGGGGTAGGAAAAACGTTTATGCTCGCTGCGATTGCCAATGAGCTGGCGGAAAAAGAGTATTCCTCCATGATCGTCTATGTGCCCGAATTTGTGAGAGAGCTTAAGAATTCGCTGCAAGACCAGACATTGGAAGAGAAGCTTAACATGGTAAAAACAACACCCGTATTGATGCTTGATGACATCGGAGCAGAATCAATGACAAGCTGGGTAAGGGATGAAGTCATCGGAACGGTGCTTCAGCACAGAATGTCCCAGCAGCTACCAACGTTCTTTTCTTCTAATTTCTCACCTGACGAGCTGAAGCATCATTTTACGTATTCGCAGAGGGGAGAAAAAGAAGAGGTAAAAGCAGCAAGATTAATGGAGCGGATATTATATCTGGCTGCTCCGATCCGCCTTGACGGAGAAAACCGCCGACATCCATAATTGCTGCGGTTCAAAGGGGAAGGAACTGAGGGTATGAAACGAAAAACGGCTGTTAAATGGCTGGCAGTGCTTGCAGGTGCTGGTTTACTCTATTGGGGAAATAAAACGTATTTGAATGTATCGCCGAAAGAAATCAGGGTATGGATATTGTCATTTGGGGTCTTTGCGCCGCTTATGTTTATCGGGATATCCATCGTCAGGCCTCTTGTTTTATTTCCGGTATCTGTTATTTCTATAGCGGGCGGACTTGCGTTCGGTCCGCTTCTCGGCACACTTTACACTTTATTCGGTTCGATGTGCGCTTCAGCTGTATCGTTTTTTGCGGCCGGATTGTTTGCGGGAAAAAAGAACAGTCATTACGCAAAGCTGGAAGCCATCCAGAAGCAGATGGAGGATAGCGGATTTTTTTATATCTTTCTTTTAAGAATCCTGCCGATCAATTTTGATTTTGTCAGCTATGCGGCAGGCCTTTCCAATGTCAAAGCGCTCCCGTATTTTGCGGCGACGGCCGCGGGAATCATTCCTGGGACGATTGCGCTTAATGTGCTGGGTGCGAGCTTTTTGGCTGGCAATCTGCCCGCTTTCTTTATGGTGCTCGCTTTGTATATCGTGTTTATCTCACTGCCGTTCATCTTCAGAAAGAAAATGCAAAACTTGTTCCAAGAATCAAATTAAGATTTGCCAGTGACCTTTACGTCTATTTTAAAAACATCCCCCATATACTTGTAACAGATGCCGTAAGGGGGGACAAACATGCTTGAAATAATCTTTGAAGATGACCATGATGCAGCTGCTTTTTTACATCTCATTCAGCATTCGGACGATCGGAACAATATCATTGTCCGTGAAGGCATACGAAAAATCGGGATTGAAAAGGCGAAGCCGGCTTTCTCTATTCAGCGTTTTATGGAGCCGATTCTGGTCAAATTTTTTTTAGAATGCAAAGAAGACGAGCATATGCTGTCATTAATTGAGGGAACATATTTCTTCACGGACCAGGATGAACAGCAGCAAATCCTTCAGCTCGCACACAGTATTATTGAAGGAGAAGCTGACGACTTTCCGTTTGAGCCGCTCAAGCTTTCGCGGAAACAATCTATTTTGGATGAACTTCAAACGATCTGTTTAGAGGAAGGCGTATTTTCCATTCGTTCCTTTCAGACCTTCCGACTCGGACAATATTACAAGCAGCTGAGAGATATTACGGAAGCGGCGATAGATGAATATAAGATGGAACAGGAATATCAAAATTTTATTCAAACACTCAGAGACTATGTAACAGCCAAACAGCCGCGAATCAAAAAGGTGCATATTGTCCATGATGGATCATTCACAATATGGGAGCTGCGCTATGTGCCGGAACGGGAAAAAATGAAATACATAGACAGGCGATTTGTCCGGGATCATCCTATGTACATTGATTCTCATTTGCTCGCGCCGCTGATTTCCATCGCGCCTGATGAAGTGGTGCTCTATACCGACCAGCCCGAGCACATGATGGCAAGGACCATTCAAAACGTATTTCAAGAGAGAATGGAAATGCTTCCTCTGCATGCTTTTACGGACACAGAAATACCGGTAAAGCACTCAGAAGGATAAGAACCGGCAGCCTGTATATATAAGGCTGTCGGTTTGGAAAAAAGGAAATGCGAGCGTGTTGATTTTTTGGAATGAACAATTTATAATACATAGGAGATTAAGAAAGACACACGTATTGATAAGGACATGAAGGAATGATACCGGCTCAAAGAGAGGGAAGCCACGGCTGAAAGCTTCCCAGCTAAGGACCATTCGCTTTACCGCCTTTGAACTTCAGCTGTGAACCCCTTTGACAAGGAGCAGTAATGGCTGACGGGAACTCCCGTTATAGAGCTTAGAGCCGCAGGAGCCATGAGTTGGCTTTGCGGAAAAAAGGGTGGAACCACGATTCCGTTTATTCAACCTCGTCCCTTTCATAGGGGGCGGGGTTTTTATATGCAAAAAAAGGAGTGACAAAGATGTCAGATATGGTAAAAATCACATTTCCTGATGGAGCAGTCAAGGAGTTTGCGAAAGGAACAACAACAGAAGATATCGCGGCATCCATCAGTCCGGGATTAAAGAAGAAATCATTAGCCGGAAAACTGAACGGAAAAGAAATCGATTTGAGAACACCGATTAATGAGGACGGTACAGTGGAAATCATTACAGAAGGCTCAGAAGAAGGTCTTCAAATTATGCGCCACAGTACGGCTCACTTGCTGGCTCAAGCGATTAAACGCATATACAAAGATGTCAAATTCGGTGTCGGTCCGGTGATCGAAAACGGTTTTTACTATGATGTAGAAATGGAAGAAGCGATTACTCCGGAAGATCTGCCGAAAATTGAGAAAGAAATGAAAAAAATCGTCAATGCGAACCTTCCGATCGTTCGAAAAGAAGTCAGCCGTGAAGAAGCGAAAGCCCGTTTTGCAGAAATCGGCGACGATCTGAAGCTTGAACTATTGGATGCGATTCCTGAAGGAGAAACTGTTTCGATCTATGAGCAAGGCGAATTCTTTGACCTGTGCCGCGGCGTACACGTTCCTTCAACAGGAAAAATCAAAGAGTTTAAGCTGCTAAGCCTTGCAGGCGCATACTGGCGCGGTGACAGCAACAACCAAATGCTTCAGCGCGTATACGGCACCGCCTTCTTCAAAAAAGCTGATCTTGAAGAGCATCTTCGTATGCTTGAGGAAGCGAAAGAGCGTGACCACAGAAAGCTCGGCAAAGAATTAAAGCTGTTTGCAAATTCTCAAAAAGTCGGACAAGGCCTGCCGCTTTGGCTGCCAAAAGGCGCGACAATCCGCCGCGTAATCGAGCGCTATATTGTTGATAAAGAAATCAGCCTCGGCTATGAGCACGTATACACACCTGTGCTTGGAAGCAAAGAGCTGTATGAAACATCTGGACACTGGGATCATTATCAAGAAGGCATGTTCCCTCCGATGGAAATGGATAATGAAACACTTGTGCTCCGTCCGATGAACTGTCCGCACCATATGATGATCTATAAAAACGACATCCACAGCTACCGCGAGCTTCCAATTCGTATTGCAGAGCTAGGAACAATGCACCGCTATGAAATGTCAGGTGCGCTGTCAGGTCTTCAGCGCGTGCGCGGCATGACATTAAACGATGCACACATCTTTGTGCGCCCCGATCAAATTAAGGATGAGTTTATCCGTACTGTCCGTTTAATCCAGGAAGTATATGAAGACTTCGGCTTAAGTGATTACACTTTCCGTCTGTCTTACCGTGATCCGGAAGACACAGAGAAATATTTTGATGATGATGAAATGTGGAACAAAGCGCAATCCATGCTGAAAGAGGCAATGGACGAAATCGGCCATGACTATTACGAAGCAGAAGGTGAAGCGGCATTCTACGGCCCTAAACTTGATGTTCAGGTGAAAACAGCGATCGGCAAAGAAGAAACATTGTCTACGGTTCAGCTTGACTTCTTATTGCCTGAACGTTTCGATCTGACTTATATCGGCGAAGACGGCAAGCAGCACCGTCCGGTTGTTATTCACAGAGGTGTCGTATCAACAATGGAACGCTTTGTTGCCTTCTTAATCGAAGAACACAAAGGCGCGCTGCCAACATGGCTTGCACCGGTTCAATTCCAAGTCATCCCGGTTTCGCCGGCTGTGCATTTAGACTACGCGAAAAAAGTGCAGGAACGCCTGCAGCGTGAAGGCCTCCGTGTAGAAGTCGACAGCCGCGATGAAAAAATCGGCTACAAAATCCGTGAAGCGCAAATGCAAAAAATTCCGTACATGCTTGTGGTCGGTGACCAAGAAGCAGAAAACGGAGCGGTAAACGTTCGTAAGTACGGAGAACAGAAATCTGACACCATTTCACTTGATGATTTTGTGAAAAAGGCAGTAGCTGAAGCGAAAAAATAAGATAAAAAGCATGATCTCATTGAAGAGATCATGCTTTTTTATTTCTCCAATATAGGAAACAAATCATGAAGGCTGCTGATGATGTAATCAGGCGTTACGTCAGTTTCGTTTTTCTTATCCGTCCGGTTGATCCAGACGGTTTTGATTCCGGCTCTTGAAGCGCCTAAAATATCAGTATTCAAATTATCGCCGACCATGATCGCATCATCTTTTTCAATATTCATCAGCTTAAGGCAGTGTTCAAAAATGGAAACATCCGGTTTCCCTTTGCCGAAAGCGCCTGAAATGACGATTTCATTGAAATAAGGGGCGAGCTCAGGCACGCCGGCGAGCTTCTCCTTTTGCAGGCTCGGATCGCCGTTTGTCAAAAGCAGCAATTCATACTTGCTCTTTAGTTGATCGAGTACAGCAAATGTCTCATCATATACAAACGGGCGTCTTCTGCGCTCTGCCGCAAAAAACTCTCCTAAAAATTCGCCGTATGCCGGATCATCGATGCCAAGCGCCTTCAGTCCGTTTGTCCATGCGTTTCTTCTATACTCCGGCACAATCTTGTTCAGCTTCTGAAATCCTTCACTGATCGGCTCTGAGAAATTGGACCACAGGCCTTCAAACGGGTTAATGCCGATCATCACTGTATATGGATACGTCTCATAAGACATGTACAATTCTCTCGCCGCTTCGCGAACAGCTTCTTCGAATTTCTGCGGGTCAAGGCCATATTTTTTCTCCGCCTGTAAACAAGTTTCTGCAAATGTTGTGCTGACGCTTTTTTCGTCCCAAAGTAGTGTGTCGTCTAAATCAAAAAATACGGCTTTCATGATCTTCTCCTCTGCTTCAGATTCAAATCTTTCTGCCAAAAGGCTCATGTTTTATTTTACAATAGATAATAGCCTTGTGAAATATGTTTTCAGATGATTTTAAAAAAACAGTCAGCCATGAAACTCCTGCCGAAACATGCTAGAATGAAAGCGAAAGAACAGGTGACATGCATGATTCATTTAATGATTATGATGCTTGAGAGGGTAGGGATTATTGTTATACTGGGGTTCATTCTCGCCCATACGAAGCTTTTCAGACAAGCGCTGCAACATCAGGACGGCTATAAAGGGAAAGCCGTATTAATTTCTATTTTTTCTCTCTTCAGCATTATCAGTAATTATACAGGCATTGAAATTCAAAAAAATATGATTGTGAACAATGACTGGGTGTTTGCGATCGATCCGTCTGGCTCCATTGCGAATACCCGTATTTTAGGCGTGGAAATCGGAGGCCTTCTCGGAGGCCCGTTTGTAGGGGCTGGAATCGGCGTACTGGCGGGACTGCATCGTTTTTCGCTCGGCGGCAGCACGGCCTTAAGCTGTGCGGTATCATCTGTTTTAGCAGGTGTTCTTGCAGGCTTGATCGGCAGGTATTTTACGAAGCGCTACCGAATGCCGACGCCGCGTGTCGCCGCACTTGTGGGAATCGGCATGGAGTCACTGCAAATGATTATTATTTTGCTGATGGCAAAGCCGTTCAGTGACGCTTGGGAGCTTGTCAGCATGATCGGGATTCCAATGATACTCATCAATGGGACTGGCAGTTTTATTTTTCTGTCGATTATTCAAGCGATCAATCGCAAGGAAGAGCAGGCAAGGGCGCTTGAAACGCACCGAGTACTGACAATTGCTGATCAGACGCTTCCATTTTTTCGCCAAGGACTAAATGAAAACTCCTGTAAAAGTGTAGCCGCTATTATCCATAAGCTGACCGGAACGGATGCGGTGTCTCTCACTGATAAAGAAAAGATCCTTGCGCATGTCGGCGCGGGAATGGATCATCACATCCCATCAAAAAGCTTGATCACCGGCCTGTCCAAAAAGGTGATTAAAACAGGGCAAATTATGAAGGCGATTTCACAGGAAGAGATTGAATGCACACATTCTGAATGCCCTTTGCACGCGGCAATTGTCCTGCCGCTGACATCAAACGGAAATACAATCGGCACCTTAAAAATGTACTTTAAAAATCCGGCAGGCCTGAGTCAGGTAGAGGAGGAGCTTGCTGAGGGGCTGGCCATGCTGTTTTCGACACAGCTTGAGCTTGGGGAAGCAGAGCTGCAAAGCAAGCTTCTCAAGGATGCTGAAATCAAAGCGCTTCAAGCACAGGTGAATCCGCATTTTTTATTTAATGCGATCAATACAATTTCTGCGTTATGCCGCACGGATGTTGAAAAAACCCGTAAGCTCTTATTGCAGCTCAGCGTTTATTTTCGTTCAAACCTTCAAGGAGCGAGACAGCTGCTGATTCCGCTCTCAAAGGAGCTGAACCATCTTCACGCTTATTTGTCATTAGAGCAGGCGCGTTTTCCCGGGAAATATAAGATTGAGCTCAATATCGACAGCAGGCTGGAGCAGATTGAAATCCCACCGTTTGTTTTACAGGTGCTTGTGGAGAACGCGCTTCGGCATGCGTTTCCGAAAAAACAAGACATGTGCAAAGTTACGGTCTGTGTCTTATCTGATGATACATCCGTCTATATGAAGGTGACGGATAACGGACGGGGAATTCCGCCAGACATCCTTCCGGAGCTGGGAAAGAAACCGTTTCCGTCTAAGGAGGGAACCGGTACAGCGCTCTATAACCTGAATCAGCGCCTGATTGGTTTATTCGGACAGCAGGCCGCACTGAATATCAGGAGTGAGGTTCAGAAAGGGACAGAGGTTTCCTTTCGAGTGCCAATGCAACATATGAAAGAGGGAGAAGAACATGCTCAGGGTGTTAATAGTTGATGATGAGATGCTGGCAAGGGATGAACTGGCTTACTTGCTCAAGCGGACCAATGAGGAAATGGAAATCAATGAAGCGGAAAATATTGAATCTGCTTTTGACCAAATGATGGATCAAAAGCCTGACTTGCTGTTTTTAGACGTTGATTTATCCGGAGAAAACGGTTTTGATATCGCAAAGCGGTTGAAGAACATGAAGCATCCTCCTGCTGTTGTGTTTGCGACGGCATATGACCAGTATGCACTCAAAGCATTTGAGGTGGACGCCCTTGATTATTTAACCAAGCCTTTCGATGAGGAAAGAATTCAGCAAACGCTGAAAAAATATAAAAAAGTCAATCGGGATATTGTTGAAACAGATCAGAGCAGTCATTCCGGCCAGCACAAACTCGCACTATCTGTAGGAGAATCAATAGTGATCGTAGATACGAAGGACATTATCTATGCCGGAACGGAAGATGGTCACGTCAATGTAAAAACCTTCGATACATCGTATACCGTCAGCGATACGCTCGTTGTCATCGAGAAGAAGCTGCCTGATGCTGATTTTATCCGCGTCCATCGGAGCTTTATCGTCAATACCGAATATATTAAAGAAATTCAACCATGGTTTAATTCAACGTATAACCTGATCATGAAAGACGGATCAAAAATACCGGTCAGCCGGACATATGCGAAGGAATTGAAAAAGCTGCTCCATATTTGATGGGCGGCTTTTTGCATTTCAGCCATTTGTTTCTGCAACTCAGCCCCGCTATTTTGCATGTTATCTTGTAAGCGCTTTATATTAAGGGATTCTTATTTATAATGGGGGTACCAAAGAGAAAGAGGTGAAGAAAATGAGTGCTAAAAAAGTGTACGGATTTTTAACACAAGCATTTATTTTTGCCGTCATTATGCTGGTTTCGAATATGATTGCCGCTATTGTCCCAATTCCTATCCCGGCATCGGTTGTAGGATTGGTCTTATTATTTCTCCTATTATGTTTGAAAGTTATTAAACTGGAACAGGTAGAAACGCTCGGAACGTCTTTAACCTCTCTGATCGGATTTTTATTTGTCCCTTCTGGTATATCTGTTATGAATTCGCTTGGTGTCATGCAGCAATACGGTCTGCAAATTGTTCTTGTCATTCTGCTTGCGACCATTATATTGCTGGGGGCTACGGGATTGTTTTCTCAGCTGATTCTTTCAATTAGCGGAAAACGCAAGACTGCGGCAGACGTGAAAACAACAAAAACAGTGCAAAGCCCGCAGAACAATAACGAACTCGTTCACCATTAAGGAAACAGGAGGTTCATCAGATGGAAAGCACAATGAGTCCTTATTTCGGAATTGTCGTATCACTTGCTGCATTCGGCATCGGCACCTTTTTATTCAAGAAAACGAAAGGCTTCTTCCTTTTCACTCCTTTGTTTGTTGCCATGGTGCTTGGGATCGCATTTTTAAAAATCGGCGGTTTTTCCTACGCGGACTATAATAACGGAGGAGAAATCATTAAGTTTTTCCTTGAACCGGCGACGATCGCTTTTGCCATTCCTTTGTACAAACAAAGAGACAAGCTCAAAAAATATTGGTGGCAAATCATGTCCTCCATTATTGTCGGCTCTATCTGCTCTGTCACGATTGTTTATTTGCTTGCAAAAGGCATTCATCTCGATTCGGCTGTCATGAAAAGCATGCTGCCGCAGGCTGCAACAACGGCAATTGCGCTTCCGTTATCAAAAGACATCGGAGGCATTAGCGACATCACTGCCTTTGCGGTCATCTTTAACGCTGTCATTGTATATGCGCTCGGGGCATTGTTCTTAAAGGTGTTTAAAGTAAAGAATCCGATTTCTAAAGGATTGGCTCTCGGAACGTCCGGACATGCACTCGGTGTAGCGGTCGGGATCGAGATGGGAGAAGTTGAAGCTGCGATGGCAAGTATCGCTGTTGTCGTAGTAGGAGTGGTAACGGTTCTGGTCATACCTGTTTTCATGCAGCTGATCGGAGGATAAGCCAAGGCTGAATGCCTTGGCTTTTTTTATTTTATGGTGCGTCTTCAGGATCGATATATCCTTGCTTAATGCCCCATTCCACTTGATCATCATGCCACTTTTTTCGTTCCTCATAACCATAACCATCGTCATCAGGAAGCTCTAAAGCCGGCTGTTGATTGGTTTCATCTGTTTGGCTCGAGGAGGATGGTGAATCTTGACTATTAGACGAGGGTGCCTCGGTCTGCTGCCGTTGTGGCTGTGATTGCCGCTTTTTCTCAGCGTTCGCTTTCTGCTCTTTTTGGATTGCCGCCTGCCGCTGTCTTTCAAGTTCAGCTTGTCTTTCCGCTTCCGCTAATCGCTGTCTCTCTGCAGCCTGCTGCTCTGCCAATCGCTGTCTCTCCGCTGCTTCCTCCTGCTGTTTCTTTCGTTTCGCCTCCCGCTCTTTTTCACGTTTTTTCTCGGCTGCGATCTGTCTTTGCTTCTCGGCTGCTTCTTTTGCCTTCCGCTTTCCTAACTCAGCAGCGAGTGGACTCTCGAAATCCATGTCCAGTGAAACGGGTTTTAGTTTTTTCAGCTCTTTCTCTAGTTCCTTTTGATTAAATACTACGGCTGTCTTAACCGTTTCAGCTTTTGGTTCAGAAGATGTGCTGCTATTCGAGCAACCGGTTAATATCAATGTGAAAAATAAAGCAAGCTGTATCAGTTTGTTCATGTGTCAGACTCCCTTCTCCTTCTTATATCGGTTATGGATTAACTTTGTTTTACATTTCTACCTGTCAATGGTTTTGTTGTGGATAGCGAATGAAGGAGAAGGATGGGGGAAGACTGTTGCTCTTTACACCATACT
The DNA here is from genome assembly GCF_026790065.1 of Bacillus sp. N13C7. GTDB lineage: Bacteria > Bacillota > Bacilli > Bacillales > Bacillaceae > Bacillus. Next base: position 243,889 of record NZ_JALAMO010000001.1, on the reverse strand, counting down.
CTGCACAGTAGGTTTATTCGTGTGGAGCTGTCAGCGGGTGATGTGAGCACGAATCAGCCATTTTCATTGCCTCGCTCTCCTGATTTTAACCAGTCATGTAGCACCGATCGCCCAGCCGATGTTTTTCAACAGAACACTTGATGCATGGCTGAACGGTTCAGAACGATACCTTCTGGATGAGGATGAAAGATTTTCTTTTTCACTCTTGCACTCATAGAAAACCCATGTTACAATGTAAAAGTTGTTCCGGATAAGTCGTCCTTGACTAAAGATCCGGCATTGTGTAGAATAGTTATTGAATTGAATATAAATCACAAGCAGAAGCACCCGCTTCTCACCTGATTGACACATGCATGTAGTTGGCAGGTTGACCGTACATTTTTATTGATACAGATGTTCGTAGTGTGGGTGTTTTATAATGCCCGCACTTTTTGTTTGCCTGCAAAATGCAGTCAAAATGAGTTGTGAATCAATTCGAAGAAACTATGGAGGTGGCTCATTATTAGCAAAGATCAATTGGTTAATGAGGGTATCCGTGCACGTGAGGTCCGTTTAATCGGACAAAATGGCGACCAGCTTGGAATCAAGTCCCGTCAGGAAGCACTTGAAATCGCCGGCCGCGCAAATCTTGACCTGGTGTTAGTTGCAGCGAATGCAAAACCGCCTGTCTGCCGAATCATGGACTACGGTAAGTTCCGATTTGAGCAGCAGAAAAAGGAAAAAGAAGCACGCAAGAATCAAAAAATCATTAACTTAAAAGAAGTTCGGTTAAGTCCGACAATCGATGAGCATGACTTTAACACGAAATTGCGCAATGCGATTAAATTCCTTGAAAAAGGCGATAAAGTGAAAGCTTCTATCCGCTTTAAAGGACGCGCAATCACTCATAAAGAAATCGGTCAGCGTGTGTTAGACCGTTTTTCTGAAGCATGTGCTGAGGTTGCGACTGTCGAAACAAAACCAAAAATGGACGGCCGCAGCATGTTCTTAATGCTCGCGCCGAAAAACGAAAAGCAATAAGGAGGAAATCCCATGCCAAAAATGAAAACTCACCGCGGATCTGCTAAACGTTTTAAAAAGACAGGTTCTGGGAAGTTAAAACGTTCTCACGCGTACACAAGTCACTTATTCGCCAACAAATCTCAAAAGCAAAAGCGTAAGCTTCGCAAGAGTGCTGTTGTAAGCGCAGGAGACTTCAAACGTATCAAACAAATGCTTGCTAACATCAAGTAATCGGATAAGGAACAATTAGGAGGGAAATTTAATGCCAAGAGTAAAAGGCGGAACTGTTACACGTAAGCGTCGTAAAAAGGTTCTTAAATTAGCAAAAGGTTATTTCGGTTCAAAACATACATTATACAAAGTAGCTAACCAGCAGGTCATGAAATCTGGAAACTATGCTTTCCGTGACCGTCGTCAGAAAAAACGTGATTTCCGTAAGCTTTGGATCACTCGTATCAATGCAGCTGCTCGTATGAACGGTCTTTCTTACAGCCGTTTAATGCACGGTCTTAAGCTTTCTGGTATTGAAGTAAACCGTAAAATGCTTGCTGATCTTGCTGTAAATGATCTTACTGCATTCAATCAGCTTGCTGATGCTGCTAAAGCTCAATTAAACAAGTAATCATATAGGGCCGCTCTCCAGCAGAGCGGCTTTTTTATATAAAGGGTGAGGCAACATGATTATCGCTGTCTATTTGGTACTGATCAATCTTTGCGGATTTTGGGTGATGGGCGTTGACAAACGAAAAGCGCAGCAGCACAAATGGAGAATTTCCGAAGAGCGGCTGTGGCTGATTGCGTTCGTGTTTGGCGCGCTCGGGATCTGGCTTGGCATGCAAACCTTCAGACATAAAACGAAGCACGCGTCTTTTCAATACGGAGTGCCGCTTCTTCTGGTGATTGAAGCGATCTTTATCGTCATTTATTACAGCCCGTTTGATTTATAAAAAGCAGAAAAGCGTTTTAACGCTCTTCTGCTTTTTTTGCGAGTTTAATGGGCTGGTCCCAGTCAATCTTACAATTCGGATAACGTTCCAGCACTTTTTCTTCAATGTTCTCAAAATCTTTTGCAGAGAAATGTTTCAGCTTCTCAGGAGATTCTGTCCAGACAAAGATCGTGTGGATAAACAGCGGGTGGTCCTTGGAAGGAATATGCTTTTCTCCTTCAAAAAGCACGCCTTTATACGTCAGCTGAAAATTCTTTCGGGTATTGTTTTGTTCATCGATAATATAAAAATGTTCTTTTGATTGGGCCAGCTTAAGCCTTCTCTTTGGATTCGCGACAAATTTGACCACGGCATAAATACAATAAGCAAAAAGTGCAAGCAAAATAATCCTTAGAACCATGACAAACATTGTGTGAAGGCACCTCCCTTATGGTGATGATCTGATGTAATACGAAGAGCATAGAAAAAGGTTTCACTTTTTCTAAAAGAAAGTTCTAAAAACATATACCCGATTTTCAAGTGAAATAGTCGTATGGTTAGCGCCAGGTTTTGTATAATAAGAATGCAGGACTGATGAAGGAGGGTTTTGGAACATGGCAAAATTAGATGAAACATTGACCATGCTGAAAGATTTAACAGATGCAAAAGGCATACCGGGCAATGAAAGAGAAGTAAGGCAAGTGATGAAATCATACATAGAGCCATTTGCTGATGAGGTGACAACAGATCGTCTTGGCAGTTTAATTGCCAAAAAAACGGGTGCAGAAAATGGCCCTAAAATTATGATCGCCGGGCATTTAGACGAAGTGGGCTTTATGGTGACGCAAATCACGGATAAAGGCTTTATCCGTTTCCAAACTGTTGGCGGCTGGTGGGCTCAGGTCATGCTGGCTCAGCGTGTTACCATCGTCACGAAAAAAGGGGAAATCACAGGGGTTATCGGTTCTAAGCCGCCTCATATTTTATCTCCAGAAGCGAGAAAAAAATCAGTGGAAATAAAAGACATGTTTATTGATATTGGAGCTTCAAGCCGAGAAGAAGCCTTGGAATGGGGTGTACTTCCGGGAGACATGATCGTACCTCATTTTGAATTTACGGTGATGAACAATGAAAAATTCCTATTGGCAAAGGCATGGGACAACCGCATCGGCTGTGCGATTGCCATTGATGTGTTAAAAAATTTACAAAACACAGATCATCCAAACATTGTGTATGGCGTCGGGACTGTTCAGGAGGAAGTCGGCCTCAGAGGAGCGAAAACGGCTGCCCATGCCATTCAGCCTGATATTGCGTTTGGTGTTGATGTAGGCATAGCAGGAGACACGCCTGGCATTTCCGAGAAGGAAGCGCAAAGCAAAATGGGCGAAGGGCCGCAGATTATCGTGTACGATGCGTCTATGGTCTCTCACAAAGGTTTGCGTGATATAGTTGTGGCTACCGCAGAGGAAGCGGGCATTCCGTATCAATTTGATGCCATTGCCGGCGGCGGAACAGATTCGGGAGCCATCCATTTGACGGCAAATGGCGTGCCTGCACTCTCCATTACCATTGCAACCCGCTACATTCATACGCACGCGGCTATGCTGCACCGTGACGATTATGAAAACGCGGTAAAATTAATTACAGAAGTCATCAAGAAGCTAGACCGGAAAACGGTCGATGAGATTACGTACCAATAAAGATACGGAGGAATCTGCCTTCCAAGGCAGATTCTATTTTTTTGTCTGTACAAATTAAGGCGGAGTGACTACAATAAAGATGATACCGAAAATGTCCTGAACATGACGACATACGATACGCCGCTCATTTGTAAGGAAAGGAGGGTAAAACAATATATTTGTAAGCGCTTTCTGATTTAAAGGAGGTTAGAAAAGTTGAAAAAGAAAAAAACATGGAAACGCTTCTTTCATTTTTCGAGTGCCGCTCTGGCTGCTGGCTTGATATTCACTTCCGCTGCTCCTGCAGAGGCCGCATTTTGGGGGTCATCCAATGAGCTGCTTCACGATCCGACCATGATCAAAGAGGGGAGCTCGTGGTATGCGCTTGGCACAGGGCTTACGGAAGAACGGGGGCTGCGGGTGTTGAAGTCTTCAGACGCAAAAAATTGGACCGTACAAAAGTCCATTTTTAGCACACCGCTATCGTGGTGGTCCAATTATGTGCCGAATTACGAGCCAAACCAATGGGCGCCGGACATCCAATACTATAACGGAAAGTACTGGCTGTATTATTCTGTTTCTTCTTTTGGAAGCAATACATCTGCCATCGGCCTGGCATCTTCAACAAGCATCAGTTCAGGGAGCTGGAAGGACGAGGGCTTGGTGATTCGTTCGACAAGCTCAAATAATTATAACGCCATTGATCCGGAGCTGACATTCGACAAGGATGGCAACCCGTGGCTTGCATTCGGCTCGTTTTGGAGCGGTATTAAGCTGACCAAGCTTGATAAGAATACGATGAAGCCGACAGGCTCGCTCTATTCGATTGCTGCCAGACCGAATAATGGCTGGGCGCTTGAGGCTCCTACTCTTACGTATCAAAATGGCTATTACTATTTAATGGTCTCATTTGATAAATGCTGTGACGGTGTAAACAGTACGTACAAAATTGCTTATGGAAGATCTAAAAGCATTACAGGCCCTTATCTTGATAAAAGCGGAAAAAGCATGCTGGAAGGCGGGGGCACCATTTTGGATTCCGGGAATGACCAATGGAAAGGACCCGGAGGCCAGGATATTGTAAACGGAAACATTCTTGTTCGTCATGCCTATGACGCCAATGACAACGGCATTCCGAAGCTTCTCATCAATGATTTGAATTGGAGTTCGGGCTGGCCGTCCTATTGAGTGAAAAAGCCGGGCAGCGCCCGGCTTTTTTTAAAAGAAAAGATTGACAGTATAATAGTCAGTTACTATAATGAAATTGTTCGTACAAATTAATAGTTATTGATTTATTTTTTATTATTAGTACGTATCTTTTGTAATGTATGAAAGCGTTTTATTTTATAAGAAAGGGGCAGTTTACATGCTTCAGACAAAGGATTATGAATTCTGGTTTGTAACAGGAAGCCAGCACCTATACGGGGAAGAGACGCTGGAACTGGTGGATCAGCATGCGAAAAGCATTTGTGAGGGGCTCAGCGGGGTTTCTTCCAGATACAAAATCACGCATAAGCCTGTCGTCACTTCACCGGAAACCATCAGACAGCTGTTAAGAGAAGCGGAGTACAGTGAGACATGCGCCGGTATCATTACATGGATGCACACATTTTCTCCCGCAAAAATGTGGATAGAAGGCCTTTCCTCTTATCAAAAACCGCTTATGCATCTGCACACTCAATATAATCGCGATATCCCTTGGGGTACGATTGACATGGATTTTATGAACAGCAACCAATCCGCACATGGCGATCGTGAATACGGTTATATCAACTCGCGAATGGGTCTGAACCGGAAAGTCGTCGCCGGCTATTGGGATGATGAAGAAGTGAAGAAAGAGATTTCCCAGTGGATGGATACGGCGGCTGCATTAAATGAAAGCAGACATATTAAGGTTGCCAGATTCGGAGATAACATGCGTCACGTCGCGGTAACGGATGGAGACAAAGTGGGGGCGCATATTCAATTTGGCTGGCAGGTTGACGGATATGGCATCGGAGATCTTGTCGAAGTGATGAACCGCATTACGGATGACGAGGTTGACACGCTCTATGCGGAGTATGACAGGCTTTATGTGATCAGCGAGGAAACAAAACGTGACGAAGCAAAGGTGGCGTCCATTAAGGAACAGGCGAAAATAGAACTTGGCTTAACCGCTTTTCTTGAACAAGGCGGATACACAGCTTTCACGACATCATTTGAAGTGCTGCACGGAATGAAGCAGCTGCCGGGACTTGCCGTTCAGCGCCTGATGGAGAAGGGCTACGGGTTCGCCGGCGAAGGAGATTGGAAGACAGCGGCTCTTGTGCGGATGATGAAAATCATGGCCGAAGGAAAAAGAACGTCCTTTATGGAAGATTATACGTACCATTTTGAACCGGGAAATGAGATGATTTTGGGTTCGCACATGCTTGAAGTGTGTCCGACTGTTGCCTTGGATCAGCCGAGAATCGAGGTTCATCCGCTTTCTATAGGAGGCAAGGAAGACCCAGCACGTTTTGTATTTAACGGCATCAGCGGTTCAGCCATTCAAGCAAGCCTTGTTGATATCGGGGGGCGTTTCCGCCTTGTTTTGAATGAGGTCAACGGTCAGGAAATTGAAAAAGACATGCCGAATCTGCCGGTAGCCCGTGTTCTCTGGAAACCGGAGCCGTCATTGAAAACAGCGGCGGAGGCATGGATTTTAGCAGGCGGCGCACACCATACCTGCTTGTCTTATGAACTGACAGCAGAGCAAATGCTCGATTGGGCGGAAATGGCGGGGATCGAAAGTGTGCTCATTTCCCGTGATACGACGATTCATAAACTAAAACACGAATTAAAATGGAACGAGGCGCTTTACCGGCTTCAAAAGTAGAGAGGGGGATGTCACTTGGCTTACACAATAGGGGTTGATTTCGGAACTTTATCAGGAAGAGCGGTACTCGTTCATGTTCAAACAGGGGAGGAACTGGCGGCTGCTGTGAAAGAATACAGGCACGCTGTCATTGATACCGCCCTTCCAAAAACAGGCCAAAAGCTGCCGAGGGACTGGGCGCTGCAGCATCCGGCGGATTACCTCGAAGTCTTGGAAACAACCATTCCGTCTATACTCGAACAGACGGGCGTTGAACCGAAAGACATTATCGGGATTGGAATTGATTTTACGGCCTGTACGATCCTGCCTGTTGACAAGTCAGGGCAGCCGTTATGCATGCTGCCGGAATATGAAGAGGAGCCGCATAGTTATGTGAAGCTCTGGAAGCATCATGCGGCCCAAAAACATGCTGATCGGCTCAATCAAATTGCGGAAGAAGAAGGAGAAGCTTTTTTGCAACGGTACGGAGGAAAAATTTCCTCTGAATGGATGATTCCTAAGGTTATGCAGATTGCCGAAGAAGCGCCTCACATTTATGAAGCGGCTGACCGGATCATCGAGGCTGCGGACTGGATCGTGTACCAGCTGTGCGGCTCGCTCAAGCGAAGCAACTGTACAGCGGGGTATAAAGCGATATGGAGTGAAAAAGCGGGATATCCGTCAGATGATTTCTTTGACAAATTACATCCTTTAATGAAAACGATTACAAAAGACAAATTAGCAGGTTCTATTCATTCAGTGGGCGAAAAAGCAGGCGAATTGACAGAAAAAATGGCACAGCTCACAGGCCTTCTTCCGGGGACGGCTGTTGCGGTTGCCAATGTTGACGCCCATGTTTCCGTGCCGGCAGTCGGCATCACAGAGCCAGGGAAAATGCTGATGATTATGGGAACCTCAACGTGCCACGTTCTTCTAGGCGAAGAGGTGCATATCGTGCCTGGTATGTGCGGTGTCGTGGATAACGGGATTCTTCCCGGCTATGCGGGATATGAAGCCGGGCAGTCCTGTGTTGGCGATCATTTTGACTGGTTTGTGAAAACATGTGTACCTCAAGCGTATCAAGAGGAAGCAGAGGAAAAAAACATGGGCATTCATGAGCTGCTGAGCGAGAAAGCAAACCTTCAAGCGCCGGGTGAAAGCGGTCTGCTTGCTTTGGATTGGTGGAATGGAAACCGTTCAACTCTTGTTGATGCTGATTTAACAGGAATGCTGCTTGGCATGACGCTGCTGACGAAGCCTGAAGAGATTTATAGAGCGCTAGTTGAAGCGACAGCTTACGGAACCCGGATGATTATCGAAACGTTCAAAGAAAGCGGAGTTCCGATCGAGGAGCTGTACGCAGCCGGCGGAATAGCTGAGAAAAACCCGTTTGTCATGCAGATTTATGCGGATGTGACAAACATGGACATTAAAATCTCTGGTTCCCCGCAAGCCCCTGCCTTAGGATCTGCCATTTTCGGCGCGCTTGCCGCAGGTAAAGAAAACGGCGGATACGACGACATCAAAGAGGCAGCGGCGCACATGGGAAAACTGAAAGATATTTCTTATTCGCCAAACGCCGAAAACGCTGTGGTGTATGAAAAATTATACGCTGAATATAAAGAGCTGGTTCACTATTTCGGAAAAGAAAACCATGTCATGAAACGTCTGAAAACAATTAAAAATCTTCAATTTTCATCTGCCGCCAAAAAGAATTGATAAAGGGTGATGGAGCATGCTTGAAACATTAAAAAAAGAAGTGCTGGCTGCCAACCTGAAGCTTCAAGAGCATCAGCTGGTAACCTTTACGTGGGGAAATGTCAGCGGCATTGACCGTGAAAAAGGAAGAATTGTCATCAAACCTAGCGGAGTCGAATACAGCGACCTGACAGCAGATGACTTGGTTGTTTTAAACCTTGAAGGAGAGGTCGTCGAAGGCTCGCTTAAGCCTTCTTCAGATACGCCCACCCATGTTTATTTATATAAAGCCTTTCCGAATATCGGGGGAATTGTCCATACCCATTCTCAATGGGCGACAAGCTGGGCGCAATCGGGCAGAGACATTCCGCCATTAGGCACGACACATGCTGATTATTTTGACAGCGCGATTCCGTGTACAAGAGAAATGTATGATGAAGAAATCATTCATGACTACGAACGGAATACAGGAAAAGTCATAGCAGAAACCTTTCAGCATCATAACTACGAACAGGTGCCGGGTGTACTCGTGAATAATCACGGCCCGTTCTGCTGGGGCACGGACGCCTTAAACGCCATTCATAACGCAGTCGTATTAGAAACGGTTGCGGAAATGGCTTATCACTCCATTATGCTGAACAAGGATGTAAATCCAATCAATACAGTCCTTCATGAAAAGCATTTTTATCGAAAACACGGAGCAAATGCGTATTATGGACAGTCATAATTCTGCTGTGGCACCGGCAGGCATTCTGATTGACTTGGACGGTACTGTATTTAGAGGAAATGAGTTGATAGAAGGGGCAAGAGAAGCGATCAATACACTCCGAGAAATGGGGAAGAAAATCGTTTTTCTAAGCAATCGGGGGAATATTTCCCGTGCCATGTGCAGAAAAAAACTTCTCGGCGCGGGGATAGAGGCGGATGTAAGCGATATTGTTTTGTCGTCAAGTGTCACAGCAGCTTTTCTGAAAAACCATTATCGTTTTGCAACGGTGTGGGTGCTTGGAGAACAAGGTTTGGTTGACGAGCTGAGGCTGGCTGGCGTGCAGCAAGCGAACGAACCGAAGGAAGCGGATTGGCTTGTGATCTCCCTTCATGAAACGCTCACGTACGAAGATTTAAATCAAGCCTTTCAAGCGGCCGCGGGCGGAGCTCGTATCATTGCTACAAACAAAGACCGCTCCTTTCCGAACGAAGACGGCAACGCCATCGATGTGGCCGGAATGATTGGAGCGATAGAGGCTTCAGCTCAAGCGAAAACGGAGCTTGTTGTCGGAAAGCCGTCATGGCTGATGGCGGAGGCCGCCTGTACAGCAATGGGGCTGGCCGCACATGAATGCATGATTATCGGAGACAGCATTGAATCAGACATTGCGATGGGGAAGCTTTATGGCATGAAAAGCGCCTTAGTGCTGACCGGTTCTGCGAAACCGGGTGAACAGCGTTTGTACACACCGGATTATGTGCTGGAGTCTATTAAGGATGTAACCAAATTAGCTGAGGAGGGGATTCTGTTATGAATCGTATCGCAGCTGACGTTCAGCGTGCTTTTGAACAAGCCGGAGAAAAGACGTTTCCTATCGAAATGGAAGAAATTGCTCTTGAAAAACAAGCAGCCGATTCGCTTTTAGAGTATGTAAAAAGAAAAAATTACAAACAGATCGTGCTAGTGTGTGACTCGAATACACATCGCATTGCAGGAATTGATTTGGAAGACCGCTTGAATCAAGAAGGATTCCAGGCCAAATGCCTGATTATTCCGGAAAATGAAGCCGGAGATGTAGTGGCTGATGAACGATCGCTCATTCATGCACTGATCCATACGAAAAAAACAACAGATGTCATGATCGCAGTCGGCTCGGGCACGATTCACGATATCGTGCGCTTTGCGGCGTTTCAGAGGAATTTGCCGTTTATTTCCTATCCGACTGCTCCATCAGTAGACGGATTTACATCAGCCGGGGCGCCAATTATTTTATACGGAACGAAAACAACCATTCAAACAAAGGCTCCGTCTGCGCTGTTCGCTGATCTGGATCTATTAAAAGCGGCACCCCAGTCAATGGTGGCGGCGGGGTTTGGTGACATGCTCGGTAAAATCACGTCTTTAGCTGATTGGGAAATCTCCAGACATCTTGCAGGCGAGCCTTATTCTCCCACAGGGGCTAAGATCGTTCAGGAGGCGCTTGATGCCTGTATCGCACACACAGAAGACATTGCGATGAAAACCGAAACAGGCATACGGGTTTTAATGGAGTCTTTAATTGTATCGGGGCTTGTCATGCTGGCCTTAGATCATTCCCGCCCGGCATCAGGCGGAGAACATCATATTTCTCACTGGATTGAGATGGAATTAATGGAGAAAAACCGTCCTCAGATTCTTCATGGGGCAAAGGTGGGCTGTGCTGCTGTTTTATTAACTGACACTTATAGAAAACTCGCTCAGGATGACGGGCTAAACGAATTTTCTCCGGGCCGTCGGGAAGCCATTCAATCGGCTTATGAAACGCTCCCGAAAGGAGAAGTGCTGGCCGATTGGCTGAGATCAGCCGGAGGCCCTGCGTCTTTTGGCGAAATCGGTGTCGGGCAGGATTCCGTCAAGAATGCCTTTAGACACGCCCACACCTTAAGAGACCGCTGCACCGGATTAAGAATTATCAATGAAAACAAAACGCTGATCAATCATGGTCTATATGAATAGCCCGCACCTCGAATGGAAGGGGTAACGCAGATGAAAAAAATGACTGCCTGTTTTCTTGTGCTCATGATGCTGCTGACATTAATCATTGCTGGGTGTTCAGCAGAACGATCATCCGGAAAATCGGGTGAAACTGAGCTGACCTTTTGGACATTTAACGGACTTCATGAGCAGTTTTATGTGGAGATGGTGAAGGAATGGAACAAAAAAAATCCTGACCGCAAAATTAAGCTGAATACGGTTGTTTATCCGTATGGGCAAATGCACGATAACTTGTCGATCTCCTTAATTGCGGGAGAAGGCGTTCCTGATATTGCCGATATCGAATTGGCCCGTTTTTCAAACTTTTTGAAGGGCTCTGATATTCCGCTTGCCGACCTGACTCCGCTGATTGAAAAGGACCGCGATAAATTCGTTGAGGCGCGGCTTACCCTGTACAGCAAAAACGGCAAGCTTTATGGGCTGGATACGCATGTAGGGACGACAGTCATGTTTTATAACATGGATGTGATGAAAAAAGCTGGCGTCAATCCTGATGATATTAAAACATGGGATGATTACCATAAAGCCGGACAGAAAGTGCGCAAAGTAACCGGTAAGCCGATGGGAACGGTAGAAACGAACGATTCCGGAACGTTCTTATCCATGATTTCACAGCAAAACTCAGGCTATTTTGATAAAAACGGCAAGCTGATCCTCAATAATGACACCAACGTCAAAACACTTCAATATTTAAAAGACATGATCAATGATAAAACGATGATACCTGCGCCGGGCGGCGGGCATCACAGTGAAGAATATTACGGCTTTATGAACCAAGGCGGGGCCGCTTCCGTTCTGATGCCGATTTGGTATATGGGAAGATTCATAGATTATATGCCTGATCTGAAAGGGAAGATTGCCATCAGGCCGCTTCCGGCATGGAAAGAGGGGGGCGACCGTTCAGCAGGTTTGGGCGGTACGGCAACTATTGTGCCGAAGCAAGCCAAGCATGTTGAATTAGCAAAAGAGTTTTTGGCTTTTGCGAAGGGCTCTAAAGAAGGAAACAAAAAGCTCTGGAGTGTACTCGGATTTGACCCGCTTCGCTGGGATGTCTGGAGCTCCAATGAATTGAAAGAGAAAAACAAATACACTGATTATTTCCAAAACGGAACAGGCATTTTTTCTGTGCTGCTCGATATCAAGGATGAAATCAATCCGATTTATTTACATGAGGATTTTGCCAAGGCTTCAGACCTTGTCAACAGAAGCGTATTGTTCGACGCACTTAAATCTCAGCAAAAAACGCCTAAACAAGCCTTGGACAGAGCGGCAGGTGAACTGAAACAGAAATAGAATCCCATTCAAAAAGTGAAAGCGGGGAGGTTCTCATGAAACCTGTGAAAACGGGAACGGTTCATCCCGTTCCTTCAGCATCGAAACAATCAGGCTGGCGAGATCTGTTTTATTCGAAAAAAGCGGCGCCCTATCTGTTTACAGCGCCTTTCATTTTATCCTTTCTCGTATTTTTTCTATACCCCATCATTAGTGTCTTCATCATGAGCTTTCAAAGAATATTGCCGGGAGAGGTGACGTTTGTCGGATTGTCCAATTACACTGCGCTAAACAATCCGACGTTCTATACCGCCCTTTGGAATACGCTGGAATACACCTTTTGGACGCTGATCGTGCTGATTCCTGTCCCATTGCTTCTGGCCATATTCCTGAATTCAAAGCTGGTCAAATTCAGAAATATATTCAAATCAGCGTTATTCATCCCGGCATTGACCTCCACCATTGTGGCGGGAATCATTTTTCGGCTGATCTTCGGAGAAATGGAAACGTCTCTGGCCAATTCCATCTTACTCAAACTTGGCTTTTCACCTCAGAACTGGATGAACAATGAACATACCGGCATGTTTCTGATGGTGCTGCTTGCTTCGTGGAGATGGATGGGAATTAACATCCTATACTTTTTGGCCGGTTTGCAAAATGTGCCGAAAGAGCTGTACGAAGCCGCTGATATTGACGGAGCGAATACGATGAAAAAATTTATGCACATCACGCTTCCATTCCTCAAGCCTGTTACTGTATATGTGCTGACCATCAGCATCATCGGCGGATTCAGGATGTTTGAGGAAAGCTACGTCCTTTGGCAGAATAATTCCCCGGGTAATATCGGTCTGACGCTTGTCGGATATTTGTATCAGCAGGGGCTTGCTTACAATGAAATGGGCTACGGAGCGGCCATCGGCATTGTGCTTTTGATTGTGATCCTTGTTGTCAGCCTGATTTCATTAAAGCTGTCAGGCTCGTTTAAGGGGGAGGGATAAATGTTGCGGCACAGTCCTCAGTTTAGCGTTTACAGAATCGCGCTGACCCTATTTTTTATGATGCTGAGCCTATTGTATATTTTTCCGATTTTCTGTTTGCTTTTAGGATCATTAAAGCCGTCATCTGAACTTTTGCGTGTCGGGCTGAATCTTGACATTGATCCTAAGGTGATGAGTCTTGATAATTATACATTTCTGTTTAACGGCGGCAGCATTTATTTCAAATGGTTTTTTAACAGTCTTGTGCTTGGGCTTTTCACGACCGTGCTCACTTTGTTTTTTTCTTCGATGATCGGGTACGGGCTTGCAGTTTATGATTTTAAGGGAAGAAATATCATCTTTGTTCTTGTGCTGATTATTATGATGGTTCCGCTTGAAGTGATGATGCTTCCTCTGTTTAAGCTTACAGTCGGACTGCACTTGATCGATTCATATACAGGTGTCATTTTGCCGTTCATCGTTTCACCTGTTGCTGTTTTCTTTTTCAGGCAATATGCGCTTGGTCTGCCCAGAGATCTGCTCGACTCTGCAAGGATGGACGGCTGTACGGAATTCGGCATCTTTTTCAGGATTATGGCGCCGCTGATGAAACCGGCTTTTGGAGCGATGATCATCCTTCAGTCCTTAAACAGCTGGAACAACTTCTTATGGCCGCTGATTGTGCTTCGCTCGAAAGAAATGTTTACGCTTCCAATTGGGCTGTCCAGCTTGCTGAGCCCATATGGAAACAACTATGACATGCTCATATCCGGCTCAGTATTTGCCATTTTGCCGGTCATTATCATTTTCTTGTTTTTCCAAAAGTACTTTATCTCCGGCCTGACGGTAGGGGGAGTCAAAGGTTAATGAAGGAGGAAACGTGTGATGAAAAAAGCGCGAATGATTGTAGACAAAGAATATAAAATCGGTGAAGTAGACAAACGGATTTACGGCTCATTTATTGAACATATGGGGCGTGCGGTATACGAAGGCATATATGAGCCTGATCATCCTGAAGCGGATGAAGACGGGTTTAGAAAAGATGTCCAGTCGCTGATCAAAGAATTGCAGGTTCCGATCATCCGCTATCCGGGAGGAAACTTTTTATCCGGATACAACTGGGAGGACGGTGTTGGGCCAGTCGAAAACCGCCCAAGACGTCTTGATTTGGCATGGCAAACGACAGAAACCAATGAAGTGGGAACAAATGAATTTTTAACCTGGGCAAAAAAGGTGAATACTGAGGTTAATATGGCGGTCAACCTTGGGACAAGAGGCATAGATGCCGCCCGCAACCTCGTTGAATACTGCAACCACCCGAAAGGCTCTTACTGGAGTGATTTAAGGAGATCGCATGGCTATGAGCAGCCGTACGGAATCAAGACATGGTGCTTAGGAAATGAAATGGACGGTCCGTGGCAAATCGGCCACAAAACAGCTGACGAATACGGACGGCTTGCTGCGGAGACGGCAAAGGTCATGAAATGGGTTGACCCATCAATTGAACTCGTAGCCTGCGGCAGCTCAAACAGCGGCATGCCGACCTTTATCGATTGGGAAGCGAAGGTGCTGGAGCATACGTACGAGCATGTCGACTATATTTCTCTCCATACGTATTACGGAAACCGGGATAACAATCTGCCAAACTACTTGGCCCGTTCCATGGATCTGGATCATTTTATTAAATCTGTCGCTGCAACCTGTGACTATGTTAAAGCGAAAACACGCAGCAAGAAAACAATCAATCTCTCTCTGGATGAATGGAACGTTTGGTATCACTCAAATGAGGCTGATAAAAAAGTAGAACCGTGGATTACTGCGCGCCCGATTTTAGAGGATATTTATAATTTTGAAGATGCCTTATTAGTCGGCTCTCTGCTCATTACGATGCTGCAGCACGCAGACCGTGTGAAAATTGCGTGTCTTGCACAGCTTGTCAATGTCATCGCGCCGATCATGACGGAAAAAGGCGGAGAAGCATGGAGACAGCCGATTTTCTATCCATACATGCATGCTTCTGTTTACGGAAGGGGCGAGTCACTGAAACCGCTTATTTCTTCTCCTAAGTACGATTGTTCTGATTTCACTGATGTGCCATATGTTGATGCTGCTGTTGTGTACTCTGAAGAGGAAGAAACACTCACTATTTTTGCGGTAAACAAGGCTGAGGATCAGATGGAGACAGAGGTTTCGCTCAGAGGCTTTGAATCCTACCAAATCACAGAGCACATCGTACTTGAGCATCAGGATATCAAGGCGACAAACCAGCATAACAGAAAAAATGTCGTCCCGCATACCAACGGCACATCGTCAATTAGCGAAAACGGCTTAACTGCCCATCTCACGCCGCTTTCCTGGAATGTGATCCGCCTGAAAAAACAGTCATAAGAGAAAGAAAAACCGGAGATCACTCTCCGGTTTTTCTTTTTTGAGTAGATATGATTCAGTACCTTGCAATGTTCAGTAGTGGATGATACTATATGGTTAGTTAGTGGAAAAAATAAACAATATAGGTCTCAAGGAGGATCTTATGATGAATGCTCAATTTAAAAAGGGAGCATTGGAGCTATGTGTGCTCGTATTACTATCTGAAAAAGACCAATACGGTTATGAGCTTTCTCAAAACATTTCCAGGCACATGGCGATTGCAGAAGGCACCTTATATCCTCTCCTCAGAAGACTGACGAAAGAAGAGTATTTAGAAACATATATGGCGCCGTCTTCCGAAGGGCCTGCCAGAAAATATTACACGATGTCAAAGCTTGGTTTCATGCGAATGAAATTGCTGCTGGCAGAATGGGATCAGTTCACAGCGTCTGTCAATCAAATCATTGATGCGGCAAGGGGAGGAGAACGATGAATCAAAAATTGTTTTTACAGGAGTTAAGTAAAGCGTTACAGCCGCTATCTGAAGAAGAGCGGAATGAGGTCTTATTTGATTTTGAAGAACATATTACCGAAGGGATGAAAGAAGGCAGGCTAGAAGCTGACATCATCAGAGAACTCGGCTCTCCAAAACAAATTGCAAAGGAATTGGTGCCCGATGTCACAGAAACTGCCCCAGCATTGCAGCGCCCTAAGAAGAACCTCTTTCACATGGTCTGTTCAGCAGCAGCGGTAAGCATCTTAAATTTGATTTTCGTGCTGGGACCGGCTATTGGCATTTTTGGAGTATACGTGGGTCTATGCGGGGCGGCGCTTGCACTTTCTGTGTCACCGATTATGTTTGTCGGCATGGTAATGTTTCAAACGAATACGCACATGATGCTGGAGTTCTTTTTATCGCTCGCATTTGGCAGTCTGGGGCTGCTATCTTGTATAGGGCTTTGGTATTTAGGCAAGCTGCTGTATAGCATGAGTTTACGGTATATCAGATACAATCTAAAGCTAGTGACGGGGGCGCAGGCATGAAAAAGATCATAATTGGATTGATCGCAGTATTTGCAGTTGGGGTAATCGGAGCTGTCATCTCTGCAGTTGCCTCAGATTTTACAAATGAAAAGGTGAAAGCTGCTGAAATCTATGAAGCTGCAGATATTAAAAAAATGAAGGTAACAACGAGCTCGCTGGATGCAGAGGTCAAAAGCGGGCAAACAGATGATATTCAGGTAGCTGCTCAAGGAAAAGTCAGTGATAAAAGCAAAAAGCTATTCGACGTGAGCCAAGATGGCAAATCGTTAACGATTAACCAAAAAGAGCACAGGAATAGCATCTCCTTTATACCGTGGAGCAGCGAAAAGGATATGAAAATCACAATCATTATTCCGGAAAAGAAGTATGACGAGATAACCGTAACGACAACCTCTGGCGATATTCTAATTGAAAATGTGCAAACGGATCAATCAGCGGCTGACTCTACATCAGGAGATATTGAGCTGAAGGACTCACGTATCAAAAACGAGATGACATTAAAAACAACGAGCGGAGATGTTCAAGCAGACCAAAATTCATTGGGGCAAGGTGAGGTAAAGACAACAAGCGGATCAATAAAAAGCAGCCGCACAACATCTAAAAAGCTGAGCTATAAGACAACCTCCGGGGATATTGATCTTCTTCAGGGGCAAGAGAACGAAGACATCAGCATCAATACAACGAGCGGAGATGTGTCCGTAGAATATCAGAAAGAACCGGCATCTTTGGCAGTAGATTTTCAGGCTGACTCCGGTGATGCCTCGGTCAATCTCGATCAAATCCTTTATAAAGAAAAATCAGAGCACCGTATTGTAGGTTATGTAGGTGATAGCGGGATCTCTAACCATTTAAAAGTTCGTACAACATCTGGAGATATTGAACTAAACTAACTGTCTCAAGCCGGCCCATTCCAGCCGGCTTTTTTGTATAGGAAAAAATGACCGCTTTTCATCATGAAATTGTGATATATTTATGAAAAACAGCAAAGGGGATGGGAGAAAATGAATGCGGTTACAATCGTGATAGCGTCAATGTGTATTTTGGCTATCGCCTATCGTTTATACGGAACATTTATGATGGTGAAGGTTCTCAAAGTGAATGATGACAAGCCGACGCCTGCTCATGCGCTTGAGGATGGAAAAGACTATGTGCCTACAAATAAATGGGTTTCGTTCGGCCACCATTTTGCGGCGATCGCAGCGGCCGGGCCGCTGGTCGGACCGATTCTGGCGGCGCAGTTTGGCTATTTGCCGGGGTTGTTATGGCTGTTAATCGGGGCGGTAATCGGGGGAGCCGTCCATGATATTGTGGTGCTGTTTGCATCGATGCGCAAAAATGGAAAATCGCTGTCGGAAGTGGCCAAGGACGAGCTCGGCCCTGTTGCCGGCTTTTGTACCGGACTGTCTATGCTGTTTATTATCACGATTACGATGGCGGGCCTGTCGATGGTTGTGCTGCACGCGCTTGAACGCAATCCCTGGGGGACATTTGCGGTAGGGATTACGATCCCGATTGCGATGGGTGTGGGCTTATATTATAAGAAAACGGGAAATTTAAAGCTTGCGTCAACGATCGGCTTTCTCTTTTTAATGGCAGGAGTTTTTATCGGCCCATGGGTGCAGACTACGGCGCTCGGTGACTTTTTAACGCTAGATACGAAAACGCTTGCAATCGCGCTTCCTGTTTATGCGTTCTTTGCAGCGGCGCTTCCCGTTTGGCTGCTGCTCGCACCGCGTGATTATTTAAGCAGCTTTATGAAAATCGGTGTTTTTATCGCTTTGATTGCAGGGGTGTTTGTCGTTAATCCGTCCATCCCGTTTCCTGCATTTACAGAATTCGTAAAAGGCGGAGGGCCGGTGCTGGCAGGACCCGTCTGGCCATTCATTTCTATAACCATCGCCTGCGGTGCGATCTCTGGATTCCATGCCTTTGTCGGTTCAGGAACGACGCCGAAAATGCTGAATAAATGGAGTGATATGAAGCCGGTTGCATTCGGCGCAATGCTTGTTGAGTGTCTTGTCGGCATCATGGCGCTGATTGCGGCAACCGCCTTGCAGCCTGCAGATTACTTTGCAATTAACAGCACGCCAGAGGTGTTCCGTACGCTCGGTATGGATGTCGTACATTTGCCTGAATTGAGCAGGGAAATCGGTTTGGATTTAGAAGGAAGAACAGGGGGAGCCGTCACGCTTGCAGTGGGAATGACTTATATTTTTACCGGAATGCCGTTTTTCAGCCATTTGGCATCATATTTCTTCCAATTTGTCATTATGTTTGAAGCGGTATTTATTTTAACGGCAATTGACGCCGGCACACGGGTCGCCCGTTATTTGATACAGGATTTCTTCGGAGAGGTGTATAAACCGCTGAAGAAAACTGACTGGATTCCGGGCTCTGTATTTGCCAGCGCGCTTGCCTGCTTGATGTGGGGCTATTTGCTGTATTCAGGGGATATCGGTTCCATTTGGGCGCTCTTTGGTGTGTCCAACCAGCTGATGGCTTCAGTAGGGCTGATTATCGGAGCGACCATCGTGCTGAAAATAGCCGATAAACGCCGTTACATTTTGACCTGTCTTATCCCGCTTGCCTATTTATATGTCACTGTCAATTATGCGGGCTATTGGATGGTGCGCAATGTGTATCTGAATCCAGAAGCATCAGGCTACAGTGTTTTGAATGGCGTATTATCGATCATCATGCTGCTGTTAGGCTTTATCATAATCGTGGCAGCTGTGAAAAAATGGGCGCAGATGTGGAGAGATCCGAGCTTAAGGATGGAAGCATCTATCCCTGGATAGAAGGTTAATGAACATTTTGAGGAGGTTTGGACATGAATCTATCAATGAAGTATCTTATTCTATACGTATCCGACAGCAAGCGGGCCGTTCATTTTTACAAGGATATTTTAGGGCTGCCGATTCGTGCTGAACACGGAACGTATGTTGAATTTGAAACAGGATCTACGATATTGGCGCTTAATACGCGGGAAAGCGCCAGAGAAATCACACAGCTAGACATTCCAGATGCATCTGCTTCACACACATTTGAAATCGGGTTTGTCACTGAAAACGTAGAAGAGGTTATCAAAAGGGTAAGAGAACAAGGCGTCACGATTATTGGAGAGCCGAAAGTGAAGCCGTGGGGACAGACGGTCGCCTATATTTCCGACCCGGATGGACATTATATCGAAATTTGCAGCCCGATGGAATAACGTACAAAAGCCCAAAACAATTTCTGTTTTGGGCTTTCTTATGATGTTTTGTGTCCAGCTGCTTCCAGCAGCAAATCAGCCAAATGAACGGCTTTGACTTTACCGCTTAGTCCTTCGCGTTCGATGCCGAGCTTCATCTGCAGCAGGCAGCCGGGATTTGCTGTCACAATGACGATCGCTTCGGTTGCTTTGACGGCAGCCATTTTACTGTCCAGTATTTTCATAGACATCTCGGCTTCTACGATGTTATAAATTCCCGCTGATCCGCAGCAGCTGTCCGCTTTATCCATTTCTTTGAATTCGGCCCCCTTGATGCTATGAAGAAGCTGTCGGGGCTCAAGAGACGTAAGCATCACATTTCTTAGATGACATGAATCTTGATAGGTAATGACCTTCGGCGTCTCGAGCACTAAGTCCATTTGATGAAAATCGAGTTCAACCAAAACGGACGAAAAATCTTTCAGCTTCTGAACAAACGCAGCGGCCCGCTCCGACCACTCGGGATCATCCTTCAGCAAATGATCGTATTCAGTGAGAAAGGCTCCGCATCCGCCTGCATTTGTAATGACTGCATCCACGTCTAACGCTTCAAAAGCAGCAATATTTTGTTTCGCGAGCTCTTTGCCTGCATTTTTTTCACCGCTGTGTCCATGCAGGGCACCGCAGCAAGCCTGTTCAGGAGGAATGACAATGTCGCAGCCTGCCAGCTGTAAAAGCTTTAGTGTGGCATTGTTGGTCGGTAAAAACATTGTATCCATTAAGCAGCCCGAAAAAAAGGCAATCCGTTTTTTTGTAGGGCCAATTGATGGCAGCAAATGCGG
This sequence comes from Bacillus sp. N13C7, assembly GCF_026790065.1. Classification (GTDB taxonomy): domain Bacteria; phylum Bacillota; class Bacilli; order Bacillales; family Bacillaceae; genus Bacillus. The sequence goes on along the minus strand of NZ_JALAMO010000001.1, from coordinate 223,313 downwards.
CCGATGCTTCATGTCTTTGCCTTTTGGCACATCAGGAAGAACGGCTTCCATCGTTCGTAAATGCTCAGGCAGGACGCGAAGCATACCGGTTTTCCGCACAGCGGTTTGCAGTCCTGACCGCTGATACAAACCAATAAGGCTTACAGCTGACCTCATGCGATTTTGATGCGGAAACAGCTCGTGAAAAGCTGCCTTTCGCATGACGCGTGTGCCGAGCGAGTGTTTTTTATTTTGGTGGATAATATCTCTGGCTTCTTCGAGCAACTGCCCGTATTTCACGCCTGACGGGCATACAGGCTCACATGCGCGGCAGCCGAGGCAAAGTGACAGCGATCGTTCGACATCTTCATCCGGTTCAATCTGGCCGTCGGCCACGGCTTTCATTAAGGCGATGCGTCCGCGTGGAGAGTGAGTTTCCTGAAAACCCGATTCGATATAGGTCGGACAGGAAGGAAGGCAGAAGCCGCAGCGCATACAATTCAAAAGCTCGCCTTCATCCATGCGCTCTTTAAACTCATGCTGGATCAGTTTCATTTCTTTATCTGTTGTCATCTTTCTGCCACCACCCGTTTTCTGGCGTCTTTCGCAAACACTTTGCCCGGGTTCAAGATGTTCCGGGGATCAAATGCCGCTTTCAGCGCTTTCATCGCGGCAATGCCTTCTTTTTTCAGCTTCATTTCCAAGTAAGGCGCTTTCATGGCCCCGACTCCGTGCTCCCCGGTTATCGTGCCGCCCAGTTCAATTGCTTTTTCGAAAATCTCGGCAAAAGCCTGTTCGACACGTTCCATCTCATCTTCATTTCTTACGTCTGTCGTGCATGTTGGGTGAAGGTTCCCGTCCCCCGCATGGCCGAAGGTACAGATGGAAACATCGTATTTGGCGGCAATATCATTAATGGCTTTTACCATATTGGCGATTTCTGAGCGAGGAACGGTCGCGTCCTCTAAAATGGTCGTCGGCTTGAGGCGGGCAAGAGCAGAAAGTGCAGAACGCCGGGCTTCTGTCAGGGCAAATGCTTCCTCCTCCGTTTGGGCGGCCTGAACGGAAACGGCCTCGCCTTTTTTGCAGATCGCCTCAATCTTTTTCATATCCCGTTCAACAGTTTCAAGCGGCCCGTCTTGCTCAATGAGCAGCACAGCCTTTGCGTTTGTCGGAAGTCCGATTTTGGCATAATCCTCAATCACCAAAAGTGTGGGCTGGTCGAGAAATTCTAGTGTGGCTGGTATAATTTTTGCGGCAATGATGTCTGATACTGTTTGAGCAGCGGCATCGATATTTTCATATAGGGCAAGCAGCGTCTTTTTTGTTTCAGGCTTTGGAACGAGTTTGACGATTGCCTCTGTCACAATGCCGAGTGTTCCTTCAGAGCCGACAAAAAGACGTGTAAGGTCATATCCGGCTACATCCTTTGCGAGTTTTCCGCCGGTCCGGATGATGTCTCCATTTGCGAGCACAACCTCCAGTCCAATAACATAGTCGCGGGTGACACCGTATTTTAAGCCGCGAAGCCCGCCTGAATTTTCATTGATGTTTCCGCCCATGGTTGATATTTTCATAGAACTCGGATCGGGCGGATAAAACAAACCCTTGCTTTCAACCGCACGGATCATATCCAATGTAATAACGCCAGGCTGGACTGTCGCGGTCAAATTTTCTTCATCAATTTCAAGAATCCGGTTCATATGCTTAAAGAGAAGTACAAGCCCGCCTTCAGTTGGGCACGTGCCGCCGCACAGGTTTGTCCCAGATCCTCTTGGAACGATCGGCATTTGATGCTCACTGCAAATCGTTAAAATTCGTGATATTTCTTCGGTATTTCGCGGAGCAATCACAGCATCAGGCATAGACTGAAACTGCGGCGTCGCATCATACGAATAGACGAGACGGCCGGCATTCGAGTCATCAAAGTTTTCCGGTCCGACAACCCGAATCAGCTTTTCTTTTACATCTTTGGTGATCATTTCACCCATCCCCCTGTCAAAAAACGCTTTCAATCTATTGTAAAAGAAAAAAAGCAAAGCCTTCCATGGAGAAACATACAAAAAATGAAACTAAAACTCTTTCTAATTTGTACCTTGATCTGAAAAATAGAGTGCAACGTACATCGTGACGATGTCCTCGGTGCGGTCAAAACGTAAACCCGTCAGCTGTTCAGCCTTAGCCAGGCGATAACGCAATGTATTGATATGAATATGCATATTTTCTGCGGTTTGTTTCAAAGACAAATCGTGATGAAAGAAAGTCCGTAACGTATTCATAAGCTCCTGATGCTCTAGCACCGCCCCGAATACTCTTTGTGGAAATTCGTTTCGGGTCCCCGTGCTGATCTCTGTCAGACACATATCAAGCTTCAGATCCTCTTCAAATACGGGCGTTTTTCGCTTAAGGCTGACAGCCAGCGCTTTTTCCGCTTGCTCGTATGAGTCTGTCAGGCTTGAGCTTTCGACAGCCCTCCCGGCGCCAGCTGCTGCCATTCGGCTGTTTGCGGTATGGGCAAATGAACAAATGCGAAGGAGCAGCTGCAAAAGCCGGTCTCTTTGTTCGTGCTTTGGCACTTCGTGATTAATCAGAATCCGTTCATTTCCCCACCTGATGAACAAATCCGAAGGGTACGCGGATTTCCAGATATGTGTCATTTGATCAATCTCATAAGATGACCACTCATAACCTTGAATGAGGATAAGCTGGCGCCGGGAGGCAAGGTCAACGCCAAGAAGCTGGGCTTTCTCAAGAAAACCGGGAGACCATTCTTTTAATTGCAGCCAATCGATCATAAAGGACTCCAGCATCCTATCACGCCACTGGGACTGCTCTAAATGCCACGATTCCTTAATGAACAGCTCCGTCATTTTTCGAAGCAGTTCCCCGTATGGCTGAATCTCAGCAGGCTCACCTGTCAGCCCGAAGACGGCGATCACATCACGGTCAGAAAATACAGGGAGGTTCAGGCCCGCCTTCACTCCTTTTAACCTTTTTTCATCTTCTTTTGTGATAATGACATTGCGTTTCTCTTTTGCGCAGATAAGCGCTCCTTCATGAAACCGCCCGATCCGCTCATCATTTGTGCTAGCCATGATATGCCCGTCTGTGTTCACAATAATGACTTCACGCTCGTACATTTTTTTGACTTCAGCAATAATTTTTTTCGCTAATAACGGCTGTAAAAACATGGCGATCCCCCTCATCATGTTTTTATTATATAAGAAAAAAACCGGGAGCTGTCACCCGGTTTCATGTCTTATTGGGCGGGTTTTAATCCGCCTTCAAGCGTTTTTAGCATTTCGTTTTTCTCACTCTCTGATGCGTGCTGCCAAAGGACTTCGAATAAAACGCCGAGCCCCGGGAGCATTTTTTCTTCACCGCTTTGAATCGCATCCACAATTGTATGTTCAAGCTGCTCCTGATTATTGCCGGTTACATTGGCAATGACGGCGTGACGTAAATTAAGATCCATGTGAAACGCTCCTTTTCCTAAAAAGTTATACGTATATTCTAACCCTGCACCTGGTTTATTATGTGCTGTTCTTGCGATATAATAACATCATGTTAAAAAAAGGAGAGCCACACAGACAGTGAAACAAATAGAATCGGCTAAAAACCAAAAAGTGAAGGATTGGAAAAAGCTTCACACAAAAAAAGAACGAACAAAAACGAATTCATTCCTGATAGAGGGAGAACATCTTGTTGAAGAGGCGCTTAAGAGCCCGGGCACAGTAAAAGAAATCCTTGTAAAGGATGAGGCGAACATTCCGTCAGATCTTGATGTGAGCATCCAGTGCTACGTGCTGAGTGAAGAGGCGTTTTCAGCTGTGACTGAAACCGAAACGCCGCAGCAGATCGCTGCTGTGTGCCATATGCCTGAAGAAAAACTGGCGTCGTCTCGGCGGGTGCTGCTGATTGACGCTGTTCAAGATCCTGGAAACCTTGGAACGATGATTCGGACAGCTGATGCGGCTGGGTTAGATGCGGTCGTGCTCGGTGACGGCACGGCGGACGCGTTTAACGGAAAAACGCTCCGGTCCGCTCAAGGTTCTCACTTTCACATTCCTGTAGTGAGAAGAAACCTGCTTACATATGTGGATGAATTGAAGGCAGAGGGCGTAAAAGTGTACGGCACGGCGCTGCAAAATGGAGCGCCTTACCGGGATATATCCCAGTCTGATTCCTTTGCGCTCATTGTAGGAAATGAAGGGGCAGGGGTGGATGCTGCCTTGCTGGAAAAAACGGATTTGAATCTGTACGTCCCGCTTTACGGACAGGCTGAATCACTGAACGTTGCCATCGCGGCTGCTATTATCGTATATCACTTGCGAGGATAGTGTTGCGCGAAGCGTTGGATTTCTCTATAATAGAACAATAATATTTGAAAAACCGTGACAGAGGACCTCAATTTCTGATCAACTGCTTTCCAGGGAGAAAATGCCGCTGACTGAGAGCATTTTTAATGCAGCCGGAGATTGGCTTCACCTCTTGAGTTGTCGCCGGGACCGTGCACACTGCGCGTAAAGGTGAACCGGAATCTGATTCCGTTATGTCAATGAAGCTGACGACAGCATCAGTCTGTCTGAAATAAGGGTGGTACCGCGGCCACAACTCGTCCCTTTTTATAAGGGGCGGGTTTTTTTATTTTCCAAAGACATATGACGGTTTGTTTACATAAAAGGAGGATGCAAAATGGAAGAAAAGCTGAAACAGCTGGAACAAGAAGCTTTAGAACAAGTAAAAGCGGCAAGCTCATTGAAGGTTGTCAATGAGATTCGGGTGAAATATCTCGGGAAAAAAGGGCCGATCACAGAAGTGCTGCGCGGAATGGGCAAACTTTCTGCTGAGGAGCGTCCAAAAATGGGCGCGCTCGCGAACGAAGTAAGAGAGCGTATTGCCAATGCCATTGCAGCCAAAAATGAGAAGCTTGAAGAAGAGGAAATGAAGCAGAAGCTTGCGGGACAGACAATCGACGTCACGCTGCCAGGGAATCCTGTCGCAGTCGGCGGCCGCCATCCGCTTACTGTTGTCATTGAAGAAATTGAAGATTTATTTATCGGTATGGGCTACACCGTTGAGGAAGGACCTGAAGTTGAAACAGATTATTACAACTTCGAATCGCTCAACCTGCCGAAAGAACACCCTGCACGCGATATGCAGGACAGCTTCTACATCACAGAGGAAATTCTGATGAGAACGCAAACTTCTCCGGTTCAGACACGGACGATGGAAAAGCATGAAGGCAAAGGGCCCGTTAAAATCATTTGCCCTGGTAAAGTATACCGCCGTGATAACGATGATGCGACGCATTCTCATCAATTTATGCAAATTGAAGGGCTTGTCGTTGACAAAAACATTAGCATGAGTGATTTAAAAGGAACGCTTGAACTCGTTGCGAAAAAAATGTTCGGTCAAGACCGCGAAATCAGGCTGCGCCCAAGCTTCTTCCCGTTTACAGAGCCTTCAGTAGAAGTGGACGTAACATGCTTTAAGTGCGGAGGAAACGGCTGCTCAGTATGTAAAGGAACAGGCTGGATCGAAATCCTAGGAGCCGGCATGGTTCACCCGAACGTGCTGAGAATGGCTGGCTTTGATCCGAAGGAATATCAAGGCTTTGCATTCGGAATGGGTGTTGAGCGCATCGCGATGCTGAAATACGGCATTGATGATATCCGCCACTTCTATACAAACGATGTCAGATTTATTTCGCAGTTTAAACAGGCGTAAGAGGAGGATGCTAGGATGTTTGTTTCTTATAAATGGTTAGAGGATTATGTTGACATAAAAGGCATGGACCCGGCTGTTCTTGCTGAGAAAATTACAAGAGCCGGTATTGAGGTTGAAGGAATTGAATACAAAGGGGAAGGCATCAAAGGCGTAGTCATCGGCCACGTGCTGGAGCGCGAGCAGCATCCGAATGCTGATAAGCTGAATAAATGCCTTGTGGATATCGGAGCGGAAGCACCTGTACAAATCATTTGCGGCGCGCCGAATGTGGATAAAGGGCAAAAAGTCGCAGTTGCTACAGTCGGAGCGGTGCTGCCGGGCAATTTCAAAATCAAAAAAGCAAAGCTTCGCGGTGAAGAATCAAACGGCATGATCTGTTCTTTACAGGAGCTTGGCATTGAAAGCAAGCTTGTGGCGAAGGAGTATGCGGAAGGCATTTTCGTATTCCCGGATGACGCTGAAACAGGAAGCGACGCCTTAGCGGCTTTACAGCTTGACGATGCGATCCTTGAGCTTGGTTTAACGCCAAACCGCGCGGATGCCATGAACATGCTTGGTGTTGCTTACGAAGTTGCGGCGATCTTAGACACAAAGGTAAAGCTTCCGCAAACCGATTATCCGGCTGCTTCAGAACAAGCGTCTGATTACATCGCTGTCAAAGTCGAAGATCAAGAAGCGAACCCGCTGTATACAGCTAAAATCATTAAAAACGTCACGATTGCTCCGTCACCGCTTTGGATGCAGACGAAGCTGATGAACGCAGGCATTCGCCCGCACAACAATGTCGTTGACATCACAAACTTTGTCTTGCTGGAATACGGTCAGCCGCTTCACGCGTTTGATTATGACAGATTCGGCTCCAAGGAAGTTGTCGTAAGAAAAGCAGCTGATAATGAAACGATCTTAACCCTTGATGATCAAGAACGAAAGCTGTCTGCCGATCACCTTGTCATTACGAACGGGACGAAAGCGCAAGCCGTTGCCGGTGTTATGGGAGGAGCAGAGTCAGAGGTTCAGGAAGATACGAAAACGATTTTGCTTGAGGCTGCGTACTTCAACGGGCAGACGGTTCGCAAGGCTTCCAAGGATCTTGGTTTGAGAAGTGAATCAAGCATAAGATTCGAAAAAGGCATTGATCCGGCGCGCGTACGTCTCGCGGCAGAACGGGCTGCGCAGCTGATCCATCTGTATGCCGGCGGTGAAGTGCTCGCTGGAACGGTTGAGGATGATCACCTGACAATCGAAGCGAATAACATTCATATATCTGCTGACAAAGTGAGCAGTGTTCTTGGCATGACAATCAGCAAAGAAGAACTCATCAGCATTTACAAGCGTCTCGGCTTTACTGTCGGTGAAGCGGATGATCTTCTTGTTGTGACAGTCCCATCACGCCGCGGTGATATTAAAATCGAAGAGGATTTAATTGAAGAAGCGGCAAGATTGTACGGCTACGATAACATTCCGTCTACACTTCCTGAGACAGCGGGAACAACAGGCGGATTAACGCCATATCAGGCAAAACGGCGTAAGGTTAGACGTTTCCTTGAAGGCGCAGGTTTATCACAAGCCATCACCTACTCACTGACAAACGAGAAGAAAGCGGCAGCGTTTGCGATTGAAAAATCACTGAACACTGTACTTGCGCTTCCAATGAGTGAAGAAAGAAGCATTCTCAGACACAGCCTTGTTCCGAATCTGCTTGACTCCGTTTCTTACAACCTGGCGAGACAGACTGACTCAGTCGCGCTGTACGAAGTCGGCTCCGTTTTCCTGACAAAGGAAGAGGACACAAAGCCGGTTGAAACAGAACGCGTGGCAGGGGCTGTTACCGGATTATGGCGCAAGCAGCTGTGGCAGGGCGAGAAAAAACCGGTTGATTTCTTTGTCGCCAAAGGAATTGTGGAAGGGCTGTTAGACAAACTGAACGTCCTCGACAGCATTGAATTTGTTCAGTCTGAACGCAAACAGCTGCACCCGGGCAGAACAGCGAACATTCTATTGAATGGTTCTCTTATTGGCTTCATCGGCCAAGTGCACCCTTCATTGGAAAAAGAACTCGATATAAAAGAGACATACGTGTTTGAGCTTGATCTTCATGCGCTGCTTGCAGCGGAAACAGCGCCGCTTGTTTACACGGCGATTCCAAAATATCCGTTTGTGACACGTGACATTGCGCTAGTCACAGATAAATCCGTCACAAGCGGCCAGCTCGAAAGCGTCATTAAAGAGGCTGGCGGCAAGCTTCTGAAAGAAGTATCCGTCTTTGACGTATACGAAGGCGAGCATATGGAGGAAGGCAAAAAGTCAGTTGCTTTCTCACTCCAATATGTCAACCCTGAACAAACGCTGACTGAAGAAGAAGTGACAAAGGCGCACAGCAAAGTGCTGAAAGCGTTAGAAGACACATATCAAGCTGTGTTGAGAGGCTGATAAAAAAAGCTTGCAGAGAAATCTGCAAGCTTTTTTCTATGAACGTTTTTTATCGGCAAGCCGCTGTGCTTTCTGCGTATTGGCAAAATGGAGTTTTGTAAAGGTTCTGAGAGCGGACGCTCCTTTTTTGAGGATCAGCTTCGCAGCCGCTTCATCGACGTGCGGGCCGGCCCCTTTTGGAAGTGTCATTCCTGCCTCACGCGACAGTTTATCCATCTCCATTAAAAACGAATATCGTGCGATGATAGAGGCAGCGGCGACTGATAAGTGAATGCCTTCAGCCTTTGTGCTGAAATAGGTCCGTTCCTTCACAATGTCTCTGCCCTTTAAATGATTGAAGTAGACGCCGGGCTCAGCGAATTGGTCTATCAAAATGGCCTCAGGCTTTATCCCGTCCATTTTTCTTAGCAAATGGGTTATAGCTTGATTGTGCAGTAAAGCTTTCATTTTCCCTTGGCTCATGCCTTTTTCCTGCATGCTGTTGTACTTTTCATTCTTTAAAACCAGCAGGCTGTACGGAATGGTTTTGATCAGGTTTCGGGCAATCTCAATGATTTGCGGATCCTTTAAGTCTTTAGAATCCTTAACACCGAGTTCCTTCATTAAAGGAAGCATGGTTTTGTCGACGTACGCGCATACAACCGTAATCGGGCCAAAGTAATCACCAGTACCGACCTCGTCAGAGCCGATAACAGACATTCCGGCGATATCTGCCGGAGGGGCATAGCGGGGATCAGCCGGCTTTTTGGCCGATTTCTTCTTTTCCTGCGGCTCTGCTGTTCCCCAGCGCGCGGATTCTGCCGCAGCGTTTTTGCCTTGAAACAAGACCTTGCCGGATTGATATGCTGTAATGGTACAGCCGGGCGGTTTGGCCTGAAAAACGGCTCCCTGCGGAACAGAGGCGGTAAGCGAACCGCTGTACGTCATTTTCATTTGATTAATAGCAGACAACGATACTTTTATCACAGAATGGGACACGTAATAATCTCCTTTTTTTACACTTTTCGCTGTATATACCAGTGTATCATAACAGCGGGAGGCTCGTCTTTCCATTCATTTAATAAACGTGTTATGATAAGAACTAGGATTCTCGCGGAATGGAGGAGAAACGTTGTCTGACGGCAAAAAAACAAAAACAACCGTTGACATTTACGGCCAGCACTTCACCATTGTCGGTGAAGAAAGCAGGGCCCATATGAGGTATGTCGCCGGAATTGTTGATGATAAAATGAGAGAAATCAATGAAAAAAATCCATACCTTGATATAAATAAACTTGCAGTGCTGACAGCGGTAAATGTGGTGCACGATTATGTCAAATTACAAGAGAAATATGAAAAACTGGAGCGTCAGCTTAAAGAAAAGGATTGAACAACTATGCTAGATATCATCATCTTAATCTTGCTCCTGATGGGGACTTTACTGGGATTAAAACGCGGTTTTATCCTGCAGTTTATCCGCTTGACGAGCTTTATTTTATCGATCGCCTTTGCGGCTTTATTTTATAAAAATGTGGCGCCGCATTTAAAGTGGATTCCCGCACCTGATTTTTCAGCGGGACAGCCGGCTCTTTCTTTTTTTACGGGAAATTTGGAAGCAGCCTACTATAATGCGATTGCGTTTATCATTTTATTTATTATCGCCAAAATCTTACTGAGAATCATAGGCTCATTCTTGAGTATTGTAGCCGGCATTCCAGTGATTAAACAAATCAACCAGGTGCTGGGGGCCGTTCTTGGTTTTCTTGAAGTCTATTTATTTACATTTGTGCTGCTGTATGTCGCATCCGTGCTTCCGGTAGATGCTTTACAGCAAATGATGGGGCAATCGTCTCTCGCAAATGTGATCATTAACCATACACCGTATTTGTCAGGGCTTCTACAAGAGCTATGGACACAATACGGGGCATAAAAAACTTCTCTTGTCCGGAGAAGTTTTTTTCAAGTATGATGGAAACATATGTGAAGGTCTGGGGGTTATAGTATGCATAAAAAAGATATTATCCGGCTGCTTGAAACCATTGCAGTCTACATGGAACTCAAGGGGGACAACCCGTTTAAAGTATCTGCCTTCCGAAAAGCTGCGGCTGCCCTGGAACAGGATGACCGCAGTTTATCAGAAATGGACGATATGATGTCGCTGTCCGGCATTGGAAAAGGAACGTACAGCGTTATTAAAGAGTATATAGATGAAGGAAAATCAAGCACGCTCGAATCGCTGCAAAAAGAAGTGCCGGAAGGGCTCGTGCCTTTATTGAAGCTGCCGGGGCTCGGCGGCAAAAAAATCGCAAAGCTGTATAAAGAGCTCGGCGTACATGATGCAGAATCTCTGAAGGAAGCCTGTGAACAGCAAAAGGTACAAGGTCTTGCGGGCTTCGGCAAAAAATCAGAAGAAAAAATATTACAGGCGCTCGGTGAAGCCGGAAAACAGCCTGAACGCTTTCCGATCGGTTACGCCCTCCGGATCGCCCGGGACATTGAAGAGCATCTTTCTCAATTTACGGATATCATCAAATTTTCCCGTGCCGGAAGTCTCCGCAGAGCGCGGGAAACGGTGAAGGATCTGGACTATATCATTGCCACAGATCACCCGGCTGAAGTAAGAGAGCAGCTTCTTGCACTGCCAAACATCAAAAGCGTGATCGCGAGCGGAGATACGAAGGTGTCCGTCATCCTTTCGTTTGAATATGAAACAAGCGTCGATTTCCGTCTTGTGACGGAGGAGCAGTTTCCGACAACACTCCATCATTTTACAGGATCAAAGGATCACAACATTAAAATGCGCCAAATCGCGAAAGAACGCGGTGAGCGGATCAGTGAATACGGCGTTGAGACGGTTGAAACCGGAGATATCAAAACATTTCCGAGTGAACGTGAATTTTATGCGCACTTCGGCCTGCCGCTGATTCCGCCCGAGCTCCGTGAAAGCGGGCAAGAAGTGGAAACCTACAGCGACAGCATTAAATTGATAGAGCCCGGGCAAATCAAGGGAGATCTCCACATGCACTCAACGTGGAGCGATGGCGCGTTTTCGATCAGAGAGATGGCTGAAGCATGCATGGAAAAAGGCTATCAATACATGGCCATCACCGATCACTCGCAATATTTAAAGGTTGCCAACGGGCTGACTGCAGAAAGACTCAAGCAGCAGGCAAAGGAAATTGACGCGCTGAATGCTGAGTTTGAGAATTTCCGGATCCTAAAAGGCGTCGAGATGGATATCCTGCCAGATGGCACGCTTGATTATGATGATGATGTGCTGGCTGAAATGGATATCGTCATTGCATCGATTCATTCCAGCTTTAATCAGCCGGAACACGTCATTATGAAACGGCTTGAAACGGCATTGACAAACAAGCATGTTGACATTATCGCCCACCCGACAGGACGCCTGATCGGCAGACGGGCCGGTTACGAAATTGATATTGATAAGCTGATTGAGCTTGCGAAGAAAACCAATACGGCGCTTGAACTTAACGCCAACCCTGCGCGCCTCGATCTGCGCACTGAACATTTAATCAAAGCAAACGAACAAGGGGTCACATTGGTCATTAATACCGATGCCCATAATATTGAGATGTTAGACGATATGAAAACCGGCGTTACTGCCGCGCGCAAAGGATGGACGGAAACGAAAAACGTTCTGAATGCCCGGTCACTTGAAGATGTAGAGGCATTCCTGAAGCGCAACGATTAAGTAAGGAGGCTCACACAATCGTGCAGCAAAAAGTATTATCAGCTCTTGAATTTCATAAAGTGAAAGAACAGGTTATTGAGCACGCCGCTTCATCGCTCGGAAAAGAAATGCTTCTCGAGCTTAAGCCTTCTGCTTCTATAGACGAAATCAAAAAGCAGCTGGATGAAGTAGACGAAGCTTCTGCCATTATCCGGCTGAGAGGGCAGGCGCCATTTGGCGGTCTTGCTGATATTAGAGGAGCGTTAAGACGGGCGGAAATCGGCAGCGTTCTCAGTCCCTCAGAATTCACTGAAATCTCAGGCCTGCTTTACGCAGTTAAGCAAATGAAACATTTTATTAGCCAAATGGCAGAAGACGGCGTCGACATTCCGCTGATCCATCAGCATGCTGAACAGCTTATCACGCTGTCCGATTTAGAACGGGACATTAATTCCTGCATCGATGACCACGGAGAAGTGCTTGATCATGCGTCGGAAACATTAAGAGGAATCCGCACACAGCTCAGAACACTCGAATCGAGAATCAGAGACCGATTAGAGTCAATGCTGCGCTCCTCCTCCGCTTCAAAAATGCTGTCTGATACGATCGTTACGATTCGGAATGACCGCTTTGTGATCCCGGTCAAACAAGAGTACAGATCAAGCTACGGCGGTATTGTGCATGACACCTCTTCCTCAGGCGCGACGCTGTTCATTGAACCGCAGGCGATTGTAGATATGAATAACGCGCTTCAGCAGGCGAAAGTCAAAGAAAAACAAGAAATTGAACGGATTTTGCGTGTGCTGACAGAGAAGACGGCGGAACACACAGAAGAGCTCTTTCAGGATTTGCGCGTGTTACAGACGCTTGACTTCATTTTTGCAAAAGCTAGATACGCAAAAGCGGTCAAAGCGACAAAACCGATCATGAACGACAACGGCTTTATCCGTTTGAAAAAAGCCCGCCACCCATTGCTTCCGCCTGATCAAGTGGTTGCCAATGACATCGAGCTCGGCGGCGATTTTTCAACCATTGTCATTACAGGGCCAAACACCGGGGGGAAAACAGTCACCCTTAAAACATTAGGCCTGTTAACCTTGATGGCGCAATCCGGTCTTCATATTCCCGCAGATGAAGGGTCGGAAGCCGCGGTATTTGAGCATGTGTTCGCTGATATCGGCGATGAACAGTCGATTGAGCAAAGCTTAAGTACGTTTTCATCTCATATGGTGAACATTGTCAGCATTTTAGAACAGGTCAATGAAAACAGCCTGGTGCTTTTCGATGAGCTGGGCGCAGGGACAGACCCGCAGGAAGGGGCAGCCCTCGCCATGAGCATCTTGGATGACGTTCACCGCACCAATGCCAGAGTGTTAGCAACGACGCACTATCCGGAATTGAAGGCGTACGGCTATAACAGAGAAGGCGTGATGAATGCCAGTGTCGAATTTGACATCGAAACACTGTCACCGACCTATAAACTTTTAATTGGTGTGCCGGGACGAAGCAACGCCTTCGAAATTTCAAAACGCCTCGGACTTCCGGATCATATCATCGGACAGGCGAAGTCAGAAATGACAGCCGAGCATAACGAAGTCGATACGATGATTGCATCGCTCGAACAGAGCAAAAAACGTGCGGAAGAAGAGCTTTCCGAAACAGAATCAATCAGAAAGGAAGCAGAAAAGCTGCATAAAGAACTGCAGCAGCAAATCATCGAACTCAACAGCAAAAAAGACAAAATGCTTGAAGAGGCTGAACAGCAAGCGGCTGAAAAAGTAAAAGCGGCAACAAAAGAAGCCGAAGACATTATTCATGAATTGCGCTCCATAAAAGAAGAACACAAATCCTTCAAGGATCACGAGCTGATCAACGCGAAGAAACGGTTAGAAGGCGCGATGCCGACTTTTGAAAAGTCTAAGAAACCGGAAAAACCGAAAACACAAAAACGCGACTTCAAGCCTGGTGATGAGGTAAAAGTCCTCACTTTCGGGCAAAAAGGAACACTGCTCGAGAAAACCGGCGGCAATGAATGGAATGTTCAAATCGGCATTTTAAAAATGAAAGTAAAAGAAAAGGACCTGGAGTTTATCAAATCAGCTCCGGAACCAAAAAAAGAAAAAATCATTACGGCGGTCAAAGGAAAGGACTACCACGTTTCGCTTGAACTTGACCTTCGCGGTGAACGCTATGAAAATGCCCTCAGCCGTGTTGAAAAATACTTGGATGATGCAGTGTTAGCCGGATATCCAAGAGTGTCAATCATCCACGGAAAAGGAACCGGCGCTTTAAGAAAAGGCGTGCAGGATCTCCTGAAAAACCACCGCAGCGTCAAAAGCTCCCGTTTCGGTGAAGCGGGTGAGGGAGGATCAGGCGTTACGGTTGTTGAACTAAAATAAAAGGGAGTATGGCCATGAGTGATTTTTGGGAAAACGAGCTTGTGGAAATCGCGGCGTATTACAGTGTCGCGGTTCTCTGCCTCGTCCTCTTTTTGACTGTGTTTGAGCTGGTGACAGCTTATAAAAACTGGGAAGAGATTCAAAAAGGAAATCTTGCGGTGGCAATGGCGACCGGCGGAAAAATTTTGGGAATCGCAAACGTGTTTCAGCATTCCATCACCCAGCACAATTCGCTGCTGCAAATGATCGGCTGGGGCGTGTACGGGTTTGTTATGCTTTTGATCAGCTACTTCATTTTTGAGTTTTTGACTCCGCGGTTTAAAATTGATCAGGAAATCGAGAATGATAACCGGGCTGTCGGCTTTATTTCATTTGTCATTTCTGTCGGGCTTTCATTTGTGGTGGCAGCCGGAATATAAGGGGACGGATAGTAGATGGAAAAGCTTGCAAAAATACTGCTCGCCACGGCGGGAATTTTTATGTTAATTGGTCTTATTTATCTGTTCGTATGATGAGAAAAAGAAAGATTTTCTTTCTTTTTCTTTTTTTTGCCGTCCATCTGCTATAATGATAGGGTGGAACTCTAAATCCGAAAGGGGAGGTTTTATGCAGTCTCAAAAGCCGTGGCTTGCCGAGTATCCCGACGATATCCCGCATGAGCTTCCATTGCCGAACCAAACCCTGCAATCCATCCTGACAGACTCCGCCGCACGATTCCCTGAAAAAACTGCCATATCTTTCTTTGGAAAAAAAATCACCTTTCATGACATTCTGACGGATGCTCTTAAACTCGCAGCTTTTTTGCAGTGCAATGGCCTGCAAAAAGGAGACAGAGTGGCTGTCATGCTGCCCAATTGCCCGCAAGCTGTGATTTCTTATTACGGCGTCTTATTTGCCGGCGGCATCGTGGTGCAGACAAATCCGCTCTATACCGAGCGTGAGCTTGAATACCAGCTGAGAGATGCGGAGGCAAGCGTGATCATCACCCTAGATTTGCTTTTCCCGAAGGCAATAAAAATGAAAACGCTGTCAATAGTCGATCAGATTTTGATCACAAGCATAAAAGACTATTTGCCTTTTCCAAAGAATATTCTATACCCGCTGACGAAAAAACAGAAAGTGCACGTCGATTTTGACAAAAAAGCTAACATTCACACGTTCGCCTCCAGCATGAAGCGGGAGAAAACTGAACTTTTAACAATCCCGAAGATCGATCCTGAACATGATATCGCTGTTCTCCAATATACCGGAGGGACTACAGGAGCTCCAAAAGGGGTTATGCTCACGCACCGGAATATTTTAGCCAATACCGAAATGTGCGCCGCTTGGATGTACGACGTGAAGGAAGGTGCTGAAAAAGTGCTTGGCATCGTACCGTTTTTTCACGTTTACGGGCTGACCGCGGTGATGAATTATTCGATTAAGCAAGGCTTCGAAATGATTCTTCTGCCTAAATTTGATCCGCTTGAAACGCTCAAAATTATCGACAAACAAAAACCGACGCTCTTTCCAGGTGCGCCGACGATTTACATCGGCCTTTTGCATCACCCTGATTTGAAGCAATATGATCTGTCATCCATTAAAAGCTGTCTCAGCGGATCAGCCGCGCTCCCTGTTGAGGTAAAGCAGAAATTTGAAAAGGTGACTGGCGGAAAGCTTGTGGAAGGCTATGGTTTGTCTGAGGCATCCCCAGTGACGCACGCCAATTTTATCTGGGGGAAAAACAAGCCAGGCAGTATCGGCTGTCCTTGGCCGAGTACTGACGCAGCGATTTATTCTGATGAAACAGGTGAGTTTGCCGCTCCTTATGAGCATGGAGAAATCATCGTCAAAGGTCCGCAAGTTATGAAAGGATATTGGAACAAACCGGAGGAAACCGCAGCTGTACTGAGAGACGGCTGGCTGTTCACCGGTGACATGGGCTATATGGATGAAGAGGGCTTTTTCTATATTGCTGACAGGAAGAAGGACATCATTATCGCAGGAGGCTATAATATTTATCCGCGTGAAGTCGAAGAAGTGCTTTATGAGCATGAAGCCATCCAGGAAATTGTCGTTGCAGGTGTCCCTGATTCCTACAGGGGAGAAACAGTTAAAGCATTTGTCGTGTTAAAGAAAGGTGAAAAAGCCAATGCGGAAGAACTGGACGCTTTTGCCAGATCCCGGCTGGCTCCCTATAAAGTGCCGAAAGCCTACGAGTTCAGAAAAGAGCTGCCGAAAACGGCGGTCGGAAAAATTTTAAGACGGCGTTTACTCGAAGAAGAAATTGAAAATCAGCACATCAAATAACATAAGAAAAAGAGAACACCTTTGAATAAACTTGACAAAGCCAAAAATCCTTTTTATCATGAAATTATGAATGAATAGTCATTCATTTCTATAGGAAGGAACGATGAACATTGAAGCAAAAACGGCCAAAGTATATGCAGATTATTGATGCAGCAGTAGAAGTCATTGCGGAAAACGGCTACCATCAGTCACAGGTATCCAAAATTGCCAAACAAGCCGGAGTAGCGGATGGCACCATCTATCTCTATTTCAAAAACAAAGAAGACATTTTAATTTCTCTTTTCAAAGAAAAAATGGGCCAATTTATTGAGCGGATGGAAGAGGACATAAAAGAAAAGACAACAGCGAAAGAGAAGCTGGCGCTTGTGATTTCAAAGCATTTTTCCCTTTTGGCGGGTGACCATAATCTCGCGATTGTCACTCAGCTGGAGCTCCGCCAGTCCAACTTGGAGCTGCGCCAGAAAATCAATGAAATATTAAAAGGCTACTTAAATATTTTGGATGGCATTTTAACGGAAGGCATACAAACAGGCGAATTAAAAAAAGGCCTCGATGTCCGCCTCGCCCGGCAGATGATTTTTGGAACGATTGACGAAACCGTGACGACTTGGGTGATGAATGACCAAAAATACGATCTCGCCTCCTTGTCAGACAGCGTATTAGAATTGTTGGTATCCGGAATTCACAATAAGTAAAGGAGTTCTGTCCTATGAATGCAATATCACTGGCAGTTGATCAATTTGTGGCAGTTTTAACGATTCACAATCCGCCGGCAAATGCGCTTTCCAGCCGGATATTAGAAGAGCTGTCCTCCTGTCTTGATCAATGTGAGACAGATGCAGGTGTACGAAGCATTATCATTCACGGCGAGGGAAGATTTTTCTCAGCCGGTGCTGATATTAAGGAATTTACATCGCTTAAAGGCAATGAGGATTCCTCCCAACTCGCTGAGCGCGGCCAGCAGCTGATGGAAAGAATTGAAGGCTTCCCGAAACCGATTATCGCAGCGATTCACGGCGCTGCTCTCGGAGGCGGGCTGGAGCTTGCGATGGCTTGTCATATCAGAATCGCGGCAGAAGATGCCAAGCTGGGGCTCCCGGAACTTAACCTCGGTATCATTCCGGGTTTTGCGGGAACACAGCGTCTTCCAAGGTATATCGGTACAGCCAAAGCACTTGAGCTCATCGGATCAGGAGAACCGATATCCGGAAAAGAAGCGCTTGACCTCGGACTTGTGTCAATTGGAGCAAAAGATGAAGCAGAAGTGCTTGAGAAAGCCAAAGCGCTTGCCGCTAAGTTTGCAGAAAAAAGCCCGCAAACGCTGGCATCTCTGCTTGAGCTTCTTTATTCAAACAAGGTGTATTCCTATGAAGGCAGTTTAAAGCTTGAAGCAAAGCGGTTTGGAGAAGCATTTGAGTCAGAGGACGCCAAAGAAGGCATCCAGGCATTTCTCGAAAAAAGAAAGCCTCAGTTCAAAGGCGAATAAAAGGGGATATGATCATGAATCTATTTGTACTGATGAAGCGGACGTTTGACACAGAAGAAAAAATCGTCATTGAAGCAGGAAAGATTCAGGATGACGGAGCGGAATGGATCATTAATCCATACGACGAGTATGCAATAGAGGAAGCCATCCAGCTGAAGGAAAAGCACGGCGGCACGATTACTGCCATCACTGTCGGCGGTGAAGAAGCGGAGAAGGAATTGCGTACAGCGCTTGCCATGGGGTGTGACCAAGCCGTTTTAATCAACATAGAAGATGATCTCGAAGAACCCGACCAATATTCGATTTCTCAAGTTTTATACCACTATATGAAGGACCAGGAGTTTGATTTGATTCTTGGCGGAAATGTTGCCATCGACGGAGGATCAGGACAAGTGGCGCCCCGGCTTGCCGAGCTTCTGGACATTCCATGCGTCACAACAATCACCAAACTGGAAATCAACGGCACTGATGCAGAAGCAGAAAGGGATGTCGAAGGGGATGTTGAAAAAATCAAAACGACACTCCCATTGCTGGTGACAGCTCAGCAGGGCTTAAACGAACCACGCTATCCATCACTTCCGGGAATTATGAAGGCCAAGAAAAAACCGCTTGAAGAGCTGGAGCTTGATGATTTAGATCTGGACGAAGAGGATGCCGAACCGAAGCTGAAAACCATTGAACGTTTTCTGCCGCCGAAAAAAGAAGCCGGGAAGCTTCTCCAAGGTGAGCCTGCCGAACAGGCAAAAGAGCTCGTCTCATTGCTCCGCAGCGAAGCGAAAGTCATTTAAAGCTTGGACATTCAAAGAAACAGGGGGATGTTAGAATGGGAAAAAAAGTGATTGTACTCGGGGAAATTCGCGACGGAGAATTGCGGAATGTCACCTTTGAAGCAATAGCTGCAGGAAGAACCATTTCAGGTGATGGAGAAGTCATCGGAGTTCTGGTCGGCGAAAACGTACAAAGCCTCGCAGAAGAGCTTATCCATTACGGAGCCGATAGAGTTCTTACCGCCGAAGATCCGAAGCTGAAAGCATATACGGCAGACGGATACAGCCAGGTCATGAGGGCCATTATTGACAAAGAAAAGCCTGATTCTGTCATATGCGGGCACACGGCAATGGGCAAGGACCTTTCACCGAAGCTTGCCGCCCGGCTGCAAACAGGCTTAATTTCTGATGCTACAGATGTAAGCGTTACCGGAGAAAACATCATATTCACGAGGCCGATTTATTCGGGGAAAGCATTTGAACGCGTCATTTCAACCGATCCGCTGCTTTTTGCAACGATTCGCCCCAATAACATTCAAGCTTCAGAAAAAGACATCAGCAGGTCGGGGAGCATCGAAAGCATTGATGTTTCTCTTACTGACCTCCGCACTGTTATCCAAGAGGTCGTGAAAAAAACAGCTGACGGCGTTGATCTCTCCGAAGCAAAAATTATCGTTGCGGGCGGCCGCGGAGTCAAAAGCAAGGAAGGATTTCAGCCGCTGCAGGAGCTTGCTGAGGTGCTGGGAGCAGCAGTGGGAGCCTCTCGCGGAGCGTGTGACGCAGATTATTGTGATTACGCTCTTCAAATCGGGCAGACCGGGAAGGTCGTCACCCCTGATTTGTACATCGCCTGCGGCATTTCCGGCGCCATCCAGCATTTGGCCGGCATGTCAAACAGCAAGGTAATTGTCGCCATTAATAAAGATCCCGAAGCAGATATTTTTAAAATAGCGGATTACGGGATTGTAGGCGATTTATTTGAAGTCGTTCCGTTATTAACTGAGGAATTTAAACAATTAAAGATACACTCGTAAAGAAAACCCCGGACTGCTGAAGTTCGGGGTTTTATTTTTTTCAAAAAATACATACGTACAAATAAAAAGTTTAGGAAAAATGTCGTTGACATGTACGAACATATATAATATGGTTACTTTAAAAGCGCTTACATTCATGCTGACTCCTCAGGCAAAAGACAGATCACATATTTGACTGTGGTGCTTTTCATATTCGTATGAAAGGAATGATCAGGCATGTCTGAACATCAAGCAGTGATCCAAACAGATATCGTAAAAGGAACCATTAACAAAAATATATACGGTCATTTTGCAGAGCATTTAGGAAGAGGGATTTATGAAGGGATTTGGGTCGGGAAGGACTCAAACATTCCCAATATAAACGGAATACGAAAGGATGTGCTGGAAGCGCTCAAACAGCTGCACATTCCTGTCCTCAGATGGCCGGGCGGGTGTTTTGCGGACGAATACCACTGGGCAAACGGTGTCGGTGACCGTAAGACGATGCTTAATACGCACTGGGGCGGAACGATTGAATCAAATGAATTCGGAACGCATGAATTCATGATGCTTTGCGAGCTGCTGGAATGTGAGCCTTATATTTGCGGCAATGTCGGAAGCGGAACCGTTCAGGAAATGGCGGAATGGATCGAGTATATGACGTTTGAAGCCGGCACGCCGATGTCAGACTGGAGAAAACAAAATGGAAGAGAAGAGCCTTGGAAGCTGAAATATTTCGGCGTGGGCAATGAGAACTGGGGCTGCGGCGGCAACATGCACCCTGAATACTACGCAGATCTGTACCGGCGTTTTCAAACCTATGTCCGCAATTACAGCGGCAATGAATTATATAAAATTGCCGGCGGTGCAAATGTAGATGACTTTAATTGGACCGACGTGCTCATGAAAAAAGCCGCTGGCCTGATGGACGGATTGAGCCTCCATTATTACACGATTCCGGGTGATTTCTGGAAGGGTAAAGGGTCAGCAACAGAATTCACAGAGGATGAATGGTTTATCACGATGAAAAAAGCCAAATACATCGATGAATTGATTCAAAAGCATGGGACGATTATGGACCGGTATGATCCGGAGCAGCGGGTCGGGCTGATTATTGATGAATGGGGCACGTGGTTTGATCCTGAGCCAGGCACGAACCCTGGTTTCCTTTATCAGCAAAATACCATTCGCGATGCACTGGTTGCGGCATCTCATTTCCACATTTTCCATCAGCATTGCCGCCGGGTGCAAATGACCAACATCGCCCAAACAGTAAACGTTCTTCAAGCGATGATTTTGACTGAGGGAGAGCAAATGCTTTTGACACCGACGTACCATGTATTTGATATGTTCAAGGTGCACCAGGACGCTTCTCTCTTAGACACAGAGACAATGTCTGCCGATTATGAATGGAAGGGCGAAACGCTGCCGCAAATCAGCATTTCAGCATCGAAGCAAGCCCAAGGCGATATCCATATCACGATCTGCAACATCGATCACCAAAACAAAGCAGAGGCTGAGATTGAGCTGAGAGGCTTTCACAAGACAGCGGACCATTCCGGAGTCATTCTCACGGCAGAAAAAATGAATGCGCATAATACGTTTGACGATCCTCATCACGTCAAACCGGAATCTTTCAGCCGCTATACGCTCAACAAAAACAAATTGAAAGTAAAACTGCCGCCAATGTCAGTCGTCCTACTCACACTGCATGCTGATTCTTAAACTTTGCGAGAGCGCCGCTTCATGCCGGCGCTCTTTTTCAGGTTTTAAAACAGCTTCGGCAGGGCATGGTAAAGTACATGACAGTGAAGAGGAGATGTGACCCTATGCTTCGTACCATTTTAATGATTATTGGGGCTATTGTAGTGATCGGAGCCATTATAAGATTTGTGTTTTAATGAAAGCTGACATATCCCATTCAATCCAGATAAAAATGAGTAAACCGGTTGTGATCAGGAAAAAATAATTTGTAAGCATTAAAATAGCGTGAACGAATGGGAGATGCTATACTAAAAATCATCATTTCACAATTGGAGGAATTCAATAATGGCTATCGTAAAAGCAACTGATCAATCTTTCTCAGCTGAAACAAGCGAAGGCGTCGTACTGGCAGACTTCTGGGCTCCTTGGTGCGGACCTTGTAAAATGATTGCACCTGTTCTTGAAGAACTTGATCAAGAAATGGGAGACAAACTGAAAATCGTAAAAATCGACGTGGATGAGAACCAAGAAACTGCCGGAAAATACGGCGTTATGAGCATCCCGACACTTCTCGTGTTAAAAGACGGCGAAGTAGTTGAAACTTCAGTCGGCTTCAAACCGAAAGAAGCGCTTCAAGAGCTTGTAAACAAACATCTTTAATTTTCGGCTGCTTACATGCCAGAGCGATTCCGATGGAGGGATCGCTTTTTTTATTCGCCAATCGTGAATCATAGAGAAAAACAAACGTTCGTGTTAAACTGGAAATAAAGGATTAAACATAAGGAAGGGTAACATATGAACAAACAACTGAAAGAAAAACTCGCCCTCCTTCCCGATCAGCCCGGGTGTTATCTCATGAAGGACCGGCAGCAGACTGTGATCTACGTAGGAAAAGCAAAGGTGCTGAAAAACAGAGTGCGCTCCTACTTCACCGGTTCTCACGATGCGAAAACACAAAGGCTTGTGACGGAAATCGAGGATTTTGAATATATCGTGACGTCCTCCAATCTTGAAGCGCTTATTTTAGAAATGAATCTCATCAAAAAGCATGATCCGAAATACAACGTCATGCTCAAAGACGACAAAACCTATCCTTTCATAAAACTCACCCATGAACGCCACCCAAGGCTGATTGTCACCCGCAATGTCAAAAAAGACAAAGGGCGCTATTTCGGGCCGTACCCGAATGTACAGGCAGCAAGGGAAACAAAAAAACTGCTCGACCGGCTGTATCCACTCAGAAAATGCTCCAAGCTGCCGGACAGAGTGTGCCTTTACTATCACCTGGGCCAATGTCTCGCTCCGTGCGTAAAGGACATTTCCGAAGAGACGAACAGAGAGCTGGTTGAGAGCATTACCCGTTTCTTAAAGGGCGGCTATAATGAGGTCAAAAAAGAACTTGAAGAGAAAATGCGTGAAGCTGCCGAGAATCTTGAGTTTGAACGGGCAAAAGAGTTTCGTGACCAAATCGCCCATATTGAGTCAACGATGGAAAAACAAAAAATGACGATGAACGATCTAGTCGACCGTGACGTATTTGCCTACGCATATGATAAAGGCTGGATGTGCGTACAGGTCTTTTTCATCCGCCAAGGGAAGCTCATTGAACGCGATGTCAGCATGTTTCCGCTCTATCAGGAAGCAGATGAAGAGTTTCTTACATTCATCGGGCAATTCTATTCAAAAAACAACCACTTCCTTCCGAAAGAAATTTTGGTGCCGGACAGCGTAGATCAATCCATGATTGAGCAGCTGCTGGAAACAAACGTCCACCAACCTAAGAAAGGCCCGAAGAAAGAACTGCTCATGCTGGCCCATAAAAATGCGAAAATAGCGCTGAAAGAAAAATTCTCCTTAATCGAACGGGATGAGGAACGTTCCATCGGTGCTGTGCAAAAACTGGGAGATGCATTAAATATTTATACGCCTTACAGAATTGAAGCGTTTGATAACTCAAACATACAGGGGACAAATCCGGTTTCCGCGATGATCGTGTTTATCGACGGCAAACCGAACAAAAAGGAATACCGCAAATATAAAATCAAAACCGTTACAGGGCCGGATGATTACGGTTCGATGAGAGAGGTTGTCAGAAGACGCTATACGAGAGTGCTTCGTGAAAACCTGCCGCTGCCTGATCTGATCATCATCGACGGAGGAAAAGGGCAGATCAATGCTGCAAGGGATGTCATTGAAAATGAACTCGGCTTAGATATCCCGATCGCCGGTTTAGCGAAAGACGAAAAGCACAGAACCTCAAATTTACTGATCGGGGATCCGTTGGAGGCGGTGTATCTGGAGCGAAACAGCCAGGAATTTTACCTCCTGCAGCGGATTCAGGACGAGGTGCACCGTTTTGCGATCAGCTTTCACAGGCAAATCCGCGGAAAAAGCGCGTTTCAATCCGTATTGGACGACATCCCGGGTATCGGGGAGAAAAGAAAGAAAATGCTGTTAAAGCATTTCGGTTCCGTAAAAAAAATGAAGGAAGCAAGCCTTGAGGACATCAAAAAAGCGGGCGTTCCCTCAGCGGCGGCTCAACTTCTTTACGAAAAATTGCAAAAATAATGTTGTCCTTTTAAAAAAGATCTGATAAAATGTGAACTAATTTCAAAGTTAGATCGTGTTATATGGTGAAGATAGAGGTGCGAACTTCAAGAGTAAGCCTTTGGAGAAAGATGGATTCTGTGAAAAAGGCTGAAAGGGGAGCGTCGCCGAAGCAAATAAAACCCCATCGGTATTATTTGCTGGCCGTGCATTGAATAAATGTAAGGCTGTCAAGAAATCATTTTCTTGGAGGGCTATCTCGTTGTTCATAATCATTCATGATGATTAATTGATTAGCAATGAGAGCAATTCCTCTCATTGCTTTTTTTATTGTGGACAAAGCGCTCTTTCTCCTCACCCGCACGAACCAAAATGTAAAGGGTGGTAATACATGGGTCTTATCGTACAAAAATTCGGAGGGACTTCCGTCGGCTCAGTCGAAAAAATTCAAAATGCGGCAAACCGCGCGATTGCTGAAAAACAGAAAGGCCATCAAGTCGTTGTTGTCGTTTCGGCTATGGGAAAATCCACTGACGAATTGGTCAGCCTTGCAAAAGCAATTTCTGACCAGCCGAGCAAACGTGAAATGGATATGCTGCTGGCAACAGGCGAGCAGGTTACCATTTCCCTGCTTTCAATGGCACTGCAGGAAAAAGGCTATGACGCTGTGTCCTATACTGGCTGGCAGGCGGGAATCCGCACGGAAGCCGTTCACGGGAACGCCAGAATTACAGATATCGACACTTCGGTTTTAGCAGATCAGCTTGAGCAAGGAAAGGTTGTTATTGTCGCAGGATTCCAAGGCATGACGGAGGATTGTGAAATCACGACATTGGGCCGGGGCGGTTCAGATACAACAGCAGTTGCTTTGGCTGCCGCATTAAAAGCGGATAAATGTGACATTTACACAGACGTGCCCGGAGTGTTTACAACCGATCCGCGCTATGTGAAATCAGCGAGAAAGCTTGCCGGCATTTCATACGATGAAATGCTCGAGCTAGCCAATTTAGGCGCCGGCGTTCTTCATCCGAGAGCCGTTGAATTCGCAAAAAATTACCAAGTGCCTTTAGAAGTGCGTTCAAGCACAGAAACAGAAGCGGGAACATTAATTGAGGAGGAATCATCCATGGAGCAAAATTTAATTGTCAGAGGCATTGCGTTCGAAGATCAAATCACACGGGTAACCATTTACGGGCTGACTGGCGGCCTGACAACTTTGTCTACTATTTTTACAACGCTTGCCAAAAGAAACATTAACGTGGATATCATTATCCAAACGCAGGCCGGAGACAATCAGACCGGAATTTCCTTCTCTGTCAAAACAGAAGACGCAGACCAAACCGTTGCGGTGCTTGAAGAATATAAAGACGCGCTTGAATACGAAAAAATTGAGACAGAAAGCAAATTGGCTAAAGTCTCCATTGTCGGATCCGGGATGGTCTCAAACCCTGGTGTAGCGGCTGAAATGTTTGCTGTACTGGCGGAAAAAAACATTTTAATCAAAATGGTCAGCACATCTGAAATCAAAGTGTCAACAGTGGTAAGCGAAAATGACATGGTGAAAGCAGTCGAAGCGCTCCACGATGCATTTGAGCTTTCAAAACACCCTTCAGCTGTGTAATGGCAATCAAAAAGGCGGGACTATGCAGTCACCGCCTTTTTGATTACACTGGGTCTTTCATATCCCATTTCACAGTCAGAACCACTTTATCGGCTCTCTTTTTCACTTGTTCATATGATTCGGCAATCTGATCATTCATTAATTGAATTTGTTCAGCGATAAAACCGGCTTCCAGCTGAAAGCAAGGTTCTTTCTGATGTTTAAGCCGGTTGGAAATGATCGGCCCCTCAAGTTCAAATTCAAGCTCCTGTTTTTTAGCGCTTACGTTGGTGAGAGTTCCCCAGCCTGCTTCTTCAAAGAAGGCCGGAAATTCCTCCCATGATTCAAGAGGAAACTTACGGGCGAGATGTTTTCCAGCCCAATACATCATGGAAGAGTAATCTTGGCCAAGCATATCTGGGAGAACGATCTCTCGTATTAGTTCGTAGGCATAGGCGTTCATTTCAATTTCTTTTAGGTGATCAATAGATGCTTCATATTTAGACTTCATATCTGTCTCCCCTCTCTCCTTCGTATATTATAGCCCAAACAGGGGGGAGGATTACAGAATGATCCTGTAATTCTAATGAAAAATTAAGCAGAAATATATATTGATAAAATAAAATTTTTAAATCAACTAATCAATTCGGAAAATTATAATTTATGTACGCGTTTTCTTGACGCCCTTTTGAGGGAGGAGTAAAATGAAATTGTCAATAAATCTTAATAAAGTGCTTACAATTGAAAGAAGTGGGGGAAGAGATTTAGCACATTTTGCACTTATCAAACAGGGGGTAAAGTAATGTCTGGGAACAGAGAGTTTTATTTTCGAAGATTGCATTCCTTGCTTGGCGTTATACCGGTCGGCATCTTTCTCATTCAGCATTTAGTCGTCAACCAGTTTGCCGCAAGGGGCGCTGAAGCATTCAATAATGCTGCTCATTTTATGGATAGTCTGCCTTTCAGGTATGCTTTGGAAATTTTTATTATCTTCTTACCATTAATTTATCATGCAGTTTATGGTGTGTACATAGCGTTTACTGCAAAAAATAACGCAGGCCAATACAGCTATATGAGAAACTGGCTCTTCGTCCTGCAGCGTGTAACCGGTATCATCACCCTCATTTTTGTAAGCTGGCACGTGTGGGAGACCCGCATTGCCGCACAAATGGGCGCTGAAGTCAATTTCGATATGATGGCGAATATTTTAAGCTCTCCGGCTATGCTTGGCTTTTACATTGTCGGTGTTTTATCAACAATTTTCCACTTCTCGAACGGTTTATGGTCTTTCGCTGTTACATGGGGCATCACGGTAACGCCTCGTTCTCAAAGAATTTCGACATACGTTACGCTGATTATCTTTGTTGCACTGTCATACGTAGGCTTAAAAGCGATTTTTGCATTTGTATAAGAGTACTAGATTACTAGAGGGAGAGGGGCTATCATGAGTCAATCAAGCATTATCGTAGTCGGCGGGGGTCTTGCCGGCCTCATGGCGACAATTAAAGCAGCGGAATCAGGAATGGCGGTTAAGCTGTTTTCCATCGTTCCTGTCAAACGTTCTCATTCAGTTTGTGCGCAAGGCGGCATAAACGGAGCGGTCAATACAAAAGGGGAAGGTGACTCTCCGTGGGAACATTTTGATGATACGGTATATGGGGGAGACTTTCTTGCCAACCAGCCGCCAGTCAAAGCGATGTGTGAAGCGGCGCCTTCGATCATCCACTTATTAGACCGGATGGGCGTTATGTTTAACCGGACGCCTGAAGGGCTCCTTGATTTCCGCCGATTCGGGGGTACACAGCACCACAGAACAGCTTATGCGGGTGCGACGACGGGGCAGCAGCTTCTTTACGCACTGGACGAGCAAGTGCGCAGATACGAAGTTGCGGGTCTGGTCACAAAATACGAAGGCTGGGAATTCCTTGGCGCTGTATTAGATGATGACAGAACCTGCCGCGGAATTGTGGCGCAAAACCTGACAAACATGCAAATTGAATCCTTCCGTTCTGACGCTGTCATTATGGCGACGGGCGGACCGGGAATCATTTTTGGAAAGTCAACTAACTCCATGATTAATACAGGATCTGCTGCATCAATCGTTTATCAGCAGGGAGCGTATTATGCAAACGGAGAATTCATTCAAATCCACCCGACAGCCATACCGGGTGATGACAAACTAAGACTGATGAGTGAATCAGCGCGCGGTGAAGGCGGACGCGTGTGGACATATAAAGACGGTAAACCGTGGTATTTCCTGGAGGAAAAATATCCGGCTTACGGAAACCTGGTGCCGCGTGATATTGCGACACGCGAAATATTTGATGTATGTGTAAACCAGAAGCTCGGCATTAACGGCGAAAACATGGTGTATCTCGATCTGTCTCATAAAGATCCGAAAGAGCTTGACATTAAGCTTGGCGGTATCATTGAGATTTATGAGAAATTCATGGGAGACGACCCGCGGAAGCTTCCGATGAAAATCTTCCCGGCGGTCCATTATTCTATGGGCGGTTTATGGGTGGATTACGATCAAATGACAAACATCTCTGGGCTGTTTGCAGCTGGAGAATGTGATTACTCTATGCACGGCGGCAACCGTTTGGGAGCAAACTCCCTGCTCTCCGCAATTTACGGAGGAATGGTGGCTGGACCGAATGCGGTGAAATATGTAAACGGCTTAGAATCTTCTGCAGAAGACATGTCTTCATCTTTATTCGACGCTCACGTCAAAAAAGAAGAAGAAAAATGGGCTGAGATTATGAGTATGGACGGAACCGAAAATGCTTATGTTCTTCACAAAGAGCTCGGTGAGTGGATGACGGCGAACGTAACGGTTGTCCGCCATAATGACAAGCTTTTGAAAACGGATGACAAAATTCAGGAATTAATGGAGCGGTTTAAAAAGATCAACATCAATGACACGACAAAATGGAGCAACCAGGGGGCAATGTTCACACGCCAGTTCTCGAACATGCTTCAGCTTGCGAGGGTGATTACCCTTGGCGCTTACAACCGCAATGAAAGCAGGGGCGCCCATTATAAACCGGATTATCCTGAACGTAATGATGATGAATGGCTCAAAACAACAATGGCTAAACATGTAAGCCCGTATGAAGCGCCAGAATTTGAGTATCAGGATGTCGATGTCTCTCTGATAGCGCCTCGGAAACGGGATTACTCGAAGAAGAAGGTGGCGAAATAATCATGAGTGAGAAAAAGACCATACGATTTATTATCACACGTCAAGATACAGCCGACAGCACGCCTTACGATGAAGAATTTGAGATTCCATACCGCCCGAACCTGAACGTCATTTCCGCTCTGATGGAAATTCGCCGGAACCCGGTTAACGCGAAAGGTGAAAAGACAACCCCTGTTACATGGGATATGAACTGTCTTGAAGAAGTATGCGGCGCATGTTCAATGGTCATAAACGGAAAGCCCCGCCAGTCTTGTACGGCACTTATCGACCAGCTTGAACAGCCGATCCGCTTAAAACCAATGAAAACATTCCCAGTCGTGCGTGATTTACAGGTCGACCGCAGCAGAATGTTTGATTCATTGAAAAAAGTAAAAGCATGGATACCGATTGACGGTACGTACGATTTAGGACCGGGACCGAGAATGCCGGAAAAACGCCGTCAATGGGCATATGAATTGTCAAAATGTATGACGTGCGGCGTATGCCTCGAAGCCTGTCCGAATGTGAACAGCAAATCGAAGTTCATGGGACCGGCACCGATGTCTCAAGTCCGCCTGTTTAACGCACATCCGACAGGCGCCATGAATAAATCTGACCGGTTAGAAGCATTGATGGATGAAGGCGGCCTTGCAGATTGCGGCAACTCGCAAAACTGCGTTCAATCCTGTCCGAAAGGCATTCCGCTCACCACTTCAATTGCAGCCTTAAACAGAGATACAAACTTACAAGCGTTCCGCAATTTCTTCGGAAGCGACAGAGTCTAAGAAGAAAAAACCTCTTCCGCATGGGAGAGGTTTTTTTAACAATAAGGAGATGAGTAAAGATGAAGCTTCCCGCATATATTGATATGCCGTTTCAAGAATGGAAAGCGTCCTTTTCTTTTTTTAATGAAGTATCCGTGCGATTTTCCGAGACGGACATGTTTGGCCATATGAATAATGTAACCCCTTTTATATATTTTGAGGAGGCACGGATTTCTTATTTTAAAAGGCTGAACATGATGAATCAAAACAAACAGACCATGACAGTCGTGGCGAGCCAGCAATGCGATTATCTGCGCCAAGTCATGCCTTATGAAGAGCTTCGCATCTATGTGAAAACAAGTGCCGTCGGCAGCTCATCACTTACCTTGCATTATCTCGGAGAAAACAGCAAGGGCGAGCCCTGCTTCACCGGAGCAGTCGTGATGGTCCAAATCTCCAAGGAAAACGGCAAGGCTGTCAGCTGGACGGATGAAGAAAAAGAAACGCTTCTCCATACACGATAAACTAATTCTTTTGTAAACGTCACCTCCTGCGCCCTTCTTACATATGATATCTCGACTATATCAAAACCCATTCGTTTCTGATTCGCTCTCACCTTAGCAAGGAGGGTTACAATACTTGAAGGAGAAAGAATTTCAATCGAAGCCGCTGCTAACGAAAAGAGAAAGAGAAGTGTTCGAATTGCTCGTTCAAGATAAGACAACAAAGGAGATTGCAAGCGAGCTATTTATCAGTGAGAAAACCGTTCGAAACCATATTTCAAATGCCATGCAGAAATTGGGTGTGAAAGGGCGTTCGCAAGCCGTTGTTGAGCTTCTTAGAATGGGTGAGCTAGAGCTTTAATCCTTGCCGGTATTCCTTCTTTTCAGGAAGGAGCCGGTTATTGCTGTTTGTTCGGTTAGTTCGAGCCATGCAGAATTTAGATGGCCAAGTGTGAACCGAATTTTTATACGTCATGTTGTTTGCCTAAAGTCCTCTGTTTTCTCTCCCGCGAGTCTTGCATTTTCTTCAAAAAAGAAGGAAAATAGACACGGAACGCTTTTCTGCGTAAGAGATCCTTGAGTGAGGGATGGACAAATGACATCAAAACCTTTGGAGCATGTTGCGGACATTGAAAAGTCACTCCGCCACATTGCCGCGATCATTAAGCAAAAAGGACGAGAAATCCTTAATCAATATGCGATTACGCCGCCGCAATTTGTCGGCCTGCAATGGCTTTATGAATTAGGAGATATGACAATCGGCGAACTATCTGGCAAAATGTATTTGGCATGCAGCACGACAACGGACTTAATCGACCGCATGCAAAAAAATGAGCTTGTCGAGCGGGTCAAGGACCCGGCCGACAGACGTGTTGTCCGGATACATCTGCTGCCTGAAGGAGAACGGATTATCCAAGAGGTCATTACAAAAAGACAGGAATATCTGCGTGATATGTTCGAAACGTTTACAGATGAAGAAATAGCCATCTTCGAAAAATCATTGATGAAACTGCAGCATGAAATGAAGAGAAAATGAGGCGATTTTGTTGGAGCAACCAATAGGAGTCATTGATTCCGGGGTTGGCGGTTTAACCGTTGCAAAGGAAATCATGAGACAGCTACCAAAAGAAAATATTATCTACGTTGGGGACACAAAACGGTGTCCATACGGTCCGCGTCCTGAAGAAGAAGTGCTTCAATATACGTGGGAGCTGACGAATTATTTACTCGAAAACCACCATATCAAAATGCTCGTGATCGCCTGCAACACAGCAACAGCGATCGCATTAGAAGACATCCAGCGCAGCGTTGGCATACCGGTGGTCGGAGTGATCCAGCCGGGTGCGAGAGCAGCGATAAAAGTGACGGGGAATCAGCATATCGGTGTCATCGGCACAGAGAATACAATTAAGAGCAATGCGTACGAAGAGGCACTTTTGGCATTAAATCCTGACCTGAAGGTTGAGAACCTTGCCTGTCCTCTGCTTGTGCCTTTTGTGGAAAGCGGGAAGTTTCTCGACAAAACAGCAGACGAGATTGTCAAAGCATCGCTGCATCCGTTAAAAGACACATCGATTGATTCGCTGATCTTAGGCTGTACCCATTATCCGATTTTAAAAGATGCCATTCAGCGATATATGGGAGAGCACGTAAACATCATTTCGTCCGGCGATGAAACAGCCCGGGAAGTCAGTACGATTCTCTCATATAAAGGGCTGCTGAATCAGTCCCCGTTTGCCCCGGACCATCAGTTCCTGACAACAGGAGAACGTGATCAGTTTGCGAAAATCGCGGACGATTGGTTTGGCCATGAGGTGGGCCATGTGGAATGCATCTCACTGCAAGAACCGATTAGAAGATAGTTTTGCCCGCAACGGTATGTTGCGGGTTTTTTCTGTTTTGCCGGAATTCTTCGGTCTATTTCCTAAAGAGGCTCGTATACATAATAGTACAAACATCCTTAGGAGGGAAAAGTATGCTGAAAAAAGGACCTGCAGTCATTGGTGCCACTTGTCTCACCTCTGCCTTGCTTTTATCCGGATGCGGTTTGTTTCAATCTGATAAGGCGGCCGAGGAAATTGATCCGCCTCAAGACGTTACATTCGTGAACGATGAAGCGGGTGCCAATTCAAATACAACAGCAGCCGAAAAAACAGAAAGTAAAAAAAGTGATACCGCAAAAGCGGATCAAGCCTCATCTACTGTCATGAGGGAGCTTTATCTCATTGATAAAAACGGGTATGTCGTTGCGCAAACGCTGCCTCTTCCGAAAAGTGAGAGCACGGCCAAGCAGGCGCTTGAATACCTCGTACAGGGCGGTCCTGTGTCAGAAATTCTCCCGAATGGCTTCAGAGCTGTATTGCCGGCTGACACAACCGTTAACGTTGACATCAAAAAAGATGGGACTGCGATAGCTGATTTCTCTAATGAATTCAAAAATTATAAGAAAGAAGACGAACAGAAAATCGTTCAATCTGTGACGTGGACGCTGACGCAATTCAGTTCGATAGATAAAGTGAAGCTGAGAATCAACGGGCATGAACTGAAGGAGATGCCTGTGGGAGGAACGCCGATCTCAGATGATTTAAGCCGCAAAGACGGCATTAATTTAGAAACTGCCGGTGTAAATGATCTCACTGCGACCCACCCGCTGACAGTCTACTATTTGGCGGAAAACGAAGACAGTGAATACTACGTGCCGGTGACGAAACGAATCGACAATTCGGAAAAAGACGACATTACAGCAGCCATCAATGAATTGGCCAAAGGCCCAAGCAAGGTGAGCGGGCTGTTAACGGATTTTAGTGAAGACGTAAAGCTGGTCAGCAAGCCGAAAATCAAAGATGGGCGTGTGACGTTAGATTTCAATCAATCTATATTCGGCAGCGCTGATGAAAAGACGAAGATGATTTCTTCAGAAGTACTGAACAGCATTGTGCTAACGTTAACAGAACAGCCGGAAGTAAAAAGCGTCTCTGTTAAAGTGAACGGAAAATCAGAGCTTGTAAATGAAAAAGGCGAAAAGCTCACAGAACCGGTCTCCAGACCTTCTCAAGTGAATACGGGTAGTTTTTAAATTGGGATTTTTGATATACTAGAAAGAAAGAGGTTAGCGTTCCGGCTGCCTCTTTCTTTATTCAATTCCGGGACAAAAATGGTTTATGTACATACAATCGGAGGTAAAACATGAGACATGACGGAAGACAACATGATGAGCTGCGCCCAATCACATTCGATTTGGATTTTATCAGCCATCCGGAAGGTTCTGTTCTAATAACAGCGGGAAATACAAAAGTAATCTGCAACGCGTCTGTTGAGGATCGCGTGCCGCCGTTTTTGCGGGGCGGGGGAAAAGGCTGGATTACTGCTGAATACAGCATGTTGCCGCGGGCAACAAACCAAAGAACAATCAGAGAATCTTCTAAGGGGAAAATTTCCGGCAGAACAATGGAAATTCAACGCCTGATCGGCCGCGCGCTTCGGGCAGTTGTAGATTTAGAAAAGCTCGGTGAACGGACGATTTGGATTGACTGTGATGTCATTCAGGCAGATGGCGGAACAAGAACAGCTTCCATCACAGGTGCATTTCTTGCCATGGCGATTGCGGTTGGCAAGCTGATCAAAGCGGGGACGGTCAAGACAAACCCAATCACTGATTTTCTTGCTGCGATCTCTGTCGGAATTGATAAGGAGCAGGGAATTTTGTTAGATTTAAATTATGAAGAAGATTCCTCCGCTGAAGTTGACATGAATGTCATTATGACAGGCAGCGGCCGCTTTGTGGAGCTGCAGGGAACCGGGGAAGAGGCGACTTTTTCAAGGGAGGATCTAAACGGTCTTCTCGGTCTTGCGGAACAAGGCATTCAGGAGCTGATTGACAAGCAAAAAGAAGTGCTGGGTGATTCTCTGCCAGAACTGAAATAAAGACAGAAAGGCTTGATCATCATGAAAGAAGCAATTATTGCGACACATAATCTGGGAAAAGTGAAGGAATTTAAAGAGATCCTTGAGCCAAAAGGCTATGATGTCAAATCTTTAGCTGAAATTGGCTTCACAGAAGAAATTGAGGAAACAGGCCATACGTTTGAAGAAAATGCCATACTGAAAGCAGAAGCTGTTGCCAAAGCAGTGAACAAAATGGTGATTGCGGACGACTCCGGTCTATCCATCGATAATCTTGGCGGCAGACCCGGGGTTTATTCAGCCCGTTATGCAGGGGAGCAGAAAGACGACCAGGCAAATATCGATAAAGTGCTCAGCGAGCTGAAAGGGATCGAAAAAGAACAGCGCACGGCCCGTTTCCGATGCGCACTTGCTGTGAGTATCCCAGGAGAGGAAACAAAAACAGTCGAAGGCCATGTGGAAGGATATATCGCTGATGAGCCCAGAGGAGAATACGGCTTTGGCTATGACCCAATCTTCATTGTGAAAGATAAAGATAAGACGATGGCCGAACTGACAAGTGATGAAAAAAATAAAATCAGCCATAGGGCTGACGCGCTTAAAAAGCTGGCTAAGCTTTTGGAGGCATAAGGGGGAACCTTGTAATGAACGTGCTGATTATCAGTGACAGCCATGGCCTTGAAGAAGAACTCCAAACCATCGCGAAACGACATGAAACAGAAGTTGATCTCATGATTCATTGCGGAGACTCTGAGCTTGATACCGGGCATCCGGCATTGGAGCCTTATGCGGTTGTCAAAGGCAATTGTGATTTTGCCGGCGATTTTAAGGACGAGCTTCTTCTGACTGCCGGTTCAAAAAAAATACTGGTCACGCACGGCCACCTTCATGGTATAAAACAGACCTTGTTAAACGTATACTATCGTGCAGAGGAGCTAGGAGCGGATATTATCTGTTTCGGCCATTCGCACATCGCGGGAAGCGAAGTGCTGCGCGGAAAACTGATGATTAATCCAGGCAGCATCCGGCTTCCTAGGGTGCGCAGGACAGAAAGCTATGCTATACTGACATTAGAAAATGATGCTGCGGCAGTGCGTTTTTACGACCAAGCAGGCCATGAAATTGAGGATCTGCAAAACCGGGTTACACTATGAAAATGTCATGAGGAAGAAAATTTTCTTCCTCATGAAAAAAATTCTAAAAAAACCGTTGACTTATTGTTGCATCCCATATATAATAAATCTTGTCGCTGATAGTTAAAGCGAAAAACAAAAAACAAAAAACAAAAAACAAAACATGTCCCAGTAGCTCAGCTGGATAGAGCAACGGCCTTCTAAGCCGTCGGTCGGGAGTTCGAATCTCTCCTGGGACGTACCAAAAGAAAAACCTCAAATCCTTAAGGATTTGAGGTTTTTTGTTGTCGGTTTATAATTTTTATTTGTTATTTAACGTATCATCATCCAAGCCGTCAACTTTTCCCTCTTTATTCAGGCGAGGTTCTTCTTTCTTCACCGTTTCAGAAATATGTTCATTTTCTTCAACAGTGCGTTTGCCGACAACCACTTCATCAGTGACAACCGGTTTTTTAGTCACTTCAAGCTTTTCCTCAACGATTGGAACTCTAATCTCTTCCGAATCGTTGACGGGAGAAGCATCGGCTTTATTTTCATCCACTGGACGGCGTTCGACATAAATTTCATCATGTCTCACAGGAATGTCCATATCTCTTTTTTCTGTTTTCACTTCTTTTCCTATCTCTACTTCACCGGTTTGAACGTCTTCCTTATCGACCTTCAGCTGTTCTTCCCGGAGCGGCATCGTTTTTTCTTCTTTCGTTGTATAATCCGCCATTTCATTTGTGCTTGAAAAAGCGCCTGAAAGGGCATTGCCGTTATCGATAGGAGCATTTACATCTGCATCTGCATCTGTATCGACGGCTACCAGAAGTTTCCCGTCATCCAAATCCTCTTGATACTTGTCTATTTCATCGGTTTTAATATCCAAGTCTGATAATGCTTTGCTGTGTGCAGCAGTATCATCCATTGTGAAATAATCTTTCAGTTTATCGAAAAAAGATTCAGAATCGCCCTCATGTGCATCGATGGCTTGATTGACTTCTGTTCCTGTTCGTGATTCAAGATAATCTGTATCTCGCCGGCTTGTCACAACAGAAATGTCGTCAGAATCATACCCTTTTGTTAATAAGCCTTCAATTGCTGCGATTGTTTCCTGCGGAGTTTCGTATACACCAACTATGCTTTTCATATCAATCTCCTCCTTTATCAATTTTACATTTTATCGTTCATGTCGTTTGTAATTCCCGCTGCTTTTTAAAATAAACAAAATTGAAAACATTCGTGTTTTTTCAGAGCAAATCTTTTATTCTATGAATTTCCTGAAAAATGAATATTCCGGAAATGATATGAAAAAATTCATAGTTATGCCGATATTTGTTAAGTAAAACAATTTAATAAAAGGAGTGTTTTCTTTTGAAAAAGTGGTTCATTGTTTTTTTCTTATTCGTTATTACGCTATGTCAATCGCTCCAGACAGTTAGCGCGGAAACGGTTGAATGGAAAGAAAGAGCAGATTTGCCTGAGCCGCGTGTCGGTGCAAGCAGCAGTGTAGTAGATGGAAAGATATATGTGATTGGTGGCGGGACGCAAAAACAAGGTACTTATGGGAATCAAACGTTTGTCTACGATCCTAAAACAAATGAATGGACAAAAAAAGCCGACATGCCCACAGAGAGGGGAGGAGCTGCGACTGTTACAGTTGAGGGTAAAATTTATGTCATGGGTGGAATGTCAAACGATGGAGCTGTCAACACAATAGAAGCATATGATCCAAAAAAAGATACGTGGGAGAAATTGGATGATCTTCCTTTTGAAAAAAAGGTTCCAGCTTATAAGATTTATGCAGAAGCTATTGGAAAGAAAATTTATGTTGTAGGTTATGAAAATAACTCATATGCAACCACTTACAGTTACGATCTCGAAACGAAGAAATGGGAGAAAAAACAGAAGTTAGATTATGAAGCAACTGCGGCTTCTACAGCGGTTATCGATAATAAACTATATATCCTTGGCGGAACGCAATTAATTCCCCAAATTGTTTATGTCTATGATCCAGAAAAAGATAGCTGGACAAAAAATGGTAAAGGATTTACAGCAGGATATTATTCTGCGCTTGTTTATAAAGGAAAAATACTGATGACAGGAGGTGTAAACCGAATTAAGGTGTACGATCCTAAAAGTCAATCGGTTACAGCAGTAACAAACCCTAAAGCCCCATACAGAATGGCTCATTCTTCTGCCATTATTGATGATACTCTTTACGTAATCGGTGGAAGAGAGGAAACATCCAGTTTTACTGGAAATGCAGCCTCTAATTTTAAATCAGTTATGTCAATTTCATTAAAGGATTTAAACATACCATTCGATTCGGAGGAGAGTCCGGGAGATAAGGATAAAGGATCAACAACACCTTCTGATCCTTCTGAGGATAATTCAGCAGAAGACGGAGACGCTCTCCTAGTTATCACAATGGTAAACGGTTTGCAAAAAGAGTATCAGCTTCCCATGAAAGAAGTGAACGGGTTCCTAAAATGGTACAAGCAACGTGATGCTGGAGAGGGACCAGGCTTTTATGAAATTGATGAGCATGACAACAACAAAGGGCCTTTTGAAAGTAAAAAGGATTATGTTGTGTTTAAGAACATTTTGATGTATGAAGTAAATAAATATAAATAATTCATACAAAAACCATCCAGTGCAGTGCTGGATGGTTTTTGTATAATAAAGCAATAACCGATTTTGTTAAGTGCTTTTTCTCAATTAAATTTTTGGGGAATTAGATTATATATAGGATAGATAAGAAATCCTCCCCTGCACGTATCTATCCTCATAAAAAACGCCTCACAATTTCTTCGTCATAAACATACTGTTCGGATCTTCAACATAGTCTGCAAAAGGTTCACAGTACTGAAAACCGAAGCTTTCATACAATTTTCTTGCCGGCTCAAATGAAGCCATTGAACCCGTTTCCAAGCTTAACCGCTCATAGCCTCGCTTCCCAGCCTCCTCTATGATGTGCTGGAGAATCTGTTTGGCAACGCCTTTTCTTAAAAAGGATGCAGACGTCCGCATTGATTTGATTTCTCCATGCCGGTTGTCCAGTTCTTTAAGCGCTCCGCAGCCGGCTAGTTCATCACCCTCCCATGCGCTCCAAAATGTGATTTCAGGCTCTTTGAGTCTTTCTAAACCTAAGGCGTGAATGCTTTCTGGCGGGGAGATGAGTGTCATGCTATGTAAATGCTCCTTCACAAGTGAGATCACTTGATGTCCAGTTAAATCATCTGTTTTTATATACAATTCTAGTTCCTCCTCAGAAACTTGTTGATTTGCAGAATGTATTTTCATTTCATCTTAATCATATTCCGTTCTGTTTCCAAATAGAAAGACAGAAAATCTGACAGTGGGATTATTCTTTAGAATGATTAGACGTTTCAAAGCAAAAAAAGAGCCGAAATAGATGTTCGGCCCTTGTGGTATTCTTTAATATCTAAAGCCTCCGTGTACACCGGCTGCTCCGCTGAATCCTCCGGTGTGCGTTGCCGGTATACTGAAACCGCCGCCATGGGCGCTATAGCCAGCACCTGCAAATTGCTGCCCGTAAAATCCTGAAGCATATGGAAATGAGGAGTACATAGCAGAGGGAGTGCTTAGCGGACTGTATGCTTGGCCGTACGGCTGTCCGTATCCAAAGCCTCCAAATGGCTGAAAGCCTTGCTGATAAAAGCCAGAAGCCGCCGGATAAAATGGCTGCGGCAAGCTGGGAAAGCCTGCGGGGAACCCTTGGATGTCAGCTAATGATTTATTCATCGTATCACCTTTTCTTTGCAAGATATCATTAATGTATGCAGGGGACTAAACGAAGTGCCTTTCCGTATTGAAATGGTTTGCAAGATGATCCGTCAGGCTGCAATGGATATGTGAATGATAGTGTGTTATAAAATATGCCATATTTATATCGAATTGAAAAATTCCGGTGTATTATTGATAGATTAATAAAAAAATTATAAAAACTTTTAACATTTGCAATTGCCTATGTACCAATAATGAAAGCGTATACAATATAGATTGATTAATCAAAATTGTCTAATAATTTTAAAAAATGCTGTTGACACTGCGTCCAAAGCGGCGTAATATGAGTTCAACAAAAGATAAACGCAAGCTTCACAAACACATTGATCGTAATTCGATCCTTAAAAAATCTGAACAAAAGTTATTCTTGAACAGCTGAAAAACTGTTTCGGAATACTGAATATGAAAAGCGCAGATGAGGATAAGTAGCCTTGCTGAAGTTTTCCACAGAGAACCGGGTTAGCTGAGAACCGGCGAAGCTTTACAAGGTGAACTCGCCTCAGAGTGCCAGTCTGAAACCATAGTAGGACTTGGCCGGGTGGACTTGATTCACTCGTTATTAAAGCGGATAGAAATATCCATGAGACGGCCGTATGACAGGCCGTAAACAAGGGTGGTACCGCGGAAAGAAGAGCCTTTTCGCCCCTTTTGGCTATCGCATTCACTGCGCGGCTGATTGTGGGCGGAAGGGCTTTTTTTATTGAATAATCAGCCATCTAGCTAATGTAAAGATGATCTTTAGAGGATGAAAATCCAAAAGGAGGAACTAAAAATGGGGACTAATGTACATGTGGATTCAGCATCTGCCAAATGTACACAGACGATGAGCGGAGCATTAATGCTGATTGAATCATTAAAAAAAGAGAAAGTAGAAATGATATTCGGTTATCCGGGCGGGGCAGTACTCCCAATCTATGATAAGCTCTACAATTCTGGGATGGTGCATATCCTTCCCCGTCACGAACAAGGTGCGATTCATGCAGCGGAAGGATACGCAAGAGTATCTGGAAAACCGGGTGTCGTCATTGCCACGTCAGGACCGGGGGCAACAAACCTCGTTACAGGCCTTGCGGATGCCATGATTGATTCATTGCCATTAGTTGTCTTTACAGGACAGGTAGCGACCTCCGTTATCGGCAGCGATGCATTTCAGGAAGCGGACATTTTAGGAATTACCATGCCGGTGACAAAACACAGCTACCAGGTTCGCCAGCCGGAAGATCTGCCGCGCATCATTAAAGAAGCGTTCCATATTGCAACAACTGGAAGACCCGGACCTGTATTGATTGATATTCCGAAAGATGTAGCAACAATTGAAGGAGAATTCAGCTACGATCACGAGATGAATCTCCCGGGCTACCAGCCGACAACAGAGCCGAATTATTTGCAGATCCGCAAGCTTGTGGAAGCAGTAAGCAGCGCAAAGAAACCGGTAATCCTGGCTGGTGCGGGCGTACTGCACGGAAAAGCGTCAGAAGAATTAAAAAATTATGCCGAACAGCAGCAAATCCCTGTGGCACACACCCTGTTGGGGCTCGGGGGATTCCCGGCAGACCATCCGCTTTTCTTAGGAATGGCGGGTATGCACGGCACTTATACAGCGAACATGGCCCTTCATGACTGTGATCTATTAATCAGTATCGGCGCCCGTTTTGATGACCGCGTCACCGGAAACCTGAAGCATTTTGCGAGAAACGCAAAGATTGCCCACATTGATATTGATCCGGCTGAAATCGGAAAAATCATGGAAACACAGATTCCTGTAGTCGGAGACAGCAAAATTGTCCTGCAGGAGCTGATCAAACAAGACGGCAAACAAAGCGATTCAAGCGAATGGAAAAAACAGCTCGCCGAATGGAAAGAAGAGTACCCGCTCTGGTATGTAGATAATGAAGAAGAGGGTTTTAAACCTCAGAAATTGATTGAATATATTCATCAATTTACAAATGGAGAAGCCATTGTCGCAACGGATGTCGGCCAGCATCAAATGTGGTCAGCCCAATTTTATCCTTTCCAAAAAGCAGATAGATGGGTCACATCAGGCGGACTTGGAACGATGGGATTCGGCCTTCCGGCAGCGATCGGCGCACAGCTGGCTGATAAAGATGCTACTGTTGTGGCAGTTCTCGGAGACGGCGGTTTTCAAATGACGCTCCAAGAACTTGATGTCATTCGCGAATTGAATCTTCCAGTCAAAGTCGTGATTTTAAATAACGCTTGTCTCGGAATGGTCAGACAGTGGCAGGAAATTTTCTATGAAGAACGCTATTCAGAATCTAAATTCGCTTCTCAGCCTGACTTTGTCAAATTGTCAGAAGCATATGGCATTAAAGGCATGAGAATTTCATCAGAAGCGGAAGCGAAAGAAAAGCTGGAAGAGGCATTAACTTCAAGAGAACCTGTTGTTATTGACGTGCGGGTGGCCAGAGAAGAAAAAGTATTCCCGATGGTGGCTCCGGGGAAAGGGCTGCATGAAATGGTGGGGGTGAAACCTTGAAAAGAATTATCACATTGACTGTGGTGAACCGTTCCGGTGTGTTAAACCGGATCACCGGTCTATTTACAAAAAGACATTACAACATTGAAAGCATTACAGTTGGACACACAGAAACAACCGGCGTTTCCAGAATCACCTTTGTGGTTCACGTTGAAGGAGAAAATGATGTTGAACAGCTGACAAAGCAGCTCAACAAACAGATTGATGTGCTAAAAGTCACAGACATCACAAATCAATCGATTGTCCAGAGGGAGCTGGCCTTAATCAAGGTCGTTTCCGCACCGTCAACGAGATCAGAGATTAATGGAATCATAGAACCGTTCAGAGCCTCTGTTGTTGATGTCAGCAGAGACAGCATCGTTGTTCAGGTGACAGGCGAATCTAACAAAATTGAAGCGCTTATTGAATTGTTAAAACCTTATGGCATTAAAGAAATCGCGAGAACAGGTACAACGGCTTTTGCGAGGGGAACCCAGCAAAAGGCGTCATCCAATAAAACAATATCAATTGTATAAAACATAACAAGGGAGAGATTGAAATGGTAAAAGTATATTATAACGGTGATATCAAAGAGAACGTATTGGCTGGAAAAACAGTAGCGGTTATCGGATACGGTTCACAAGGCCACGCACATGCCCTGAACCTTAAAGAAAGCGGAGTTGACGTGATCGTCGGTGTTAGACAAGGAAAATCTTTCACTCAGGCTCAAGAAGACGGTCATAAAGTATTTTCAGTAAAAGAAGCGGCAGCCCAAGCTGAAATCATCATGGTTTTGCTTCCTGATGAACAGCAGCAAAAAGTATATGAAGCTGAAATTAAAGATGAATTGACAGCTGGAAAATCATTGGTGTTTGCTCACGGATTTAACGTTCATTTCCATCAAATTGTTCCTCCGGCAGATGTAGATGTATTCTTGGTAGCGCCTAAAGGCCCGGGACACCTGGTAAGAAGAACATACGAGCAAGGTGCTGGCGTACCGGCATTGTTCGCGATTTATCAAGATGTGACGGGAGAAGCAAGAGACAAAGCCCTTGCATATGCAAAAGGAATTGGCGGCGCAAGAGCGGGCGTTTTGGAAACAACATTTAAGGAAGAAACAGAAACAGATTTGTTCGGTGAGCAAGCAGTTCTTTGCGGCGGATTGAGCGCTCTGGT
Organism: Bacillus sp. N13C7; assembly: GCF_026790065.1. Lineage (GTDB taxonomy): Bacteria > Bacillota > Bacilli > Bacillales > Bacillaceae > Bacillus. The sequence goes on along the minus strand of NZ_JALAMO010000001.1, from coordinate 180,765 downwards.
AAAAGCTGGATTTGAAACATTAACTGAAGCGGGTTATCAGCCTGAACTTGCATACTTTGAGTGTCTGCACGAGCTGAAATTAATCGTAGACCTTATGTACGAAGAAGGACTTGCAGGAATGAGATATTCAATCTCTGACACAGCACAGTGGGGGGATTTCGTATCAGGGCCTCGCGTTGTTGATGCTAAAGTAAAAGAGTCTATGAAAGAAGTATTAAAAGATATTCAAAACGGTACATTCGCAAAAGAGTGGATCGTCGAAAACCAAGTAAACCGTCCTCGTTTCAACGCCATCAATGCGAGCGAGAACGAACATCAAATCGAAGTGGTGGGAAGAAAGCTTCGTGAAATGATGCCGTTTGTGAAACAAGGCAAGAAGAAGGAAGCGGTGGTCTCCGTTGCGCAAAATTAATTTTTTCGATACGACGCTTCGTGATGGTGAACAGTCCCCTGGCGTGAACTTAAATACACAGGAGAAACTTGCCATAGCTAAGCAGCTCGAAAGACTCGGGGCAGATATCATTGAAGCGGGGTTTCCCGCTTCGTCCCGAGGTGACTTTTTAGCTGTTCAGGAAATTGCGAGAACCATTAAAAATTGTTCAGTGACTGGTCTTGCCCGTTGCGTAAAAGGTGATATTGATGCCGCTTGGGAAGCGTTAAAGGATGGCGCTCAACCAAGAATTCACGTATTTATTGCCACATCGGACATTCATTTGAAACACAAACTGAAAATGACTCGTGAGCAAGTGATAGAAAGAGCAGTTGGAATGGTGAAATACGCAAAAGAGCGCTTTCCCGTTGTGCAATGGTCAGCTGAAGATGCCTGTCGGACTGAACTGCCGTTTTTAGCAGAAATCGTCGAGAAAGTCATTGACGCAGGCGCCAGTGTTATCAATCTTCCAGACACGGTCGGCTACCTGGCTCCAGCGGAATACGGAAATATCTTTAAATATATGAAGGAAAACGTTCCGAACATTTACAAAGCAAAGCTTTCGGCCCACTGTCATGATGATTTGGGAATGGCAGTCGCAAACTCTCTTTCCGCCATTGAAAATGGCGCTGATCAAATTGAATGTGCTGTGAACGGCATCGGTGAAAGAGCCGGAAATGCGGCATTAGAGGAAATTGCCGTCGCCCTTCATATCAGAAAAGATTTCTATCAAGTTGAAACAGGCATTACATTGAACGAGATTAAGCGTACAAGCGATTTAGTAAGCAAGCTGACAGGTATGGCTGTTCCGCGTAATAAAGCGGTTGTTGGCGATAATGCCTTTGCTCATGAATCAGGCATCCATCAGGACGGCTTCTTAAAAGAAAAGTCCACTTATGAAATTATTTCACCGGAGCTTGTCGGTGTAACAGCAGATGCGCTTGTCCTGGGAAAACATTCCGGACGCCATGCATTTAAAGACCGGCTGACGGCTTTAGGATTCCAATTTGATAGTGACGAGATTAATAAATTCTTTACGATGTTCAAAGAGTTGACTGAGAAGAAAAAAGAAATTACTGATGAGGATCTTGTTTCTCTTATTTTAGAAGAAAAAGTAACAGACCGCAAGATTGGGTATGAATTTCTTTCCCTGCAAGTGCATTACGGAACAAGCCAGGTTCCTACGGCTACGCTTTCTTTGAAAAATCAAGAAAACGCAGAGCTAATTCAGGAAGCAGCAACTGGAGCCGGGAGCGTGGAAGCAATTTACAACACGCTTGAGCGCTGCATTGATAAAGACGTGGAGCTCTTGGACTACCGCATTCAATCCAATAGAAAAGGCGAAGACGCATTTGCCCAGGTGTATGTAAGAGTTTTGGTGAATGGAAAAGAATCAGCAGGGCGGGGCATAGCGCAAGACGTATTGGAAGCTTCAGCGAAAGCCTATTTGAACGCAGTCAACCGTCAATTGGTTTTCCAATCGAATATGAGCGGACTGAAAAACCATACAGCTGTCGGATCATAAAAGAAAGGAGAACGGTTAACTTGAAGAAACGTATTGCTCTATTGCCCGGAGACGGGATCGGCCCTGAAGTATTAGAATCAGCGACAGACGTACTGAAAAGTGTTGCCGAACGATTTAATCATGAATTTGAATTTGAATATGGCCTAATTGGAGGGGCAGCGATTGATGAACATAACAATCCCCTCCCGGAGGAAACCGTTGCGGCTTGTAAGAATGCAGACGCTATATTGCTTGGCGCTGTCGGCGGACCGAAATGGGATCAAAACCCTTCGGAGCTGAGACCGGAAAAAGGGCTGCTCAACATCAGAAAACAGCTTGATTTGTTTGCTAATTTACGTCCTGTGAAGGTGTTTGAAAGCCTTTCTGACGCTTCGCCTTTGAAAAAAGAATATATTGATAACGTTGATTTTGTTATCGTCCGTGAGCTGACAGGTGGTTTGTATTTCGGCCAGCCGAGCAAACGCTATGTAAACACTGAAGGTGAGCAGGAAGCGGTAGACACGCTGTTTTATAAGCGGACGGAAATTGAACGCGTGATCAGAGAGGGCTTTAAAATGGCAGCAGCCAGAAAAGGAAAAGTAACCTCTGTTGATAAAGCAAACGTTCTGGAATCAAGCAGACTGTGGCGTGAAGTGGCTGAGGACGTTGCAAAAGACTTTCCTGATGTGAAGCTGGAGCACATGCTTGTGGATAACGCGGCCATGCAGCTGATTTATGCACCAAATCAATTTGATGTCGTGGTGACTGAAAATATGTTTGGAGACATTTTAAGCGATGAAGCGTCCATGCTTACAGGCTCACTCGGAATGCTCCCGTCAGCCAGCCTATCAAGCTCAGGTCTTCATCTGTTTGAGCCTGTTCATGGCTCCGCGCCTGACATAGCCGGCAAAGGGATGGCAAATCCATTCGCGGCCATATTGTCAGCGGCAATGCTTTTGAGAACATCTTTCGGGCTCAAAGAGGAAGCGAAAACTGTAGAAGATGCGGTTAACAAAGTATTGGCTTCCGGAAAAAGAACAAGAGACTTGGCACGAGGCGAAGAGTTCAGCAGCACTCAGGCCATTACAGAGGAAGTTAAGGCAGCAATAATGTGTGAAAATACTATTTCTAATGTGTGACAGCTTACGTTAAGCGGTCTTAGTTCATAGGTAGAGGGAGGAAACAAAAGATGATGCCTCGAACAATCATCGAAAAGATTTGGGATCAGCATATTGTAAAACATGGTGAGGGAAAACCGGATCTTCTCTATATTGATTTGCATCTTATTCATGAGGTGACGTCTCCTCAGGCATTTGAAGGGTTGAGACAAAAGGGAAGAAAGGTCAGAAGACCCCAGAATACATTTGCGACAATGGACCACAACATCCCAACTGTCAATCGCTTTGAGATAAAGGATGAAGTGGCGAAACGCCAAGTGACGGCACTTGAACGAAACTGTGAAGAATTTGGCGTGCGCCTTGCCGATCTTCACAGTGTAGACCAAGGGATTGTGCATGTCGTCGGCCCTGAACTGGGATTAACCCTTCCAGGGAAAACGATTGTATGCGGCGACAGCCATACATCAACACATGGCGCATTCGGCGCTCTTGCATTCGGAATCGGGACGAGTGAAGTTGAACATGTCCTTTCCACACAGACACTCTGGCAGCAGCGCCCGAAAACACTTGAAGTGCGTGTAGACGGAACGCTTCAAAAAGGGGTAACGGCAAAGGATGTCATTCTTGCTGTCATTGGCAAATACGGTGTGAAATTCGGAACTGGCTACGTCATTGAATACACTGGGGAAGTATTCAGAAATATGACGATGGATGAGCGGATGACCGTTTGTAACATGTCAATTGAAGCAGGGGCGAGAGCAGGTTTGATTGCACCTGACGAGGTGACATTTGAATATTGCAAAAATCGCAAGTACACGCCAAAAGGCGAAGAATTTGACAAGGCAGTAGAGGAATGGAAAGCGCTGCGCACAGACCCGGGCGCTGTTTATGATAAATCTATCGTCCTTAACGGCAACGAAATTTCACCTATGGTGACTTGGGGCATCAACCCGGGAATGGTTCTTCCTGTCGATTCTGAAATTCCTGCGCCGGAAAGCTTTTCCGCGGAAGATGACAAAAAAGAAGCGATTCGCGCTTATGAATATATGGGGCTGACTCCTCATCAGAAAATTGAAGACATCAAAGTGGAGCACGTATTTATCGGTTCCTGCACAAATTCCCGCATGACTGACCTACGTCAGGCTGCTGGTATGATCAAAGGGAAGAAGGTAGCGGACAGCGTAAGAGCCATCGTCGTTCCCGGATCCCAAAGCGTAAAGCTTCAGGCTGAAAAAGAAGGGTTGGACCAAATTTTCTTGGAAGCTGGATTTGAATGGAGAGAATCAGGCTGCAGCATGTGTTTAAGCATGAATAATGACGTTGTTCCTGAGGGAGAGCGCTGTGCGTCCACTTCTAACCGTAACTTTGAGGGCAGACAAGGAAAAGGGGCAAGAACACATCTCGTCAGCCCGGCAATGGCTGCGATGGCCGCCATTCACGGACACTTCGTTGATGTCAGAAAGTTTTATCAGGAAAAAACAGTTGTGTAAGGAGTGCGCGAGATGGAACCTTTGAAAACACATACGGGGAAAGCAGCCGTATTAAATCGTATCAATGTTGACACAGACCAGATTATTCCTAAACAATTTTTGAAGAGAATTGAAAGAACAGGCTATGGCCGATTTGCATTCTTTGACTGGAGATATGATGCGAACGGTGAACCGAACCCTGAATTTGAATTAAATCAGCCAGCTTACCAAGGCGCTTCCATATTAATAGCAGGAGAAAATTTCGGCTGCGGGTCATCACGTGAACATGCTCCGTGGGCGCTTGATGATTATGGATTTAAAATCATTATTGCGCCGTCATTTGCTGATATATTCCACCAGAACTGCTTTAAAAACGGTATGCTGCCAATTCGCATGCCATATGACAATTGGAAAAAGCTTGTCGGCCAGTATGAAAACCAGTCACTGCAGATGACTGTTGATCTTGAGAATCAGCTTATTCATGATAGTGAAGGCAATCAAATTTCATTTGAAGTTGATCCGCATTGGAAAGAGATGCTTATCAACGGCTATGATGAAATTTCATTAACGCTCTTGCTTGAAGATGAAATCAAGCGGTTTGAATCACAGAGAAGCTCTTGGCTTCAAGCCTGAAAAAGCTGCCGGCAATTGTCCGGCAGCTTTTTTTGCCTGATGAAACCTTTCATTTCTTGTGTTTGTTCACAGGTGTTGATACACTTGAACAAAATAAATGCCTGAAAGGAATATAGGTATGACGCATGACAAGAAGAACGCAAAAATTATTCCTTTTCCTCATCTAAAAGACCGTCTTGTGGAAAAAGGGATGTCATCACTGAAGGAAAAAAAGTATCAAGAAGCGCTTGAGCTGTTTTCGGAAGCGATGAAATATGATGATACTGAATCTGATCTTCACTTAGGGATGGCCATCTGCTTTTTAGAGCTGGGCGAATTGGAAGAGGCAAAAAGCGTGTGCGAGAAGATGCTTAAAGAAGGCTACGGCCATTACTTTACCGTTTTGCAGGTGTACATGACCATCTTAATTCAGCTCAAAAAATACGATGAAGTCAAAAGCACGATTGAAGCCGTTTTGGAAGAAAACCAGCTGCCTGCGGAAAGTGCCGAGCAATTTTATAAGCTGCTTGATTTCAGCCGTAAAATGACCGATCCGGATCGTGAAGACGAGGCTTGGGCCGAGGAGTATGAGGATACAATTGACACGGAGAAAGTGCTGGCAAGCCCTGAGGAGCAAATGAATTTAATTCATTCCTTAAAAGACCGCAATGTAGCGAAGTATACAGGACTGCTGAAGACAATTCTTCAAGACCCGTCAGCTCATCCGATTATCAAAACGATGATTGTCATGCTATTGGCGGAGCACGAGTATAGCAAACCTGTGCATATTACGAAATTTGGCGAGTCGATGACAATTGAACCGTCTGAAATTGTCCCTCCAGATGCTGCGCCGATTTTGCACCGCGTTCTCAGGGTTCTGGATGAGACGCTCGGAAATGAAAACCCTACTTTATATGCGGCAGTAGAAGAACTGTGGAGAAGACATTTGTACGTTTTATATCCGTTCCAGCCAAAATTGCTGTCGGCCGATCTTTGGGCGGCTGCCCTGCATAAAGTCGGTTACGAGATGCACGGGATTGAAATTGAAAGAGAAGAACTTCATATGATGTATGAGTTTACCGACAGAGAACTCGACGAAGCGTGCACAATGATAAAAGATATTGAAGAAATTTCTTATTTGTAAATCGCGCCATATAGTTGAAAGCGGTATGTGTTATGTTATAATATAATGGTTGTATTTGTGTATAACGGGTTATAAGAAATACGGTTGGACAGGCTTTACAGTTCATTATTCACATCTATACATAATGATTCTGATCTTTGGCAGCTTTGTTTTTGTTGGACGAAGCCGAATGATTGCTTTAGAATGGAAGACCGACACAACCTGAATAGATTTTTGGAGGGAAACACATGTCTGTAAAATGGGAAAAACAAGAAGGCAACGAAGGCGTTTTAACGGTTGAAGTTGATGCTGAAACGTTTAAAACAGCACTTGATGATGCATTTAAAAAAGTAGTGAAACAAGTTTCAATTCCTGGATTCCGTAAAGGTAAAATTCCTCGCGGATTATTCGAACAGCGCTTTGGCGTAGAAGCTCTTTACCAAGATGCTTTGGATATTCTTCTTCCTGTAGAATATCCTAAAGCGGTTGAAGAAGCTGGAATCGAGCCTGTAGACCGTCCTGAAATCGATGTTGAAAAAATCGAAAAAGGCGAAAGCTTAATCTTCACTGCGAAAGTAACAGTAAAACCTGAAGTGAAGCTTGGCGAATACAAAGGCCTAGGCATTGAAAAAGACGACACAGCTGTAACTGACGAAGATGTTCAAAACGAACTAACAGCGCTTCAAGAGCGTCAAGCTGAGCTTGTTGTAAAAGAAGAAGGCGCTGTTGAAGAAGGAAACACAGTTGTTCTTGATTTCGAAGGATTCGTTGATGGCGAAGCATTCGAAGGCGGAAAAGCTGAAAACTACTCTCTAGAAGTAGGTTCTGGGTCATTCATCCCTGGTTTCGAAGATCAGTTAATCGGCCTTGAAGCGGGTGCTGAGAAGGATGTTGAAGTGACATTCCCTGAAGAGTATCACGCTGAAGAGCTTGCAGGCAAACCAGCTGTATTCAAAGTGAAAATTCACGAAATCAAAGCGAAAGAGCTTCCTGAACTTGATGATGAATTCGCAAAAGATATCGATGAAGAAGTGGAAACACTTGCTGAATTGACTGAGAAAACAAAGAAACGTTTAGAAGAAGCAAAAGAAAACGAAGCTGATGCTAAATTGCGTGAAGAGCTTGTTCTGAAAGCTTCTGAAAATGCTGAAATCGATGTGCCGCAAGCGATGATCGACACTGAGCTTGACCGCATGCTGAAAGAATTCGAACAGCGTCTGCAAATGCAAGGCATGAACCTTGAGCTTTACACTCAATTCTCAGGTCAAGATGAAGCTGCGTTAAAAGAGCAAATGAAAGAAGATGCTGAAAAACGCGTAAAATCTAACCTGACTCTTGAGGCGATTGCGAAAGCGGAAAACCTTGAAGTATCAGATGAGGAAGTTGATGCTGAGCTTTCTAAAATGGCTGAAGCATACAACATGCCTGTTGAAAATATTAAACAAGCCATCGGTTCTACTGACGCGATGAAAGAAGATTTAAAAGTTCGCAAAGCAATTGATTTTCTTGTAGAAAACCGTTAATATGGTGCATAATAATAGTAATAATAAAACAGGGCGCGAATCATTCGTGCCTTGTTTTGTACAATTATGATATATCTCTTTTTCTTGGGGCAAGATAGTTAATGCAGGGCTGCTTTTTGTCATACATATAGAATGTGCTAGTCAGAAACACATTGTTACCGTCTTTTTGGAAAGTATGGTAAAATGCAATACATACTCGTTCGTTTCAAGAATCATTTTCTTTTGCTCTGCCGGTAAAAGAAAAAGTGAGACAAGATTAAGGGGTGAAAGAATGTTTAAATTTAACGAGGAAAAAGGACAATTAAAATGCTCGTTCTGCGGAAAAACACAAGATCAGGTTCGTAAGCTTGTAGCAGGACCTGGTGTATATATATGTGACGAATGTATCGAACTCTGCACTGAAATTGTGGAGGAAGAACTCGGAACTGAAGAAGAAGTTGAATTTAAAGACGTACCAAAGCCTCAGGAAATCCGCGAAATTCTGAATGAATATGTCATCGGCCAGGATCAAGCGAAAAAATCACTTGCTGTTGCTGTGTATAACCACTATAAGCGCATTAACTCCAACAGCAAAGTTGATGATGTTGAGCTTTCGAAAAGTAATATCTCATTAATCGGCCCTACAGGAAGCGGTAAAACCCTTCTGGCGCAAACATTGGCTCGCATTTTAAATGTGCCGTTTGCGATTGCAGACGCTACGTCTTTAACTGAAGCTGGATACGTGGGTGAAGATGTAGAGAATATTCTCTTGAAGCTCATCCAAGCTGCCGATTATGATGTGGAAAAAGCCGAAAAAGGCATTATCTATATTGATGAAATCGATAAAGTGGCAAGAAAATCAGAAAACCCGTCTATTACACGTGATGTGTCAGGTGAAGGTGTACAGCAGGCGCTGCTTAAAATTCTTGAGGGTACAGTGGCAAGCGTGCCGCCTCAAGGAGGACGTAAGCATCCTCATCAAGAATTCATTCAAATCGACACAACAAATATTTTGTTCATTTGCGGCGGTGCTTTCGATGGTATCGAACAAATCATCAAACGCCGTTTAGGCCAAAAAGTGATTGGATTCGGTGCGGACAATAAAGCTGCTGATCTTGAGAAAGAAGACCTTCTTTCAAAAGTGCTTCCTGAAGATTTGCTTCGCTTCGGGTTAATTCCTGAATTCATCGGACGTCTTCCGGTTATCGCAAGCCTTGAAAAACTTGACGAGGAAGCTTTAGTTGCGATCTTAACAAAACCGAAAAACGCTCTTGTTAAGCAATTCAAAAAAATGCTTGAGCTTGACAACGTTGAGCTTGAGTTTGAAGAAGAAGCGCTTTCTGAAATTGCTAAAAAAGCAATTGAACGCAAGACTGGCGCGCGCGGACTCCGTTCTATCATTGAAGGCATCATGCTTGATGTGATGTTTGAGCTGCCTTCTCGTGATGACATTGAAAAATGTGTAATTACCGGCGCAACGGTGACACATGGAGAGCCGCCTCGCCTCTTATTAAAAGACGGCACTGAGGCAAGCCAAGATAAAACATCTGCATAATGTTAAGCACGAACCTCCTGAATGGTGACATTCAGGAGGTTTTTTTGTCATGTAAACTCTTCCGGAAAAACGTTTATTCCCGTCTTCTGTGGGAGATACTAGCAATCAGAGGAATGAATTGGATACATAAATTGTTTTTCAGGAGGGACCATCATGAGTTGGACAGGGATCGCGTTATTTATTCAGCTGTTTTTTGGGATCATCATTGGGTTGTATTTTTGGAATTTGCTTAAAAATCAAAGGACACAAAAGGTCACGATAGATAAGGAATCAAAGAAGGAAATGGAGCAGCTTCGGAAAATGCGCGCTATTAGCTTGTCCGAACCATTATCTGAAAAAGTCCGCCCCAAAAGCTTTCAAGATATCGTCGGACAGGAAGACGGCATTAAAGCATTAAAGGCAGCTTTGTGCGGGCCGAATCCACAGCATGTCATTGTCTATGGACCTCCGGGCGTCGGAAAAACAGCTGCTGCACGGCTTGTATTAGAAGAAGCAAAAAAACATAAACAATCGCCGTTTAAGGAGCAGGCCGTTTTTGTGGAACTCGATGCAACAACTGCACGTTTTGATGAAAGAGGGATTGCCGACCCGCTCATCGGCTCTGTCCATGACCCTATATACCAAGGGGCCGGAGCAATGGGGCAGGCGGGGATCCCGCAGCCGAAGCAGGGCGCTGTCACCCATGCCCATGGCGGTGTGCTGTTTATTGATGAAATAGGAGAGCTGCATCCTATTCAAATGAATAAAATGCTGAAGGTGCTTGAAGACAGAAAAGTCTTTTTAGACAGTGCGTATTACAGTGAAGAAAACACACAAATTCCGAATCATATTCACGATATTTTTCAAAATGGGCTGCCGGCTGATTTTCGCCTGATTGGCGCGACGACAAGAATGCCGAACGAAATTCCGCCAGCCATCCGTTCCCGCTGTTTAGAGGTATTTTTCCGTGAGCTTGAAAAGGATGAGCTGAAAACCGTTGCCAAAACAGCGGCAGATAAAATTGAAAAAAACATTTCTGATGAAAGTCTGGATCTGCTGACCAGCTATACGCGGAACGGGCGGGAAGCTGTTAATATGATTCAAATTGCAGCAGGAATGGCAGTAACGGAGAATCGGAAAGACATTACGATTGAGGATATTGAATGGGTCATTCATTCCAGCCAGCTTACTCCGAAGCACGAGCAGAAAATCGGCGCAGAACCGCAAGTTGGCATCGTAAATGGGCTTGCCGTATATGGACCTAACAGCGGATCGCTTTTGGAAATTGAAGTGAGTGTAACCCCAGCTCAGGATAAAGGGTCTATTAATATCACAGGAATAGCTGAAGAAGAAAGCATCGGCAGCCAATCAAAATCAATCCGCCGAAAAAGCATGGCGAAGGGTTCGGTTGAAAACGTGTTAACCGTACTCCGCACGATGGGAATGAAGCCGTCTGATTATGATATTCACATCAATTTCCCAGGAGGGATTCCGATTGACGGGCCGTCAGCGGGCATCGCAATGGCAGCAGGTATTTTCTCGGCAATTCACAAAATCCCAATTGACAATACCATTGCCATGACAGGTGAAATCAGCCTGAACGGCCTTGTCAAACCCATTGGGGGCGTGATTCCGAAAATAAAAGCAGCCAAGCAGTCCGGTGCAAAAAAAGTGATTATCCCATATGAAAATCAGCAGTCGATCTTAAAGCAGATTGACGGAATCACCATTATTGCAGTAAAGACGTTCCAGGAAGTGCTTGATGAAATTTTAGTGAATCCGCCAACGGAACAAAAACCGTTTATTGAAATCAATAAAGAATCCGTTTAACCCTATTTTAAAAATAGGGTTTTTTTCATGAAGGACATCTTTTCCTTTTTCATATCAGAAAGAAAGGGTATACTACGAGGAGACTGTTTTATAGAAAATGGAACCATGCCGTTTATTGTACAAGGATGAAAAAGTTGTATTATAATGGTTCATACTAAAGTCACGGAGGTGTCAGTCACATGGCAGAAGAATTAAAACGCAGCATCCCGCTCCTCCCTTTAAGAGGTTTATTAGTGTACCCGACGATGGTTTTGCATTTAGATGTAGGACGTGACAAGTCGGTTCAGGCTCTTGAACAGGCAATGATGCATGATCATATGATATTTTTAGCCACTCAGCAGGATATTTCGATAGACGAACCTGGTGAAGACGAGATTTTTACTGTGGGCACCTATACGAAAATCAAGCAAATGCTGAAGCTTCCTAACGGTACGATTCGTGTGTTGGTTGAGGGCCTCAAGCGCGCCCAAATCGTTAAATACAATGAGCATGAGGATTTCACGTCGGTCGACATCCAACTCATTCATGAAGATGATTCAAAAGATACAGAAGACGAAGCATTGATGCGGACGTTGTTAGACCACTTTGATCAGTACATAAAAATTTCTAAAAAAATCTCGGCCGAAACGTACGCCGCAGTTACTGATATCGAAGAGCCGGGGAGAATGGCAGACATTGTTGCTTCTCATCTGCCCCTAAAACTAAAGGATAAGCAGGATATTTTAGAAACGGCTGATGTCAAAGAGAGGCTGAACAAGGTTATTGATTTTATTAATAATGAAAAAGAAGTGCTGGAGATCGAGAAAAAAATCGGCCAGCGCGTCAAACGTTCAATGGAGCGGACGCAAAAGGAATATTATTTGCGTGAACAAATGAAGGCGATCCAAAAAGAGCTTGGCGATAAAGAAGGAAAAACAGGCGAAGTTCAGACGCTGACGGAAAAAATCGAAGAAGCAGGCATGCCGGATCATGTGAAGGAAACCGCGCTCAAGGAATTGAACAGATACGAAAAAATTCCGTCGAGTTCCGCAGAAAGCTCTGTAATCCGCAACTATATTGACTGGTTGATTGCTCTCCCGTGGACGGATGAGACAGATGATAAGCTTGATTTGAAGGAAGCAGGACGTCTCTTGGACGAAGAGCATCACGGACTTGAAAAAGTAAAAGAACGCATTTTAGAATATTTAGCTGTCCAGAAGCTGACAAAATCCCTGAAAGGGCCTATTCTCTGCTTGGCAGGACCTCCAGGGGTCGGGAAAACGTCTTTAGCCAAATCAATTGCAAAAAGCTTGGGTCGGAAATTCGTCAGAATCTCACTCGGCGGAGTGCGTGACGAATCAGAAATCCGCGGACACAGACGGACCTATGTCGGAGCAATGCCTGGACGCATTATTCAAGGCATGAAAAAAGCCGGCAAGCTGAATCCGGTCTTCTTATTAGACGAAATTGACAAAATGTCATCTGATTTCAGAGGCGACCCGTCATCGGCTATGCTTGAAGTGCTTGATCCAGAGCAAAACAGCACTTTCAGTGATCACTATATTGAAGAAACCTTTGATTTATCAAAAGTGCTGTTTATCGCTACTGCGAACAATTTGGCAACGATCCCGGGCCCGCTCAGAGACAGAATGGAAATTATTAATATTGCGGGCTACACAGAAGTGGAAAAACTCGAAATCGTAAAAGATCACTTGCTTCCAAAACAGATTAAGGAACACGGGCTGAAGAAAAGCAACCTGCAGCTGCGTGACCAGGCGATTCTTGATATCATCCGCTACTATACGCGAGAAGCGGGAGTGAGAAGCCTTGAGCGCCAGCTTGCCGCGATTTGCCGGAAGGCGGCAAAAGCCATTGTAGCTGAAGAGCGAAAACGGATTACGGTCACTGAGAAGAACCTTCAGGACTTTATCGGAAAACGAATTTTCAGATACGGACAAGCTGAAACAGAAGATCAGGTAGGTGTAGTGACAGGGCTAGCCTATACAACGGTCGGCGGAGATACGCTGTCGATTGAAGTATCACTTTCTCCGGGGAAAGGAAAATTGATCCTGACAGGAAAGCTCGGAGATGTAATGAGAGAGTCAGCTCAGGCTGCCTTCAGCTATGTGCGTTCGAAAACAAAAGAACTTGGCATTGAACCTGACTTTCATGAGAAGTATGATATTCATATACATGTGCCTGAGGGTGCGGTGCCTAAAGATGGTCCGTCAGCCGGTATCACGATGGCGACAGCGCTTGTTTCTGCTTTAACGGGACGGGCGGTTTCTCGTGAAGTCGGAATGACTGGAGAAATCACGCTTCGCGGGCGCGTGCTGCCGATCGGAGGATTGAAGGAAAAAGCGCTTGGCGCGCATAGAGCGGGATTAACAACCATTATTGCGCCTAAAGAGAATGAAAAAGATATAGAGGATATTCCGGAAAGCGTCAGAGAGGGGCTGACATTTATATTGGCGTCCCACTTAGATGAAGTTTTGGAACATGCCTTAGTAGGAGAGAAGAAATGAAAGTCACAAAGTCAGAAATCGTGATCAGTGCCGTAAAGCCGGAACAGTACCCAGAGGGCGGGCTTCCGGAAATTGCACTGGCCGGAAGATCGAACGTAGGAAAATCGTCTTTTATCAATTCACTAATCAATCGCAAAAATCTAGCGAGAACATCATCAAAACCGGGAAAAACACAAACGCTGAATTTCTACATTATCAATGATGAGCTTCATTTTGTGGATGTACCGGGTTACGGTTTTGCCAAAGTGTCAAAGTCTGAGCGGGAAGCTTGGGGCAGAATGATCGAAACCTACATCACGACACGCGAGGAATTGAAAGCAGTGGTGCAGATTGTTGATTTGCGGCATGCGCCATCTAATGATGATGTGCAGATGTACGAATTCTTAAAGTATTACGGCATTCCTGTTATCATTATCGCTACAAAGGCTGATAAGATCCCGAAAGGAAAATGGGACAAACACGCGAAGGTTGTCCGACAGACATTAAATATTGATCCGGAAGACGAGCTGATTCTCTTCTCCTCAGAAACGAAAAAGGGGAAAGACGAAGCTTGGGGAGCGATCAAAAAAATGATAAACCGGTAGAGAAGACTCTCTGCCGGTTTTATTTATCGTATAGATTTTTTTCGTTTTATCAATAATAACAATAAACTGATTCCAATAAAGACAAACGGCCAATACTCTTTCAGAAGCGCTGTCGGAATATGTGCAGACTCAAGCCACGCCATAATTTGTTTGAAAAAGTACAGAAACAGGGAAAAACAAATCATCGACACAGCCTCATATACATATTCTTTTTTCTGAACGGTTGAAACGAAAAGTGAGAAGCCGATCATAAAGAGGAGCATTTCAAAATCATCCGGCCACCATGCCCATTTTGGTTTTGCGAAAAAGTGTAAACCAATCCCGAAAAGAAGCAAACCGATAAAGAAATGGGGTGTGACGGCTTCCTTTTTTCCTTGATATACAAAGGCAGCGCCTAACAGCATGAGGAGAACAGGCCATTGCCCCTGTCCAGAAAACAGTTCGGCTTGGCCGCTTTCAAGCCATGCATATACAGATGCGGCAAGGAGCAGACAAGGGAATAAAATTGATTTTTGTTTCATGCATATCACCTTCTTGTTCTTTAGAGCTGATGTGTAGTAAATTTCTGTTGTTTTTGGTATTGTCAATAGGAATGCTTCTTTTCCATGAAGCTTTTTCTAATATAGCATAAGAATTTTAAAATCTGTTCACATTTTGTGAAAGAAACTATGTTATAATTATTACAAATAATGAGTTCTATGTTAGAATAATTATAAATAAAGATTGGGTGTTGGGGGTGTAAAAAGCGATGCATATACTTGTTGTGGGAGTAGATTATAAATCCGCCCCTATTGAAATACGTGAAAAAGTAAGCTTTCAGCCGAATGAGCTGGCAGAAGCGATGGTGCAGCTGAAGGAAAAGAAAAGCATTCTTGAAAACATCATCGTTTCCACCTGCAACCGCACTGAAATTTATGCGGTAGTCGACCAGCTCCATACCGGCCGTTATTATATAAAAAAGTTTTTAGCTGATTGGTTTCAATTAAGCAAAGAAGAGCTGTCACCGTTCTTAACATTTTACGAGAGTGATGCGGCTGTTGAGCATTTATTCCGTGTAGCCTGCGGACTTGATTCTATGGTGATTGGTGAAACCCAGATTCTTGGCCAGGTGCGCGACAGCTTCAAAACAGCTCAGCAAGAAAAAACGATCGGGACTATTTTTAATGAGCTGTTTAAGCAGGCTGTTACAGTAGGCAAACGGACTCACGCTGAAACCGACATTGGCTCAAATGCAGTGTCAGTAAGCTATGCAGCAGTTGAACTTGCCAAGAAAATCTTCGGGAACCTTTCAAGCAAGCACATCTTGATTCTCGGTGCGGGAAAAATGGGCGAGCTTGCTGCGGAAAACCTGCACGGACAGGGAATCGGCAAGGTCACTGTCATTAACCGAACATACTTGAAAGCGAAGGAGCTTGCAGACCGTTTCTCCGGTGAAGCAAGAAGCTTGAATCAGCTGGAAAGCGCGCTTGCGGAGGCCGATATTTTAATTAGTTCAACTGGCGCAAGTGATTTTGTTGTGTCCAAAGAAATGATGGAAAACGCGAATAAGCTTCGCAAGGGACGTCCGCTGTTTATGGTGGACATTGCGGTTCCAAGAGACCTTGATCCCGCGCTGAATGATCTTGAAGGTGTCTTTCTGTATGATATCGATGATCTGGAAGGCATTGTAGAGGCGAACATGAAAGAGCGGAGAGAAACGGCTGAAAAAGTTGAACTGTTAATTGAAGAAACCATTGTGGAGTTTAAACAATGGCTGAATACACTTGGCGTTGTGCCGGTTATTTCCGCATTGCGGGAAAAGGCGCTTGCCATCCAGTCAGAAACAATGGACAGCATCGAGCGGAAGCTGCCTCACTTAAGCACTAGAGAGAAAAAACTGTTGAACAAACACACCAAAAGTATCATTAACCAAATGCTGCGCGATCCGATATTAAAGGTGAAAGAGCTTGCGGCAGATGCTGATTCTGAAGAGAAACTGGCCTTGTTTATGCAGATTTTTGATATTGAAGAAGCTGCGGGCCGTCAAATGATGAAAACTGTTGAAAGCAGCCAAAAGGTCCATTCTTTTAAGAAGGCTGAATCAAAAGCGGGCTTTGCCCCACTTGTAAGTGAGTGAAAGCTGAATGATTGATACTGCAATGGCAAGACTTAATGAGGGGACAATCGTCATTTACGCATTAAGTGTACTCTTTTATTTTATAGATTTTCTTCAACACAACCGGAAGGCTGGAAAAATGGCCTTCTGGTTGCTTTCTATTGTCTGGACTCTGCAAACCGTATACTTGGCCTACTTTATGTGGGTGACGGGGCGGTTTCCGGTATTAAATGTGACGGAGGCGCTTTATTTTTATGCCTGGGTGCTTGTCACGCTGTCACTTGTACTGACAAAGCTTCTACGAGTTGACTTTATTGTGTTTTTTACAAATGTAATAGGGTTTTCTATGATCGCCATTCATACATTTTCACCGACAGAGCAGCAGTCAGCCGCTTTTTCAGGGCAGCTTGTATCTGAGCTTTTGGTGATTCATATTACAATGGCGATTCTTTCATACGGCGCGTTTTCCCTTTCTTTCGTTTTTTCTGTGCTATATCTGTTTCAATATCATTTGCTGAAAAAGAAAAAATGGGGAAAATGGATGTTGAGAATAGAAGATTTGTCTAAGCTTGATTATATGGCATATGTTCTGAATGTCATCGGGGTCCCGATGCTGCTGCTGAGTTTGATTCTCGGCGTCATTTGGGCGTATGTCTCACTAGAAACGCTGTATTGGTTCGACGCCAAAGTGCTTGGTTCGTTTGTCGTTCTGCTGCTGTACAGCTATTATCTTTATATCAGGCTGATTAAAGAGCTGCAAGGAAAGGTCGCGGCACTGTGGAATACGGCTTGTTTTCTCGTGCTGATGATCAATTATTTCCTGCTTGGAAGCCTGTCGCAATTCCATTGGTTCAGTTAAATGACGTCCCAAGCAGATTCGGGAGGAAAGAAAATGATGAGAACGATTAAAGTAGGTTCCAGACGGAGCAAACTCGCTATGACTCAAACAAAATGGGTCATTCAAAAACTGAAGGAAATCAATCCTTCGTTTGCCTTTGAAATTAAAGAAATCGTGACAAAGGGCGACCGGATCGTCGATGTTACGCTTTCAAAGGTGGGCGGGAAAGGGCTGTTTGTCAAAGAGATTGAACAAGCGCTTTTAAACGAAGAGATTGATATGGCGGTACACAGCATGAAGGACATGCCTGCTGTTTTGCCTGAAGGCCTTATGATCGGCTGTATACCTGAACGGGAAGATCCTCGTGATGCCCTTATTTCAAAGAATCGCGTTAAGCTTTCAGAAATGAAGGAAGGCGCTGTCATCGGCACAAGCAGTTTAAGAAGAAGCGCACAACTTTTGATCGAGCGTCCTGACATTACAATTAAATGGATTAGAGGTAATATAGATACGAGACTTCAAAAGCTGGAAACTGAGGATTATGACGCAATTATTTTAGCTGCTGCCGGACTTTCCAGAATGGGGTGGAAGCAAGACGTCGTAACTGAATTCCTTGAACCTGAGCGCTGTTTGCCTGCTGTGGGTCAGGGAGCATTGGCGATTGAGTGCCGAGAATCGGATGATGAGCTACTGGCGTTGTTTTCTCAGTTTACGGATGAATATACAAAACGAACCGTGTTAGCGGAACGTGCTTATTTAAACGCGATGGAGGGCGGCTGCCAGGTTCCGATCGCAGGCTACGCAGTGTTAAACGGGCAGGATGAAATTGAACTGACAGGGCTTGTCGCTTCTCCTGACGGCAAGATCATTTTTAAAGAAACCGTAACAGGAAGCGATCCGGAGGAAGTCGGAAAGCGCTGTGCCGCTCTTATGGCTGACAAAGGAGCTAAAGAATTAATCGATCGTGTGAAACGGGAGCTTGATGAGGATGGAAAATGATGTTCCGCTGAAAGGAAAAACTGTGCTGGTCACCCGGAATAAGGCGCAGGCAAAGTCGTTTCGGCAAAAAGTGGAGGAGCTTGGCGGAAAAACGGTTTTGACCTCTTTGATTACGTTTCGCCCGGCTTTGCCGAATGATGTTGCGAAACAGGTGAAAGCGGATCTTGCTGCACCCGGCTGGCTTGTTTTCACAAGTGTGAATGGAGCGGACTTCTTTTTTTCTTATCTAAAGGAAAATCAGCTCATTCTTCCTGCGCATAAAAAAATTGCGGCTGTCGGTGAAAAAACGGCCCGCCGTTTGGAAACGTATAACGTATCGGTTGATGTCATGCCTAAGGACTATATTGCTGAACAATTGGCGGAGGCTCTTAAGCAGCATGCTGAACCGGCGGAACGGATTACAGTGGTGAAAGGCAATTTGTCACGTGATGTGATAAAACAAGAGCTTGTCCCGCTCGGTTTTGAAGTGAAGGAATGGGTTGTTTACGAAACGATTCCTGATGAAGAAGGCATCGAGGCACTGAAAGAGGCTGCGGGTCAATATTCATTTGACTATGTAACATTTACGAGTTCATCAACCGTACATACGTTTATGCATGTCGTGGGGGAAGAATTGAAAAAATGGAAGGCGAACGGGACGTCCTGTATCAGCATTGGACCTTTAACAAGGGACGCCCTGCTGACGTATGGCATCACCTCGCATACGCCTGATACATTTACAATAGATGGCATGCTTGAGTTAATGTGCAGCATGTCAAGAGAGGAAGAGAGAATATGAGTCAATCATTTAACAGACACCGCCGCCTGCGGTCATCAAAAGCAATGAGAGAGATGGTAAAGGAAACACGTTTACATCCATCAGATTTTATTTATCCGATTTTTGTCGTTGAAGGGCTGGAAGGCAAAAAAGCTGTTCCATCAATGCCTGATGTTTACCATGTATCATTAGATCTATTGAAGGAGGAAGTGGCGGAGCTGGTCAAACTGGGCATTCAATCTGTCATCGTGTTCGGCATCCCTGAAGAAAAAGATGATTGCGGAACGCAAGCGTACCACGATCACGGGATTGTCCAAAAAGCCATCACAGAGATTAAAAAACACTTCCCTGAAATGATTGTTGTCGCTGATACATGCTTATGCGAATACACAGACCACGGCCATTGCGGACTTGTCAAAGACGGGGTCATCCTCAATGATGAATCGCTGGAGCTTTTGGCGCAGACAGCAGTCAGCCAGGCGAAAGCAGGTGCGGATATCATTGCGCCGTCAAACATGATGGACGGATTTGTTACAGTGATCAGAGAAGCGCTTGATAAAGAAGGATTCGTCAATATTCCGATCATGTCTTACGCTGTGAAATATTCAAGTGAGTTTTACGGTCCGTTCCGTGATGCAGCAAACAGCACGCCGCAATTCGGGGACCGAAAAACATATCAGATGGACCCTGCTAACCGTATGGAAGCACTCCGCGAAGCACAATCAGATGTCGAGGAAGGCGCGGACTTTTTGATTGTCAAACCTTCGCTTTCATATATGGATATCATGCGTGACGTAAAAAATGAGTTTACTTTGCCGCTCGTCGCTTATAATGTAAGCGGAGAGTATTCAATGGTCAAGGCTGCAGCGCAGAACGGCTGGATCAAAGAAAAAGAAATCGTGTTAGAAATTTTGACAAGCATGAAGCGCGCAGGTGCAGACCTGATTATTACGTATCATGCGAAAGACGCAGCGAAATGGCTTGCGGAGTAATTTTATTCAGTTGACAGGAGTTGAGGCAGATGAGAAGCTATGAAAAATCAAAAGCAGCTTTTAATGAAGCGCAAAAACTCATGCCGGGCGGTGTGAACAGTCCCGTTCGCGCCTTTAAATCGGTTGATATGGACCCGATTTTTATGGAGCGCGGAAAAGGCTCAAAAATCTTTGATATTGACGGAAATGAATATATTGACTACGTCTTGTCATGGGGACCTTTAATTTTAGGGCATACAAATGACCGCGTCGTAGAAAGCCTCAAAAAAGTGGCTGAATACGGGACAAGCTTCGGTGCTCCGACTGAAGCAGAAAATGAACTGGCAAAACTCGTCATTGATCGTGTGCCATCTGTAGAAATTGTACGAATGGTCAGCTCCGGAACAGAGGCCACAATGAGTGCCCTCCGTTTGGCAAGAGGCTATACGGGCCGCAACAAGATTTTAAAATTTGAGGGCTGCTACCACGGACATGGCGATTCCCTCTTGATTAAAGCGGGTTCTGGTGTGGCGACTCTTGGTCTGCCTGACAGTCCCGGTGTGCCTGAAGGAATTGCAAAAAACACCATCACCGTTCCATACAACGATTTAGAAAGTGTCAAGCTTGCTTTCCAGCAATACGGTGAAGACATTGCGGGTGTTATTGTAGAGCCGGTTGCCGGAAATATGGGCGTTGTTCCGCCGCAAGAAGGCTTCCTGCAAGGGCTGCGTGATATCACTGAGCAATACGGTTCCCTGCTGATTTTTGATGAAGTAATGACAGGCTTCCGCGTCGATTATAATTGTGCTCAAGGATACTTCGGCGTAACGCCTGATCTGACTTGTTTAGGAAAAGTGATCGGGGGCGGGCTTCCTGTCGGTGCTTATGGCGGCAAGGCTGAAATCATGGAGCAGATCGCTCCGAGCGGTCCGATTTATCAGGCCGGCACATTGTCAGGCAACCCGCTTGCGATGACGGCTGGCTTAGAAACATTGAAGCAGCTGACACCTGAATCCTACAAGAATTTCATCAAAAAAGGCGACAGGCTGGAAGAAGGCATTTCAAAAGCCGCCGAGGCTCACGGCATTCCGCATACCTTTAACCGCGCAGGTTCAATGATCGGCTTCTTCTTTACAAACGAACCTGTCATCAATTATGAAACAGCCAAAGCCTCTGATTTGAAGCTGTTTGCTAACTACTATAAAGGCATGGCAAATGAAGGTGTATTCCTTCCGCCATCACAATTCGAAGGCCTTTTCCTTTCAACGGCCCATACTGATGAAGATATTGAAAACACAATCCAGGCAGCTGAGAAAGTATTCGCTGAGATCAGCCGCGGATAAGAGTATAAAACCGGTACAAGAACAACCTTGTACCGGTTTTTTTGTGTGCTCCCCCACTCATATTTTTCCTAGTTCATACATACACCTTTAGTGACATCTAATTTTAAGGATTAGATGAAAGGAGGATATGAACTTGCCGCAAAATCATCGATTGCAATTTTCTGTAGAAGAATCGATCTGTTTCCAAAAAGGACAGGAAGTTTCTGAACTTCTATCTATTTCATTAGATCCTGATATCAGGGTTCAGGAAGTAAATGATTATGTATCAATCAGAGGATCGCTTGAACTTACAGGTGAGTACAACATAGATCAAAACAAACATACTGAGGAGTTTTATACGGATAAGCGGTTTGTTGAAGAAGTCAGAAAGAGAGAGGATGGGAGCGCGGAACTGACTCACTGTTTTCCTGTGGATATTACCATTCCGAAAAATAAAGTGAGCCATTTACAGGATGTCTTCGTCTTTATTGATGCCTTCGACTATCAATTAACTGATTCTCGCATATTAACGATTCAGGCTGATTTAGCGATTGAAGGGCTTCTGGATGATGCGGCAGATAAAGAGCCGGAAATTCCATTATATGAAGCTCCTGCGGCATTCAGAGAGGAAGAACTTTCTGAGCCGCCAAGACGAAGTGGATTAGAACCGGATGCACCTCCGGCAGAGGAAGCGGTTTTCCAAGATGATACGCCAGCTGAAACGCCGGAGCTTTTTGTCTCGAAAGCGGGTCTCCGTGAAGAGCTTGAAACAGAAAAAGCAGAATCTGAGGCGCCGGAATCAGTTGCTTCGGAAGCAGAGGCACGAGAAGATGTGAAAGTGAAAGCCGAGCCGGAAGAATTTATCGCGCCGGAAGAAGAATTTCGTGAAGAAGCGGAAACAGAAGAAGTTGACCCAGAGCTTGAAACTTCAGAAGTGAAGAGTCAAGAGATCGTTAATGCAGAAAAAGAAACGCCAGAGCTAGCAGCAGCTTCAATAGCGGACGCTCGTGAAAAAGCGAACTCTTCAGCAGAGATTCGTGAAGATTCTGGCGCAGAAGAATCTCCTGTTTTGGAAGGAGAGACTGCGATCTCGGAGGAAAAAGCAGTGTCTCCTATACTTGAATATGCGATGCGCCAAGAGGCTCAAAATGAAGAAGTTGATCAATCCAAACAAGCGGAGTTCGCACTTCGCCAAGAAGCAGGAGAGGGAGATCGAACGGAAGAAGCCGAGCCTGTACTTCGTCAAGAAGCGGAAGAAGTGAATCGAACAGAAGAAGCCGAGCCCGCACTTCGCCAAGAAGCGGAAGAAGCAGATCGAATAGAAGAAGCCGAGCCCGCACTTTGCCAAGAAGCGGAAGAAGCAGATCGAATGGAAGAAGCCGAGCCCGCACTTCGCCAAGAAGTGGAAGAAGCAGATCGAACAGAAGAAAGAGAGCCTGTGCTTCGTCAGGAAACGAAAGAAGCGGATCGAACGGAAGAAACAGAGCCCGTGCTTCGTCAAGAAGCTGATGAAGCATCGAAGACTGTGTCTGAGGCTGTCCTTTCCAAAGAAGAAAGAGAGAGGGAACCAGCAACAGCTGCATATGTAAAGCGAGATGAAGCCGCTTTGCACTTTCAATTCACTCAAAAAGCAAGCTCGGAGGAGGCACCTCAAGAAGCAGAGCTTGAACCGGCATACCGTACATTCCTGCCCGAACAAGAAGAGGAGGATTCTTTTTATTCAGCGCCTAAGCTGCTGGAAAAGGAAGAACAAGAGGAGGAAAGCTTTGAAATTGAAGTGAGAAAAATACCTCCGGCTGAAGAGCCTGAGGAAGAAACTCCTTTTCAATCCTTCCAGCTGCCGGAAACCTCTGAGCCTGAAAGGAAGGAAGCTGATGCTGCTCCTATGGCTGCTCCTGCTGCTGAAACGAAGGAACCTCAAACAAAGGAAAGTGATAATTCTCTTTATTTAACAAAACTCTTTACGAGGGAAGAGGATGAGTTTTCGAGAATGAAAATATGCATTGTTCAGCAGGAAGACACGATCGAACGTTTATGCGAACGGTACGATATTACCTCCCAGCAGCTGATCAGAATGAATTCCTTAGCGTTGGACGATGAATTGAAAGCAGGACAGATCCTTTATATTCCTCAATATAACAACAGCCATGCGTAAGCCGTAAGCGATCGGAAAATGTGGTGAATGGAATGGAAGATACCCAATCGGTTCTTCAGGAATACGGGCTGACTGCTCAATTTATTGAGCCTGTCAGTCCTCTTGTGTGGAAAGTGTATACAGACTACGGCGTATTTGCCCTGAAAAAATTGAAATCGGCCCGCAGCAAACAGTTTACCGATCATATGGTGGCGATTGAGGAAAAAGGTTTCCGTTCATTTGTTCCCGTTTACAGAACAAATAACGGTGAATTTTTCTCAGGTGGCATACGATCAGGGGATTCCTATTATTTAATGCCTTGGCTCCAATTTGACCAGGAGGAAGAACGGGATCAGAAACATGCATATTTATTTAGAGAAACAGCCCGTCTTCACGAGAGAACCGCTCAGGAAATAAAGGTCAGACGAGATGACATTGAACGTTATTACGGACAAACGAAAAAAAAGTGGGAAGATGATAAAATTTTTTACGAACAGTTTGTAGACAGTGCAGAGAAGGAATGGTATCTATCCCCTTTTGAACTCCAGGCCGTAACCTATTTTTCAGAAACCATATCCGCTGTAAACTTTGCGCTGGAGCGGTTGGAGGACTGGTATGAGTCAGCTAAAGAACAAAGCGTTTCAAGGGTTGTGATGAACCACGGCAGCCTGTCTATCCACCATTTTCTGTATAATGATGCAGGAACCGGGTATTTCACGAATTTCGAAAGAGCGTCTGTCGGGCCGCCGCAAAACGACTTGCTCGGCTTTTATACAAAAATGTTCAAAGGCTTTCCGAAAGCTTGTCCTGAGTGTGTCGAATGGTTTTATGCATACACGAAATCATTTCCATTGCGTGAAGCGGAAGTCAGTCTTTTTCTCAGCTATATGGCATATCCTGCAGCCATGTACAAGGTGTTGAACCGTTATCAAACCGGGAAGAGACAGCATGAAAAAGATGAATGTACGCAATTATTAAAGGCTTACTGGCAAATGAAAAATATTGAGCCGTTTGTAATGAAAATTCATCAGATTGAACAAGAGAAAAAATTTCAGGCTGAAAACGAGTCCACGTCTTAATGGCGCGGACTTGTTTGTTTATATCCAGTCTAAATGAAGGGCGCAAGCTAACAAGATCAGGATTGCGAGCAGCAAAACATCAAAGGTTGTCGGAAAGAAAATGGTTCTGATCCCTTGAAAAATTGTAATGGGGATAATCACTTGCGCGGATACAAGCCGAATTTGCCTGACCCACGGCGGCAGGGAATAAGAGCTGAATCGTTTCTTCAAGGTGCATCCTCCTCTACGCATTTACAAGCATCATATGTAAACTTGGGCAATAGGTGCCTGCCCATCTGTATAGAAAGCGGTGTTTTTGGAAAAGATGATTGACGAATCAAAAACACTTTTACTATAATAAAGAACATAAATAATGTATATAATGAGCTGATAAATACACCTGCTTAGAACGGGAAGAGTACAAAAAAGACGCATGCAGAGAGAGAAGCCGTTTGCTGAAAGGCTTCTTATGTTGTCTGATTGGAAGGTCGCCCGGGAGCATAATTTCTTGAAAGAAGAGTAGAGAAATTCGGGAAACACCCGTTATCCGTTGTAAGTGCATGAACTGATAGAGTTCATGAAAAAAGGTGGTACCGCGAAAGAGCTTTTCGTCCTTTTACAGGGATGAAGAGCTCTTTTTTCGTTCTCAGCCATTTTTAAACATGCTGGAGGGTTATCATGGAAACGAATGAACAAACAATGCCGACGAAATACGATCCGGCAGCGGTTGAAAAAGACCGATATGATTTTTGGCTAAAAGGCAAATTTTTTGAAGCGGGCAGCGACCAGACAAAAGAGCCATATTCTGTTGTCATTCCGCCGCCAAACGTAACAGGAAGACTTCACCTTGGCCACGCGTGGGACACGACGCTGCAAGATATCGTAACAAGAATGAAACGCATGCAGGGTTATGACGTGCTGTGGCTTCCTGGTATGGACCACGCTGGAATTGCGACACAGGCGAAAGTGGAAGCGAAACTTCGTGAGGAAGGCAAATCCCGCTACGATCTGGGACGCGAGAAATTCCTCGAAGAAACGTGGAAGTGGAAGGAAGAATATGCTGACTTCATTCGCAGCCAGTGGGCGAAATTAGGGCTTGGCCTTGATTATTCCCGTGAACGCTTTACGCTGGATGAAGGCTTAAGCAAAGCGGTTCGCGAAGTTTTCGTAAAGCTTTATGAAAAAGGCCTGATCTACAGAGGCGAATATATTATTAACTGGGACCCTGCGACAAAAACAGCTCTATCCGACATTGAGGTTATTTATAAGGATGTTCAGGGCGCGTTTTATCATATGAGCTATCCGCTCGCTGACGGATCAGGCTCAATTGAAATAGCGACGACACGTCCTGAAACAATGCTCGGTGATACAGCCGTTGCCGTTCACCCTGAAGATGAGCGCTATAAGCACCTGATCGGAAAAACGGTAATCCTGCCGATTACAAATCGTGAAATTCCGATTGTCGGTGATGACTACGTTGATATGGAATTTGGCTCAGGTGCAGTGAAAATTACGCCTGCTCATGATCCGAACGACTTCGAGCTTGGCAACCGCCACAATTTAGAGCGCATTCTTGTCATGAATGAAGACGGAACGATGAATGAAAATGCCCTGCAATATCAAGGCATGGATCGTTTTGAATGCCGCAAAAAGCTAGTGAAAGATTTACAGGAGGCGGGAGTTCTCTTCAAAATCGAGGATCATATGCACTCCGTCGGCCATAGTGAGCGAAGCGGGGCTGTTGTTGAGCCTTACCTTTCTACACAATGGTTTGTGCGCATGCAGCCGCTTGCTGATGCAGCGATTGAGTTGCAAAAGAAAGAGGAAAAAGTCAACTTTGTGCCTGACCGTTTTGAAAAAACGTATTTACATTGGATGGAAAACATCCGCGACTGGTGTATTTCCCGTCAATTATGGTGGGGCCACCGCATTCCAGCCTGGTATCATAAAGAAACAGGCGAGTTATATGTCGGGCTTGAAGCGCCTGAGGACAGCGAAAATTGGGAGCAGGATACAGACGTGCTGGATACATGGTTCAGTTCTGCGCTCTGGCCGTTCTCCACTATGGGCTGGCCTGATGTAACAGCTGAAGACTTTAAACGCTACTATCCGACTGACGTTCTTGTTACAGGGTACGACATCATTTTCTTCTGGGTGTCACGCATGATTTTCCAAGGCATTGAATTTACAGATGAGCGCCCGTTCAAAGATGTTTTAATCCATGGCTTAATTCGTGACGAGCAGGGCCGGAAAATGAGTAAATCTCTTGGAAACGGTGTCGATCCGATGGACGTCATTGACAAGTACGGAGCTGATTCTCTTCGTTATTTCCTTGCGACTGGAAGCTCTCCCGGACAGGATTTGCGCTTCAGCTATGAAAAAGTGGAATCGACTTGGAATTTTGCCAATAAAATTTGGAATGCCTCCCGTTTTGCATTAATGAACATGGATGGCATGACATACGATGAGCTTGATCTGTCAGGCGAAAAATCAGTAGCTGACAAGTGGATTTTAACGCGATTAAATGAAACGATCGAGCATGTGACCCAGCTCGCTGACCGATATGAATTTGGTGAAGTCGGACGCCATTTATATAACTTTATTTGGGATGATTTCTGTGACTGGTATATTGAAATGGCGAAGCTTCCGCTTTACGGGGAAGACGAAGCGGCTAAGAAAACAACCCGTTCTATCCTTGCTTACGTACTGGATCAAACGATGCGCCTGCTCCACCCGTTTATGCCGTTCTTAACGGAAGAAATTTGGCAACACCTTCCTCACCAAGGGGAATCGATTACAGTAAGCCAATGGCCTGTTGTGGTGCCGGAGCATACTGATACTGAAGCGGCAGCTGACATGAAGCTTCTTGTTGAGCTGATCCGTTCCGTGCGTAATATCCGCAGTGAAGTCAATACGCCAATGAGCAAGCAGGTTGAACTGTATATTAAAACAAGCACAGATGAAATAGCAGCCCGCCTCGAAGCGAACCGTTCATATGTTGAACGCTTTACGAATCCGAGCGTGCTTAAAATCGGCACCGATATCGAGGCTGTTGATAAAGCGATGACAGCCGTTGTCTCAGGAGCAGAGGTTATTCTTCCGCTAGAAGGCTTAATCAATATTGATGAAGAAATTGCCCGTCTGCAAAAAGAATTCGATAAGCTGACGAAAGAAGTCGAGCGTGTTCAAAAGAAACTTGGAAATGAAGGATTTATGAAAAAAGCGCCTGCGCACGTAATTGATGAAGAACGTGAAAAAGAAAAAGATTATGTGGCAAAGCGTGACGCTGTTCAAAAACGAATGGCTGAGCTAAAGGGTTAATGAAAAGCCGGGGCGGTTTCTAGGGAAACCGCCTTGCCTTATAAAAGAGGGGATTATCATTGTTTACTGCATATGAAGAAGCGCGCAGCTGGATCCACGGCCGGCTGAAATTCGGAGTGAAGCCCGGTCTCGGCCGAATGGAGCAGCTGATGGCGCGGTTAGGCCATCCTGAAAAGAAAATCCGCGCGTTCCACGTAGCAGGAACAAACGGTAAAGGATCAACTGTTGCTTTTATTCGTACTATGCTGCAAGAAGCCGGATATACGGTTGGCACGTTTACGTCACCTTATATCATTACGTTTAATGAACGGATCAGCGTAAACGGGACACCGATTTCAGATGAAGAATGGACAACACTCGTCAATCAGGTTAAACCGCACGTTGAAGCGCTTGATCAAACGGACTGCGGCCAGCCGACAGAATTTGAGATAATGACGGCTTGTGCATTTTTATATTTTGCCGAGTTTCATAAGGTCGATTTTGTTATTTTTGAAACTGGTCTGGGTGGAAGATTTGACTCTACAAATGTAGTTGAACCGCTCTTAACAGTTATTACAAGCATCGGACACGACCATATGAACATTTTGGGTAATACCATTGAAGAAATTGCCGGGCAAAAGGCCGGAATTATAAAAGAAGGTATTCCTATCATTACAGCTGTTACCCAGCCGGAAGCCTTACAGGTCATTCGTCATGAAGCTGAACGACATGCTGCGCCGTTCCAGTCATTGCATGATACATGTGTGATTTTCAATGAAGAGGCTCTGCCTGCCGGAGAACAGTTTTCATTCAAAACGGGCGAGAAGTGCTATGAAGATATTCGGACATCTCTGATTGGCACACATCAAAGACAAAATGCGGCTTTATCCATTTTGGCTGCTGAATGGCTCAATAGGGAGAATATTGCCCGTATCAGTGATGAAGCGTTAAGAAGCGGGCTGGTAAAGGCTGCTTGGCCGGGACGGTTAGAGCTTGTTCAGGAACATCCGCTGGTATACTTAGATGGTGCGCATAACGAGGAAGGCGTTGAAAAGCTGGTGGAAACGATGAAGCAGCGTTTTCCTGATACCCGCATTTCTGTGGTGTTTAGTGCATTAAAGGACAAACCGTATCACGATATGATTAAGAAATTGGAAACCATATCGCATGCGATTCATTTTGCTTCTTTTGATTTTCCGCGTGCTGCTCTTGCAAAAGATCTCTATGAGGCAAGTGAAATCAGCAATAAAAGCTGGAGTGAAGGTCCTGATGATGTGATCGAATTCATAGAAAGCAAAAAAGGCTCAAATGACATTGTCCTTATTACCGGATCACTTTACTTTATTTCTGATATCCGCAAAAGATTACAATAAACGCGTCCAGCCCCGGCAGTATGAAAAATGAGATTCTGCCGGGGTTTTTATATGTAAAATGAAATAGTTTCGATTAGAGTTCAGGCCTCTCACTCTGCTACAATCCAAACCAGAATCTACAGTGAGTAAAGGTGTGTTGTGTATGCTTCCCGCTCTCTTTATCCTCGGGCTTATTCTTGGCTCATTTTATTATACGGCCGGGTGCCGTATCCCCTTACAGATATCCGTTGTCACACCCCGTTCGGCATGTTCGTTTTGCCGGCAGACATTAACCCCGGCAGAATTAATCCCCATCCTGTCATTCCTTCTCCAAAAAGGCAAATGTAAAAGCTGCGGGCACAGAATTTCTTTTATGTATCCTGCGGCAGAGTTTGTGACAGCGTGTCTATTTACAGCTGCCGGAATACGCTTTGGCACGTCTTCAGAACTATTTCCCGCCGTCGTGTTTATTTCTCTTCTCATTATAGTTACAGTGACAGATATTCATTTTATGCTGATTCCAAATCGAATATTGATCTTTTTTCTCCCCATTTTGGCCGCTGCAAGACTGATTTCTCCGCTTGATTCCTGGTATACAGGCCTGTTAGGTGCAGCCGCCGGATTTCTTTTTCTGGCCTTAATGGCTGCAATTACCCATGGCGGAATAGGGGGAGGAGATATTAAATTATTTGCGGTAATTGGTTTTATGCTCGGTGTGAAAATGCTGGCAGCTGCCTTCTTCTTTTCTGTTTTGATAGGTGCATTATATGGAGCTGCAGCTGTCCTGACCGGAAGGCTAGCCAAAAGTCAGCCGCTTCCCTTTGCCCCTGCAATTGCGGCAGGGAGCATTTTGGCCTATCTATACGGTGACTCTATCGTTTCTTTTTATATCAAACTGGCATTGGGCTGACTGCTGAAAAATTTGACGAACGTTTTTTGGACAAGACGACAAAAGTCTTGTTCTTTTTTTTTTCGCCTGTGCTAAAGTGTGTAGCATGAAAAGCCGACAAGAACGGTCAAACAAATGAAGGGAGGAAGCGGAATTGAAAAAAAGGAAGAATAAAAAAAACAGTAAAGCCGCAGAAAAAGCCCTCAAGGTGACGATTAATGGAAAAGAAGAGACGGTATACGAAAAGGAGACGCCTGAGACTGAGACGGATAAGAGCATGACATTTTCGAATTGGGAGGAAAAGAGAAAGGCTGAACAGGAGATTGCGGCATCCCATGAGCATCCTGACGAAGATGAATTTAATTGGGATTCCGAGGAGGACAAGGTGTTTAAAGAGGATCCAAAAGTCGTTCCGCCCTATCAAAAGAATAAAACAAATGTGTATTCAAAAGGAAAGTCCGGATCGGCCAAACCGGTAAAAAGGGTGGCGGCAACAATTGCCTTTGCGGCAGTCATCGGCACTGGATTAGGGTTATTCGCGTTGAATATCTCTGGCAATAAAGAAGCGTCTGCCCCGGCATCTTTAGATGATTCACTGGGCAGCCCAACAGCAAAAGCCGGAGATACATCTGCTGATAAACAAAGCTCAGGCGCAGAAAAACAGGCGGCACATACTGAAGGTACATATAAAACGTATGCTGTGCAGGCCGGAAAATTTTCAAATGAAAAGGGTGCTGAAACGTTAACAGAACAACTGACAGAAAAAGGTTATTCCGCCGTGTCACTGTCAAAGGATGACGGGTATACGTATGTCATCGCAGGCTTAGCCAGTGATAAGGACGTGTCACAGCAGTTAGGGCAGCTTTTAATCGACAGCGATTTTGAAGCATGGGGTGGCAAGGAGCTTTCCTTATCAATAGAGTCAGATATGACAGATTCCTTCAAGGAAACAGCGGAGCTTGCAGCAAAGGCGATTCTCGGAGAAGATATTACAAGAGCGAGTGTAGAGAAAATAGAAAAGTCACTCGGTAAAACAGAAGCGTCTGAAACAGGGGAGAAAAAAGCGATTTTACAGGCTTTAAAGGAATTAGAGGACCCAAGCGCTGAAGCCGGGTGGAAGGCTCAGCAGGAGCTGTTAGCCGTCGTTAAATAAGAGAAAGTGCCTGAGCCTTTGTCCTTTAGTGACAGGCTTTTTTTTATTTTGTCATGAAAAAGTTATTTTTCTGAAATTGTGACAAGCTTCGTGATTTGGTAGGATAAACGAGTATCTTTTTTTCTTAAGCAAACCCTGAAAGGATGACGGACATGAAAAAGCCGCTAATACTTGCATCACAATCTCCGCGCAGGAAAGAACTCCTCGATCTTCTCCAGCTGCCCTACTCCATTATTGTCAGTGAAGTAGAGGAAAAATTAAATCGAAACTTTTCACCTGAAGAAAACGTCCAATGGTTGGCAAAACAAAAAGCTAAGGCTGTAGCTGATCTGCATCCGCATGCAATCGTCATCGGCGCTGATACAATGGTATGCCTGGACGGCGAATGTCTTGGCAAACCGCAGGATCCAGAAGAAGCTGCTACCATGCTGCGGAGGCTTTCAGGCCGAAGTCACTCAGTAATAACCGCGGTCAGCATTCAAGCTGAAAATCACAGCGAGACTTTTTATGATAGAACAGAAGTTACGTTTTGGTCCCTCAGTGAAGAAGAGATTTGGACGTATATTGAAACAAAAGAGCCGATGGATAAAGCAGGTGCATACGGCATCCAAGGAAGAGGCGCGCTTTTTGTAAAGAAAATAGACGGAGATTATTATTCAGTCATGGGTCTTCCTATATCAAAAACGATGAGAGCTCTTCGCCATTTTGATATAAAGGCATGACGGTTCTATAAACGGGAAGGGAAAGAAAAGGAGTGCTTGGTCATACACGATCTGCCATTAAAACTCAGAGATTTCCCAACGAAAGAAAAGCCAAGAGAGCGGCTTTTGAAAGTCGGAGCCGAGAACTTGGCGAATCATGAGCTTTTGGCTATATTATTGCGGACAGGGACTAAACACGAATCTGTTTTGGACCTGTCAAACCGGCTGCTGCGCTCATTTGACGGGCTGCGTCTGCTCAAGGAAGCATCGGTTGAAGAGCTGTCAAGCATCCCGGGAATCGGCATGGTAAAAGCGATTCAAATACTGGCGGCAGTTGAGCTTGGAAGCCGGATTCATAAATTAGCCAACGAAGAACATTTCGTTATTCGCTCCCCGGAAGACGGCGCTAATCTTGTCATGGAGGATATGCGTTTTTTAACCCAGGAGCATTTTGTCTGTTTATACTTAAATACAAAAAACCAAGTCATCCATAAACGCACCGTATTTATCGGAAGCCTGAATTCATCTATTGTCCACCCGCGAGAGGTGTTTAAAGAAGCGTTTAAACGATCTGCCGCTTCCTTTATCTGTGTTCATAATCATCCTTCTGGAGATCCGACGCCGAGCAGGGAAGATATTGAAGTGACAAGACGGCTGTTTGAATGCGGAAATCTGATTGGCATCGAGCTGCTTGACCATTTGGTGATAGGCGACAAAAAATTTGTGAGTTTAAAGGAAAAAGGATATTTGTAACACTTTTTTTTTCGTCGAATTAAGCTATAATAGAGTTTATGAGTTTTTCCCTTTAGGGTATTTTTGCTTTAAGAAAGGAAGATACATACATATGTTTGGAATTGGTGCAAGAGACCTTGGTATAGATCTTGGAACTGCGAATACGCTTGTTTTTGTAAAAGGAAAAGGAATTGTTGTGAGAGAGCCGTCAGTTGTCGCTTTGCAAACGGATACGAAGTCGATTGTTGCTGTCGGAAATGATGCGAAAAATATGATCGGACGGACACCGGGTAACGTTGTCGCTCTTCGCCCGATGAAAGACGGCGTTATTGCTGATTATGAAACAACGGCTACGATGATGAAATATTACATCAATCAGGCCATAAAAAATAAAGGCATGTTTGCCAGAAAACCATATGTGATGGTATGTGTTCCATCAGGCATTACAGCTGTTGAGGAACGTGCTGTTATTGATGCGACAAGACAGGCCGGAGCGCGTGACGCGTATCCGATTGAAGAGCCGTTTGCCGCAGCAATCGGTGCCAATCTGCCAGTTTGGGAACCGACTGGAAGCATGGTTGTTGATATCGGGGGCGGAACGACAGAAGTTGCGATTATTTCCCTCGGAGGCATTGTAACGTCTCAATCAATCCGTGTAGCCGGTGATGAGATGGATGATGCGATTATCAACTACATCAGAAAAACGTACAACCTGATGATCGGCGACCGTACAGCTGAAGCGATTAAAATGGAGATCGGATCTGCAGAAGCGCCTGAAGAATCCGATAAAATGGAAATCCGCGGACGCGATTTACTGACAGGTCTGCCGAAAACCATCGAAATTACAGGAAAAGAAATATCTAATGCGCTGCGCGACACTGTATCTACAATTGTTGAAGCAGTGAAGAGCACACTTGAAAAAACACCGCCAGAGCTTGCAGCAGATATTATGGACAGAGGCATTGTGTTAACCGGCGGCGGAGCGCTTCTTCGCAATTTGGACAAAGTGATCAGTGAGGAAACAAAAATGCCGGTCCTTATCGCCGAAGACCCGCTTGATTGTGTAGCGATCGGAACAGGGAAAGCATTGGAGCACATCCATCTTTTCAAAGGTAAAACGAGATAATCGGGAGTTCAATAGAAGAGGTGTAACACGATGCCGAATAAACGGTTAATGCTATTACTTCTGTGTATTATCATATTGGTGGCTATGATTGGATTTTCGCTGA
The DNA here is from genome assembly GCF_026790065.1 of Bacillus sp. N13C7. Taxonomy (GTDB): domain Bacteria; phylum Bacillota; class Bacilli; order Bacillales; family Bacillaceae; genus Bacillus. The sequence goes on along the minus strand of NZ_JALAMO010000001.1, from coordinate 147,025 downwards.
AGGGCGGCCGCAATACCACCTGGCCTGAGAAAGTGATCGGCGATACGACGGGAGTATTTCAAAATATTTTTCATACGCCTGCCGAATTTTTTGCAGGAATATTTGAGAACATTAATGATTTAAAAAACACATACAAAGAAAACGAGCGTCTGAGAGAGAAGCTTGACGGACAGACACAATATGAAGCCAAGCTTCAAGAACTTGAAGAAGAAAACAAATCCTTGCGTGACGAGCTTGGCCATGTCAAATCGATTAAAGATTACAAGCCGATTTTAGCGACAGTCATTGCCAGAAGCCCTGATAATTGGGCGAAACAGGTCACGATTAATAAGGGTTCTCAGCAAAACGTTGCGAAAGATATGGCTGTTACAAACGAAAAAGGCGCATTAATCGGAAAGATTAAAAGCTCCGGACTTAACAATTTTACGTCTACGGTTCAGCTTTTAAGCGATACTGACCGCAATAACCGAGTTGCGACGAAAATTTCCGGAAAAAAAGGCAGCAAAGGCTACGGCCTGATCGAAGGCTATGACAAAGACAAAAAGCGTCTTAAGATGACAATTATTGAGCGCAAGGATAAACAAGACGTGAAAAAGGGCGATCTTATTGAAACATCAGGCACAGGCGGGGTTTTCCCAGAGGGGCTGACAATCGGTGAAGTGACTGATATCGAGTCGGATTCCTATGGATTAACGAAAGTTGCTTACGTAAAACCTGCGGCTGACCTTACCGATTTAAATAATGTGATCGTGGTTAACCGTGATGTGCCGACTGTCGATACAGAGGAGGAAGGATCGTGAAACGTTTCCTTCTCCCTTTCGTTATGATGCTTGTTTTTTCTGCGGAAAGCATTTTTACAGATTTGGTGCATTTTCCGTTTGTTACAGATGATCAGGTGCTTGCCCCGCGTTTTCTGATGCTTGTACTGATATTTATGTCAGCGTTCATCAACCAAAAGCACGCGATGATTTACGGATTTATTTTTGGCTTTCTATATGACATGAACTATACAAGTCTATTAGGCGTTTATATGTTTGGTTTTGCCGGGTTATGCTATTTGGCTTCAAAAGCGTTTAAAGTGCTGCATACAAATGCTTTTGTGGTGATATTGATAGCTGTGCTCGCTGTCTGCCTGCTTGAATTTTACGTATTTGGCATTCAGTCGCTGATTCATAAAGACATCATGACGTTTAACGGATTTGTGCTTGACCGGTTTATACCGACAATTTTATTAAATATTGCAGCCGCTCTTATTCTGGTTCTGCCATTTAAATTATTTTTTATGAGTCTAAAGAAAGAATTGAGAGATGAGTAAAAAGGATTTTATCTTTTTTTGACGAAATGAGTATGTTGTTGAGGTGAGTATTGTGAAGACCAAAAAGCAGCAATATGTAACAATAAAAGGAACAAAAAATGGATTAACATTGCATCTTGATGATGCGTGTTCTTTTGATGAGCTTCTCGATGGTCTTCAGAATATGCTGTCAATTGAACAATATACGGATGGAAAAGGCCAGAAAATCAGCGTCCATGTTAAGCTGGGAAATCGCTTTTTATATAAGGAGCAAGAGGAACAGCTGACTGAATTGATTGCGTCAAAGAAAGATTTATTTGTTCATTCTATTGACAGTGAAGTCATTACTAAAAAAGAAGCACAGCGTATGAAAGAGGAAGGCGAAATCATTTCTGTTTCAAAAATTGTCCGTTCTGGCCAAGTGCTGCAGGTCAAAGGCGACTTACTCCTGATCGGTGACGTGAATCCCGGCGGAACAGTCAGGGCCGGGGGAAACATTTTTGTTCTGGGCTCACTGAAAGGAATTGCGCACGCCGGGTTTAATGGAAATAATCAAGCGGTCATCGCCGCCTCTGAAATGCTGCCGACACAATTAAGAATCAACCATGTGTTAAATCGCTCCCCAGACCACATTCAAAAAGGGAACGAAATGGAATGTGCTTATTTAGATACAGACGGAAATATGGTCATTGAACGCCTTCAACATTTGGCTCATTTAAGACCTGATCTAACAAGGCTTGAGGGAGGAATGTGAATTGGGTGAGGCTATCGTAATAACTTCGGGAAAAGGCGGAGTAGGTAAAACAACAACATCTGCGAACCTCGGTACCGCCTTAGCCATTTTAGGGAAGCGTGTATGCTTAGTAGATACTGATATAGGACTGCGCAACCTTGATGTTGTAATGGGTCTTGAAAATAGAATTATTTACGATCTTGTAGACGTTGTAGAAGGCAGATGCAAAATGCATCAGGCGCTCGTAAAAGACAAACGTTTCGATGATCTGCTCTATTTAATGCCCGCTGCACAAACGAGCGATAAAACAGCTGTTGCTCCTGAGCAAATTAAAAATATGGTACAAGAGCTCAAACAGGAATTTGACTATGTTATCATAGACTGCCCTGCCGGCATTGAGCAAGGTTACAAAAATGCCGTTTCCGGAGCAGACAAAGCGATTGTGGTCACAACCCCTGAAATCTCAGCTGTTCGTGATGCTGACCGTATTATAGGGCTGTTGGAGCAAGAGGAAAGTATTGAATCGCCGCGGCTCATTGTAAACAGAATCAGAAATCATCTGATGAAAAACGGTGACACGATGGATATCGACGAAATCGTACAGCATTTGTCGATCGATTTGCTCGGAATCGTGGCTGATGATGATGAAGTCATTAAAGCTTCCAACCACGGTGAACCGATTGCGATGGACCCGAAAAACCGAGCTTCCATTGCATACCGCAATATTGCCCGCCGTATCTTAGGTGAATCTGTTCCTTTGCAGGTGCTTGAAGAGCAAAACAAAGGAATGATGGCTAAGATTAAATCATTTTTCGGAGTAAGATCTTAATGTGATAGAATCAAAGAGAAGAATCTGACAAAGCGAATGCTGTGTCAGGTTTTTTTGTTTTTGTCTGCTTTGTGCTGAGTAAAACGAATATTTGCCATGGACAAGACATATGATGTACAAACCCAACGAATGCAAAGGATGATGGCAATGAGTCACAGAGCAGATGAAATCAGAAAACGATTAGAGAAAAGAAGAAAACAGCTTTCCGGCTCGAAACGTCTCTCTACTCAGACCGTTTCTGAAAAGCAAAAACCCCCGTCATGGGTGATGGTCACGGATCAGGAAAAGCATGGAACTCTGCCGGTCTATGAAGATAACATATCAACATTTAACGGAAAACACCCTTTGGTTAAAACAGATTCTATTATCCTGAAATGTCTTCTGTCGGCCTGTCTTGTCCTCGTTTCCGCCATAGCCTATAAAACAAACATCGGGCCCGTCAGCCAAATAAAACCCGCCGTTGCCAAAACCTTCGAAACTGAATTTCAATTTGCTTCAGCAAGCCATTGGTTTGAAACGAAATTTGGCAATCCACTCGCTTTTCTGGCTCCTGAACATAAAAATAAGGAACAGCAGGTTGAAGTGGGCCAAGACCTGGTTGCGCCTGCATCCGGGAAAGTGCAGCAGGATTTTCAGGACAACGGAGAAGGCATTAAAGTCGAAACCAGCAGCGATACAATTGATAGCATAAAGGAAGGCTATGTAGTCGAAGTCAGCAAAGACAGCCAGACGGGACTGACAGTTAAGGTGCAGCATGCTGACAATACTTATAGCATTTATGGCGAGCTTAAAGATGTGGATGTTGCTTTATATGATTTTGTGGATAAAGGCAAAAAGCTCGGTTCCATTAAACTTGATGATCATAATAAAGGGGTCTATTATTTTGCCATGAAAGACGGCGATAAATTTATTGATCCGATACAGGTGATTTCATTTGAATAAATGGATTGACCTTATCTTGAAGATTCATGTGCATCCTTTTCTTTGGATTATCGCGGCGCTGGGGCTGCTTACAGGCCATATAAAAGCATTATTATGTCTGCTCCTGATTGTACTGATCCATGAGCTGGGGCATGCTGCTCTAGCCGTGTTTTTTTCTTGGAGAATCAAGCGTGTTTTTTTGCTGCCGTTTGGAGGAACGGTTGAAGTGGAAGAGCACGGGAATCGGCCGTTAAAGGAAGAGTTTGCGGTGATTATTGCCGGCCCTCTTCAGCATATCTGGCTTCAGCTTGCTGCCTGGATGCTAGCAGAATTCTCAGTGATTCATCAGCATACCTTTGAACTCTTCACCTTTTATAATCTTTCTATTTTATTTGTGAACCTGCTGCCGATTTGGCCGCTTGATGGAGGAAAGCTATTATTTTTGTTGTTTTCCAAGCAGCTGCCTTTTCAAAAGGCACACCGGCTCAATTTAAAGACGTCGCTCTGCTTCTGCCTGCTGCTTGGGGGCTGGGTGTTATTTGTGATTCCTCTGCAAATCAGCGCATGGGTTTTGTTTGTCTTTCTGGCTGTTTCTCTGTTTGAGGAATACAGGCAGAGGCACTATGTCCATGTGAGATTCCTCCTTGAAAGGTATTACGGGAAAAACCGGGAGCTTGAAAAACTGCTGCCGCTGACAGTAAAGGCGGAGGATAAAGTCTATCATGTGATGGCCGAGTTCAAGCGCGGCTGTAAACATCCGATTATTATAGAGAAATCAGGGCAGAAACTCAGCCAGCTTGACGAAAATGAAGTGCTGCACGCCTACTTTGCCGATAAGCGGACGAATTCCTCTATGGAGGAACTGCTGCTGCCTTACTAAAATCAATTGACAAACGCCTTGTATTTTGGTATATTTTTTAATGTTATGGATGTAGCACCATTGCTACAACCGCTCAGTACAGGTGTTAAGAGCTTTTTTAGCCCCCTGGTATCTGGCGAGTCTTAGTCTAATAGGAGGTGCAGAGAATGTACGCAATCATTAAAACAGGCGGAAAACAAATCAAAGTTGAAGAAGGCCAAACTGTTTACATCGAGAAACTTGCTGCTGAAGCAGGTGAAACAGTTACTTTTGAAGACGTTTTGTTTGTTGGCGGAGACAACGTGAAAGTCGGCAACCCAACAGTTGAAGGCGCAACAGTAACGGCTAAAGTTGAAAAACAAGGCCGCGCGAAAAAAATCACTGTTTTCAGATACAAACCAAAGAAAAACGTTCATAAAAAACAAGGTCATCGTCAGCCTTACACTAAAGTGACGATTGAAAAAATCAACGCGTAAGCATGATTCAGGCAACAATCAGAAGGTCTCATGATAAGGGCATTTTGTCTTTTGAAATGACAGGCCATGCGAATTTTGCTGAACATGGACAAGATCTTGTTTGTGCCGGAGTGACAGCCGTTGTGTTTGGAGCCGTTAACGCGGTCATTGTGCTCGCAGGCTTCGAGCCGCTTCTTGATATAGGGGAGGACGGGGGTTATTTTTATTTTGAATTCCCTGAATCTCTTGATCCGGAGGCGCGCCAAAAAGCTCAGCTGCTGATTGAGGGCATGATTGTCTCGTTGGATACAATCGAACGGGATTACAAAGATCATTTGCGTGTGACCACAAACATAATATAGGAGGTGAGCTACATGCTTAGATTAGATCTTCAGTTTTTCGCTTCTAAAAAAGGAGTAGGTTCTACAAAGAACGGACGTGACTCTGAGGCTAAACGTTTAGGTGCTAAACGTGCTGACGGTCAATTCGTAACAGGCGGTTCTATCCTTTACCGTCAACGCGGAACAAAAATTTACCCAGGTGAAAACGTGGGCCGCGGCGGAGATGACACTCTATTTGCGAAAATCGACGGAACTGTTAAATTCGAACGTTTCGGTCGTGACCGCAAAAAAGTGAGCGTATATCCTGTAGCTCAATAATGATTCAAAAAACTCCGGTCGATGATGACTGGAGTTTTTTTGCAATATGCGGAGTAAACACCAAGAATGAAATGCAGAGTATGTGCGAGCAGACCCCGCCAAGAATGAGAATAAACATCTCAAACCCACTGGATATGTTCCCCAAGCAGTAATACATAAAATGTTCTGCCTGGCTGCAAATCAACCAAAGCCAGAAAAAAGGAACATGATATTTCTGGGAAAAACAATTGTTTTTCTAACAAAGCCTTCTCTGTTATAATTCATAATACACACTTATACAGACTCCTAAATAAGAAATTAAATGATTGGGAGTGCGAAAATGAAGGATGTTTCAAAAAATCAAGAAGAAAATATAAGCGACACGGCATTAACAAACGAACTGATTCATCTGCTGGGTCATTCCCGGCATGATTGGATGAATAAGCTGCAGCTGATTAAAGGAAACTTAAGCTTGCAGAAGTATGACCGCGTCTTTGAAATGATTGAAGAAATGGTTATAGACGCAAAGCACGAATCAAAGCTCTCAAACCTGAAAACACCGCATTTGGCGTTTGATTTTCTAACGTTCAATTGGAAGACCCATTATATGACGCTTGAATATGAAGTTCTTGGAGAAGTTAAGGATTTATCGCCTTATGATCAAAAGCTGGCGAAACTGATGAGAAAGCTGTTTGGTCTGTTTGATCAAGCAGTCAGCAGAGAGAGTGAAAATCATTTAACGGTTTCGCTCCAAACGGATCATCCTGACAGACAGCTGATTCTGTACCTTGATTTTCACGGCGCCTTTGCCGATCCATCTGCTTTTGATGATATTCGGCAAAATGGACATGAGGGCGTTGATATCATGCGTTTTGAGATCACAAGTCACGAATGTCTGATTGAAATTGGGTTGGACTAGCGGAGTTTTTAACGGTTTAGAACGGAGGACATTATGTTTGTAGATCAGGTGAAAGTATATGTAAAAGGCGGCGACGGCGGCAACGGGATGGTTGCGTTTCGCCGTGAAAAATATGTGCCGAAAGGCGGCCCTGCCGGCGGTGACGGAGGAAAGGGAGGAGACGTCGTTTTTGAAGTAGATGAAGGTCTCCGCACCTTGATGGATTTTAGGTACAAAAAACACTTTAAAGCGACTCGCGGCGAGCATGGTATGTCCAAAAACCAGCACGGGCGAAATGCTGATGATATGGTCATTAAAGTTCCGCCAGGCACCGTTGTGACAGATGATGATACAAAGCAGGTTATTGCTGATTTAACAGAGCACGGACAGCAGGCTGTCATTGCAAGGGGCGGTAGAGGCGGAAGAGGAAATACCCGCTTTGCCACACCGGCTAATCCCGCGCCTCAGCTTTCAGAAAACGGCGAACCGGGAAAAGAACGTTACGTTGTTCTTGAATTGAAAGTGCTTGCGGATGTCGGGCTTGTCGGGTTCCCGAGTGTGGGAAAATCCACTTTGCTGTCTGTTGTCTCATCTGCAAAACCGAAAATTGCGGATTATCACTTTACAACGCTTGTCCCGAATCTCGGCATGGTTGAAACAGATGACGGACGCAGCTTTGTTATGGCTGATTTACCGGGATTGATTGAAGGTGCACACCAGGGGGTCGGACTTGGACACCAGTTTTTGCGCCATATTGAACGGACAAGGGTTATCGTTCACGTCATTGATATGTCCGGCTTGGAAGGCCGCGATCCGTATGAGGATTATGTGACGATTAACGAGGAGCTGAGCGAGTACAACCTGCGTCTCACTGAGCGTCCGCAAATTATTGTTGCCAATAAAATGGACATGCCGCAGGCTGCGGAAAATCTTGAAGCCTTTAAAGAAAAGCTGACCGATGATTACCCGGTATTCCCGATCAGTGCGGTGACAAGAGAAGGTCTTCGTGAGCTTCTGTTTGAAGTGGCCAACCAGCTGGAGAACACACCAGAATTCCCGCTGTATGATGAGGAAGAGCTTACACAAAACCGTGTCATGTACACGATCGAGAATGAAGAAGTGCCATTTAACATTACACGCGATCCAGACGGTGTATTTGTCCTTTCAGGAGACAGTCTTGAGCGGTTATTCAAGATGACTGATTTCTCGCGTGATGAATCGGTTAAACGGTTTGCAAGACAGATGCGCGGCATGGGTGTCGATGAAGCGCTCAGAGAACGCGGAGCCAAGGATGGAGATATTATCAGGCTTCTGGAATTCGAATTTGAATTTATTGATTAATGATGGCTTTTAGGAGAGCCTGGTTAACAGGCTCTCTATTTTAAAGGGGGGATGCAAATGAAAGAGGAGACATTTTATCTTGTCCGTGAAGATGTATTGCCCGATGCGATGAGAAAAACATTGGAAGTCAAAAAGCTGCTTGATCGAAAAAAGGCAGATTCAGTGGCAGATGCCGTTCAAAAAGTCGATTTAAGCAGAAGTGCGTTTTATAAATACAGAGATGCTGTCTTTCCATTCTACACTATGGTTAAAGAACAAATTATCACACTTTTCTTTCATTTGGAGGATAGGTCAGGTGCGTTATCGCAGCTCCTGCAGGCAGTGGCTGATTCTGGAAGCAATGTACTTTCCATTCACCAGACCATCCCGCTTCAAGGCAGAGCAAATGTGACACTGTCGATCAGTACATCCGCAATGGAAGAAGACATTCATACGTTAATGAATAAGCTCAGGAAGTTTGATTTTGTAGAAAAGGTTGAAATATTAGGTTCAGGTGCATAAGGGAGAGAATATCGTCATGAAAGTCGGTTATTTAGGTCCAGCAGCAACATTCACACATTTAGCAGTCAGTTCTTGTTTTCAAAACGGCGCCGAACATGTTGCTTACCGCACCATACCGGAGTGTATAGATGCGGCAGTTTCAGGGGAAGTGGATTTCGCTTTTGTTCCTTTAGAGAATGCATTAGAAGGATCAGTAAACTTAACGATAGACTATTTAATCCATGAACAGCCCTTGCCAATTGTGGGTGAGATGACATTGCCGATTCATCAGCACTTGCTTGTCCATCCTTCCAGAGAGAATGCTTGGAAAGAGCTCGACAAAATTTATTCGCACTCTCATGCAATTGCGCAATGCCATAAATTTCTTCATCAACATTTTCCTTCCGTTCCATATGAATACGCCAACTCAACCGGGGCGGCAGCAAAATTTGTCAGTGACCATCCCGAACTGAATATCGGGGTCATTGCCAATGAAATGGCAGCTTCTACATATGAATTAAAAATCGTGAAACGAGATATACAGGATTATAGGGACAATCATACAAGATTTGTTATCCTGTCTCCTGATGAAAACATATCTTTTGAAGTGAATTCAAAATTGAGCTCAAGGCCTAAAACGACCCTGATGGTGATGCTTCCGGATGATCAATCCGGGGCGCTGCACAGAGTACTGTCCGCTTTTTCTTGGAGAAACTTAAACTTGTCAAAAATTGAATCACGTCCGACTAAAACCGGATTAGGCCATTATTTCTTTATTATTGATATTGAGAAGGCGTTTGATGAGGTATTGATTCCAGGTGCGATGCAGGAGCTTGAAGCGCTCGGCTGCCAAGTGAAGCTTCTTGGTGCATATCAGTCCTACCAATTATAAAAAAGCCCAAAAAGGGCTTTTTTTAGTCTTTAATTAAAATACCGGCTGCCTCGAGTGCTTGGCAGGCTTGGTCGATGCGGTATTCTTCGGGAGCTGTCAGTGTATGAAGATGCACGCCGTCCGTCAGCTGTGATAAATAGGCTGCATTCGTGGAATTGATTTTTTTTAAGAAATTGCTAACTTCTTTCCTGGTGCCTACTTGGATGGCTGCAGTTAAATCTCCGTAGACGGGGTGTTCGATTTTTACGTCTTTTACTGTAACACCTTCATCCACGATGAGCTGCAATTCCTCTTCTGTCCGTTCAGGGCCGTGGAGACAAGCTATGATTCTTTCTGCCTGCTGATGCTGCTGAGCGGCTGTATCCATGTATACATACCCTTGGCTTGTGGCGATAATCGGTTCATTTTTCGCTTTCAAGAGCGATATATCCTGAACAATTACCTGTCTTGAAACGTTCGCTTTTTTTGCGAGTTCTCCTCCTGTAAGCGGTGATTTGGATTCCTTCAGCCACAGAAGAAGCTGGTCACGCCTGTTGGCGCCCATAAGCTTTAATTCTTCGGTCAATATCAAATTCTCCTTTCTTTTGTTCCCAAAGCGCTGTAAACGTATGTAATAACTTATCCAGCTGTTCAGATGTTGTATGCCTTCCAAAAGAGATACGGATAAATTGCAGGGCTTCCTGTTCTGTTTTTCTTAGTGCTTTCATCGTTGCAGACGGACCGTGATAACCCGCAGAACAAGCGCTGCCCGTTGAAATGCAAATATTACTCCGATTACATTCTAACATAACATATTGTCCTTCAAATGAGTGAAAAAAACACCCTATAATATGCGGCAGATACTCTGTTTTTGCAGTATCTGCCGCAAGGGATACAGGGAGAGACCGGATGCTGATTTGGTCTAAAAAGTATGTTCTTAATGCCTTATTGCGGGATATTTGTTTATCCATTTCACTTATAATCAGCTCTGCAGCGGCAGTGAAGGCTCCGATCCCGGGAACATTCACGGTGCCGGCTCTGAATCCGTGTTCATGAGAGGTGAGCGGATAAACGGGTTTCCAAGGGACATTTGGCCGAATATAGACCGCGCCAACTCCTTTAGGGCCGTGGATTTTATGACTGGACACTGAGAGTGCATCCATTCCCAGTTCTTCTGTATTAATAGGAATTTTCCCGAATGTTTGAACAGCGTCGCAGTGAAGAAGAATACCTTTTTTGTGCAGGTATGAAGACAGCCTTTGAATAGGCTGAATGATCCCAGTTTCAGAGTTGGCATGCTGAATAGATACCACGCCTGTTTCCGGGCGGATATGAGCTGCTAATATTTCCTCGGTAATAAGTCCGTATTCATTCGGTTCAATGATCGTTACATCATATCCATGCTGTTTTAAAAAAGCAGCACAGTTATGAATAGACTGATGCTCCATCGCAGTCGTTATAAAATGTCTTTTCGTTTTTGGCAGGCCGTTTAGCAATGATTGAATGGCCAGAAAATTGGATTCTGTGCCCCCGCTTGTAAAATAGATGCCGCTTGCATCTCCGCTAATGATCTCAGCAACTTTCTCACGGCAGTACTCCAGTATGTGCTTTGCTTTTCCTCCCGCATCATGCAGGCTGCTGGCATTTCCGTACATATCCATACTGAGCTTTTGATAAACGTTAAGAGCTTCCTCGCAAATAGGTGTTGTCGCTGCATAATCTAAATAAATCATCCGGTTGTCCTCCATCCGTTCTCCATAAAAAACTCTTGAGTTTATTTTATCCTTGTGTAAATATAGGTGTCAAGACAGATGTAAACAACAGGAGGGTAGCATATGTCTAAAAAGACGATTGCAGTCATCGGTTCTGGGGCGGCGGCACTTTCTTTAGCGTCCGCTTTGCCGTCCTCATACGAAGTGACTGTCATCACAAAGAAAAGCATCAAAAACAGCAATTCTGTCTATGCGCAGGGCGGTATTGCAGCAGCTTATTCAAAAGGTGACTCAATTGAAGCTCATCTGAAGGATACGTTATATGCCGGGTGCGGACATAACGATCTGACGATTGCAGCAGACGTTTTACAAGATGGGAAAAATATGATTCAACACCTGCTGGAGAGCGAATTCCCTTTCGATCGCAATGAACAAGGCGATGTTTGTCTTGGCAGAGAAGGAGCCCACACATACAACCGGATTTTTCATGCAGGCGGGGATGCAACAGGCAGACTGCTGGTTGATTATTTGCTGAAACAGATCGACAGCAATATCGAGCTAATTGAGCATGAAACAGCAGCAGATTTGCTTATGGAGAATGGACGCTGTATCGGTGTCATCACAAAAGACAGCAAAGGGCGGATCAAAGTAAGACATGCGGATGCAGTTGTGCTGGCGGCCGGCGGATGCGGAAGCCTGTTTCTTCACCATACGAACGATCCATCTGTCACAGGTGACGGCCTTACTCTGGCTTATCGGGCCGGTGCGGAATTAACGGATTTAGAGTTTACCCAGTTTCACCCGACACTGCTTGTGAAAAATGGTGTTTCATATGGGCTTGTTTCAGAAGCTGTCAGAGGGGAAGGCGGAAGTCTGGTTGACGAAAACGGCCGCCGGATTCTGGCTGGACGGCATCCTTTAGGTGACTTGGCTCCAAGGGATATCGTTTCACGGATTATTCATGAAGAAATGGCAAAAGGAAACCGCGTTTATATCGACTGCAGTGCGATTTCTGATTTTAAAGCACGTTTCCCTACCATCACCGTTATTTGTGAAAAAGCAGGGGTTGATATCCGAAGCGGAAAAATACCTGTTGCCCCGGGAATGCACTTCTTAATGGGGGGTGTTTCAGTTAATTGCTGGGGGGAAACGACAGTGCCGGGGCTCTATGCAATAGGAGAGACTGCATGCACCGGTTTACACGGAGCCAATCGGCTTGCAAGCAATTCCTTATTGGAAGCGCTGGTGTTTGGAAAAAGAGCAGCAGAGCATATCATGCAAAATCCGGTTTATAACTTGCGATATCAATCTGCACCTAAAACCAGTGTAATCTATGAGGTGCCCCACACAGAGGTGTATGAACTGCAAAGCAGAATGACGAGCCACATGTCTATCTTGCGGGAACAAGGAAATTTGATTGAGCTGAGCAACTGGCTTCATAAGCTGCCATGTCAGGAAGTGAATGTGAAGGATATCACAATAACTCAGCTGGAGCTTTCTCATTTATGGCAGGCTGCAAAGCTGATGACATCTTCCGCGCTTTTGCGGGAGGAAAGCAGGGGAGCACACTTTCGCACCGATTTTCCTCAAGCTGATGTGCGCTGGCAAGGTAGGCAAATTGTCCATACGAAAAAGGGAACAAAGATTAGAAAAAACGAGGGGATTGGGAAAAATGAATCATTTACAGCTGAAAAAATTGCTGAATCACTTTTTTCTTGAGGATATAGGGACAGGTGATCTTACATCACAGTCTATCTTTGGAGAACAGAGCTGTGAAGCGGAGATTGTTGCAAAGTCAGACGGGATCTTTGCCGGGGCTGCGGTGATAAAAGAAGGCTTTGCTTTATTAGACAAACATGTGCAAACCATTTTACATAAAACGGATGGGGATATTTTGCGAAAAGGCGAAGTGATTGCGGTGTTGCGCGGTCCGGCGGCTGCACTTCTTTCAGGAGAGCGGGTCGTATTAAATCTTATTCAGAGGCTGTCAGGAATTGCGACGATGACAAGGGAGGCGGTTCGGCGGCTGGATGATGAACAGATTAAAATTTGTGACACGAGAAAAACAACACCGGGGTTGAGAATGCTGGAAAAATACGCAGTCAGAGCCGGGGGCGGGTATAATCATCGCTTCGGATTGTATGACGGTATCATGATTAAAGATAATCATATTGCAGCATGCGGCTCTATTTTAGAGGCATGCAAAAAAGCGCGTCAGGCTGCAGGTCATATGGTCAATATCGAGGTGGAAATTGAAACGGAGGAACAGCTAAAGGAAGCAATTGAGGCAGGAGCAGACGTTATTATGTTTGATAACTGCCCGCCTGATACAGTACGCCATTTTGCAAATCTCACTCCGAACCATATAAAAACAGAAGCTTCGGGCGGGATTACGTTACAATCTTTACCTGCTTTTAAGGGGACCGGCGTAAATTATATTTCATTAGGATTTTTGACCCATTCCGTTAAAAGTTTAGATATCAGCATGGATGTTGCGTTACCAAATAAATCTGTGGAGGAATGCCGTTATGTCAATTCTTGATGTAATCAAACAATCGAATGATATGATGCCAGAAGGCTATAAACAAATATCGAGAAAGGATATGGAAATGCGTGTTGCCGCCATCAAGAAAAAATTTGGCAGCAGGCTCTTTATACCAGGCCATCATTATCAAAAGGATGAAGTGCTACAATTTGCTGACCAAACAGGCGATTCCCTGCAGCTGGCCCACATTGCGGAAAAAAACAAAGAAGCGGATTATATCGTATTTTGCGGCGTGCATTTTATGGCAGAGACTGCTGATATGCTGACCGGCGAACAACAGACGGTCATCCTGCCTGATATGAGAGCAGGGTGTTCTATGGCTGACATGGCTGACATGCAGCAGACCAATAGGGCGTGGGAGAAACTTAAGCATACATTCGGAGATACGATCATACCATTAACTTATGTGAACTCCACGGCGGAGATCAAAGCTTTCGTCGGTAAGCATGGCGGAGCAACTGTAACTTCTTCGAATGCGAAAAAAGTGCTTGAGTGGGCGTTCACACAGAAAAAACGAATTTTATTTTTGCCTGATCAGCATTTAGGGAGAAATACGGCATATGATCTGGGTATCGCGCTTGAGGAAATGGCTGTGTGGGATCCGATGAAAGATGAATTAGTGACTGAATTTGATCATAAGAATGTGAAAGTGATTTTGTGGAAAGGGCATTGCTCTGTTCACGAAAAATTCACCGTAAAAAATATCCATGATGTGAGAGAGCGTGATCCGGAAATTCGGGTCATTGTCCATCCGGAATGCTCACATGAAGTCGTAACATTAAGTGACGATAGCGGATCAACGAAATATATTATCGATACAATCAATCAGGCACCGGCGGGAAGCAAGTGGGCAATTGGAACAGAAATGAATCTTGTGCAGCGGATCATTCACGAGCACCCTGATAAACAAATCGAATCACTCAATCCTGACATGTGCCCGTGTCTGACAATGAATCGAATCGATTTGCCGCATTTGCTGTGGTCTTTGGAGCAAATAGATAAAGGAGCACCTACAGGCGTGATCAAAGTGCCAAAAGCCATTCAGCAGGATGCCCTTCTTGCCTTGAATCGAATGCTTACAATCACGTAAATCAGAAATATTTCCCCTCCTGTACTCATAACTTCTTTTTTTCGGGCATATGTTGTGAAGAAACATATTGTAATCACAGCTGAACTGTTCACGTTTTGCATAGGAGGGGAAAACGTTGAAAATCCATATCGTTCAAAAAGGCGATTCGCTCTGGAAAATAGCTGAAAAGTACGGAGTTGATGTTGAGGAAGTGAAAAAACTCAATACGCAGCTCAGCAATCCAGACTTAATTATGCCTGGAATGAAAATAAAAGTGCCGTCTGAAGGGGTCTTGGTCAGAAAAGAGACAAAAGCAGGCAAAAGTCCGGCGGCGGGCGGGAGTGTGAAGCAAGACCATCCGTATGCGAAAGAAAAGCCTAAATCCGTTGTTGACGTAGAAGACACAAAGCCGAAAGAAAAAAAGTCTGTGCCATATGTCCCGCCGATGCCTAATTTACAGGAAAATGTGTATCCTGAAGCTGATGTGAACGATTATTATGATATGAAACAGCTTTTCCAGCCTTGGTCGCCTCCTAAACCGGAGGAGCCGAAAAAACATCATGACGGAAATGTAGATCATCTGCATCACATGCAAGATCAATTTCCACAACAGGAGGCTATGAGTAATATGGAAAATGCAAATTATCCGAATATGCCTAATATGCCAAAGGCGCCAGAGGTAGGCGGTATGGAAGAAGAAAACGTTCATCACACAGTTCCAAATATGCCGGCTGTTCAGCCCCATTTTCATTATCCTGCTCATTTTGTGCCGTGTCCGGTTCCTGTTTCACCGATTCTTCCGGGATCAGGATTATGCTACCCGTTCTTCCCGGCACAGCCTTATCCAATGTATCAGACTCATGGATATCAGCCAGGTTTTGTATCGCCTCAGTATCATCCGGGTGAATATGAAAACCAGCATCATGAAAACAGCCATCATGGACATTACGGTTCATTCGGGGCGCCTCAATTCGCATCTCCGGCTTATGGATCTCCGTATGGACATATGCCGTACGGCCCTCATTACGGTGCACCTCAAGTGATGGGAGCATACCAGCCGGGTGCAGCTCCAGGATTCATGCCGTACAAAGATCATGACGACTGCGGCTGTGACGATGATCATCAGCCATATTTCTCCGCACCTGGATATTCGGGATTAGGTGCTTATGGAAGCCCTAATTTGCCTTATGGCGCAGCTAACCCAAACCCAAATCCTAATCCTAATCAAAATCCATATGGCGCCGGTGTTTCTATGCCGATGACGAATCAGCCATCTGTAAACCAAATGTTTGGCCGGCCGGAAGAAGAAAATGAGTGATTGTTCGGAACGATGTAAATCGTTCCTTTTTTTGTTTTCAAGCAGATCACTGTCAAATGGACAGAACTGACACGCTTAACATGCCCCTCAGGCGCACATGATAAAAAAGAGCAAACATGCTCAAATTCGTCCACGGGGGGCTTTTCCATTGGGTAAAAAAATGACGATCGCGAGCTTGATTCTAATGACAGCCGGCTTAACAGCATGCGGAGCAAACGATAATGCTATGAATGATACGCGCAATAACGGCAATACCCGTCCAATCGGATATTATACAAATGAAAATGACGCTGACAGACAGGGAGAAGGAATTGTTGACAATGATGGTCCTGTTACTGAATTAATGGAGGACCAGAACGGCGGCAACGGAAACACCACGAATGTAAATGACCGCCGTGACCGTGTTACTGCTGATGACCGTGTTCCTTTGGCAACTGACGGAACATATAACAACACGAATAACAGAAACATGAATCGAAACGCGACGAACAACGGATACGACAACCAAGAAAACAGAAGACTGGCTGCCAAAATTGCCAATCGTGTGAAACAAGTGAAAAATGTCAACGACACACAAGTGATGGTAACAGATGACCGAGTCGTCGTTGCAGTCAGAAGTCATAGAGAATTCACTCAGTCTGACAGGGAAAATGTTGCAAAAGCAGCACGCAACTATGCGGATGGCCGTGACGTCCAAGTGTCCACAGATAAAGGACTGTTCACGAAACTGCATAAAATGAACAAGCGCTAGGACTGAAAGGCTGCCGGAAGTTCTATTCGGCAGCCTTTTTCTTTGCAACAACAAACAATACCCATTAAAGTGTACATAGAAAATCGTAAAAAGAAGGTGAACATATGGCAGGCCATTCCAAATGGAAAAACATACAAAAAAGAAAAAATGCGCAGGATGCAAAGCGCGGGAATATATTTATGAAGCTTGCGAAAGAAATCTATGTGGCAGCAAAAGAAGGCGGAGCTGATCCGGAAGCAAATTCAGCATTGCGTCTTGTCATTGAAAAAGCAAAAGGCGCCAATATGCCAAATGAAAATATAGACCGTGCCATTAAAAAAGCAGCGGGGAGCCAGGACGGAGGCAGCTATGAGGAAATCACCTATGAAGGTTACGGCCCATCAGGGATCGCCGTCATGGTTGAATGTGTAACAGATAACAAAAACCGAACGGCATCAAACGTGCGGACAGCATTTAATAAAAATGGCGGAAGTCTGGGAGAAAGCGGATGTGTAGCCTATTTATTTGAACGGAAGGGATACATTGCAATCGACCGGACAGAGCAGCAAATAGAAGAAGATGAGCTCATGCTTGATGTGCTGGAAGCTGGGGGAGAAGAGCTGCAGACAGAAGAAGACCAATATGAGGTATTAACAGAGCCCGAGCGTTTTGAAGAGGTAAAAACAGCTCTTGAATCGAAATATCCAATTTCTTCAGCGGAAGTGACCATGCTTCCGAAAACCTATGCAGATGCCGATGAACAGGCTGTTGAGAAGCTGGAAAAGCTGGTTGGCATCCTTGAAGATGACGATGACGTTCAAGAAGTGTATACCAATTACCGCTTATAAAAAAAACCGGCCGATGTGATATCGGGCCGGTTTTTTTCATGTTTAAGAAACACGCTCATTTTCTTGTGTGTATTCTTTCTCCCAGAAATCCGCATTTTTGATGCCCAGTGCCTTCGGATCAAAGACAGGATCTACCCCCTGCTTCTTTTGGCGTTCATAATCCTGTAAAGCGAGAAGCGCCGGTTTGGCAAGCAGTACAATGGCAATGACGTTCAGCCAGACCATTATGCCAAGCCCTGCATCGCCTAATGCCCAAGCCAGTGAAGCAGTTTTCACTGTTCCATAGAATGTCGCGGCTAAAATAATCAGTTTTAAGCCAAGCATTGCCCATTTGCTTTCTCTGCCTCGGGCTAAATAGGCGATATTTGTCTCCGCGATGTAGTAATACGCCATAATTGTTGTAAATGCGAAGAAGAATAAAGCGATGGCGACAAAGCCTGCACCGAATCCGGGAAGCACGCTGTCAATAGCCGCTTGAGTAAAGCCAGGCCCCGCCTCTACGCCTTTAAGATGTTGCACAATAAAGGAACCATCTGCAGCCTGAGTATTATACATACCAGTAAACAAGATCATGAATGCTGTTGCGGAACATACAAATAAGGTGTCGATGTAAACCGAAAATGCCTGAACCAGCCCCTGCTTGACCGGGTGGGAAACTTCTGCAGCGGCCGCTGGATGCGGGCCTGTTCCCTGGCCGGCTTCGTTTGAGTAAATGCCTCGTTTAACACCCCAGGAAATCGCCATGCCGATCAGGCCGCCAAAAGCGGAATCCAAAGCAAAAGCGCTTTTGAAAATCAATGAGATGACAGAAGGCAGTTCAGTAATATTCATGACAATAATGATCAAAGACAGCAGGATATATCCAATAGCCATAAATGGAACAATCATTTGAGCGGCATTGGCAATTCGTTTAACGCCGCCAAAAATAATAAACCCTAATAATAAAACGAGAACACAGCCTGTGATGGCAGGAGAGATGCCGAATGCATTTTGGACGCCGGCCGCTATGGAGTTCGACTGAACGCCCGGCATGAGAAGGGCCATTGCAATAAGGGCAGCAGCTGCAAATAAGACGGCAAACCATTTAATGCCTAAGCCTTTTTCTATATAATAAGCGGGGCCTCCTCTGTATTGGCCGCTTTGTTTCACCTTGTAAATTTGAGCAAGAGTTGATTCAACAAAGGCGCTCGCTGCGCCGATAAAGGCAATCGCCCACATCCAGAACACAGCACCAGGCCCGCCGAAGGCAATCGCTGTCGCCACACCCGCAATGTTTCCTGTTCCCACTCGGCCGGACAGCGCAATCGATAATGCTTGAAAGGAAGAAACACCGGCTTCAGAGCTCTTTCCCTGGAACATCAGCACAACCATTTCTTTCAAATGCCTGACTTGCAAAAAACGGGTCATGATAGAAAAGACAAATCCAATTCCCAATAAAATATAAATAACGGGCGTACTCCATAAGACCGCATTCAAACTAGCCACAAAATCTGCCATCAACCTTCCCCCTCACTTCATTTGGAATACATGTATAAAAAGGATTTTGGTCTAATCGAACTATTTCTACAATCGATTTGTCACATTATATGACTGGTAATATTCAATGAGAAGAGGAAGAAAAAAAGAAAACACGGCATATTGATGACGCCGCGTTTTTCTTACAGAGGCAAATTGATAGCAAGTGTGATAAAATCCTTTAGCAACAAATAGCCGAGCTCTGTTAATCCGTATATAAAAGGAAAAACAATCAGGAAGTGTTGAAATCGTTTTTCATTTGTTTTATTTAGCTCATTCATGTTTATCACCTTTTTGACGCCTGCGGCGGTTCTTCACGGATCCAATGATCATCCCTTCGCCAATCATACGTTTCATCAGTATCAAGATGTAGGGTCTGATTGCCGATTTTCACTGTATTGTGATTCATCCATTTAACAGCTGGGCTGCTGTCCGGATAATTCCAGTAAATTGTTTTTTTAACAAGTGTTTTTTCATTCACCAGTTCTCCTCTGGCTGCATCTAAGCTTAAGGTATTTTGGGATACATACGTGTTTAACGTATAATTGCCGTCCGGTGATTCAACCGATTGGACAAGACTGCCTTTTGGAACGTTTTTCAGTGAAAATAGCATCCAATAGACGGCGCCGCAAAAGAATATTAGAAGAAACATGATAAGCGCGATGTTGCTGCGTGTATTGATGTAACTCCCTCCTTTTTTTCATTTTACCATATAACGGGTTTATGCTATCTTTACATTTCCTTAAAATTCCCTCAATAAACTGCTGGTATGATGAAATCAAACAGATAAAGGGTGGGGGAACAGAAATGGAGAAAACATATTGTGATTCCGGCGAGAAGGGCTCAGAAGCGGTTTACTTAACTGTGAGAGGCTATCGAATTAAGCTGTCACCTGAACAAATGAAACTGATTTCTGCTGTCAGAAAGTAAATATAACTAGAAAAAGGCAGCCGCTTGAGCGGCTGCCTTTTTGAATTAAGAATACTTTCTCTTCCGTTGCGCGAAATGCTTTTGAAACCAATCTTTCTTATATAAAAATGCAATAATCTCAAGCCAAAAACCCGGAATCTTTTTGGGGAATATCGGTTTTTTATAGAGTGCATGATACGCTGATTTTAAGTCGTCCCACTGAGTGCAGGTTTTTGTCTGTTCAAACCTCGCAACATCAATTACCCGCACTGCTCCGGTTTCTGTCAGAATCAGATTCCGCAAATGAATGTCTGACGGGTTCAGACCGGCTGCCCGTGCGTCAGCGAGTGCGTCTTCAACTTGCTGAATCATGTCATCACTGATCGCAATGCCTTTTTTCAGACAGTTATAAAAGGTTTCACCTTTAATATATTCCATGAGAATAAATGAATCACCAGTTTCATAAATGTCAGGGTAGAATGCGGACCCGGCTAATTTTTCATAAATCGCGGCTTCTTTGACGGCTGTCGCTTGATATTCCGGAAAAAATACTTTCAGCGCCATTTTTCGATTGCCTTCTGTTAAGGCAAACACATAGGCGCTTCTTCCCTTGCCGATGAGGGTTAATTCCTCGGGTTTTTCTTTCACTTTATCAAATCTGCTGTTCTTGCGGTATATGACTGAATGGGCCAGTGCCTCTGCTTTTGTCAGCATTTCATTCACCTTCTTTGCTCTATTTTATGCAGTTGTTTATAGGAAAATCATAAACTGTTCAGGAAAAAGAGCCTATATCTAGTGTATCTGGTCTTGAAGAAGAAGGCTACCTATAAGCCTTGATTGTGATTAAAGAGATATAAAGCGGTCATTTCCCTTCTTGAAAAGCGCTTACAAATGGGATAGTATTAATTTTAAATAAAGCGCTTTCGTGAATATCCAAGGGGGAACAAGCTATGACCAAACAGATTGTGACAGGGATTATCGGCGCAGGGCGCATCGGGAAACTTCATGTTCAAAATATAAGCCGGATTCCTCATATGAAAATAAAGGCGGTCTCTGATATTCAGGCAAATCGTATAAAAAACTGGGCTGACAGTCATCAGATTGAATACATAACCTCTGACTATCGTGATTTATTGCATGACCCTGATATTGACGCTGTTTTTATTTGCTCCCCGACAGCTGTACATACGCAGATGATCAGAGAAGCGGCCGAGGCGAAAAAACACATTTTTTGTGAAAAGCCTATCAGTTTTTCTCTAGATGAAACAAAAGAAGCGCTTGCAGCAGTCCGAAAACACGGGGTTGCACTTCAAGTCGGTTTTAACCGCCGTTTTGACCCTCATTTTAAGAAGATCAAAACGATTGTTGAAAATGATGAAATTGGTACGCCCCATTTATTAAAAATTACTTCTAGGGACCCAGAACTCCCGAATATAGAGTATGTCCGTACTTCAGGCGGCTTGTTTATGGATATGTCGATCCATGATTTTGATATGGCCAGATATATTATGGGAAGCGAAGTGACGGAGGTGTATGCAAAGGGGGCGGCTTTGGTGAATCCTTCCTTTGCAGAGCTGGGGGATATTGACACGGCTGTCATTACACTGACTTTTGAAAACGGTGCCATGGCTGTGATTGACAACAGCCGCCAAGCTGTGTACGGATATGACCAGCGAGTTGAGATCTTCGGGACGAAAGGCTCGGCAGCGGCGGACAATAGCAGGCCGACGACGGTCGAAGTGTCAACCGCTGACTTTGTGATGAAGGATAAGCCGCATTTCTTTTTCCTTGAACGCTATAAGGATGCATATGAGGAAGAGATTCTTCGGTTTGCGGAAGCGATTGACACAAATCAGGAGACAGCCTGCACCGGCAATGACGGCTTTCAGGCGGAACGGATTGCCAGAGCGGCTCAGCAATCGCTCGCCATTGGCATGCCTGTCAGTATTGAGCATACTGAAAAAATTGTTTTTTAATCAAGCAGGATTACATTTCAGCAAGCTTGGGTATATACTCCATTGATACTTTAAGTAGGCGGTGGAGAAAATGAATACAGCACATGCTAAAGGAAATGTTTTGAACAAAATCGGAATTCCTTCTCACATGGTTTGGGGTTACATTGGCGTTGTCATCTTTATGGTTGGAGACGGCCTCGAACAAGGCTGGCTGTCTCCTTTTCTCGTTGATCATGGTCTCAGTATGCAGCAATCCGCATCGTTATTTACTATGTACGGCATTGCTGTCACCATCTCGGCTTGGCTTTCAGGCACGTTTGTCCAAACTTGGGGGCCAAGAAAAACAATGACTGTCGGCTTGCTTGCATTTATCCTCGGTTCGGCCGCTTTTATCGGCTGGGCGATTCCTCATATGTATTATCCGGCTCTCTTAGGAAGCTATGCGCTTAGAGGCTTGGGATATCCGCTGTTTGCATACTCTTTTCTTGTATGGGTGTCATACAGCACCTCTCAAAAGATTCTAGGAAAAGCCGTCGGCTGGTTTTGGTTTATGTTTACGTGCGGTCTTAATGTGCTCGGCCCGTTCTATTCAAGCTATGCGGTTCCGGCATTTGGGGAAATCAATACGCTTTGGAGCGCTTTACTGTTTGTAGCGGCAGGTGGATGTCTCGCCCTATTTTTTAACAAAGATAAATTTACACCTGTGCAAAAACAAGATCAGCCGAAATGGAAAGAGCTGTCGAAGGCTTTTACAATAATGTTTGAAAACCCTAAAGTTGGCATCGGCGGAGTGGTCAAAACAATTAATGCCATAGGACAATTTGGATTTGCCATCTTTCTTCCGACTTATTTAGCGCGTTACGGATATTCTGTTTCAGAATGGCTGCAAATATGGGGGACGCTGTTTTTTGTTAATATTCTGTTTAATATCATTTTCGGTGCAGTCGGAGATAAACTGGGCTGGCGGAATACCGTGATGTGGTTTGGCGGTGTGGGGTGCGGCATTTTTACGCTGGCGCTTTATTACACGCCTCAATTAATCGGGCATCAGTATTGGGTGCTGATGATTATCGCCTGCTGCTACGGTGCGGCATTGGCCGGCTACGTGCCATTAAGCGCACTTTTGCCGACACTTGCACCTGATAATAAGGGTGCTGCCATGTCAGTGCTGAACTTGGGGTCTGGTTTATGTGCGTTTATTGCACCGGGCATTGTCAGTCTTTTCATTGGACCGCTTGGCTCTGGCGGCGTCATTTGGATCTTTGCGGCATTATATTTTTTCAGTGCTTTTCTGACACAATTTTTGACGATTCCTGAGCAAAGCGCTGATGTATATACGGAAGAACGGCTGGTCAGGGAAAACGTGCAAACAAATTTCGAGAAAACGGTTAAGCAGTAGACTCTTTGGTCAAACTAGTCATAAACGTGTGCAAAGAGGTGTAGAGGGTGAAACGATTCAGCACGGCGTATCTATTGCTGGGCATTCTTTGCTCAGCCGCAGCATTTCTGATTGGTGCTCCTCCCCGCGCACTTGGGGCGGAAGTGGAGCACTATGAACCGCTGCAGGTGCATGTGCAGCTTGAAAAAGTGTATTTGGACGGCGATGTCAGCATTGAGCATAAGCGTGAAAAAGTGCTTTCTATGGATGACTTTTGGGCAGCTTATGCCGGCTGGACGCTAGTTGAACAAAAAAAGGGGTATGTACTCTTCCGGAAGCAAATGGACGATATTTCTCCGCTCAGCAAGGTGAACGGGTATATCGGTGTATCGGATAATGGAGTGATTTCCACTTTTCATGGACGCCCTGAGTCAGCTTCGGAACCGATTCAGTCTTTTTTCCAAATTGATTTAGAAAGGCTTGAGAGCCATATGCAAAAAAATCTGCTGAAAGGCATTCCATTTCGGACAAAAGCGGAGTTTGAGGACGTCATAGAACATATAAAGACATACAGCGGGTGATGTCCGCTGATAGA
Organism: Bacillus sp. N13C7; assembly: GCF_026790065.1. GTDB lineage: Bacteria > Bacillota > Bacilli > Bacillales > Bacillaceae > Bacillus. The sequence goes on along the minus strand of NZ_JALAMO010000001.1, from coordinate 123,132 downwards.
AGACATGTATTCATGTCTTTTTTTTCGTGGAAGAATGAGAGAGAAGCGAACGTATGTTAACTTTTCTATAAGACTTTGGCTGTTTTTATGGTACAATGAAGAACAGTCAAAGAGGTGAATTTGCGTGATCGAATTTGTTAAAGGGACGATTGATTATGTATCTCCCCAATATATTGTGATAGAGAACGGCGGCATTGGCTATCAGATATTCACGCCGAATCCGTTTATATATAAGGAGAGAAGTCAAGAAACAATTTTTACGTACCATCATATCAGAGAGGACGCTTTTTCGCTCTACGGTTTTTCAACAAGGGAGGAGAAAGCGCTCTTTACAAAGCTCTTAAACGTGACCGGAATCGGTCCTAAAGGTGCACTCGCCATCTTGGGCTCAGGTGATCCGGGAGCGGTTATCCAAGCAATTGAAAATGAGGATGAGGCCTTTTTGGTCAAGTTTCCTGGTGTAGGCAAGAAAACCGCGCGCCAGATTATTCTTGATTTGAAAGGAAAGCTCGCAGACGTTGTGCCTGAAATGATTGAAAATCTGTTTAATCATGAAGAAAGGCTTGATAAGCAAACAGCAGAAACGGCTCTCGAAGAAGCGCTTGAGGCCCTCAGGGTTCTCGGATATGCTGAAAAAGAAATCAAAAAGGTGCTTCCTCACTTAAAAGAAGATATTGGGCTGACAACAGACCAATATGTGAAAAAAGCATTACAAAAACTATTGAAGTAAGGTGATGTTCATGGATGAACGGCTCGTCTCAAGTGAAGCAGACAACCATGAATCAGTGATAGAGCAAAGCCTGAGGCCGCAAAATCTGGCGCAGTATATTGGGCAGCATAAGGTGAAAGAAAATTTGCGCGTATTTATAGATGCGGCAAAAATGAGACAGGAAACGCTGGATCATGTTCTTCTGTACGGGCCGCCAGGACTCGGGAAAACGACGCTTGCTTCCATTGTTGCCAATGAAATGGGAGTGGAATTGCGGACGACATCAGGACCTGCGATTGAAAGACCCGGTGATTTGGCTGCCATATTAACAGCGCTGGAGCCGGGAGATGTATTATTTATTGATGAAATACATAGGCTGCACAGATCAATTGAAGAGGTGCTTTATCCTGCGATGGAAGACTTTTGTCTCGATATCGTAATTGGCAAAGGCCCTTCTGCCCGCTCTGTCCGTCTCGACCTGCCGCCTTTTACGCTGGTAGGAGCGACGACAAGGGTAGGGCTTTTGACGGCGCCGTTAAGAGATCGATTCGGCGTAATGTCGCGCCTTGAGTACTATACACAAGCAGAGCTGGCGGATATTGTCACAAGAACTGCAGACGTATTTGAGGTTGAGATTGATAAACCGTCAGCTCTTGAAATCGCAAGGAGGTCTAGAGGTACGCCGCGCGTAGCGAATCGCCTGCTGAGAAGGGTCCGTGATTTTGCCCAGGTGCTGGGTGACAGCCGGATAACGGAAGAGATTTCTCAGGATGCGCTGGAGCGGCTTCAGGTTGACCGGCTTGGTTTGGATCATATTGATCACAAGCTGCTGATGGGCATGATCGAAAAGTTTAACGGCGGCCCGGTGGGTCTTGATACCATTTCAGCCACGATCGGCGAAGAACCGCATACGATTGAAGACGTATACGAACCGTATCTTCTGCAAATTGGATTTATCCAAAGAACGCCGCGTGGAAGGATCGTGACACCGGCCGTTTATCATCATTTCCAAATGGAGGCTCCCCGATATGACTGAATTCCCTAAGATCATTATGATTCTTGGCGCTGTTTTGCTTATCATCGGAGCAATTTTGCATTTTGTCGGCAAGATGCCGGGAGATATTTTTGTGAAAAAAGGAAATGTCACGTTTTTTTTCCCGGTTGTCACTTGTATCATCATAAGTGTGGTATTATCAATTTTGCTTAATCTTTTCGGCAGAATGAAATAACAAAAGACTAGAATAAAGGTGAAATATCATGAAAGTCGATTTATTTGATTTTGAACTACCGGAACGTTTAATTGCACAAGTGCCGTTGGAGCAGCGTGATGCTTCAAGGCTGATGGTGCTTGATAAACAAACAGGAGAGCTGACTGACAGCTCGTTTAAAAACATTATCAGTTTCTTTAAAGAAGGAGATTGTCTTGTGCTGAACAATACCCGTGTGCTGCCTGCCCGGTTATTCGGGACAAAAGAGGATACCGGCGCGAAAGTGGAACTTCTTTTGCTGAAACAGGAAGCCGGTGACAAGTGGGAAACACTTGCCAAACCGGCGAAACGGGTGAAAAAAGGAACCGTTGTTACATTTGGAGACGGAAGATTGAAGGCCATTTGCACGGAAGAGCTTGAGCACGGCGGCAGAAAAATGGAATTTCAATATGACGGTATTTTCTACGAGGTGCTGGAATCCCTTGGAGAAATGCCGCTCCCGCCATATATAAAAGAACAGCTTGATGACAGAGAGCGCTACCAGACCGTGTATTCTAAAGAAATTGGCTCTGCCGCTGCGCCTACAGCAGGCCTTCACTTCACGGAAGAAATCTTACAGCAATTGAAAGACAAAGGCGTGCAAATTGAGTTCATCACACTGCATGTAGGTCTTGGAACGTTTCGCCCTGTGAGTTCCGATAAAGTGGAAGAGCACAATATGCATGCAGAGTTTTATCAAATGTCAGAAGAAACGGCTGCAGCCTTAAACAAAGTAAGGGAAAATGGCGGCCGGATTATTTCTGTCGGCACGACATCGACACGCACGCTTGAAACGATTGCCGGGGAACATGATGGGCAATTTAAAGCATCAAGCGGCTGGACATCTATTTTTATTTATCCGGGCTATGAATTCAAAGCCATTGACGGAATGATTACAAACTTCCATTTGCCGAAATCGTCATTGATTATGCTGGTCAGTGCGCTTGCGGGAAGAGAAAACGTTCTGCGCGCTTATAACCATGCGGTGGAAGAGGAATACCGTTTCTTCAGCTTTGGAGACGCGATGCTGATTATATAATTTTGAGAACAGGAGGCCTCATGAAAAGTGGCTGAACAACCGATACGCTATGAATTTATAAAAGAATGTAAACAAACAGGGGCGCGGCTGGGCAAAGTGCACACGCCTCACGGCTCCTTTGAAACGCCGGTTTTTATGCCGGTCGGCACATTGGCGACAGTTAAAACAATGGCGCCTGAAGAGCTGAAAGCAATGGATGCAGGCATCATTTTAAGCAACACTTATCACCTTTGGCTCCGCCCGGGCCACGATATTGTCAAAGAAGCGGGCGGGCTCCACAAATTTATGAATTGGGATCGCGCAATTTTAACAGATTCAGGCGGTTTTCAGGTCTTTTCTTTAAGCAAGTTTCGTAATATAGAGGAAGAGGGCGTTCATTTCCGCAATCATTTAAATGGAGACAAGCTGTTTTTATCTCCGGAAAAAGCGATGGAAATCCAAAACGCACTCGGCTCTGATATTATGATGGCGTTTGACGAATGCCCGCCATATCCGGCGGAGTACGATTATATGAAGCGATCTGTTGAGCGGACGAGCCGCTGGGCGGAACGCTGTCTGAATGCCCACAGCCGCCAGGATGAACAAGGGCTGTTTGGCATTGTACAAGGCGGAGAATATGAAGATCTGCGTACACAAAGTGCGAAGGACTTGATTTCCCTTGATTTTCCGGGATATGCTATAGGCGGATTATCTGTCGGTGAACCGAAGGATGTCATGAACCGTGTCCTTGAGTTTACAACACCGCTCTTGCCGAAGGATAAACCGAGATATCTGATGGGAGTGGGTTCACCGGACGCGCTGATCGACGGAGCGATCCGCGGGGTTGACATGTTTGACTGTGTGCTGCCTACCCGGATTGCAAGAAACGGCACAGTGTTTACAGCTGAAGGCCGTCTCAATATGAAAAATGCGAAATTCGAAAGAGACTTCCGTCCGATAGATGAAGAATGTGATTGCTATACATGTAAAAATTACACTCGCGCGTATATCAGACACTTGATCCGCTGCAATGAAACATTTGGCCTTCGATTAACAACTTACCATAACCTTCATTTTCTGTTACACTTAATGGAGCAGGTAAGACAGGCTATTCGCGAGGATCGTCTGGGTGATTTCAGAGAAGAGTTCTTTGAGCGTTACGGCTACAACAAGCCAAATGCGAAAAGCTTCTAAATAAAATGAATGACAGGCTTACAGAAAGGGGTGAAAATTATGACAGGCACTTTAGGCACATTGGTTCCTATTATTTTAATGTTTGCAGTCCTTTACTTCTTGCTGATTCGTCCTCAGCAAAAACAGCAAAAGGCTGTACGCCAAATGCAAGAGGAACTGAAAAAAGGCGATTCAGTAGTGACAATCGGGGGATTGCATGGGACTGTTGACTCTATCGACGAAAGCAAAGTCGTCATTAAGACTGGTGATAACACACGTCTTACGTTCGACCGCCGCGCGATCAGAGAAGTTTCTGCTGCTGAATAACAGCAGGAGCGATACATAGTAAACAAAAAAGAGCGGGTGATCCCGCTCTTTTTTATGTGGAAGACCTGTTTCCCCTCATGTTCACGCCGAAAATCCCGCCCAGCATGCATACCCCTAAAAACCCCAGATGGTAGAGCAGCTGTTCTGCTGTAAATGTCTTTCCGAATCCTAAATACTGAAACAATAAAATAATCAGGGAAAAGCTTAAGGCAGTCAATGCCCCGATCATCCAGCCTCTTTCCTTCCCTTTCCCGCCTGAAATGAACCCGCCGATAAATAAAGAAAGAAATGAGATGGCGGTGATCAGCCAGTTGAATGATGATTCTTCCAGCGAGGTTGCGGTCAGTAATAGTGAAACGGCTAGACTCGTCAGGAGCATGGCTGAGAATATGGCGATTAAGCCGTAAAGAATGCCTTTTCCAACTTGTTTCGTTTCCTCCATGAATGTCTCCTCTCTGCCTGTATTAAAAGGCTTCTGTTCTTTTTGAACGAAGCCGTCAGACATGCTGACGGCTCGTCTTTGTAAAAATGTATTCCCTTATCCCATGAATTAGACGTAAAAGCTTTATGAAATACGTTCGGTTTTTCTTACATAAATTGTTCGTCTTGTTGCATCCTATGAGGAGTCGGAGGTGAATGATGGAAGAGCTTCTCACTATTGCGTTTCGCACAATCATATTGTATTTTGTGATATTGGTCATTTTTCGTTTTATGGGCAAACGGGAGATCGGGGAGCTTAGCATTTTAGACCTCGTTGTCTTTATCATGATGGCTGAAATTGCCGTTTTAGCCATAGAAAACGTAGATGATCATCTATTTCACACCATTTTGCCAATGCTTGTATTGATGATTATCCAAGTGACATTCGCATACTTATCTTTAAAAAACCGAAAAGTTCGCCAGCTTGTGGACGGTAAGCCAACCATTATTATCAAATATGGGAAAATTGATGAAGATGCTATGAAGTCACAGCGTTATAATTTTGATGATTTAATGGTTCAGCTCAGGGAAAATAGTATCGACAGAGTAGCCGATGTGTCATTTGCCATTTTAGAGCCGTCAGGCAAACTGACTGTTGTAAAGAAAGAAAACAGCGGAGAGCATCGGCAGCTCGAAATGCCGCTCATTATAGATGGCTCTATTCAAACAGAAAACCTGTCCAGAATCGGCAAAGACAAAAAGTGGCTGTGTGAAAAGTTACGAAAACACGGATATACCAATCCTTCAGTTATTTCATTTTGCTCGTTTACTGACGGAGAGTTATTTATTGATGAAAAAGATGGGCACCGCACGTAATCTTTATCGGATGATCAGACGTCCAATAATAGGAATGCGGCGAAGCTCATCTTTTTTAATTAAACGGAAAACGAGCAGAAGGATGATATAGATGGCAGCACTCATTGCAACCCATCCAGCGACATTCACAGCCTCAGATGCCCCAAAGCTTACAAATTGTTTGATGGCGGAGCTGATGAATCCGGAAATCACAATAACAGCGAAACTGAGTGCGTACTCCTTAATTTTGATACTGATCGGCAGCACCTTGCTTACTGTTGCGGCGTGTAAAAGCGTGACGAGCACCATGCCAGTCACAATGGCTAATGCTGCGCCCATAATCCCGAGAGACGGTCTGGTGGCAAGGACGAAAATAAGGCCTGTTTTCACAAGCGCTCCAATTAAGCTGTTCATCATCGCGGCTCCGGCCAAATTAAGCGCCTGCAGCACAGCCTGAAGAGGGCCTTGGAAATAATAAAGCAGAAAAAACGGTGCCATGACTTTTATAAAGACAGCTGCTCCTGAGGAACCGTACATCACCCTCATCAGCTCATCCGCAAATACGAATAGAATGACAACTGAAATGCCCCCGCTAAGCAGGCAGAGCCGCATGGCTTGTTCTAAGCGATATTCCACCACCTGCAATTTTTTCTGCTCCATTCCTTCACTGATCGCAGGAACAAGCGCGGTCGACAAAGAATATGTAATAAAGCTGGGCAGAGTCAGCAGTGTCATGGCAAAGCCGGTCAATTCCCCGTATTGCTTTGTTGCAGCAACTGTCGCTACGCCGGCGATAGCAAGGCTTTGGGCGACGACAATCGGCTCAAAAAACCAAGAGAGATTGCCGATAAAGCGGCTCCCGGTCGTTGGAAGAGATACGCTCATTAACTGGGAAAACGTTTGTTTTCCGTTTTTTATTGACTGGAAAAAGTGCTTTCTGATTTTGATTGTCTTTTTATACTTAAAGCAAATGAATAAATAAAGGAGTGACGCCAATTCCCCTGCGACTGAGGAGATCATTGCCCCCGCTGCAGCGTATTCAATTCCGTAAGGGAGAAAAATCGTCGTGCACACAGCGACCAGTGAAATGCGGACGACCTGTTCAAGGACTTGAGACACGGCAAGCGGGTTCATATTCTGTTTTCCTTGAAAGTATCCCCTCAGCACACTTGATATGGCGATAATCGGCACTACCGGCGTAATGGCCAGGAGCGGATACAATGTTCTCTTATCTGTCAGCATTGTTTCAGCCATAACCGGGGCGAAAAACAGAAACAGCGGCGTAAAAATCAGGCTGAGCACGCCTGTAATCGTCAGAGACATGACTAAAATATTTTTCGTTTTTTGGTGATCGCCGCGTGCACTTGCTTCAGCCACAAGCTTGCTGATCGCGACCGGCAGACCGAATTGAGTTAATGTAGTGGCTAAGAAAAAGGTAGGCGCCGCCATCATGTAAAGCCCGACTCCTTCTTCACCGATAAAACGGGCGATAACCACCCGGTTGACAAACCCGAGCATTCTTGTAACCATTCCTGCTGCGATTAGGATAAGAGTGCCCCTTAAAAACGTCTGTTTCGCCATTTTTACCCCCTGCCTTCTCAAACTACCTGTAATCATATACAATAAAGATATGCGTATATGTCGTCCAAGCATGACAAGTCTTCTTGAAAAACAACAAAAAGGAGCGTGGAATTCATGGAGAAGCATCCCGCCGATCTATATAAAGACCACGTCAGGCCGTTTCTTTACAGCAAACTGGAAGAGTTTAAGATTCTCGGGTATGATGATGTTGAACTTGAAAGTTTGTGGTCATACTTAACAGATAAGAAGTGGAAAAAGAAAACGGAACTGCACATTTATGAAATGACGAGCGATATTTTATCAGTGAAAATTGGCGAATTTATGAACTATGCAACCGTTGAGTCATTTAAATCGTCTAATTGGCTGGGAAGTGAAGAAGGCCAGGAAGCATTGGAAGAACTGCTGAGATAGCAGGTTGATTCGCACAGGTTTAAGGGAGGATATACATAATGAAAAAAGGGCGCTTGATTGCGTTTTTCCTTTTCGTTTTATTGATCGGCACGGGCTTGGGCTACTTTACGAAGCCTGCCGCTAACAATATTACGTTAGGATTGGATTTGCAAGGCGGATTTGAAGTGCTGTATGATGTACAGCCCGTAAAAAAAGGTGACAAAATCACAAAAGACGTTCTGGTCAGCACAGTAGAGGCGCTGAACCGCAGGGCCAATGTCCTTGGTGTCAGCGAACCGAACATCCAAATTGAAGGAAATAACCGGATTCGCGTGCAGCTCGCTGGGGTGACAAACCAAAACAGAGCGCGTGAAATTCTGGCGACTGAAGCTCAGCTTTCTTTCAGGGATACGAATGACAAAGAATTGCTGAATGGTTCTGACCTCGTCGAAAACGGGGCTAAACAAACATATGATGCCAAAACAAATGAACCGATTGTCAGCATTAAACTGAAAGATGCTGATAAATTTGGAGAAGTGACCAAAAAGGTCATGAAGATGGCGCCCAATAACCAGCTTGTCATTTGGATGGATTATGAAAAAGGGGACTCCTTTAAAAAAGAAGTTCAAAAAGAGCATCCTAAATATGTATCCGCTCCGAATGTAAGTCAAGAATTAAACACAACTGACGTTACAATTGAAGGGCAGTTTACGGTTCAAGAAGCGAAAGATTTAGCCAGCATTTTAAACGCCGGCGCGCTTCCTGTGAAACTGACTGAAAAATATTCAACATCTGTAGGCGCACAATTCGGCCAGCAGGCGCTTCATGATACGGTGTTTGCAGGCATTGTCGGTATTGCAATCATTTTCTTATTTATGCTTTTCTATTACCGCCTGCCGGGATTAATTGCGGTGATTACGCTATCAGTTTATATATACATTACACTCCAGATTTTTGACTGGATGAATGCTGTACTTACACTTCCTGGAATTGCCGCGCTCATATTAGGTGTCGGGATGGCTGTTGACGCCAACATCATCACCTATGAGCGGATTAAAGAAGAGCTCAAGCTAGGAAAATCGGTCCGCTCTGCTTTCCGTTCAGGAAACAGACGGTCATTTGCGACAATTTTTGACGCGAATATTACAACAATTATTGCAGCGGTTGTGCTCTTTATCTTTGGGACAAGCTCTGTTAAAGGGTTTGCGACGATGCTGATTCTGTCGATTTTGACAAGTTTTATCACTGCCGTTTTCTTATCAAGATTTCTCCTTTCTCTTCTTGTGGAAAGCAGATGGCTTGATCGGAAAAAAGGCTGGTTCGGCGTCAACAAGAAACACATCATGGATATTCAGGATACGGACGAAAATACAGAGCCGCATACCCCGTTCCAAAAATGGGATTTCACGAGCAAACGCAAATATTTCTTTATTTTCTCCAGTGCGGTTACGATTGCTGGGATTATTATCCTGCTCGTGTTCAAGCTGAATCTTGGCATTGACTTTGCGAGCGGTGCACGGATTGAAGTGCAAAGCGACCATAAGCTGACGACAGAGCAGGTGGAGAAGGATTTTGAATCTCTGGGTATGGACCCTGATACCGTCGTTCTGTCAGGCGAAAAGAGCAATATCGGTGTTGCCCGTTTTGTTGGGGTGCCAGATAAAGAAACCATTGCCAAAGTAAAAACGTATTTCAAAGACAAATACGGTTCTGAGCCAAATGTCAGCACAGTTTCACCGACAGTCGGTAAAGAGCTGGCAAGAAATGCGCTGTATGCAGTTGCTATAGCTTCTATTGGCATCATTATTTACGTTTCAATCCGATTCGAATACAAAATGGCCATTGCCGCAATAGCTTCACTGCTTTATGACGCTTTCTTTATTGTCACGTTTTTCAGCATTACAAGGCTTGAGGTAGATGTTACGTTCATCGCGGCCGTCTTGACGATTATCGGGTATTCCATTAACGATACAATCGTTACATTTGACAGGATCCGCGAGCATATGAAAAAGCGTAAGCCGAAAACATTTGCCGACCTGAACCATATTGTAAACCTGAGCCTGCAGCAAACCTTTACACGATCTATTAACACTGTATTAACTGTCGTGATCGTTGTTGTGACATTGCTGATCTTTGGAGCATCTTCTATTACAAACTTCTCAATTGCTTTATTGGTCGGGCTGTTAACAGGCGTTTATTCCTCTCTATACATTGCCGCACAAATTTGGCTTGCATGGAAAGGAAAAGAATTGAAAAAAGATTCGGCGCAATAAAAAATAACAGGCTGTCCTTTGAGGGCAGCCTGTTTTTTGAAGTTTCATTGAACTTAAAATAGACATTTGCTATAATGACATACGCTTACATTTAAACATATATATGGTGTTAAAAGTGTTTGTGACAGGTTTTCAGAATGTGGGAGGGTTATATATGAGGGTTCGCGAATCGGAGCTGCCGGGCATAGGGCAAAAAGTTGAAATGATCACAAGAAACCACGATAAGATTTCGATTATCATTCATCATGACGGCCGGAGAGAGCTGTACTATTTTGACGAAAACGATCATGAAGAATGCGTGGCCTCCGTGCAGTTTGACGATGCTGAAGCTAGGCAAATTTCTGCAATTCTCGGCGGAATGGCATATAAACCGAAAGCATTGGAAAGCGTCGAGGCAGCCCTCGATGATTTGATCATAGAATGGTTTAAAACTGAGACGGGAGCGCCTGCCATTCACCATACAATTGGTGATTTGGATGCAGGGAAGGAATATCAGGTGACTGTCATCGCGATTATTAAAAAGAATCAAAAAAAACAATTGAATCCGGGATCTGAAACAGTCATTGATGAAGGGGATACCCTGGTGATTTCCGGTGAGAGAAACGGGCTGAAGAGGCTGATCCGGGAAAAATTAACCGCAAATGAGGCTTAACTTAGCGTTAAGCCGTGTTTAAAACCGGCCTTGATAGGGAAAGTTACCTCAATAAAAAGTTTGGGGGAAAGAGAATGAATAAACAATGGACCATTATTTTCGCACTTATTTTCACCTTAATTGTTGCTATTTTTGCAGTCATTAATGTTCGATCCGTAGAAGTTGATTACCTGTTTGGCAGATCAGAATGGCCGCTCATTCTTGTTATTTTGGGTTCAGTTTTAATGGGAGCGCTGATCGTATTTTCTGTCGGTATTTTTCAGGTGATGAAATTAAAGCGGGAAATAAAAACGCTGCGGAAAGAAAACAAAAATGCCATACATAAACAAGAGGATACCCACCTTGCTGATCAGACCGACACACAGGATGCATCAGCCGTGATTGAGAAAAAAGACTAGTTTTCGAATAATATTTGAAACCCCTCAGCCTGCTCTAGTATAATAGGGTGGTTGAGGGGTGAATTTATGTTAGCGTCAAAAATGCGATGGGAAATCCAGCGACCAGATCAGGATAAGGTCAAATCACTCACAGAACAATTGCATATAACACCTCTTGTTGCGTCCCTGCTTGTAAAAAGAGGCTTTGATACGGCAGAAAGCGCAAGGCTGTTTTTACATACAAGAGATGCCGATTTTTATGATCCTTTTGAAATGAAGGGCATGAAAGAAGCGGCAGAGCGAATAAAACAGGCGATTTCACAACAAGAACAGATTATGATATATGGCGATTATGACGCCGATGGAGTTACCAGTACGTCAGTGATGCTACACACGCTGCAAAAACTGTCGGCTCAAGTTGATTTTTATATACCTGACCGCTTTAAAGAAGGATATGGCCCTAATGAACAGGCGTTTCGTTCAATTAAAGAACGGGGCTTCTCTCTGATTATTACGGTTGATACAGGCATTGCTGCTGTGCATGAAGCAAAGGTGGCAAAGGAACTCGGACTGGATGTCATCATTACGGATCACCATGAGCCGGGACCTGAGCTTCCGGATGTTCACGCGATCGTCCACCCGAAGCAGCCGGGCTGCACTTACCCGTTTAAAGAGCTGGCCGGGGTCGGAGTGGCGTTTAAGCTTGCCCACGCTTTATTGGGCGAACTTCCAGATGAACTGCTTGATCTGGCGGCAATCGGCACGATTGCCGATCTTGTTCCGCTGCATGACGAAAACAGATTAATTGCAACACTGGGACTTGAAAGGCTTCGGCGAACGAATCGGCTGGGTTTAAAAGAGCTGATCAAGCTGTCAGGCGGTGACATCGGAGAAGCGAATGAAGAAACAGTCGGATTCCAGCTTGCACCAAGGCTGAATGCCGTTGGGAGAATTGAGCAGGCGGATCCCGCTGTTCATTTGCTCATGTCGGAGGATTCGTTTGAAGCGGAAGAGCTCGCCGCTGAGATTGACCAGCTGAACAAAGAGCGCCAAAAGATGGTCAGCAAAATGACGGATGAAGCGATTGAAATGGTTGAACAGCAAGGGATGGATCAAGCTGCAATCGTCGTGGCCAAAGCCGGATGGAATCCAGGAGTCGTCGGGATTGTGGCTTCAAAGCTTGTAGATCGTTTTTACCGGCCGGCTATTGTGCTTGGCATTGATGAAGAAAAAGGGATCGCTAAAGGTTCGGCCCGAAGCATCAGGGGCTTTAATTTATTCGAGAGCCTTTCTGAATGCAGAGATATTCTCCCTCATTTCGGCGGCCATCCAATGGCGGCGGGGATGACGCTGAAAGCCGAAGATGTGCCGGAATTGCGAAACAGGCTGAATGAAATCGCGGATAATACGCTTACGGAAGAGGATTTTATTCCTGTACAGGAAGTCGATCTTGTCTGCGGCGTCGAGGACATTACAGTTGAAAGCATTACAGAAATGAACATGCTGTCCCCTTTTGGCATGCTGAACCCGAAACCGCACGTGCTCGTAGAAAACGCAGTGCTGGAAGATGTCCGCAAGATCGGGGCAAATAAAAATCATGTCAAAATGACGGTCAGAAACGAGTCAACTCAGCTTGATTGCGTCGGTTTTAATAAAGGTGAGCTTGAAGAAGGCATCGTCCCGGGTTCAAGAATTTCAATTGTCGGTGAGATGTCAATCAATGAATGGAACAATAGAAAAAAACCGCAGCTTATGATTAAGGATGCTGCTGTTTCTGAATGGCAGCTGTTTGATTTAAGGGGGAAACGGATGTGGGAAGACACAGTTTCCGCCCTTCCATCTGTTAAGCGGGCCATTGTCTCTTTCAAAGAAGACTCAACAACACTTCTTCAAACTGAAGACCTTCGCCGCGAAGTGCACGTCATCAGCTCAGAAGATCAAGCGAAGGCATTTAACCTCGATGGTGCATATATTGTGTTACTGGATCCGCCGCCTTCGTTGGACATGCTCGCGCATTTGCTGGAAGGCAAGGCGCCTGAGCGGATATATTTTATTTTTCTCAATCATGAGAACCACTTTTTATCAACTTTTCCAGCAAGAGACCACTTTAAATGGTATTATGCGTTCTTGCTGAAAAGAGGCGCTTTTGATGTGAAAAAACACGGTTCAGAGCTTGCAAGACATAAAGGCTGGTCCGTTGAAACAATCAATTTCATGACAAAGGTGTTTTTTGATCTCGGTTTTGTTAAAATAGAGAATGGTGTGCTGTCTGTTGTAAGCGGAGCAAAGAAACGCGACTTAACAGACTCACAAACATATCAGGAGAAACAGCAGCTGATGGAACTGGACCAAAAGCTGAATTATTCTTCTGCTGAAGAGCTGAAGGAATGGCTGAATAAGCTGATGAAACAAGATTCAGAGGCTTATGAAAGTACGAGGAGGACATAAAACAGATGGATTTAAAACAATACGTAACAATTGTACCGGATTACCCGAAAGAGGGCGTGCAATTTAAAGATATTACGACACTGATGGATAAAGGCGATGTATACCGCTATGCCACAGATCAAATTGTTGAATATGCGAAAGAAAAGCAAATTGATTTGGTCGTCGGCCCTGAAGCGCGCGGCTTTATTATCGGCTGTCCGGTGGCTTACGCGCTTGGCGTAGGTTTTGCGCCGGTCCGCAAAGAAGGCAAATTGCCTCGTGAAGTGATCAAAGTGGACTACGGCTTGGAATACGGAAAAGACGTATTAACGATCCACAAAGATGCAATTAAACCAGGTCAGCGTGTGCTTATTACAGATGACCTGCTTGCAACAGGCGGCACAATTGAAGCCACAATCAAACTAGTTGAAGAGCTTGGCGGCGTTGTTGCTGGTATCGCTTTCTTAATCGAGCTTTCTTACCTTGATGGCAGAGAGAAGCTTGATGATTATGACATTTTAACATTAATGAAATACTGAGGATAATCGCATAACGGAAAAGCACTCCATGTCAGGGTGCTTTTTTCCTATTGTTTTACATTTATTTTATATAATATTTGGCGATTTGAACTTCTGCTCTTTACATCTTTCGTTTTTTTCTTGATAATAAACTACAATACAGTTTACATTTTAAAAAAGGTGATTCCATGGCGAACGAACAAGTATTGACTGCCGAGCAAGTTATTGATAAAGCGCGCAGCTATCTATCCGATGAGCATATCGCATTTGTCGAAAAAGCATATCTGTACGCTGAAGATGCTCATCGCGAGCAATACCGCAAATCGGGCGAGCCATATATTATTCATCCGATTCAGGTTGCGGGCATTCTCGTTGATCTTGAAATGGACCCTTCCACAATCGCGGGCGGATTTCTGCACGATGTCGTGGAAGATACAGATGTGACGCTCGATGACCTGAAAGAAGCATTTTCCGAAGAAGTGGCAATGCTTGTGGACGGCGTAACAAAGCTCGGCAAAATTAAATATAAATCTCAAGAGGAACAGCAGGCGGAAAATCATCGCAAAATGTTTGTCGCTATGGCTCAAGATATCCGGGTCATACTGATCAAGCTGGCGGATCGTCTTCATAATATGCGGACGCTGAAACATCTGCCTCAGGAAAAACAGCGGAGAATTTCCAACGAAACACTGGAAATTTTTGCTCCTTTGGCGCATCGTCTCGGGATTTCTAAAATTAAATGGGAATTGGAAGATACGGCGCTCCGTTATTTGAATCCTCAGCAATATTACAGAATTGTTAACCTCATGAAGAAGAAGCGTGCAGAACGTGAGCTTTATGTCGAAGAGGTTGTCAATGAAGTGAAAAAACGTGTCGAAGAAGTAAACATCAAGGCCGACTTCTCGGGACGTCCGAAACATATTTACAGCATTTATCGCAAAATGGTGCTGCAAAATAAGCAATTCAACGAAATTTATGATTTGCTGGCTGTCCGCATTCTTGTAAATAGCATAAAAGACTGCTACGCGGTGCTAGGCATCATTCACACATGCTGGAAACCGATGCCCGGCAGATTCAAAGATTATATCGCAATGCCGAAGCCGAATATGTATCAATCGCTTCACACAACGGTTATCGGGCCTAAAGGCGATCCGCTGGAAGTGCAGATCCGCACCTTTGAAATGCATGAAATTGCGGAATACGGGGTTGCGGCTCACTGGGCTTATAAAGAAGGGAAGGCGGCCAATGAAGGCGCAACCTTTGAGAAAAAGCTCTCTTGGTTCCGTGAAATTTTAGAATTCCAAAATGAATCAACCGATGCAGAAGAATTTATGGAATCGCTCAAAATCGATTTATTTTCTGATATGGTGTATGTCTTTACGCCGAAAGGAGATGTAATCGAGCTTCCATCCGGTTCTGTGCCGATTGATTTTTCTTACAGGATTCACTCAGAAATCGGGAATAAAACAATTGGCGCCAAAGTAAACGGAAAAATGGTCACGCTGGATCATAAGCTTCGGACTGGTGATATCGTTGAAATACTCACCTCCAAGCATTCCTACGGTCCGAGCCAGGATTGGGTGAAGCTTGCCCAAACATCCCAGGCGAAGCATAAGATCCGTCAATTCTTTAAGAAACAGCGGCGTGAAGAAAATGTCGAAAAAGGCCGAGAGCTGGTAGAAAAAGAAATTAAAAATCTGGATTTTGAAGTGAAGGATGTCTTAACGCCGGAGAATATCCAGAAGGTTGCGGACAAGTTTAATTTCTCAAATGAAGAGGATATGTACGCAGCGGTAGGTTACAACGGCATTACAGCCTTGCAGGTGGCAAACCGCCTGACGGAAAAAGAGAGAAAGCAGCGTGATCAGGAAGAACAGGAAAAGATCGTCCAGGAAGTCACTGCGGAACCAAAGCCATACCCGCAGGGCAGAAAACGAGAAGCTGGTGTTCGCGTCAAGGGCATCGACAATCTCCTTGTCCGTTTATCAAAATGCTGCAATCCTGTGCCGGGTGACGATATTGTCGGCTTTATCACAAAAGGCAGAGGGGTTTCAGTCCATCGCGAAGACTGTCCGAATGTCAAAACAAATGAAGCCCAGGAGCGGCTGATCCCTGTAGAGTGGGAACATGAGTCACAGGTTCAAAAGCGCAAGGAATACAATGTTGAGATAGAGATTCTAGGTTATGACCGCCGTGGATTGCTGAACGAGGTGCTTCAGGCAGTAAATGAAACGAAAACAAATATTTCATCTGTCTCTGGTAAATCGGATCGCAATAAAGTGGCAACCATTCATATGGCGATTTTTATTCAGAACATCAATCACTTGCATAAAGTCGTCGAGCGTATTAAACAGATAAGAGATATCTATTCTGTACGCCGCGTCATGAACTAAAGGGGTTAGAAAATGAGATTAGTTGTTCAGCGAGTAACAGAAGCAAGCGTTACAGTGGATGAAGAGGTTGTTGGTCAAATTGGACAAGGCCTCATGGTGCTGGTTGGCATCACTCACGAGGATACAGAAGAGGATGCAGCTTACTTAGCCGATAAAGTTGTTCATCTTCGTATTTTCGATGACAGTGAAGGAAAAATGAATCTCTCTCTTTTAGATATAGGAGGAGAGATTTTATCTGTTTCACAGTTTACGCTTTACGGAGATACGAAGAAAGGGCGCCGGCCGAACTACATGAACGCTGCTAAGCCTGATAAAGCTTTAGGTCTTTACGAAAAATGGAACGACCTGCTACGTGAAAAAGGAATCAAAGTGGAGACCGGAACGTTTGGAGCAATGATGGATGTTCAGCTTACAAACTCCGGGCCTGTGACGCTTATTATGGATTCAAAATAAAAAAAGCTGCCAAAAGGCAGCTTTTTTTATTGGAAATACTTCTCTAATCCGCTTTCGATCCCGTCTGTTACTTTTTCTTGGTATGAATTGCTATGTACAATGGCTTCTTCCTGCGGATGGCTTACATATCCCAGCTCATACAGCATAGCGGGCTGTCTGTTTTCCCGGAGCACATAATAATCTCCAAATAACACGCCGCGGTCAGGAATAGAAGAACGCTTCACTACTTCAGAATGTACATCTGATGCCAGTTCCTGATCTTTGGCAGGACTGTAATAATAAGCGGTGCTGCCTCTCGTGGAAGTATCCGCATAACTGTCATAATGAATGCTGATAAAGGCGTCAGCGTTGCGATAGTGTGACGTGGAGACCCGTGACTGTAAACTGACAAAGGTATCATCCTGGCGTGTCACATACACATCAGCTCCAGCCGATCTGAGTTTGCCGGCGAGCAGTTTTGCCGTTTTGATTGTCAGGTTTTTCTCGAATTTACCCGAATAGCCGATTGTTCCGCTGTCTTTTCCTCCATGTCCAGGATCAACAATAATTGTTTTGTTGTTCAGAGAGCCGTTTCCGGACGGGGAATCAGAGACAGGCGGTTCACCTGCTTCTTCTGCACGTTTAGACGTTTGGACCACCCAATTGGCAACATAAGCAGTCTGCCCGTTATCAAGCTTTATTTCATACCAGCTTCCCTTTGAACCGGTAATGACATAGGAATCGCCTTTGGCCGCACGTTCAACGATCGAAGATGATGTTGATGCATCACTTCTTAAATTCGTTCCACCGTATACGATATAGGCTTTTTTAGAGGCGGATGAACTGCCGGTATTTGCTGAGTCTTCAGCTGGATCAGAACTAGTCAAAAGATAATGGCTTGCAACCCAGCCTTTCAGCCCATTCACCTCGATGTGAGCCCAGCCATTTTTATCGTTGAGAATCGTCAGCTTTGTTCCGCGGTCCAGTTTCGTAATAATCGCTGCATCATGTGAGGCGGAGGCTCTAACATTAAGTGAAGAAACACCGACTGTGCCCTTTGATGAACTTGAAGATTCGGTTTGGTCACTCTCATCAGTCGCCGAACTGCCGCCTGACGTGACATATTCAGATGATACCCATCCGGTGGCATTTTGATAGGATATCTTGATCCAGCCTGAATCTTGATCAATCACAGATGCTTGGCTGCCTTGCGGAAATTTGCCGATAACCTCGTAGGAAGTGCCCGGCCCGGTTCTCATCCGCAGATCGGGGTCCGTTGAGGTCACAGTGTCACTGCTTTCCGAAGTGCTTGTACTGACCTGGTCTGCCTTTGTAATAAGCCAGGAGACCACCCAGCCTTTCTCTCCGGAACCGAGCTGTATCTGCACCCAGTCTCCGTCTTCCTTTAAAATCGGGTAGTGCTCTCCCTTTTTCACTTCCGCTGTAATGCCGTAGCTAAGCCCCGGGCCGCTTCTGACGTTCATTTCATCTGTTGCGATGACCGCTTCTCCCTGAGCGGCTGTAACGGATGAAAAAGGCGGGAAAAGAGCCCCGGCGACGATAATACATACAATAAGAACAAAGTATTTCTTGCTCATTGTGTCCTCCTTTCCGATAATCATAAAAAAAGCATTCTTCCTTAATATCGTAAAGTCCTTTCTGATTTTTAAATAAAAATAAAATGATTTGTTTATACTAAGCGTAAATACAATCAAAAAGGTGTGCAAATCATGAAATATCATCCAAAAATGGGGCGCGCATTTCACGACGGTGAAGCAAATCTGCATTACAGCGATCATGCAGACCCCGATACAACCGGTTATCTCACTGAAACAGCATCTGAATTTGGTCTTATGTCCAAAGAAGCAGCGATGAGGAAAAACAACCGGAATAAAGCTTGACAGAGAACCTCAATCCCATTATTATAATAGAAATTGAGTACATAGCAAATGATGAATGATTTTGAACCAATAATGGAGAAGAGTAGGTCAGATTGCATGGCTAGAGAGGAACCGCCCCAGGCTGAAAGCGGATCCCATTGCGTCTTTCTCGAAACAACACTCCGGAGGTTTCCTGCTGAACGCGTGAATCCGTTATTAGGCAGTGAACGTGAACCTGCGTTAAAGGATCGAGCGGGAATATGATCATATTCCAACTAGGGTGGCACCACGGGTATAACTCTCGTCCCTACTATACAAGTATAGTAGGGACGAGAGTTTTTTCATTTTCATCATTAACGATCATTGTATATTTTATAAGGATACATAAGGAGGTCTACCTATGGGATATAACATTCCAAGAGGAACACAGGATATTTTGCCTGGAGAATCAGATCGCTGGCAGTTTGTTGAACAAATTATGAGAGATACTTGCCGCACTTATCAATATAAAGAAATCCGCACACCGATTTTTGAGCATACAGAACTGTTTGCAAGAGGCGTCGGAGAATCGACGGATATCGTACAAAAAGAAATGTATACCTTTCAGGACCGCAAAGGCAGAAGCCTAACGCTTCGTCCGGAAGGAACTGCTGCGGCGGTACGCGCGTTTAATGAAAACAAGCTTTTCGCAAATCCTGTACAGCCGACAAAGCTTTATTATGTAGGGCCGATGTTCCGTTACGAACGTCCGCAGACGGGCCGTTACCGCCAGTTCTATCAGTTTGGAATTGAAGCGATCGGCTCGAAAGACCCTGCGATTGATGCCGAAGTCATGGCGCTTGCGATGAGTATTTATCAAAAAGCAGGTCTGCAAAACGTTAAGCTTGTCATAAACAGTCTCGGCGATCAAGAGAGCCGCAAAAGCTACAGAGAAGCGCTTGTAAAACATTTTGAGCCTCGCATCGAAGAATTTTGTTCAGACTGTCAGTCACGTCTGCACACGAACCCGCTCAGAATCTTGGACTGCAAAAAAGACCGAGATCATGAGCTGATGAAATCGGCGCCTTCCATTTTGACGTATTTAAATGAAGAATCAGCCGCTTATTTTGAAAAAGTGAAACAATACTTAAACGATCTTGGCATTTCGTATGAAATTGATCCTAACCTTGTGAGAGGGCTGGATTATTACAACCATACCGCCTTTGAAATTATGAGCAATGCGGAAGGCTTTGGTGCGATTACGACACTTGCCGGCGGAGGACGCTACGATGGTCTTGTCGAACAAATCGGAGGGCCGGAAGCGCCGGGCATCGGATTTGCGATGAGCATTGAACGCCTGCTTGCCGCCATTGATGCCGAAAAAAGAGAACTGCCTGTTGATCAGGGAATTGACTGCTATATCGTCACACTCGGTGAAAAAGCGAAGGATTATTCTGTTTCATTGGTGTACAAACTGAGAGAAGCAGGCATTTCCAGCGAAATCGATTATGAAAATAAGAAAATGAAAGGCCAGTTTAAAACAGCTGACCGCCTGAATGCCAGATTTATTGCGATTTTGGGAGAAGATGAGCTTGCCCAAAACAAAATCAATGTAAAGGATGCACAGACGGGCGAACAGATTGAAGTGGCACTAGATGAATTTATACATGTGATGAAGGCAAACCAAAAGGGATAAGGAGTGGAATGTATTGTTTGGAAGAACATATTATTGCGGTGATATAACTGAAAAAGCAATTGGCGAATCTGTAACGCTGAAAGGCTGGGTCCAAAAAAGACGGGATCTCGGCGGATTGATTTTTATCGACTTGCGTGACCGTACAGGAATTGTTCAAGTTGTTTTTAACCCTGATGTGTCAAAAGAAGCGCTTGCTATTGCAGAAGGCATCAGAAACGAATACGTGCTTGATGTTCAAGGGAAAGTGGTAGCGCGTGAAGAAGGCACCATTAATGCAAATTTAAAAACAGGCGCCATTGAAATTCACGCTGATGGAGTAACCGTATTAAGTGCTGCAAAGACGCCTCCATTTGCAATTTCTGATCAAGCAGAGGAAGTATCAGAGGACGTTCGTTTAAAACATCGTTACTTAGATTTGCGCAGACCTGCTATGTTTCAGACGATGCAGATGCGGCATAACGTCACGAAGGCTGTCCGCAGCTTTTTAGATGAAAATGGGTTTCTTGATATTGAAACGCCGATTTTAACCAAAAGCACGCCTGAAGGCGCACGTGACTACTTGGTGCCGAGCCGTGTGCACGAAGGTGAGTTCTATGCGCTGCCTCAGTCTCCGCAGCTATTTAAACAGCTTCTGATGGTATCCGGCATTGAACGCTATTATCAGATTGCCCGCTGTTTCCGCGATGAAGACTTGCGTGCGGACCGCCAGCCTGAGTTTACGCAAATCGATATTGAAATGTCCTTTATGAGCCAGGAAGACATCATGTCATTGGCTGAGGAGATGATGGCAAAGATTATGCGTGAAACAAAAGGCGTGGAAATCAAGCTTCCTCTTCCTCGCATGACGTATGACGAAGCAATGAACAAATACGGTTCTGATAAACCTGATACGCGATTTGACATGCTTTTGACAGATGTGTCTGACATTGTGAAGGATACCGAATTTAAAGTGTTCTCATCAGCTGTGGCAAACGGCGGCGTGGTAAAAGCCATCAACGTAAAAGGCGGTGCCGGCGATTACTCCAGAAAAGACATCGATGCTCTTGGCGCTTTTGCTGCTAACTACGGAGCAAAAGGACTTGCCTGGGTGAAAGTGGAGACAGATGGAGTGAAAGGCCCGATTGCTAAATTCTTTGATGAAGAAAAGCAGTCTAAGCTGATCGAAGCGCTTGATGCTGCTGAAGGTGATTTGCTGCTGTTCGGAGCGGATTCATTCGAAGTTGTTGCCGCATCACTCGGCGCCCTGCGCTTAAAGCTTGGGAAAGAACGCGGGCTGATTGACGAGAACCTGTTCAATTTCTTATGGGTCATCGACTGGCCGCTCTTAGAGCATGATCCGGAGGAAGGCCGTTTTTACGCAGCTCACCATCCGTTTACAATGCCAGTCCGTGAAGATCTTGAGCTGATTGAAACAGCGCCTGAAAACATGAAAGCACAAGCCTATGACCTTGTCTTAAACGGCTATGAGCTTGGCGGCGGTTCGATCCGTATTTTCGAAAAGGATATTCAGGAAAAAATGTTTGCGCTTCTTGGCTTCTCACAAGAAGAAGCGGCTGAACAGTTCGGATTCCTGCTGGAAGCATTTGAATACGGCGCTCCACCGCACGGCGGAATCGCGCTCGGCTTAGACCGTCTTGTTATGCTTCTCGCAGGACGTACGAACCTAAGAGATACGATTGCATTCCCGAAAACGGCCAGTGCAAGCTGCCTGATGACAGAAGCGCCAGGGGAAGTAAGCGAAGCCCAGCTTGACGAGCTTCATCTTTCTATCAAGAAAAAAGTTAAGAGCTGAATGAGCAGTTCGATTCTTGAAAATCAAAATCGTCTGTGATATGATTTTGACAAGTTAAATAAAGTCCTGATGTGTTAGTTGTACACCTAGTTTTGACCGAACATTTTTTTGATTTGGGAGCCCGCATTTTTAAATGGCGTACATGCCTCTTTTCATTCGGTAAAGAGGACTTACAAGATTTAAAAGAGGGCACCCACCTGCTGAGAGCGGGTTCAAAACAAAGGAAAGCTGCAACGGCACTATTGGGACTTTATTTTTTGTGCGCAGAAAAACGGCTGTTCCAGTATCAGCCATTTTATAGATGAAACCAGAATACGAATGTGGAGTGAGGTTCTTGTTACACCAGTTTTCACGTAATGAATTAGCTATCGGAAAAGAAGGCCTTGAAACGCTGAAAAACAGCACGGTTGCTGTGCTTGGGGTCGGCGGAGTCGGATCGTTCGCAGCGGAAGCTCTCGCACGGTCAGGCGTTGGCCGCATTTTGCTCGTTGACAAAGATGATGTCGACATTACCAATGTAAACCGCCAGCTTCATGCGCTGCTTTCAACTGTCGGACAGCCGAAAGTTGATTTAATGAAAGCGCGGATCGCAGACATTAACCCAGAGTGTGAAGTGATCGCGTTAAAAATGTTCTATACCGAAGAAACATATGAGCAATTTTTTGACTATGATCTTGACTATGTCATTGATGCGTCAGACACCATCTATTATAAAATTCATTTAATGAAAGAATGTCTAAAACGTGATATTCCGCTTATCTCCAGCATGGGGGCCGCGAATAAAACGGATCCGACACGCTTTCAAATCGCTGATATCTCAAAAACGCACACTGATCCAATTGCGAAGGTCGTTCGTACGAAACTACGCAAAGAGGGCATCAAAAAAGGCGTTCAAGTCATTTTCTCTGACGAAAGCCCGATTGTTATTCGGGAAGATGTCAGAAAAGAAGTGGGGAATGACGAAGCGAAAATCCGTAAAGCAAAAATGCCGCCATCCTCTAATGCTTTTGTGCCGTCAGTGGCCGGTTTGATTATGGGCGGACATGTGGTCATGGATCTATTGAAAGACATTGAAATCAAACGTGTGAAAGATAAATAACGCATAAAAAACAGCCTTGAGTATCATCAAGGCTGTTTTTGTCTTATTTTCTTCTCATTAATTTGTCGTATACCTGCTTTAACGCGGATTCGAACTTGCCCGTTTGCTTCGGCTTGTAATATTGCTTGTTTTTTAAAGGGTCAGGGAGATATTGCTGTTCGACCCATCCGTTGTCGTAATTGTGCGGGTATTTATAGTCGATTCCTCTTCCTAATTCCTGAGCTCCTTTATAATGCGCGTCCTTTAAATGCTTCGGGACATCCCCAATTTTTCCGGCTCTGATATCCGCCAGCGCCTCATCGATTGCCAGAATGGCTGAGTTTGATTTTGGAGAGAGGCAAAGTTCAATGACAGCGTTGGCCAGCGGAATTCGCGCTTCGGGAAAACCGACCCGCTCCGCGGTCTGAACAGCGTGCAGCACCCTCGGGCCGGCTTGCGGGCTTGCTAAGCCGACATCTTCATAGGCAATGACCAGCAGTCTTCTCGCGATGCTTTCCAGATCTCCAGCTTCAATTAATCTTGCCAAATAGTGAAGAGCGGCGTTGGCATCAGAGCCGCGGATCGATTTTTGAAAAGCGGACAAAACATCATAATGCGCGTCACCGTCTTTATCGTGAGAAAAGCTCTTTTTCTGCAAACATTCTTCCGCGGTTTCTAATGTAATGTGAATCACGCCATCGGCTGATTCCTTTGTTGATAAGACGGCCAGCTCAAGCGCATTTAAAGCAGAGCGGACATCCCCCCCGCATCCATGGGCAAAATGCTCCATCGCCTGATCATCAACGGATACAGAATAGGTGCCAAGGCCCCGGTGCTCATCATGAAGAGCCCGTTCGAGAGCCTGTTTAATCAGCTCCGGTGTTAACGGCTCAAGCTCAAAGATCTGTGTCCGGCTTCTGATCGCAGGATTAATGGCATGATACGGATTAGCCGTGGTTGCTCCGATCAAAATGATCATCCCGTTTTCTAAGTAGGGCAAAAGAAAATCTTGTTTCCCTTTATCAAGCCTGTGAACTTCATCCAGAATCAGAATCACCTGGCCGGACATTTTGGCTTCCTGGGCTACGATTTCCATATCTTTTTTATTGTTAATGACAGCATTCAGCTTTCGAAAAGCAATACTTGTTGATCCGGCGATTGCTGTTGCGATTGATGTTTTTCCAATTCCGGGCGGCCCGTACAAAATCATGGATGACAAATGTTTTGCCTGGACCATTCTGCCGATAATTTTATCTTCAGCCACCAGATGCTGCTGGCCGATAATATCCTCTATTTTTGTCGGACGCATCCGATATGCCAATGGCTTCATCATCATCTCTCCTTACATAATTACAGGGTAACGGAAAAACGGACATTAGAAAAGGGGAAAGCCCCGTTTTCCGCCTGCCTCAATGAAAATTAGCTGAAGGTATGTTATAATAACAGTTGGTCTATTAGATAATAAACGGACGAATCATATAGAAATTACCATTATAAATGTGGAAAATCATGAAATAACAGAGGTGTTCATGTTGAAAATATCAACTAAGGGAAGATACGGACTCACCATTATGATCGAGCTTGCAAAAAAACATGGTGAGGGCCCGACTTCATTAAAAAGCATCGCACAGACGAATAATTTGTCCGAGCATTATTTGGAGCAGCTGGTATCGCCGCTCAGAAATGCCGGTTTAGTGAAAAGCATCAGAGGCGCATACGGCGGATATGTATTAGGCAGTGAGCCGGACGCGATAACGGCGGGAGATATTATCCGTGTACTCGAGGGGCCGATCAGTCCTGTTGAAGTGCTGGAAGACGAGGAGCCTGCCAAGCGTGAGCTCTGGATTCGCATCCGGGATGCTGTGAAAGAGGTTTTAGACAGTACAACATTAGAGGATCTTGCCAGCTATACAGACGGAGAGCAAGAAGCTTATATGTTCTATATTTAGATCAGAGGTGTAAACATAATGGAACGGATTTATTTAGATCATGCCGCAACGTCTCCGATGGATGAGCGCGTGCTGGAAAAAATGATTCCGCATTTCTCCGGCAATTTCGGCAATCCATCCAGCATTCATTCATTTGGAAGAGAATCTCGAAAATGGGTGGACGAAGCAAGAGCGCAGATTGTAGCTGAAATCGGAGCGTCAGAGCAGGAGATCATTTTTACAAGCGGGGGAACGGAAGCCGATAACTTGGCTATCATGGGAACCGCGCTTGCAAGAAAAGATATGGGCAGACATATTATCACGACAAAAATTGAGCATCACGCCGTCCTTCACACGTGTGAAAAGCTTGAGGGAGACGGATTTGAAATAACGTACCTGGACGTTGACCAGAATGGCAGAGTCAATGCAAAACAGGTGAAAGAAGCACTGCGTGATGATACAATCCTTGTGACAGTGATGTATGGGAATAATGAAGTCGGAACAGTGCAGCCGATCAATGAAATCGGTGAGCTGTTGAAGGAACACCAGGCTTATTTTCATACGGATGCTGTTCAGGCATTCGGGTTGCTGCCAATTCATGTGAAAAACAGCCATATTGACCTTCTGTCTGTTTCCGGGCACAAGCTCAACGGGCCAAAAGGGACAGGCTTTTTATATGCTAGTAAAGATGTGAAGCTTTCACCGCTTTTATTCGGAGGAGAGCAAGAGAGAAAACGCCGTGCCGGAACGGAAAATGTTCCAGGCATTGTCGGGCTGAAAGAAGCGATCAAGCTGTCAGGTGAAGAACGGGACGAAAAAAACGAGAAGTATCAATCGTTTAAAGCAATCTTTGCCGACACGCTTAGAGATGCAGGTGTGGCATTCGAGATCAATGGGGACAAAGAGCATAGTCTGCCGCATGTTCTGAATCTTTATTTCCCCGGTGTGTCAGTGGAAGCGCTGCTGGTCAATCTTGATATGGCGGGTGTCGCTGTCTCCAGCGGTTCAGCGTGCACGGCTGGTTCAGTCCTGCCGTCACATGTTTTGACTGCCATGTTCGGAGAAGAGAGTGACCGGCTGACGTCCTCGATTCGGATCAGCTTCGGCCTCGGCAATACGGCTGAGCAAGTGAAAACTGCTGCCAAACATGTGGCCGACGTTGTCAAACGGCTGACACAATAAGGCGGCTTAGTAATTGGAGTGAATGAAATGGAAAAACGGCCGGAAGATACAAGAGTCGTCGTCGGCATGTCCGGCGGAGTAGACTCATCTGTGGCGGCCCTGCTGTTAAAAGAACAGGGCTATGATGTAATCGGAATCTTTATGAAAAACTGGGATGATACGGACGAAAACGGTTTTTGCACGGCGACAGAGGATTATGAAGATGTGATCCGCGTCTGCAACCAAATCGGAATTCCGTATTATGCCGTAAACTTTGAAAAGCAATATTATGAGAAGGTATTTCAATACTTCCTTGATGAATATAAAGCAGGCAGAACACCAAACCCGGATGTTCTATGCAACAAAGAAATTAAATTCAAGGCATTTTTAGAGCATGCCCTGTCACTAGGCGCCGACTATTTAGCGACCGGCCACTATGCAAGGGTAGACAGAAGCGGCGGCAAAGTCAGAATGCTGCGCGGCCTTGATGAAAACAAGGATCAAACGTACTTCTTGAATCAGCTGACGGAAGATACGCTAAGCAAAGTCATGTTCCCGATCGGCGAGCTTCAAAAAAGCCGAGTACGTGAGATTGCCAAAGAAGCGGATCTTGCAACGGCGACGAAAAAAGACAGTACGGGCATCTGTTTTATCGGCGAACGCAACTTCAAAACGTTTCTTAGCCAATATCTCCCTGCACAGCCGGGCGATATGATGACGATGGACGGCGAAGTAAAAGGACGCCACGACGGGTTAATGTACTACACGATCGGACAGCGTCACGGCCTTGGCATCGGCGGAAGCGGCGAGCCGTGGTTTGCGGTGGGGAAAGATCTTGAAAAGAACATTCTCTATGTGGATCAAGGGTTCCATAACCCGCTTCTTTATTCCGACAAAATTACAGCTACGAATATCAGCTGGGTTCGTTCGGATATCATGAAGGGCAAAGAGATTTCCTGCACGGCTAAATTCCGTTACCGCCAAGAAGACCATAAAGTAACGGTGCGCATGACAGGTGAAGGCGAAGCGGAAGTCATCTTTGATGAACAAGTCCGCGCCGTGACACCGGGACAAGCCGTTGTTTTCTATAATGGCGAAGAATGCCTTGGCGGCGGAACAATTGATGATGTGTACAAAGACGGAACAAAATTGTGGTACGTATAAAAGATAAAAAACCTCAACACTGAGTTGGGGTTTTTTAATGAAAGGAAGATAGTCGGTGGATTATAATCAACTCGGTATAGAGGCGATGCAAAAAGGTGATTACGAGAAAGCGGCAGAGGCATTTACAAAAGCGATTGAAGAAAATAAAGAAGACGCCATTCCATATATCAATTTTGCCAACCTGCTTTCATCTATAAACGAGCTGGAACGGGCTTTAGCGTTTTATGATAAAGCGCTTGAATTAGACAGCAGCGCCGCCACTGCTTATTATGGAGCAGGAAATGTCTATGTCGTAAAAGAAATGTACAAAGAAGCGAAAGACATGTTTGAAAAAGCGCTTCGTGCCGGGATGGAAAACGGCGACCTGTTTTATATGCTCGGAACGGTTCTGGTCAAGCTCGAACAGCCTAAGCTTGCACTGCCATATTTACAAAGAGCGGTCGAACTGAATGAGAACGATACAGAAGCACGCTTTCAATTTGGGATGTGCTTAGCGAACGAGGGCATGCTGGACGAAGCACTCAGCCAATTTGCAGCTGTAACAGAACAAGACCCAGGCCACGCTGATGCATTTTATAATGCCGGTGTCGCTTATGCTTATAAAGAAAACCGAGAAAAAGCGCTGGAAATGCTGAACAAGGCGATCGACATTCAGCCGGATCATATGCTGGCGCTTCATGCTAAAAAACTGATCGACCCATCATAACAGGCACAGGAGGAGGGACAGCTCGTGCAGCAGCATCCGGATCAGCTTAAACTGGAGGAAGAGCCCTATTTAAAAGGGACAGTCAACACAGTCATCTATCATAATGACACCAATTTATATACGGTTCTGAAAGTGAAAGTCACAGAGACCTCCGAAGCCATTGAAGATAAAGCCGTATCCGTGACGGGCTACTTCCCTGCGCTTCAAGAAGAAGAGACCTACACGTTTTACGGAAAGATCGTAACCCACCCGAAATTCGGGCTCCAATTTCAAGCGGAGCATTTCAAAAAAGAGATACCGACGACTAAGGAAGGCATTATTCAATATTTATCGAGTGATTTATTCGAGGGAATCGGCAAAAAAACAGCTGAAGAAATTGTCAAAAAGCTGGGTGACAATGCCATTAATAAAATATTGGCTGACGCTTCAGTCCTTTATGATGTTCCGAGGCTCTCAAAAAAGAAAGCTGATACGTTAGCCGGCGCCTTGCAGCGGCATCAGGGACTGGAACAAATCATGATTTCCCTGAATCAGTTTGGCTTTGGCCCGCAGCTGTCTATGAAAATTTATCAAGCCTATGAATCCGAAACCCTTGAAAAGATCCAGGAAAACCCTTATCAGCTTGTAAAGGATGTAGAAGGCATCGGGTTTGGGAAAGCGGATGAGCTGGGCAGCAGAATGGGTCTTTCGGGTAACCATCCTGAGCGGGTAAAAGCCGCCATTTTGTACACGCTTGAAACGACTTGTCTGTCAGAGGGGCACACGTACATAGAAACGGAACAGCTGATTATTGACACCCAATCACTGTTGAACCAGTCAGCAAGGGAAGGGCAGCGCATCACAGAAATGGATGCCGCTAACGCAATTATTGCTCTTGGAGAAAATAAAGACATTGTCATAGAGGATGGACGCTGTTATTTTCCATCGCTGTTTTACGCAGAACAAAACGTGGCAAAGCGGGTGAAACATATCGCTAGCCAAACCGAATACGACGACCAGTTTCCTGAATCAGAATTTCTGCTCGCTTTAGGGGAGCTGGAAGAACGGATGAACGTTCAATATGCCCCCAGCCAGAAGGAAGCGATTCAAAAAGCTCTTTCCTCACCGATGCTCCTTTTAACTGGGGGGCCGGGAACGGGGAAAACGACGGTAATCAGAGGAATTGTTGAACTGTACGGAGAGCTTCATGGTGTGTCACTCGACCCGTCAGCTTATAAAAAGGATGAAGCTTTTCCAGTTGTATTGGCAGCACCGACAGGAAGAGCGGCGAAACGAATGAGTGAATCAACGGGGCTTCCGGCAGTTACGATTCACAGGCTCCTTGGCTGGAACGGCGCTGAAGGGTTTACCCATACAGAGGATCAGCCGATCGAAGGGAAGCTGTTAATAATCGATGAAGCCAGTATGCTTGATATATGGCTTGCGAACCATTTGTTCAAAGCGATTCCTGATCATATTCAAATTATCATCGTCGGTGACGAAGATCAGCTGCCTTCTGTCGGTCCGGGCCAAGTGCTGAGAGACCTTTTGGCATCCCAGGTGATTCCGACTGTGAGACTGACAGATATCTACCGCCAGGCAGAGGGGTCATCAATCGTCGAGCTTGCTCACCAAATGAAAAATGGCTTGCTGCCGAACAATTTGACTGCACCGACGAAGGACCGTTCCTTTATTCGCTGCGGAGGCTCACAAATTAAAGAGGTGGTTGAGAAGGTTGTCGCCAATGCATTGAAAAAAGGCTATACGGCAAAGGACATTCAGGTCCTCGCCCCGATGTACAGAGGAAAAGCCGGGATCAATGAACTGAATGTGATGCTTCAGGACATTTTGAATCCTCCTAAAGAAAAGCGGAGAGAAATCAAGTTCGGGGATGTTGTCTACAGAACCGGAGACAAAATTTTGCAGCTCGTCAATCAGCCGGAAAACAATGTGTTCAACGGAGATATTGGCGAAATCACGTCAATATTTTATGCGAAGGAAAACACAGAAAAAGAAGACATGGCCGTCGTTTCTTTTGACGGCAACGAAATGACGTTTACGAAAAAAGATTTTAACCAGTTTACCCATGCGTATTGCTGCTCTATTCATAAATCGCAGGGAAGTGAATTTCCGATTGTGGTTTTGCCCGTTGTGAAAGGCTACTATAGAATGCTCAGAAGAAACCTTCTTTATACCGCGATTACGAGAGCAAAGAAATTTCTCATTTTATGCGGAGAAGAGGAGGCGCTGGAGTGGGGCGTAAAGAATAATGATGCAACTGTCAGACAGACTTCTTTGAAAAACAGGCTGTCAATGCAGGTTGAGGAAATGGATGCAGAGCTTGAAGCTTTGCAAAAAGAGCTCCCATTCAGCGTACTCGATGCCAATATTGGCATGGAAGGCATAACACCATTCGATTTTATGAAGGAAGAACAAAGGCTCCCGTGACAGCGGGGGTCTTTTATTTGCGGTGGAAGTGATTTCATCGTATGAGTCAAGGGCGCAAAGCAAAACCTAAGCCTGTTCAACAAAAGGTGGTTGATCACACTTTGAGAACATGCCATGAGGTAGAAGGATTCCCAGTATACTCAGAACGAACTTCTTGTTATCTCGGGACAATTTCTGATATTTGTTTTTCTCTGCAGGGAGATTGTCTTGGGTTTATTCTTGCACAAAAACGGTTTTTGCATCATCATCATGCGCTATTGCGGGCGTGTGATATCTCTTCCATTCTTGATGACCGCATAATGGCCTCGGTCAGTTCAGAACAGCTTCTGCCTCTTCCGAAATTATGCTTCACATACGAACAGATGAAAATGAAGCTTGTGAAATCGCAAGAGGGAGATATATTGGGGATGCTGGAAGATGTATACTTTTGTTTGGACAGGGGCATAATCGTAGCATATGAACTCTCGGACGGTTTCTTTTCTGACCTGGCGGGAAGCAAGCGCCAGATCCAAAGAGCGGATTCGCTTGTCGAGGTGCGGAAAGACGAGATCGTTCTGAACGGATAGAGGTGTGAAATATGCTTATATGCCCGAACTGCAAAAGTAAGGATATCGGGAAAATCGGCGTGAACCAATATTATTGCTGGGGCTGTTTTATTGAGCTGACAGTGGCGAAAGGGAAGATTGCAACTCATCAAGTGGAAGAAGACGGAACGTTAAGCAGCTTGGATGATTTGTTTTCTGAGGATGAACGCAGCATCAATTTTTAACCATGAAAGGAGATGCGCAGGATGAATCGGACGATGACTTCTCTTTTGGCATTGGGAGCTGGGGCTCTCGTGTACAGAATGGCGACTCAATCCGACATGCTGAATAATCGAAGCATGAAGCGAATGAGAAAAAGAATAACAAAAATGTTTTAATGCGAAAAAAGGATACTCTCCAGAGAGTATCCTTTTCTATGTTTGCCGTGCCTCCAGGCGCCTTGCTGCGAGTGAAAGGCTGTAATTGACTGCAAAATACATGAGTGCCGCAAATAAAAAGATCGGAAAAAAATAACTGCCGTCTGCGCTTTGGCCGTTTATAATCTGCGCGTTGTGAATCAGTTCGGGCAGGGCGATCACAACAGCGAGCGATGTATCTTTTAATAAAGAAATGAATTGGCTTACGATGGGGGGAACCATGCGGCGAAGCGCTTGCGGCATGATGATTAGGAACAGGGCTTGTGTATAGCTCAGCCCGGAGGAGCGCGCCGCTTCAATTTGTCCTTTGTCAATTGATTTCAGCCCGCTCCGGATAATTTCAGATAGCATGGCGGACTCGAAAATCGTTAATGCTGTAATTGCTGCAGCCGTAATTTCAAGCTTAATCCCGATTTCCGGAAGGGCAAAAAACGTAAAGAAAATAATTAATAGCAAGGGGAGGTTTCTGATCGTTTCAACGAGAACCGCAATCAATTGAGAAAGAACGGGAACTTTCGCATAACGCAGGGTGCCTGCGATTAAACCGAAGAAAAAGCTCAGAATGATGGAGATGAAAGCAACGTACAGAGTGACGAGAAAGCCATCCCATAAAAACATTAAATGCTCTTGCGAATAAGCTCCGATGAAATCCAAAATAACTCACTCCTTATCAATAGCTTCTTTCCAGCCGTTTTTCCAAATAGTTAACACCGATGCTAAGCGGTATGGTCAGCACTAAGTAAAAAAGCGCCACATAAATATAAACATCAAATACAACGAGTGTACTCGACGAGACCAAATCGGCCTGATACATAAGGTCCAACCCGGCCACAACCCCAAGAATCGAAGAGTTTTTGACTAAGTTTAAAAATTGATTGCCCAAGGGCGGAATGACGATTTTGATTGCCTGCGGCAAAATGATGTGGAGCATGGCCTGGCTGTAGGTAAAGCCTGACGATCGCGCCGCTTCCATCTGTCCTTTTGAGACAGACTGGATGCCCGCTCTGATGGCTTCAGCTATAAACGCTGAGGTATAAATGGTGAGGGCAACCGTTCCCGCTTGAAAACCGTCAAGCCTCAGCCCTGCGTTTGGAAGGCCGAAATAGAATACAAAGGTAATTAAAAGAAGGGGGATGTTGCGGATAAATTCCACATATGCGGTCCCGAGCCATTGCAGCGGCTTAAAGACTGTAATTCTCATAACCGCCACCACAACGCCGAGAACAAAACTGCCGGCCAGCGCGATGACACTAGCGAGCAGGGTATGGTAAAAACCGTCCATATACATATCGAAGTTATCGAAAAGAATTGACACATTCATCGCCTATTCACTCCTTATCAAATCGGGATGAGCATCACCTGCTCATCCCGGGATGGTCGTTATTCAGCTGGGTCTTCTTTAATCCATTTTTTATAAATATCATCATATCTGCCATCCGACTTCATTTTTTTGAGTGAAGCGTTAATTTCTTTCGTGAGAGCAGATTGGCCTTTTTTTACAGCGATCCCGTAAGGCTCATCTGTAAAAGTCTCTCCTGTTAATTGATAATTTTTATTTTCATCAGCCATCCCGTATAAAATCGCATTATCCGTCGTGAGGGCATCGCCTTGCCCTGATTTGAGCGCCGTAAAGGCTTCTGCGTAGTTTTCAAATTCTAAAACAGATGCATCAGGCGCCTTTTCACGGATGTTTTGAGAGGAGGTTGAGCCTTTTACTGCAAGAACTTTTGCGCCTTTGCCAAGATCCTTAACACTCTTGATGTTGCTGCCTTTTTTTACGAGAAGCGATTGCCCAGCCTCGAAATACACATCAGAAAAGTCAACTTCCTTTTTTCTTTCTTCAGTGATCGTCATTGTGGCGACAATAGCATCGATATCCCCGTTTTGCAGCATAGGAATCCTAGTTTTTGAGGTGACCTCTTTAAATTCAGCTTTTTTTTCGTCACCTAAAATGTCTTTAGCGATTTGTTTGGCAATATCAATATCAAAACCCTCAATCTCACCTGTGCTCGGATTTTTAAGGCCGAACAGTCTGGTGTCCGTTTTGACGCCGAATACTATTTTGTCATTGTCTTTAATGGCGGCTAGCGTATCTTTTTTGCTCTCCTTTGAGACTTCTCCATTTGACCCTTTGCTGCCGCAAGCGGCAAGCAAGATGACAGTCAATAAAGAAATGAATGCTAAAGATAAAATCTTTTTCATACAAGCTCCCCCATTTCTGTTTTAATGATTTAATATACGGCTTAAGAATAAGCGGGCCCGTTCTTCCTTCGGATTCGCGTAAAACTCAGCCGGCACTGCTTCTTCTAAAATTTTTCCTCCGTCAATGAAGACAATTCGGTCGGCGACTTCTTTGGCAAACCCCATTTCGTGCGTCACAACAACCATTGTCATGCCTTCTTTGGCTAGTTTCTTCATGACATCAAGCACCTCGCCGATCATTTCGGGATCAAGTGCTGATGTCGGCTCGTCAAACAGCATGACCTCCGGCTTCATCGCAAGCCCTCTTGCGATGGCTACACGCTGCTGCTGCCCGCCTGAAAGCTGGGAAGGGTAAGCGTCAGCCTTGTCTGGGATGCCGACTTTTTCTAGATAGTAATGCGCTGTTTCCTTTGCTTGTTCAGGTGATTGTCTGAGTACTTTTACCGGAGCCAGCATGATATTCTGCAGCACTGTTTTATGCGGATATAAATGAAAGTGCTGAAACACCATCCCGATATTCCGCCGCACTTTATTGATGTCAGTTTTTCTGTCGTTAATGACAGTGCCGTTGACTGTGAGCGTGCCCTCATTGATCGTTTCAAGCCTGTTGATGCATCTGAGCAATGTGCTTTTACCGGAACCGGATGGGCCGATGATAACAACGACTTCGCCTTTTTCGATTTGAAGATTAATTTGTTTTAATACATGAAAATCTCCGTAATGCTTGTTTACATTTTGAAATGTGATCATCGCAATCCTCCTATCAGAACTTCGAACAAGGTGTGTGAAATGGAAATAAAACAAATTTAAAACTTAAATGGTCAAACTTTTCTGAAATCTTAACATGAAAAAATGTCCATGACTTCTGGCCGACTAAAGAAACAGAAAGAATAATTCCTTGTAAACCTCAAAAGATATAGAAGAGGTGAAAGCAGATGCTTCAAAAACCGGTGCAGCTTTTATTATGGGTGGCCATTTGTTTGCTGGTTCTGTTAACAGTCTATGTCTTTTTTATGCTTGATATGTTATGGTCACCCTTTTGGCTCGTAATAAAAACGATCTTTATTCCCTTGATTATTTCCATTTTTATTTCTTATTTATTACTTCCGGTCACAGAATGGCTGCATGGCAAAGGGTTACCGAGGACTTTGAGCATCTTGGTGATTTATGTTCTTTTTTTTGGCGGACTTGGATGGGCGCTGTATAAAGGCGTGCCTGTTTTAATCGTGCAGCTGACGGATTTATCAGAAAATATACCTATGTTTGCCGAAACGTATAACGGGCTCCTTCTTCATGTGCATAACCATACGGATGACTGGCCTGACGGCATGCATCATCGTATAGATAAAATGATCCGCCAGACGGAGGCGTTTTTTGCGGGAACAATCGAGGGCGCGATCAGCGGAATCCGCAGCGTGCTTGATTATTTCTTAATTGCGGCAACAATCCCTTTTCTGGTGTTTTACATGGTAAAGGATATTGAATTGATGAAAAAAACGGTCTGGTACTTGACTCCGAAGTCGTGGAGAAAGCGGGGCAGCGCCTTTTTGCGCGATGTGGATGACTCTCTTGGAGATTACGTCCGCGGGCAGCTTCTGGTCTGCTTGATTCTCGGTGTGATCGCAGGTATTACATTCTGGATATTTGGGCTCCCGTATCCGCTGATTTTAGGCCTTATTTCCGGGATCACGAATGTTATCCCGTATTTTGGTCCTTTCATTGGAGCTGTTCCTGCGCTGTTAATCGCAATGACGATCTCAGTGAAGGCGGTTCTCGTTGTGGTCATTACAGTGTTTATTCTGCAGTTTATGGAAGGAAATATCCTCAGCCCGTTCATTGTCGGCAGAAGCCTTAAAATGCACCCTGTCGTGATCATGCTTGCGCTCCTTGCCGGAGGAGAGCTTGCGGGAATCGTCGGAATGATTCTGGCTGTTCCAGCGACGGCTGTTTTAAAAGTGATGATGATCCATTTTTTGCAGATGAGGACGGAGCATTGACATTGGCGTGCCGCTTGTCTATAATTTCTCGTAGAATACATACGAATCTCGAGTGACGGATCTGAGTACGCCGAAGCCCTGTTAAAGAGAGAAGCTCCGTAAGCTGAAAGGAGCTTTATCAGAAGATCGGAGGAAGCTAATCCTGAGTGCAGTTAATCACTGCCGCACATCCTGCGTTACAGGGTAAAAGGTGACGGGCGAATGATAATGCCCGTAATCAGGGTGGTACCGCGAGACAGCTCTCGTCCCTGTGTAAACGTGTGGTTTGCATAGGGGGAGGGCTTTTTTGCTGTCACTGAAGAGAATTTCGATTTTTATAGAGGAGGAAATACAATGAAACACTTAACTTCTGCGGAAGTGCGTCAAATGTTTTTGGATTTCTTTAAAGAAAAAGGACATGCGGTAGAGCCGAGCGCGTCATTAGTGCCTCATGAGGATCCTTCACTGCTTTGGATCAACAGCGGTGTTGCGACGCTGAAAAAATATTTTGACGGCCGTGTCGTTCCGGAAAATCCAAGAATCGCAAACGCTCAAAAAGCGATCAGAACAAACGATATAGAAAATGTAGGTAAAACTGCGCGCCACCATACTTTTTTTGAAATGCTCGGGAACTTTTCCATCGGCGATTATTTTAAAGAAGAAGCCATTACATGGGCTTGGGAGTTTTTAACGAGTGACAAGTGGATCGGTTTCGACAAAGAGCTTCTCTCTGTTACGGTTCACCCTGAAGATGAAGAGGCGTATGAGTTTTGGGCGAAAAAAATCGGCATTCCAGAAGAAAGAATTATCCGTTTGGAAGGGAACTTCTGGGACATCGGCGAGGGGCCGAGCGGACCGAACACGGAGATCTTCTACGACCGCGGTGAGGCATATGGCAATGACCCAGAAGATCCGGAGCTTTACCCAGGCGGAGAAAACGACCGTTACTTAGAAGTATGGAACCTTGTGTTCTCTGAGTTCAATCATAACCCTGACGGCACGTACACGCCGCTTCCGAAGAAAAACATTGATACGGGCATGGGACTTGAAAGAATGGTATCTGTCATCCAGAATGTTCCGACAAACTTTGATACCGATTTGTTTGTTCCGATCATCAAAGCAACAGAAACGATTTCTGGTCAAACATACGGCAAAGACAATGTGAAAGACACTGCGTTTAAAGTAATTGCCGACCACATCAGAACGGTTGCCTTTGCTGTCAGTGACGGGGCGCTTCCGTCAAATGAAGGCCGCGGCTATGTATTAAGACGCTTATTGCGCCGGGCCGTGCGCTATGCCAAAACGATCGACATCCACCGTCCGTTTATGTACGATTTAGTGCCGGTTGTCGCTGAAATCATGGCTGATTTCTATCCAGAAGTGAAAGAGAAAGCGGATTTCATCGCGAAAGTCATTAAAACAGAGGAAGAGCGCTTCCACGAAACACTTAATGAAGGGCTTGCGATCCTGTCAGAAATGATCAAAAAAGAAAAAGACAAGGGCAGCAGCGTGATTTCAGGTGCCGATGTGTTTAAGCTGTACGACACGTATGGATTCCCGGTTGAGCTGACTGAAGAATACGCAGAAGACGAGAACATGACGGTTGACCATAAAGGCTTTGAAGAAGAAATGAACCAGCAGCGTGAACGGGCTAGAAACGCCCGCCAAGACGTCGGCAGCATGCAGGTGCAGGGCGGCGCATTGCGCGATGTGACCGATGAAAGCACATTTGTCGGCTACTCTCAAACAAAAGCTGATGCCAATATTATTGTGCTTCTTCAGGACGGCCAATTAATCGAAGAGGCTCATGAAGGAGAAAGCGTTCAAATCATTCTTGATGAAACGCCGTTCTATGCAGAAAGCGGCGGCCAAATTGGCGACAAAGGCTATCTTCGCAGCGAACAGGCAGTGGTGAGAGTTAAAGATGTACAAAAAGCGCCGAACGGCCAGCATGTGCACGAAGGTGTTGTGGAGAGCGGCACTGTTCAAAAAGGCCTGCATGTTACGGCTGAAGTTGAAGACCATATGAGAAGCGGCGTCATTAAAAACCATACGGCAACACATTTATTGCATCAGGCACTTAAAGATGTTCTTGGAACTCATGTCAATCAGGCAGGGTCTCTAGTAACGGAAAACCGTCTTCGTTTTGACTTCTCACATTTTGGCCAAGTGACAAAAGAAGAGCTCGAACAAATTGAGAAAATCGTAAACGAAAAGATCTGGGCGAGCATTCCGGTCAGCATTGATTTGAAACCGATCGCTGAAGCAAAAGAAATGGGCGCAATGGCTCTGTTCGGCGAAAAATACGGCGATATTGTCCGGGTCGTTCAAGTCGGAGATTACAGTTTAGAGCTGTGCGGGGGCTGCCATGTCAGAAACACAGCAGAAATCGGCCTGTTTAAAATCGTTTCTGAATCTGGAATCGGAGCAGGCACAAGACGGATTGAAGCTGTCACAGGACAAGGCGCTTACATCGAAATGAACAGCCAGATCTCAGTACTGAAGCAGGCAGCTGACGAGCTGAAAACAAATATTAAAGAAGTGCCGAAACGAGTTGCGGCTCTTCAGTCTGAACTGAAGGAAGCGCAAAGAGAAAATGAATCTCTTCTTGCGAAACTCGGCAACGTTGAAGCAGGAGCGATCCTGTCAAAAGTAAAAGAAGTTGACGGCGTGAGTGTCCTTGCGGAAAAGGTAAATGCGAAAGACATGAACCATCTCCGCACAATGGTTGATGAACTGAAAGCAAAGCTTGGCTCTGCGGTGATCGTGCTTGGTGCGGTACAAAACGATAAAGTCAATATCTCTGCCGGAGTCACAAAGGATCTCATTGAGAAAGGCCTGCATGCCGGCAAGCTGGTCAAACAAGCTGCGGAAGTTTGCGGCGGAGGCGGCGGAGGCCGTCCGGATATGGCGCAGGCAGGCGGCAAACAGCCGGAAAAATTAGAAGAAGCTTTGGCTTCTGTAGAAGATTGGGTGAAATCCGTTTTATAATTTGCCCATGTAGTGTAGAATGATGGTAAGATAAGGACCCCAGGCTGAACTTTGCCTGCGAATTTGGGAAAGAGGTGCAAAACGGTGAGCTCGTTTGATAAAACGATGAAATTTAATTTCTCCGATGATTCTGCTGAGACTAACGTAAATGAGGTGCTGATTACAGTGTATGACGCGCTTCAGGAAAAGGGCTACAATCCAATCAATCAGATTGTCGGATACTTGCTGTCAGGTGATCCCGCTTATATTCCTAGGCATCGTGACGCTCGCAATTTAATTCGCAAACTTGAAAGAGACGAATTAATCGAGGAATTGGTGAAGTCTTATTTAGAACAGCATAAAGAGGCGTAAATATAGAATGAGAATATTAGGGCTCGATTTAGGAACCAAAACACTCGGTGTTGCTCTGAGCGATGAAATGGGCTGGACTGCTCAAGGCATTGAGACCATAAAGATAAATGAAGCAGAAGGCGATTATGGTTTATCCCGTTTATCTGAACTGATAAAGGACTATACTATAGATAAAATCGTGCTCGGCTTTCCTAAGAACATGAACGGAACAGTCGGCCCGAGAGGCGAAGCCAGCCAAACATTTGCTAAAGTGCTTGAAACAACGTACAATGTTCCTGTTGTGCTGTGGGACGAGCGTCTTACCACAATGGCGGCTGAAAAAATGCTGATTGCAGCTGACGTCAGCAGGCAAAAACGAAAAAAAGTCATTGATAAAATGGCGGCTGTTATGATTTTACAAGGATATCTTGACAGCTTAAATTAAAGCCAGAGGTGAAGAAAATGGAACACGGCGAAAAAAATATTACAATTGTTGACGATCAAGGAAATGAACAGCTTTGTGAAGTGCTGTTTACATTTGAAAACGAAGAGTTTGGCAAGTCTTATGTCTTGTACTACCCGATCGAATCAAAAGATGACGAAGAAGTAGAAATTCTTGCTTCCAGCTTCACGCCAAACGAAGACGGTGAAAACGGTGAGCTATTCCCTATTGAAACTGACGAAGAATGGGATATGATCGAAGAAACACTAAACACGTTCTTAGCGGATGAAGACGAAGAATAAAAACACCGCGCCAAAGCCGGAGCTATAATGCTCCGGCTTTTTTTCTGCTGTGTAAAGGCCTCTATGACCCTTTTTTTGTAATAAATTGCCGAAATACAATGAATCATGTAGTATAAGAGCTGATGGGAGGAGACCTAATGTATATCAATCAGCAAAAAAAATCATTTTTCAATAAAAAAAGAATCATACTGTCTTCCATTCTTGTGCTGCTTCTCATCATTGGCGGAGCATTTTTATATGGAAAATCATTACTTGAACCAGTTGAGGAAAACAGTAAAACGACAGTTAACATTAACATTCCGAGCGGATCGTCTGTTTCGGCCATCGCCTCGATATTGAAGAAAAACGATGTCATAAAAAGCGAGAAGGCATTTCAGTATTATGTGAAATATAAAGGTGCTACCGGGTTTCAGGCGGGATTCTATCACCTGAATAAAGGAATGGACTTGGATGCCATTATTCATAAGCTGACAAGCGGGGCTACAGGCTACGCCTTTCAAATTACGGTGACCGAGGGAGCGCAATTGACACAAATCGCGGCTGCTATTGCTGATGAAACGAAATACTCTAAAAAGCAAGTCATAGCGAAACTGGACGATGAAACATTTATCGATCAGCTGAAGAAAGAGTTCCCGGACACTATTACAAATGATGTTTTCAATAAAAACATTAAGCATCCGCTGGAAGGGTACCTGTTCCCGGCCACATACCCTTTTAATGATCCGGACGCGTCACTTGAAGACATTATTACTGCAATGATCAAACAGACAAATTCTCATGTGGAAACTTACAAAGCAGAAATGAAGAAAAATAAACTTTCTGTGCATAAGCTGCTGACAATGGCTTCTTTGATTGAAGAAGAAGCGACTGAAAAAGTCGACCGCCATAAAATCGCGAGCGTCTTTTATAACCGCCTGAAGAAGAAAATGCCGCTTCAAACAGATCCGACCGTGCTGTACGCGGCAGGCAAACATAAAGATCGGGTTCTTTATAAGGACCTGGAAATTGATTCACCGTACAATACGTATAAAAACACGGGTCTGACGCCAGGGCCGATTGCCAATGCCGGCATGTCGTCATGGGAAGCAGCGCTGCATCCGGATAAAACGGACTATCTGTACTTCTTGGCCAAATCAAATGGTGAGGTCGTATTTACAAAAACGTTAAAAGAGCATAATAAAGCAAAAGAAAAATACATTTCCTCAAAAAGCGAGAAATAAAAGGAGAGCAAAAAGCTCTCCTTTTATTCGCTTTCCGCAAGGTTTTATGATAAAATATATCGGGTTGTTTACCGATGTATCATGATGTATTCAGAGAGTGTCCCTATGCAAAAGACTGGGGCACTCCTTTTTAGAACGGGAGGCTGTTTGTTGTGACTGACCGGTATGAACAAATAAATGACTATATAGAAGCATTATTGAAGCCTCGGCCGGAAAACGTGAAGAAGCTTGAAGCATATGCCGAAGAACATCATGTCCCAATCATGGAAAAAGCGGGCATGGAGGTGCTGCTTCAAATTTTGTCTGTGAAGCAGCCGAAAAAAATACTAGAAATCGGAACGGCCATTGGTTATTCCGCCATTCGAATGGCGCTGGAGCTGCCGTCTGCTGAAATATATACAATTGAACGCAATGAGAAACGGCATGAGGAAGCGGTAAACAATATCAAGGAGTTTCAGCTTGATGACCGGATTCATGTTTTTTACGGAGACGCGCTTGAATTAGCCGACGCCGTTCATGTAACCGCGCCTTATGATGTCATTTTTATTGACGCTGCAAAAGGTCAGTATCAAAACTTTTTTCATTTATATGAACCGATGCTTTCACCGGACGGGGTGATTTTAACAGACAATGTGCTGTTTAAAGGTCTGGTGGCAGAGGATTACAGCAAAATAGAACCGAAAAGAAGGCGCAGACTGGTAACGAAAATTGATGAATATAATCATTGGCTGATGAATCATCCGGATTATCAAACTGCGATTATTCCTGTCGGGGACGGACTTGCGATTAGTAAAAAGAAGAGGTGAACGTCATGAAAAAACCAGAGCTCTTAGTGACGCCGACGAGCACAGCGGACATTTTGCCGCTGATACAGGCGGGGGCAACTGCGTTTTTAGTTGGGGAACAGAGATACGGCTTGAGATTAGCCGGAGAATTTTCTCGTGAAGATGTAACAAAAGCTGTAGAGATCGCTCACAAAGAAGGGGCGAAAGTATACGCTGCCGTTAATGCAATTTTCCATAACGATAAAGTGGGTGAACTTGGCGAATATCTGGCTTTTTTAGCGGAAACCGGTGTCGATGCAGCGGTATTCGGCGATCCTGCCGTGCTTATGGCTGCCCGTGAATCTGCGCCTGACCTGAAGCTTCATTGGAGCACAGAAACGACAGGCACCAACTACTATACATGCAACTACTGGGGACGCAAAGGCGCTGCGCGTTCTGTGCTTGCCAGAGAGTTAAACATGGACAGCATTGTGGAGATTAAAGAAAACGCTGAAGTCGAAATTGAAATCCAGGTGCATGGAATGACGTGCATGTTCCAGTCGAAGCGTTCTTTGATTGGAAACTATTTTGAATACCAAGGCAAAGTGATGGATATTGAAAGAAAGAAAAAAGAATCAGGCATGTTCTTGCACGATAAAGAGCGTGATAATAAATATCCGATTTTCGAAGATG
Organism: Bacillus sp. N13C7; assembly: GCF_026790065.1. Classification (GTDB taxonomy): domain Bacteria; phylum Bacillota; class Bacilli; order Bacillales; family Bacillaceae; genus Bacillus. Next base: position 80,648 of record NZ_JALAMO010000001.1, on the reverse strand, counting down.
AAAACGGCACGCACATTATGAGCCCGAACGACGTGTGCATCATTGATGAGCTAGAAGAATTAATAGATGCAGGCATTGATTCCTTCAAAATCGACGGTGTCCTGAAATCGTCTGAATACTTAATAGAAGTCACCAAAATGTACAGAGAAGCAATAGATCTGTGTGCGGAAAACCGTGACGAATATGAAGCGAAAAAAGAAGACTGGATTGAACGCATTGAAAGCATCCAGCCAGTAAACAGAAAAATCGATACCGGCTTCTTCTTCAAAGAAACGGTTTATTAATTATAAGGAGGTTAAGCTATGACTGCCGTAAATGATAAAATATCCACAATCGTCAATGGAAAGCGTGTGATTACGAAAAAGCCGGAGCTTCTTGCACCTGCGGGTAATCTTGAAAAGCTGAAAATTGCTGTTCATTACGGAGCGGACGCAGTCTTTATCGGAGGACAGGAATACGGGCTGCGCTCGAATGCCGATAACTTTACGATCGAAGAAATTGCAGAAGGCGTTGAATTCGCAAAGAAATATGGCGCGAAGATCTACGTAACAACCAATATTTTCGCTCATAATGAAAACATGGACGGGCTTGAAGACTATTTAAAAGCGCTAGGAGACGCCAACGTTGCGGGCATCATTGTGGCGGATCCGCTTATTATCGAAACATGCCGCAGAGTGGCGCCGAATGTTGAGGTTCACTTGAGCACGCAGCAGTCTCTTTCAAACTGGAAGGCTGTCCAGTTCTGGAAGGAAGAAGGCCTTGACCGCGTCGTGCTGGCACGTGAAACAAGTGCGCTTGAAATCAGAGAAATGAAAGAAAAGGTAGATATCGAAATCGAATCCTTTATTCACGGCGCGATGTGTATCGCATATTCCGGCCGCTGTGTCCTGAGCAATCACATGACGGCGAGGGATTCCAACCGAGGAGGCTGCTGCCAGTCATGCCGCTGGGATTATGACCTCTATCAAACAGACGGTGCCAATGCCGTTGCTCTTTATGGTGAAGAAGATGCGCCATTTGCAATGAGCCCGAAAGACTTGAAGCTGATTGAATCCATTCCGAAAATGATCGAAATGGGCATCGACAGCTTAAAGATTGAAGGACGCATGAAATCCATTCACTATGTAGCAACAGTTGTCAGTGTATACCGCAAAGTAATTGACGCTTATTGCGCTGATCCGGATAACTTTGTGATTCAAAAAGAATGGCTTGAAGAGCTTGATAAGTGCGCCAACCGGGACACTGCGACAGCTTTCTTTGAAGGAATCCCAGGCTATGAAGAGCAAATGTTCGGCGAGCACGCGAAAAAAACGACATTTGATTTTGTCGGCTTAGTGCTGAATTATGATGAAGACACACAAATGGTCACGCTTCAGCAGCGCAATTTCTTCAAAAAAGGCGACGAAGTCGAATTTTTCGGTCCGGAAATCGAAAACTTTACACATACGATTGAAACCATTTGGGACGAAGACGGAAATGAGCTAGATGCTGCCCGCCATCCCCTGCAAATTGTCAAATTCAAACTAGACAAAAAGATTTATCCGAGCAACATGATGAGAAAGGGGAAGTAACAACCCATGGGTAAGAATCCAGTAGTCATTGGAATCGCAGGAGGTTCCGGTTCAGGAAAAACGAGTGTCACACGGTCAATTTATGAACAATTTAAAGGACACTCAATTTTAATGATCCAGCAGGACCTTTATTATAAAGACCAAAGCCATCTTCCATTTGAAGAAAGGCTGAACACAAACTATGATCATCCGCTTGCGTTTGATAATGACTATTTAATCGAGCATATTCAGGATCTATTGAATTACCGCCCGATTGAAAAGCCGATTTACGATTATAAGCTTCACACAAGATCAGAAGAAACAGTTCACGTAGAGCCAAAGGATGTGATTATCCTTGAAGGCATTCTTGTTCTTGAAGACAAAAGGCTTCGTGATCTGATGGATATCAAGCTTTATGTTGATACAGACGCTGACTTGCGTATCATCAGACGGATTATGAGAGATATTAATGAGCGCGGACGCTCTATTGATTCTGTCATTGAACAATATGTGTCAGTTGTCCGTCCGATGCATAACCAATTTGTCGAGCCTACGAAACGGTACGCTGATATTATTATCCCGGAAGGCGGACAGAATCACGTCGCAATTGATCTGATGGTCACAAAAATTCAAACCATTCTTGAACAAAACGCGATTTTGTAATACCATAGCATAGACATAAATAACTCTGACCATATTATGTATAGGCAGGAAGGGAATGTGCGAATTCCCTTCTTTCCCTGTTTATAAACGCGAAATATTTGCAGAACGACAAGATTCAGTTTAAGATAAACAGTACCTATATGGGAGAGAAGAACGAGGACTGCCCTGTGTTCTCATTCTTGTATTTTAGTTTATGCTCTCATACATAATCGAAGATGTTGAGGGACAACCAGAAGGAGTGAAGGGACATGGCACAAGAGAAAGTTTTTCCTATGACTGCAGAAGGAAAACAAAAACTTGAACAAGAATTAGAATATTTGAAAACGGTTAAACGAAAAGAAGTAGTAGAACGCATCAAAATAGCGAGAAGTTTCGGAGACCTTTCCGAGAACTCTGAATACGATTCAGCGAAAGAAGAGCAGGCATTCGTAGAGGGCCGTGTGACGACCCTTGAAAATATGATCCGCAATGCGAAAATCATTGAAGATGACGGCGGCTCTAACGTTGTCGGTTTGGGTAAAACCGTCACTTTCGTCGAGCTTCCTGACGGTGATGAAGAGTCATATACGATCGTTGGAAGTGCCGAAGCTGATCCGTTTGAAGGAAAAATCTCAAACGATTCGCCAATTGCAAAAAGCCTCTTGGGCAAAAAAGTAGATGAAGAAGTCACAGTTCAAACACCGGGCGGAGAAATGCTCGTGAAAATTGTGAAAATTTCATAAGATCCGTTTAGCAAAGAAACACCTCGTCCACAATGTGGGTGAGGTGTTTTTTTTATGAAGATATCGAAACGAATGAAGCTGGCAGTCATCGCCTTTTTAATCGTATTTTTTCTGCTTCTGCTGAGGCTGGCGGAAATCCAGCTGTTTTTCACAGAGTCATTTTCTAAAAAGAAAATCAATTTAATCCAAGAAAGTGTGCAGCAGCGGACGGAGGAAGTGCTTATTTCTGACGGAAGAGGGTCCTTTTTAGATCGAAACGGAAATGCGCTGACCGGACAAAGCGAGCCTGCAGTTGTTTTGTTCCCTTTTCTGCTGACACAGGATTGGCCGATCAAAAAAGTTGCAGACATTCTCGGCATGCCTGAAGATGAATTGCATCAGACACTTGCAAAGGCCAAAAAACCGGTTATTTTGCGTCAGCAAAAAATCAAAACACTTTCGAAACAATCCATCACAAAAATCAATTCTTTGAAATATCCTGGCATTTACGGCGTATATATGGAAAATGAAGACAAGCCCAGCCTTGCTTCACATACGATCGGGAGCACGAATCAAGATCCGGCGCTTCTCCGCAGGAAATATCCTGATCAGGAGAACCTTCCGATTACAACGAAGATCGGAACAACCGGTTTAGAACGGACCTTTGATGAATTTTTGCTTCCGGAACAAGATACAAAGCTTTTATATCATGTGGACGGTAAAGGAAACCCTTTGTTTGGCATGGACGTCAAATATACAGCTGAAGCCAATACATTTTATCCGCTCCAGGTCAAAACAACGATTGATCAAAGCATTCAAAAAGCGATGGAGGAGGTATTGGATGAACAGGGGCTGAAAAAAGGAGGAGCTGTGCTGCTGGACATCGAAAATAGCAGTATTCTGGGAATTGTAAGCAAACCGAATGCCGATGTATCTCGGCAAAACACGCTTCAAAATTACATGCTGACACCAATCTATCCCGGTTCTGTTTTTAAAACCGTCATTGCCGCAGCTGCAATCGAAAATGATGCGGTAAAGCCAAGTCAAACCTTCAATTGCAATTTAAACCTGTACGGGGAACCGGGCGATGACAAAGGAACCTTGTCTTTTGATGAAAGTTTTGCCCAAAGCTGCAATTACACATTTACGAGTCTTGCAGAACAATTAATGAAAAAAGACAGCTCGGTGATTGAAGAGATGTCCGAAAAGCTGGCACTTACAGATCGGGCGGGCTGGGAAGGAAAACTGTATCACGAAACAGATTTCCGCCAGTTGTATAACGAAAAAAGCGGCGTGATTTGGGGGGATGAAAAAGACAAATCAGTCAAAAAAGCCATTGCACAAACAGCGATCGGGCAGAAAAATGTAAAGGTAACGCCGCTTGAGGTAGCCAATATGATGGCGACAATCGCCCGCGGCGGAGAAAAGCGGCAGGTGAAAATCGCTGAACAAATTGAATATAAAAACGGCACAACGCTCGTTACGTTTAAAGATCAGAAGCTCAAAGGAGAAACGATAGACAAATATACGGCGCAGCAGCTGCAAAAAATGCTCCGGCGGGTGGTGGAATCTCCTTCCGGAACGGGCAGAAGGTTTCAGGATCTTCCGTATCCTGTAGCAGGGAAGTCAGGAACGGCCCAGACAGGCAAGCTTTCAAAAGAGAAGGAAACGCTGTATGAAAAATGGTTTGCCGGATATTTTCCCGCGGATAAGCCGAAATACGCCCTAGTCGTTTTACACATGGACACGCCGGGGGATAAGGCTCTGACAAATTCGGTGTTTTATGATATTGTTAAAAACGTACACGAAATTGAAATCAATCAGAAATAGAACAACTTCTCAGCACATGTTAAAATATATGCTGAGCCAAGAGGGATAAAGGAGTGCAGAATTATTGAGCAATAATCAATCTCGTTACGAAAACCGTGATAAGCGCAGGAAAGCTAATTTAGTGCTTAACATTTTAATCGCAATCGTATCCATACTAATTGTCGTAGTAGCAGCGAATCTCTTCATTAACAGTCCTTCTAGCAAAGATGTCGGCAAGGATTCTGAAACGGCGCAAAAACAGGAAGCTCCGGCTTCAGGAAAGACGGAAAAGAAATCGGATGAGGATATAAAAGACAGCAAGAAAGAAACGTCTGACAGCGATAAGGATTCTAAGAAGTCTTCTGACTCAGATTCTGATACAGATTCCAAAAAAGATGATTCTTCTAAAAGTGATGATTCTGATTCAGACTCAGACTCAAGCTCAGATTCAGATGACCCGCTAAAAGATGCAAAAGTAACAGAAGGCGGTTCATCTAGCGATGTGGAAAAAACGTATGAAAACCCTGACTGGAAAGCAGTTGGAACTGAGCAGACAGGCGAGCATGCTGCCACCTATGATTCAAGCTCACAAGACTGGGCTGAGATGCTGAAAGCCATTTCATATGCAACCGGTGTTTCTACAGATAACATGACGGTGCTCTGGCTCGGAAATAACGGCAGCCCTCAGGATGCCAAAGGCAAGATTTTAGACAAGACGACGGGTAATAAATATCAAGTTACGATTACCTGGGTTGATGAAAAAGGCTGGAAGCCGACAAAAGTAGAAAAACTAAAATAAACAAAAGCAGCCGGGTCTAAACCGGCTGCTTTTGTTTTTAGGCTTCAGCTGCAAAATGAACCACCGCGCTGTACAATATTCTTCCGTCTGCCACAGCTGTTTGGTGTGAAACCGATTTTACCCGGAGCATGATGGCTTTATTGTTTTCAATTTGTGTATTGATTTTCTTTTCAAGCTCCTGCAATGAAGCCGCTTCGAAAAATTCCACCTTGTCTTTAATTAGATCTAATTGAAAATTCATGTCTCGACCCTCCAGCTTTCACAAGTCATATGAAGTATAAGCTTTTTTGAGGTAAACGCGCAATATGGATGGCATAAAATACACAAAGTGTTTTAGTACCTGCTTTTCATAAGATATGGTATCATAGGAACTGTTCCATCATTAATTCATAGTATGCTTATAGGAATTATAAAATATGGAGTGTGACAAATATGGGACGTGAATTTATCCCTCTCTTTGAAGATTGGGCAGCAACTTATGATCAAACAGTACAAGGTTTTGATATTCAGTATAAAGAAGCATTCAGAGGCTATGATGATATTCTTGATGCCATCGTCAGCAGGTCTGGAACGCATGTGTTAGAATTTGGCCCGGGAACCGGGAATTTGACAGCCAAGCTGCTGGATGCGGGCAAATCGGTATTTGGCATCGAACCGTCTCCCGCAATGCGGAATTTGGCTTCTGACAAGCTTTCAGGCAGGGCAGAAATCGTTGACGGAGACTTTCTGACATTTCCTGAGCCGCCATTTCAGGCTGACACGATTGTCAGTTCATATGCTTTTCATCATTTAACAGACGAAGAAAAGCGGGCTGCCATAAAGCAATATAGCAAATACCTTCACTTGCATGATAAAATAGTGTTTGCCGATACCGTCTTTGAAGATTCACAAACGTATCAACAAGCAATTGATAAAGCCCGTTCTCAAGGCTTCTATCAGCTGGCAAATGATTTAGAGACGGAGCATTATCCCACATTGGATGCGTTGAAAGAAATGTTTGCTGCTGAAGGTTTTGCAGTCCAATTCACTCAGCACAACGATTTCGTGTGGATAATGGAGGCGATCAAACGGTAAAGTGAAGGGAATGTGAATAGATGAAACTAGCAGTCATCGGAGCAATGGAAGAGGAAGTCACCATCCTAAGAAGCAAACTTGAAAATGCAAAAACAGAAACAATCGCACACTGTGAATTTACAACAGGCGAATATGAAGGAACCGAAGTGATTTTGTTAAAATCAGGAATTGGAAAAGTGAATGCTGCCATCAGCACGACGCTTCTGCTTGACCGTTATAAGCCTGATTATGTCATTAACACAGGCTCAGCGGGCGGATTTCATCATACATTGAATGTAGGGGATGTCGTCATTTCCACTGATGTTCGCCACCATGATGTAGATGTAACGGCCTTTGACTATGAATACGGCCAGGTGCCGGGTCTTCCGGCTGCCTATGCGGCGGACGAAAAGCTGATCAGCATCACTGAAGAAGCGATTTCTGAACTCGATGGCATTCAGGTTGCAAAAGGAACGATCGCAACAGGCGATTCTTTCATGAACGATCCGAAGCGGGTTGAAGAGGTGCGTGCGAGATTTTCTGATCTGTACGCGGTTGAAATGGAGGCTGCGGCAGTGGCCCAAGTGTGCCATCAATTTAAGACGCCGTTTGTCGTCATCAGAGCCTTATCTGATATCGCAGGAAAAGAATCACATGTATCATTTGACCAATTTTTAGAGCAGGCGGCTGTCAATTCAACAGAGCTTGTATTAAAAGCAATCAAACGAATTCATTAAACGGGGGAGAGTTCTCCTCCGTTTTCCCTAAAAACAATCTCTATCAAGGAGGAGGACATATATGACTGTAATTACGGACATTACCGAGCTGATTGGAAACACACCGCTTCTCCGCCTGAAGAACTTTGATGTTCCTGAAGGAGTCGCAGTATATGCCAAGCTTGAAATGATGAATCCTGGGGGAAGCATTAAAGACAGACTGGGAGACATGCTGATCCGTGACGCGCTGGAGTCAGGAAAGGTGAATCCCGGCGGAGTGATTATAGAAGCTACGGCAGGCAATACAGGAATCGGTCTTGCATTAAGTGCCAGAAAATATGGGCTAAAAGCGATTTTCTGTGTCCCTGAACATTTCAGCACAGAGAAACAGCAAATTATGCAAGCGCTTGGCGCATCCATCATTCATACACCGCGTCAAGACGGTATGCAGGGAGCCATTCAAAAAGCCATTCAGCTGGAGACAGAAATTGAAAATTCTTATTGTGTTTTGCAATTTAAAAACCAAGTAAATCCATCGACTTACTATAAGACACTTGGGCCAGAAATATGGGAAGCCCTTGACGGCAACATTCATACGTTCGTCGCAGGAGCAGGTTCAGGAGGCACATTCGCAGGAACTGCTTCCTTCTTAAAAGAAAAAAATCCAGCAGTCAAAACCGTGATAGTCGAACCGGAGGGCTCCATTTTAAACGGTGGAGAGCCTCACGCTCATAAAACAGAAGGCATCGGCATGGAGTTCATCCCCGATTATATGAATAAGAGCCATTTTGATGAGATTTACACCGTAACAGACAAGAATGCGTTTAGACTTGTGAAGGAAGCGGCAGAAAAAGAAGGCCTGCTGATCGGAAGCTCTTCAGGTGCAGCGCTTTACGCTGCGTTGGAAGAAGCGAAACAAGCATCTGCAGGAACTAACATTGTCACAGTATTCCCTGACAGCAGCGATCGATATATCAGCAAACGAATATATGAAGGAGGCATCTGATATGAAGAAAAAAACATTGATGATACATGGCGGAATCACAGGTGATGAAAAAACAGGCGCGGTATCCGTGCCCATTTACCAAGTCAGCACGTACAAGCAGCCGAAAGCAGGGCAGCATACAGGCTATGAGTATTCAAGAACGGCCAATCCGACTAGAACCGCTCTCGAAGCACTTGTGACAGAGCTGGAAAGCGGGGAAGCAGGCTATGCGTTCAGTTCAGGAATGGCTGCCATTACAGCGGTGATGATGCTGTTTAACAGCGGAGATCATGTCGTGTTGACTGATGATGTGTACGGCGGAACATACCGCGTAATGACAAAGGTGCTTAATCGTCTTGGCATTGAATCAACATTTGTTGATACAAGCAGCAGGGAAGAGGTTGAAAACGCGATTCGCCCTAACACAAAAGCCATTTATATTGAAACACCGACAAATCCGCTGCTCAAAATCACCGACTTGCCGCTCATGGTAGATATCGCAAAAAAAGCCGGTGTTCTGCTTATCGTAGACAATACCTTTAACACCCCTTATTTTCAGCAGCCGCTCACTCTAGGCGCTGATATTGTGCTTCACAGTGCGACAAAATATCTTGGCGGACACAGTGATGTCGTCGGCGGTTTAGTTGTGACAGCTTCGAAAGAGCTTGGAGAAGAGCTGCATTTTGTGCAAAACTCCACAGGCGGCGTGCTCGGCCCTCAAGATTCCTGGCTGTTAATGAGAGGAATCAAAACATTGGGACTCAGAATGGAAGCAATCGATCAAAACGCGCGGAAGATCGCAAGCTTTCTTGAGAATCATCCTGCTGTCCAAACGTTATATTATCCTGGTACTTCAAAACATCCCGGACATGAGCTCGCAAAAACGCAAGGGTCTGGCTTCGGCGGCATGATTTCCTTTGATATTGGCAGTGAAGAGCGGGTTGATGCGTTTTTAGGCAATCTGAAACTGTTTACCATTGCTGAAAGCCTGGGCGCGGTCGAAAGCTTAATTTCTGTTCCGGCAAGAATGACACATGCCTCTATTCCGAGAGAACGCCGGCTTGAACTGGGCATCACAGATGGCTTGATCAGAATTTCTGTAGGGATTGAAGATGCGGAAGATTTGCTGGAGGATATCAAGCAAGCGCTTGAAAATGTATAACAAATGGATAGAATTACTTTCTCTGTAAGCTGCCGGATTATATTATAATAGTCGTATACTATGAATCTGGCAGGTGATTCTTTTGAGCAAAAATAGAATGAAATCTTTAAAAGAAGACTACAAGCATTTTGCTTTTACCTTGCTTGCAGTCAGCACTTTTTTATATATAGGCGCAGTTCTCCCTGATCAAGGATTGACGTTAGGCCAGAAATCAATGATGTTTTTAGCGGATTGTGTGTTTTTAGCCGGTGCCTTCTTCTGCGCTGATCGTTCACTGATTTACAAGAAACGTCTGGATGAAGCTGACGAATAAAAACAGCCATTTGCCTTATCAAGAATAGAAGCAGACCCCCAAGCTGTCGAGAACATCTCGACAGCTTTTTTAAATGAAACATACCTCACTTTTCACAACCTCTTACTTAGTGTTTTATTGCAAATGCAACAAAGTTAGGTTATATTGAACGTATGTCATCTTTATTGTATTTGCAATAAAAATATAGCTGGGAGGTAGGAATGAAGGAAATTCTTCGTGAGATCGGAATGATTGCAAGGGCATTAGATTCTATAAGCAATATAGAATTTAGAGAACATGACCTTACAAAAGGGCAATACCTGTACCTTGTCCGAATATGTGAAAACCCGGGAATTATTCAAGAACAGTTGGTCGAAATGATTAAAGTAGATCGAGCAACAGCATCTCGTGCTATAAAAAAACTTGAAATGAATGGATTTATTGAAAAGAAAGAAGACAGACATAACAAGAAAATAAAAAAACTGTTTCCAACAGAGAAAGGAAAAAATGTATATCCATTTATCAAAAGAGAACATGATTCAAATAATGTCGCATTAGCGGGATTTTCTGAAACAGAAGTGAAAACCATTTTCAACCTTCTTCAAAGAGTAAGAAAAAATATAGAAAAAGACTGGGAATTTGTAAAAAAGGGCAACAAGAGAAATTATTGATGACAATAAGGGAGTGGCTGATGAATATGACGATTAAAATAAAAAAATGCACCCTTGAAGATTCACTCGCACTTCAAGAAATTGGTTATGAAACATTTAATGAGACATTTAAGCATCAGAATTCACCTGAAAATATGGAGGCTTATTTGGAAAAGGCTTTTAGCCTAGAACAAGTAGAAATGGAATTATGTAATCCGTCTTCACACTTCTTTTTTATTTATGCTGATAATGAAATCGCAGGCTATTTAAAGGTCAATACAGATGATGCCCAGTCTGAAGAGATGGGGAATGAAGCCCTTGAAATCGAAAGGATTTATATAAAGAACAACTTTCAAAAACATGGGCTTGGCAAACACCTGTTACATAAAGCAATAGATATGGCAATGGAGCTTGATAAAAAGAAAATCTGGCTAGGTGTATGGGAGAAAAATGAAAATGCCCTTGCTTTTTATAAGAAAATGGGATTTGTTCAAACAGGGGCGCACTCTTTTTATATGGGAGATGAAGAACAGGTAGACTTTATCATGGTCAAAACACTCACATAACTTCTTTTGAGAGGAGAGGAAGATGATTATGTATATTCCACGGTATTTTAAGATTACAAATGTTGATGAAATATGGGAGTTTGTTCAAGAAAACGCCTTTGGCACAATCGTTACAACAAACCAGGGGAAACCCATTGCTACTCATTTGCCATTACAGTTAATAAGAGAAGGAGATACTTACTATATAACAGGGCATATAGCTTATGGGAACCCTCAATGGAGAACATTTGAAACCTGTGAAAATGTACTGGTGATGTTCCAAGGACCACATGCTTATATCTCTTCTTCTTGGTATAAGCAGGAAAACGTGCCGACATGGAACTATCAAGCTGTACATGTATATGGTACGGCCAGCACTTTAAACGAAGAAGAGCTAAAACAAGACCTGGCAATGTTGCTGCAAAAATACGAAAAACATCGTGAGAATCCAGTTTTATGGGATACGCTTTCACCTCAATTATTAGAAAAAGAACTTAAAGGGATTGTTGGATTTAAGATTAAAGTACAGGAAGTTCAAGCTGCCAATAAATTAAGTCAAAATCGTAAAGATGAGGACTATCAGAACATCGTGAGTAAGCTCTATGAACAAAAGGATATGAATTCTCAGCAAATGGCACAAGTAATGGAGAGAAAGTTCCAAAAGGACAGGTAAGTGCTATATTTCCTTATCAGAATTTCTTTCCTAGATAAAATGTTGTCAACGAAAGTGAGAATATCAAATGGTGAAAAAGTTTTCAGCCTAGTTCGGCGCATGCTCTTTTTGTTACACTCTGCTTTTGAGGCGGGGACTAACACTGAATCAATATTAGAATGCTTCAGATAGAGCAGAGGCATAACAAAAAAATCCTTCAAGCGTTCTTCATGAACGAAAGAAGGATTTTTTAGCGCCCGCAGGTTGAACTCCAAAACAGGCGGAAAGATATACATTAAAAACAAACATATTATGAACCATTTTAACGGTGATACAATCTGCGATGGCTGTTTTTTGTTATTTTTCTTGCAGTTCTTTTCCCATGCCTTTTAAAAACTGAAGGCCGAAGCCGACGGCTCTGTTGATATCAGGGTCGTTCATTGCTTTTAAAAGGTCGAGAATCCCGACTTTCTTGTCTTCTTTTAAAAAGCTCTGCGCTTGTTCAGTTCCAGCCATCACGCTTTCTAAAAGTTTTCCTGTAAACTCAGGATCGGCTTTTGTCAATGCACCTCCGGCGGCCATCATCGTGTTGATGAGATTGGTGACGGGCTCGCGGGAAACTTGGCCAAGCGCAATCTTGGCAATGTCTTCCTTCGCTCTGAGCATGCTTGTGGCTGCGTCAAAAATTCCAAGATCATTGAGTTCATTCATTAACGTCATCGTTTTAGAGACGGCGTCCTCATTTTCTGCCAGAAGCTCTTTCAGCTCTTCTATTTTTTCAAGCTTGATTTGTTCTGCTGTTTTTGTTTCTTTTTTGATCGTCGTAATCGGAGTGGCCATTCGTTTTCCTCCTTTCGTTTAATCAGTCAGATGGACATAACCCGGGCGGTTCCATTTTCTTTCTGCTTCAACGCCGTTTTGCGGATGCCGTTTTTTGTTGCGCGGATTTGTTTTCGGAAGCGGCGCTGTTTCGCAGCCCCCAAGCACCTCCATGCGAACCTTTGTCTGTTTATAAGCAGGCGTATTCGTCCGTTTATCAGCTGCAGGACCCGTCAGGAAGTTAATCGCAGACTCCTTATCTGTTGAGTTCATCGGCAGATAAAGTTCATTTTTCCGCACACGGTCTGTGATCAGCGCGTTTAGTTTGACTGCTCCGAACGGAGAAACGAGACGTACAAGCGAACCGTCACATACACCTCGCTCCTCTGCGAGCTCAGGCGAGATTTCAACGAATACATTTGGCACTTTTGCTTGTATGCCTTTTGATTTATTTGTCATGTTTCCTTCATGGAAATGCTCCAGCATCCGGCCGTTATTGATATGAAGGTCATATTCTTCCGGAAATGCCGCTGGTTCAGTCCAATCAGAAAGAGCAAAGCGGGCTTTTTTGTCAGGGAAATTAAATCCGTCTTCATACAGAAGCGGTGTGCTTTCACCTGTGAAGCTGCCCCATAGGAAGCTGTTCCAGCCTTCAAGCACCTCATAGCTTGCTTTGGCAAACAGAGGAGAAAGACTCGCCATTTCAGAGAAAATGTCACTTGGATGGCTATAGTTCCAGTTCGCTCCTAAACGGTTTGCCACCTCTTGAATAATCCACCAGTCAGGTTTTGCGTCACCAAGCGTCGGAAGCGCCTGATATAATCGCTGAACGCGGCGTTCTGTGTTGGTGAATGTTCCGTCTTTTTCAAGTGAAGGTGTGGCCGGCAAGACGACATCGGCATATTGAGCTGTTCTTGACAGGAAGATGTCCTGTACCACGAAGAAATCAAGGCTTGATAAAATATCATGCACATGGTTTGCGTTTGAATCGACAAGTGCCATATCCTCACCGACAAGATACATCGCCTTCATTTTTCCTTCTTCAATGGCATGAAGCATTTGAATATTATCTAAACCGGGCTTTCCATCAATCTCGACACCATATGCCTCTTCAAATTTAGCGCGGGCTTTGTCATCTGTAATATGCTGATATCCCGGCAGCCAGCCTGGCAAAGTTCCCATATCACAAGCGCCTTGCACGTTATTGTGGCCGCGCAGAGGGTAAGCGCCGGCACCAGGACGGCGATAGTTGCCCGTAGCGAGAAGCAGGTTTGAAATTGCCGCTGACGTATCAGAACCGCCTGTATTTTGTGTGACACCCATTCCCCAAAGGACACAAGTGCCGTCAGCGTCACGGATCATTTCAGCGATTTGAATAATGTGTTCTTTTGAAAGGCCTGTGATGCGTTCTGCATAATCAAGCGTATAGGTTTTAAGCGTTTCTTTATAATCCTCAAAGTAATTGACATTCTCATCAATAAACGCCTGATCGTGCCAGCCTTGGTCGATCATATATTTCGTAACGGCCATCAGCCAAACCTGGTCTGTGCCTTGTTTAGGGCTGATGAACAGATCAGACCGCTCAGCCATTTCATTTTTACGCAGGTCGGCAACAATCAGTTTTTGGCCATGGAGCTTATGCGCACGTTTGACGCGTGTGGCAAGCACCGGGTGTCCCTCCGCCGGGTTGGCGCCGACAATGATGACGAGACCGGCTTTGGCAATATCTTTAATCGTGCCGGCGTCACCGCCCATGCCGACAGTGCGGAACAATCCGTCTGTAGCAGGAGACTGGCAGTAGCGTGAGCAGTTATCGACGTTGTTTGTTTCAAATACCTGACGCGCTAATTTTTGAATGACGTAGTTTTCTTCATTCGTAATTTTAGAAGAAGAAATAAATCCGACAGAGCCTTTGCCGTACTGCTCCTTAATCGATCCTAATCTGCTTGCAACAAGGTCGAGGGCTTCTTCCCAAGAAGATTCAACAAAAGCTCCGTTTTTACGTATTAAAGGCTTTGTGATCCGCTCTTCAGAATTTACGAAATCCCAGCCGAATTTCCCTTTAACACATGTCGAAATCGCATTAACCGGAGCGTCAGAAACCGGCTGGATCTTTAAAATATCCCGTCCTTTTGTCCATACTTCGAAAGAACATCCGACACCGCAGAACGTACATACAGTTTTTGTTTTTTTCGTTCTCGTTTCACGCATTGCCGCTTCGACTTCAGAAATGGCAAAAATGCTGCCGTAATCAGGTTCAACGTTTTTCACGAGGTCAATCATCGGCTCCATGATATCCTCTTTGATGCCTGTCATAAAGCCAGCCTGCCCGAGCATTGATTTTTCCATCAGCGCATTACATGGGCACACTGTGACACACTGGCCGCAGCTGACACAAGAAGATTCATTGATCGGAACTCCTTCATCCCAAATCACGCGAGGGCGTTCGCGTTCCCAGTCGATTGAGAGTGTTTCATTTACCTGAAGGTTTTGACACACCTCAACACACTGGCCGCAGGCGATACATTGGTTTGGATCATAGCGGTAAAACGGGTGAGACATATCAACCGCGCAAGAAGGGTCTTCTTTTGGCGTGTATGGGTATTTTTGATGCTCGATCCCCATCATTTCCGCTGTATTATGCAGCGTACAGTTCCCATTGTTGTTATCGCAAACTGTACAATACAGCAAGTGATTTTCAAGAAGGCGGTCCATCGCTTCGGTTTGTGCTTCTTTCACCCGACTTCCGGATAGATCAATTGACATTCCATTTTCTGCAACTGTAGCGCATGAACGAACCAGCTTCCCGTTTGCCTCTACAATGCAAGTATCACAAGTTTGAATCGGGTCAACCTCTGGAACGTGGCAAATCTGCGGGTACTCAATCCCGTTTTCATTTAAAATGTCTAAAATTGTGGCCCCTGCTCGTGCTTGAATTTCTGTTCCGTCTACACGGACACTGATCGACTTAACGTCCATCATCTTCATATTCCCCTCCATCTTTCTTTCAAGAAGTCAAAAAAAGCCATGTATAGATACACCTGTCCTTACTTCTAAGAAGGTGTAAACACACATGGCGGAATAGTTCACTAGCAAGTCTTACTAACAGACCAATCCTTGATTTTTATAAAACGATAGACTCATAACAAGATCCTATTACAAATCCATCAACACTGCTTTTATTATAAAGTGATATTTATTATAATACAATATGGCAGGAAAATTTTAACCAAGTGAAATGTCCTAAGGGGAACCGGGAAAAGCCTTTATAAGGCAATATCGGAAGGGGTAATCAGCATGTCTAAAAAAATTCATGAGTTCAATGATATTATTCGAAAACTTCGCAAAGAATTGTTCGGCAAAGGGCCTGAACGGATTCATACTGTATTTGTAGAAAACATGGCCGTCTCCACACTATACGGAAATCTGAGTGCAAGCGAGCAGTTTATCGCCCGCACGCCCGAAGGAAGAGAAATGGTACATGCAGCCCGCACAAGCCTGATTCAAGATCTTTATTCCAAACAAACGCCGGAAGGAATGGAGGAGCTGATGGGAGCTAAGCTTGTCCATTTGTTTTCTGATATCAAAATTGAGGAAAATATTGCGGTATCTGTGTTTGTCTTTGACAAAAAAATAGATGATCAAAAAGAAGTTCTGCAAAGCTAGCATATTTGCCATTGACACAAATTTGTCACATTTGATATGATGTTGCTACAGTTATAGAAGGCAAAAAGCGACGGGAATGTATGCACGAACTGTATATATTCTCTTTCAATATCTTAATTCTGCTTGATATTGTTGTATGGGTATGCATACAAGTTAGGCAGCATTCAAAAGCCTGGTTGGACACAGGTGAATTGAGTGCTGCCTTTTTATTGTCTTCTGACAAAAACTGTAAAAAGAAGAGATGATGGAGGCGTTTTAGTATGGCTTTTCGGAAACCGAATGAAATAGCGGATGCAGCAATTGAAGCAGGGATGAATAAAGTAAAGCTCCCGCTGCCGTCTCTGCTTGTGCTGGGGTTTTTAGGAGGCGCATTTATCGCGCTCGGGTACTTGCTTGATATCAGGGTAATCGGCGACCTTCCGAAAGAATGGGGAAGCTTGTCCGGCTTTATTGGGGCTGCAGTATTTCCTGTCGGTTTGATACTTGTCGTTCTCGCTGGTGCTGAACTGATCACCGGAAATATGATGTCCGTTGCCATGGCTTTATTTTCGAGAAAAATATCAGTAAAAGAATTGGCGGTTAACTGGGGAATCGTCACGATTATGAATTTAATCGGCGCATTGTTTGTTGCCTATTTTTTCGGGCATTTGGTTGGATTGACTGAAACAGGCCCTTATTTAGAAAAAACAATCGCGGTTGCGCAAGGAAAGCTCGATATGAGCTTCGGAAAGGTTCTCGTTTCCGGCATCGGCTGTAACTGGCTTGTATGTCTTGCCGTTTGGCTTTCTTTCGGCGCTCAAGATGGAGCAGGAAAAATTCTTGGCATTTGGTTCCCAATAATGGCTTTTGTGGCAATCGGATTTCAGCACGTTGTCGCCAATATGTTTGTGATTCCCGCTGCCATTTTTGCAGGCTCATTCACGTGGGGACAGTTTATCGGAAACATCATTCCGGCTTTTATCGGCAATGTCATCGGCGGAGCGGTGTTCGTCGGTCTCATTTATTTTATTGCATATCATAAGAAAGACAGCTCCAGAAATGAAATGAAGCAGGTATCCTGAACAAAGGGCAAATCCACTCGGTGATTTGCATAATTTCCGTCCATTTTTAGAAAAAGATGTTTACAAAATGGAATTTGGTGGATATACTTACAAAGTAAGAAAAAGCAAAGGAGGCTGAATCAAAATGACAATGAGACAACGACGTCAACCTGTACGTGATACACAAGTAAAAGTTCATGGTTTATTCAGCCTGTGGAAGAGTTCGTGTCCTTCCTTAACCGATGCTTATCGCACGCATTAAATTCGGAATAGTCGGACATACGCAACTCCCCGCAGGCAGTAGAGGCATTGGTGTCTTTTTTTGCCTGCGGTTTTTATTTGCCCGCGGCAGAAGGAATAATGCCGCGGGTTATTTCGCTTGAAGCGGACTTTGAAAGGGGGTGAGCGATATGACGATTAACCTGTTCTTTTTAACGTTAACGATTAACAAACGGTTTAAAAGCCCGGAAGAATTCGAACGAGAACAGCAGATTGAGCAGATTTATGATGAAATGAAAGAGTCTCAGTTAAAGCATCTTTATTTAACAAACTGGCGCTAACAGCTATAAAAAAAACTGAAGGGGGAATGGCATATGCTTAGAATGGAATTATTGATGCATTATACAATGGAGAAGGACCAAGTTTAGCGAAGCAACTGTCAAGAAAATGCCTGCCTGCATATGATAAATCAACGTTACGGTAAGGCAGGTGATGGCATGATGAACGATTATCAAAAAAGGCTGCCGTCGATTGGCCACGGTTATGCGTCCATGCCGCATTCCTTCAAACACGGTTACGGAAATCCGTTCCGTCAGCAGAGGTTGATGGCCATGCAGCAGCAAAGGGTTTATGTATTCCCTTATCATTGGCATTAGAAAGAGGCAGAAAACACTTTGTTTTCTGCTTCTTTTGCGGAAAAAAATGAAAAAGTTCAGTTCTATTGAAACATTTTGAAACACATTGCCGTCTAGTTGATATCTTCATTCACCTTTTAAAATGAAGGTGATGTTTATTTTATGAATATAATAAATAAGCATAGGAAACCAAAAGCAGGTGTTTAAAATGCTAGAAAATAGACTCTATAAACGATCGAATCTTTTGAAATTATTTTCTCGGAAATATAAGCAAACAAAAACCATTGAGCATATGATGATTGACTCTATAGACATACAAGAAAATGACAGAATTTTAGAAATTGGAATCGGAAAGGGCACTGTCTTTAAGACCATAACCGAGAAACTAGAAAAGGGAAGCTTAAAAAGCATTGACCCATCAAAACGAAAAGTAAGACAGATATCACGGGCGAATCAAAAGAACATGGGAAAAGGAGAGATTTTTCATGGCTACCCTGAAAACATTCCCTTTGATGACCGTACCTTTAATAAAGTGTTCTCCTTACATACGGTACAGAGCTGCACTGATATAAGGCTTGCATTAAGAGAAATTTACCGGGTGCTTCAAATTGACGGCCGGTTTTACATCAGCATTGATGCCAATACCGGTGAAAAGGAGAAAACGTATATTCAACTGCTCAAAGATCAGTATTTCAGGGATCTTTCCGTCATCAGGCGTGATACCTGTCTTTGCATTGTAGCTGTTAAATAAAAAAATTTCTCGGGAAATATATCCAAATCCTTATTTGGGGATTTGGGTATATTTTCTTAATTTTTTATTTTTTGCATATACTTTATATTAAAAAAAGTTTTTATCATATAAACTAATACCATAAACAAAGGTAAAGAGGTGGTTCCAAACAGATCGGAATCGTTTTTTATGAACAAAAGGAATGAATATTCATTCCGCAACGAATCGGAGGTTTTAACATTACATGCTATCCTCATCCAGCAGTAAATACGACATGATTATGAAAGCGTCGGTCTCCCTATTTACGGAAAGGGGATTTGACGCTACGACTATCCCTATGATAGCTGAACGAGCCCATGTGGGGACAGGCACGATTTATCGCTATTTTGACAGCAAAGAAACGCTCGTTAACGTATTGTTTCAAGAAAGCATCCAGCGTTTCACGGAAAAGGTGAAGCAGGATTTTTCGGAATTGCCTGTCAGAGAAGGCTTTCGCCACGTATTTTGCTGTCTTGTTCAATTTACGAAGGAGAGCGACTATGCGCTTTTTTTTCTTGAAATGAAAAAAGACGCTCATTACTTAAATAATACAAGCAAAAAAATGATAGAAAATTTGACTCGCATGTTTGATGACTATTTTAGCAAGGGAAAGGCGGAAGGTGTGATTCGCAGCCTGCCCTCTAATGTGTTAATTGCCATTGTGTTAGGGGCATTTCTCAAGATCTATCAGCTCGTCCAAACGGGTGAGATAGAGATGAATACTGATTTAGTTACTGAATTAGAACAATGCTGCTGGGACGCCATTAGGCTTCATTCATTTACTTCACAAAAATAAGAAAGGAAGATGTCAATGAAACAGGCAAGCGCAATACCTCAGCCGAAAACATACGGACCTTTAAAAAATCTTCCGCACCTGGAAAAAGAACAGCTTTCTCAATCCTTGTGGAGGATAGCTGATGAATTGGGGCCGATTTTCCGTTTCGATTTTCCAGGGGTGTCCAGTGTTTTTGTATCCGGCCACAATCTCGTGGCTGAAGTGTGTGACGAAAGACGCTTTGACAAAAACCTTGGCAAAGGCTTGCTAAAGGTGCGTGAGTTCGGCGGAGACGGTTTATTTACAAGCTGGACCCACGAACCGAACTGGCAAAAAGCACACCGCATTTTACTGCCGAGTTTCAGTCAAAAAGCGATGAAAGGCTATCATTCGATGATGCTCGATATTGCAACCCAGCTGATTCAAAAATGGAGCCGGCTTAATCCCAATGAAGAAATTGATGTGGCGGACGACATGACCCGTTTGACGCTTGATACGATCGGGCTATGCGGGTTTAACTATCGCTTTAACAGTTTTTACCGTGACTCTCAGCACCCGTTTATCACCAGTATGCTCCGTGCCTTAAAAGAGGCGATGAATCAATCGAAAAGACTGGGCCTGCAAGATAAGGTGATGGTGAAAACAAAGCTGCAATTTCAAAAGGATATAGATGTCATGAACGACCTTGTCGATAGAATGATAGCGGAGCGAAAAGCCAATCCGGATGAAGACATTAAAGATCTTTTATCGCTCATGCTTTATGCAAAAGATCCTGTAACGGGTGAAACGCTTGATGATGAAAACATTCGATACCAAATTATCACATTTTTAATTGCCGGGCATGAAACAACAAGCGGTTTGCTTTCCTTTGCGATTTACTGTCTGCTTGCACATCCTGAAAAACTGAAAAAAGCGCAAGAAGAAGCGGATCGTGTGTTAACAGACACGCCGGAATATAAACAAATCCAGCAGCTGAAATACATTCGGATGGTTTTAAATGAAACACTCAGGCTGTATCCAACAGCTCCGGCCTTTTCTCTCTATGCCAAGGAAGATACTGTTCTAGGCGGGGAATATCCGATAAGCAAAGGGCAGCCTGTCACTGTTTTGATTCCAAAACTGCACCGGGATCAAAACGCTTGGGGGGAGGATGCAGAAGATTTTCGCCCGGAACGGTTTGAAGATCCTTCGAGTATTCCTCACCATGCGTATAAGCCGTTTGGAAACGGGCAGCGTGCTTGTATCGGCATGCAGTTTGCTCTCCAAGAGGCGACAATGGTTCTCGGTCTTGTATTAAAGCATTTTGATTTGATCAACCATACTGGATACGAACTGAAAATCAAAGAAGCATTAACGATCAAGCCGGATGATTTTAAAATTACTGTGAAACCGCGGAAAACAGCGGCAATGAGTGTACAGAGAAAAGAACAGGCTGACATCAAAACGGAAACGAAGCCAAAAGAAACAAAACCTAAACACGGTACACCTTTACTTGTTCTTTACGGCTCAAACCTTGGGACAGCGGAAGGAATAGCCGGAGAACTGGCTGCTTACGGCCGCCAGCTGGGCTTTACAGCCGAAACAGCCCCGCTTGATGATTACATTGGCAAGCTTCCTGAACAAGGTGCTGTCGTCATCGTTACGGCTTCTTATAATGGGGCGCCGCCTGATAATGCTGCCGGCTTTATAGAGTGGCTGGAAGAGCTTGAGGAAGGCCGATTGAAAGGTGTCTCCTATGCGGTATTCGGCTGCGGAAACCGAAGCTGGGCATCAACGTATCAGCGGATTCCACGCCTTATAGATAACATGATGCAAGCGAAAGGGGCATCACGTTTAACACCGATTGGGGAAGGTGATGCCGCTGATGATTTTGAAAGCCATCGCGAGTCTTGGGAAAACCGCTTCTGGAAGGAAACGATGGAAGCATTTGATATAAACGAAATATCAGAAAAAGAAGATAAGCCTTCATTATCAATTACTTTTCTCAGTGAGGCGACGGAAACGCCGCTTGCCAAGGCCTATGGCGCGTTTGAAGGGATTGTCCTGGAGAACCGGGAGCTCCAGGCAGCTGATAGTCCGCGTTCCACCCGACATATTGAATTGCAGCTTCCTGATGACAAAACATATAAAGAAGGCGATCATATTGGAATACTGCCGAAAAACAGCCGGGAGCTTGTTCAGCGGGTTCTCACCCGATTCGGTTTTCAGTCCAATCATGTGATAAAAATAAGCGGAAGCGCTCATATGGCTCATCTGCCGATGAATCGGCCGATCAGAGTGGGAGATTTGTTGTCTTCCTATGTGGAGCTGCAGGAACCGGCTTCAAGGCTTCAGCTTCGGGAACTGGCTTCTTATACAGTCTGTCCGCCGCATCAAAAAGAGCTGGAACAGCTCGTTTCCGATGATGGCATTTATAAAGAACAGGTATTGGCAAAGCGTCTCACTATGCTTGATCTTTTAGAGGATTATCCTGCCTGCGAAATGCCGTTTGAGCGGTTTTTAGAACTTTTGCCATCTTTAAAACCGAGATATTATTCCATTTCAAGCTCACCGAAAGTCTATGCCCATATCGTGAGCATGACAGTAGGCGTTATCAAAGCCTCGGCCTGGAGCGGGCGAGGAGAGTACCGGGGAGTCGCTTCAAATTACTTAGCAGAGCTGAAAACCGGGGATGCAGCAGCCTGTTTCATCCGAACGCCGCAATCCGGGTTCCAGATGCCGTATGACCCGGAAACGCCTCTGATTATGGTCGGTCCGGGTACAGGAATTGCGCCATTCAGGGGCTTTATTCAGGCAAGATCTGTTTTGAAGAAGGAAGGAAGCACGCTTGGTGAAGCTCTTTTATACTTCGGCTGCCGGTGCCCCGATCATGATGATCTTTATAGAGAAGAGCTGGATCAAGCGGAACAGGAAGGCTTGGTCACAATCCGCCGATGCTATTCACGTGTTGAAACCGAACAAAAAGAATATGTTCAGCATTTGCTTAAACAAGATGCACAGAAGCTGATGACCCTCATTGAAAAAGGGGCCCACATTTACATATGCGGTGATGGATCGCGAATGGCTCCTGATGTAGAGAATACTTTGCGACGGGCGTATGAAACTGAAAAAGGAGCAAATCAGGAAGAATCAGCCGCATGGCTGCAGAAGCTGCAAGAACAAAAACGCTATGTTAAAGACGTTTGGTCAGGAATGTAATAAAAAATAAAATCCCGCCATCAATGAGATAGGCGGGATAGCTTTGCATGCGAGAAAACCGGCACGATAATGAAATCTACTGAAAAGGATGTTATAGGGAGTATCGCGCCGGCCTTATGATTAATATCGTCATACAGGGACAAAAGTTTAGGTTTTTTGCCTTATTTTTTAAAATAAATAGTCAAAAAGTATTGTTTTTGTATATTGTGCTTTTCTTGTCAGTTGTTTTCGATAACAAATATTCAATCCCTAAAGGCCATAAGCCTAAGGATTAATCGGCTGAAGATCGATGTTTAAACTGGTGTTCCACATGTTTTCTGTAATGAAAGTCATGAATCAAACGAATCGTCGGCCTGATTAGCAGCAGCAAGCTCCCAATCGCAAACAGCCATATCCCTGCCGACATTAACTGGTCATAAAAAAAGAAAAAGCTTCCGACAAGAAACAAAGCACCAATGATAAAATCATTGACTGTATAAAGAATTTTATATCGTTTTTTGAAAAAAAGCTCGTATCGATTGAGTTCTCTTTTGATATCATGTTCTTCGTTCACTGCCACTATCATCCCTCCATTCTATTTTGGCTTACCCTTACGTAAACGACATGTAAACATCGGGTTTGCCTTGAAAAAGGAGATGATTAAAGACTTCAGGCAGCTTTCAATGGATGTTTATGACGCCCATGTTTAAAAATAGGGCCTATTTCTTACAAAAACGACTTCATGGCCTGAACGATAAGACCAGTCAAAGCTTTAGCGCCTTTAGGAACCAAGTGTACGCCATCTGGGGCGAAATATTCCGGATGCTGAAGAGCTTCTGTATGCCAGTCAACTAACGTAACATTTTGGTGTGCGCTTGCCTGTTGCTGCAAAGATTGATTTACTTTGCTTTCCCATTGGCGGGGAACCCGTGTATTGACAAGGTAGATATGAGCTTTTGAGAAAGATTCAAGCAATTGTTCGATTTGGCTGTTTGTAAAGTAGCCATTGGTACCCAGCTCAATAATGACAGCCTTGTTCGGCTGATTAAATGACTTGTAATCCTGAGTGAGTTCCAGGGCTTGAGACATTTGTCTCCCCACCTTTCCATCAATCGTAACATTTGAAAGGGATTGACGGAGGTATGAGGCAATATCCAGCATGACGGAATCTCCTATAGCCAACACTTCTTTATCAGAGTCTGCGGGTTCTTTCGCCTGTTGAGATTGCATGTCTTTATGCTTAGTAGACTCGTTTCCGAGCTTTTTGTTTTCCTTTTGAGCTTCTTTGGCTTCTGTTGTCTTTTCATCAGGAGCGTCTTCCTTGTCTTTGTCAGCTGCAGTGCTTTTTCTATTGTCAGATGCCTGGCTGGCATCAGCATTCTTTTGTGAACTATACGTCCATTTGGTAGGGTGCTTTTGCTCTCCGGCTAGACCAGACAGTCCTCCCGCAAAAACCATAATAGCGAGAATCATAAAGCCAATTGACATTTTGCTGATGACTGATGTTGTTTTCCATTCTCTTATTCTATGTATAAAGGTACGGCGGAAAAATGATTTAAATCCCTGTGTCCGTACAGGCTTCTCAATAAAATGATAGGAAAGCTCAGCGAGTATAAATGTAACAATGACCTTTAGCACGATATGCCATAAAACAGGGTTTCCGATTTCTTGAACTGGCGTGCTTAACACAATAACAGGATAATGCCAAAGATAAATCCCATAAGACCTCGTTCCAAGCCAACGGAGCGGCTTCCATGAAAGCAGATTGCCTAAAAAGCTGCTCGGATGGCAAACACATGCAATAAGGATGGCGGCAACCATGCTTATCAAAAGCATTCCGCCTCTGTAAAGAAAAGGTTCGTATTCATCTGTGAAATAGACACATAACACTAAAATGCAAAACGCCAAAAATTCAGTGGCGTGCAAAGTGTGCTTCAGTTTGCTTGGCAGCCTGTTGGAAGACAGCCTTTTCATCGGCCATACCAGAGCCAAGGCGCATCCGATGAGAAGTTCAAACGAACGAGTATCTGTGCCGTAGTACACACGGCTCGGATCTCCGCCAGGTTCATATAGTATGCTCATCATCACGGCTGAACAAAGCGCAAGCAAGGATACCGCTGCCGCCAATTTGGCACGGCTTTTGAATATGTACATTCCAACAACCAAGAATATTGGCCATACGATATAAAATTGCTCTTCGATCGCCAGAGACCAAAGATTTTTGAGCGGCGACGGGGAACCGAAACTATCAAAATATGATAATTTATGAAAGATAAACCACCAATTACTCATATAAAAGAGAGAGGAAATGGCATCTCCTCGAACCGTGTGCAATAGTTCCCTGTCAAACAATACAATCCAAATAACAGCAGAAAAGATCATAAGGTAAGCCGCCGGCAGAAGCCGCCGAATACGGCGCACCCAAAAGTCCCGAAAATCAAGGCTGATATCATTTCCATGTGCCGGCAATAGAATGGATGTAATTAAATAGCCGGATAAAACAAAAAAGAGATCAACTCCAATGAAGCCGCCGTTAGCCCAATTGAAGTTTAGATGATAAGCGATAACGGACAGGACGGCAAAAGCCCGAAGGCCATCGAGTCCAGGGATGTATCGGTGATTTTGTGTCTTGTGATACATGGGTATTCCTCCAATTGTGTGCAGATAATCTCGTTGTTTTGATGCAAAGTACGATGTCAAATCGAGAAGAGAGAAAACATCCATGATAGGAGATGGATGTTTTTGAAATTATCGAACATAACGTTCTCCCACGAGCAAGTTTGAAATGACGCTGGTCGGTATTTTAAACTCAGTAACGCCCATATAGCCGGGGGCAACTTCATATTCATCAAAAGAAATCACAAGTTTATGGTCTTCAGTAATATAAAACGTTTGATCAGGAAGAATATGTTTAAATGGTTCTGCATCATCGTCAGTGAGCCAATATATTTTATTTGGATCTTCCTTCATTTGCTGTTTCATTTGTTCTTTGATGTTTTGGCTGATCACGTTGATATAGCGCTCATCCTTGAATAAGCTTTTTAATGTAAGTAAGATATCATTCTCTTTGTCAATCGTGATATAACGGCTCTGTGTGTAAGAAGATGCTTGTGTTTTTTCAATATCACGCCGGATAGAGAGTAAATCTGGTGTGTCTGTTACTGTCTCGTAATCACTATAGATACTGAGATGTCCTTTTTTGTTTTTGGATGTGGCCTGTATAAATTCTTTGTATAGCTGCTTGCTTTCTTTCAAGTATTTCTGGTTAATGCTGTTTTCAAGCTCTTTATTAGAAAGTCCGGACAGTGCAGGTGTTTTGACATCAATGCTCGATTGATCTTTCTCTTCTTTGATCTCGATAAAAGTGATGGCTTTGACAATCTTGCCGATGACAGGGATTCTTGACATCGCTTGAGCTGCGTCTGGGTTGATGTTGACAAGTGCAGTGAATAAAATAGCCGCCGCGACAGCTGCTGATGTCGGCCACATGACGATTCTTTTCTTTTTTGGTTTTTGCTGAAGGGCTTTTTCAACAATGATATCAAGTTCTTTCGGTATCTGAACATTTTTATATTCTTCTCTTAATTGCTGCAATCTCTTATCCATTAGGAAAGATCCTCCTTCGTCAACTGAATGCGCATCAGTTTTAATGCTCTGTAGAGGCGCGTTTTGACGGTATTCGTGTTTTCTCCTGTGATTTCCGCAATTTCTTCTAATTTGAGGTCTTCAAAAAAACGCAAAATAATAATGGTTTTATAGCGGTACGGCAATTCGTCAAGCGCTTCATGGAGATCGGTATCCTTGTAATGGTCTTCCTTTCCTTTGCTTAAAAACTCTATCGTTTCGTCATCCATCACTTTTATCTTTTTTTGTTTGCGTAAAAAATCAATAGCTGTCCGTACTAAAATTTTATAAAACCAGCTTTTTATCGTCTCAGGGTTTCTGACCGATTCAACTGAGCTCAGCGCTTTTTTTATAGATTCCTGAACAATATCTAATGCGTCATCTTGATTTTTCACATAACTGAAAGCCAACCTGTAGAAATCTTGTTTATGATCAGTTATGCATGTGACAAGCAACGCTTTTGTTGTTTGTTTTTTCTTCATTGCAATAAAGGGCTCCTTTTTAAATATACGTATATCATAAGCTGTTGCCTAGGATAGACGCGGCAGGCTGAAAAATAGTTTGCGCAGAATCACATTTTTTTAAAAGGATTGTTAAGAGGAGGGAGGATCGCAAACGTTGCAGAAAGGAATGCATAAAAAAACATGGCTTGTATCAACAAGCCATGTTTTTATACTGCTGCTCTATTCCAGATAATGTTTTTTGAAATCGGAGTGGATAGAAAATTTGCGGCGCAGCTGGATGAGATTTTTCCCAAAGCTTTCTTCTAAAAGCCCTCTATGCTTTTTCAGAATTTCCATGAGATACAGATCGTGAATGATTACTTCGGTAATAGGCATAACCAAACCTACATGCATCGTCCATGCAGCACGGCTGTCTTTGCCAAGAGAGACGATACCTGCTACTACTTCTGAATCATCTCCGCTATAGACAAGCCACCGCCCATCATACTCTTCTGTAATTTCACTGCTCATATCATGAAGGTACACAGTGGCAAAATCAGATGCAATGTCTCCGTACGCAATAATGGTGACAATGACCCCCTTGCTTGCCGCCTGTCTTAGCTCAGATTCTATTTCTTCATAATCCTCTTTCCATATTTCTAACAGTATTCTTTTTTTTGCGGATAGGATACAAGCCTTCACCTTTTCAAGAATTTCACTGCGTCCGGTGATATTCCAGATATTTTCCCGGTCATTAGCGGTCTGCTCGAATTTTTCAAAATATTTCTCAGCTTGGTCAAAATGCTCTTCCGCTTTGAGCCGTCGGTTTTTAATCAGTTCTTTAGCGGGTACAGGGACATACTGAGGCGTATTTCCGTGACTGACAAAGACATCTCCTCTTATGACAAGGTTTTCTAAGACTTCATAAATTTTTGAGCGGGGCACTCCGGAATTTTTGGCGACGGCATAGCCTGTTAAAGGCGATTCTTGCAATAATGCAAGATATGCTTTCGATTCATATTCGGTAAAATTGAGGTTCTTTAAAATGTCTAACATATTTTCCTTCATATATCCTCCAATATAAAGAGCAGTCGCCTGCCTTTGTAATCGCTATTTTAACAAACCATATTGATTTATTCCAAACGTATTGATACACTTTTATAAGTAGTTACTTTCGTAGTCACTATATGCCGAGGGAATTTTTTAAAGGGGGAGAGAACAATGCACAGCTTACTCGCATACATACCGATCGCTGCCATGATGGTTATCATGCCAGGGGCAGATACGATGCTAGTGATGAAAAATACGCTTAGGTATGGCCCGAAGGCCGGTCGCTACAATATTCTAGGGTTAGCAACAGGACTTTCCTTTTGGACGGTTATAGCCATTTTAGGTCTATCGGTGGTGATTGCAAAGTCAGTGATTCTTTTCACAACGATCAAATATTTGGGAGCAGCATACTTAATTTATTTAGGTGTAAAAAGTTTTTTTGCGAAAAGCATGTTTTCTATAGATGACATGCAATCCCAGGCAAACACCATCGTGAATTCTCCAAAACGTTATTATAAAACGTCCTTTATGCAAGGATCTCTTAGTAACATTCTCAATCCTAAAACTGTTTTGGTTTATGTTACAATCATGCCCCAATTTATCAATCTGAAGGGAAATATAAACCAGCAGCTCATTATTTTAGCTTCAATCTTAACTTTATTAGCAGTGTTGTGGTTCCTCTTTCTCGTTTATATTATTGACTATGCAAAAAAATGGATGAAAAACTCGAAGTTCCAGAAAGCTTTTCAAAAAGTAACTGGCATTATATTAGTTGGTTTCGGCATCAAAACTGGTTTGAGTTAATATTCGTAGCCTTTGGGTGTTTGGCCCGCACAAAAAAGACAAGGGAGTGAGTATCCCTTGTCTTTTTTATATTATTTCATTTTATGTTCTCTGCGGGTTTGCACCTTATACAAAATAATCAATAAAACAAACCAGACCGGAGTGACAAACAAAGCAACACGTGTATCATTCGCCAATGCCAATACGACAAGAATGAACGCGAGAAAGGCAAGTGTTAAGTAGTTGGATAATGGGTAAAAAGGCATTTTAAATTTGTTTGCTTTCGCTTCATGCTGTCTTGTTTTTCGATATTTCAAATGGCAAATCACCGTAATGCCCCAAATGAAAATGAAGCATATTGTAGAAACACTTGTAATCAATGTAAAGACTTGCTCCGGCATTATATAATTCAGGCTAACGCCAATCAGGATGGCGATGGTTGAAAAGAACAGTGCATTGCTTGGAACGTTAGACGAAGTCAGTTTCTTCAGTAATCCAGGTGCGTGATGATCCTTTGCGAGAGAATAGACCATGCGGCTTGTGCTGAATAGAGCGCTATTGGCCGCTGATGCAGCTGATGTTAACACAACAAAATTGATCAAACTGGCAGCGGCAACGATGCCTACAGCAGAGAACACTTGGACAAATGGACTTTCATTTGGATTCAAAACATTCCAAGGATAGATGCACATAATGACAAAAAGTGCGCCGACATAAAAGAGTAAAATCCGTGCAGGGATTTGATTGATGGCTTTAGGGATCACTTTCTGGGGATTTTCAGTTTCACCTGCTGTCAGACCAACAAGTTCAATGCCCACAAAAGCAAAGACGACCATCTGGAATGAAAGAATAAATCCATGCCATCCATTTGGAAACATGCCGCCGTGGCTCCAAAGATTAGTGAGGCTGGCTGAGCCGGAAGCTGCGGAAAAACCTTTTGCGATCAAGAAAATACCTGTTACGATAAGAGCCAGTATGGCAATGACCTTAATCAATGCAAACCAAAATTCCAATTCCCCGAAAAGCTTAACGGTGGCAAGATTCATGATCAACAGGATGATCAGCGCAAGAAGACCCGGCAGCCATTGAGGCACAGCGGGAAGCCAATACTGCGTATAAATCCCAACAGCCGTTAAATCAGCCATCGCGAGAGAAATCCAGCAGAACCAGTAGGTCCAGCCCGTGATAAACGCTGCCATGTTCCCTAAATAGTCCCTTACAAAATCAACGAAAGAGTGATATCCCGTATTTGAAAGGAGCAGTTCTCCGAGCGAACGCATAATGAAAAAGCAAAATAAACCGGTAATCAAGTAAGCAAATAAAATGGATGGTCCCGCAAAGTGGATGGATTTACCTGAACCTAAAAATAAACCTGTACCGATTGCACCTCCAATCGCCATTAATTGTATATGCCTGTTTTTAAGGCCTCTAGACAATTTCTGTTGCTGTCCAAAATTGTCTTTGCTAGAATTGCCTGTCAATTTTATTTTCCCCCAATAATAAAAAGATGAATAAAGTTTTATCGGATATTATAACATTTAAAAGAATGCAATGTTTAATTTTTAAATTTAAAAAATAAAAATTCATTTACTTGTTCGTAGCTAGGTCTTAAAATCAGGTGGCTGATACAGACGGAGATGGTGTCACTGATTGTCTCACCCTCCGACGTATTGTCAATGCAGTTGCTGAATCTTGATTGTTTATCTGTAAATTACGATAGCGGACACATTGAGTGTCCGCCATTTTTTGTGTTCAATGGATGTTATGGGCGAGCGAGAATGCATTTTAGGGAATTTGTCCTAATCTATAAGATTCATTTTTGGGTATTCATGATTTTTCCATCATGACCTTTCATAGGAATGATAAACTGTTTACTGATTATTACTTTTGAAGGATGCTGCCTTGAAGAACTGCAAATCTAAAATCCTAATATAAGATGAAAATGTTTCGAAGTAATAAACACATAAGCATAAAGGAAAGTTTGTCAATCTGCTATAGAGACCTTTTTAGAATTGTTTTAATAGATCCTCTCAAGGCTGTCCGCCATAAGGATTCAGAATATTCTTGTTAAGAGCTTATCTACTAAGGACAAAGGATGATAGACGTGAAAAGAATAGATAAAATATACCTTCAGCTCATGCATAATTTTCATGACGCCAGCTTAGATCATCTATTACAAGTACAGGGAAATTCAGCAAAGGAAATAGCTGAGCAGCTGAAAATGGAGCGGTCCAATGTCAGTTTTGAATTGAACAATCTTGTCCGGTCCAAAAAGGTTATCAAAATTAAAACGTTTCCTGTGCGCTACATTCCAGTCGAAATAGCAGAAAGGCTATTCAACAAGAAATGGGATACAGAGATGATGGAAGTGAAAGGATTGGAGCTGTTTTCCGGGGATTCGAAACAGAATCATCAACCTATTTCCACGAATCCTCTAGAACTTATGATTGGGGCAAAAGGCAGTTTGAAGAAAGCAATCTCCCAGGCAAAAGCAGCTGTCTTTTATCCGCCGAACGGTCTGCATATGCTCCTCCTTGGCCCGACAGGTTCCGGTAAATCCCTTTTTGCGAACCGGATTTATCAGTATGCCATTTACGCTGACATTTTGAAGGCGGGTGCGCCGTTTATTACATTTAACTGTGCAGATTACTACAACAATCCCCAGCTATTGCTTTCTCAATTATTCGGACATAAAAAAGGTTCCTTTACAGGTGCCGGTGAGGATAAGGCTGGTTTGGTCGAACAGGCCAATGGGGGCATTCTGTTTATGGATGAAATCCACCGCCTCCCTCCAGAGGGACAAGAAATGCTGTTTTATTTTATTGACAGCGGCTCTTACAACCGGCTGGGAGAATCTGAACATAAACGAACATCGAATGTATTGTTTATTTGCGCTACTACAGAAAATCCAAGTTCTGCCTTGTTAAAAACATTTTTGCGTAGAATCCCAATGACCATTCATATTCCTTCGCTTGAAGAACGATCGCTTAAAGAAAGAGTAGATCTGACGACGTTTTTATTAGGGAAAGAAGCAGAGCGGATTAAAAAAAATTTGAGTGTGCACATAGATGTCTATAATGCGCTGATTCACTCTGCAAAATTTGGGAATGTGGGACAGCTGAAATCAAATGTCCAATTAGTTTGCGCACATGGATTTTTGCATAACCTTGATCGGGATGAGGTGATCGAACTGACTGTTCGGGATTTGCCTGATGAAATCAAGCAAGAATGGATGTCCAGCAGCAAAAACATGCAAAGAAGCAAAGCCATTTCTGAATATGTCAATATTACAACGATCATCTCTCCGATTATAGAAGATGAAACAACAAAAATTGATGAAGATCTCTCCTTTAACTTGTATCATTTGATCGAGGAAAAAGTGAAAACCCTCATGAAAGAAGGGTTATCCAAAAAGGATATTAACCAATACATTTTGACTGATATTCATTTGCATGTCAGAAGTTTTTTTCATCAGCAGGCGTTTCAAAAGGACAGCCTGCTGACATTCGTTGAAGATGACGTGATTCAAATGACAAAACAGTTAAAAGAAATAGCGGAACATGAGCTGGATTGCCCATTTGACCGTAAATTTATTTATTTCTTGAGTATGCATATTGACGCATTTTTAAAGCGAGGAAAACAAATTGATGTTTTAAATACACAGGAGACTGATGAAATCCGTGAGACCCATGTAAAAGAATATCGGGTGGCGATGATTTTTAAAGATAAAATTCAGGAACATTTTAAAGTGGCTGTTCCAGAAATAGAAGTCATCTACTTAACGATGCTGATTCATTCCATCAAATCGTTAAAAGAGAACAAAAGAGTGGGGATTATCGTGGCTGCTCATGGTAACACAACGGCGAGTTCAATGGTTGAAGTCGCGACAGAACTGTTAGGAAGCACGCCGATTGCAGCAGTTGATATGCCGCTTACTGTTTCACCTTCGGACATTATCGAATGCTTAACAGAAAAAATCAAGCAGGTTGACGAAGGCGAAGGTGTTTTAATGCTGGTAGACATGGGGTCACTTGCGATGCTGGAAAGCAAGCTGGAAGAAAAGACAGGCATTACCATCAAAACAATCAGCAATGTTACGACTTCAATGGTGCTGGATGCTGTCAGAAAGGTGAACTATTTAGATTTAAATTTGCATGCGATATATCAATCGGTTACGAAGGATTTTATTCAGTTATGGGATCGGCAGCCAGCGTCATCCGGCAAAAAGAAGGCGTTGGTCTCCATCTGCACGACAGGCAGCGGAACGGCCAAAAAACTGGAAGACATCTTGACAACGATCGTCAACAAGGCCTCAGATACCCCGATTCACATATTGACCGTTTCATCGATTAAATTGGCAAACAGGATAAAAAATATTGAAAAAGAGTATGAGATTCTTGCGACAGTGGGAACGAAAGACCCTAAAATCAATGCTCCGCATGTATCTTTAGAAGTGTTAATTGAAGGGGAGGGGGAGAAGCTGATTCAACAGGCGATTACCCAAGGCAGCTTCCCGCCGAGCAATGGATTAAACGAAGCAAATATCATTGTCAGGGAGCTTTGTGAGGATAGTTTGAAAAAGTACCTTGTCTTCTTGAACCCCCACCATATGATTGACATGTTATTAGAGTGGCTGCAAACCGTTCAAGATGAGCTCGGGGTCATTTTTAATAATGCCGTTTTGATCAAAGTCATTATGCATACATCTTTCGCCTTTGAACGAGTGATTAAGCAGAACCCGATTGCTTTCGAGGAAGAAGAAATCAATGATCAGCTGAAAGAAATGGTGAACGTGACAGAGCGGACATTGGCCCCATATGAACAAAAGCTTGGATTCTGCATAAGTGATGATGAAAAATTATTTATAGCCGCCATATTCGCTGAAGAAATGTATGGCCAGCTGTTTTAAAAACGTTTTTTTCAAGTGAACCTGTATTAAATGGAACGCCATTTTAATACAGGTTTATTTTTTTGATCTCAAGTGTTTCAACAGCGGACTGTCATTGGCTGACATTCAAATGAAAACGCTTAACACAGCTTTGTTGGCACGATCCTTGCATTATAAATGAATGTACAACACAAGGAAAGGAGCAATGGATATGATTTCAGTTATTATCAGCGGTCACGGAGATTTTCCCATAGCACTAAAAGAGTCTTCAGGAATGATATTCGGTGAAGAAAATAATCTGATTGCAGTGCCGTTTTTCAAAGGAGAAGGGATCCAAACGCTGCAAGAAAAATATCATCAGGTTCTCAAAGACATACCGGAAGAAAATGAAGTGCTTTTCTTAGTTGACATTTTTGGAGGAACTCCATATAACGCGGCTGCTTCCTTCATTGCTGAGGGGCAGAGAATGGATATGGCAGCCGGCGTAAACCTGCCGATTCTGCTGGAGGTATTAAGCCTGAGAGAACATCTGACACTCAAAGATTTGCTGAACAACTTAAAAGCAATGAGCCAGCAAAGTTTTCAAGTGTGCAGTGAGCATTTAGAAAAAGTAAAAACAGCCAATCAAGAAACAAGAGAGGATGAATTGTAATGAACATTGTGTTAGCAAGAATTGATGATCGCTTTATTCACGGGCAAATTCTGACAAGATGGATTAAAGTCCATGCGGCAGACCGAATCATCGTAGTCTCTGATGAGGTTGCACAGGACGAAATGAGAAAAACGCTGATCCTTTCTGTTGCGCCTTCAAATGTAAAGGCGAGTGCCGTTTCGGTTTCAAAAATGGCAAAAGCGTTTCATAGTCCGCGCTATGAAGGGGTAACGGCAATGCTCTTGTTTGAAAATCCATCTGATATTGTATCTCTTATCGAAGCTGGCGTGCCGATCAAAACAGTGAACGTCGGGGGAATGCGTTTTGAAAATCATCGCAGGCAAATCACAAAATCAGTCAGCGTCACAGAGCAAGATATAAAGGCATTTGAAACATTAAGTGACCTGGGCGTGAAACTGGAATTGAGGCAGCTGCCTTCAGATGCCAGTGAGGATTTTGTCCAGATTTTACGGAACGTAACAAAATAATCAAGGGGATGAGAAAATGTCTTCATTACAAATTATTTTGTTGTTAATCATTGCAGCAATCACCGGCATCGCAAGTGTATTGGATGAAGGGCAGACACACCGTCCGCTTGTGGCCTGCACGCTAGTCGGCTTGGTGCTCGGGGATTTAAAAACAGGAATCATTCTAGGAGGCACATTGGAGCTGATGGCGCTGGGCTGGATGAACGTCGGCCTTGCCATGGCGCCTGATACAGCGATCGCCTCTGTCATCTCAACCATTTTAGTTATTACCGCAGATCAGGGAATTGGCGAAGGCATTGCCGTCGCTGTTGCTTTGGCAGCGGCGGGTCAGGCGCTGACCATTTTTGTGCGGACGATTACTGTCTTTTTCATTCACCGCGCTGATCGTTATGCAAAAGAAGGGAATATAAAAGGAATTGAAATTATGCATATTACTGCGATGGTGTTTCAAGCACTGCGCGTGATGATACCGACATTAATTGTTGCATTGATCAGTGTCAGCGCTGTTCAGGCGTTCCTGGGCAATATTCCGGACGTCATTACAAAAGGGCTGCAAATAGGCGGCGGCATTATCGTGGTTGTCGGATATGCCATGGTGATCAATATGATGAATATCCCTTACTTAAAGCCATTTTTCTATATCGGTTTCTTATTAGCGGCGTTTACCGATTTCAACTTAGTAGGATTTGGAGCCCTTGGTCTCTGTCTTGCGCTTTTATACCAGCAGGTGATGCAAAGACATAATGCCCACGGAGCAGTCGCCGCAGCTTCAGACGGCGGTCATGTTGCTGTCTATGATGACGATGATGATGACCTTGATGCCTAAACAATGAGGGGTGACGAAAAGATGGAAAAGGAAAAACGATTAACAAAAAAAGAAATTTTCAGCATGTTTATTCGGTCAAATTTTTTGCTCGGCTCTTTTAACTTCGAACGTGTGCAGGCAATGGGATACTGCTATGTCATGATACCGGCAATCAAAAAATTGTACGGTCCCGGAGCAAAAAGGAACGAAGCCTTGCAGCGGCACTTGGAATGGTTTAATACACACCCGTGGCTGACAGCGCCTATATTTGGCGTGACGGCTGCCATGGAAGAAGAAATGGCGAACAATAAAGGAATTGATGGTAAAGCGATAAGCGGAATGAAAATCGGTTTGATGGGCCCGATAGCGGGTGTAGGCGACCCGATTTTCTGGGGGACGATTCGCCCGGTCTTAGCTGCGTTAGGGGCATCTCTTGCGTTAGGAGGAAACATTGCCGGCCCTTTGCTCTTCTTTTTCTTGCTGAACGCCATAAGATTAAGCACAAAATATTACGGATTAAAGTATGGCTATGTGAAAGGAATGGAGATTCTTCAGGATTTAGCGGGGAATCGCATTCAAAAGCTGACAGAGGGCGCTTCGATTCTGGGGTTATTTGTAATGGGAGCCCTCGTTTCAAAATGGACCACAATCAACATTCCAATCGTTGTGTCCAGAATTAAGGATGAAAGCGGAAAAGTGGATGTTCAAACCGTACAAAATGTGTTAGACAGCATTATGCCGGGTGCGCTGCCTCTCGGATTAACGTTATTGGTGGCTTGGATGCTGCGCAAAGGGGTGAATCCTCTTCTCATTATATGCGGCATCTTTATCATCGGGATTCTTGGGTATTGGGCTGGATTCTTAGCATAAGCTGTGTGAAGGAAGAAGAGAGAAACTGCAGCAGTTTTTCTATATAAACCATTCGGATAACAGCGAAACATAGAGAATTGCCAGAAACGGATCAACTGCGCAGCAGTCTCTCTTGAAAGTGTTTTAACATGAAGAGAGGAGTGAAGGAACAAATGAAAAACAGATTTATTCAAGTCATGATCATGTTCACCCTGCTGTTGACTATGGCATTTCCGGCGGATGCAGCCGATTCAAGCTATTATGATGAGGATTACCGCCCTCAATATCACTTCACACCGGAGGCAAACTGGATGAATGACCCAAACGGAATGGTCTATTATGCCGGTGAATATCACTTGTTCTATCAATATCATCCATACGGGCTTCAGTGGGGGCCCATGCATTGGGGGCATGCCGTCAGCAAAGATTTGGTGACATGGGAGCACCTTCCTGTTGCGTTGTATCCGGATGAAAAAGGCACAATCTTTTCTGGAAGCGCGGTTGTAGATAAAAATAACACAAGCGGTTTTCAAACGGGCAAAGAGAAGCCGCTTGTGGCCATTTATACACAAGATCGGGAAGGCCATCAAGTGCAAAGCATTGCCTACAGCAATGACAAAGGAAGAACGTGGACGAAATACGCAGGCAACCCTGTCATTCCGAATCCGGGAAAAAAAGATTTTCGCGATCCAAAAGTCTTTTGGTATGAGAAAGAAAAAAAGTGGGTGATGGTGCTTGCCGCCGGTGACCGAATCCTCATCTATACGTCCAAAAATCTGAAGCAGTGGGCGTATGCAAGTGAATTTGGACAGGGGCAAGGAAGCCATGGGGGAGTATGGGAATGCCCGGATTTGTTTGAGCTTCCGGTAGACGGCAATCCGAATCAAAAAAAATGGGTGATGCAGGTCAGTGTCGGAAACGGAGCGGTTTCGGGAGGATCAGGCATGCAATATTTTGTAGGGGACTTTGATGGAACTCATTTTAAAAATGAAAACCCGTCAGACCAAGTTCTCTGGACGGATTACGGCAAAGACTTTTATGCGGCAGTATCCTGGTCTGATATTCCATCCTCAGACGGCCGGCGGCTGTGGTTAGGGTGGATGAGCAATTGGCAATATGCGAATGATGTTCCAACATCCCCATGGAGAAGTGCAACGTCCATTCCAAGAGAGTTAAAATTGAAAGCGTTTACTGAAGGAGTTAGAGTCGTCCAAACACCAGTAAAAGAGCTGGAAACCATTCGCGAGACATCTAAGAAGTGGAAGAATCTTGCCATATCGCCCGCAAGTCATAATGTGTTGGCAGGGCTATCTGGAGATGCCTATGAAATAAATGCAGAATTCAAAGTAAGCCCTGGTTCAGCTGCTGAATTTGGTTTTAAGGTTCGAACAGGCAGAAATCAATTCACAAAAGTCGGCTATGACCGAAAGAACGCCAAATTATTTGTTGACCGGAGTGAGTCGGGAAACGTCACTTTTAATCCAACCTTTAACACAGGAAACCAATCAGCTCCGTTGAAGCCGGTAAATGGAAAGCTAAAGATGCGCATTTTTGTTGACCGCTCCTCGGTTGAAGTATTTGGAAATGACGGACAGCAGGTCATAACGGATATCATTCTCCCAGACCGATCAAGCAAAGGGCTTGAATTATATGCTGCAAATGGCGGTGTAAAGGTAAAATCTTTAACGATACACCCTTTAAAAAAGGTATGGGGAACGTCACCTTTTATGTCCAATTTGACCGGCTGGACGACTATAAATGGCACATGGGCCGACACAATTGAGGGGAAACAAGGGAGGTCGGACGGTGATTCGTTTATCTTGTCTTCAGCATCCGGGTCAGACTTCACCTATGAATCTGATATCACCATTAAGGATGGAAACGGAAGAGGGGCAGGAGCGCTTATGTTTCGCTCTGACAAAGATGCCAAAAATGGTTATCTAGCCAACGTGGATGCGAAGCATGACCTAGTGAAATTCTTTAAATTTGAGAACGGTGTTGCCTCTGTGATTGCCGAATACAAAACACCGATAGACGTGAATAAAAAGTATCATCTGAAAACTCAGGCTGAGGGCGATCATTTTAATATCTATTTAGATGATCATCTTGTGATTGATGCGAATGATTCCACATTCTCAGAAGGTCAATTTGGCTTGAACGTGTGGGATGCGACTGCTGTCTTTCAGAATGTAAACAAAGAGTCTTGACTTGTATAAAAGGCACAGACCCAACAGTCTGTGCCTTCTCGTTATTTCAACAAATTTAATGATTCGCGGTTAAATGCTTCTAAATCATCAGGTGTTCTGCTTGTTACAATGTTGTGGCTGACAACTACTTCCGCATCTTTGTAGTTAGCACCGGCATTGATTAAATCTTTGCGGATGCTGCGGTAGCCTGTGATATCTTTGCCTTTCAGAAGATCCGTATCAATCAGTACTTGCGGGCCGTGGCAAATAGCGAAAACAGGTTTTTCATTTTCGACAAATGCTTTCGCAAATTCACCCGGACGGTCATCTGCACGAAGCAAGTCCGGAGAGAATCCTCCAGGAATTAAAAGTGCATCAAATTCACTTGCATCCACATCAGAGATGGCTTTGTCGATCTTTACTTTCTCTCCATGCTTACCGGTAACTTCTTTACCAGCTTCCAAATCGATAGCCACGACACTGTAGCCGGCTTCCTCGTATGCCTTTACCGGACTTGTATATTCGATATCTTCGAATTGGTCTGTAACGAGAACTGCGATTTTTTTGCTCATATCAAAAACCTCCTATAATCTCTCTATGCCATAGAATAACAGGTAGGTTAACCGGCCTTCAAAATATTTGCTTGAGGCGATCGTTTTTGTGAGTTTCAGCAATACTAAATCATTTTGCCTTTCTCATACGCCGTAACAATAGCGGAAGGAAGACTTACAATGTGGAAATATCAATGACAAATCGATAACGAACGTCACTTCGGAGGATACGTTGGTATGCCTCGTCTACTTGATCGGCGCGGATCACTTCAATTTTAGGTGCAATGCCATGCTCAGCGGCGAAATCCAGCATCTCTTGAGTTTCTAGAATTCCGCCGACAAGAGAACCTGCAAGGCTGCGGCGGCCCATGATTAAGGAAAACACACTGTATGTGTCCGGCTTGGCGGGTGCTCCCACATTTACAAGTGTTCCGTCTATACGAAGCATTGATAAATAGGCATCAACATCGAGATTCGCCGATACCGTATTTAAGATCACATCAAAACGTCCGGCCAATGCAGTGAATGTTGCTGGGTCACTTGTGGCAAAGTAATGATCTGCCCCAATTTCCAGAGCCTCCTCTTTCTTATTCATGGAGCGGCTCAGGACGGTTACCTCTGCACCCATCGCATGTGCAAATTGAATCGCCAAATGTCCAAGTCCTCCCACTCCTACAATGGCAACCTTTTTGCCAGGCCCCACATTCCAGTGTTTCAGCGGAGAATACGTTGTAATACCTGCACACAATAGCGGACTGGCAACATCCATTTCCAAACGGTCTGGAATTCGGACAACAAATCTATCGGTGACAACGATTTTTTGGCTGTACCCGCCATATGTCGGATTTCCATCGTAGTCCAGTGAGTTATACGTTTGAACAACACCCTTTGTGCAGAACTGTTCCTCGCCGCTGAGACAATATTCGCATTCTCCGCAGGAGTCAACAAAACATCCGACGCCAACACGGTCTCCGACAGCAAACTTCGTTACTTCTGTTCCAACAGCTGTTACAACTCCGGCAATTTCATGTCCGGGCACCATTGGAAAGATGCCGCCGCCCCATTCATCAAATGCACTATGGATATCGGAATGGCAAATACCGCTGAATTGAATATCGATTAAGACGTCATGCGGCCGTAATTCTCTTCGCTCAATCGTTGTTTGCTCAAATTTGGCTTTTGCATGTGATACGCTTAATACACGGGTTTGATGTTGATTACACATATGAACCTATCCTTTCTTCATCATAAGTGCTGTGAAAAACATGCACTTATTTATGTTTTATGGTGTCTTCAACATAACCATAAACGTTAAAGTCCGCTTTAAGGCAAGGTTTTTTTATTTTACATCTGATAGATGTTCGGCTTGACTGCAATACAACACATTTTTATAAAGTATGATACAGCTCATCATGAACAGGCTCTAACCAATCCGTTTCCCCCGGCGTAATGGCTAAGTGCACAAACCAGCTGTCTTTTGTCGCGCCGTGCCAATGTTTTACATGGGGCGGAATATTTATGACATCTCCGGTTGTGAGTAATTGGGCTGGTTTTCCTTCTTCTTGATACCAGCCTTCACCGCCAGTTACTAACAAAACTTGCCCGATTTTATGAGAATGCCAGTAATTGCGCGCTCCCGGAGCAAAAGTGACATTCCCGATGGAAGCATTAAGCGGCGTCTCATCTGTAAATAACATTTGTAAATAAGCATCCCCGGTAAAGTTCGCTTCAACTTTTTCACCTAACGGAAAGATTGTGCTGTTACTTAATTGATCAGATGTCATATATTGACCTGCTCTCTTTTCATCTTTAAGGATGTCTTTTGCGATATGAAATGCTGACCAAGCTTTGGGCCAGCCGGCGTAAAACGAGAGATGGGTGATGATTTCTGCAATTTCCTCTTTTATTAATCCGTTTTCCTTCGCTTTTTGAAGGTGAGTAGTTAATTGTTCGAAGTTTCCTCCAGCAAGTAACGCGGAAACTGTAATCATGCTGCGATCGCGTGGAGACAGTTCTTCCTCCCTTGCCCAAATCTCACCGAACAGAACATCATCGTTTAGCTCTGCAAACTTAGGTGCGAATTCTCCTAATAGATCTCGTCCTGCAGTTTGTTTTTTTGCCATTTAGTAATCCCTCCATCTAAACTGTTTAGTGCATGGAGAAGTATAGAGCTTAAAGTGTGCTTTAAGGCAAGCACTGGATTTGCGAAAAAGACTCTGCATTCCGCTTGAC
Source organism: Bacillus sp. N13C7 (assembly GCF_026790065.1). Taxonomy (GTDB): domain Bacteria; phylum Bacillota; class Bacilli; order Bacillales; family Bacillaceae; genus Bacillus. The sequence goes on along the minus strand of NZ_JALAMO010000001.1, from coordinate 39,420 downwards.
TTAAAGTTAACTTTAAGTGTTACCTTCAAAACATGCAGGACAGAGAGGGGAAGAGTATGAATATTGCGCAGGTGGCAAAGCAGTTTGGACTGACAGCGGCAACACTCAGATATTATGAACGTATCGGTTTGATTCCGCCGGTAAAACGAAAAGAAAGCGGCATTCGCGATTATGATGAAGAAGATATTAAATGGATTGAATTCATTAAATGCATGCGAAATGCAGGCCTATCGATAGAAGCGTTAATTGAATATACAACGTTATTTACTGAAGGAGACCGTACGGTAGAAGCCCGCAAAAATATCCTGGCTGATGAAAGACAGCGACTGATAGAGAAGCGGAAAGAAATTGATGAAACAATTAAAAGATTGGATAAAAAAATTGAGGATTATGATGGGAAATTGCGTGAAAATGAGGAACAGCTCAAAAGCAGGCCTAAAACGGAAAGTCTTCACAGATAAAGGTGCAAGAAAGCATTCTTTACGTCTGAAGAGGGCAAGTTAAAATAATAGATTTAGTTTCAAACAGTTTCCCCCATCAAAAAATCATGCATAAAAAGAGGTGGATACGATTTCTTATTCGATTGGAGAATTTGCAAATATCATCGGTGTGACAACAAGTACCCTAAGGTATTATGAAAAGGAAGGGCTTCTGACTCCTCATCGCAATGAGAATAATATCCGGGAATTTACGGATCGTGATATCGGCTGGATGCATTTTTTGCTCCATTTGAAAGATTCAGGAATGTCGATGGCAGAGCTAAAACAATATACAACATGGCGGTGCAATGGGTGATGAAACCATACATGATAGGATGCATTTAACTTGAAAAGCGCAAGCACATGGCAGAATTAGAAATCCAAGCTTTACAGCGAAACCTGGATGTTTTAAACCGTAAAATAGAATTCTATAAGGACCAGATAAAGGGGGATCAGGGTTTGTCCTATATCCAAATGAAGAGCAAAAGTCATCAAAATATTGTCTTAAGGCTGAAGGGATTTTTAAAAATGAAAATTCCCCTTCAGCCTTTATTGTTTAAGTTACATTTATAATCTAAATTCACTTTTGCAATGGCAGCATAGTTTGTAAAAAGATAAACCCTATTCCCTTGGAGATGGAGAAGCGTTGATTATTTCGCCAGATTTTCCTCTCAGCCGCTTAATATCTTCTTTAGGCGGAAAACCAAACAGGCGGGAGTATTCACGGCTGAATTGTGAAGGGCTTTCATAGCCGACCTGGAAAGCAGCATCTGCGGCATCTGTTGACTCCGTTAATAACAGGCGTCTGGCTTCCTGCAGCCTCAGCTGTTTTTGGAACTGAATCGGGCTCATAGCCGTCACAGCTTTAAAGTGCCTGTGCAGGGAGGAAACACTCATATTCGCTATATCTGCAAGCTCCTCAGTTCGGAGGGGGCGGTCAAATTCCCTCATGATGTATTCGATGACATCTTTGATTCGATAGGTATAGCTCCCCTCAATCGCAATTTGCTCCAGGGTGTGTCCATGCGGCCCTTGCAGAACCCTATAGAGAATTTCCTTTATAAATATAGGGGCAAGTACCGGGATGTCTTTCGGGGAGTCTAGCAAAGAGGCCAACCTGACGACTGCATCCAGCAAAGCTGGCTCTATTTTACTGACAAACATAGCCCTCTTCGTGTCTTTTTGCGGGGCTGTTTGAAAATCATCATCACTTAAAACCTCTAAGACTTGGCTTGGCGTAAATTCAAGTTTAAGAGCCAAATAAGGTTCATCAGATGAGGCTTTGATTACTTGTCCGGCAACCGGCAAGTTAACAGATGCGACAAGGTAATCAGCAGGACTGTACCTCATGCGCTCCTTGGCAAGCAATACTTCTTTTTCACCTTGAACGATCACACAAAATGATGGCTTATAAACGCTATAAACCGGCTCGGAAACATGAGATTCACTGATGAAAAATAAAGAAGGAACAGCAGTTTTGTGAACACCGTTCAGGCCAGAATAACGTTCGATGAGTTTGGCAAGCTCTTCCTGTTGTTGAACGATTCGCTCAGACATATGTCATTCTCCTTCACTTGATATTTTTCATTATAATGCTTGTTTGCAAGTGGTGTCATTGACTGTGAGAGGATTAGGCAATCATTTGATACAAATGGGATAACGCCTGCTTTTGCATTCATTGCATAATGAGAAGCAGATAGGAGGGGACTGGAAGAAATGGATTATGTAAAACTTGGACATTCCGGTTTAGATGTCTCTAGGCTTTGTCTGGGGTGTATGGGCTTTGGTGCAGCAGAAAAGTGGGTTCATCAATGGGTACTTGATGAAGAAAAGAGCCGCCCCATTATCAAAAAAGCGCTTGAACTAGGCATCAATTTTTTTGATACGGCGAATGTGTATTCAATGGGAACAAGTGAAGAAATACTTGGCAGAGCATTGAAGGATTATGCCAATCGAGATGAAATTGTCCTTGCGACGAAGGTCCATCAGCGAATGCAGGAAGGCCCAAATGGAGCCGGCCTCTCACGAAAGGCGATCATGAGTGAGATAGATAAAAGCCTTAAGAGATTGAGAACCGATTATGTAGACCTGTACATCATTCATCGCTGGGATTACGATACACCTATTGAAGAGACGATGGAGGCATTGCATGATGTAGTGAAGGCCGGGAAGGCAAGGTATATTGGCGCTTCTGCGATGTATGCGTGGCAATTCCAGAAAGCATTGCATGTTGCAGAGACCCATGGCTGGGCCAAATTTGTGTCGATGCAGAATCACTTAAACTTGATATACCGTGAAGAAGAGAGGGAAATGCTGCCGCTTTGCAAAGAAGAAAAAATTGGAGTGACTCCTTACAGCCCGCTCGCATCTGGGAGGCTGACGCGTGATTGGTCCGAAACCACACACCGCTCGGAAACCGATCAAATCCAGAAATCAAAATACGATGCGACTGCTGAGGCTGACAGGCTGGTCGTGGAACGGCTTTTTGCCCTTGCAGAAAAACACGGGGTGCCCCGAACCCATATTGCGCTTGCTTGGCTGCTGCAGAAGGAACCAGTTACAGCGCCTATTATTGGTGCTACGAAAATGTCCCATCTCGAAGATGCTGTCAGAGCCCTATCTGTTAAGTTAACATCTGAAGAAATCGCGCTTCTGGAAGAACCATATGTACCCCATCCGATAGTCGGCCACCAATAAATGCCGTTACTATGGGGATAAGGAGCAGGAAGCATGGCTGAAAAACAGTACACAATGATTGCAAGTACAGGTTTTGCCCGAGCAGCAGCCTTGCTGGTTCGCGCAGCCTGCAAGTTTCATTCTCACGTATTTCTTGTCCATCAGGAGAAATGTGTTAATCTGAAAAATCCGCCCAAGTCTCTTATTGATGTGATGTCATTAAGCATTACACCTGGTACTCCCATACAAATCAGAGCTGAAGGGATTGACGAGGAACAGGCTTTGCAAGCGATTGAAGACCAGTTGGGAAAAAGCGGGTTCATAAAGACCTCATAAATCGGGAGAGAAGGAGAAGCGGAAGAAACCCAAAGTACGCTTCCTCATTGCCGCTCTCATTTCTATTCAGCTTTTTCTTTTAACATACAGAAGCTGAGGAACAGTTATGGTCAATCAAAGCTGTTCCTCAGCAAATCAATCATTGTCTATTAAAGGGTTGGCAATTGGATCGCCGTATCAATATTTTGTAAATTCAGCTTGACTTGTTCGTCTGTATTCCAAGGATGGTACCAGCCTTTTTCCATCATGTAGCTTGAGATTTGTTCATGCATATCAAGGGCTTCCTCTAAATGACGGATAAGGATCTCTTTCACTTCAGGCGTTCCCGCTTCCGTTGCGGCCATGGCATAATTTCTGACTCCGTTTTTTGCTGCAATCAATAAGTCCATAGCGATGATTTGGTCTGTCAGAACATTCATGCCGGTCAGATATTCAACGATAGGATTCATTATTCAATCAACTCCTCATTCATGCTTTGCATTCGATAAAATAGAGGCAAATTCCTGCAGCTGTCGTGTGGTGATGTCAACGTCTTGCTGCATGATTGCTTTAAGCTTCGGGTCAGATACCAGCGCTTTCATTGTTTTGGATTTCGTTAAACAAAGTGTCTTAAATGCAGTCATTTCTTGGACCTCAAGCACTTCATGTAAGGCATATTCCATTTCAGCACCTCCGTTTTTTTAAGGTTTTAACACAACTTTGATACAATCATCCATTTTGGCATCAAAAATATCATAGCCATGCTTGGCCTCGCTGAGCGGCAGGACATGGCTTACCACATCTCCCGGATCAATTTTACCGGTTGACACTAACTCAAACATGTATGGCATATAGTGGATCACCGGAGCTTGTCCAGAGCGTATGTTGATGTTTCGCTGCATGATATCACCTAATGGGAAACCGTTATATCGGCCGCCATACACACCTGTAATTTGTATGGTTCCTCCCTTGCGAACAGCCTGGGAGGCAATGACCAATGCACTCATCGATCCGCCATGAAGCTTTAATCCGCTGGCAAGGAACTCGAGGTCGCTCATCTTCCCATCCATTCCAACAGCGTCAATGACTACATCCGCTCCGCCTTTGGTGATTTCCTTCAAGTAACTTCCTGTATTCTCATGGTCTTCAAAATTAACGATTTCTACTTTGTTTGTTCGTTTGGCATGCAGTAAGCGATAGTTTACATAGTCAACTGCTATGACGCGTTTTGCGCCTTTTAGCCAACAAAACTTTTGAGCAAACAGGCCGACTGGTCCGCAGCCGAGAACAATAACTGTATCTCCGTCTTTTACCCCGGCATTGTCAACACTCCAAAAGCCGGTGGTCATGGCATCGGCAATCACGCTTAATTTCTCATCGGGTTCCTCACAGGTTTCAGGAATTTTAAAATGGGTAAAATTTGCAAATGGCACTCTCAAATATTCTGCTTGTCCGCCTGGATAACCGCCGGTATGCCCTGAATAGCCGAAATAGGCGCCCATTTCTCCATTATCATTAGATTGATCACATTGGCTTTCCAGTTGGTTTTTACAAAAAAAGCATTCACCGCAGGCAATCGTAAAAGGAATAATGACGCGGTCACCTTTTTTTACTTTTGTAACTCCCGGCCCAACTTCTTCAACGATTCCCATCGGTTCATGGCCGATGACATAGTCTTCATGAAGATTAGGAATCAATCCATGGATTAGATGTAAATCTGATCCGCAAATGGCTGTACTGGTGACTTTTATAATCATGTCATCGGACTTTTCAATCTTTGGATCTGGCACATCTTTGACAACAACATTTTTAATGCCTTGATACGTTACTGCCTTCATGCTGTAAAACCTCCAGTGTTAGTGTTCATCAGGTGTCCGGTCAAACATCCCTTTTCGATTGGTTTCATCAGGAAAGAGGTTCATGTTGCCGACCATGACCGTGTTTTTTGCAGAAAGCTGATCCAGCTTATACTGTTCGCTAAGTTCATAGGGATGGAACCACTTTTTGCTGATCATCAGTTCCGTAATCTCTTGGTGCAACGCAATTCCTTGCATCAGCTGTTTCCGCAGCAGTGCTCTTACATCTGGTGAAGCGGTTTCTGTCAAAGCTACAGCAGTATTCCTTACGCCTTCCTTAGCTCGTATAAGAAAATCCATCGCGAATGTAGTGTCTGCTAGTTCAGGCACATTCAGCGAATTAATGGGGTCTAAATGATCATTATTCAAAGGGGCTTACCTTCCTTTCAATTGATGATTGGCGTTGGGCGGCTTTGAGGGACAGGGGCCTGAAACGGCGCACGCTCATAAACCGCTTGTAATTCAGTAAGGTCTTGAATGGACTGCTGCACATCTTTTTGCATTAAGTCCTTAAGGTCTTGGTCAAACACAAGTCCTTGCATTAACTTTGATTTCGCTATACAAAGTGTTTTAAAGTTCACGATTTCATGTAAGTCAACAGCCTCGTGAGCCGCTAATGTTTGATGATCCATATTGATGTAACCTCCTTTTATCAACGTTACATTTCCCGAAATGAAGTTGAAGCATACAGAAAATACACTCGGTATCATTTTTTGTTTTAAGAATCGCTGTTTATGCTCGTTCTTATGACTTGGACTAAACTGCACTTAAATCTGAAATAAGGGTGAAGTATGGAAATTTATTTATGGAAACTTGACATAGTGCTGTCAGGTTTCTTTGGTATCATTAAATTGGATGACCAGTAAAAGTATGGTTTTATAGGAGGCACTCGATATGAAGCTGTTACAAATTAGACTGTTGGTGAATGATTTTAAGAAAAGCGTCGAGTTTTACAAAGATTCATTAGGACTTCCAATAAGTTGGTTAGAGAATGAAATGGAATATGCACTCTTTGATAATGGGGAAACGAAAATAGAGCTTTTATCTCGAGAAACGATGGCAGAAATCGTTGGAGAGGGAAAAAAATCGTTGGAAGGAGAAGCTCAATCAAAATTTTTGCTTCAGTTTAAGGTAGAAGATGTTGATAAAACGTATGACGATTTACACAAAAAAGGAGTTAAATGTGTGAATAAACCGCATGATCGCAAGGAATGGAGTGCCCGAGTTGCTCACTTCAGAGATCCAGATCATAACCTGATTGAAATATATAAAATGTTATGATTTTTCGACTCGCAAAATCATAGAATAACGTTTGATAACGTACCTTATCATTTTTTTATACGCCCTGATAAAAGAAAGCAAAGTCATAATAGGTTTCGGACACTGAACTTGCAGCATTTACGCTGATTTGTATGGTGTCCGTTTTTGATGACTAAACAAATGATTAAGAGCCAAATGTAACATACCATCAATATAAGCCTGACTACCATTTATTTTGTATCCTTAATTGTCGAAAACATAGGAACAATTCCACTTTTGAAAGATCTGGTTTATGGTACATTGATAAATATATGGGAGGGGAGGGGGCATGGTATCGGAAAGTAAATCCTTAACTGGATGTAAGAAAGTCAAACGTACGGCATTTATAAGGGGAGGGTATAAGGTGAATAAGCTAAAGAGGCTAAGTATGCTAACGGTGATGATTGCATCTTTGTTCATTTTTTCTAGCCATGCACTTGCAGCTCAGTATTATACGGTTTCAACAAGCAGCGGTGCGCCTGTCAATATGCGCAGCGGCCCAGGTACAAGTTGGGGAATTGTAACGACCATTCCGAGCGGAACCCGCATCCCGATCTATTGCTACAAAACCGGTACAACTGTAACTGGAAAGTATGGAACGAGTAATATTTGGAATTACACAGAGCGGACGCTTGCCAGCGGGGAGATCGTTCCTGGATTTGTCTCTGATACATATATGTATACAGGCTCAGACGGTCCGGTTGTTCCTAAATGCAGCTGGTAGCATTGTTCTATTGATTCCTAAAATGAAGAAATTGAAGAAAGAGGGATGACATTGACTAAACTGAAAAAGCTCAGTATGTTAACCGTTATGATTGCATCATTATTCATTTTTTCCAGTCAAGCGCTTGCCGTTCAGTACTTTACTATCTCAACAAGCAGCGGTGCGCCTGTTAATATGCGCAGCGGTCCAGGTACAAACTATCCTATTATGCTTTCCATCCCTAGCGGCTCGCGTGTACCTTACTACTGTTACGCTTATGGAACGACTGTTACCGGGAAGTATGGAACGAGTAATATTTGGGATCAGATCCAGTGGAAAGATTCCCGGGGTGTCGTGAATATTGGATATGTTTCTGACACATATGTCTACACAGGCTCAGACGGCCCGGTCGGTTACAAATGCAATTAGCTTCGGATCAAAAGTCAAATTGATATAACCAGCCCTCTCTTAGACGGCCTGCCTGAAGAAACCATACCAAGTATGAGCGGTATGGTTTTTTATGTCGATATACTTGGATTCTCCAGAACGCCTGAAAGTTAAATAAGTAGATCAAGGAGAGAAGAAAAAAATGGATTTCTGGAAGAAAGCAGCGATTTTATCACTTGTTTTCACCATGCTTGTTAGCCTGATGATGAGTGAAACAGTTTTTGCGGCGGGACTGAATAAGGATCAAAAGCGCCGGGCGGAACAGCTGACCAGTATTTTTAAAAACGGCACAACGGAGATCCAATACGGATATGTGGAGCCATTGGATGATGGAAGAGGCTATACATGCGGACGGGCAGGCTTTACAACGGCTGCCGGGGATGCATTGGAAGTAGTGGAAGTATACACAAAGGCGGTACCGAATAACAAACTGAAAAAGTACCTGCCTGAATTGCGCCGTCTGGCCAAGGAAGAAAGTGATGACATCAGCAATCTCAAGGGCTTTGCTTCTGCTTGGCGTTCGCTTGGAAATGATAAAGATTTCCGTGCTGCCCAAGACAAGGTTAATGACCGCTTGTATTATCAGCCTGCCATGAAACGATAAGACAATGCCGGGCTGTAAACGGCATTGGCAAGAGCTGTGATGTACGATACAGTCATCCAGCATGGCGATGGTGATGACCCAGACTCTTTTTATGCCTTGATCAAACGCACGAACAAAAAAGCGGGGGGCTCACCTAAAGACGGAATTGATGAGAAGAAATGGTTACATAAATTCCTGGATGTGCGCTATGACGACCTGATGAATCCAGCAGACCCTGACACCCGTGATGAGTGGAGAGAGTCGGTTGCCCGTGTGGACGTGCTTCGCTCTATCGCTAAGGAGAACAGCTACAATCTAAACGGACCGATTCACGTCGTTCAAAGGAATACGGTAATTTTGTAATCAATTAAGCAGAGAGTGAAAAGAAACCGCTACAGATGAACTAAATCTAAAAGATACCAAAGATGTTGGTATCTTTTTGTTTGCAGTAAAAAAGTATTCAATTTTCTCTATAACGATTAGGTTTTGTTATCCTCTCTGGGGTAATTATCAAGATGAATCAGGTTTAGTGTCCGGTTCGGTTTTTGGGTAGACTGCTGGGTCCAAATCCTTAAAATTTTTTAAGCAGACAGTTTAGGAAAGAAGCTGCAATATGTAAAGGGGAGCTTATTACAGAGCCCTCCTTTACATCATTTGATAGTCACCATGTGTATAAACTGCTCCGTCCATAATACGACGTGCAGTACGGACGATTTTTATACCAGAGGGCTCCAACATTGTTTCTATGATACCAGAAGAATGAGCCAGTCGAACCTTTGTAGAATGGATTTTTGCTATTCTTGCAGGGATTGTACCTTCCACTGAAAGTGCTGTCGTTGTACATATCGCCCCAGTGACAGCTAGTGCTTGATGAGGCTTTTGCATGGACATCATCCTAATGTGTAAGTCCATCTCAACGTTTGAATGCCAAGCACCTGTACTATCCTTATATTTCTCTGGTTTTGATACTATAGCTAGTTTGGGGACAGCTGGTGATAATTTTGTAGCAGAAAATCGATTGGCAAAGCCGCATTTCTCTGCAGCAATGGATCTTAATTCTTCAAATTGAGCCAACTGTAGCTCAGTAAATTCTTCTGCAAGTTCTGTTCCAGTCAGGCCGATACTGCTCGCTTCCACAAAAACTAATGGATTTGCATAGTCGATAATAGACACCTCTATTTGACCTTGACTTGTATCTAAAAACTCCGAACTATTTCCAGTAGGCAATAAATGACCGGTCACTGAACCAGCAGCATCATGAAAGTTTAAATAGATTGGAGATCCAGATCCAGGTACTCCAGATATAGTAACATCTCCATCATATTTGACCTGACCGTCTTCCACTTCCACTTCCGCAATGATCATTTTATTCGTATTGGTATTCAGTATCCTTACCGTAGTCATTGGTTCTGTCGCTTTTACAAGTCCTTCTTCGATAGCAAATGGGCCAACAGCAGCAGAGATATTTCCGCAGTTCCCCTTAAAGTCCACTTTTTTTTCCGAAATACTGACTTGACCAAACGTGTAGTGAACATCAATATCCGATGTATATGCTTTCTTTATTATTGCCACTTTACTAGTAAGGGAATGACCGCCACCCAAACCATCTATTTGTCTTTTATCAGGACTTCCCATGACATCAAGCAAAAAGGGCTCCCATTCGTTTTTATTGTTAGGCATAGCTGATTCATGGAAAAAAACGCCTTTGCTTGTTCCGCCTCTCATGATTGTTACGTTCGTCTTAACCATCTTCATCATCCTCATCCTAAAGGTAGTATTTTATGTTTTTTAGTGTAGAAGGTAAAAAGATGAAAATAAAATATAAATTTTCTTAATATTCAATAAAAGAACTTTTATAATTGTGAAAGAATGACTAGAAAGGAAGATGAAAATGGATGAAAAAGATTGGATTTTATTGAAAATTCTTTACGAAGAACAAAGTGTAACAAAAACAGCAGAGCGATTATTTACGTCACAGCCTTCCATCACTTATCGATTGAATAAGATTGAGGAGAATTTCGGAATTGAATTATTCACCAAAAGGCATAAAGGAATTACCTTTACTGCGGAAGGAGAACACTTAGTTTCTTATGCAAGAAGAATGTTACAGGAACTCCAAGATACCAAAGATAATATCTCTAATCTAAGCAAAGAGGTGCAAGGACATCTAAGACTGGGGGTTTCAAGCAATTTCGCTCAATATAAGCTCCCTAAGTTATTAAGGGAATTTTCCATTATGTATCCTAATGTCCAATATAGTGTACAAACAGGCTGGAGTTCAGATGTCATGAAATTATTAGATGCTGGTATTGTACAAGTCGGTATACTGAGGGGAAGCCATCGCTGGAAAGGGGAGAAGGAACGGCTTACACGGGAAAAATTACATATCATCTCAAAAAAAACAATAACGATAGATCAACTTCCTTTTTTCCCTTTTATCAAATATAAAACGGATGCTTCTTTAAAAATGATAATAGATGAATGGATGCATACTAATCTAAAACAAGCACCCATCATTGCAATGGAAGTGGATCGACAAGAGACTTGCAAAGAGATGGTAAAGCATGGTCTTGGTTACTCCATAGCACCAGAAATTTGCCTGCGGACATCTGATCATTTGTACACAATGGAACTATATAATGCTAATGGTAAGCCATTAATGAGAGATACTTGGCTAATGTACGATCAAAAATCATTAGGAATCAAAATCGTTAAAGCATTCATTGATTTCTTAAAGGGTGAACAAATGGTAACCATTTAATATGATTATAGAATTTTTTTTGCAACATAGTAAAAAAATATTTATTTAACTTATTACACCGTATAGGATATGTTAATCAAAATATCATTTGAAAGCGCATACGTGGAGGTGTAATATGCTTACTATTTTAGGTTTTTTGATGGTAACTGTTTTTACAATATTAATAATGACAAAGAAAGTCTCGCCTATTGTTGCCTTAACCATCACTCCTATTGTTTTTGCTCTTATTGGAGGTTTTGGTAAGGATATTGGTGACATGATTTTAGAAGGAATACAAACAGTTGCAAGTTCAGCGGCATTGCTGTTGTTTGCAATACTTTTTTTCGGAATTTTAATCGATGCAGGTTTATTTGATCCACTAATAAAAAAAATCTTATCTATAGTAAAGGGAGACCCTGTGAAAATAGCGATAGGGTCTGCCGTATTGGCAATGCTCATCGCTTTAGATGGAGACGGTACAACTACCTATATGATAACTGTCTCAGCAATGTTACCTTTGTATAGAAGAATTGGTATGAATCCCATGGTTATGGCGACATTAGCAATGCTGTCGTTGAGTATCATTAGCGGAATGACTCCATGGGGTGGACCAGCTACAAGAGCTATTTCAGTGCTAGGTTTAGATCCCTCAGATTTCTTCGTGCCATTACTTCCGACCATGATTGGAGGAATTGCATGTGTCATATTTCTGGCCTTTCTAATGGGCAGGAAAGAAAGGAATCGAATAGGCATCGTTAAATTAGAGCCTAGACATATAACAAAGGACAGCTCTCAATCTTATATGGCAGCTACGTTGGATAGCGAGCAATTGAAAAGACCACGATTAATATATCTTAATTTATTCCTTGTTATTAGTGTCATGGTGTTGATTGTGCTTGGAACTAAGCATCCATCCGTTTTATTTTTAATTGGTTTTGTTCTTGCCCTTACTATAAATTATCCGAATGTAAAGATGCAGAAGGAGCGAATCGCCGAGCATTCTGGTAATGCGATTACTGTAGTATTATTGGTATTCTCAGCTGGAGTATTTGCTGGTATATTATCCGGGACAAAGATGGTGGATGCCATAGCAGGGTCATTAGTATCCATCATCCCCTCATCAATGGGGCAGTTATTCCCAGGTATTGTAGCACTCACTAGTATTCCGTTTACTTTTGTTTTATCAAATGATGCATATTACTTTGGAATGGTCCCTATCTTTGCAGAAGCTGCCTCAGCATATGGTATAGAACCAGTAGAAATTGCAAGGGCTTCTATAATGGGGCAGCCAGTTCATCTGATGAGTCCATTAGTTGCATCAACACTACTGTTAGTAAGTATGCTTAAAATTGACTTAGGATCCTTTCAAAGGTTTGCCGTTAAGTGGGCTGTAATTACATCTTTAGTTATTACGTTGTTAGCAATAATTACAGGGGCTATCACTATTTTGTAAAGAGACACTCCTCTGCATTTTGATGACAATGCAGAGGAAGCAGCAGTTTTATTCCCTCGACTTATCAAAAAGTTGCCGGAAAAGTATCGAGAGGCGCTCGAACTGACTGAATTTCAAGGGTTATCACAAAAAGAGTTAAGTGAAAAGCTCGGCATTTCTTACTCGGGCGAAAATCAAGGGTGCAACGCGGACGGGGAAAATTAAAACAGCTGCTTGAAGGTTGCTGTCATATTGAAGCGGATCGATATGGAAATATCGTAGACTTTCGTATTGTAAAGGAAACTGACTGACAAAGTCAGTTTTTTAATGAAATTGGCCATCAGCTGCCAGATACGATTCAGTCATATGAGGAGCATTTTCCCTTTGATGTTTGCAAGGGATATATGTATAATATAAATCGTAATGTTTTCGATTTAATGGAAAAGGAGTGTTGGAATGAAGATTTTATTTGCAAAGAGGTTAGGTATATTCGCTATAGGTTCATTACTCGTATTGGCAGGATGTCAGACTTCCGGTTCATCAAAAGGTGAGTCTCAAAAAACAACATCATCCTCAGCAGTTGAAGAAGATTCTTCTAAAACGCAAAAGCAAACATCTGAAAGTCATACACACGAACATTCTCACGATCATAGTCATGCACATGATGAAGAATCCGAAAAAATTTATGAAGGCTATTTTAAAAACAATCAAGTAAAGGACCGCTCACTTTCTGATTGGGAAGGAGATTGGCAATCTGTCTATCCATACCTGCAAGATGGTACTCTTGACGAAGTGTTTTCATATAAATCAGAACACGAAGGCGACAAGACAGCTGAAGAATATAAAGAGTATTATAAAAAAGGGTATAAAACAGATGTTGAGCGTATTGTAATTCAGAAAGATACTGTAACGTTCTTCAAAAACGGAAAAAAATACTCTGGTAAGTATACGTATGACGGGTACGAAATTTTAACATATGAGGCAGGCAATAGAGGGGTGAGATACATATTCAAACTAGCTAAAAAAGCTGAAGGGCTTCCTCAGTATATCCAGTTTAGTGATCATAGTATCTATCCGACTAAAGCTAGTCATTATCATCTCTATTGGGGTGACGACCGCGAAGCTTTACTTGATGAAGTCACACATTGGCCTACCTACTACCCGTCAAAAATGGACGGACACGATATTGCCCATGAGATGATGGCGCATTAATTGATGATTAGTATGAAGTTTGGTGTTCTTTTATAAATAATGCTGAAACATGCCCATAGGCACCTGTGTTAGCTGCTGACTCTTCGTCAGCAGCTTTTTGTCTTTTTAAGTTTTTTTCTCTCCGCCGGACGTAGACTTCTATCTCATTGGCACCTGAAAGATAAACAAAACATTAATAAAACAACATTATTTCATTAACAAAGTTTAGATACGATCAAAATAAAAAGTGTTATGAGATAAGTAAGGGAGATATGATAAAAAATGAAAATACTAAGGATGAAGAAGCATTTAGCAGTGGCTTTATGTTCTCTGGCATTATTTCAAAGTTCTATGAGTGTTTGTTATGCGAGCACAACAACGAATCCAAAAACAGTAACTCCGCCCCCGCCCCCTCCTTCAGGATATTTCGTAGATCATTACAAAAATAACAGCTCTGTACATACTACTGTGAATTCTAATCCCGCGATCGGGGTGCTATCTGAATTTAATAAGCTTTGGACGCCGGGAAGCACTTGGGATAGTGGTGCCAAACGGAACAGCAGTGTGTTGGATGCCAACATTCAAAAAGTTGTTGACATCGCTGAACGCCGCACAGTTAGTGAGGAAAATGCCGCATATTTTGATGATCGCAGGAATCAGAGCTACAGTGTGATTGACGGTCTTGGTCCGCTTACCGATGTATATCGAATGGAGGCGGGCGCGACGACAACGATTAACAGTATCCCGGCAGATGCGGTGACAAAAAAATATACTGACGAAGGAACCAATTCTGGCAGCACGAGTTCCAGTCTCGGCAATATGGTGAGCTTGGTCAATACGTTACGCGGCACTTATTCCTCAACGAACCCGGCTAAGGGATACTTCCAATATCCCCGCCCGTTTCGCTGGGAAAGCAATTCTATTCTTGTTCCAACTCTTGTTCCCGCTATCAATCCTGATCCGAGCAAAGACGGAGGTTTTCCGAGCGGACATACGAATGCTGCATATCTCAGCGCTTTTGCTATGGCTTATGCCGTACCGGAGCGTTATCAGGAGCTCCTTACCCGGGCTTCGGAGCTCGGCAATAACCGCATTGTTGCCGGTATGCATTCCCCGCTTGATGTAATGGGAGGACGTGTCATGGCGACTGCCTTGGCGGCAGCTATTTTATCTGATCCAGCCAATAAACGTTTGAAAAAGGCTGCTTATGATGAGGCCCATAGGAAGTTGTTGACGCAAACTGGTACAGCGGAAGACCGATTCAGCGATTATAGTAAGAATAAAAAACAATACACCCAACGATTGACATATGGATTTGGTCAAATCCATTCACCTGTTAAACCAATGGCAGTTCCTAAGGGAGCTGAAGTTCTGCTGGAAACCCGTTTTCCTTATCTTGACCACACGCAGCGCCGTTGGATTTTAGCCACTACCGGTCTTCCTTCCGGCTATCCTGTTCTTGATGATCCTGAAGGGTGGGGACGGCTTGATCTCTTTTCCGCCGCCGATGGATATGGCGCTTTTGCGAGAGACGTTACCGTGAATATGGATTCTTCAAAAGGCGGCTTCCATGCATTGGATCGCTGGCGAAACGATATCTCCGGCACTGGAAAGCTGACCAAAAAAGGAACAGGCGCGTTAAAGCTGGAGGGGAACAATACATACTCCGGCGGCACGCGGATCGATCAGGGAACGCTTGAGGGCGACTCGAAGACGGCCTTTGGGAGCGGTGACGTTTCAAACAACGGAGGCACCTTGAAGGAAGATGTCTCAGGAAAATTGGTTATCCGAGGAGACTACAAACAATCTGCCAAGGGTATACTTGAGCTGAATCTAAGCGGGAAAAAGGATATGCTTCAGATTATGGGCAAGGCTAAAATGAAAGGGACATTACGCCTCCATTTTACGGACAATTACGTACCGGCTGATGGATCCACAATCATCACCTATCAAAAGCGACATGGGGCATTTTCTTCAATCGAGACCATCGGATTGTCAAGCAAGTACAAAGTGGAAGTCATCTATAAGTCCAACCATATCCAATTAAAAGTCAAGGCAAAATAAGTTTGTATTCCAAGCATTTGCCACCTTAGAAAAAGAGCAGTTTACTCCATAAAGAATATGTTTTCAAGCTGGTGCAAGTTGGCACCAGCTTTTTTGTTTATTTGTCCCCGTTATGATTGATGATGCCGGTAAACAGGCAACGCACCGCCAGTAAACATACATAAGCAGTAGACCAACGGGAGCTTCTATTTGTTTAATTACGTTGGAAGGATTTTTTATACGTGGGAAATAGTATGGAGGTTTGATGTTAGATAGTGCTGATCCTGTGACCAATCAGATTGTTTTATTCACTTATTCATTTTTGGTTAAATTAAGGAGAGGACATCAACAGTTAAAGAAAAACTAGGCAGTCATATGTTGAAGGAGAGACAACCAATGAAAAGCAGACAGGAGGCAATTGATTATTGTTTGAGTTTTAAAAATGCATATGAAGATTATCCGTTTCGTGATAAGAATTGGACATTAATACGACACGCAGAAAACAGAAAAGTGTTTGCATGGATATTTGAAAAAGATGACCATATTTGGATCAATGTAAAGTGTGAACCCGGTTTTCTTGATTTTTGGAGACAGAAATACACTTCGGTAGTTCCAGCATTTCATCTCAACAAAGACCATTGGAATTCTATCATTCTTGACGGAACTGTTCCAGAGGAAGACATATACGATATGATCAAACAAAGCTACATGTTAACTAAAACTAAGTAAGCCATTACCTGAGGGATAGGGTCACATACTAAAGCCTTGAAGCGCTAAAAGAGCCTTGCGTCACATAATATGGAAGAAACGCAATGGCTTCTGGGTGGCATACGTATATTGGATCTTCTCCTGGAATGTATGGGATATCAGTAAACAAAGAGACATATACTTACAAAATGATTGAAAAAAGTGGTGTTTTCGGTGTGAATTTTCTTCCGGGGAGATGTTCGGAATTCATTCAAGCATTAGGCACCTTTAGTGGTAGAGATATCGATAAGTTTGAAGAATTTCATATTCAATACGTAGAAGGACTAAAAACCGAGGTGCCGATTTTAACTGATGCGTATTTTGCTTATGAGTGTAAAGTGCACAGTATTTCCACTTTGGGCGATCAAGAGTGGATTGTGGGAGAAGTTTTACAGAGATATCAAGATAAAGAGCTTTTCTTAAAAAGTGGAATGCCAGATTTAGAAAAACTGGATGTTCCGCTTCATATTGGAAAGTCTAGCTACCGAATACTAAATAGTGAAGCAGAGGAACATCAACACGCATTTTATCCCACAACTGATTGAAACATTCATGGTCCTCCACATTATTGTTACGTGGCATACCTTGAGTTCATCTCACCATGGAACTTTCTCTTTCGATCAACAATAGTCCTTAAAGGAAAGGACATTTTCTTATAAGTGAAGAGTACTTGACACAATTGTTTCGATAGGATATATATGCATGAAATTTACATTTCACAGGTTCAGAAACTTTGTATGGTGAGTTAATCGCATAATAAAACAGACGCCATAAAGATTTCTAATGGCGTCTGATGGATATGAGGTAAGGTGAGTTCTTAATAGCCACCGAAGAAAGATGTCCCAACGATGATTAATAGTATGAATAGTACTACAATTAATGGAAATGACTTCATAACATCACCCTTCCTTAAAAGAGGATAGTACATGATATGCAGATCGAGCTTATTCGATAGTGATGCTAGTTTAATTGATATAAAAATATATTTTAGCCTAGGCTGGACTGCTAATTGATCTTTATTAGTTATTGGGTCAGACCATTTTAAAATTGATCTATTTCAAAATGATTTGTTGTTCTCGGCTAATCGTTGGCTAATCTTTTTGATGCAAGCGGGCGATAGAATAAAATTTAATTTGCCTTTTTAGCTAACTTATTGCTCATCAATCCAAACTTCCCGCCTACCACTTCTTTCACTTCATGAATAACAATAAAAGAGTTTGGATCAATGTCTTGAACATTCTTCTTCATTCTTAGCAACTCATTCTTTTTAATAACAACATAGATAATGCGTTTATCTTTATTAGCATAATAACCATATCCATAAAAAATAGTGGCGGCGCTGCCGAACTCACTAGTAATGAACTGGGCAATTTTTTCATATTGATCTGACATAATGGTCATGGCTTTCTTATTATGAAAACCTTCAATCATGATATCGACGATCTTAACGCACAAATAAACAAAAATAAACGTGTACAATGTGTTATTAATACCTACAGCAAATATGGAGGCGAATATAATGAAGCTATCCATATAGAATAAACTTTTTGAAATACTATACCCTTTCGTATAATTTAACAAATAAGCTATAAGAGTGGTTCCTCCAGTAGAACCATCTGCAATAAAAATCATGGCTAGCCCTGCACCCATTAATAAAGCTCCAAACACAATACCTAAAATGATGTCATGGATGGCAAATGGAATAAAGCTGACAATCTTAAGGAAAACAGACGTCATAATGGCCCCGAATGTGGTATAAAGGATCGTTTTCTTTGTTAAGAATTTATAAGCTGCAGCGATAAAAACAAGGTTTATGAGAAACGTACTTATACTAGTTGGAATCTGAAATAAATAATATAAAACCAAAGCAATACCAACTGTGCTGCCATCTCCTAATTTATTTGGAATAACAAAGAACTCAATAGACGCAGCAATTAAAAATGTTCCCACGATCATTAAAAGAATATCTTTGTGAATATTTTTCATTATTAGAACCTCCTTTTCTGTAAGATTTGTATAAAAAATAATAAAAAACGTCTCAGATATTGTTATGTTAAAAACATAATCAATTTCTAAGACTACTTTCCTCAACATCATATATTCTGTTAAAAATAAATCATTTACTCAATATCCCCGATGATTATATAAATTTACCTGATTGATGTCAATATGATAAAAATCTATCTTGTAAATAGAGTGACAATGCATACCAAACGAACACTTATAGAGTTTTTCGCTTTTGTAAGGCAAGGTTACTCGCTTCTTCTGTCTAGTATATATAAAATATAACTATAGTTTTTTTCAGCAATAAAAAAGCATCCCTAAGGATGCCGAATAACTATGTTTTCTCAATTGTTATTGGAATTGCATCTTTTTACTGGTTTACAACATGGATTTCTCAAGTCGCTTCCGCAATCATATTCCTCAACGATGTTTTCGTTCTTTACAGATTGTGTCACTGGATAGTAATTTTCTACTCTCGTAATATTTCTGTTCACATTCACAATATGAGTTGGATGAACACGTCTAACCGTACGTTGATTGGTTGTTGTATTCACAACATTTCGAGTAGGAGAAACAATTGTTTCTACATTGTTGCCTCCATTGAACCCGTTGTTTCCATTGTTGCCGCAATTGTTCCCACGACGAGATCCAAGAATGAACTCGTCAGCATTTCTAAATCCACCGTTGCAGCTCATCAAATCACCCCTTCATATCATCTTGTCTCACAATATAATTTATGCAGTAAAAAAAGGGTTGTCCTAGTCAAGTACCCTCATAATATAAAAATCCGCTGTTATGATAAAGATTTATTTAAGTACGTCAATGCTAATAAATTCATTTTTCATTACAAGGGAAATACCTCTTTGAGCAGAAAAACGGAGACACGTTTAAAAAGACGTTGTCAGGATTCTTACTGTAGCTACTTTGGTTTTGTTACTGCTTTTACTTCGGACAGGGATCAAACATGAAAAGCTAAATACCTTTTTGGTTTCTGATAAGGAACGTGTTTATATGCCAGTTGAATAAATAAAATAAACGTTTCTGAGCAAACGAAGGAGGGCTTGGAAACCATTTTAGAACCTATAGCTCTTTTACCATAACTTTCTCGCCATTAAAATCGAGTTCACCAGTAAATTGAAAACCAAACCTTTGATAAAGGCGAAGAGCATGAATATTATTTTCAAATATACTTAAATAAATCCTCTTACATTGATATAGCTCAGCAAGGTGGTGAATGAGAGCTTTAAGCATTTTCTTTCCCAATCCTTTTCCCTGATAGTGTTCGTCTATAAAGAATCGGTCGAGCCAGACTCTTCCATTTTTATTTTCTTCATCATACTCGGGAAACCATCCATACATTGCAAAACCGACTAAATCTCCTTCATAGTAAAGTCCCGCAGGTTTATAATAGTGACATTCTTTTGCGTCCTCTAAACATGCTTTTGTTGATTCAATGTATGATATTTGATTTTCGCTGACATGCAGAGCAAGAATGGCAGCACGATTATCATCAGTTACTGCTTTTATTTTTATACTCATACTGCAATCTCCTTATTTTTCTTTTTCCAAAAAAGATCATTTTCAATGGATGATAATCTATAACGTTGTTATACTTCAGGCTAACGGAAAAGCAAGCCATCTGAATATGCTTCCTAGAAATATAGGAAGAATGAAGAGGAAAGGCATCAATAGAAGCAGGCAGATAAATTCCTGGTATTGGCGACAGATTGATAATACTCACATAATCACCTCAAGGAACATGCAGCCGATCTAATACAGAACCTTTCCTGCATCCAAACCATACTTGATTTTATTAAGAAAAGAATTAATTCAAAGCTGTAGCATTATTCTTTTTTTCTTTCCAAACCATTGTAAGACCAAGACCGACAATCATAACAAAACCTGCAAAAAGGAAAGGATAATGAATGTTCAGATCAAATAGTATACCGCCTAGAGCAGGACCAAATATATTTCCCAAGCTGGTGTATGTGGAGTTCATGCCTGCTACGAAACCCTGCTGGTTACCGGCCATATTGGATAAATGAGCAGTTAAGGCCGGGCGCAGCAAATCGAACGCCAGAAAAATAAAACAAGTGACAAGCAAAACAGTAATAAATCCTGACATAACAGTAGACACGAAAGCTAAGATCGCTCCGATTATTAAGCATAGCTGAATCATTCTTTTCTCTCCAAGCTTATTGACCAATTTCCCGAATAGTAAAACTTGAATAACTACCGCAACAATGGAACTTATCGTAATAATGATTGCGATATCTTTTGGTGTAAAGCCAAATTTATGATCAGAAAACAAGCTGAATACCGTTTCATAAGCCGATAAACCGAAAGCCATTACAAAGACGATAATAAATGCAATGAAATAGACAGGATGAATAGACCTCTTCAAGTCATTTAAAAAATTTGATTCCTTTGTATGAGATGAGAGCTGATGGCGTTCTTCTGCTGACAATGACTCTTTTAGTATAAAAACGGAAGATACAGCTGCTATTAAGGCTATGGCGGAGGCAAAGAAAAACGGCATGCGAATGCCAAAGCCAGCAATAAACCCTCCCGCACCAGGTCCAATAATAAAGCCGGTGCTAATTGCAGCCGAAACATACCCCATAGCCTTTGACCTTTCCTTTGGGGTTGTAATATCTGCTACATATGCTGTTACCGCAGGCATGATAAAAGCAGCGCTTATACCGCCCAATATCCTCGAAAAGTAAAAGATTGAAACATGGGCCCCTAATCCGAAAATCAACTCTGATAAACTGAATATAAGCAGCCCGAGAACAATCATTTTTTTTCTCCCAAAACGGTCAACCCACCTTCCCGCAAAAGGTGAAGTGATCAACTGAGAAATGGCAAAAGCCGCAACAAGATAACCCATAGTGCTACCAGATAAATGCATGATTTTCATAAAAGAAGGCATAACTGGAATGATTAATCCGATACCCAGAAAGGCTACGAAAATATTACTTAATAGTATAATGAATATCATTTTTTGGTCTTTTATTGATTTTTTCATTTAAAATCCCCTTTATTAAAATCCTTTTCTTTGTTGATTGAAGATCTTTTCAAGTACAATCAAATCATAAGGTATATGGTTACCGTATAGTCAAGGAGGTTTTTATGAGCGAAGATGTTAGGAAGTATTTCACAACAGGTGAATTTTCGAAGCTCTGCCGTGTAAAAAAACAAACCTTATTTCATTATGATGAGATTGGTCTATTCTCTCCGGAAATAAAAAAAGAAAATGGGTATAGATATTATTCCTATCATCAATTTGAGGTTTTTCAAGTCATCAGCCTATTTAAAGAGCTTGGTGTCCCTTTAAAAGAAATAAAGCTCTTAATAAAAGGAAAAACACCAGACAAGATCCTGCATGTTCTAAAAGAAAAATCGATTGAGATTGATAATAGAATAAATAAGCTGAAGCAACTGCAAACGATCCTACAAACAAAAGTGGCGCTAACTGAACAAGCACTTAAGACTGATTTTTCCTCGATTTCGTTTGAATATTTACATGAAGAAAAATTCATGTTAAGCCGAAATACATTAAACATACCGGAACGAAAATATGTCGCTGCAATTTCAGAACTCATACATGAAGTTCAACAATATGAGTTAGATGAAGGATATCCGATAGGCGGAATCTTTGCACGGGAACAAATATTAGAAAAAGACTTCTACAATTACAGTTACTTTTATATAAAAGTAAAAGGCGGGATAGAGAATATCAATTATCATATACGGCCAAGAGGCCTGTATGCAGTTGGATATGAAATAGGCGGAAAAACGGAAGAGGCATACCGCAGAATCATTGAGTTTATTGATAAGAATGGAATGCAAATAGGGGAAAATGCATATGAGGAATATATGCTGGATGAGATGGTAGTTGACGGGTGTGAAAATACATATGCCAAAATCCTCCTGCAAGTTAAGGAGGTGTAACGCTGATTTTAACATCGACTATAACAAATTACTATAGCTAAAGAAGGGACCATCAATGAAGTGGAATGTCAATTCTTTGCAAGCGCTACAGATCAAAAAATAACGGAATGTGAAAAGAAGCTGAACAGTAATTTTCCAGAAGAAGATTATCGAGTATTTTTGAAAACACATTTCGGCGCCAGAATATATAATGTAATGATTTCTGGCAGTAATGTTGGTGGCAGACCTCACATTTTAAGTTTAAAAGAGATCTATGAGAGTATGCAGACGATTGCTTTATTGAAGCCAACCTTTATTCCTGTCGCTTACTTATTAGACGGCTGTTATTTGTTAATCGATATAACAAAGGTATCAACAGATCCAAACTGCTTATGGTTACTTAATCAAACGGAGTATGAATATCTGAACTTAAATGTCGAGCTCTTTGTAGACAGGGATGTTGTTTGCGCGAGGAGTTAATTTTTGGAAATGAAGTCTGTATACAGCTGAAAATGATTATAGAACAAATTAAAGAAATTTCAAAAAAACCGTCTAGATAAACACTAATGACCAGAACATTTGACCGTATTTGTGTAAGAAAGTCTTCTCGTTATGAGAAGGCTTTCTGCATATTTAATATGAGTTTTTTAGATTGTAAATTGCTTTTCGGATTCTGCTTTAGCTTTTCGTTCTCATCTTTATAATCAAGAAGAGGTTGAGGCCTACACGACTAATGCTGAAATGGCAGGTATGAAAATACAGACTTGGTATCTACACATAATGTCACATGTATATGCCATAACCTGAAAGGCCGAGTTCAATTTCTCGGCCTCATCTAACTCGTGTTCATTAGTATCAATATTAGTTTTGTGTGAAAATTCTGATACATTATGAGATTTTTTATAGTGATAGAGTAGGTCTTACAATTAATTCACTTACATCGATCTCTATTGGCTGCGAGATTGCATAAAGAATGGCATGTGCAATAGCAGAAGCAGGAAGCGCTTGTCTTCGGTATTCGATCATAGCTTCACTCGCCTGTTTATCGGTAATATGATCGGCTAGTTCTGATGCCGTTACGCCCGGTGCAATTAAAGTAGTTCGAATATTATGCGTTGCTTCCTGCCGTAACCCTTCCGTGATGGCACGGACAGCATACTTGGTCGCGCAATAAACTGCTGCTGTCGGGGTAACTTCATAGGCGCCTATTGACGCTATATTGACGATATGTCCGCTATTCTGCTCTTTCATTATCGGCAACACTGCTCCAATACCATGCAGGACACCACGGATATTTACATCAATCATTCGATTCCATTCTGCGATTTTCAAAGAATCCAATTTAGATAATGGCATTACACCGGCATTATTTACGATGACATCGATCTTTCCGTATGCATCTGTTACTTCTTGTACTGTTTGCTGCATTTGGCCAAAGTCGGTCACATCCAATTGCTTATAATCTGCATGATATCCTTTTTGCTGAAGGGTGGTCACGAGTGTTTCCAACCTATCTGTTCTCCGCGCTGCTGCTATTACCGTAGCTCCATTCTCAGCTAATAAATCAACAGTTGCTGCTCCAATACCGCTGCTTCCACCGGTGACAAGAACAACTTTATTCTTTATACTCATCTTTGTATCATCCTCTTTTAAGTGATTTTTCTTTAAGGAATCTTTAGCTTCTATCACGATGCAGCACCATCCCTGCGTGATAAAGGATTCCGTTTATAAAATCTCCATCTGCTGTGAATCCTGCATCATCTTGATATTCAATGTGGTCACCTGTTATTTGGTAATTGCCTGTATATGCACATTCGACATTGCCGCGTGCTTCAACATAGCGTCCATCAGGCAGCAGTTCATGCCTGATATACCGGTCTTTGGTAACCCAAAGCCCACCATAAGAATGATTGTTTTTTTCCAATATCATCAGCTCCTTTCTGTTCTACTTATAGTATCAGGGAAAGATAACATGGAGTGGTAGCCGGTATCTCTTTAATTCTTGCCTTATCCTCCAAGCCAAGTCGATAAGCCTTATAAAAGGAGGGATTTCATGTCTCTAGAAGAGCAATTGCAATCGAAAGAAGAGGAGCTTACAAAACTTGTGTCATCTTTTGCCGCCAAGGAGGGTACGAACGTAACGTCAATCTCTGGGTTGGAATTTATTCGATCTGCCAAGCCGCTGATGCCTGTACATACTATGCATGAACCTGCTTTGTGTATTGTTCTGCAAGGAAGAAAAGTGATTTCTATAATTGGAGAAGACTTCTTTTACGGAAAAGGGGAGTACTTAGTCGTGGCGGTCGATCTGCCTGTTATCGGGGAAATTTTAAAAGCAAGTGAGAGGGAACCCTATTTATGTCTTCGATTGAATTTTAACTTAATGCAAATTGCAGAGGTTTCAAAGGAGTATCAGCAACATAGCACTAATCATAATGCTACAGGCCGAGGAATATTTGTAGCTCAGACAGATGAGGTCATTCTGGATGCACTTATCCGACTCGTGAAACTGCTTCATACACCTGAAGATACAGAAATACTTTCACCTTTAATCATTAAGGAAATTCTATACCGCATTATGCAGGGAAAGCATGGTCACACAGTAAAAAGCCTTGTTGCCAAGGGGAGTAAATTATCTGAAGTGGCTGCTGCTCTGGATTATTTAAGAAATCATTTTTCTCAGGAAATAAAGATAGATGCACTAGCTAAAAAAGTAAACCTTAGCCCATCAGCTTTATATCATCATTTTAAACAAGTTACAATGATGACTCCGATCCAATACCAGAGAGCGTTACGTCTCCATGAAGCAAGGCGGTTGATTATCGGGAAAAATATGAAGGCCGCTGACGCTGCCTTTCAAGTTGGCTATGAAAGTCCTTCTTATTTTAATAGAGAATATAGAAGGATGTTCGGCAACCCTCCAGGGAAAGATCGTAAAGAGAATCTGAATTTATATAATGTGTAGTCAAATCAAGAAGTCGCATACAGATGCGACTTCTATCAATTTATGGTTACTTAATCAAACGGAGTATAATATCTGAAAATGAATTTCGAACTTTTTGTAGACAGGTATATTGTTTAACGAGGAGCCAACTTTTGGAAACGCAATCAGTGTACAGATGAAAATTATTATAGAACAAAACTAAAGAAATTCCGAAAAAAACCGTCCAGATAAACACTAATGACCAGAACATTTGACGGTATTTATGTAAGAAGCCCTTATCGTTATGAGAAGAGCATTCTACATATTTAATATGAGTTTTCTAGATTGTAAATGGCTTTTTCGAATTCTGCTTCGTTCTCATCTTTATAATCAAGAAGGTGCGAGTTCATTCTATTCAAGTTTGTCCATTAACTCTGTGAATGAATCACAAACATAGCTAATGGAACTTCTTTATCTTCATAAGCGATCTCATGATCCCAAAAAACAATTGTAGGTTCTTGAGAAGATATTCTGTAATCAAAACAAAAGAGGTTTCCCCTACATCTGTAGCAAAAGGTATGATTTTATCAACTAACCGGCCTTTAACATTATCAAATGTACTAAGGAGATCAATTGGCCGAGTAGGATCTCCTATGCTCAGTAAATTGTTGATTGATTCTCGAGAATTTTGGAATAAAACAACCTTTTTATCTATAGGGGAACATCCATTATGGTCTTTAATGAACTCTTTGTAATCTGTTGGAACTTGATTTTTAATTTCTCTTCTACCTCTTCGATCTGACTGTTTGACGCTTCTTGAAAAGTGCTTCGTTTTCTCCATTTAATACTTTGCATTGGTTAACCTCCTATTTCTCATCTTTCCCCCAAATTTTATATCCGCCAGTGTGACCTGTTTTAGCATGAATTACCCGGTCTACTAGCTCCATTTTTCCAGGAGTTTGATGGTGGTGCCATGTGTATTTCTCTGGTGTTATTCCATCTTGAAGATCAAGTAAATCATCTTCGTTCAAATCAAGCTTTTTAATCAATGATGGGTCTTCTTCAATCTGCTTATATAATTGTTTATTTCATTTGTCAAAATGCTGGTCTCTACTTTTTTTTAAAGTCGGCTTTATCAAGTGTGAGTGTATGCTTTGATTCGAATATTGGAAATCCATCTTTATCATAGGGAACTTTTGTTACTGGGTGGACATCATTTTTCAAGTGACCCATTCTTAAGTTAATAGTCGTTGTTTTAATATCATTCCATGAATCGACGATGTTTGTCCAAATTATTTTAGGGTAGGAGGGGACACTTAAGACTGTTGTAATTGTTTTTGCAAGTTTTAGTTCCATAGGGAGCTGTGAAAATTCCCATGCGCCTACAACCAAGTCCTTGATGCCATATATCGTATCATCAATCGCATCGTTAAGCCCATCATTAACCCCATCGATAATATCCAATGCCGTTTTACCTGCATTGATTACACTTTCACCGACAGACTTCAGCTGTTTTGCTTGTTCTAGCTGCACCACATACTGTAACTGTGCAGGCTGAAGGTTCTCATATCCAATTTTCTTCGCAATTTCTAAATACTCATCCGGATCTGAGACACCATTCGCAAGCTTTTTCTTTAAGTCTTTTATCTCTCGTTCCTTCGCTTCCTCTTTCTTAATCTTCAAATAGGCTTCAGTCTGTTTCTCAATATCACCTTTTTTTATGTATATCACTTTCACGGTACGCCTTAGCGTTGTAGTGGATGGGCGTAGCGTTTTTGCCTTTGCCTGTTGCTTCTTTGATCTTTTGAAATCTGACTTGATGAATTGTTCATTTGGCTCTGACAGGGCATATTCTGTCAGTAAATCTTCGTCAAGGTCACCTAGTTTTTCAATGGTTTTTTTGCGTTTGTCATTAGCATCCGCAAGCTCATTCTTGAAGTTTTCTGTTGAAAACAAGTCGAGCGGAAGGATGTCGTCAATGTCGTTTTGGATATCTTTCATGGCTTTTTTCTGTTCAGACATGATGGATTTGGATTTTTTATGGGCGTTAGCCAGTTCATATTCTAAAAAAGACTCTTCAATATAAGCATCAGAGAGGCCTTTGTCCTCGACAGCTCCGGCAATGCTGTTAAAAAATGCGATCTTCATGTCAATGTAGTCGATCCATTGATCAGTGACACCAACATGATCGTGATAGAATGCTTTAATGTTATTAGCGCCTTTACCTGAGAATTCGCTGTTGTCTAGTTCAGCGATGCTTTGTAAAGCTTTTCTCAAGTTGACCATTTGCGTCCTTAGTTCTAAATATTCTTTGGCGCGTCTGTAGCTTCAAAGACTTTCATAATCATACCCTCTCATTTAATCGTATAACAAAATATTGCCATGGAAGAAAGAAGAAACGAACCTAAAATTAACTTGATTGATCATATCAAAGATAGCGAATAAAAAGTTTGCGGTTTTTTTGCGGTTCAAACACTTTTTGGAAATGTTAGAATATTACATAAAAAGACATAAAAGGAGGGGTCCTGTGAATCCGGTTTTATCATCGTCAGAAGTTGGCGTAAAGATCAATGAATGGTATAAAATGATACGTCAATTTAGTGTCCCGGATGCAGAGATTTTAAAGGCTGAGGTGGAGCAAGAGATCAATCAGATGGAGGAAGATGAGTATTTACTTATTTACTTCTCTCTAATGAAATTCCGTCATCAGCTCATGTTAGATTATTTGGAACCCGTAACAACACGGATAAGACCAACTATTGACGAACTTCTTGAAAAAATTGAGACTTCAAATAAAGGCATATCTGGTCTTTTGTCGTATTATTCTCTGTTTTTCAGAGGGATGTACGAGTTTGATAAGAAACAATACATGAAAGCTATCTACTATTATAGAGAAGCTGAAAAGCAGATTATACATGTCCCTGATGAGATTGAAAGGGCAGAGTTTCATTTTAAGTTAGCTGAAGCATATTATGGTATGAAGCAAAGTCATGTGTCTATGCATCACGTTAAACAAGCGTTAGATATCTATAATCAATATGAACTTTATAAGGTGCGTAAAGTTCAGTGTATGTTTGTTATCTCAGGGAATTATATTGATTTTAAACGTTATGAAAAAAGTCAGCCGCATCTTGAAAAGGCATTAGAGTTATCTAAGGAATTGAATAACAAAAGGTTGATCAGTTCTGCACTATATAATTTAGGCACTAATTTTGCTGACAGTGGTGATTACGAGCAAGCAGAAGTATTCTTGAAGCAAGCTGTGGAGATTACAGAAAAAGAAAAGCTCACAAACTTGCCACATTCTTTATTTTCTTATGCAAAAATCCTTTTCAAACAAGGAAAAATGAATGATGCTATCCAAGTAAGTAAGAAAGGTTTGTCAGCAGCTCTTTATCAAGGTGATGAGCTTTTCGCAAAATTACAGGGTTATTTAAAAGCTCTTTATGTCGATGCGGTGGATCAACATGGAGTTAATCAAACCATAGAATACTTAGAGAAGAATAAGAACTATTCTTATGTTGAAGACATTGCCTGTGAGACCGCAGCTGCTTATGCAAACTCAAAAGAATTTGAAACATCTTATGTTTATCATCAGAAAATGGTTGAAACTCAAACACAAATTCAAAGGGGAGAATGCCTGTATGACTTTTAAAAAGAGGTTAAGCATTATCCTGGGTTTGTCATTTGTTTTAGTATGTGGTTTCGGTACCGACTTTACAGAGAACCAAACTCAAAACACATTTCATATTGCTTCGGATCGTCTTCAAACTTGATAATACTACCCTAAACCTCCTTCATAAATGGAGGTTTTTTTATTTGATATCAACAGAAACAATGGAATTAAATACGATATAATTAGTATCCCCATTTAAATCCTTGAGCCCTAACCTTATTTTTTTTGAGAGAAAAAGGCAATAGGGCACTGCAATAACTTTTGGTTCTCCAAGAAATCTCTCAGATGGGAATTAAGTGGTTTTGGGATCCCAATCATGCAAAAAGACGCCATCTTATAATAGAATAGCGCCCGATTGTTGAATACCTTATCTGTCTAACTTAGTGAGTTACATTTAAAGTGATTTTGAGGTTTGGCTGACCAATAACACTAGCTGCCCGGAATCAAACGAATCCCCTTCAAGGAGCTTAAGACAATGAACCATCGAATATGTCTTCAGGAATTTCCAGCTCGGTAGCATTAAAGCTTGTAAAGCGAACAGCATTTTCCGATGCCGTGATGACAACAGCGTATTTTCTGTTATTCGAAAAATGGGCTTCTTACTGTATGCATTCATGGACATCCATTATATCCTTATGGACGACTTATATAAATTTGTAGAGAGTTTCTTTGCCAGGGTTCTTTTAACGTTTCAATAAAATCGGTTACTTCCTGAATCATTTTGCATACACTCTTTTTTACGTAGAGAATTTTTTTGAATTTGGGATGGTTTACGGTTTAGTAATCATCCATGTAACACCAAATTTATCAATCACTTCTCCATAGTATGCGCCCCATGGCTGCAAAGCAAAGGGATATTTGTTTTCTCCACCCTCACCAAGCTTGGCATATGCCTCTCTTGCTTCGCTCTCATTATCATAGGTTAAAGCAAGACTGATGCTACGATTACCGACCACTTGTTCAAAGGAATCAGAAAGCATTAGGACATTGTTTCCAGCTATCACCAAAGACAGATGCATAACTTTATCCTTCATTTCTTCTGGAGTTCCTGGTACCTCACCGAATGTTTTAAGTGATACAATTTCTCCACCAAGTGATTCTACGTAAAAATCCGCTTGGCTTCTTGCGTCCTCTGACATTAGATAAGAGTTTAATTGTGCTCCCATGTTTTCAACAACCTTTCCATTCTTATTTGTCTTTCTGCCAATACAACGAATACGACTTAACGAAATATACAAAGGAAAAAACTTTTTATAATTTTTTGACATGTAGAGTTATTTCATTAAATTGGTTTCCGTAATAGAACATTTGAGTCCCTTAAGCCCCCCTATCCTCCTAGATTGCTTTCGACAATTACTTTCGACGGCAAGTAGAAAATTCCTGCCGGTCATAAAAGGGTAGTATGGACGTTTATTGTTTGTGCTCACCAATTATTAACCATAATTCATATAAACCTGTAGAAATGATGTAAAGTGAGGTTAGAAAGTGCACTGAAAACAAGTTTTCAAAACCAATATTATGGATTTACTATGTTGAGGGTCTAGTGGGTGAATAACCCGTAGCTGGAGATTCAAGTCTTCTCGGCCGCATACCAATAATACCAAGGGTTTAACCACCTTTGGTATTTTTTTGTTGCAAGTGCATTGCATTAAAAAAGTGCTGACCTCTGCACAAAACCTTTGCGCGAGTCTGCACTTTTATTCTGCAAGATACACTGCCCATATCAACGATTATGGGAGTTTATTTAATCCGTTCTTACCCGAGCTGATACTTGGCTTTTAGAAGTTCTTTTTAAGTGCTTAAAACTAACAAATTTTTTGCCATCTTCATCCCATAGGCGGAACTTTAACGACTTAAGACTTGTTGCCAGTGTAATGGTCGGAACGTTTTGCAATGGTTCCGTGTTGTTATGCACTTTTTCAAGCTTATAGTTTGGGACCCTCGGGCTTAAATGATGAACATGATGGAAACCAATATTGCCTGTAAGCCATTGCATGACTTTGGGAAGCTTGTAAAAAGAGCTCCCTTCAACAGCTGCTTTTACATATTCCCAATGCTCATCTTCTTCAAAATAAGAATCCTCAAACGTATGCTGAATATAAAACATCCAAATTCCGAGAGATCCCGATATCATAAAAATTGGCGTCTGAACCATTAGGAAGTTTTGCCAGCCGATAGCCCAACATAAAAGTGCTGCCAAAGCGACGATCCCCAGGTTTGTTACATACGTATTCATCCGTTCTTTGCGTTTTGCCCCTTTACGATTAAAACGATTGGTAATCCCGAAGACGTAAATCGGCCCAATAATAAACATAACAAACGGATTTCTGTACAAGCGGTACATGAATTTTGTCTTAGTTGAGGCTTCCTTATATTCCTCAACGGTCAGTACCCAAATATCGCCTGTACCGCGTTTGTCCAGGTTGCTGCTTGTCGCATGATGGACAGAATGATCGTGTGCCCAATGATCAAAAGGGTGCAGAGTCAGAATACCCGTTATTGTTCCCAGGATTCGATTCGCCTTTCTGTTCTTAAAAAAGGAATAGTGGCAGCAATCATGAAAGATGATGAAGGTTCTTACTAAAAAACCTGCCGCCACGACAGAAATGGCTAATGTAAGGAAATAAGAAATGGACAAGCTCTTATATGCCAAATACCATAGCAGGAAAAAAGGTACCAATGTGTTAATGATTTGACAAATACTTTTTTGTAAATCGGACGTTTCATAGGGGGTAACCAGTTTTCTCAAAGTCCTTAGGTTTTGTTTATTCATTCTATAAAAGTTTCCCCTTCCCTAAAGTTCTTCATCTAAGTATAGAAAACGTTTTATTACCTATGAAGTCCCAGCTGTCATACTCCATATATGATAAGTATCATGGTTTTGTTTTGATTTGCCCGCCAGCTAAGGATCCTTTTCAAAAGCGGTTAAATAAATCGGTTTTCCAATTCCTCTGTAAAATGATTGGAAATGCGAAACTGATTTAGCTCAATTAGATCTTTATTAGAGAGACAGCCTGGTACAAAAGGTATATAAAGATTATACCCATCTCTTTATCAGGCCAAACTCTCACGCTGCCCCCCTATGGGAATCTGCTTATTTGAACGTGAACATTGATTGTTTGAGGTATCGTGCACATTCCAGAAAACAGCTGAGCTTTTTAAAGAAATCCTTAACAATCCATAATGGTGTACTATTAAGCAAAGAAAAAAGTTTGAAGACACTCGTGATTCATTACCACGGTGTTTTCAAACCATAGTTATTAATGGGTCTCTTATTCTGTCTCCCGTATCCACATGTTTAATAATTCCATAAAAAAACGATAATATTAATTTGTAATTATTTCCGTTCTGTGCTATGATAAAGAAGAATTATTTTTGTTCGTGTAAAGGATAGTATGAATATCGACTTTTCGTCTTGATGATACTTTGGGCAGGGATAGTATAATACAATGTGTGGTTAAACGCACTAGGAGGCAAAAAAATGGAACAAGGTACAGTTAAATGGTTTAATGCAGAAAAAGGTTTTGGGTTTATCGAACGTGAAAATGGAGACGATGTATTCGTACACTTCACTGCAATCCAAGGTGACGGCTTCAAATCTTTAGACGAAGGTCAAAAAGTAACGTTTGACGTTGAGCAAGGTGCTCGTGGAGCTCAGGCTGCTAACGTTCAAAAAGCTGCTTAATTTTCAAATCGTTTATACAAACAGGCTCTTTATAAAGGGCCTGTTTTTTTATGTTCTTTGTATTATAACTCAAAAAACCCTACTCAACGTTCGAGTAGGGAGATGGTAAAAGGTAATAGAAAAAGATTTAACACTTCAAAGGTTGTTTACAGTATAACATACTGGATTGACAATATGCGGAATGTATATAAATTAATTACTTACTTTTCTTTTCGAGTACAAACTAGAATTTATTCTTTCTTTTTTCTCTAACCTTTAATTTAAGTACAAGACTTGACAATCTCAAGTCCTACAAACCATTTTTAGATAATCGATTTGTGAACCCTTTACTTTCTGGTTACTCTAATAGATATGCGAACAATTGCAAGTCATAATTTCCTTCTTTATTGGAGGAACATCTTATTTCGAAACCTTTTTTCGATCAATAACGTAGACTTTTAAAAACTTAAGGTTTTGTTACTGATTCTGAAAGGAGAGTATGAAAACTAGGGTTACATCTTAAAAGAATAATGGAAATCGTACAATATCAATCAGAAATAAATGGAGAATGCACTTATTGAGTTTGAGCAAAAAGGTCAATCAAATTGCCATAGTGACTCAATTATCGTAACGAGAAAACATCTAAGTTTTCGCTATCATTTGAGACTTTTGAGAAAGTGTATCACGATTTCAAAAATAAATAGGAGAGACTGATGATAATAATTCGGTTTGAAAAAAATTATACTTGCAATCATGAGAGATAGAGAGATACCAAAACAGAAGCAATTGTTACATATACAAATGATTGTTTTTATTTTTAACGACTTTTTCCTCATCTTTGTTCCGTACTTAATTTTAATGTGAATGTTATCAATAGAACAATAATGAAAGGGAGGGTGATGTAAATTATGAAGTTAAGAATAAACTATGTAGTATTATTCATTATGTTATCTGAAGGGTTTCTTATAGCAGGTTTTGCATTAGAGAATGTCCTTAATTATTCATTGGAGGTTGGAATTATCTTGAAGATCATATTTGTTATTTTTTCCTCATTTTTAGCAGTGAAAAACAAAAAGAATACAAACAGATTGTGGAGTAAAAATGGAGTAGTTTTTTCATCACCAGAAAGTTACATGACATGAATGAATCAGCTTATCATTGATGATGAACTGCGAAAACGAAACATACCCTTGATGAAGTCAGTGTAAAAAATCTGCAAGAAGCTGTGCAACTCATATTATCCACTCCTTCATATCGTGAAAATGTCAAAATGATAAGTAAAAGCTTTAAAGAATCAGGAGGAGAAAAGAAAGCTTTAAAAGCGATAGAAGAGTATTTGGCAAATAAAGTTTGATTTCTCTCTCGCAGATTCTGTTATAAAGGATTCTTCGACGTCTGTATCTAAAGCTGGCATCTTCTAGAGTACCGGAGATACTAGTAAGGAAAGCGAATTTTATTTCAATTAAAATCAAACATTGATCAGCCACACCAACTTACCTGAATATGCAGTCCTGCGATATCGAATGCTTTAAGGACTTGGTACGCGGGTGATGTTACAGAAAGTTTTTTTGATAACACACAAGAAATTTATGGTGTTTTTTTTTTGCTTTCATTTCTAGGATCTATGACGTGCCATCAACAACAGTAATTTCATACTATATCGAATCTATTTGAGGAAACTGATTGATGATATATTGCTTGAAGTTTTCAGTGACAGGTGATAGGTGCTTCCCTTTAATCCAAGAGAGACCAACTGCACGCTCAAACCTTGGCCAACTAATTCGAACCTTTGCGATATTCGTTTGGTCTAAGCCTTTAAAATCAGGAAGAATTGTAACACCAAGACCTGCTGCAACAAAACCTGCGATTGTTGTAGCTTCTTCACCTTCAAATACAATGTTTGGGGTAATATTAACTTGCTCAAAAATATGATCTATTGTCACTCGCAGAGCGAAACCTTCTTTCATTAAAACAAAAGGCTCATTAGCTATTTCGTTTAACGTAATATCCTCACGAGTAGCTAACACATGTTTTTTTGGCAAAAATAAAAAAAGCTCCTCCTTCCATAAGGGTTTCCACATTATATGTGATTCGACTGGAAAAGAAGCAAGTAGGCAGAGATCAAGCTCACCTGATTTTAGTTTATCTAAAAGCAAATTAGAGTGAGACTGGTTTAATTGAAATTGAACTTTTGGGTAATTATCTTTAAACGTTCCAATTAAATTTGGAACTATTGTTGTACCTAGGGTGTGTAAAAAGCCTAAAGACACTTCACCTTGATCCGGTTTTAAAAGAGATTGAATTTCTTCCTTTCCTTCTGTATATTCTCGAATCATGGAATCAACCCTCTTGAGGAATATTTTCCCATATTTATTTAATTTAATGGACCGCCCTTGTCTATCAAAAAGCGGAACACCTAAGTGATTTTCTAATCTAACAATAGACCGAGAAAGTGCTGGCTGTGTTATTGATAACATTTCAGCAGCTTTGGTTACATGCTGTATACGAGCAAGAGTTTGAAAGTACTCTAATTGTTCCCATTCCATAAAAAAACCTCTCTTCTGATAAATCATTACATAAAGGAATTGAAATCATATTTATTATGCATTATACATCATGATTTATTAGTGTTAAGCTAAATTTAGCAGCAAAATAAATAAATTTTTATATCAATTTTAAACTATTTTCGTGTTCAGAAGGAGGACTATTTTAATGAACTATCGAATTGAAAAAGATACTTTTGGAGAAATAAAGGTGCCTGCTGATAAGTTTTGGGGAGCGCAAACACAGCGTAGTAAAGAGAACTTCAAGATAGGTTCTGAAAAAATGCCAAAACGTATTGTTAAAGCTTTTGCTATATTGAAGCGCAGTACAGCTATTGCTAATAATCGTTTAGGGAATTTAGATAGTGAAAAAACAGAGGTTATTACCGCAGTTTGTGATGAAATTCTTGAAGGCAAATTTGATGACAATTTTCCACTCGTTGTTTGGCAGACGGGAAGCGGTACACAAAGCAATATGAATGTTAACGAAGTTATAGCGAACCTTGCAACATCTTTACTAAAAGAGAAAGGCTCTATCCAAACCATACATCCAAATGATGATGTGAACCGCAGTCAAAGTTCGAATGACACTTTCCCAACAGCGATGCATGTTGCAGGTGTATTAGCTATCTATGAACAATTAGTTCCTGTACTTGATCAACTTCGGAACACATTAGATGAAAAAGCAAAAAAATTCAATGACATTGTAAAAATAGGTCGTACACATCTTCAAGATGCTACACCTCTTACGCTTGGACAAGAAATTAGTGGTTGGGTATATATGATTGATCGTTCGAAAGAAATGATATTGGAAGCAACTGATAAAATGCGTGAGCTTGCTATCGGGGGTACGGCTGTAGGGACAGGCATTAATGCACATCCACAGTTTGGAGAAGTTGTCTCAGAGGAGATCTCGAAGTTTACAGGCCAACATTTTAAAAGTTCACCTAATAAGTTTCATGCGTTAACTAGTCATGATGAAATAACGTATGTACATGGTGCTATGAAGGCATTAGCTGCTGATTTAATGAAAATTGCGAACGATGTTAGATGGCTTGCAAGCGGTCCTCGCTGTGGTATTGGCGAAATTTCAATCCCGGAAAATGAGCCAGGTAGCTCCATAATGCCCGGTAAAGTCAACCCTACTCAATGTGAAGCCCTTACCATGATTGCGGCACAAATTATGGGGAATGATGCAACTATTGGTTTTGCCTCAAGTCAGGGTAACTTTGAACTAAATGTATTTAAACCAGTTATTATCTATAACTTCCTTCAATCCGTGCAGTTATTGAGTGATGGAATAAAATCTTTCCATGATCATTGTGCGGTTGGTATTGAACCTAATGAGAAAACCATTAAAGAAAATCTTTCCGGATCTTTGATGCTTGTCACAGCATTGAATCCTTATATCGGATATGAAAATGCTGCAAAAATTGCTAAGTTTGCTCATAAAGAAGGCTTGACGTTAAAAGAGGCTGCTGTCCAACTTAAATTGCTAACGGAAGAACAATTTGATGAGATGGTTAAACCAGAAGATATGGTGAAACCAAACATTTAAATCTTTTAAGGTGAAAACTAGTTACTGATTTGTAGCTAGTTTTTTCTTTTTTTACTCATTGAAAATCACCTCATTAGGACAAACAGTTATTACATACCATTACCCAAGGGGTGATGCATTTTATGAAGGTAATATTCATCGAGGGAGCGCAAACTGACAAATGCATTAACGATTGCTATCATTATTTAATAAAACTTTATAGGAAGGAGATTCAGGGATAGCAATATATGTAAGGGTATCGACCGAGGAACAAGCGATCAAGGGGTCGAGCATCGACAGCCAGATCGAGGCCTGCATAAAGAAAGCAGGGACTAAGGATGTGCTGAAGTATGCCGATGAAGGATTTTTTGGTGACCTTTTAGAACGTCCGGCTTTGAATCGGTTGAGGGAGGATGCAGGCAAGGGACTTATAAGTCAAGTCATTTGCTATGATCCAGACCGTTTTTCTCGGAAATGATAATTGAGCTTATCAGTGCTGACGAGTTGAGATAGTGAGACAAGCTGTTAGTTGGACATTTTTCATACCTCTTTCGTATATTCTGTCTCCATAAGTTTCGAAAAGTTTTAAAAGAAGCATGTAAATGAATTAGAGAAAGCCGGAATATGAGATCCGGCTTCTTCTGCATTATTTCCCCTTCGCTTTCTTCCGCTTCTCTTTCTCCGCCCGATAAAACTCATGAAACATCTTCATCAGCGCCCGCTTTTCAATCCGCGATACATAGCTGCGCGAAATACCGAGCTCTTTGGCAATCTCACGCTGCGTTTTTTCTTTCTTCAAATCAAGCCCAAACCGCCCGACTATCACTTCCTTCTCACGGTCATCTAGAATGTCAATGTATTGTTTCACTTTTTCAAGCTCCATATTGAGCTGGATCGTATCAATTACATCTTCGTTTTCTGATTTCAATACGTCGATCAGGCTTATTTCATTCCCTTCTTTGTCCTGCCCGATCGGATCATGAAGGGAAACGTCTTTTTTAGTTTTTTTCAATGCGCGTAAATGCATGAGGATTTCATTATTAATTACAAAAGGGGGGTACATAGATTTCCCGTAACTGTTTGATTAAATAAATGTTGAGTCAGCTTCCTGTAATAAATGCTCAAACGTTTCTTAGCGAATGAAGGAGATACCTTAAATAACCAAGCTACATTTTCAATTGCATGTGATTGTATGTACGAAAGATTCATATTACGCAACATGAAAGTTGGAATGCAAAAGTGATATGTAAAATAATTGGACTGCCACTCTAAATAATCAGTCCAAGTTGCAGGCATTGTTTTTTTATCGCCTTCATGTCTATATATATGGCAAAATTCATGAGCGAAATCATACCATTGTTCAGTTCGGCTCTTTCGGCTATCCAAGCATATGTTATAAATTCCGCTGTGTTTAAGTGCGAAGCTTGTAACAGGTTTAAATGAAAGCCTGATATCTAATGACTCGGCGATCCGTTCAAAATTAATTTGTTCAGGTTCTGTTATATCAATCTTCCTGTATAAGTTTTCAATCCAATCCTCTAAATGACTGTTTGTATACCTCAAGATGAAAAACCTCCTTAAAGAGACAATCTAAAAATTGGATTCGTTAAATATTATAGGGAAGGCACAACTTTTTTTAGAGGAAGTACGTCCAAAAGATGCAGGGGTATCCAAATAAAATGGATTGTTAAACGGAGTTTTCTTGGTTGGAGGGGGTTAATATCAATAAAAAATTATTAACAAGGTTAATGATTGTGCCAATTTTATTCATCTGTTATGTTTTATTTTTAAATCCTGAAATTATACTTGAAGAGCAATGTCCTAATAAGCCTTATAGTTTAACAATCGTAAAGCACGGGACAGGTATATTCGATAAGAAAATTGTTTTAATATATTACAAGATCAACGGAAAAACAGTAGCTGTTGGAAATTTGGTGTTTTTTGAGAATTTGGGCAGGGATATAGATGTTACTTGGGATACGAACACTGATGATGGAACTTGGTGGATAGATAAAAGTGTACATTTAACCATGACTTATGCTAAAAATTTTAAGGGGGATTTTAGACAAGAAAGATATTGATTTTGATTATGGTACTGTCCAATGATAATGAATCAGTTTATTTAAAACAGGAATATACAATAAAAGAACCGCCAGTCGCGGTATTTTTGTTTTCAGATTCAAACTGATTTAGGAGCAGATTTTTTCTTTCCTTACAAATACCATAATTCCGAGGATGATCATAAGTACAGCTGGTATTAAGTAGAACCAATCAATACATATAATTCCTCCAATCACTGAGATAAAAAGTAAAACACTGCTCAACATTAGTTTTAATAAGACAACAATTCAGGCGATGGAGGAAGCGGGCGTGCCTGTGGAGGAATCGCTTATCGTCCCGACGCGAAAGCGGCAAGGAAGAAGCGGGAAAATTGCTGGACAGGAACGCCCCGACGGCTATTTTTGCTTTAATGACGTATTGGCTTGCGTCGCCATACAGTGCGGAATAAGAGGCATAGATATTGCGTCTGTGACTTCCGCAAATCGTTCTTATCAAAAAAGCAAGGACAGTTTAGCCCTTGCTTTCTCTTTTCTCATATAAATAGTATATATAATCAGTAGGTACGCCT